>CALNXX010000018.1:12500-45818 GCA_942490545.1 uncultured Gammaproteobacteria bacterium | reverse complement strand
AACACCCATGGATGTCCGTACGAGAGCACGAAAGATTGCTCGGGACCATGGTGGCATTAGTTTAATCATGGTCGATTATTTGCAGTTGATGAGGGCACCAGCCTACGCTGATAATCGTACATTGGAGATCGCGGAGATATCGCGCTCATTAAAGGCGTTGGCTAAAGAATTGGAATGTCCTGTAGTTGCACTTTCTCAGCTTAACCGTGGTTTGGAACAAAGGGCGGATAAGAGACCGATTAACTCAGATTTACGTGAGTCAGGATCTATTGAGCAAGATGCAGATTTGATTATGTTTATCTATCGGGATGAAGTTTATAATGAAGCGTCACCTGAAAAAGGCGTTGCGGAAGTTATTATTGGTAAGCAAAGAAATGGCCCTATCGGTACCATAAGATTAACTTTTCAAGGCCAATTCTCACGATTTGACAACTATGCCGCTTCAGCGATGATGGATGAGTACTAAGCTTCACCGTTAATAGTGGCGACAATGTGACGTTTACCACCATGCTCACGGTGTTCACCCAAATAAATACCTTGCCAAGTTCCCAAACCTAATTCTCCATTTTGAATCGGTATAGTAACGTTGCTACCGAGTAGGCTGGCTTTAATATGGGCAGGCATATCATCGGCACCTTCATATATATGCTGATAATAAGGTGCATTTTCCGGAATGATTTTATTTAAATGGGTTTCAAGATCTAAACGGACGGTAGGATCGGCATCTTCGTTTATTGTAAGACTGGCGCTGGTATGTTTGATGAACAGATGAAGTAAACCAATTTTAACATTAGTAATTTCAGGCAGGCTCTGAAGAACTTCACCGGTAATAATGTGAAATCCTCTAGCCCTTTCTTTAAGTTGAAAGGATTTTTGCAGCCACATATTGAAATACTTCCATACTAAAACAGGAAAGTACGTAATGCCTTTCCTGTTATTGAAACTAAACCTACTTAATTAGGTTGATTCGAAGCAGATTTCGATATGTGCTTTACCCACATCAGTTTTGAAAGGAAGGATAAGCTTAGGACCATCTACACGATGAGTGACGGTATGATCTTTGCCGCTTACAACGACAGGTGATGCCATACCAAAATCGTATCCTTTCTCACCGAGTGCATTTTTTGCTCCGCCAGCGACCATGTTGGTAATTTCTCCAACCATATCAATCACTTCAGCATCTATTTTACTTGGTCTCTCACCAAGCATTCTACTCATTATTTCTAGTGCCAGAGCTTCATCGAAAGTAATTGAAAACGAACCTTTGGTTTGAGGTCCTGTCATGCCTAACAAACCGGTTACGTCACCCTGCGCCACTTCGTTGGCTTTCTTTTTAGGTGCACCTGCAGCTAAATCAAGTTGGGCCATAGTAAGCAGCACATTTTTGAAAGCAGCGATAAAAGGGTTGATAAATTCTACATTCATATTGGTCGATAATTCCGTAGCTATTTAGTTCCGATCTTGAAACCGTATTTTGAACAACTTACCATTTTGCAAAGGTCGTGTTGCGTCTCATGTCATATTATCATCATTGTAGATGTTAAAAACTATCACTCAACAAGTAAATGACGAATGTTCAATTAGTTCAGAATAAATGCTTATTAAGTTTTGTTCTTATACATCACAAGCAGAATACATGCCAAATATAAGACCGTTAAATAGATATTTTCACTACACGTAATGCAATATTGACTAGATTATTTTCCAATAACAACCACACAGCTGCCAATTTATTGACATAAAGAGCATCTACCATGGGCTTCAATGGTTTGGCGAGTTACAATGAACCCGACCGATCTTGCTTGCTTGTCCAGCTTATCTTGTAAACCATCAGATTGAATCTCTTGCACATTCCCACAATCATCACAAATCAGGAATTGAACAGGGTGACTACAACCAAAGTGGTGACATGCAATAAACTTGTTGTCAGACTCTAGCTTGTGAACTAACCCCATTTCTAGTAAAAACTCCAATGCCCGATACACTGTAGCAGGTTTAGCGGAGTCTTCGGTTAATTTCAGCTCATCTAATAAATCATAAGCTCCAACAGCATCTTTGCGTTGCAGCAAAATACTGTAAACTTTCTCACGCAGAGCTGTGAAGCGAACACCTCTGCCTTCACAAAATTCACGTGCTTTATTGATTAGATTCTGATGGTTCATGAGTTAGTTTAATCACATTTATAGGCCTAAGTGTAACATAACTATTGAGGTTTTTGTCCATTAGTAAAGTTAGGCTTTTACGACATTAGCTAACTTTTAAGAGAGAAATCTTTAAACCAATCTTGTTCCATTGGGCACCTTTAGCTCTGGTAGCGCTAGAACAACTTCTCCTTCTGCTCGATAGAATCCGGTTACCAGGCATTCAGACATAAAATTACCAATTTGTTTTTTAGGAAAATTTGTTACAGCTAAAACCTGTTTCCCCTTCAAATCATCAAGAGCGTATATCGCTGTAATTTGAGCGCTAGATTTTTTAACGCCAATTTCCGGGCCAAAATCTACTTGTAGTTTATAGGCTGGATTACGTGCTTCAGGAAAAAGTTCAGCATGAATAATAGTGCCAACCCGCAATTCGACATTGGAGAAGTCTTCCCAAGTAATGGTGCCCATATGCTATTCCGTATTTCGAACTCAAGTTATTTAGCCTATATCCTATTGCCTCTAATTTTTCGGTGCAATTATTGAGTGAAGATAATTCGTTATACGCCATTTCGAATGGATCGTTTATATAGGGGCGATAAATAATTTAAGTGTGAGAGGAAGTAGCATAAGTGTTAACACACCTATGCTAGAGAGATATTAGAACCAGTTGGCTACGTCGTCACGAACAGCGTTGACAGTTTTCCAAGAATTGGATTGGCCGGAAACACCACAAGGTGAGCCATTACAACCGCTGTAGTTTGGATCTGAAAAGTAGTCTAGGCGAGAAGCGCTACCAAATGCTTGAGGATAAGCCATGATTGTGGAAAAATTATTCCATACACCATGGCCAACGCCATCACTGTACACCCCACCAACACTTCCTTGAGCAACAGAGTGACCAAGGCCCATATTATGGCCAAGTTCATGGACAAAAGTAGTAGCAGCACAATCAACAGCCGTTACACTGTACATCAAGTTACGGCTTGAACTATACATATTGCCATTACTGCCTTGCCCAACCCAGCCAATTCCGCAAACATAGCCGTTTGGTAGTTGCTCGGATGTACCCAATAGTACAACCATGTCGGCTTTGTAAGAGCTTCGAGCGCTATTTACACTAGAGCTATTTGTTACTGCATTTAGCGTGCTTTCAGTAGGCGTTAAATCAGAGCTGCTCGCGCTTCCTTGATAAACTACGCGCAAGTCAATGTTTAAATCATTGTTACGATAAATACGGTTAGCGTGCGAAATGTACTGATTTATTTTGGTGCCGATATTGCCCGTAGCGCTAGCTGAAGGCGAGGTGTATAGCATCATAACGTCGATAGTTTCAGCTGAAGCCACGCCAGACATAGCGATCGCAACAGCACACAATGTGCCTTTTAATTTGGTTAACATTGTAGTCTCCTATTTATTATTAAGGTTTTGAGGCGACATCAAGGTTGATAGATGAACCTTCACTCTCACTTGTTATTGTTTCCGTCCCATTTGGAATTATTGCATCCACATGTGTTTTACTGTGCTTAGCTACCAAATCAGACTTGGAAGCAATCCATGCGTATTGGCCATTGCCTTCCATTAAATAAACATCGTCTTGGGTACCTAAAGTGCCGTATACCGCATTATCGCCGAGCGTAATAACTGCGCTATAAAGATTGCCTGCACCAGGAATATGAGCTTCTATGGTGCGGTCACCGTTCTCGTGCTCAGTGATGTAATCAACTTCACCGGTATAACTACCGTTAATTTGGGGAATATAAAGATCCATATATTCTCCAACTTCAACACTTAGTAATTCTTTTACATCCAATTCAACATATACCTCATTGTTGACATCGGCAGGAATGTGGCCATCGTCTTTCAAAATCTTTTCTGCTTGCTCGGAAAGTTGCCATACAATCGTGTCCTTCTCGTCAAGCCAAGATTCATCACCTTGTACTGAAGGTGAATTATCCAAAAACATATCAACACCGGTAGATAAGCGAGTTGGAATGTTTGGGTCTTTTACTGGGGATTTTCTGGTTGATACGGGCTCACTGGTTTTACTTGTAATATTTTCTACAGGTTTAGTTGATGACGAGTCAGTTTGATTTCCGTATTGATACCAGATGACAACAGCCCCAATACAAATTGCAATTGCCGTCGATGTAAATTTGCTCATGTTTTTTCCACAATTTGTTCGTGATTGTTAGCGTTTGAGTAGCGCTTGTTTATCCAATGCTTTCTGATTGAAACTCCCACATATCAAATGAGGAATTCCATGAGTATTGGACTAAAAAGCCGCTAATTTATTTTAAGTGAACTAAGGTTGATTGATCGTCTGTTACCACAATGACAGCACTTAAAAAAAGACAAAGGCCTGCCATTTTTAGATATTGATGGGTAATAATGCTTACCGAAAATTTGCGTATTGCGTAATCTATATGTGAAAAAATAAAAAGTAAAGGTGAAAAATATTTCTTTTTAGATCTAAGCTGGTAGTCATTTCCAACGGTTTAGCTTTTTTAAACCAGTGTGTTGAGAGTTGTTTGTTGGATATAAAAACATCCATAGGTTTTCTTCGGGGGGGAATCATTTGTGAGATTATATGTCGATAGCAAAGTATCTTAGCGCGACGTTCTTTCTTCTTAAGTCGAATATAATCCGCATTAGGTAATACAAGTGTATACATATTTTTGGTGCAGAAAATGAGGCTGCATTCTTCGAATTTTGTGACTTTTTAAGTGGTGTAAGCAAGGTGGAAGGTGATTGTATTGTGTCCTTTTTGTGTTTCTTGTTTGAGATGAACTATTTTTCTAATGGGCGCTTGGATTTGTATTTTGGAGCAAAATTATTTTGTCAAAAAAGTTGATATTTGTATGATATAAGTGAAAGAAGTGTATTACTTTTCCTCAATATTATCGTATTTATGATATTAAGTTTTCAGAAAGGGATGTCCACATATCCGAAATTGAACGTGTTGAGAAAGTCATGAGTTATCGATTCCACATTCCTATTTTGTGCATAAAAGGAAATTGGGACAAATTTTTAATAGGTCAATGCCTTTAGTTATTTGCAGAATTTGGTACAAGTATCAGAAGGCGTAAACCTTGCCTGCTAATGTTCGTTCTTTTGTCTGGTAGCTTTAAATAACGTATAATTCTGAAAAATTTAAACGATATATATATTAACTCACCTAATTAGCTAAGGCTTTATCTCCATCACTTATGATTGATAACACTTTCTCCGTTGCCCCCATGCTAGATTGGACTGACCGACATTGCCGGTATTTTTTGCGTCTAGTTTCCAAGCAAGCACTTCTATACACCGAAATGGTTACTACCGGGGCAATTATATATGGTAAGGGAGACTTTCTTGGATTTAACGAGGAAGAGCACCCTGTGTCGTTGCAGCTAGGCGGGAGTGATCCTGTTCATATGGCTGAGTGTGCCGTTAGAGCTGAGACATATGGATATGATGAAGTGAATATCAATGTAGGGTGTCCTTCTGATAGAGTTCAAAATGGCCGGTTTGGTGCCTGTTTAATGGCTGAGCCAGACATAGTGGCTAGCTGTATTAAGGCTATGCGAGAAAAGGTGTCTATTCCAGTTACCGTTAAATGCCGCATTGGTATAGATGATATGGATGACTATAAAGATTTAACTCAGTTTATTCAGGTTGTATCTGATTCTGGTTGCGAGTCTTTTATTGTTCATGCACGTAAAGCTTGGTTACAAGGGTTATCGCCTAAACAAAATAGAGAAGTTCCTCCGCTTATGTATGGGCGGGTTTATGATTTGAAAAAGGAGTTTCCTCATCTTAATGTCTCTATTAATGGTGGTGTGAAAACATTAGATGAAGTTAGTGAGCATTTAGAGCATGTTGACGGTGTTATGGTTGGTCGAGAGGTTTATTCAAACCCATATTTGTTGTCGGACGTAGACAAGCGCTTTTTTAATAATCAACACGATCCGCTTGATCGAGAGTCTATTGTTAGGGTTATGATTCCCTACATTGATCAACATATTGCAAATGGTGGGCGGACTTGGCATGTTGCTCGGCATATGTTGGGATTATTTCAAGGTCAACCCGCAGGCCGAGTGTGGCGACGTTACTTAAGTCAGAATGCAGTTAAGCAAGGAGCGCCTTCCTCTGTTCTGGAGGATGCATTAGGGGTTATGGCTGAAACCAAGGCCCAAATTCAGGTTCACGAAGAAAGCAGAATTCAAGCGATATAACTCACTTGGTTTGATATTGCGACATTGCTAGCACCTTCTCTTTGAGCTTTGAGAAAAGTGGACTGGTTTGCCACGGTAATTGGCTTTCTCGTATATCGAACCCGTATGCAGAAGGGCTGGTTACAATGATGGGCGGAGACTGTACTCGTTTGTAAACGTTGCGTTGAATGTTACGAGCAAACCACTCTAAATCATCTATAAATACAGGTGGTTTATCAATATCCCATCGTTTGAGTAATGCTGAGCTTAGTCCAAGTTGACACTCCATTTCCCCATCTAAATACCATTGCATAACGTCTTCGCAGGACATCTTTTTAAAGCTGGTAAATTGCTCCAATAATGCACAGTGATAGCCAAACTTCATTGGGTCAAGCTGCGCCTCTCTTAATTCAGCGCTAGGGGCAATGTCATTTTCGCCGAATTCGAACAATTCATTTGGAAATAATGCATCAGGGATAACTTCATCGTTGAAAATATGTTCGTTCATGAACTTTGCCATGGAGAAAACTTCTGCTTTGGTAAGATCACCAATGGGAGCAATAACGCCCCCAACATCCCCATATAAGGTTGCATAACCCAAAGCGGTTTCTAATTTATTGCCATTATTAGTGAAAAATCGGCCGTAACGACCAGCTATGTTCGACAATATTGAGGTACCGCGAATTTTGGCTTGGATGTTTTCGTCAGATAATTTGCGCATATTTTCAGAAGAAGGCAAAGAGTCATCTAATTCTGCGAAAAGCTGCAATTGATCTTCTGCTAGTGTTTGAATGGGGATTTGCATATGTTTGATGCCAAGTTTATTGGCAATATGTTTAGCGGCATTCTGGGTGGCAGAAGAATTAAATAGTGTCGGCATATTTACAGACCAAACTTGGTCTTTACCAAATGCTTGGGCCAGCAAACAGACTACCAATGCACTATCAATGCCTCCGCTTACGCCCACTACAAATTTGGGGTGGGAAGTTAAGCCCAGCATGTCTTTGATGTATAACAGTGCACTTTGGATTGCCTGATATTTCTGGGCAATGGAATTAAGCTTTGGTCTCAGTACTTTGGTTTTAGGTAAATTTTCATGATTAACGATTAAATAGTCGGATTCGAAGGCAAGGCTACTGCATTTTATTGGCGTTCCTTGTGGATCGTAAATTGTTGTACCGCCGTCGAAAGCAATAATATTCTTTCCGTTATTTTGTGGCCCTACGCTATTCACGTAATAAAACGGTACAAAGTCTTCAACGTCGTTTGCTAAGAATTCAATTCTTCTGTCTCTGGCGTCATGTTTGCCATTGGTCCAAGGAGAAGCGGAAATATTAACAATCAGTTCTGCATCATTATTGATTAAATAGCGGCTGGTATTTAAAGCGTGGCCATCTTTCCGGTAGTCTTTACACCATAGGTCTTCGCAAATCTGTAATCCCAAGCGATAGGTTTTGTCACCTATCTTCAATAAAAAGGGCTGCGACAGTTCTTCAATATCAACACCCATATCTTGTGCAACATCGGAAAGAGAGAAGAAATAACGCTGATCATCAAAAAAACGATAGTTGGGAAGTAAGGTTTTGGGTTGTACGCCTTCAGGAAGCAGGTTGTTTTCCTTTACTCGGGATAGCCATCTTTTGTTTTGAACTGCACAGGCGGCATTGTATAAACGCGTTCGGCCATCTTTATTGGGGTGATGATTGCTGCTGTTAAGCCTTTTATTGATGTCACTATCTGATACAACATTTCCAAAAACAATTGCAATTCCGTCGCTGGCCGCACAAATCAGTTCGTTGTAACTATTCATTTCGTCCAGGAATGCCGGAGTGAGCCACCAGTCTGACAACATGTATCCGGAAACACAGAGCTCAGGAAAAATAAGCAGATCTACCTTATCGTTCCTAGCTTTTTCTATGGTTGAAAGAATTGCTTGTAGATTTTTTTCCCTATTTCCGGGAATGACATGCATTTGTGATAAGGCTATTTTCATGATGAGGCAGTTAAAAAACTTGGCTTAATAGTATGTAACCTGAACTCTGGATAAGCAACATCTTCCAGCACAGCTAAATTTGAGCCTCTCCGAGTAATGCTTGTTTAAAAAGGTCCGCTATTCATTTACAAACAAGCCTTGATAGGCGCAGATTTATCAGGATTGGACCAAAAGTCACAAACACTTGATGATTAACCGACTGATTTAATCGTTAAAAATCAAAAAACGTTGGCTCTTCTACGGTTGTCTGTATAGAAAAAGATAGCTGTCTGCATGAAACCCTTGTAGAAATAAGGTGTTGAAACAAATACCACAAGAGAAATACATGAGCGCAGCTATCTCGTCATCAATATTCAATATTCCAGGTCAATGTGTCAAGCAAATAGAGTTGTCAGAAGAACGGCAAACGTTAATCATTCGATGTGAAAGAGATAAGCGTTTTAAAGCAGTAGACAGCGCATCAGGCCTGTCAGGTCGCATCAATCGTTTGTATCGTCGAGAGATAAGGGATGTGCCATTATTAGGCAAGCCCTGTGTGCTTGACGTTGAATTTGCGGAAGTTTTTTTGTCAGAAAAGGCATGTAGAAGCGCCACTTTTTGCCGATGTGGGGGCTCGTTATACCCATCGATTTTGCCGATTGATCAGTGGCTTGTGTCGTCATATGCCAATATCGGTGGTATCCAAACACCTTCAAATTCGATGGGAAACAGTCAAGGAAATAGATAAAACCTATCTCCAAAACACATTGCCAGAACAAGACCCAAGTCAGTTAACAGGTATCCGTTATTTGGGTGTCGATGAAGTCGCCAGAGCGAAGGGACATGACTATATGACCGTGGTTTATGACATGGATAGTGGCATTTTGTTATGGGTAGGAGTGGGGCGTAATAAAGCAGTGTTGAGCGAGTTTTTATCACAACTGTCAGCAGAGACCGTCAAGGGAATTGAAGCGGTTGCCATGGATATGGGTCGTAGCTATCAAGCGGCGGTAAAAGAATGTTTGCCCAACGCTGACATTGTGTTCGACCGCTTTCATATTATGCAAAACTTTTCAAAAGCGATAGCCAACCAACGACGAATTGAATTTAGACGCGCTTCCAAACCCGAAAAGAAATTGATGAAAGGTAGTCGCTACCTGTTGCAGAGAAATCGCGAAAACATGAGTAGCAAGCAGTCACAACAGTTGGATACGTTGCTTGAAGAAAACCAAAATCTTAGCACCATTTATTTACTCAAAGAACAATTACAAACACTCTGGATTGCCCCGAAAGACACGAGGGAAATGCGTTACCGACTTGAGCAATGGTGCTCACTTGCTCGTGAAAGTAGCTTGGTATACATGGAGAAGTTCGCTGGTTTCATGGAGCGTCATACTGTTGGTATTTGTAACTATGCTCGACACCCTTTGACCTCAGCAAGAATTGAGGCTGGTAATGTTGCTATTGGCATGATCAGAAAGAGAGCAAGGGGGATCAGAGATACTGATTATTTCAAACTAAAAATCCAACAAACATCCATTCCAGATAGTGGTGATATGTTTTATTCAGTGCCTTAATTTATACAGACAACCGTAGAAGAGCCAAAACGTTACTAATTAACGATATTTGTTATCCAGACTTCAGATTCTGTAGTTTGTCTTACTCTCTAGTTTACATACCCTCTTGTCTAGAATCTCACAAGGTATTCGCTCATTATTGAATTGGTAAGTGGTCCATTTAACCACTAATGTTGGCTAAATAGACTAAATGATCGCCTTGGATTTTATGGTGATTGTTAATGGAATAATCTACTTGTTTTAAAAAGCCTTTTAAAACAAGTAGATAAAAATTAATTAGTAGTTGGCACAAGTATCGCTACAACTATCGTATAAAGACTCACGACTTATACATTGAGACTGGTTAATTAAAAAATGGAGATCATCATGCAATCTAAAGTAAAAGTAACTACTGCAGCCATCTTATTATCTGTATTCGGTATGTCCTCAAACGCCAACGCCGCTGAAGTTTCACTTCAATACGTTGTAGATAGTGTTGTCGCAAAGACTGTTTCTGTCACTGCACATGAAATATCACGAGGTGTTTACAGTGCTGTTGCCAATGCGGGACATCAAATCGATATCAATCAAGATGAATTTAATACCAAGGTACTAATTTCAAAAGTTGATAAACAACAAGACGAGAAACAAGAAAAAGCAGAATAAAATAGGATTAATTATGGTAGAGCCGATAGCAGTTTTTAGTTTACTAATCGCACCTTGCTTGGCCTACGTAGCTGGAGCGCTACTATTTTGGGTTGTAGGGCTATACTGGAAGCAGAGTGACCATGAATTTGAAGGCGGACAATCATCTTGATTAGTTCGCCTTTTTTCTATTCTTTTTCGCCAATCGCCAATCGCCAATCGCTAACCCCTGTTTCTTCCTCAGACATTCTTTTTTCGTTAATCACGCCATCAGTCATATTTTTACGATCTGGTATTTAGCTTGAACTTGGGATAAGCAATACTTTCCAAGGGTCATCTTATAGCGGTTTTCTTGCATTGGCTCTGCGTGATAAAGCGCGCCCTTGTGCTTGCTGCGTCGCTAACTCCGCAGACCTATGTAGTTTGTCTAATTTTCTAGTTTAAATTTCTTCTTATACAGAATCTCATAGGGTATTAGCTGAACATTAAATAGATGAGTGGTCTATTTAACCACAGGCACTGGCTAAAGAGGCTAATTAATAGCCTTGTGTTTTATGAGGATTGCTAATGGAAAAACCAACTTGTCTAAAAAAGTCTTTTAAAACAAGTGGATAAAATTTATTTAGCAGTTGGCACAAGTATCGCTATAACTATCGTATAAAGACTCACGACTTATACATGAGACTGGTTAATTAAAAAATGGAGATCATCATGCAATCTAAAGTAAAAGTAACTACTGCAGCCATCTTAATATCTGTATTCGGTATGTCATCAAACGCTAGCGCTGCTGAAGTTTCACTGCAATACGTTATAGATAGTGTTGTCGCGAAGGCCGTTTCTGTCACTGCACATGAAATTTCACGAAATGTTTACAGTGCTGTCGCCAATGCGGGACATCAATTTGATATCAATCAAAATGAATATAATACCAAGGTATTAATTTCAAAAGTTGAGAATCTACAAAAAGAGAAGCAAGAAAAAGCAGAATAAAGAAGGACAAATTATGGTAGAGCCGATAGCAGTTTTTAGTTTACTAATCGCACCTTGCTTGGCCTACGTAGCTGGAGCGCTACTATTTTGGGTCGTAGGGCTATGCTGGAAGCAGAGTGACCATGAATTTGAAGGCGGACAATCATCTTGATTAGTTCGCCTTTTTTCTATTCTTTTTCGCCAACGCCCATAATGCTGACATTCCGCACGCCTTTTAAGAATAAATTTGTCTGTATTGCTCGCCTAGACAATCAATAATGATGCGCTGTCGCTCTTTTAGATTTAATACGAGCGGCTTCGTTTCTTGTTGGTACAGTAGAGTGATATTTTCAAAGCATTGAAATACCCAACGTGCCGTGGGATTTTGTCCTGGTTTTTTTTTTGATCCGGGAAGTAACGCTTCTTTTCTTTTAGCGTTTTACGGATTTGATGCTCTAACGAAGCGTAAACCATCAAGCAACTGGTCATCAC
Organism: uncultured Gammaproteobacteria bacterium; assembly: GCA_942490545.1. Lineage (GTDB taxonomy): Bacteria > Pseudomonadota > Gammaproteobacteria > Enterobacterales > Alteromonadaceae > Paraneptunicella. The sequence continues at coordinate 33,844 of CALNXX010000018.1, read as the reverse complement.
CATCAGCAGTGCTTCTATACGCTCTGCTTTTTTCAGGTAGATTGAGCTGGTTAAGAAGTCGGGACTTTTAAGAAATCGAAATCCTTTTTCTACAGACTGCTGCGATTTATAATGCTCTAGCAATTGCTCCATGGACAAGTTATCACTCAGGTCGTTAGTGGCAATGATGAACAGGCCCAGTTGTCTGAGCGCTACTTGTCGATTCGATAAGGGGGTAAACAGACTTCCTGAGATTTGGTAATAGTGCCGTGTGGGGGATTGCCCTTTGGTGGGGCGGCCTTTTGTCTGGTAGACCGGAATACGTGTCACTTCAGGCACAACATCTAATGTACGTTGCTTTTTTCGCCATTGCGTTATCGCATTATTGGCATCTGTTTCACAAGCAAACTCTGATTGAGTCAATTTCTTAAACGACTTACGCTCTGCATCAGCTTGTTTCAACATGCGTTTATTTAGACTGTGCTGCTCTCGTTTAAAGGCTTGCTCACTGCGCACCAGCAACCAACGTTGGGGCACATCACCATAGTTTGAGTCTGCCCATATCCCTGAGTAGCCATTTTCCATTGGGGAAAACTCCAAGGTATGTGCCTGGTTAATCAAATCTTTCGCTTCTGTTAATGTTTGCGGGACGCGCGTGATAAATAATTGCTCAAGTTTATGCAGCTCTTCCACTGTTTCTTTGACATAAAGCGCGGCATCTGCCACCAAATACTGACTGGCTTGCGCGGCTTTTAAGCTGTGAATATGAGATTTCACTATCTGTTTAAAGCCCTCCATATCATTGCTGTTGCCGCTAGCGGGTTTCATATACACAGGAATACCCGCCTGATTTTCACAAATAAGGTTGAGGATAACTTGGTTCAATTCGGGTCGATGGTCCCGTGAATACCCCTTCGTAATGCTGATGGGGTTTAAGTCTTCCTCACTTAAGTTTTCCTGGCCATCGTAATGGAAACTGGTTGAGTCCAGATGGACAGAATGACAAGACAAACCTAAATGCTTGACGACGCTTTCACCTATGCTTTGGTAAAGTGATGATACGCCCTTGTCGTACAACGCATCCAAACAACGGCCTAATGCATCGTCGTTAATATCTTCGGCAGCAATTCCTTCACCTAGCAAACGTTCAAGCGGCTTGCTTTCAAAATACTCGCTGTACATATGCAGCGTGCGGCCGGTAAACCCAAGGCCATTGAGCAGCATAGCAACAAACAACTGCCCGAAACTGACTTTGCGCTCGCCAGAATCACCGAGGGCGTGGTCAATTTGCTGAGCCAAATTGATATCTTTACAAAATCCGGCGACTAGGCCGAGATGATCGAGGGATTTGGTTGAAGGATAAGTCACTTCTATTACTCTCACAAAAGAGAGTAATAGATCAAAACTGGAGATCCGCGTCAAGCTTATTTTAATATTTATTTAGGTGCGGAACGACAGATAATGGGATTGTTAAAAAGCTTGGTTATGTGGTTTGTCTAATTCCGTAGTTTAAATTCTTTCCTGTCCAGAATCTCACAATGCATTCGCTCATTATTAAATTGGTAAGTGGTCTATTTAACCACCAGTGCTGGTTAATGAGCCTAATTAATAGTCTTGTGTTTTATGTGGGGGCTGATGGGGGAATCTACTTGTTTTAAAAATCCTTTTAAAACAAGTAGATAAAAATTAATTAGTAGTTGGCACAAGTATCGCTACAACTATCGTATAAAGACTCACGACTTATACATGAGACTGGTTAATTAAAAAATGGAGATCATCATGCAATCTAAAGTAAAAGTAACTACTGCAGCCATCTTATTATCTGTATTCGGTATGTCCTCAAGCGCCAACGCTGCTGAAGTTTCACTGCAATACGTAGTAGATAGTGTTGTTGCAAAAGCTGTTTCTGTCACTGCACATGAAATATCACGAGGTGTTTACAGTGCTGTTGCTAATGCGGGACATCAAATCGATATCAATCAAGATGAATTTAATACCAAGGTACTAATTTCAAAAGTTGGTAAACAACAAGACGAGAAACAAGAAAAAGCAGAATAAAATAGGATTAATTATGGTAGAGCCGATAGCAGTTTTTAGTTTACTAATCGCACCTTGCTTGGCCTACGTAGCTGGAGCGCTACTATTTTGGGTCGTAGGACTATGCTGGAAGCAGAGTGACCATGAATTTGAAGGCGGACAATCATCTTGATTAGTTCGCCTTTTTTCTATTTCTTTTCTCCAATCGCTAATTACTAACCTTTATCTCTTCTTCGGACATTCTTTTTCTCGTTAAGCACTTTATCAATACCATTTTTACGATCTGATAATCAGGCATTTACCTTAATTGAAATGTGGTTGGTTATTGCAGGTGTAATTCCATGTAAGTTTGCGTAGTTTACCCTTTTGTTAATTTGACCAATGCTGTGGTTTAAATGACTAATAAATTGTGTTTGGCTTTTCGCTGGGTAAATGTATCAATTTTGCCTATCAAATAAAGTATATAAAAAACAATGAGATAAATAATTTTTTTCGTTGGCACAGCACTTGAAAAGGAAACAGAGTACGACGAAGTTTTATTTGACAGTTAAGTCACTACTAAGGAGAAGCCAGTATGAGTTTGTTTTCAAGATTTGGAGATATTGTACAAGCCAATATTAATTCCATGTTAGATAAAGCAGAAGATCCACAAAAAATGCTCACACTAATTGTTTCTGAAATGGAAGAAGCACTTGGAGAAGTTCGAAGCGTTGCTGCGAAATACATTGCTGAGCAAAAAAACTTACAAAGGAAGGAAAAAGTGCTGGAAGACAAATCCACTGTCTGGCAGCAAAATGCGGAATTGGCTTTAAAAAAAGGTCGCGAAGACTTAGCGAAAGCTGCGTTAATTCAGAAGCAGAATTTGGCTAGCGAACAAGAAAGTGTTAGTGAAGCTTTAGTTAACATAGAGTCTCAATTAAGCAAGTTAAAAGAAGATGCAGACAAGCTGTCTGACAAACTTGCCGAAGCAAAGTCTAAGCAAAAATCTATTCAATTACGGTTTCATACCGCTAATACCCGTTTAAACGTTAAGGCCGTTACCCATCAAGATAAAATTGAAGCGGTTATGACCCGGTTCGACAATTATGAGCACCGCATGGACGACATAGAAGCGCGTATAGAAGCTTTTGATTTTGGTACTGATGGCAGTTCTTTGAAGCATCAATTTGCAGAAATGGAGCAAGAAGAAAAGCTTAATGAAGAATTACAGGCTTTGAAAAAGAAAGTGGCTTAGTTACTGACTACTTAGCCACCCATTTGCCCAAGGTAATTAGGAGAAAGAAATGAAAGACTATTATGATTTAAATCGAATTTATAAAGATTCTGTTCGCAAGAAGTTGACGGGAGTCTGTGCTGGATGCGCGCGCCATTTCGGTGTTGAAGCCTGGGTAGCCCGATTGCTAACTGTACTTGTATTTATGGCATTCCCGATTCCAGTTGCAATTGCCTATTTAATGGCAACGCTTTTGCTACCTTCTCGTTAAATTCGAAGGAGTAAGGATTATGTTTAGAATGTTTATGGCGATCATCTTGGCTCTTGTGGTGGTGTATAGTCTGGGGCAAGTTGCAGATCAATGGATGGACTTTTCTATTTCCATGGAAGGAGAGTTATTAAGTCCTTTTATTGGCGCATTAGTCGTTGGCATTGTTGCCATCATTTCAGTTGTAGTCGGATTTTTTATTACTGTCAGTGTGATTGGCGCGATTGCTTTAGTGTTTGGTGCAGTAGTTGTAGGAATATTTTTTGCTGGGATTTCCGTATTTTGGCCCGTGCTTCTAATATTGCTAGCGGTCTACTTGTTAAGTAAACGGAACGAAAATCAATCGACTTATTAGGTACTTACTCAGTAAAAGTTATAGAATTGAAAGCCTGTTGATTTATGAAAACAACAGGCTTTAACTTATAAGTGGGTAGGCAAATTAGATGTAAAGTAAGACGCGGAAACAAAAGAGTAATTAATTTGGTTGCCTTTACCCCTAAAGATACAGAATAATCAACTTAATACAGTTTGTGGAAATTTATTAATGAGAAAGTGGTTATTGGTTGCATTAGCATTGTGGGGAACGTGTTCTTTTGCTGGTATAGAGGTTGCTCAACCGCAGGTAAGATTACTACCTCCCGGGTTACCTAATACTTCTGCCTATTTTACATTAACGAATACTGGCCAAAAAGATCGTTCATTGATTGCTGTCAATTCTACTTCCGCTAAACGCGTTGAAATTCATAATCACATCATGACTGATGGTGTAATGCGAATGGAAAAGCAGGATAAGTTGGATATTCCAGCCGATACAGCTAAAGAGTTGCAGCCAGGTGGTTACCATCTAATGCTATTTGGCTTAAAAAAACCATTAAAGGAAAATCAATTAGTTCCTTTAGCGTTATATTTCGCGGATGGGGAAGTTATCATGATTGAAGCGGTGGTTAGTTCAGAGATTGGTCAACATCACCATCATCACTAATATTGTTCAGGAAGAAATATGAAAGAATGGCTAAACAAAAAATTGGCAGTTATACCGATTGTATTGGTTTTAGTATTATCCTTCGGATTGTCTATATATTGGAGTGGTGAACCCGAATTATTTGAGGTAAGGAAACCCACTAACGATGCTCCTGTGGGAACAGCTTTAACTAACACGTTAATTCGAGTTGGCAATACCCTGCTTGAAAAGCCAGGAGGTTACTTATCCAATGATGTTATGCCACCTTCTGTTTTCTTGGACAACATACCTAGCTGGGAATTTGGCGTTCTGGAAATGACCCGTGATCTAGCATTGGCAATGAGAAAAGACTTTAGTCGTTCCCAATCTCAGTCAGCTGAAAATGCCGATCTTATTGTTGCGCAGCCCAAATTCAATATTGACCATCGCAGCTGGTTAATTCCTTCAGCGGAATCTCAATACCGTGATGGATTGGAAGCGTTAGAAAGATATTCCATTGCATTAGCCGATAATAATCAAAGGGATGCACAGTTTTTCACCAGAGCAGATAATTTGCGAGATTGGTTAAAACAGGTAGAAAAACGTTTGGGAAGTTTGTCGCAAAAATTAAGCGCTAGTGTTGGCCAAGATCGTTTAAACACTGATTTAGCTGGTGACCCAAGTGCTAGGCAGTCAACGCCGGGGGATGATCACTCACACATAAAAACCAATTGGTGGAAAATTGACAATAATTTTTATGAAGCTCGAGGGGCTAGTTGGGCTCTATTACATTTCTTTAAAGCGGTTGAAATAGATTTTGCCGATGTATTAGAAAAGAAAAATGCACGAGTTAGCTTGCAACAAATTATTCGAGAGTTAGAAGCTACTCAGCAAGCGGTATGGAGTCCGATGATTGTCAATGGTAGTGGATTCGGCTTGTTAGCCAATCATTCATTAGTTATGGCTAATTACGTTTCAAGAGCCAACGCTGCATTGATAGATTTGACGGAATTATTGGTCCAAGGTTAAGACATCTTTCATATTTTAGCTTTGGCATTTATGTGGGTCACTTTAGGCCTATTGGATGATCGCCTCTCTTGGTTAATTTAAATGTGTTAAATCTAAATGGTTTGGCGCATTTAGCCGTTGCAAGGGAGGGGGCATCTCATCGTTGGTCTCGGTTCTTCATCCTCGAGATCGTAAACGGTTTGGATTTGCAGGATTGAGGGTTGCAACGGAGTATCTACACTTCGTTTTGAAAGGTATCTTCGCCTTTCAATCGCAAGCATCAGCTAAAGCCGTTTAATATTATTCTCGTGAGATGGTCATTAATTTTGCACTCCGCTTTATTTATTTCAATTATTAAATTCCATTCAGCGCAGATTCTGCCTTCCCTTGTATAAAAGACATCCGTTAACTATTCCCATTGGTGGATGAGTATCTTCATTATTTTGTGTATAGTGAGGGCGTTTTTTTCGACGTTTTTTTGAATCTGCTAATACCAATAGGTTATAAAAAATTAAATTTAATTCTTTTAGGTTATTAATAAGAGCGGCTAATCTATTAGCGTTCATTACAAGGGTTAGTGTTATTAATGTCCAGTTCCAGCAATCAGCTCCTACAGTCCGTTTCTGCTTTAAACGAAACTCAGCTTACAAAGCTCAATCAGGCTATCTCCGATTTAGATAAAACCCAATTGGTTTGGGTGAGTGGATACTTATTTGGTTTGGCTCAGCAAGCTGGTGCAACGGCACCTCTTCCCGTGCCACAAGCCCAAGCTAGCAAAACGTTGACTATCTTGTATGGCTCGCAAACGGGTAACTCGGAATATCTTGCTAAAGATCATAAAAAGATCTTGGAACCTCAAGGGTATCCTTTGCGTATTACCAATATGCTGGATTACAAACCCAAAGATCTGAAAAAAGAAACCCATGTATTATTTATAGTAAGCACTCACGGTGAAGGTGATGCGCCTGATGATGCATTAGAGTTATGGGAATTCCTGGGCAGTAAAAAAGCGCCTAAACTAGAGCATTTGAATTATGCAGTATTGGCATTAGGGGATAGTAGTTACGAATTTTTCTGTCAAACCGGTAAGGATTTTGATGAGCGTTTAGCTGCATTAGGTGCAAAACGCATGCAGCCCAGATTGGACTGTGATGTGGATTATGAAGATTCAGCAAACGCATTTATTAAAACAATAACGGATGATTTAAAAGAAGAATTGACTGCTGATTCCCAAGTTGTCCCTTTACCGGGGATTGATTTTACGGCCAGTTCAGCTTCTACACTAGAATACAATAAAGCGAATCCTTTCCCTGCAACATTATTATCTGCCGTTAAAATTACAGGTAGAGATTCTGTTAAAGATATTCGTCACATTGAAATATCTCTTGAAGAATCGGGATTAAACTACAAGCCAGGCGATGCTTTGGGTGTGTGGTTTGATAATGACGAAAAATTAGTAGATGAAATTCTATCAATAACCAAGATCGATCCTGATGAAGAAATTGAACTCAAAAGCGATCTGATGTCGGTAAAACAAGCATTAGTAGAAAAGTTAGAACTAACTTTAAGCTATCCCGGTTTTGTTAGAGCTTACGCAGCAGTATCGAATAATGAAGAGCTACAAGTTTTGGCCGGTGATCGAAATAAAATGCGTGAATATTTGGCTGTTCGTCAAATAATCGATGTTATTCGAGATTACCCTTTTGATATTTCGGCTCAAGAATTAATAGCTGCGCTGCGCCCCCTTACACCAAGATTGTATTCCATTGCGTCGAGCCAAGATGAGTGTGAAGACGAGGTGCATTTGACGGTTGCGTTGGTGGAATTTGAACAATTTGGCTCTCAGCATCAAGGTGGTGCTTCTGGTTATTTGTGTGAACGTATTGAGGAAGACCAACAAGTTAGGGTTTATGTCGAGCCGAATAATAGCTTCCGTTTGCCAGAAGATAGTAATACGCCTGTGATCATGATTGGGCCGGGAACTGGCATCGCTCCTTTTAGGTCTTTCTTGCAACAGAGAGAAAGTGATGGTGCAACAGGTAAAAATTGGTTGTTTTTCGGGAACCCCAATTTTACCCAAGATTTTTTATATCAAGTTGAAATACAAAAATTTGTGAAGAATGGCCTTCTCGATAAAATTTCCTTGGCCTTCTCACGGGACCAGCAAGACAAAATTTATGTTCAACATCGAATGTTGGAACAAGGCAAGGAACTTTATAATTGGCTTGAAGAAGGTGCTCACCTTTATGTTTGTGGTGACGCAACCCGAATGGCAAAAGATGTGAATGATGCATTGGTCAGCATTCTTAAAACTCACGGTAATAAAACTCAAGAAGACGCTGAGCAGTATGTGAATCACTTACGCAGAGCGAAAAGATATCAGAAGGACGTATATTAATGACAGCGGGTAATAACAAAGATGGCAAGCTTTCCGATAACGAAAGATTAAAGTCCGACAGCGATTTTCTGCGTGGCTCTATTGCCGAAGATCTTCAAGATGATATTACAGGTGGCTTTACCTCTGATAATTTCCAGTTGATTCGTTTTCACGGAATGTATCAACAAGATGACCGCGATATTCGAACTGAGCGGAGTAAGCAAAAGTTAGAGCCATTACATAATGTAATGCTACGCGCAAGGCTGCCCGGCGGAATCATTACACCTACTCAATGGTTAGCAGTTGATAAGTTCGCTAAAGAAAGCACGATGTACGGCAGTATTCGTTTAACGACTAGGCAAACGTTCCAATTTCATGGTGTATTAAAGCCAAAAATTAAGCACATGCACCAACTTTTGGATTCAGTCGGAATTGACTCAATTGCTACTGCTGGGGATGTGAATAGAAATGTATTGTGTACTCCAAACCCATTTCAATCAGAATTGCATTTGGAAGCCTATGAGTGGGCGAAAAAGATAAGTGAACACTTACTTCCAAAAACAAATGCTTATGCTGAAATTTGGTTGGACGGGAAAAAAGTAGAATCTACAGAAGAGCCGGTTTTGGGTAATTCTTATCTGCCAAGGAAATTTAAAACGACTCTGGCTATTCCGCCATACAATGATGTAGATATTCATGCTAATGATCTAAATTTTATTGCCATTGCTGAAAATGGCAAGCTAATCGGGTTTAACGTATTAGTTGGCGGCGGGTTAGCAATGACTCACGGCGATAAGAACACTTACCCTCGAAAAGCGAGCGATTTTGGCTTTATTGAAACAACTGATACCTTGATTATTGCTGAATCGGTAGTAACAACTCAGCGAGATTGGGGAAATAGAGCCAATCGTAAGAACGCTAAAACAAAATACACACTTGAAGCTGTCGGTGTTGAAGCCTTTAAGGAAGAAGTTGAAAAACGCGCAGGTGTAAAATTTCAAGAAAGCCGCCCCTACGAATTCACCGAACGAGGTGATCGAATTGGTTGGGTTGAAGGTGTAGATGGGAAACATCACTTAACACTGTTTATTGAAAATGGTCGTATTCTTGATTATCCGGAACAGCCTTTAAAGTCAGGGTGTGCAGAAATCGCCAAGATCCATAAAGGCGATTTTAGAATGACGCCAAATCAAAACCTTATCGTTGCGGGTGTAGCAGCAGAAGATAAAGATAAAATAGAGCAAATTGCAAAATCTCACGGTCTTATTCGTAGTGAATTATCACCTCAAAGAGTCGCCTCCATGGCGTGTGTTTCTTTACCTACTTGCCCGCTAGCAATGGCTGAGGCCGAGCGTTATCTTCCCGGTGCAGTTACTCAACTTGAAGAAATCATGAGTAAACATGGTGTCGCAGACGAACAAATAATTTATCGGATCACTGGGTGTCCCAATGGATGTGGACGCTCCATGTTGGCTGAAGTTGGTTTAGTTGGAAAAGGCCCAGGCAAATACAATTTGTATTTAGGGGGGGATGCTATAGGAACGCGAATTCCTAGAATGTATAAGGAAAATACGGGTGAAGCAGAAATTTTCCAAATTCTTGATGACCTCATTGGTCAATGGGCTAAAGAAAGAGAATCAAAAGAAACATTTGGTGACTTTGTAATCCGAAAGGGCGTTGTCAAACCAGTAATAAACTCGGCTGAGGATTTTTATGACTAATGCAGTTGCGGAGAATACGGCATCTGGCGCTATTGTTAGGCTCCAGGATGCTGTACTTGAAAAAGCTGAGCTGAATGAAATTAACCTGCTACTTGAGAATAAATCTGCTCAGGAGCGGGTAATTTGGGCATTAGATAATTTGCCTCAAAATATTATGTTGTCATCCAGTTTTGGCATTCAAGCCGCCGTTATGCTGCATTTGGTTACCCAACAATACCCTGATATTCCGGTAGTGTTTACCGATACAGGGTATCTGTTTCCCGAAACATATCAATTTGCCGATATGTTGACCGAAAAATTAAAGTTGAATTTAAAGATTTATCGTTCTGACATTTCGCCGGCGTGGCAAGAAGCGAAGTTTGGAAAATTATGGGAGAAGGGAGAGGAAGGGATTACCCAATACAATCAAATGAACAAAGTTGCGCCTTTAAAAACGGCTCAAGATGACTTGCAAGTTAAAAGTTGGTTTGCAGGATTACGCAGAACTCAATCAGACACAAGACAGAGGTTATCGCCACTACAGCAGTTGTCTGATGGAAAGTTTAAAATCTATCCGATTTTAGATTGGTCAAACAAAGATGTTCATTACTATTTGAAAGAACATGGTTTGCCATACCATCCGCTATGGGAAAGAGGTTATGTATCGGTTGGAGATTGGCATACGACTAAACCACTTGAGCCAGGAATGACTGAACAAGAAACGCGTTTCTTTGGTTTGAAAAGAGAATGTGGATTGCACGAATTTGGGGATGGGATCTAGCGGAGTGGTTAACCTTGGGGGATTTTTTGGATTGCAAAAATCAACAGCCCTAAGTCACTTCAAAACCACCATTTAAAACCTGCTTGATTTGCTCCTTATATGAAATATTGGGAACACTGCTAACTAATTTGGCTAGTTCTGCACCAGTTGAAGTAAATTTATAATAGTTGAGTATGATCCCTGAGCGTTTTGGGGCGATATGGAAGGATTCTCCACCAAATCGCCACTCACTTCTTTTGGTTGGGTCAAGTTCACCGCTTTCAATCTCCGTACTAAAAATTAATCCCGCATCCATTAAAGTGAGTAAATCAGGGTAAGGAAGGCCATATTGTGCCAAATTCAGTTGCTGACTTTTCTTCGCTAGACCAAACATAGTAAAAAAGCTCGCTTTTTGGTAGTACCCAAAGATAATTTTAGGGGTGTTTTCACCCTTCATTTTGGATGTTAGTCCTACAGCACTTTGGAATATTTTGGCATCTCGTTGGGTTAGTTGCTTCAGGGTTTGTAGGGTTCTTAGTGAAAATGTTCCTGGCTTGCTTATTTCAACCGCAAAAATTTTGCCCCATATATCCTGCATCGTTTCTGAAAAAATATTCTCAGCTAAATCGACAAAACTATAGAACCAGTCGGGATCAATATGCTCTTCTGAAGTTTGTTCGATTGATAAATCCAATGCTTTTTCAAGTATCTTTTCCAAATTTCCAAGCTTACGTGCTTGTTTAACTTGTTTTCGACGTGCAAGCTTTTTGTTTATATCATCATCTAATTTGGTGCGTTTGGACGTTGTAACGCCGGCCTGATGAAATAATCGCGTTATTCGAGTGGAAACGGAATCTTTTACGAATTCGACTTTAGGTTGTTTGTCTTCTGCTTTTACAGGGCTGGGTGACAAAGTTTCTTTTTTAACTTTGTTTACTGTTTGGTTTGGTATTGTTGTTTTAATTGGGCCTATATTTGTCATTGAGCAGTTACTTACCGTGGCATATAAATGGTCGATACATCCCTATTGTCAATTTTACAGTATTACTGGAATAATATTTTTTTGCATCTTTCAAATTAAGTCTGAATGAGGCGTTCTCAAAGTCGAGTGTAACATGTGGAAGGCAAAATATCCGAGCAAGTTGCGTCTGCGCGAGAGCTGATTCCCGACGGCGAAATGGTTTCAAATTATTCAAAACACCTTCTAGGTTAGGGGGTATTGTATTCAGACGGTTAAAAAGTCTTTCTAATGGGTAAATTTATTTGTAATTAGTACTATATTTGATGCATTGTTAAAATGGCTGAATTATCCTAGCTTATCTTGATGTAGGCGATTGAGAATGGCAGTCTAATAGTTTCTCTTTTAGCTTTAATGATATAAGGTTGTGCTTAATTGGTGCAGGTACAATTGTCATGCAGTTAACTATTTTTTGGCATAGCGAAATCTAAATGTGTCCTACCGAATATGAAAACGATGAATTAATCTTCATTGATGAAGATGATCTGTTGCAAGAAGATGACGAACCCATTACTGGCGTTTGGCATGTGCTTGTGGTCGACGATGATGAAGAGATCCACTCAGTAACTCGATTGGCCTTATCCGATTTGGTTTTGAATGCTAAGAAGCTTGAGTTTCATCATGCTTATTCTGGTGCGGAAGCATTGGAGTTCTTAAAAGAGAGAGGCGAAGACATAGCAATTATTTTATTAGATGTTGTTATGGAAACGGATGACGCCGGTTTGCAAGTCGCTCGCAGATTAAGAGAAGAGTTAAAGCTGGAAGAACCACGCATTATCCTTCGTACCGGGCAACCAGGGTACGCGCCAGAAGAAAATGTCATCAAAGAGTATGATATTAATGATTACAAAACCAAAACGGAGCTTACCCGTAGCAAATTAGTCACTACGATTATTGCCTCCATTCGATCTTATCAGCAAATTCTCACGATTAACGAAAGCCGTAAAGGGCTGCAACAAGTTATTGCATCATCCGCAAATCTGCATGAAGAGCAGTCAATTCAAGGGTTTTGTACGGGAGTGCTTAACCATATAAGCCTTTTATTGGGTGTCGAGGCACAGGGTATTATGTGTTCTCGTGCTGGTGCAATTTATGATCGCGAAGATAATGAAATCTATGTGCTCGGCGCATCGGATATGTTTTATAGCTGCATAAACCGAAGCACTAGTGAGTTAGGTGAAAAAACCTTAGCGACATCCGTATTTGAATGCCTTAACAATAAGCACCATATATTTAATAGTGAGTTTGTCGTTTTGTTTATGGGTAGTTCTGGTTACGAAGCCGCAATTTACCTTAAGCTCGATGAACCGCTGGAAGACATGAAAAAGCAATTACTGGACGTGTTTTTGTCTAGTGTTTCTATTGGATTTGAAAATGTTAACTTATTCCATCAGCTTCGAAATGCAGCATTTCGGGATTGGTTGACAAAGCTGCCAAATAGAACTGAATTCATCAATATGCTAGACCGCATTAATCCAGGTGTAAACGATGAAAGTTTAGACATGGTTGCCTTGGTTGATATTAGTCATTTTTCTGATATCAATGATGGCTTAGGGCAAGAAGCCGGAAACCATCTTCTAATTGCTGTAGCTGAACGTCTATCAAAAAGTTTTGGAAGTGGTGCGAAGTTGTCCAGAATTGGTGCTGATGTATTTGGAATAATAGCTTCCGACAATATATTGAACGTAGAAAACATCAACCAAGCTTTCAGAGTGCCTTTTAAGGCTGGAGATCATACCTTACCTATAAATGTTTCTTTTGGTATGTGTCATTTACTGGAAAAAACAAGTGGTATTAATGTTCTCAAACAAACCAATATTGCATTAAATAGAGCGAAGAAAAGCTTAACCAATAATTATGAATTTTATGCGCCAGAGATGGAAGAAAAGACAACCTGGCGTTTGGAGATGATTCGAAAATTGAGAACCGATTTTGGTGATAGAAAACTACAAGTTTGGTATCAACCACAAGTGGATCTTATGACTGAAAAAGTGGTTGGTATGGAGGCGCTTTTACGTTGGCCCACGTCAGATAACCAGTATATTTCCCCTGCTGTTTTTGTTCCGCTTGCTGAGTATTCGGGTCTGATTATAGATATCGGCGCTTGGGTTTTGGAAGAAGCTTGTGGGAAGCTACGTAGTTTGAATGAATTAGGGTTTCGTGACATACGGTTATCCGTCAATATATCTATGCCTCAGTTTCGAGATCCTAAATTTATGGCTTTGGTGAAAAGCACCATCGTTGAACAGCAAATCAATGCTTGTAATTTGGAGTTGGAAATAACAGAAAGTATTGTTATGGATGAACCTCAAATTGTTGTGGAGGCGCTTAGAGAGCTGAAAAGCTGTGGTGTTCAAATTGCCATCGATGATTTTGGCACTGGATTTTCTTCGATGAGTTACCTACAGCAATTACCATTGGATAGATTGAAAGTAGATCGCGCCTTTGTTAATGAAGTCATGCCGGGAAAACCTGCGTTTATTGCTGAAACTATTGTTACCCTTGGTCAGAAATTGGGTTTAAGAACGATTGCTGAAGGCGTGGAAAAAAGGGAGCAAGCCAGCTATATGTTGAAAATAGGCTGTGATGAAGCGCAAGGTTATTTGTATGCCAAGCCAATGCCATATACGCAACTTATTGAGTTTCTTAACGAATACCGACCAGCTAGTTAAGATTAGCCTCTGATATTAGGCCCTAGTCTGTCAAAGTGGTTTTCAAAATTTGTCTCATTTCAGGGATAACTTCCTCTTCAAACCAAGGATGTTTGCGTAACCAAATATTATTTCTAGGCGATGGGTGTGGTAGCACCAAGAAGCGAGGCCAGTAATTTTGCCAGTTTTGGCATCTTTCCGTTAGTGATGAGTTGTCTTTTAAATAGTATTTTTGTGCATATTGTCCGATTAGAAGAATGGCTTTGAGGTTAGGTAAATTACTCAATATTTTGTCATGCCAAGCTTTAGCACATTCTGGCCGTGGGGGTAAATCACCAGATTTACCTTTACCGGGATAGCAAAACCCCATCGGTACAATTGCCACTTTGTTTTCATCATAAAACGTTTCATCAGACATCGATAGCCACTGCCTTAACCTTCTTCCCGACGCATCATTCCAAGGTTTTTGAGAGTTGTGTGCATAAATACCTGGAGCTTGACCAATCACCATAATTTGCGCTTTTGAAGAAAATTGCAGCACCGGCGTTGGTATATTGGGTAGGTTGTCTTTGCAAAGAGTACATTGCCTGATCTGATTTAATAATTGAGGGTTTAGCGTCATATTTAACTTTTTCAGGAACAAATGTAATCGGAATAGGTTACATTTGTTTGGTTAGGTGTTATATTCATTATAACTGGACAACTAAAATAGGAGTATCACCCTTGCGCATTGTTATATTAATTTTGTCTTTATCTCTTTGTAGCGCAGTACTTCATGCCAGTGAAAAAGAGGTAAAAAACAATCTTTTTAAATGTGTTGATAAAGAATCATTGGTTCTCGATCAATCTTGCATCGAAACCACGCTGGAGAGTGATATGAGCATCCAGCAGCAAGGTTTCAAAATAGCCGGATTGAATGGAGAGCTGGGTGAAAACGCTATGGCCACCATGAGCTTTTACCCTGAAAAAATGCTGATTGAAATTGTTGCACATGCAGATGATTCTAATAATGGTCTGGTCTCCAGAGTTTCTTCGAACTAACATTTGTTAGAAACAAGTCTCTAAAAAGCATCCTGAAACCCAAGGTTAACTGTAATTGTTCAGTCCTTGGGTTTTTTGTTTAGCAAAATAATCGATTTAAGCCATTAATTGCCGCTACTCGATATGCTTCAGCCATTGTCGGATAGTTAAAGGTAGTATTGATAAAATATTCAATATTATTCGCCTTACCTTTTTGTTGCATAATCGCTTGCCCAATGTGAATAATTTCAGATGCCCTCTCACCAAAGCAATGTATACCTAAAATTTCTTTAGTTTCGCGATGGAATAAAATTTTCAATCCGCCCACTAGGTTGTTGGCAATTTGCGCTTTTGCTAGATGTTTGAATTGTGCCCTCCCGACTTCATAGGGAATTTTGCCGGCGGTGAGCTCTTGCTCATTTTTTCCAACAGAACTGATTTCTGGAATAGTGTAGATACCGGTGGGTATATCCTCGACTAAGCTTGTATGACATTCTCCGTTTAACATGGCCTCAGCTGCAAATCTTCCCTGATTGTAAGCTGCGGATGCGAGACTTGGATAGCCGATTACATCGCCAACGGCGAAGATATTATTGATTTCAGTTTTGTAATTCTGATCAACTGCCAATAATCCTCTCGAATCTGTTGGCAATCCTATTTGGCCTAAGTTAAGCATATCTGTGTTGCCTGTTCGCCCATTGGCAAATAGTAGGCAATCAGACTTCATTTTTTTCCCTGATTTTAAATGTAGAATAACGCCATCATTCGTTCCTTCAATTGATTCATACTGTTCGTTGTTTCGAATAACTACGCCCATATTCCACAGATGGTAGCTAAGTGCATCTGAGAACTCAGTATCGAGAAATGACAATAATCTTTCACGCATATTAACCAAGTCAACTTTGACATTGAGCCCTTTAAATATTGACGCATATTCACTGCCTATCACTCCAGCACCATATATAATAATACTTCGTGGATCATGATTAAGGCTTAGGATTGAATCGCTGTTGTAAATTCTGGGGTGATTAAAATTAATGTCGCTTGGTGTATAAGGCCTGGAGCCAGTAGCCACGACAGTTTTTTCTGCACTCAGTTGTTCAATTGAATCGTCTTCTCGAGTAATTTGCAACGTATGTTCATTTACAAACGAGGCCTCACCGTGGAGTACTTGCACACGGTTTCTTTCGTAAAAACTCCTTCTTAATTTAATCTGCTTTCTGATGACTGCAGAGGCATGAGTTAATATTTGTTCAAAAGTAAGATGTTGGGTTTCTTCACCACCGCTGAATAAGGGAGTGCCGTTGTATTCTATTAGGCGGCTAACTGAATGCCTTAACGCCTTCGAGGGTATTGTTCCCCAATGCGTGCATCCTCCTCCAACCGCAGTGTGTCTTTCAATAACCGCTACTTTCTTTCCTGCTTTTGCCAATTGCATGGCAACACCTTCACCACCGGGGCCAGTGCCAATGATAATAGCGTCATATTGATATTTGGGTTTAACCTTTCGTTTTTGGGGAGGGGCAGGGGATTTGCTTTTCGGTGTCATGAACTATTTGGATCAAAGTAAATTACCATGTACTTAAAAGTAGCACATTCTTTGAATTCTTTAGCTCACGACACCTAGTACCTGTTGATCTTTGGTTTTGTAAAATTGACCTCGGAAGAGCAACAGGCTTTCGTTAAGGAGACTGTAAGTAATTATGCGTACTGCATTTGTT
Organism: uncultured Gammaproteobacteria bacterium; assembly: GCA_942490545.1. Taxonomy (GTDB): domain Bacteria; phylum Pseudomonadota; class Gammaproteobacteria; order Enterobacterales; family Alteromonadaceae; genus Paraneptunicella. The sequence continues at coordinate 17,152 of CALNXX010000018.1, read as the reverse complement.
GCTGACACATGTGCAACCACTTATCTTTTTGCAGAGCTAATGTAGCTTTGAGTTCTTTGTACTTATAGTTTAATTCCATACCTTCATAGGTTTTCATTAATGCTTGGCGCTTCATGCCCATAACGCACTTTTTCGCTTTATAAAATTCATTCATTTTAGCGACTAGCACATCGTATTCTGCATGTAGGCGAGTAATCACTTCTTCTTTATTCGGTAATGTTGCGAGTTTGGCTTTTGCTCTTTGTAATTGCATGGCTAATTTAGCTTTCTCAATTCGTTCTTCAGGGCAATAACGAAGGTTTTTAGTAAAGCCGATGAATGATAAGCCTTTAATAAGCCATTTCGTTGGATCCCATTGCCACCATTGAATGCCGTTGCGATAGTCGTATTCAAAAATATGATGAAAATTATGATAGCCCTCACCGAAAGTAAAGAATGCCAAGATACCATTGTCTCTAGCCGTATTTTGATCGGTATAGGGTTGTCTACCCCATATATGCGCTAATGAATTGATAAAGAAGGTTACATGATGAACAACAACCAAGCGTAAAACGCCTGCAATTAAAATCATGCCAAGCACATCGCCATTTAACCAACCAATAAAACCGGTAATACCAAAATTGGCGACCAGCATAATTGGCAAATAGTACTTATGTTGCCACATGACTATTTTATCTTTCTGAAGGTCTTTGCAATTGGCATAATCAGAATAACGCAGAGGTTGGTATTCTCTTAGCATCCAACCGATATGGGAATACCAAAAGCCTTTCTTGGCGGAATATGGGTCATGATCATTTTCATCAACATGCCTGTGATGTACGCGATGATCTGACGACCAATGTAAAATACTATTTTGCACTGTCATTGCACCGCCGATCGCAAAAACAAAGCGTACAATCGCGTTAGCTTCGTAGGATTTGTGCGACCACAAACGGTGATAACCTGCTGTGATAGACATGCCGGAAAAATAAATAAGAATGACGCACGTGATCAGCTCTACGCTATCAAAGCCATTAAGAAAACCTTCAATGGGCACACCAACCAGAGCAATGCTTCCTGTTACAAGAAAAACGAGGAGATTGAGCATGATAAGACGAGGTTTTTGCATTAGCATATTTTTTCAGTTTACAAGTGTACGCTCATTTTAGTGATCTTGATGCCAATACGCAACAACACCTTTACTTTTAGACTTGTTAAGTGGAAGCTATGCGGGCTCAATAAAGGGAGAATTTCGTGAATAGAGTCATTCAGAAACAGAAAACCCGACGATCAATTATTGATGCCGCCTTTCGTTTGTTGGATTCTCAACGCAGTTTGTCCAGTATCAGTTTGCGGGAGGTTGCGCGCGAAGCTGGCATAGCACCTACTTCATTTTATCGTCATTTTAAAGATATTGATGAGCTTGGCTTAACCCTTGTTGATGAGGCTGGCTTAGCATTGAGACAACTAATGAGAAAAGCGAGGTCACGGATTGAGTCTGGTGGCGGGGTAATACATACCTCTGTTTCAACGTTTATGGAATATGTGTCTGGAAATGCCAATGTTTTTCGTTTGCTATTAAGAGAACATACTGGAACTTCCCCTGCATTTCGAGCGGCAGTAGCAAGAGAAATTCAGCATTTTATTGAAGAATTGACTGATTATATGCTCATTCATGCAGATTCAGTGCAGCCTTATGCTCAGTTGCAGGCTGAAGGAATGGTCAGAATTGTGTTCAGTGCCGGAGCTGAAGTCATTGATGCCAATAAGGTCGAGCGCAAACTAATATCTAATCGTGTTGAGACACAATTACGCTTCATTGTATTGGGTGCGCACCAACTTTCTAATAGGAAGTAGATTTTACTACTTTGGGGTCTTCGATAAAAATACTCCGACCTCCGCATGATGGGTATAAGGAAATTGGTCGAATAGAGCAAAGTGTTCGATAGTGTGTGTATCGGCTAAAGCCTGTAAATTTTCTTTTAGCGTCATCGGATTACAGGAAATGTAAACGATGTTATCGAATTGTTTAACTAATGCCAACGTTCCTTCATCCAAGCCACTTCTAGGCGGATCAACTAGTACGGTTTGACATTCAAAGTCTTGCCAATTCAAACCTTTCAATTTTTTCTGATGAGCACCGGATGCAATATGCTCAGACAATTCTTCGCTAGACATTTGAATAATATCTACGTTTTTAATAGCATTTTGTTCGATATTAAATTGAGCTGCTGTAACTGAGGATTTCGCTATTTCGGTTGCTAAAACTTTATTGAAGTTTTGTGCTAACGGTAGACTGAAATTGCCGGCACCACAGTACAATTCCAGCAAATCGTGATTGGAATTGGTTGTGTGTGATTTGACCCACTCAATCATTTGGCAATTGACTGCCGCATTTGGCTGAGTGAAGCTATTTTCAATTTGCTTAAAAATGAATTCCTTTCCATCAATCTCGAGTTTTTCGATTATGTAATCTCTGTCGAATAGCAGCTTTTGCTTTCTGGCCCGCCCAATTATATTAATATCAAATTCTTGGCAAAGTATTTCTTTCAGTTTAGCTGCTTCTTGGTGCCAAGAATCATCAAGCTGCCGACGGTAAATCAGACTTACCAAAATTTCACCGCTTAATCCTGATAAATAATCAATCTGATAAAGCTTTCGGCGTAAGGTATCGTTATCTTTTATTTCTTCCAGAATGCGTTGCATTGCCTGGTTTATTAATGTTGAACCAGGAGGAAAATGGTCAACCCGATACTTTTCTTTGCTATCGGGATCAAACATGATGTGATAAAGCTCATCGCCTTCATGCCAAATACGAAATTCAGCACGCATACGGTAGTGCAATTTCGGAGACGGAAAAATAGTTAAGGTGGGTGGATTTAAGTCTGCAAACAGCGCCTGAATATGTGTCGCTTTTTCTTCTAACTGCTGTTCATACTGGTCAGAGTTAATTTCAGTGGGTCGCATTTACATTACTCGCAAAACTTAATTATTTATCCCCAATTTCGAATATTTAGGTATAAATTAAATAAAGGGCGCTGATTGTAGTCAATTAATAAAAGAGGTCAATGCAATCCTTAAAAAGGACTAATTTATAAATGGGATTAAAAAAAACGCATTCATGGCCGATAATTATAGTTAGGGTATATGAGGTTAAAATCATGAGTGTAGGTGATATCAAGTCGCTTTCAGGGGGAAAACCCCACAGAGAGCCAGTTAACAATGATATTAAGGCTAAGTTACAAGAAGAAGGATTGCGTCAAGCAGCACGATTTCAAGAAAGCCATGTTTCATTGAGTACAAACCAGTCGCGTAGTGAAATCGGAGTCAAGATTCTCAACGCTTCTTTTAATCAAACTATTTCATTGGGCAGTTCAAAACCGCTCTTTGAAGCTACTCCAAAGAAAAAAGAATCTCTTTTTGATTTTGAGGAAATAGCAAAAAATGTGTTGAATTTTGTTGGTGGCGCGCTTAGAGCAGCTAAAATGGGCGGTGCCGATGACGAAAAATTAAACACAATGTTTGAGCAAGCCACATCGGGTGTATTAAAAGGCGTCGAAATGGCGCGTAAAGATCTAGCCGGGTTTATGAATGATGAAATTAACGAAGGCATTAATAACAGCCAGAAGTTGATTCAAGATGGTATTCATAAATTGCGGGATGAAATCTTTGGTAAACCCGATGGTGTAGAAGGTGACGTCCAAGTTATTGATGGTTCAGCTAGCTATAGCCGTTCTGAATCAGGTGAAATTGAAATAACCACTAAAGATGGTGATCAAGTCACAATTAGTTTTGAAAATGTTCGCCGTATCGAATTAAATCAGCAACTTCTCGCTTCTACCCAAGTTACACCGGTAACCCGAGAGCCAGAGTCTAAACAATCAAAAGAATCGGCGGAAACTGAGCAAAAAGATGCTGCTAATAAACAATCAGCCGCAGCTAATGCTGAAGATCAACCCAGCAATGCAAAAGTAAATGATTCCGCTCAAACCGCTAGTCAAAGTGAAAAAGGCAACCCGGATTCCCAAACTGTTTTACAAGAACGTTTGAGTTACTTCGAGCGTAGCGGATTGTCTTTTTCTTTAAAGGGGGAATTGGATGATTCGGAAATGCAGGCGATTGCGAGTTTAGTTGGCGATGTAAAAAGTTTGGCTGAGTCGTTTTTCGAGAATGACGTTGAAGCAGCTTTTACCAAAGCAATGGAGTTGGGGTTCGATGAGCAGGAATTGTCGGGCTATGCGCTTCAGCTTTCAAAAACAGAACAGGTACAGGTTATTCAAACCTATGGTGCGGTTTCTCATTTTGATGAATCTCAGGACACCAAAGCTCAGGTTGATCCGGTTAAGCAGGTTCGCCCTATCGCAGAGTACCTGCAAGATATGATGGCTGTAATGGATAAGTCAAAAGAGCTGCTATTTGATGATAAACAGTTTGATAGTTTAGTTACGGGCCTAATGAATAATGTGTTCGACTTGAAAACGGATGAAATACTAGAGGCGATTAATCAATTTAATTCTTTTAATAAGAGATTACTGCAGCATATGCCTCAAGAGGGAGAAAGTGTGGAAGAGTCCAAGCAGGCAGAGTAACGAAACAAAATAACGGCATGGAGGGGATCCTTCATGCCGTTATTAGTACTACTATTAATCTTTGTGCTTACGATCTTTAGCCAA
>CALNXX010000018.1:0-7500 GCA_942490545.1 uncultured Gammaproteobacteria bacterium | reverse complement strand
CGCCGCTGACGGTGATAAGACTTGCTCTTTGAGCTGTTGGTGGTCGCAGTGATCAGGTGGCTGGGACTGTTTATTAAAAACACAGCACTGTGCTAACTCGAAAGAGGACGTATACGGTGTGACACCTGCCCGGTGCCGGAAGGTTAATTGATGGGGTTAGCGCAAGCGAAGCTCTTGATCGAAGCCCCGGTAAACGGCGGCCGTAACTATAACGGTCCTAAGGTAGCGAAATTCCTTGTCGGGTAAGTTCCGACCTGCACGAATGGTGTAACCATGGCCACGCTGTCTCCACCCGAGACTCAGTGAAATTGAAATCGCAGTGAAGATGCTGTGTACCCGCACCTAGACGGAAAGACCCCGTGAACCTTTACTATAGCTTGGCACTGGACATTGACCCTACATGTGTAGGATAGGTGGGAGGCTTTGAAGCATGTACGCCAGTATGTGTGGAGCCAATCTTGAAATACCACCCTTGTATGTTTGATGTCCTAACTTAGGTCCGTAATCCGGATTGAGGACAGTGCCTGGTGGGTAGTTTGACTGGGGCGGTCTCCTCCCAAAGCGTAACGGAGGAGCACGAAGGTTGGCTAATCACGGTTGGACATCGTGAGGTTAGTGCAATGGCATAAGCCAGCTTAACTGCGAGACAGACACGTCGAGCAGGTACGAAAGTAGGTCATAGTGATCCGGTGGCTCTGTATGGAAGGGCCATCGCTCAACGGATAAAAGGTACTCCGGGGATAACAGGCTGATACCGCCCAAGAGTTCATATCGACGGCGGTGTTTGGCACCTCGATGTCGGCTCATCACATCCTGGGGCTGAAGTCGGTCCCAAGGGTATGGCTGTTCGCCATTTAAAGTGGTACGCGAGCTGGGTTTAGAACGTCGTGAGACAGTTCGGTCCCTATCTGGTGTGGGCGTTGGATGATTGAAAGGGGCTGCTCCTAGTACGAGAGGACCGGAGTGGACGAACCGCTGGTGTTCGGGTTGTCATGCCAATGGCACTGCCCGGTAGCTACGTTCGGGATCGATAACCGCTGAAAGCATCTAAGCGGGAAGCGAGCCTTGAGATGAGTCATCACTGGACTTAGGTCCCTAAAGGGTTGTTGAAGACTACAACGTAGATAGGCAGGGTGTGGAAGCGTTGCAAGGCGTTAAGCTAACCTGTACTAATTGCCCGTGAGGCTTAACCATACAACCCCAAGTTTGCTTTGCAAGCGGGTTGTAATGAGTGATTATTGTTTTGTAGGATAGGGTGATGAAGAGTTAAGACCCTGTGCTTTTATATTTTTCAGCTATTTTTCCTAATTGTTAATATCGATTTATGCCTGGCGGCAATAGCGATACGGTCCCACCTGATCCCATCTCGAACTCAGCAGTGAAACGTATTAGCGGCGATGGTAGTGTGGGGATTCCCCATGTGAGAGTAGCACACTGCCAGGCTCTCATTCGAAGTAGAAAAGCCCTTCACTAACCTGAAGGGCTTTTTTATTGCTTGAAAGAAAGTTGTCGAAACGGATTAGTAGAATAAAAACGTTTGTGAAAAATGAATTAAAAAAGAAAGCTCTCTAGATTAGACTCGGTTTTTAGTTCACTCTGGTGACTTGTTGTTTCTAAAGGCGATATCTTTTGCTCTGTAGCGCCATAGTATTAAGTAATCGTTAGAGCATGTAAGGTGTATGAAAGTGCAGCTTTACTCAGATTTAATTTAAAATGTTGTTATTCAGTCTTTAATTAGCGGGTATTAATTTCAGTTTCTGCTCTTTCTTTGGCAACAGCCCTTCATTTTTACTCGTTAATATTTGATTCCTAGAAGTAACAATAGTTTAGCAATGTAAACTACTAGTCAAAATTTGTTTTTTGGGTGATGGGCCATAGCTTTCAAATCAATGTGTATTTCAGTTTAACGCTATTCTATAAGCTAGGTATTTACTTCTTTTTCAATTTTTCAATTTTTCAATTTTTAAATGCTCTAATATTCCATACTGGCTAAGAATCTCAATTGTAGGACATAAACATGATAGGCGAATTAGCGGCACTTTTTACAGCCTTATGCTGGGCGGTTGCTGCACGAATGTTCAGAATATTAGGCGCAAATTTTTCGTCTCTATCTCTCAATCTTTGGAAAGGATTAATTGCCATATTGGCTCTTGGTGCTCTAATGCTTTTTTCCCAAACCATCATTCAAATCACCCAAATTCAATTATTATGGCTGTTAGTAAGCGGTGTAATAGGAATTGGGATTGGGGATACATTTTTCTTTGAAGCAATAAAACGAGTTGGTGACAGCCAATCCGTGCTAGTGGCTGAAACTTTTGCACCAGTATTCACCGCTATATTTGCTATATTTTGGATCTCAGAATGGCTAACGCTATGGCAATGGATTGGCATAGGTATAGTGCTGTTTTCTGTAGATATGGTCGTTAAAGATAAAAAACATTCCAACCCAATGCGATTCAAACCAACTGGCTATTGGTTCGCTGGGGGAGCTGCAATATGCCAAGCATTAGGCGCCGTTTTAAGTAGAGATGTATTAACGAATAGTTCTATTGATCCTGCAAGTGCTGCATTTATTAGGCTTTCTGGAGGTCTGGCAATAGTTTTTTGCTTATTACTTCTGAAAAGAAAGCGCATATTACCTATATCTGAAAACCCGAAGAGAACCTGGTTGATCATGGTTATAGCCAGCACAATTGGAACATTGTTAGCTATGTATTTTCAAATGGTTGCATTTGCTAATACTCAAGCTGCAGTTGTTCAAACATTGTTTGCTTCCAGCGTATTACTGTCTTTAGGTGTGGCTTATTTGTATGGAGAAAAAGTATCAAAACGTGCACTAGTTTGGTCCGCTAGCTCTTTATTCGGTATCGTATTTTTGATGGTAGCAGGTAAACTAGTAATGCATTAATAAGCATTTATTGGTGTGGGGTAATTAAAGCTTGTTTTAGCTTCTATTTTTGCGTAGAATCCGGCGCCTCATATCAGCCCAATTGTTGTTGTTCCTTGCCTTTAAATAGTTTGGCTGAGCTATATAAGGCCTTAACCGTAAGGAGCCGAGATGCGTCATTACGAAATTGTTTTTATGGTTCACCCAGATCAAAGTGAACAAGTGCCTGGTATGATTGAAAGATATACCGGAATTTTGTCAACTGACGGTGGTTCAATCCATCGTTTGGAAGACTGGGGTCGTCGTCAATTAGCCTATCCTATTGAGAAGTTACATAAAGCTCACTATGTATTGATTAATGCCGAAGCAACTGCTGAAGCAATTGATGAGCTTGAAACTGCATTCCGCTTTAATGATGTGATTCTTCGCAACATGATTATGCGTACAAAAAGTGCAGTGACTGAACCTTCTCCAATGGCTCAAGATAACAAGCCTGAGCAACGCGAGAAGCCAGAGCATCGTGAGAAGCCTGCGGCTAGAAGAGAAGATGCGCCTGCTGAACCTGCAGCTGCGTCTGATGAAGCTTAAGAATAGGATAGAGGATAGATAATATGTCTAACTATTTCAGACGTCGTAAATTCTGCCGTTTCACTGCGGAAGGCGTAACAGAAATTGATTACAAAGATGTTGGTTTGTTAAAAAACTATGTCACCGAAAATGGCAAAATAGTACCTAGCCGTATTACTGGTACTAGTGCTAAATATCAACGTCAGTTGTCAACAGCTATCAAGCGTTCTCGCTTTTTGGCTTTGTTGCCTTACACTGATTCTCACAAGTAATCGTCATTGGCGAATTTAAAGAGGTAGCAAGATGAATATCATTCTACTAGACAAAATTGCCAACCTGGGCGGTTTAGGTGACACAGTTAGTGTTAAATCTGGATATGGGCGTAACTACTTGTTCCCACAAGGTAAAGCCGTACCAGCAACTAAGATTAACATTGAAAAGTTTGAGCAACGTAGAGCTGAACTAGAAGCCAAATTGGCTGGTGTGATGGCGACTGCAGAAGCTAGAGCAGAACAAGTTGTTAATCTTGGTGAAGTGACCATTGCAGCGCCTGCTGGTGATGAAGGTAAACTATTCGGTTCTGTCGGTACTCGTGACATTTCCGATGCAGTTACTGCCGCAGGTGTAGAAGTTGCTAAATCAGAAGTGCGTATGCCAAATGGAACTATCCGTGATACGGGTGAGTTCGATGTTGACTTGCAATTGCACAATGAAGTTATTGCAACCATAAAAGTTAAAGTAATTAGAGAAGCTTAATTACTTCAACCTGATAAATTTAAGAAAGCATCATCCAACAGGATGGTGCTTTTTTTTTAATTTTTATTTCTTCCTATTTAAACCTTTCCCCTAGACACTACGACTAACTCTCATATACAACAAAAATGCGCCATAGTGATTAGGTAGCAGTGACTATCCTCGAGCAGGACTTTGCAATTGTTAGAAAAAAAACAGGTATCAAAAAGCAACAATGTGGTGCAGATACGATCTGTTGAAGAACTTATTAAAGCGAGTAAGGCTGGAGATAAGTTTGCGTTTCAAGAGTTATATCGATCACACGTAGGACGTGTTTATGCTTTGTGTTTGCGTCTTACCGGTCAGCCAAGTATGGCAGAAGAAGCGACGCAGGAGGTGTTTATTCAAGTTTGGAAAAAGCTGGCTAACTATCGTGGCGACAGTCAGTTCTCAACTTGGGTACATAGTGTTGCTTCCAATGTCACGATTTCATATTTACGAGCACAGAAGAGTTTTTGGCAAAATATTTTAAATATTGAAGAATCCGGAATAGAGCACAAAGTTTCAGAGCAATCATGTGACGAAGTTGATTTGGATTTTTATGTTAACAAGTTACCTGAACGTGCTCGAATAGTTTTTGTTTTGCACGCTATAGAAGGCTATCGACATGATGAAATATCAGAAATGATGAATATGGCAGTTGGTACGAGCAAAGCACAGTTCCATAGAGCAAAACAGTTAATCAAAAATTGGATGGGTTATTCAGATGAGTGACTTTGAGAGAAAAATTCAAGAAGAAATAAATAGACTTCCGAAGTGTATTGAACCGGAAAAAGAGCTATGGACTGGAATCGAGATTGCGTTGCATGCTAGTCAAAAAAAGGATAATTCCGAAGATAATAAACGAAGTGAGTCACCTCGCAAGATTATACCGAAAAATTCAGTATTTGCCTTAGCTGCTTCTATTACTTTTATTGCGTTTCTAGGTTGGTTTGGAACTCAACAAGGGTATTTTATTGAGTCTGATTATCCATCACAGTTAGTGGCATCTCTAGAAAAACAACATATCCAGCATAAAGAAGCCTTACTGGTAAGTTTTGAGGGAGGTACACCATTAACTCAAAACTGGCAAGAACAGCTAACTGAATTAGATGAGGCGGCAGTTGCTATCAAATCGGCGCTGAAAGAAGATCCGGATAATGTAACCTTATTGAAAATGCTACAGCAGATTTATCAACAGCAGATTTCACTAATTGAAAAAGTATATGCGCCTAAGTGGCAAAAAATTTAAATTACCTACCTCTATTAGGAGAATATCAATGAGTATCATAAAGAATAAGCACATTCTTTGGGCAAGCATTGTATTAATGTCTTTTGCAGCCCTGGCTGGCGAACAAGTAGATAGTCAGTTAAAAGCAACGGGTAAAGACGATATTGAAATTGAACATGTTAATGGCAAAGCCAAAATAGTTGGTTGGGACAAAGAACTGGTTCAAGTGAAGGGTGAACTTAACGAGAAAGCAGAAAAGCTTATTTTTGAAAGAACAAGTAATGGCATTCTAATAAAGGTAGAAATGCCAAGAAATGTCCGCTATAGCAGAAATTCAAAGACAAAGGGCGATAACCTAAAAATTTACGTTCCAAAAAAGAGCAAGGTGTATTACACCAGTGTTAATGCAGATGTTATTGTAAACAAGCTTAATTCAGGCGTAGGTGTTGATACGGTAAATGGAGAAATTACGGTAGAAGACGTCACTGGTAAAATTCAAATCGAGTCGGTAAATGGCGATATTACGACTAAAAATTTGAATGGTAAGATTCGAATTGAAGCTGTTAATGCTGATATTAGCGATGAAGGTTCACAGGCAGACAAACTAAAAATTAACGTCGTTAATGGCGATATACAAACTGACATAAAGAGTCCAGATGTACGGATTGAAACCGTAAATGGAGATATGGATTTAAAATTGGATAAAGTGTCTCGATTAGAACTTACAACTGTTAACGGTACGATAGAAAGCGTTTTTGAATTGTCTGAAAATGGAGATGTGGACGTAACAAGTGTTGGTGGGAAGATTACATTAATAATGCCGGAAGATATTTCTGCCCGATTTGATATAGAAGCTCACGCTGGGGGGAAAATCATTAATGAAGTTACGAGTGACAAACAGCGTAAAGCAAAATATGGCCCTAATCGTTGGTTAGAATTTACTGCAAATAAAGGTAGTGGAAAAGTGGCTATTTCTACAGTTAGCGGTAGAGTTTATTTAAAGACCAAATAGCATCAACTAAAAATGAAATGCCAAGGAAGGTATTTAGTCATTCCAAAAGAAGCAGTGCTGGTGAAGTTAATGCTATTCTAGGATAATGTAAGGCTAGATTTGTAGAAGAGAAAAGTACTGTGAGTGTTAAAGGCGTACCGGCAAAAGATTTAGAGTCTAAAGTCGCAAAATTAAAAATACCTCCTCATTCCATTGAAGCTGAGCAATCAGTTTTAGGAAGCATGCTAATTTCTCCTGACGCGTGGGACAAAGTAACGGAAATCCTAACAGATTTCGATTTCTACAATAGTTCTCATCAACACATTTATCGTGGAATTATTCGATTACTTGAACGTAGCCAACCTGTCGATCTCGTCACCGTATCTGAAGATCTAGAGCATCATGAAAAACTTGATGAAGCGGGGGGCTTTGCTTATTTGGGAGAGCTTGCTAAGAACACGCCTAGTGCTGCCAATGTGGTCGCATACGCTGAGATTATAAAAGAGCAAGCGATACGTAGGGAACTAATAGGCGCTGCTAATGATATTACCGAGGTCAGTTTTAATCCCGAAGGACGCGACAGTACAGATATTTTGGATCTTGCTGAATCAAAAGTGTTCGAGATCGCGGAAAAACGAACCGCTCAGAATGAAGGCCCTCAGCAATTAAAACACGTCTTGGGAGCCACGATAGATAGAATCGATGCGCTGGCAAAGGCTGGAAGCGAAATAACCGGAGTAACGACAGGTTATGCTGATCTAGATAAAAAAACGAGTGGGTTGCAACGGTCGGACTTAATTATTGTCGCTGCTCGTCCTTCTATGGGTAAAACGACATTTGCGATGAATTTGTGTGAAAACGCGATGCTGTCTCAAGATAAACCTGTATTGGTATTTAGTTTGGAAATGCCTTCAGAGCAAATTATGATGAGGATGCTAGCCTCTATTGGAAGAGTTAATCAAACTAGTGTCCGTACCGCTCAACTTAATGATGAAGATTGGGTCAAATTATCTGATGCAATGAAACTAATGGCCGAAAAGAATAATTTATATA
>CALNXX010000017.1:0-473766 GCA_942490545.1 uncultured Gammaproteobacteria bacterium | reverse complement strand
GCACCTCCACCTGTTGAAACATCAGCATTTAATGGCATGAACTTTTTAAGATAGTATCCTGTATATTGATAGCTTTGTTCTAATTGAACTTCACCAGAATCAACATAAGCTTGCAAGTTTTCAATAGTAGAATTAAATCTTGGATCACCTGTCATAGCATCAACAAGACTTTGAGTAATCACATTAAAACCCCATCCTGCTGCATAGTCTGGTGCTGTAGAACCAGTAGTTCTAACATAACCTCTTGGACCTACCATAACATTTAAGCTATTTCCTTCGTCGGCACCAGAACCCCAAAACCACCAATCTGCGTTACTTTGATCTGTATGTGCTATTTCAATAATTGATTCGCTGTGGTAATTATTTCCAATAGTCCATAAATCTGAAAAATTGTCTAATAACTTATAACCATAAGGACTTGTAGTGCCTGGTGTTCCATTAACCTCAGCAAATTCTGTAGCTGCCTGAGAATTTTTTCCTTGATATAAATAGACCTTACCTAAAAGGGCTTTTGCAGCACCTTTTGTTAATCGACCTCCTTCATTTGCTATATCTAATGTTACGGGAAGATTAGGAATGGCTTCAATTAAATCGGTCTCAATTTGTGCATAAACGTCATTAGGATCTGCTTGTGTAACACTATAAATATCATTCGTCGAAATAGGTGCAGTAATAAGCGGTATATTGCGGAATAACCTTACCAATTCAAAATAATAAACAGCTCTTAACGCCTTAGTTTCAGCAGTAAATCTTGCTTTGGTAGCTTCAGGCATATCTACCTCTGGCAGTTTTATTAAAAGCGTATTAGCTCTAAAAATACCTTGATAAAAATCATCCCAATAACTTGTTGCAACTGTTGATTCGCTAATGGTGTAATTAGAGAACGCTTGTAACTGTGAACCATCGGATGAACTACCTCCACCTGTATAATGATCGTCTGAACCAGAATTTAATAAGGCTATCATGTTTTCAAAACCTTTAGACTGTTTTCCTATAACATCATATACTGCTACTAATCCAGAATAAGCCTCAGCTTCATTTGAATAATAGTTGTCTTCTAATGATGTTCCTTTAGGGTCTACTTCTAAAAACTCTTCATTACATGATGCCATGAAAAGTAATAATGGCATACCAATACATAATCGCTTTTCTTCTTAATTTTTTGCTTTCATAACTTTATCTTTTTTTTTAAAAACTGTAAATTAACTCCAAGTTGATTTGTAATGGCCTGTGGATAATAACCACGATCAATTCCAAAAATTCCTCCACCAATTTCAGGATCAAAGCCACTATATTTGGTAAATGTCAATAGGTTTTCTGTAGTAAAATAAATTCTTAATTTATCTATGCCGTACTTACTTAATAATTCTGCAGGAAGTGAATACCCAACCTGAATGGTTTTAAATCTTAAATAATCTCCATCTTCTAAATAAAAATCAGAAGGATTAGAAAAGTTATTATTTGTATCGTTGGTTGTTAATCTTGGATACGTGTTTGAAGTCCCTTCACCAACCCATCTACCTAAAGCAGCCGTTTGGTAATTGGCATTTTCTACATCCAGTCTTTTTAAACCTTGGAAGATTTTATTTCCACTGGCACCTTGACAGAATACCAATAAATCAAAATTTTTGTAATCTACATTTAATGTAAATCCAAAGGTAACTTTAGGAATAGAGCTTCCTAAGAAATCTCTATCGTCTGAGTCAATATTTCCATCATCATTTAAATCTTTCCATTTAAAATCTCCAGGTTGAGCATTTGGCTGAATTACTGTTCCTTCAGAATTAACATAACTATCAATCTCTGCTTGATTTTGAAAAATACCATTGGTTCTAAAACCATAGAAAGAATTTACGGGTTGCCCAACTTGGGTTCTTGTAATTGGATACGTACTAGATTGAATGGTTGCACCTCCTGATAAAAATTCTACACCATTTCCTAAAAAGGTAACTTCATTTTCTAAAAATGAAACATTTCCATTTAATGAAAGATTTAAGTCTTTGAATTGTTTATTATATCCAAGTTCTAAATCAATACCTGTATTCTCCATATCAGCAACGTTTCCTGTTGGACTGCCTACAGCACCAACATAACCTGGTAATGTAACTGGTTGTAATATACCTGTAGTTTCTTTTTTATACCAATCAAAACCTACTGAAATATTATTAAATAATCTGGCATCAAAACCAATGTTAAGTTGACTTGTTTCTTCCCACTTTAAATCTGGGTTAGATGGTGCATCTGGACTATTACCAATAACCACTGACCCAGAAGTTCCTATAGTATAGTTTCGTCCACCACTTACAGTTGATAAATATTGGAAATCTCCAATAGCATCACTACCTGTTACACCATAGCCACCTCTAATTTTTAATTGGTTTACGATATCATTATCTGTCCAAAAGTTTTCTTTTGAAGGTACCCATCCTGCTGAAAACGATGGAAAAAAACCGTATTTATTATTAGCTCCAAAACGTGAAGACCCATCTCGTCTTATAATAGCAGTAAGTAGATATTTTTCATCATAATCATAAGTTAATCTTGAGAATAAAGAAGTTACTTTATGTTCATTACCTGTATATGCTGATGCAGTAATTTGGTCTGTAGGCACACTCAAAATTAAAAGATGCATCTTGATAACTATCTACTGGAATACCAAAATAAGTTACGGTTTCACCAGAGGTTATATTATCTACATAAGCACCTTGTCCAAGTAGTAACACTAAAATTATGTTTATCTAATGATTTTGTATAAGAAACTGTATTTTCAATATTCCATCCAAACCCTTTATTGTTTCCTCTAGAAATATTGTTTTGAGTAGTAATTGAAGCTGCATTTAAATAAGATACAGGCGTATAACTTTGATAACCCCAATATGCCAATTTACCACCTAAAGTACTTCGTATTTTTAGTCCTTTAATAGGTTCAAATTCCAAATAGGCATTTCCAACAAAATTGTCTGCCCATCCATAATTTCCTAATAATGTTTGTTGATATGCCAATGGGTTAGACATTTCTTGTGATACCAATGTCGAAATACCATAAGGATTTCCGTTTGAATCTCTCCATATGCCATTATTGGTATATGGTGCTTGATTAGCAAGAATTGGATCCGTTTCTACAATAGGTGTTAATGGGTCTAAATTTATAGCAGATGATAATGGTCCACCAAATTCACTATTGGTATTACCTATACCAATATTATTTTCATTTGAATACCCAACAGTTTGTCCAAATCGAACTTTATCGGTAATATTATGTGTTGAGTTTAAACGAATATTTTTTCTTGTATAGTTTGAAATATCACTTAGAACGATTCCTTCTTGATCGGTATACCCAAATGATACAAAAAATTTGGAAACGTCATTACCTCCACTCAAACTCAATTCATGACTAGTTCTCCAAGCACTATTATTAAAAATTACCGATTGCCAATCTGTACCTTCACCATAAGATGCTGGATCTGAAAATAAAATACTGTCCTCCTCCATTAACAGATTTTTCATTTAAAAGTGTTGCATACTGAGTACCATTTAATAAATCTAATGTTCTTGCTGTAGAAGAAACTCCAGTGTAACCATTATAGTTTACACTTAACTTTCCTGATTTTCCTTTTTTAGTGGTAATTAAAATAACACCTGCTGCAGCTCTAGCTCCATAAATGGCCTGTGAAGCAGCATCTTTTAAAACTTCCACAGATTCAATATCCGATTGATTTAAAAATCCTATACCACCTGCGAATCAACAACTACACCATCAACAACCCATAAAGGCTCGTTACTACCTAAAGTAGTAATACCTCTAACCCTTACAGTTGATGAAGAGCCTGGTTGCCCTGAATTTGCAGCAATAGTAACACCCGAAACTCTACCTTGTAAGGTTTGCTCAACTCTAGTTATTGGTAAATCTTCTAATTCACTTTGTTTAATACTAGAAATAGCACCTGTTACAACACTCTTTTTCTGAGTACCATAACCGATAACTACAACTTCTTCTAACATAGCAAGGTCTTCTACCAAGATAATGGATAGATTTGAATCATTAGTTAAAACTACATTTTGTGTGACATAGCCTACATAGCTAAATACTATTGTTGAACCTATAGATACATTATTAATGGTGAAGTTACCATCAAAATCTGTTGTGGTTCCATTTGTGGTGTTTTTTTCAACAATGTTTACACCGGGAATAGGTAATCCTGTTTCGTCTAAAACATTACCGCTTATTGCAATTTCTTGAGCAAAAGAAACCCAAGTTGTTAAAACACATAAAATTGCAAATAGTTTAAAGTTCAATTTGTGTTGTTTCATATCTGATAAAAGTTAGTTTTTTTCCTTTAAATAATTAAAGGTCACGTACAAATTACGCTAAGAAGTCTCATAAGTACAATGAGAAGTACAAAATAAGTGGATTTTACAAAGAATATATTTCTATATATATTTAATTATCAGGTAATTAAATTAATATATGAAATTTAAAAAAGTAGTATATGTATAAGATTAAAGTAGGATGAAATGATATATTTAGAATACAATATTGTTAATATAACATATAATTTTAGCTAATTAATCTTGATATTTATATCAAGGAATTTTTTTAACCATATTTTCAAATTCATCTCTATCAATAGCACTATTTTTTATCTTAACTCTGTAATTATATATAGTGTTTACAGAATACCTTAGTATCTTGGCTATTTTGGCGCTATTTGAAATACCCAACCTAATCAAGGCAAAAATCCGCAATTCTACAGTTAGTGTATCTTCTTCTTTAACAATGATTTTCCCTTCTTTCTTCAACAACTCATTGAAATTTTTAATAAAATTTGGATATATGTGTAAAAACGATTTATCAAAATTGTCATAGAAAATTTTCAATTCATCTTCTACAATTTTTTTCGATTTGGTTAGTTCTAATAAATCATTTGTTTTGTTGGTGACAATGTACTTGCGAACTGTTTTTCTATACACATCAAGCTTATCAATATATTCTGAATAGAGGTTTAAAAATGTTCCTATATAATGTTCTTTAATTGAATCTACTGCTGAAAGCTCTTCATATAATCGTTTAAGGTCGTTATTTGTAAAACTTAGTTTTTCGTTTAAATCCTTTAACTGCAAATTGGCCGTTTTTAAATGTTCTCTTCCCAGTTTTATTTTCCTGTATTGTTTAAATATGAAAAATAAGGCAACCATGGATATTAAAGAAAGGACACTTATAAATATTAACTGTTTTTTAAGTTTATTGCTTTGAATTAAGTTGATAGTTTCATACGATTTTGATATTACTGGTAACACATTAGAAATATCTAAAAAACGTAATTTCGAATTGTAAAATTTAGCATCTTCAAAAGAATAATTAATATAATCATGAGCTCTTTCAACATCACCTTCTTCAAAATAAATTGCAGCTAAATTAGCCATTGAGGCGTTGTCTTTTATAGATGATTTGATATCTGAAATGGCAGATAAAATCAAGAATTTTTTTTGGTTAATTCTGTTTCCGTCTACTTCATAACTCATATAAGATCTATTGAAAGGCTGCCATAGCATATTCCCGTGTTCCGAATTTGGCTAATTCCAAGCGTTTTGCATTTATTTCTAACGCCATTTTTGTATCACGTACATCCCTAAAACTTTGCTCTTTTACTTCTAAATAAAACTTAGAATTTTCATCGAGATTTGATATATGAATATTAAAGGAATCCTTATAGGCTGAATACAGTTTATCGTATTTTGCGCTTATACTTTTTATTCTAGAAATAATTCTAAGTTCTGCATAACACCTTTTATAAATAACATAATATTCCTTAATTAACTCTTTTGACAAACTTGAAGAACTTATACCCTCAAGTAATTTTATAGACTCATCATATCTGCCAGATGTTGCTAAAAGTTTAGCTAACCTTAAAGTTGATTCTTTTATGAATAGGTTATTATCTAATGCATTCTCCAATTTAAGATTCCTTTCTATAAAATTTAAAGTCGCATCAAAACTATAGAACTCGTATTCATCAATTAATCTATTTATTACGTAATACTGGTTTTTCTGATGAGGCTGTAGGGTCTTTAAGTAATTTTTAAGTTATTAATTCTTGTTTCTTTAATAGATTATATTCAGTACGTTTAGACATGGTCATTTCCAACTCTACCCGTAAAGAATCTAATGTTTGAGTATAAGAAATGTTAAGGTTCAAAAACAAATTAATACAAGAATAATTCTGTATTTGTACCTTTTAGTTCTACCAATTATCATAATATGATTTTGAAAACGTAAATTCAATTTACTTAACAAATATCTTAAATCTTTTAATAACAAAATAAAAAAGCTCAATTACAATTAATTTATGCCTTATTTTATTAATGAAACAATGAAATTAATCATTAATTTAGTATGGTATTCTATTTGAGAAATCATGATCCAAATTTTAAGAAATTCAACTATTCTTATTCTATTGCTTTTAATACTTTTTGGATGCAAACAAAAATCTGAAAAAATCACAATAGAAAACTCCTTTCCCTGGTGTATAGTAGCTTATGATTCTTTGGAAAGAACACCAAGCGAACGCATTAAAATATGATCGATTTTGGGTTCACAAAATATGCCTATGATTGGCGGGACACACATTTGGTAGACAGCAAAGAGGAATTGATTCTCGCTCAAGAAAATGGCATTGAGATTATTTCGGTTTGGATATGGCTTAACCCTAAAAGAGACTCTGTTAATGGCTTGAGTCCTTCCAACAATAAAATGTTCGACATTGTTGATGAACTTAAACTTAAAACCACATTATGGGTTGGATTAAGCGAAAGCTATTTTAAAGAGATAAATCATGACGAGTCAATTCAAAAAGCTACTGAGTTGGTAGAATTTGTTGCAAAAAAAGCAGATTCCACCAATTGTAAAGTAGCCTTATATAATCATAAAGGCTGGTTTGGCAATCCATTGAATCAAATTGAGGTTATCAGAGCTTTACCGGAATATGATCTGAATTTGGTTTACAATTTTCATCATGGACATGAAAACATCGATAATTTTTCAGAAATAGCCTTAAAAATAAAGCCTTATCTATCTGCTTTAAATTTAAATGGCATGGAAAAGATGGGGAAAAGATTCTTACCATTGGCGAAGGAGATTTTGAACAAGAAATGATTAAGATATTAAAAGAGGCTGGATTTAAAGGTCCCTGGGGAATTTTGGAATATGTAGGCGAAAAAGATGTTAAGGGAAGTCCTTCAGAAAAATATAGATGGTTTAAAACGAATTGAGAATAATAACATATCAAAATAAGAATCAAATGAAACGAAGGGACTTTATAAATCAAACAGCATTGGCAAGCAGTGCATTTTTTATTCCGGGAACAGGAATTGTAGACAATTTATTTTCAAATTATAATTCGGCAAAAAATCCGGAAGTCCATATATTTTCCAAGCATCTTCAGTTTTTGAATTACAAAGATATGAGTGAAGCTGCGAAGGAAATGGGATTTGATGGCATCGATCTAACGGTTAGACCAAAAGGACATGTACTTCCGGAACGGGTTACAACCGATTTACCAAAAGCAACAGAAGCCATGAAATCGTTCGGGTTAATTCCTAAAATGTTTTCATCAAATGTGATTGATGCCAATAATGATATTCAAAGAACAGTTTTAAAAACAGCAAAAAATTTAGGTTATGAATTCTACAGAACTGCCTGGATTAAATATCAAACAGATAAGGATATATCATCACAGGTGGAAATAGCAAATAAACAGTTCAAAGAATTATCATCTCTAAACAAGGAAACAGGAATAATAGGTGGATATCACAATCATTCCGGACATTATGTAGGAGCTTCAATTTGGGATTTACATAAGGCACTGGAAAACACAACAACTTCACATTTAGGCTGCCAATACGATATCATGCATGCCACTGTAGAAGGCGGAGAAAATTGGGAAATCGGATTTCATTTGATCAAACCACTAATCAATACTTTGGTAGTAAAAGATTTTAAATGGGGAAAAGTGGATGGTAAATGGAAGCGGATCTTTACGCCTTTAGGTGAAGGAATGGTTGATTTTAAACGCTATTTTGAATTGCTAAAAGAAAACAACATCAATGTGCCAATATCCATTCACGTGGAGTATGATCTGGGAGGAGCCGAACATGGTGGCAATCCAACCATTGCACACAAAGACGTGTTTAAAAGAATAAAACACGATTTGGATTTTGTTAGACGACATTGGGAAGTAGAATAGTGACAAACCACAACTTATTGTTGTGCTTTTTTGTTCCCTTACAAACCAACACAAGTCTTCTTTTATCCCAAAATTTACAGGAATAAATTGATATATTTGCGGTAAATAATGAGTTGTGTACAATGCCAAAATCATACTCATTTCAGTATTTGAATCTTTAAAATTTTAGTTTGACCTTAGATAACATTATTCAGTTAAAAGACGAAGCAATTTTTCCAGATGACAGCATACTAAAGCCTGCACTGGAAAAGTCTTTTGAGGCGTATTTAGAGTTGTTGAATCGCTTTGATAAAAATGAATTAACGCACGAATGGCGTTACTATAAAGACGGAAAGGCCTGGCTTTGCAAAGTTCAAAAAAGAAAAAACAATTGTTTGGATCTCTGTATGGAAAGGTTTTATACAAGCAGCAATATATTTTCCGGTAAGATTACTTGATAATATTCTTGAACTAGATATCGATAAAAACTTAAAAGAAAACTTCTTAGAAACTAAAAACGTAGGTAAATCTAAACCTTGCATATTCAATATTTACGATAAGAAAATTCTTGATGATTTTGAAAAAGTAATGATGCTGAAAATAAAAGTAAGTAACTAGTTACTCCATTTAAAAAGTATAACAACTTGTATAACACACGAAGAACAATTACCAGTTGCCAAACACAAATTACATGATTGGACCCATTTTGCGGGACTCTACGCTGCCGAGCACGTAGCGGCGACGGAGTTTGTCATCGGGGCGACCTTTGTAGCGTTGGGAGCCAAGACTATGGATATCATCCTAGGTCTATTGATTGGTAATATTCTGGCCGTACTGAGTTGGCGGTTCATCACCTCCCCTATTGCCGTTGATACACGCTTGAGCCTCTATACCTATCTGAATAAGATTGCGGGCGATTCGATGACCAAGTTGTACAATTGGGCCAATGTCATCATCTTTTCGGTGATTTCCGCGGCGATGATTACGGTCTCTTCGACGGCGGTTCGTTTTGCCTTTGATATTCCCGCGCAACTCAATTGGTACCCTAGCAATGCTCTGGTTTATTTTGATTGTATTGGCGGTGGGCATCTTTGTGGTTTCCATTGCGCTCTATGGTTTTAATGCCGTTTCTGAATTTTCGGGCATCTGTGCGCCTTGGCTCTTTGTGATGTTTACGAGTGGCGCTATGGTGCTCCTCCCCGCTTTGTCCTTGGATGTTCTGGATAAAACCTTACCGGCAGGATGGTCCGATTTTATGACCCTAGGCGACCAGAGTATCTGGACAGGCATCAACAGCGACGGAGAACCCGGCATCGGATTGGTCGAAGTCATCGGCTTTGGTTGGGCCGCCAATACCATAACCCATTTCGGATTGATTGATATGGCCCTCTTGCGTTTTGCAAAAAAGAAGAACTACGGCTATGCCACCAGTACCGGTATGATGTTCGGTCACTATGTGGCATGGATCGCTGCCGGAATCATGGGCGCCGGTGCCGCTGTCATTTTAGGAAAATCCATCGTAGAACTCGACCCGGGCGATGTGGCCTATTATGCCCTCGGTTGGTCCGGATTTGTGATTGTGATCGTAGCGGGTTGGACGACCGCGATTACCAATTTATATAGAGCAGGTTTGGCCGCACAAGCGATTTTCTTCAATCATTCCCGAAAGAAAACGACCATTGTGGTCGGTTTGGTCACCGTTGTCATCGCCTGTTTCCCCTTTGTGTTTTCACAAATACTGCCGCTACTGACCTATGCCGGGCTGCTGGTCGTTCCTGTGGGGGCGATTGTGTTTGCAGAACATCAGATATTCCCTAGAATTGGCTATACGCGCTACTGGTCTTCGTACCGCAAGCTGACCTTTAGTATGCCTGCCGTTGCCTCTTGGGGCTTGGGCTTGGTCTTCGGTTTCGGTCTGCAGGCTTTGGATGTGATTTCCTTCTATTACCTGTTTATCCCCACTTGGTTTTTTACCATCGCGGTGTACACTTTTTTCGCTTCCCGTTATGGGGCGAAGCAAAAGTATCCTGAGGAAGCCAAAGAAGAGGAAGTTCGAAATGAGGCCATCGAACGCTTTCAAGAACAGCAAGCAAAAGAAGAACCCGTGATTGCGAAGGATGTTTCTTTTTTCTCCAAAGGATTAAAATTCATTGCGATTGCCGCTTTGGTCGCCACCTTGGTTTTGGCTAGTAATGTGATGTTCGGAAGTGCTTCGGAAGCAAATTATATCGAAAATCGGGAACTCTTTTACACCTACGCATTCATTTGTACCATCATTTATTTCGTGTTGGCCTATTGGGCGCTGAAACGCGGAAAACAAAAAACAACAATACAGTAATGAAAAAACCAATACAACTCAATCAAGAGAATTTACAAGAAGTAGGAAGCCGTATGCCCGTGCCGAACTATACACGTGGTGCGGATAAATCATTGGAATCGTACATATCGGCGTAGGTGGCTTTCATAGAGCCCATCAGGCTTACTATTTGCACCAATTAAAAACCGATGGCGCGGCCACCGAGTGGGGAATCTGTGGAATAGGTTTACGCGAA
Organism: uncultured Gammaproteobacteria bacterium; assembly: GCA_942490545.1. Classification (GTDB taxonomy): domain Bacteria; phylum Pseudomonadota; class Gammaproteobacteria; order Enterobacterales; family Alteromonadaceae; genus Paraneptunicella. The sequence goes on along the minus strand of CALNXX010000017.1, from coordinate 462,992 downwards.
GCGGATACCAAACTACACGATATTTTCAAAAAACAAGACCACCTGTATACGCTGATGGTCAAACACCCCGACGGAAAAATCGAACCCGAAGTCATCGGGTCGATCGTCGATTTTAAAATGGGAGTCACAGACCCCGAACCCGTAATCGCTCGTATGGCAAATGCCTATACGCGAATAGTATCGCTGACCATTACCGAGGGAGGTTATAATTTTAACCCCACAACGGGGGAATTCAATTTTGACAACCCTGATATACAACACGAACTACGACACCCCAATGAGCCGATAACCGTATATGGCTTTTTAACCGCAGCCTTAAAAAGACGCCGCGATGCAGGCCTGCCCGCTTTTACCATTTTGGTTTGCGATAATATCGAACACAATGGCGATATGGCGCGTAAGATGCTACTCGCCTTTGCCGAAGCACAAGATCCGGACTTGGCGAAATGGATAGCCCAAGAAGTCAGCTTCCCCAATAGTATGGTAGACCGTATTACGCCGGTGACTACGCAAGCGGATATCGAAACCCTAGCACAAAACTATGGCGTACATGATGCCTGGCCCGTTACCTGCGAACCTTTTATACAATGGGTCGTTGAAGATAATTTTTCAAATGGAAGACCTGAGTTCGAAAAAGTAGGCGTACAATTCGTACCCGATGTGGGACCCTATGAGAAAATGAAACTCCGTTTATTGAATGCAGGTCATTCGGTCTTAGGTCTTTTGGGAGTCATTCATGGACACCCCACTATCAATGCCTGTATGGAAGACGAAACCTTCGTTACCTATTTACGTACCTTTCTAGACACAGAAGCCACACCTATTTTAGGAAACATTGAAGGCATTGACTTGGAGGACTACAAAGACACTTTGTTACAGCGTTTTGCCAACCCCAATATCAAAGACAGCGTCAGCCGTATTTGTTCGGAAAGCTCCGCCAAATTGCCTAAATTTTTAATTGCTACCATACATGAGAATTTAGCGACTGGTGGAAGTATCAAATTTGCAACATTGGTTCTTGCTGCTTGGTGTTATTATAGTGATAAAGGAATAGATAGACACGGGCACCCCATTGAAATTATTGATGATATGAGTAGCGAACTTCATCAAGCGGCCAAGCAGACCACAGCGGACCCATTAGCCTTTATAAGACAAGAATCTCTTTTCTTAAAAACTTTCCTTCAGAAAATCTATAAAAAACCAACCACCTGAAAACAAAATAATTAAAGTATATGTTGGAGATGATTTAAAACTTATAATTATAACCATTATACTGTAAAATTTAAATGCAGTATATACAATATTAAAATTTTATCTTATGAAAAGAATTGCGTATTTCATCCTGATTTGTACAGTGATTTGTTCATGTGCAAAATCAGTAAATCAAGAATTTAAAACCGAAACCATGTTTCAACCTTTTCAACCTCCTATTGCATATAATGATGCCAAAGAACAAGCATTAAAAATTGTAAATCAGATGACCATTGATGAGAAGATTTCTTTGATAGGTGGTCATAATATGTTTTTCACAAAAGGATTTGAAAAGTTTAATGTGCCAGCCATGTATCTCTCAGATGCAACTCAGGGAGTTAACATTCGACGTCATCTCGATGATCAGCTTGAAAAATCGGTTGCTTTCCCAAGCCCAATAGCCTTAGCAAGTACTTGGAATAAGGAGTTGGCAGGTAATTATGCAAAATCTATTGGTGAAGAATGTAGAGCTGGTGAAATTGCAGTGCTACTTGGACCTGGAATGAACATTTACCGCATCTCACAAAATGGCAGAAACTTTGAGTACTTTGGAGAAGACCCATACCTAGCTGCTCGAATGATAGAGAATTATGTAGTAGGCATGCAAAGTACAGGCACTATGGCTACTTTAAAACACTTTGTGGCCAATAATACGGACTACAAGAGAAGAACATCAAATTCAGTAGTAGATAAAAGGACATTACACGAAATTTATTTGCCAGCGTTCGAAGCTGGTGTTGATGCAGGCGCTATGGCTGTTATGACGTCTTATAATTTAGTAAACGGAGAGTATGCCGGACAAAGCAAAGAGGTTATCACAGGTCTTTTACGTGAGGATTTAGGCTTTAAATGGTTGGTCATGAGTGATTGGTGGTCGGTATATGATGCCGAAAAAGTAATAAAATCGGGACTTGATCTTGATATGCCAGGGGAACCAAGAGCTGAATATCCTGATTATATGAAGAAAGATGAATTCTTTTTACGTTCTTCTGCAAAATCGCTTCTTGAAGAAGGGAAAGTAAAAGAAGAAGATATCAACAGGATGGTTACCAACATTCTTACCACAGAAATTGCAATGGGACTGCTTGAGCGACCAATAAAAGATGCTTCTTATTTTGATAACTTCGACCAACATGTAGAAGTAGCTTTACAGACCGGAAGAGAAAGTATTGTATTTCTTAAAAATGACAATGTTTTACCTATTGATAAGACAGGTGAAATCTCAATTTTACTCACTGGCGAATATTCAGATAAAATACCCCATGGAGGAGGTGCTGCAGAGGTTGTTGGATACGACCATGTAACCATGCTAACAGCGCTTAAAGAGATTTATGGTGAAAAAGTGTCTTATATTGAAAATCCAACTGACGAAGACTTAAAAACTGCCAGTCATGTGATTTATAGCACTGGAACATTTGATTCTGAAGGATGGGATAAATCATTTGATTTTTCAGAGAAAATTAATTCGGAGATTAAACATATTGCTTCATTAAATAAGAACACAATTGTTGTTGTAAGCTCAGGTAGTGGCATGAATATGACAGCATGGAATGATGATATTGCCGGATTAATTTATAGCTGGTATCCAGGTCAAATTGGATTTAAAGGTTTTGCTGAAATAGTCGCCGGTATTACCAATCCATCGGCCAAATTGCCTATTACCATTGAGAAAAAATTTGAAGATTCACCAGGATATGGTTACATACCAGAAGGTCAGGAATTATATACCGGTTGGGATGAAGATCATAGAATTATAGACCCAATAACAGATGTAGTTTATGACGAAGGTGTATTTGTTGGTTACCGCTGGTATGAAAATAAAGAAATTGAGCCGCTTTATGCATTTGGTTTTGGCTTGTCGTACACAACATATGAATACAGCAACTTACTGTTAGAAAACGAATCGATAAAAGCGGGCGAAAAACTAAACTTAAAAATCGATATTGAAAACACTGGAGCAGTTGATGGTAAAGAAGTTGTTCAGGTGTATGTACGCGATGTTGAATCATCGGTTGAACGTCCTTTAAAAGAGCTAAAAGATTTTAAAAAGGTGGATATAGCTGCTGGAGATAAACAGACCGTTTATTTTACATTAACCGACATAGAGATTTTGCATTTTGGGATGCTGAAACTGAAGATTGGAAAGTAGAACCAGGTCAGTTTGAAATACTTGTAGGTGCAGCTTCAAATAATATTTTAGCAAAAGCTTGGAAATAACTAATGAATAATATCGCAAAAGCTACGACACAAAAAGTGTACAAAAATAGTCGGTGAAGGTATGGAAAATAAAAAAGAGAATCCATGGAATACGCTCTAGTTCGTGGTGAAATAAAGGCGGGTTATGGTGTTGCATCTGGTAAAGGCAAAGGATGAGAGATATCCGGAAGGAACTTTAAAACAACAATTTAAGCATTTTGTAGAACAAGGTCTTGGTTTGAAACAACTATTTCGTATAAATTTACAATTAATTTAGATATTTCACCTTGCTCGTATGAAATAAAAGCCAAAATATTTTTAAAACATGATTGAATTGGGAATATATTCCTCAGAGAATTTTTATTTTTGACGCTTATTCCTCAATTACAAGGAAAAAAGTTATGAAGGATTAGTTTATATGCCCGACCCAGAAACTAAAGAAGATCATATTTAAAAGCTGACCATACTCGAATTAATCTTGCAAAAATAAAGGGCTTGGAATATGGTGTTGTGGTGGAGATAGCTCTTAAAAAAGACCAACTATCTATAATCGCCAATTAAACAATGGAAAGTTTAATAGTTTTATAATTTAGGGAATAAATTAGTAAAAATAAAGCATTTACAACAACGCGTATTAATTAATTCGCCAGAGGCAGACGAGTTAACTGGCAAGTGCTTATTTGGAAAATTCATTCAGGTGCTAAAACGTATTTACTAAATTAGTTGTAACCATACAAAGACCAAAATCACGTTATAGCCAATTTTGGAATGAAATTCAGAATAATGAAAATCTTCAGAATAATCTTGATTATCTTTTAATTGTTTCAATGAGTAATTGTAAAGAAAAATCAAGCAAACAAAAATCTGAAAGTTCTATTAAGGTTGCAAAACCTAATGACACTACAATAGTAGGTATTAAAACGCGAAAGTCAAAACGGGCAATATGACATACATTTAAAGAAAATGGAAAAGTAGAAAATTGATTTAGGAAATGATAAATCAACTGACATTGTTCCAAAATATAAGATAACTAATGATACATTAGGTTTATTGATGAAAGAAGAAAATCTTGCGGAAATGATTATTTATAAAATTTACAATAGAGGATATACAGTATCTTTTGACCTTATTGATGACCTATGCAATGGTAGAATAAAATCAACAATGGGTTTTTGGGTAAGAACTAACCACGATGAATTGATTAGTGATTTAAATACAATAATTGAGAATTCTAATAATATTCAATTTATTCTTAATAGAGCCCGCATGTATTTAGCCCTTGGAAAAACTAAATTAGCAAAGAAAGATTTTGATTCCTACACGAAAAGAAGTTTCTCTGCAGACGCCAAAAGTTTTACATTAACAGAGCAGCCACAAGGGTTCCATACGGATTTAAAAGGAATTGTTTATGATTGTAATAGACATGGCTACAGAACTCAACTGATAAAAACGCCTATTTTTTGAGAGGATTAGCCTATTATGGATTAAAAGAGGAACAGAAAGGATGTGATGATTTTCAAAAGTCAATTGATTTAGGGTTTGAGATACTAAAAAAAGCTGAGTATAATAAATGTCAGGGATATGGTAGGATTTAAAAAAAAGGCAATATACCCGTATAGAATAATACAAGTTCATGCCTACTTACGAATCACGATAATTTATTAGGACTCGCGGATTTAATTTAAATCGTACTTGCAAAGATAAATGCGATCCCGATAGCTATCGGGAAACGCGCAACTACTCATCGCCGAGAACCATTACCAGCAATTTTAGATTACAGCACAATCAAGTCACTTTATAAATTCAGCGTAGGAGGAATTGGAGAAAGGTAAAAAAATGAAAAAGATTTTAAAACAGTAATCAAAAAAGGAGATATGGCAAAAACAAAGACTACTTACACAGGGGAAAGCGTAATAGCTTTTATAAATACGTTGACGAACGAAAAAACTGACAGTAATACCGTTTGATAGAATTGATGGGAATGGTCTAACTCTGAACCTAAAAAATGTGGGGACCCACTATTATAGGAGTTCAGCAACTACCATTACAAATATGTTTAGTGGACACGAAGGAGATGCACCAGTTCTTGGATTTTCTCCGAGAAAAGCGGCATTCTCCTTTACGTTTATTCTGATATGAAAGAAACAAATTATTGTTAGCTGACCTCGAAGCAAATTCAAAATGGGTAAAGCCTGCATTTATGTGAAAAGCTTTCTGACATCAATATAAGGTTTTACAAGTTCATCGATTATTGGCAGAATAATCGGACAATCTGCATGTATTTCATCGAAAAGAGCCCTTTTTTCTTTGTTTTTTTTGAGGTCTGATCTAATTTAGAAATCCCAAATCTAAATAACCCGAATTATGACTTTACCTACTAAAGTGATATATGTTGCATGTTTTGCACTAGTCGCGTTTTCCTGTTCCCCTGACTTAATTGATGACGAATTAAACACTGCCTTATCAGAAGAACTCGTTGTTCCTGAAGCAAAATCAATTGAAATAGAAATCTTAGAACTTATAAATGATTATAGATCATCTAAGGGATTATGCCATTTGAGAACAATGGATCTGGCTAAATACCAAGCATACTCCCATACTGATTATATGATCGAGCAGGATAACATTTCCCACGACTATTTTTATACGCGCAAAGCTTTTCTGGAATCAGAAGCAGGTGCCCTTGCTGTATCAGAGAATGTTGCCTATGGATACTCCTATGCTGAATCGGTAGTTAACGCATGGATACATAGTGAAAGTCATAGAGCCACCATTGAAGGTGACTTTACAGATTTTGATATATCAGCAGAACAAAATGATGAAGGTGTCTGGTATTTTACCAATATTTTTGTAAAAAAATAATGCCCCCCAATAATTCTCTCAAAGCAAAAAACGACTCCAATTGGAGTCGTTTTTTTGATTATTCATCGGTTACATTAAATTCGGCCCGATTCACTATAATAAATCTGGAACGTCTGTTTTTTTGATGTTCTTCTTTCGTACATTTTACACCGTTAGTACACCCATTAACCAACTGCGATTCTCCATATCCAATGGCACTTGCAATTCTGCCGGAATCAATTCCTTGTGAAACTATATAATCTCTGGTGGATTTTGCTCTTCTGTCAGATAATGCCATATTATAAGCATCCTTACCGCGACTGTCTGTGTGTGATTCTATTTTTATGATCATTAAAGGATAGTCCTTCATGATTGTAACAACACGATTCAATTCACTGGCTGCATCTGGTCGTATAAATGACTTGTCATAGTCAAAATAGATTGGCTTGATCTTGATCTCAAACGGAATTAGATACAGATCTACTCTAACATCTTCATCATGAATATCAGTTGTCACAAATGTTTCTGATGCCGGATCGTGTTTCGCTTTACTTCCTGTTAAGGTATAGGATTTTTCACATTCTATATTTTTAAAAATGTACATACCATCTTTGTCTGAAATAGTAGAATCTAAAACTTTTCCTGATTGGTCTATTAGTTTAACAAGAACTTCAGGCAGTATAACTTTTGTCAACTTATCATATGTTTTACCCATAACTCTTTGTTTGCATTCTTTCGACGAGAATGCATAAATATCGTCTTTTCCCTTACCTCCCGGTCTGTTTGATGAAAAATATCCGGAGTCTCCATTGGCATCAATAAAGTATGCAAAGTCATCATAACCACTATTAAACGGTTCTCCTATATTTTTTATGGTAACTTCATCAGATATTCCTTGTTTAAGAATATCTGTTTTATAGATATCTAATAACCCTGAATTATTATTGATATATCCATCTGATGAAAAATACAGAGTTGAATCCTTAGCTACAAAAGGGAACATTTCTCTTCCGGCAGTATTAATCCTGTGTCCTAGATTACTAATGGTACCAAAAGAACCATCAGAATTTATTTTAACCATATACAGATCGGTTTTCCCATATCCTCCAGGTCTGTCAGAAACAAAATACAAGGTTTTTTCATCCACACTTAAAGCAGGATGACCAGTGGAGAAATTTTTACCGTTGATTGAAAGATCTTCAATTGAAGTCCATTTACCATTTAATAATTTTGCCCTGTAAATCTTAAGATTAGATGTACCTCCTTTTCCATATGCAGTTCGATCATTATCTTTTACATTATTACCTGTAAAATATATGGTTTGCCCATTATTGGTGAAAACCAAAGCGCCTTCGTGATTCGTAAAAGATCTTATGGAATCAGATAATATGGGTTGTATCTGGTTTACTTGAATTGTATCGTTTGTTATGCTTATTTCTGATTGGTATATTTTCAAAAATGGCTCTTCATTCCAAAGATATAATCTATTTTTAAGTTTATCCAAGAGCAGGTCACTAGTTGTTGACGATGAAAAATAAAACTTACCATTGTTATTAAAACCTCCAAAATCTGTAAACGGAGTATTCGAATTTAAATTTACAATACTGGTTATTGGTTCTGGTTCAGTTACATTTTCAACCTTAACAAATTTCATGTTAATAACAAGACTGTCTTCCGGCCTAATGTTCTTTAATCTAACCAACCATTTATCTGCATCTTCATTTTTCCCAATACTTCTAAGAGATTGAATATATTTAAAGACAAAGTCGGCTTCAATATCCTCATATTTATTAACTGCTTTCCCATACCAGAATGCCGCCTGATCAGAATCTGAATTCTTGTAGTAGCAATCGCCTATCCTTGTTAAAATATACGCAGAACTATCTTTTTTTGCCAAAGCTTCCTTATACAATTCTGCGGCTTCCAAATAGGCAAAGTTCTTAAATAACTTATCTGCTTCTACTGTTTTTTGAGCATATGTAGAAATGCTTAAAAAAGTAACTAAAATAAAAACTGTTATATTTTTCATATTCATCAGATTAAAAATATCTAGGTGATTTAATACGTCTGTCGTTTGGCACTTCAAAAATAAGTAAGACCTCGTGGGTTCCTCCTAAATAAGGCCGAATACTGGATACAAAATGATCATACGCATATCCAATTCTAAGCTGTTTTGAGATTTGAAAATCTGCAAGAGCACCAATAGAAGCTGTGTTTTCATTATATCTGTAGGTACCTCCTACCCATAATTTTTCAAAGAATAACAAATTGGCATTCAAATCCACTGATATTGGAGCACCATTTGTTGCCTTGACCAAAAATGATGGTTTAAGTTTGGTAGAATCGCTAAGATCGAAAACATAGCCACCTGTAAAATAATAGCTAATCCGCTCCAGAGCAATGTATTCAGCAGTTGCTGTTTCCTGGGTTAAGTTATAATCCGTATTTTATATCCTGGGAGCAGATAATCCTAAATACCATCTGTTGGAATGTAACATTAGACCTACTCCAACATTTGGATTCCATTCATCTGCATAATTGCCAAAAAACGGATCGCCTACGACCTCCGGATCATTCAAAAACGCATCATCCAGATTGTAATGTGTAAATCCTCCTTTTAAACCAAATGAAAGTTTAGTTGATTCACTTGTATTAATGGTATACGAAAAGTCCGCATAAGCATAAATAAAGTTTTCATAACCAGGTCTGTCATTGATCACAGAGAGTCCTAACCCAATCTTTTCATTTCTCAGTGGAGAATGAACCGATAAGGTTTGTGTTGTTGGGCCTCCCTGTATTTCGGTCCATTGACTTCTGTGTAAGGCCACTACACTCAATGTTTCTCTACTACCGGCATATGCCGGATTCACAGAAATAGTATTGAACATATACTGAGTAAACTGTGGCATCTGCTGAGCAATTCCTATTGAACTCATCAATAAAATCACTATTATTACTATTTTATTTTTAATAATTCTCATAGGTTAATATTTTATTTTGTTCCAATATAAACTGGTCCGCTTTTTGGTTTTAGACCACTATTCTTCAAAGTAACTATATAATAATATGTTCCACTTGGCACCTGATTAGCCGATCCTAAAGACCCGTTAAGCACAAAACCATTCCAATTATTTTGATAATCATTAGATTCAAAAACAATAGCGCCCCATCTATTAACTATTTTAAGGTCTATTATAAAATCACAATCCTCTACGCCGAGTACTTCAAAATATTCATTATAGAAATCCCCATTTGGCGTTACTACTTTTGAAATTACCAGATCTTCATCTCCACAAGCCAAAACTGCACATCTGTTATGTACTTCTAAAGTAGCCTCAACACTGCAAGATGAATTAGGCAAGGTGTAGCTAAAGGTTATTTCAACCGAAGCATTTTCACCAATTAATTCAACTGATGTCGGATCAAATTCATTATTGTTAATGAGAGTTACATCTCCTGAAACAACTTGCCATGTCCCTGAATTATCATAGTCGTTACCCACAAATAAGTTAAATAAATTAAATATCTGTGATTCTGTTTCATCAGCGGCACATAAACTAGCTCCTTGAACTACTTCAGGCAATCCAGATTGAGCTACAGATATATAAACAGTCGCCTGATCACAGGCCTGTGGCGTGCCATCATCACATACACTGTATACAAAACTGTCTGTTCCAATGAATCCATCATTTGGTACATAACTGAACGTACCATCCGCATTCAGTACAAGGGTTCCGTTATCTACATCATCAACCGGAGTCGTATTGACTGTCTGCATATCGCCTTCAGGATCTGAATCGTTATCCAGTACATTACCAGAAACATTTTCACATGTATTATTAAAATACGCATCATCATTAGCAAAAGTATAATTGTCTCTGTCATCTGACAACACAGAAATCACAACAACTGCTGTATCACATAAGGCCGGATTGCCATTGTCACAGATCGTGTATTCAAAACTGTCATCGCCTGTAAAGCCTGCCGGTGGCGTGTAAACATACTCGCCTGTATTTGGATCTATCGTCACAACAACGCCTTCTGAAGTAGTTACCGTAGTAGTGGTCACTACTATTGGATCACCATCAGGATCAAAATCATTCGACAGTACATTACCCGTTACTGGTGTGTCCTGCTCTGTGCCTGCTGTATCTGCATTGGCTATCGGCGCCTCATTATCAGGTCCGCCTATCGGTAGTACCTCGATGTAAACAGTCGCTGTATCACATGCCTGTGGATTACCATCATCACATACTGTATATTCAAAACTGTCCTCGCCTACATAACCCGTCGGTGGTGTATATACATACTCTCCCGTTGTTGGATCTATTGTTACAACAACACCTTGTACTGTCGTTACCGTAGTAGTGGTCACTGTCTGGGTATCGCCCTCCGCATCACTGTCATTGGTAAGTACATTACCCATTACCGCCGTATCTGCAAAAGTATTGTTGATGTCATTCTCGGCATCTGTAGTATTTCCTGTGCCGCCTACTGTGATGTAAACAGTCGCCTGATCGCATGCCTGTGGCGTACCATCATCACATACGCTGTATACAAAACTATCTGTTCCTGTAAAGCCGTCATTTGGTACATAACTGAAGGTACCATCTGCATTCAATACAAGGGTTCCGTTATCTACCCCATCAACCGGAGTCGTATTAACTGTCTGCATATCGCCCTCAGGATCTGAATCGTTATCCAGTACATTACCCGATTACTGTTGCTCCCGGTGTGCTATTATAAGCATCGTCATTAGCAACTGTTGTATTCCCATTGTCCGGTGTTACAGTGATCACTACAATAGCTGTATCACATAAGGCCGGATTGCCATTGTCACAGATCGTGTATTCAAAACTGTCATCGCCCGTAAAGCCTGCAGGTGGTGTGTAAACATACTCTCCTGTATTTGGATCGATAGTCACAACAACGCCTTCTGAAGTAGTTACCGTAGTAGTGGTCACTACTATTGGATCACCGTCAGGATCAAAATCATTCGACAGTACGTTACCCGTTACTGGTGTGTCCTGCTCTGTGCCTGCTGTATCTGCATTGGCTATCGGCGCCTCATTATCAGGTCCGCCTATCGGTAGTACCTCGATGTAAACCGTAGCTGTATCACATGCCTGTGGATTACCATCATCACATACTGTATATTCAAAACTGTCCTGTCCTACATAACCCGCCGGTGGTGTGTATTCATACTCTCCCGTTGTTCGGATCTATCGTCACCGTTACGCCTTCTACAGTCGTTACCGTAGTAGTAGTCACTGTCTGTATATCACCTTCCGGATCACTGTCATTGGTCAGTACATTACCACTTACCGCCGTGTCAACAAAGGTATTGTTGATGTCGTTCTCTGCATTGGTCGTGTTTCCTGTTCCGCCTATTGTTATATAGACTGTTGCCTGATCACAAGCCTGTGGCGTGCCATCATCACATACGCTGTATACAAAACTATCTGTTCCTGTAAAGCCGTCATTTGGTACATAACTGAAGGTACCATCTGCATTCAATACAAGGGTTCCATTATCTACCCCATCAACCGGAGTTGTATTAACTGTCTGCGTATCGCCCTCCGGATCTGAATCGTTATCCAGTACATTACCCGTTACTGTTGCTCCCGGTGTGCTGTTATAAGCATCGTCATTGGCAACTGTTGTATTTCCATTGTCCGGTGTAACCGTGATCACAACAACTGCTGTATCACATAAGGCCGGATTGCCATTGTCACAGATCGTGTATTCAAAACTGTCATCTCCCGTAAAGCCTGCAGGTGGTGTGTAAACATACTCTCCTGTATTTGGATCTATCGTCACAACAACGCCTTCTGAAGTAGTTACCGTAGTAGTGGTCACTACTATTGGATCACCGTCAGGATCAAAATCATTCGACAGTACGTTACCCGTTACTGGTGTGTCCTGCTCTGTGCCTGCTGTATCTGCATTGGCTATCGGCGCCTCATTATCAGGTCCGCCTATCGGTAGTACCTCGATGTAAACCGTAGCTGTATCACATGCCTGTGGATTACCATCATCACATACTGTATATTCAAAACTGTCCTGTCCTACATAACCCGCCGGTGGTGTGTATTCATACTCTCCTGTGTTCGGATCTATCGTTACAACAACACCTTCTACAGTAGTTACCGTAGTAGTGGTCACTGTCTGTATATCACCTTCCGGATCACTGTCATTGGTCAGTACATTACCCATTACCGCCGTATCTGCAAAGGTATTGTTGATGTCATTCTCGGCATCTGTAGTATTTCCTGTTCCGCCTACTATGATATAAACCGTTGCCTGATCGCATGCCTGTGGCGTGCCATCATCACATACGCTGTATACAAAACTATCTGTTCCTGTGAAGCCGTCATTTGGTACATAACTGAAGGTACCATCTGCATTCAATACAAGGGTTCCGTTATCTACCCCATCAACCGGAGTCGTATTAACTGTCTGCGTATCGCCCTCAGGATCTGAATCGTTATCCAGTACATTACCCGTTACTGTTGCTCCCGGTGTGCTGTTATAAGCATCATCATTGGCTATTGTTATATTTCCATTGTCCGGTGTAACCGTGATCACTACAACTGCTGTATCACATAAGGCCGGATTGCCATTGTCACAGATCGTGTATTCAAAACTGTCATCGCCTGTAAAACCTGCAGGTGGTGTGTAAACATACTCTCCTGTATTTGGATCGATAGTCACAACAACGCCTTCTGAAGTAGTTACCGTAGTAGTGGTCACTACTATTGGATCACCATCAGGATCAAAATCATTCGACAGTACGTTACCCGTTACTGGTGTGTCCTGCTCTGTGCCTGCTGTATCTGCATTGGCTATCGGCGCCTCATTATCAGGTCCGCCTATCGGTAGTACCTCGATGTAAACCGTAGCTGTATCACATGCCTGTGGATTACCATCATCACATACTGTATATTCAAAACTGTCCTGTCCTACATAACCCGCCGGTGGTGTGTATTCATACTCTCCTGTGTTCGGATCTATCGTTACAACAACACCTTCTACAGTAGTTACCGTAGTAGTGGTCACTGTCTGTATATCACCTTCCGGATCACTGTCATTGGTCAGTACATTACCCATTACCGCCGTATCTGCAAAAGTATTGTTGATGTCATTCTCGGCATCTGTCGTGTTTCCTGTTCCGCCTACTGTGATATAAACTGTTGCCTGATCGCATGCCTGTGGCGTACCATCATCACATACGCTGTATACAAAACTGTCTGTTCCTGTGAAGCCGTCATTTGGTACATAACTGAAGGTACCATCTGCATTCAATACAAGGGTTCCGTTATCTACCCCATCAACCGGAGTCGTATTAACTGTCTGCGTATCGCCCTCAGGATCTGAATCGTTATCCAGTACATTACCCGTTACTGTTGCTCCCGGTGTGCTGTTATAAGCATCGTCATTAGCAACTGTTGAATTTCCATTGTCCGGTGTAACCGTGATCACAACAACTGCTGTATCACATAAGGCCGGATTGCCATTGTCACAGATCGTGTATTCAAAACTGTCATCTCCTGTAAAACCTGCAGGTGGCGTGTAAACATACTCTCCTGTATTTGGATCTATAGTCACAACAACGCCTTCTGAAGTAGTTACCGTAGTAGTGGTCACTACTATTGGATCACCATCAGGATCAAAATCATTCGACAGTACGTTACCCGTTACCGGTGTGTCCTGCTCTGTGCCTGCTGTATCTGCATTGGCTATCGGCGCCTCATTATCAGGTCCGCCTATCGGTAGTACCTCGATGTAAACCGTAGCTGTATCACATGCCTGTGGATTACCATCATCACATACTGTATATTCAAAACTGTCCTGTCCTACATAACCCGCCGGTGGTGTGTATTCATACTCTCCTGTGTTCGGATCTATCGTTACAACAACACCTTCTACAGTCGTTACCGTAGTAGTGGTCACTGTCTGTATATCACCTTCCGGATCACTGTCATTGGTCAGTACATTACCCATTACCGCCGTATCTGCAAAGGTATTGTTGATGTCATTCTCGGCATCTGTCGTGTTTCCTGTTCCGCCTACTGTGATATAAACTGTTGCCTGATCACATGCCTGTGGCGTGCCATCATCACATACGCTGTATACAAAACTGTCTGTTCCTGTGAAGCCGTCATTTGGTACATAACTGAAGGTACCATCTGCATTCAATACAAGGGTTCCGTTATCTACCCCATCAACCGGAGTCGTATTAACTGTCTGCGTATCGCCCTCAGGATCTGAATCGTTATCCAGTACATTACCCGTTACTGTTGCTCCCGGTGTGCTGTTATAAGCATCATCATTGGCTATTGTTATATTTCCATTGTCCGGTGTAACCGTGATCACAACAACTGCTGTATCACATAAGGCTGGGTTGCCATTGTCACAGATCGTGTATTCAAAACTGTCATCTCCTGTAAAGCCTGCCGGTGGTGTGTAAACATACTCGCCTGTATTTGGATCGATAGTCACAACTACGCCTTCTGCCGTAGTTACCGTAGTAGTGGTCACTACTATCGGATCGCCGTCAGGATCAAAATCATTCGACAGTACATTACCCGTTACTGGTGTGTCCTGCCTCTGTGCCTGCTGTATCTGCATTGGCTATCGGTGCCTCATTATCAGGTCCGCCTATCGGTAGTACCTCGATGTAAACCGTAGCTGTATCACATGCCTGTGGATTACCATCATCACATACTGTATATTCAAAACTGTCCTGTCCTACATAACCCGCCGGTGGTGTATATTCATACTCTCCTGTGTTCGGATCTATCGTTACAACAACACCTTCTACAGTAGTTACCGTAGTAGTGGTCACTGTCTGTGTATCACCCTCTGCATCTGTATCATTTGTAAGTACATTACCAGATACCGATGTATCGGCAAAAGTATTGTTGATGTCATTCTCGGCATCTGTACAGTTTGTCAATATATTTATGGTATCCATCATATCACATCCGTTCGCATCCATTATGGTTAATGTGTAAGATCCAGAATCTAAATCAACAAATTCACCTGAGCTTTGGAATGTGCTTCCATCTATACTATACATATAAGGTGGTGTTCCACCATTTCCTTCAACAATAAATGAGCCCAAACTTATATTACATATAATATCTGTTTGTGACGTTATGACTGCGGTTATCGGTTCGGCTGGTTGATATATTGTTGCAGTATTTGAAGTTGTACATCCATTTGCATCCGTATATTCTACAGTATAAGTTCCAACTTCCAGATTATTAATATCTTCTGTTGTATTCCATTCGCCCATAGGAATGTATATGGGAATGTTCCTCCTGTAACTGACAGATCTAAAGATCCGGTTTCGCCTCCAAAACATAATATGTTTGAAACAGCAATTCCTGATGATAATTCATTTGGTTCATTAACTGTTGCTGTAGCCTGACTGTACATAGTGTAACAGTATCTGTTATCGTGATTACATAGGCTCCTGCTGCAAGACCAGTAATGGTCTGGGTAGTTGCTCCTCCCGGACTCCATGATATGTAAATGACCTGAACCTCCTGTGACTTTGCTGTAGCGTTCCATCGCTGTCTCCATACAGGTCGCCGAAGTGGCTGAGCTGTGACAAATTTCTGACAGCTTCCGGATTTACAGTCGTAGTAGTAACTCTGTACATCCGTTAGCATCTGTTAGTAACTGTATAATCTCCTGCACTTAATCCAGTGATCTTCGTAGGTTGCTCCTCCGGACTCCATGAATATGTATATGGAGGTGTTCCTCCTGTTGCAATTGCCGTTGCTGTTCCATCACCCGTAGTTGGACCACTCTCATCTGTCGCGTAGCTGATACATTTAAAGCATTTGCCGGTTCTCTATGGTACACTCTCTTCTACGGCAGACAACTGTTCCATCTATGGTAACACTAACTGTATAAATACCTGCAGTTAATCCTGTAAGGTACTTGAAGTAACTCCAGAATCTACTTGGGTGGGTGTGTTCCAGTAAATGTAAAGGTCCTTGTTGAATCATATCCTGAACTTGCACTTACAGTTGTACTTCCTGTATTATCGCCTGTACATAAAACATCTGTTACAGAATCTATAGAAACGATCTGATCACATGTATTGGAACAGTCAATTACCACTCCTTGTTAAGGACACAACCATTTGCATCGGTAATAGTCACTGTATGGGTTCCATCTGGTAAATTAGTGGCTGTTTCTGTAGTTTGATTGCCTGCACTTGCACTCCATAAATAAGTGTATGGAGCCGTTCCGCCTCCAACTGTGGCTGTAGCCTCTCCATTTTGACAGCCCTGACCTGTCGTCGCATTCTCCTTGGTTATATTGACGCTTAATGGATTTGCAGGTTCATTCACCACAATTCCATTTCCGTTTAACTGACAACCACTGGCATCTGTAATAATAACACTATATGATCCAGCTGGAAATTGGAAATATCCTCTGTTGTTTCACCATTATTCCATGCATAGAAATAAGGTGGTGTACCTCCAGTTACCGTCAAATCAATAGACTGTAGAATCTCCTGTACAAAGCACATCAACTGTAGTAGTGGTCAATGCCAGCCCATCATTTGGCTGCACAACAGTTGCCGTATCTGAGTAACACAACCATTGACATCTGTAATAGTAACAGTATAAGTTCCTGCTGCCAGATTATTAATATCCTCTGTAGTTGCTCCATTATCCCATAGGAATGTATATGGGAATGTGCCTCCTGTAACTGACAGATCTAAAGATCCGGTTTCTCCTCCAAAACATAATATGTTTGAAACAGCTATTCCTGATGATAATTCATTTGGTTCGTTAACTGTTGCTGTAGCCTGCACTGTACATAGTGTTACAGTATCTGTTATCGTAATTACATAGGCTCCTGCTGCAAGACCCGTAATGGTCTGAGTAGTTGCGCCTCCCGGACTCCATGTATATGTAAATGATCCTGAACCGCCTGTGACATTTGCCGTAGCTGTTCCATCACTGTCTCCATTACAGGTCGCCGATGTAGCTGTTGCCGTAACTGACAGATTCTGACAACTTCCCGGATTTACAGTCGTAGTAGTAACTGCTGTACATCCATTGGCATCCGTTACTAGTAACTGTATAATCTCCTGCACTTAATCCTGTGATTTCTTCTGTAGTTTCTCCTCCAGGACTCCATGAATATGTATATGGAGGTGTTCCTCCTGTTGCAATTGCCGTTGCTGTTCCATCACCCGTAGCTGGACCACTCTCATCTGTCGCTGTAGCAGAAACATTTAAAGCGTTTGCCGGTTCTACTATGGTAACACTCTCTTCTACCGGAAGACATACTGTACCATCAATAGTAACACTAACTGTATAAATACCTGCAGTTAATCCTGTAAGTGTACTTGAAGTAACTCCTGAATCTACTTGAGGTGGTGTTGTGTTCCATGTAAATGTAAAGGTCCTTGTTGAATCATATCCGGAACTCGCACTTACCGTAGTGCTTCCTGTATTATCTCCTGTACATAAAACATCTGTAACAGAATCAATAGCAACTATCTGATCACATGTATTGGAACAATCAATTACTACTCCTTGTATAAGGACACAACCATTTGCATCGGTAATAGTCACTGTATGGGTTCCGTCTGGTAAATTAGTGGCTGTTTCTGTTGTTTGATCTCCTGCACTTGCACTCCATAAATATGTATATGGAGCCGTGCCGCCTCCTACTGTGGCCGTAGCCTCTCCATTTTGACAGCCCTGGTCTGTTGTCGCATTTTCCTTGGTTATATTGACACTTAATGGATTTGCTGGTTCATTCACCACAATTCCATTTCCGTTTAATTGACATCCACTGGCATCTGTAATAATAACATTATATGATCCAGCCGGAAGATTAGAAATATCTTCTGTTGATTCACCATTATTCCATGCATAAAAATAAGGTGGTGTACCTCCGGTTACAGTCAAATCAATAGATCCCGCAGAATCTCCTGTACAAAGCACATCAACTGTAGTAGTGGTCAATGCCAGCCCATCATTTGGTTGCATAACAGTTGCCGTATCTGTAGTAACACAACCATTGACATCTGTAATAGTTACAGTATATGTTCCTGCTGCAAGATTATTAATATCCTCTGTTGTAGCTCCATTACTCCCATGCAGAATGTATATGGGAATGTACCTCCTGTTACTGCCAGATCTAAAGACCCTGTCTCTTCTCCAAAACATAATACATTTGATATGGCAATTCCTGATGATAATTCATTTGGCTCATTAATGGTAGCTGTAGCCTGCACTGTACATAGTGTTACAGTATCTGTGATCGTAATTACATAGGCTCCTGCTGCAAGACTCGTAATGGTCTGAGTAGTTGCTCCGCCAGGACTCCATGAATATGTGAATGAGCCTGAACCTCCTGTGACATTTGCCGTAGCTGTGCCATCACTGTCTCCATTACATGTGGCCGATGTAGCTGTGGCTGTAACTGACAGATTCTGACAACTTCCCGGATTTACAGTCGTAGTAGTAACTGCTGTGCATCCATTAGCATCTGTTATAGTAACTGAATAATTTCCCGCACTTAATCCTGTGATTTCTTCTGTAGATTCCCCTCCCGGACTCCATGAATATGTATATGGAGGTGTTCCGCCTGTTGCAATTCCTGTTGCTGTACCATCACCCGTAGCTGGCCCACTCTCATCTGTCGCTGTAGCAGAAACATTTAAAGCATTTGCCGGTTCTACTATGGTCACACTCTCTTCTACCGGGAGACATACTGTACCATCTATGGTGACACTAACTGTGTAAATACCTGCCGTTAATCCCGTAAGGGTACTTGAAGTAACTCCTGAATCTACTTGTGGTGGTGTTGTGTTCCATGTAAAAGTAAAGGTCCTTGTTGAATCATATCCTGAACTCGCACTTACCGTAGTACTTCCTGTATTATCTCCTGTACATAAAACATCTGTAACAGAATCAATAGCAACTATCTGATCACATGTATTGGAACAATCAATTACTACTCCTTGTATAAGGACACAACCATTTGCATCGGTAATAGTCACTGTATGTGTTCCGTCTGGTAAATTAGTGGCTGTTTCTGTTGTTTGATCTCCTGCACTTGCACTCCATAAATATGTATATGGAGCCGTGCCGCCTCCTACTGTGGCCGTAGCCTCTCCATTTTGACAGCCCTGGTCTGTTGTCGCATTTTCCTTGGTTATATTGACACTTAATGCTTCAGGTTCTGATAAGGTTACACTAGCAGAAGCCGAATTTCCGAGAGAATCTATTAATTCAATAGTATATACACCTGCAGGTAAATCATTAAATACAGGACTTGACTGTGCCGACCCTCCATTAGCACTAAACTGATAAGGAGGAACTCCACCAGTAGCATTTACTGTAATACTACCTGTTGATTCTCCATTACATAAAATATCTGTTTTATCTTCAATAATAATGGTTGGTTCTACCCCATCAACAAAGTCATTTCCGCATACTGATTGTACACGTATTGGCCTAGTTATTAAATTGTCATTGGCGCCATCTACATCTGAAACCGAAATGTATCCGGAAGGATCATTTTCTCTGATGGAATAGTTAACTTCAACAAAAAAAGAAGGGATTGAAGCAATTGCCTTATAATTTCCATTAGCATCTGTAATTACAGTTTGAGAACTTCCGTCTGAGCCTGTGACATCAACTGTAACACCAGATAGAGGCTGGTTATTATTGAAATCAGTTACTTGTCCGCAAATAACCGGATATGTTACCAATACTGAATTAGGGCTTAAATAAGTTGCATTATCCATGTCTAATGAATAATATCTATCATTGTTTCCACCAATTTTACCTATTCTGTAATTAAAACTTGACTTATTCTCAAAGTAATTACTGAAAGTGTAAGTTGGGTCTAAAGAAACTTCACCTCCGGGAGCCTGTGAAAAATTTGATGCTTCACCTCGAACTACTGTTGCCGTTTGAGTAATATTTAATTGTGTGTTATTTGAAACATAATAAGCATCCGGTAAAGAAATTTCAGCATACTCGCGCACTTGATCATTAGAACCTCCATCAATATCTAAAGGAGTTGCGTAATAAGAAATAACCACCTCATCTCCATAGTTGCCACCACCAGTAACAAAAGTTATATTAAAAAGCACACTTTGGTTATTGTTATTTGTACTGTTTATTCTAGGTTGAAATGCTTCCTGTAACCCGGATGAAGTAACATCAATATTTAAAAGTGATGCCCCTCCGGTAAATTCCTCTATTCTAATTAGTGCATCTATTGTTGTACCATACTGATTGTTTGGAAAAACGTTGGAAAACCTATAGACTGCTCCGACTGTTAGTGAAGAACCAGAAATTTTTTGAGGATTTACGAAATTTGAATTCCCATATAATGGTGAACAGTCACATGACCGAGGTGTTGGTGTTTGGCCATAACCTGTAGTTGAATAGATAAGTACTGTAATAATACCGGCAACTGTAATAAATCTTTTAAACAGGCTAGCTAAAGTAAAAGTTTTCATAGACCCTATGTTTATTCAATGGATTAATAAAGTTTACACCAAAACAATTGCCTTTTAAAGGCAACATTATTTCGCAATGCAGAGGATTAAATTTTTTTAATAGGTTTGAGGGAATCATTATAAAATTTGAAATTAAAGTTTTGTAAATCAAATTGTGGGTGCAAATATCATGTTTGTTATTGACATCATTAATTTTTTTGAACTCAATTTATCATTACTCAATTTATATTCGTTTAATTAAGTAAGAAAAACGATTAAATACTATTATGTAGGATTTTTCTTGTTTCGTGATAAACCTCTTATCATCAACATTTAAAAATCCACACCACTTAATTAAGTATTTATGATTCAATAGATTTGGGGAGAAATCTTGTAAATTGAGGGAAATCTAAGATTAAGCCTTTAAATCGGCAAATATTTGTGTTAAACCCATTAAAATAGTCGTTGTGTTGTCCTATTTTGCCAAAAAATTCGATGTAAAACTTAATGGTTTCAAATAATTAATTTACCTGAATAATATTAGATATATCTAATTTAGTCCTTCAACTCAGTTAAATCAACAAAATTATCTTTAACTGCATTTGGTAATCAAATATATAATTGTAAATTTGCAAACTCTTTTAAAGAGAGGAATGTTTAATAAGAAAAATTTATTAATGTGAATACATTAAGTTACAAAACAATTTCAGCCAACAAAGCTACTGTTAACAAGGAGTGGGTTTTAGTCGATGCTGATGGTCAACCTTTGGGGCGTTTAGCTTCAAAAGTTGCTAAACTTTTAAGAGGAAAACACAAACCAAACTTTACACCTCATGTTGATTGTGGTGACAATGTAATAGTTATAAATGCTGAAAAGATCAGCTTGTCAGGTAATAAGTGGAATGACAAAAGCTATATTCGTCACACAGGATATCCAGGAGGCCAAAAAAGTTTATCTGCTAAAGAAATGTTTGGTAAGGATCCAGCCAGAATTGTGGAAAAATCAGTAAAAGGGATGCTGCCTAAAAATAAATTAGGGGCCGATCTGTTCCGTAATTTGAATGTTGTAGTTGGCACTAATCATTCTCATGAAGCACAGAAGCCAAAGACAATAAACCTAAACGAATTTAAATAGATGGAAGTAATTCACAAAATTGGCCGTAGAAAATCGGCTGTTGCTCGTGTTTACCTTTCTAAAGGGAAAGGGAAATTTGTTGTAAACAAAAAAGATCTTGACACATACTTTTCAACTGCCACATTAATATACAAAGTAAATCAGCCGTTAGTTATGACTAATAATGAGAATAGCTTTGATATAAGTGTTAATGTGTTTGGAGGTGGAATTACTGGTCAAGCTGAAGCAATTCGTTTAGCATTATCGCGTGCAATGTGCGAGTTAGATGAAGAAAACAGAAGCATCTTAAAACCGGAAGGTTTATTGACAAGAGATCCAAGAATGGTAGAGCGCAAAAAATTCGGTCAGAAGAAAGCTCGTAAGAAATTCCAGTTCTCTAAGCGTTAATCCTGAGTTTATTTCAGTATCTGTTTATCAGATTCAGAAATCAATATAAAACAAAAAATTGCTGAAACAATTCAGCATATATTAAACCAGTTATTGTTATCTATGACCTTCCCGATATATTTTGGGAGATCAAGATTTAGTTTAGCATCTAAATGGTTAAGGCCTTGATAAATAAGCCACTTGACCATTGCTAATCAACAGAACGTAAACTATTACAAAAATGGAAAAAAACGAAGTAAAAGAATTACTTGATGCAGGTGTACACTTCGGTCACCTGACTCGTAAATGGGACCCAAACATGGCTCCTTACATTTATATGGAACGTAACGGTATCCATATAATCAATCTCTACAAAACTGCTGCAAAAATTGAAGAAGCTTCTAAAGCTCTTACTAAAATTGCGGCATCCGGAAGAAAAATTTTGTTTGTAGCTACAAAAAAGCAAGCTAAAGACATTGTTGCTGAAAAAGCCGGAAATGTAAACATGCCATACATTACTGAAAGATGGCCTGGAGGAATGCTGACAAACTTTGTGACAATTAGAAAAGCTGTTAAGAAAATGGCATCCATCGATAGAATGAAAAAAGATGGAACCTTTTTGACGCTTTCTAAAAAAGAACGTTTACAAGTTGACCGATTAAGAGCAAAATTAGAGAAGAACTTAGGTTCAATTTCTGATATGACCCGTTTACCGGGAGCTTTATTTGTTGTTGACATAAAGCGTGAGCATATTGCGATAAAAGAAGCGCAGAAATTAAATATACCAATTTTTGCAATGGTTGATACTAACTCAGACCCTAGACAGGTTGACTATGTAATACCTGCAAATGATGATGCTTCAAAATCTATCAATAAGGTTCTTAGTGATGTTACAGGTGCTATTTCTCATGGTTTAGCTGAAAGAAAAGCTGAAAAGGAGAGCACAGATGAAACTCCTGCTCCAACTAAAGCAGCTAAGAAACCAGTTGCCGCAAACGAGGAAGAATAGAATTAAATAAATAAATACAAAAAATTGAAGTCGTTTAATTCTTTTCTTAATGAAAACTAATTAAACGACTTTTTTAACTCATAAATATTAAAGATCATGGTGAAAATAACAGCCGCAGAAGTAAATAAATTAAGACAAACAACAGGAGCAGGAATGATGGACTGCAAAAAAGCCCTGGTTGAAGCTGAAGGTGATTTTGAAAAAGCAATTGAGATACTTCGTAAAAAAGGTCAGAAAGTTGCTGCCAACAGAGCTGACAGAGCTTCTACAGAAGGTGCGGCCATAACTAAAGTGAATGATGCTAAAACAGCAGGTGTAGCAATAGTATTAGGTTGTGAAACTGATTTTGTTGGTAAAAACGAAGACTTTGTCGCATTTGCAAATGAATTGGCAGAAGTTGCATTGAACTACTCCAATAAAGAAGAGTTTTTAGCTGCAAAATTCAACGGTCTTACAGTGTCAGAAAAATTGATCGAACAAACAGGTGTGATTGGTGAGAAGCTAGACATCAATGCTTTTGAAAAGATTGAAGCTCCCTTTGTAGGTTCTTATATCCATGCAGGAAATAAAATAGCAACATTGGTTGGCTTATCAGCAAAGGTTGACGGTGCAGATGTGGCTGCCAAAGATGTGGCAATGCAGGTTGCAGCAATGAATCCTATCGCTCTTGATGAAAAAGGTGTCAATGCATCTATTGTTGAAAAAGAAATTGAGATCGCTAAAGAGCAATTAAGAACTGAAGGCAAGCCGGAAGCTATGCTTGATAATATAGCCAAAGGCAAATTAAAACGATTCTTTAAAGATAATACTTTGGTAAATCAGGATTTTATTAAAGACAGCAAAATTAGTGTTGGAGATTATGTGAAATCATTCGGTGATGTTCATATTGTAAATTATAAGAGAGTTACTCTCGGGTAATTCATAAACCAAAATATTCAAAAGCCTTGACCAAACTCAAGGCTTTTTTTATACTCAAATTTCACCTTCAATAAATTATCAGAATCATTATATTTGCTAAACCTTCAAACAAAATATATTAAATGAAATACAAAAGAGTTCTTTTAAAACTATCCGGTGAAGCATTATTGGGAGAGCGTCAGTACGGTATTGATCCAAAACGATTGGCAGAATATGCCAAAGATATTAAAGATGTTACTGACAAAGGTGTGGAAGTTGCCATAGTTATTGGCGGGGGAAATATTTTTAGAGGTGTATCGGCTGCAAGCAATGGAATGGATCGAGTGCAAGCTGATCACATGGGAATGCTGGCAACAGTAATTAATGGTCTGGCACTCCAAAGTGCCTTGGAAGATGCCGGAATACCAACCAGACTGCAAAGCGCCATAAAGATCAATGAAGTTGCCGAACCATTTATTAGAAGGAGAGCTATGCGACATTTAGAAAAAGGTCGAGTTGTAATTTTTGGAGGTGGAACCGGAAATCCATATTTCACAACAGACTCTGCCGCTGTTTTAAGGGCTATTGAGATTGAAGCAGATGTCATTTTAAAAGGAACACGCGTTGATGGAATTTACAATACAGACCCTGAAAAAGACACAAGCGCCATAAAATTCGACCATATTTCGTTTGATGAAGTTTTACGTAAAGGCCTGAAAGTTATGGATACAACAGCTTTTACTTTAAGTCAGGAAAATGAACTGCCCATAATTGTCTTTGATATGAATAAAAAAGGCAATTTATTAAAAGTGATTTCGGGAGAAAATATTGGAACAAAAGTTAATCTTTAATTTAGATTTTTATTAATTTAATAGACCAAACGCCAAATATTTGGCGCAGTTTTTGAATAATTTAAAGAAATTTAAAAAATGGAAGAAATTAATTTCATTCTGGAGGCAACTAAAGAAGATATGGAGAGTGCCATTTTGCATCTTGAAAAGCAATTTGTAAATATAAGAGCCGGCAAAGCATCACCGGCAATGCTTGGAAGTGTTATGGTTGAATATTATGGATCTTTAACACCTTTGCCACAGGTTGCCAACGTGAATACTCCCGATGGCAGAACGATTACAGTCCAGCCTTGGGAAAAAAATATGCTTCACGAAATTGAAAGAGCAATAATGGCTGCAAATTTAGGCTTTAACCCTATGAATAACGGTGAATCCATCATCATAAATGTTCCTCCTTTAACCGAAGAGCGCAGACATCAATTAGCAAAACAAGCTAAAGCTGAATCAGAAGATGCGAAAATTGGCGTTAGAAATCATAGAAAAGATGCTAATAGCAATCTGAAAAAAATAGAAAATATTTCGGAGGACGCTTTAAAGAATGCCGAACTGGACGTTCAGGATCTAACAGATGAATATATTAATAAAATTGATGACATCTTTGCTGTAAAAGAAAAAGAGATCATGACTGTATAATTAAAAAGCGACTAATAAGTCGCTTTTTTTATTTTTCCACCATCCTGATATTAATATTTAACTTATATTAAATACTTATTTTCTACCTTTGCGCATTCTTAAAAATAAATGAATAAACTATTCTCCGTTGGATTTTGGGAAGGTGTTGCAAGAATTATTCTTCGTAATCGAATAATTATTCTAATCATTATTTTAGGGTTTACCGTATTTTTAGCAAATCAGTGGCAGTATATGCGCTTTACCTATACAGAAGCCAATCTGCTACCCGATGATCATCCTATTAATATAGAATACAATGAATTCCTTGATAAATTTGGCGAAGAAGGTAACTTAATTGTTATTGGTGTTAAAGATCCGGACCTCTTTACAGTAAAAAATCTGAATGCCTGGAACAGACTTTCGGACTCATTAAAAAAATACAAAGAAGTAGAAACGGTCGTTTCTATTTATGATCTGCAAAAATTGATCAGGGACGATAAAAATAGTCGGTTTGAATTAGAGCCCTTTATAAAAGACTCTATCTCAACTATTGATCAAATCAATACTTTAAAAGATCAGCTGTTCAATCAGTATCCTTTTTATGATAATTTCTTATTCAACAAAACCACAGAAACCGTTCGTACAGCGATCTATCTAAATAAAGAAATAGTCAACACTTCCGCAAGAAAAGACTTTATTTTTAACGACTTTGCACCGCTAATAAGCTCATTTGAAAAGCAAACAAGTCTCCAAGTTAGGATCTCAGGAATGCCTTATATAAGGACATTGAATTCTCAAAATATTATTGATGAAATTGGCAAATTCATCACAGCTGCATTATTAGTTACATCGGTTATTTTCTTCTTCTTCTTTAGGTCTTTCAGAGCTACATTTCTATCTATGATCGTAGTACTAATAGGTGTTATGTGGACTTTTGGTATTCTGGGATTATTGCAATATGAAATAACGGTTCTAACCGCTTTAATTCCTCCATTGATAATTGTAATTGGGATACCAAATTGTATCTTTTTAATTAATAAATATCAACATGAAGTTAAAAAGCATGGTAATAAAGCCAAGTCCTTACAGAGGGTAATAACCAAAGTAGGAAATGCTACACTCATGACCAACGTCACAACGGCTTCCGGATTTGCGACCTTTACAATAACGCAAAGCAAATTGCTTGTTGAATTTGGTATTGTGGCCTCATTGAGCATTATAGCCATTTTTTTGCTTTGCCTTTTTATAATCCCCATTATATACAGTTTCATGCCACCTCCCAAAGACAGGCACCTGGAGCACTTGAATAAAAGATGGATTGGAGGTTTTGTTGACTGGATTGAATATATGGTGAAATATAAAAAGATCACCATATATGTAACATCTCTTCTCCTTTTAATTTTGAGTTTTATAGGTATTTATCAGATAAAGATCTCGGGAAGTTTAATTGAGGATATGCCCCAAAAAACGCAGTTTTTTGAAGATATTAGATTTTTTGAAGATGAGTTCAATGGTATTTTACCTTTAGAGATCATGGTTGATACTAAACGAAAAAAAGGTGTGATGAAATTGGCTACCTTAAATCGGATGAACGAGTTAGAGGAATTAATTGATGAGACGCCCGAGTTATCAAAACCAATCTCAGTGGTCAATTTTGTGAAATATTCAAAACAGGCATACTACAATGGCAACCCAAAATTCTATCAAATTCCTACAAGTCAGGAAAATAGCTTTATTCTGTCCTATGCCAAGAATTCAAATGGTGAAGTGGATCTGCTTAAAAACTTTGTCGACAGCACAGGCCAATACGCTCGCATCACAACATTTATGAAAGATATTGGAACTGATAGAATTGAACGAATTGAAGAAAATCTGCAAAACAAGATCAATAAAGTCTTTCCGAAAGACAATTACAATATAACAATGACCGGTAAAGCAAGGGTGTTTCAAAAGGGAACCAGGTATTTGGTCAACAATCTGATCCTGTCCTTATCCCTGGCCATTTTCCTTATTTCCCTGTTTATGGCTTATATGTTCAGGTCTTTTAGGATGATCGTCATATCATTAATCCCTAACCTTTTACCATTATTGGTTACAGCCGGACTAATGGGCTATCTTGGAGTTCCCATAAAACCATCGACAATTTTAGTATTTAGCATTGCGTTCGGAATATCGGTTGATGATACCATCCATTTTCTGGCAAAATACAGACAAGAATTACAAGCCAATCATTGGAAGATCAGAAAATCAGTTTATGCAGCGCTTCGGGAAACCGGAATCAGTATGTTCTATACATCAATAGTTCTATTCTTTGGTTTTTCCGTATTTACCATTTCTAATTTTGGCGGCACAGTAGCTCTAGGTGGTTTGGTTTCCATTACATTGCTTTTTGCTATGTTGGCCAATCTGCTTTTACTACCGTCACTTTTATTATCGCTTGAAAGAAATATAGCCAACAAAGAAGTGTTAAAAGAGCCTAGCATCAACATCATTCCGGAAGAAGAGCAATTAAAGGATGAGTTTTAATGCACTAGCTTTTTATCATCTTTTGACCAGTTAACGATAAATCTAATTTTTTTAGGTTCACTTTTTATTAAAAATTTATCTTTGCACTTTAAAATTTTACTTATGAAATTAAGCACTGTTTCAGAATTATTATCCAAGGCTCCATCAATGGATGAAATAGAAATTAAAGGTTGGGTCAGAACATTTAGAGCAAATAGATTTATAGCATTAAATGACGGGTCAACAATTAATAATATTCAATGCGTGGTTGATTTTGAGAAGCTGGATGAATCCATACTAAAAAGGGTCACAACTGGAGCATCCGTTCACATAAATGGTGAATTGGTTGAAAGTCTTGGCAAAGGTCAGAATGTTGAAATAAAAGTAAACAAAATAGATGTGTTAGGAGATTGTGATCCAGATGAATATCCAATACAACCTAAAAAACATTCATTTGAGTTCTTAAGAGAAAATGCTCATTTAAGAACCAGAACCAGTACATTCAGTGCCGTCATGAGATTACGTTCAACATTGTCTTACGCAATTCATAAGTATTTTGTTGATAATGGGTTTTATTATATGCATGCTCCTATTATCACAGGAAGTGATGCTGAAGGAGCAGGTGAAATGTTTCGCGTATCAGCATTAGATCCTGAAAACCCACCAAAAACTGAAGATGGCAAAATTGATTATTCGAAAGATTTTTTTGGGAAAGAAACCAATTTAACGGTTTCCGGACAATTGGAAGCCGAAACCTATGCCATGTCGCTGGGTAAAGTCTATACATTTGGACCAACCTTCAGAGCTGAAAATTCCAACACCTCAAGACATTTGGCAGAATTCTGGATGATAGAACCGGAAGTTGCATTCATGGATTTAGCAGGCAATATGGATTTGGCTGAGGATTTTTTAAAATCTGTTTTGAAATACACCTTAGACAATAATAGAGAAGATTTGGAGTTCCTTGAAAAGCGATTGCTGGATGAAGAAAAGTCAAAACCTCAAACTGAAAGAAGCGAGATGAGTTTAATAGAAAAGTTGAACTTTGTCATTGATAATAATTTTAAACGGGTTAGTTATACTGAGGCAATCGATATTCTTAGGGAAAGCAAACCTAATAAAAAGAAAAAATTTAAATATCTTATTGAAGATTGGGGGTCCGATCTTCAAAGTGAACACGAACGTTTTTTAGTAGAAAAACATTTTAAATGTCCGGTTATATTATTTGACTATCCAGCAAATATAAAAGCCTTTTATATGCGTCTTAATGAAGATGGTAAAACTGTGAGAGCAATGGATATACTTTTCCCGGGAATTGGAGAGATTGTTGGCGGATCTCAAAGGGAGGAGCGTTTAGATGTGCTAAAAGAAAAAATGGCAGCTTTAGATATTCCTGAAAAAGAGTTATGGTGGTATTTGGATTTGAGAAAATACGGCACAGCTGTACACTCAGGTTTTGGTCTTGGATTTGAAAGGCTCGTTATGTTTGCAACAGGAATGAGCAATATTAGAGATGTAATTCCTTATCCAAGGACACCACAAAATGCAGAATTTTAAGTATCTTAAAAAGACAAAAAAATAAAATATGCTTAAACAGCATTTACAATTCAAATTATCCCAAAAATTATCTCCGCAACAAATTCAATTAATGAAATTGATACAGTTGCCCACTCAAGCTTTTGAGCAGCGACTAAAGCAGGAATTGGAAGAAAATCCGGCACTTGAAAGCGGAAAAGAGTCTGCAGAAGATCTTGAAGATAACTTTGATAATTCTACTGACGACTATGAGGAGAATGATTCCATAAATGCAGATGACATTAATGTTGATGATTATTTAAGTGATGATGAAGTTCCGGACTATAGAACTCAAACTAGTAATTATAGCGCTGATGATGAAGAAAAAAATGTCCCTTACGCATCAGGAACATCCTTTACTCAATACCTAAAAACCCAGCTAAGTACATTTAGTTTAAATGAGGAAGAACAGGAAATAGCAGATTTTTTAGTTGGCAGCGTGGATGAAAGTGGTTATATCAGGAGATCATTATCAGACATTATGGATGATCTGGCTTTTACGCAAAACATCTATACTACAGAAGAAAAGATACAGGACGTTTTAAAAATAGTTCATCAATTGGATCCTGCGGGAGTAGGTTCAAGAAATCTTCAGGAATGTTTGTTGATACAGTTACAACGAAAAAATCAAACTCCAGATGTTGAATTGGCCACAAAAATTATTGATACGGCCTTCGAACAATTCTCTAAAAAGCACTACAAAAAGTTAATCCAGAAATTTGATATCTCGGAAAAACAACTCAAAGATGCCATCCATCAAATTGAACATCTCAATCCAAAACCCGGAGGAACGTACTCCGGAAGCACGCGTATTGTTGAACAGGTTGTCCCGGATTTTTCTATCAGAATTATTGATGGAGAATTAGAGCTAACATTGAATGGAAGAAATGCTCCTGAACTGCATGTATCATCAGAATACAATAATATGCTAAAAGGGTACAAGGAAAGTAAGGACAAATCTAAATCTCAAAAGGATGCTGTTATTTTCATCAAGCAAAAACTGGATTCTGCAAAGTGGTTTATAGATGCGATCAAACAACGTCAGCAAACCTTGTTTGTAACCATGAGCTCAATTATGCATTATCAAAAAGAATATTTTTTAACTGGTGATGAACGCAAGTTAAAACCTATGATCTTAAAAGACATTGCTGATGAGATAGGTATGGATGTATCAACTGTTTCACGAGTAGCAAACAGCAAATATGTAGATACTCCTTATGGCACAAAACTCATTAAGGAATTCTTTAGCGAGTCCATGAAAAATGATCAGGGTGAAGATGTGTCTACCAGAGAGATCAAAAAAATATTGGAAACGGTCATTGAAGAGGAAAATAAAAGAAAACCTCTGACTGATGAAAAATTAGCATCCATATTAAAACAAAAAGGATACCCAATTGCCAGAAGGACAGTAGCCAAATACAGAGAACAGCTGGACATTCCTGTGGCAAGACTGCGTAAAAAAATTTAAGGGTGAATTATATTTTTCGGGTTATATCGTTCATTTTTCACCCTATATTGATGCCTCTTATTGGAGTTGTCTTTTATTTCTCAAAAGCTCCCAGATACATTCCCCAACCTGTTATAAAAGCTAAAATATATTCGTTATTCATCCTTACAGTTCTTTTGCCTGTTTTACTTTATTACCTGCTTAAAACCATGAAAAAGGTCGATTCCATTTACCTTGAAAATGTCAAACATAGAATTATTCCATTGATCCTAAACTGCCTAATTGCTGTTATGATCATTATTAAAATTCTGCCTCCTCAAGAGTTCATTGAACTTTACTTCTTTTTTGTGGGCATTCTATTATCCACAATAACTTGTTTGATATTAGCTGTTTTAAGTTTTAAAGCGAGTATCCATATGATCGCTACTGGAGGTGTGCTTATGTTCTTTATAGCATTAAGTATTCATTTCAGTATCAATATCAGTGGATCTATTGCTTTAATGTTCATGATCGCTGGAGCTGTCGCCACATCCAGATTGTATCTAAAAGCTCATGACAAGAATGAAATAATAGTAGGCCTTTTAATAGGGGTAATTCCTCAGTTAATTCTATTGAATTACTGGTTATAAAATATAAAATATCAAGCCTATTTTTATGGCATTCATATCTATAGGGTTATTATTTAATATGGCATTGGAATCAAAAATAGGGTTCAATGCATAATACAAATAAAAATTCCAGGTATTATAACCTACACTAAGAGTTAAACCATACTGAAAGTCATTAAAATCTCTAATGTTTTTAGATTTTTCGTTTTGTGGGCTTCCATTATATTTTGATGAATTGGACACCACATAACTTGTCTTAAATCCAGTATATACACGCCAAAATTTGTATTCCGCCGGTGTTGAAGACCTCCACCTGAATTCAAAAGGAATTTCCACTAAATGCTGAGAAAATTTATTTTTAGAATATACAATATCACTTCCAATAATACTATAGATGTATTTATTATTGGTGACTTCAGTTATCAGCAAATTCTGATTAAAAGAATTCCCTGAATAACCTACTCCCAATCCAAATGCAAGATTTCGCCTTTTGTTAATAGGCATATCCCGAATAAACCCTAAATGGAATCCACTTGAAAACCCGTTTTGAGATATCCCGGAAGGCAAATTACCTAACAAATTATAGGTTACTCCTATATAAAACTGATCTTCACGATATAAGGAGTCTACTTCAAACTCTATTGGTTTAT
This sequence comes from uncultured Gammaproteobacteria bacterium, assembly GCA_942490545.1. GTDB lineage: Bacteria > Pseudomonadota > Gammaproteobacteria > Enterobacterales > Alteromonadaceae > Paraneptunicella. The sequence continues at coordinate 430,552 of CALNXX010000017.1, read as the reverse complement.
CCTGAGACATCAGGAATTGAAGCCCTAACAAAAATGAAAGTGCGAAAAGTATTTTCTTCATTAAAAAGTATATAAGACAAATATAACTTTTATTGCACAAAGTTTATTACATAAAAAAAGCATTCCTTTTCGGGAATGCTTTTATAAATTAAGATTTTTGAAATGCTATTGCGCTTTTTTAACGTTTGTAATATACATGATTTTAAGAGCGTTTATCTCTCTTAGTTTTTGCTTGATATCAGAAACCAAACCTGCGTTTGTATTCTCATCTATTTTTAAAGCAACTACCAATCTGTCTTGTAATTCGGGTCTCAAACCAGCTCTAGCCTCCTGCACGGCAGGCTGCACATTTTCAAGTGCAGCAAACTTATCATTTATCTGCAATCTGGCCTCTGTTCCGAAATTTTTATATTGAGCACTTGGCTTTCCTGCATATATAAACATAGACCTGTCTTTTTCCAGTTTCTCGACCTGATCAGCAGATGGTAATTTATTTTCAATCATCAAACTTGTATCCCTCATTACAGTGGCAACCATAAAAAAGAACAATAGCATGAATACAATATCTGGTAAAGATGCTGTTGAAATTGGTGGTAATGCACCACCCGTTTTCTTTTTAAATTTTGACATTCTTTCTTTTCGTTAAAATTAATTACTCTTAGGTTCTGCTTCAGATAGCTTAAGAGGGTACAATTTCTTAATTACCTCAATTCTTTCCTTCAGCTTTTCCACGTCCCCTTGATAATATACATCATCTTTATCGGCCAGCATTTTAGTAAATGTTGTGTTGTAAAGTCTTTTAGCTTCTCTATTCCTTAAAACATTATAAGCTGCAACTAGTTCATTTTGAACTTCGATGTATTTACCATAAGAGGTTTCCCTGTCATGTTGTAAAGTGATGATTGCCTTGTCAGGGTGATCCGATGAGTTGGGATCTCTTTTCCCCTGACAGTAATCACATTTATTTCCATTGGCATCTTCTCCTCCTCCATTATCTAAAAACTCTATGGCAGCCTTTCTTAAACTTTTTACTTGCATTTGTTCATCTTCTACAAGTAATTGATCATTTTTATTCAAAAGAACTGTAAATAGATTTTTTTGTTTGATAATTACTGGATCATCCGATGGTGGTTCAATCTGTGGCAAACTCCTTAAAATACCTTTATCTTTTTCGATAGTTGTAGTAACTAAGAAAAAAATCAAAAGCAGAAAGGCAATATCCGCCATGGAGCCTGCATTTACTTCTGGTGCTGCTCGTTTTGCCATAATTTATTTACCTATTTTTGTTAACCCTGAAGACAACATCGACAATATGGCTAAAACGCCTAAAGCATAAAATGTGTACAATCCAGCTCCTACTTTCTTTGAAGTAGCTTCAGTTATATTTTGCCCTTTATCAATAAAAGGTTGCAAATTTAAATCCGTTCCGGAAGACATTAAGTAAGATATAATTATAATCCCAAAGAATATTCCTAGGGATAGTAATGTCTTCTTAATATTTCCGGCAAATACTCCTTTAATGACGTAAAATAACACAAGTACTAAAACAATAGCTAGTATCAAATATGCTACATACATCATATTATCGATCATACCTTCAGACCCACCAGCCACCATCAGCGCAAATGCAACTCCGATAAGTGCCAGGATCAAAGCTATAATTCTTAATATTTTATATAAACCCATAATTTTTTTCTTTAAACTATTACTTATGTATTTTATTTAAAATCAACATATCAACCAATGATATAGAAGCATCTTCCATATCGTTAACAATACTGTCAATTTTAGCAATAATATAGTTGTAGAAAATTTGAAGAATAATAGCCACAATAAGTCCAAATACTGTAGTAAGAAGTGCTACTTTAATACCTCCTGCCACAAGCGATGGCTGCATATCTCCTGCTGCTTCAATTTTATCAAAAGCCTGGATCATACCAATAACCGTTCCCATGAATCCAAGCATTGGAGCTAAAGCTATAAACAAGGATATCCAGGAAACATTCTTTTCAAGTTGCCCCATTTGAACTCCTCCATAAGCAACAACTGCTTTTTCGGCAGCATCTAGACCTTCAGTTTCTATTCTATCTAAACCTTGATAGAAAATGGAGGCTACTGGTCCTCTAGTATTACGACAAACTTCTTTTGCTGCATTTACACCACCAGACTTTAAAGCTTCTTCTACACTTGAAGTTAACTTTTTAGTGTTTGTAGATGAAAGGTTTAAAAAGATAATTCTTTCAATAGCAATGGCTAATCCAAGAATTAAACATAATAATACAATTCCCATAAATCCAGGACCTCCTTCAATAAATCGCTTTTTTAATTCTTGGTGGAATCCTAGTGATTCTGCAGGTGCAGCTTCGGAACCATCATCTTGAATTGTTGTTGCAATTGTCGTTGCAACTGTAGAAGTGCTTAAGGCGGTTGACGCATTTACACTTCCAAATGCCATAATACTAGCAATAGCTAGAATAGAAAATAATCTTTTCATCGTTCTTGATCTTAATTTAATTAGTTAATATGTTAAAGATATAAAAAAAATGTAATTAAACTTAAAAATAATGCAGAGAGGAAGGGATTCGAACCCTCGATACGCTTTTGGCGTATACACACTTTCCAGGCGTGCGCCTTCGACCACTCGGCCACCTCTCTGTAAATCTATCTAAAAATAAATTACAGGAGTTCAAATAACAAAAAAATCTTTAAACCGTAAAATATTTTGCGTTTAATTTAAGTTATTTCTCCTCTTATTGATGTTTCAAATATTGTTTTCAAAACTTTTGGTGAAACTTTTGACCCTAGCAAATACATCAATTTAGTCACGGCAGACTCCGTAGTGATATCTTTTCCAGAGATAATTCCTATTTTTTTTAATTCCACACTGGACTCATAATTGCCAAGCAATACGCTTCCTCCCGGACATTGAGTTATATTTATAATTGGAATTCCTTTATCTATTGCTCCCCTTAAAATGTTTAGAAATGATTTATTGGTCGAAGTATTACCGGCTCCAAATGTTTCTAAAATGACTCCCTTTAATTTAGGTGAACTTAAAATAGTTTCTATTACACTATCAGAAATTCCCGGGAATAATTTAATGAGTGCAATATCTGTACACATTTCTTTATGTACTTGTAATTTTTTCTTTGAATTAGGACGAAGTAAATATTGCGTATTTACCTTTAAATGAACGCCAGATTCTAATAGTTCCGGGTAATTGAAAGATGCAAATGCCTTAAAATGTTCAGCATTTATTTTGGTGGTCCTATTCCCTCGATACAATTTATACTCAAAATATAAACTTACTTCTTTAATGACAGGTGTATCTTTTTCCATCAAAGAAGCAATATGTATTGCAGTAATTAAGTTTTCTTTAGCATCAGTTCGCAGATCGCCTATTGGAAGTTGAGAGCCTGTAAATACTACTGGTTTGGCCAAATTTTCCAGCATAAAACTCAATGCAGAAGCAGAATAGCTCATAGTATCACTCCCATGCAGCACTACGAATCCATCGTTGTCATCATAATTCTCTTCTATGATCTCTGCTATTTGCACCCAGTAATCTGGATTCATTTCACTTGAATCTATTGGATTTTCAAAGGAAATTGTCTCAATACTGCAATCCAAAAGTTTTAATTCCGGTATTTTTTCCAGCAGATTATCAAAATCGAATGGTTTCAAACTTCCTGTTTCGGGATCCTTCATCATACCAATGGTCCCGCCAGTGTAGATCAGTATTATTTTGGCCTTTCTTGACATAGTTATATTGAAAATATTTCTTTACTGTTTTGAGTGGTGATCTCAGCTATCTTTTCTTCAGATACACCATATATTTCTGAAACCTTTTTTAATACATTTCTAATATAAGCGCTTTCATTTCGTTTTCCTCTATAAGGTGTTGGTGATAGATAAGGCGAATCTGTTTCCAGCACAATATGTTCTAAACCAATTTCCTTCAAAAACTGATCTATTTTCCCGTTTTTAAAGGTTACGACTCCTCCTATTCCGAGTTTCATATTATATGATATGGCTTTTTTAGCTTGATCGATCGTGCCCGTAAAACAATGAAAAATTCCGAATAGATCATTTCCCTTCTCTTCTTCAAGCACTTCAAATATCTCATTAAAGGAGTCCCTGCAATGAATAACTATGGGCAGTTTGTATTGCTTTGCCAACTTAATTTGATGTTTGAATGCTTTTTTTTGAATTTCAAGGGTTGACTTATCCCAATAGAGGTCAATACCTATTTCTCCAACTGCATAAAATTTGTGTTTGGCCAACATATCCTCAACATGCTTCAGTTCATCCCTGTAATTCTCCTTTACATGCGTAGGATGTAAACCCGTCATTAAAAAGATATTATGGGGATATTCTTTTTGTAATTGCAGCATTGATTCAGTATAGGTCGAATCGATTGCAGGCACAAAAAATCTGTTAACATCAGCATTTAATGCACGTTGCATCATTCCACTTCTGTCCTCGTCAAAAGCTTCGCTATATAAATGTGTGTGCGTATCTGTAATAATCATATTGCAAAAATAGATTATTTAGTCCTTATATTAGCAAAAATTAAAGAACATGAATACCTTACATTTCTTCCTGACTGAAAGGGGTTACACCAGAACAAAATTACATTTAACTAAAACGAATCACTTTGAAATACGAGCAACCATAAATGGTGTAAAAGGATTATTTATACTGGACACCGGTGCTTCCAATTCTTGTGTTGGTTTCGAATCGGTAGACCATTTCAATCTAGATACCGAAGATTCTGAAATTAAAGCTGCGGGCGCAGGAGCTACAGACATGGAAACCAAACTATCAGAAAAAAATAAAATAAAAATAGGAAAGTGGCGAAATGATAAGTTGGCTTTGATATTATTTAATCTTACACATGTAAATACAGCTTTAGTAAAGCATAAATCCAAACCTGTAGATGGAATAATAGGTGCTGATATTTTAAAAAAAGGAAAGGCAATCATTGACTACAATAGGAAATACTTGTATTTGAAATTAAATTAAAAGTATGACGAATATCATTTATTATTTCATTTATACTTCTTACTTTAATCGAGCTATTAGTCAGTAAATTATGGCGTCATGGAAGAGTAGGTTGATATTATCTTTTTAGGATTTCTACTTTTGTAATAACACTTAATAATTAGCAAACATATTTCTCCATGACAAAATAGAAAAAGCGCAACCTTAAAAAGTTGCGCTTTTGAATTATAAAAGTAAACTATTTAAAGCTCTAAGGCTTTTTTAACATCGTTATTCATTAAGAGCTCAACCGGATTCTCTAAAGCCTCTTTAACGGCAACTAAAAATCCTACAGATTCTTTTCCATCTATTATTCTGTGGTCATAGGAAAGTGCTACATACATAATTGGTCTGATTTCAACCTTACCATTAACAGCAACCGGTCTTTCAACAATGTTATGCATACCTAAAATACCACTTTGAGGCGGATTGATGATTGGGGTTGACAACATGCTTCCAAAAACACCTCCATTAGAGATAGTGAAGGTCCCTCCTGTCATTTCATCTACAGTAATTTGTCCGTCTCGTGCGCGAATAGCCAATCTTTTTACTTCTGATTCTACACCTTTAAAACTTAATTTTTCAGCATTTCTAATTACCGGAACCATTAAACCTTTTGGCCCTGAAACAGCTATACTTATATCACAGAATTCATAGGTTAGCATCTCTTTTCCATCGATCATGGAGTTGACTGCCGGAAATTCTTGTAAAGCCCTTACAACTGCCAAAGTAAAAAAGGACATGAACCCTAAACTAACTCCGTGTTTTTCCTTAAAGGTCTCTTTATATTCTTTCCTCAAGGCAAAAATTGGAGACATGTCAACTTCGTTGAACGTAGTCAACATGGCCGTTGTATTTTTGGCTTCAACCAGTCGTTCAGCTACTTTTCGTCGTAAAAGTGATAATTTGGATCTTTTTACTCCTCGCCCTTCAACATTAATTGCCTGACCCATTGATGGTACAGCATTTACAGCATCTTCTTTTGTAATACGACCATCTCTTCCCGTGCCTTTAATTTCACTTGAAGACATCCCTTTTTCATCTAGTATCTTTTTAGCCGCAGGACTTGCACTTCCTGTTGCATATGTTGAAGATTCTTGAGACTTCTCGGCTTTGCTTGAAGTGACAGTTTCGGCTTTTGGAGCTTCTTCTTTTTTAACTTGGTTTGTTTGAGTTTCTCCTTCCGGTTTTTCTGCACTGGTATCAATTAAGCAAACCACTGCTCCAACCTCAACCGCATCTCCTTCTTCTGCCTTTAAAGTAATTGTACCACTGGCTTCAGCGGGAAGCTCAAGTGTTGCCTTGTCACTATCAACCTCGGCTATGGCCTGATCCTTTTCAACATAATCGCCATTCTGGACTAGCCATGCTGCGATTTCAACTTCTGTGATGGATTCTCCCGGTGAAGGAACTTTCATTTCTAAAATCATGCTCTTTTTATTTTAGTATACTTTTATTTTCGTTGGTTATCTTTTGTTTTGTCAAATACATAATCTATGACTTCCTTATGTCTTCTTTTTGATCTGGTAGAACTACCTGCAGCCGGTGAGCCATAAGGTCTTCTTGAAGCGATCCTAAAAGTCTTAACTTCATCCAAATTCATTAGTAAGAAGCTGTATGCTCCCATATTTTTTGGTTCCTCTTGTGCCCAAACTACATCTTCAACGTGTTTATACTTGGTTAAAATATTTCTTATTTCTTCTGCAGGAAGCGGAAATAATTGTTCTACTCTCACAAAAGAGATATCTCGTCTATTAAGATTTTCCCTTTCTTCTAACAAATCATAATAAAATTTGCCACAAACAAAAACAAGTGTTTTTATTTTCTTTAAATCAACAGATGGGTCATCAATAACAGATTGAAACATCCCATTTGCAAATTCATCGACTGATGAAACAGCTTTTGGATGTCGAAGCAAACTTTTAGGAGTGAAAATTATAAGTGGCTTGCGATATGTTGATTTCATCTGCCGTCTTAAAATATGAAACATATTGGCCGGTGTTGTACAATTGGCTACAAACATATTGTCAACAGCGCATAATTGCAAGTACCTCTCCATTCTTGCTGATGAATGTTCTGCCCCTTGACCCTCATAGCCATGTGGTAATAACATCACCAATCCGTTTTGAGTTTTCCATTTGTCCTCACCAGCAGAAATGTATTGGTCAATCATAATTTGAGCACCATTGCTAAAATCTCCGAACTGAGCTTCCCATATGGTCAGCACATTTGGATTTGCCATCGCATAACCATAATCAAAACCTACCACGCCATATTCAGACAATAATGAATTATAAATGGAGAATTTTCCTTGATTTGAACTGATATGATCTAAAAGTATAACCTCTTCTTCACTATCCTCAACTTTTACCACGGCATGTCTGTGCGAAAAGGTTCCTCGCTCCACATCCTGACCAGAGATCCGGATATCAAATCCTTCTTCAAGCAACGTGCCGTAGGCTAAATGTTCACCCATGGACCAATCCAATTTATCTTCATCAAACATGATCTTTCTGGATTCAACCAATCGTTCTATTTTACGGATAAATTTCTTATCCTTCGGTAAACTTGAAATGATATCTGTTATATTCTTAAGCTTCTCTATTGGGTAAGTTGTATCAATAGGAATCATCATTTCTGGAAGTTTGGCACGATTGAAAGCGGTCCATTCTCCCTGCATAAATGGTGTTATAATAGTTTTATCTTCTTTCCTTGAATCTTCTAATTTCTCTTCTAAAGATGCTTTGTACTGCTCTTCAAGTTGACTTACATAGTCTTCATCTATAATACCTTCAGCCAATAATTTCTCCGCATAAATATCTCTTGGATTTCTGTGTTTTGCAATTACCTTATACAATACAGGCTGCGTAAATCTAGGCTCATCACCTTCATTATGTCCATATTTTCTATAGCCAAGCAAATCTATAAATACATCACGCTGGAATTGCATTCTAAAGTCCAATGCAAACAATACGGCATGAATAACAGCTTCGGCATCATCAGCGTTGACATGCATTACCGGAGATAAGGTAACTTTTCCAACATCGGTACAATAAGTACTGGAACGCGCATCAAGGTAATTGGTTGTGAAGCCAATTTGGTTGTTTACAACGATATGAATAGTGCCATTTGTTTTATACCCATCCAATTTAGCCATTTGCACCACCTCATAAACAACGCCTTGACCTGCAATTGCCGCGTCTCCATGAACAATGATGGGCAGTACTTTGCTAAAATCGTCTGGATAATATTTATCTTGTTTAGCTCGAGAAATACCTTCAACAACTGCCCCAACTGTTTCTAAATGAGATGGATTTGGCGCAATATTCAGGTTGATCTGGTTTCCATTATCTGTAACACGATTACTTGTCCACCCTAAATGATATTTTACATCCCCATCAAATTCCTCCAATTCATAATCTTTTCCATCAAATTCGCTAAAAATATCTTTGGCTGATTTTCCAAAAATGTTAGTTAATGTATTTAAACGTCCTCTATGAGCCATTCCCATAACAAATTCCTTAACCCCATAGTGGCCAGCTGCTCGCTCTATAACCGCATCAATAGCCGGAATTAAGGTTTCTCCTCCTTCAAGTGAGAATCGTTTTTGACCAACGTATTTTGTGTGCAGAAAATTTTCAAATGAAACAGCTTCATTGAGTTTTTTTAGGATATGTTTTTTTTGTTCAGCAGTGAATGTTGGATGGTTATCATTGGTATTCAATTTATCCTGAATCCATTGTCTTTCCTCCGGCTTTCGTATATACATGTATTCTGCTCCAATAGCGTCGCAATACATATGCTCTAAATGCTTTCTGATCTCATCCAATGTCTGTGGTCCAATTCCTAGAATTTCTCCAGCATTAAAAACAGTACTTAAGTCATCATTTGATAATCCGAAATTTTTAATGTCCAGTGTAGGTTCATATGTTCGTCTATTCCTAACCGGATTTGTTTTGGTAAATAAATGACCCCTTGTCCTATAGCCATCAATTAAGTTGATCACCTGAAATTCTTTAAGAACATGTTCCGGGATCTGAGTGGTTACACCTTCTATAATCTCGCCATCCAATCCATAGTTCTCAGTTCCAAAATCGTAACCCTGAAAAAATGCTCTCCAACTTGGCTCAATAGAATCTGGATCCTGTAAATATTGGTCGTATAATTCGGCAAAGTATTGACGTATGTGCGGCGTTTAAAAAAGAATATTTATCCATCTGTTATAAATAGAAATTCCTGGTTTTTTAAAAATTGATCAAAAATACAACATTTACAAATATTGAAATGTATATTTATATTTTTGTAAACAATTTTAAATTAATTATGAATATTAGGAAAATAAATCCTTTAATCCATGTAAAACTTATAGTTTTTACCATTTTATTCGGATTATTTGTTAGTTCAGGTGCAGCTCAGGTTAAAAAAAATAGTCAAAGTTCTGACTTTTGGAGTCATGTAAGATTTGGAGGTGGAATTGGATTAAGCTTTGGTAACAGGATTTTTAGTGGTACGATCGCGCCAAGTGCTATTTATCAATTCAATCCAAGTGTAGGTTTAGGAATTGGTCTAAATGCAAGTTATTTTGAAAGAAAAGATCTGTTTAAATCCACTGTTCTGGGAGGAAGTTTAATTGGATTATTCAATCCAATTCCAGAAATACAGGTGTCTTCAGAATTTGAACAACTCAACGTAAATAGAAATTATGATGAAGCATTTGTAACTAATCCAGATGAGAATTATTGGTACCCTGCTTTATTTGTAGGCGCTGGTTACAGAAGTGGTAATTTTACAGTTGGCATACGCTATGATGTACTTTACGATGAAGACAAAAGTATATATGCCGATGCTTGGATGCCTTTTATTAGAGTTTACTTTTAAACTTTATAATGGGAAATATGCAGTTCCATTTTTTACGTCAATAGCCAGGTCACAAATCGTTTTATTTTCAAGACTCTCCAATAATTTTGTTCTTAATGGAGCGGCCAATTTATGAAGTGGACAGGGTTTTTCATCATCACAGTTCTCCAAACTAAGAAGACATGAATTTAACCTCTTCTCCCCATCAATAGCCTTTATAAGGGTTTTAAGCGGTTGTTTTTTATCGTCTTCACTCAAATAAAATCCCCCTTTAGGGCCTCGTGTAGATGATATTAAATTTTGTCGGGATAGTTCTTGTAATAATTTTGCAATATATGGTTGTGGAACATTAATAGGACCTGCAATATCCTTAACCATTATCTTTTTGTCTTCGTTACTGTTCAAAGCTAAGAACAGCACTGCTTTAATGGCATATTTTGATGAATTTGAGAACATTTATATTTTCTAAAAAAGCCCAAAAATAAATAATAAAATTTAAATTCTTAAACAAAGTTTATTATAGTTCAATGATAAAAAGATATTTTTGTCTTAAATATGATAATTATCATATTTTATAATCCCTTTGAATATATTTTTGAACCATAAATAAAATTATAATCTTTAATTAAAAACTAATGAAATCAATTTTTAAAATTTTTACTCTTGTTACTGTTTTACTATTGATGAGCTGCGGTGGCGGCGAAGAGAAGAAAAAGGAAACCAACAAGATAAAAATAGGCAGTCAGCCAGTTAAAAAAAAGGCTGAAGCTGAAAAAACTTCAACAAAACCTTCAGAAACGATTGACCTTACTAATAAAGGTATTGGTCCAATCAAAGCATTGACGCTTCCAGCTGAAATCGATCAGGCAATGGCAGCTAAAGGGGATGAAATCTATAAAAAAATGTGTACAGCATGTCACAGACCTGATAAAAAATTCATAGGCCCTGCTCCGAAAGGCGTATTAGAACGTCGTACTCCGGAATGGGTTATGAATATGATCCTAAATCCTGAAGAAATGGTACAAAAGGATCCTCTTGCCAAAGATTTGTTAATGGAGTTTAATGGCGCGCCAATGGCAAATCAAAATCTGACAGAAGAAGAAGCCAGAGCCGTATTAGAATACTTTAGAACTTTATAAACAATAAAATATGAAACCTAACCTTAAAATTTTATTTACCGCGATCCTTGTTATATTCTTATTTAATTGCAAGAATAAGGAAGGACAAGCCAAAGAGACAACGACGACAGATTCTGATCAAACTGAAGAAAGACAAGGCCAAGCCTTTATAACCGATGATGTTGGAACTCCTAACTGCTTACAGATAGCTATAGGATCACCAGATCATAAAACACTTGTTGCCGCCGTTCAAGCCGCACAAGTAGAAAATGCCCTTGTAAACGTTGGACCACTTACCGTGTTTGCTCCAACTGATGCTGCTTTTGCAGCTCTACCTGAAGGCACCGTTGAAACCCTACTGAAACCTGAAAATAAAGGAGCTTTGGCAGATATTTTAAAATACCACGTCACACCAGGAAATTTAAACACATCTATTTTAACCAAACTCCCAAAATTGGGACAGGCCAATAATCAATATGTACAAATTGAAGTAATTGATGATAAGCCTGTAATTGGAGGAGCAAACATAATCGCCAGCGTAAAAGCAGGTAATGGAATTGTTCACGTAATAGATAAAGTATTGCTTCCCCCGCCACCAAAAGAATAAAACTAAAAACTAATAATTATAATAATGAAAAACACTCTAAAATTATTTGCTGCATTATTTGTTGTTGCAATGCTATATGCTTGTAACAATGGTAGTTCATCGAAATCAAATAGTGCATTAAGTTCTAATGCTGCAGAAAAAGTCTATGTTGCTCCAGGAGAGCATGATGAATTTTACGCTTTTGTTTCAGGCGGATTTAGTGGACAGTTAGCCGTTTACGGATTGCCTTCAGGACGATTATTTAAAGTTATACCTGTTTTCTCTCAAGATCCGGAGAAAGCATGGGGTTATAATGAAGAAACAAAACCAATGCTGGAAACTTCCTATGGATTTATTCCTTGGGATGATTCTCACCACCCTGACATTTCTCAAACTAACGGAGAGCTAGATGGACGATGGGTATTTATTAATGGTAACAATACGCCTCGTATTGCCAGAATTGACTTTAACAACATTCGAAACTGAAGAAATTATTGAAATTCCCGAATAGTGCAGGAAACCATAGTTCTTCTTTCGTAACAGAAAATACAGAATATGTTGTTGCCGGAACCCGATTCTCTGTTCCTGTTCCTCAACGAGATATGCCAATAAAAGATTATAAAGGGAATTTCAAAGGAGCTCTATCTTTTATAAATGTTGATCCGGAGATGGCGGAAATGGATTTGAATTTCAAATTCTAATGCCAGGATTTAACTATGACCTTTGCGCATCCTGGACGTGGAAAATCTCATGGCTGGTTCTTCTTTACAACTTATAACACAGAAGAAGCAAGCACTCTTTTAGAAGTTAATGCGTCTCAAAATGATAAAGATTTTATTGCAGCTATTAACTGGAAAAAAATTGAAGAATATGTAAATAATGGTGGTGGTACAAAAATGCCAGCAAATTATGCACACAATGTTTACAATGACGAAACTCATACGGCAACATCTACAATGAAAAAAGAAGTATTAGTTGTAGATCCAAGCGAAGTTCACGGGGCACTATTTTTATAGCCTACACCAAAATCTCCTCACGGTTGTGATGTTGATCCAACAGGTGAATATATTGTTGGTAACGGTAAACTGGCAGCTAATTTAACAGTGCACTCTTTTACTAAAATGTTAGAAGCAATTGAAGAATAAAAAATTCTGATGGTGATGCGTATGGTATTCCTATTATTAATTTCGAAGATGTTTTAGCAGGAGTAGTTGAACAGCCCGGTTTAGGACCTCTTCACACCGAGTTTGATGCCAATGGAAATGCTTATACTACTTTCTTCATTTCATCAGAAGTTGTAAAATGGAAATTAGGAACCTGGGAAGTTATTGATAGAAAACCGACTTATTATTCTGTTGGCCACTTAATGATCCCCGGTGGAAATTCTAGGAAACCATTTGGTAAATATGTTTTGGCCATGAATAAAATCACTAAAGACCGTTATTTACCAACTGGTCCGGAAGTAACTCAATCAGCCCAATTATACGATATTACAGGTGATAAAATGGAACTATTACTAGATTTTCCTACCATTGGTGAACCTCACTATGCTGCCGGTTGTCCTGCAGATCTTATAAAACCAAAGTCTAAAAAGATATTTAAGCTTGACGAAAATAAGCATAAATATGCTGCTTTATCTGATGCTGATACTAAAGTCGTCAGAACTGGAAACGAAGTTCATGTTTATATGACCATGATCCGTAGTCACTTCTCACCCGATAACATTGAAGGTGTTGAGGTAGGTGATAAAGTCTATTTCCATGTAACTAATTTAGAACAGGATTACGATGTGCCTCATGGAATAAGCATGATTGGAGCAAATACCTCTGAATTACTGATTATGCCGGGGCAAACAGAAACATTCGTTTGGGAGCCTAAAGCAGGTTGGAGTTTGGCCATTCTATTGTACAGATTTCTGTTCTGCACTTCACCAGGAAATGCAAGGATACGTAAGAGTTTCACCAAAGGAATCTCCGGAACTAAATTAGCATGGTCTTTAGGAGAAGATATTGAATAAATCAGGGAGAATATTGTTTTAGTGTTATTATTTTCCTAACAAAAGCGGGAGTTTTTTAATACTCCCGCTTTTTAAATCATTTTTAACTCAATATTTAATTCAAAAATAATTTTTTATGAAAAAAGCTGGTATAATAATGGTACTAGGATCATTGCTGTTATTAGGGCTCTTTAAATTTCCTTTATGGAACATTATGCTAGGCGCACCTCAATACCCCGAACCATTAGGGATGAATATTCATATAAACGGTATTAAAGGCGTATCAGAATTTGATATTCAAAATATCGATGGCTTAAACCACTATATAGGTATGAAGACCATTCCAAAACCTGAAGAAATGTGGGAGTTTTCAGTTTTTCCGAAAGTTATTATTACAATGGTTGTCCTTGGCGTAGTAATTGGTTTATTGGGATACTTTAATAAAGTTAGCTATAAGTATTTTTTAGGATGGTTTATTTTTATGTCAATATTAGGTGTCTTAGGCATGTATGATTTTAATAGCTGGCTCACATCATATGGTCATGACTTAGACCCACATGCCATTCTAAAAATCACCAATCCAGATGGAACCCCAATGTCATATAAACCACCTTTATTTGGTCATCAAAAATTACTTAACTTTGATGTTACATCATTACCACATATTGGCGGTTATTTAATGTTTGTTGGCATGTCATTAACTCTCGTTGCTTTTTGGATTGGTAGAAAAGTAACCTTAAAAAAAGGCACCCATTAATTCTTCAAAAAAAGCTAAACGAAATGAAAAAATTGATTCTAACCATATTTCTGGGCTTCACTTTGTGGTCCTGTACCGTAAAACCTGAGCCTATAAACTATGGTGAAGATGGTTGTCACTTTTGTAAAATGACAATCGTTGACAAACTCCACGCGGCAGAAGTTGTTACTAATAAGGGTAAGATCTATAAATTTGATGCTACCGAATGCATGATCAATTTTACTGATGAATTTGATACCTCAACAATAAAACAGTATTTATCAAATAATTATACAGAACCAGAAGCCTTGATTGACGCTACAAAAGCTACCTTCTTAATAAGTAAAAGTGTTCCAAGCCCGATGGGGGCATTTCTGTCTGCTTTTAAAAATAAAGAGGATGCAGTAAAGGTACAAACTGAAAAAGGAGGGGAAATATATAATTGGGAAGAGTTATTAATTCATTTTAAAAATTAATGAATAGGTTAATTGCTTCATTAATTGCATACTTATGCTTATTAAATCTTTCTTTTGGTCAAACAATTAAAGTTTGTAATACTTGCGAAATATCTACAATTGTTGATGCGATTAAAGTTGCAAAGGATTATGATACCATACAAATCAAAAAAGGCAATTATAAAGAATATAATATTATTGTTGATAAGCCTTTAACTATCATAGGAGAAAAATTATCCGGTTATTGATGGGGAATTTAAAGGCGAGATATTCACAATTATTTCGGATAGTGTAACATTAGATGGTCTATTCATAATCAATGTTGGAACAAGTTATACTGAGGATTATGCTGCTGTTCGTGTCAGGAAAAGTAAGAATTTTATCATTCAAAACCTGGTGCTGGAAAAACTGTTCTTTGGTATATATCTGGAAAAATCAAATAACGGGAAAATATACCATAACAAAATTATTGGTGACGCTATTGAAGAATATAATTCGGGAAATGGGATACAGTTATGGTATAGTAAGAATATAGAAATAGAACACAACTTCGTCCAGCATGTAAGAGATGGTATTTATTTAGAGTTTGCTGATAATTGTGTTATCAAAAATAACGTTAGCTCTAACAATGTTCGTTATGGATTGCATTTCATGTTCTCAAATAATGATACTTACCAGGATAATACCTTTGAAAACAATGGTGCAGGTGTTGCAGTCATGTTCTCTAAAAAAATAAAAATGTATAACAATACTTTTAAGGAAAACTGGGGAAGTGCTTCCTATGGAATGCTGTTAAAAGAGATCAATGATGCAGAAATTGAAGGCAATCGATTTTTAGATAATACAATTGGTATTAACATTGAAGGTTCCAACAGAATCACTTATAAAAACAATGATTTTATAAACAATGGTTGGGCAATTAAGGTTCGAGGGGCTTGCTATACAAACAAGTTTGTTCAGAATAATTTTTTATACAATTCATTTGACATATCCTACAACAGTAAAATAAACGACAATGTATTTGATGGGAATTACTGGAGTAATTACACTGGTTATGACCTCAATAAAGATGGTGTGGGAGACATTCCATACAGGCCAGTAAAATTATTTTCCTATATTGTTAATCGCACACCCGAGACAATAATACTGTTAAGGAGTTTGTTTATAGATCTTATTGACTTCTCAGAAAAAGTATCACCTGTTTTTACACCTGATAATCTGTTAGATAACAATCCTGTAACATCAAGAATAGAATGGTAAACATTCAAAACCTACATAAAAAATTCAATAAGAACGTAGTGCTAAGTGGTTTAGATCTGCATATAAAAGAAGGAGGAATTATTGCTGTACTAGGGCCAAACGGATCAGGTAAGACCACATTGATTAAGTCTATTTTAGGTATGGTAATTCCAAATGAGGGAACGATAGAAGTATTAGGAAAAAACATAAAGAACCATTCTGCATATAGGAATAAAATCGATTATTTGCCACAAATAGCCAATTTCCCCAACAATTTGAAAGTAAGTGAATTGATAAGGATGATAAAAGATCTGCGCAGAAACACCTCAAATGATGAAGCATTGATCGATCTTTTTAAATTAACACCATTCTTGAATAAGAGGTTGGGTAACCTGTCTGGAGGAACCAAACAAAAAGTAAACATAGTACTGACTTTTATGTTTGATAGCCCATTGATTATTCTGGATGAACCAACATCAGGGTTGGACCCAATATCCTTGATCAGACTAAAAAACCTAATTCAATCAGAAAAAGAAAAAGGAAAGACAATTTTAATAACATCTCATATTATGAGTTTTGTTGAAGAAGTATCAGATGAAATAGTCTTTCTTCTTTGGAAGGAAAAATTTATTTCAAAGGAAGCATCGATGAACTTAAAACAAAGACCAATCAACCAGATTTTGAAAATGCCATTGCATCAATACTAACAGATAATCATGCTTAAAATATTAAAATACAGCTTTTATGATTTGATGCGTAGTCGCTGGAGCTATGTGTATTTTGCATTCTACCTGTTACTTGGGATTGTCCTTTTGTTTCTTAACAATGATCTGTCAAAAGCAGTGATCACGCTTATGAATGTTATTATTGTACTTGTACCTTTAATTGGAACCATTTTTGGAGTCATGTACTATTATAACTCCAAAGAGTTTACTGAGTTATTGTTGGCCCAACCATTAAAAAGATCCTCCATTTTTCTGGGACAATATTTGGGCGTTGCATTATCCTTAACAATGAGCTTGATCCTAGGTTTGGCATCCCTTTTATTTTTACGGATTATTTAAATCTAGTGTAATTTGGGATTTTTCATTACTCTTAATAACCGGAACATTCCTAACCTTTATTTTTACGGCCTTAGCTTTTAATATTGCTTTATCAAACGAAAACAGAATAAAAGGATTTGGGTATGCAATACTGGTTTGGTTGTTCCTTGCAGTAATATATGATGGATTATTCCTGATGTCTTTGATTATTTTTGAAGAATATCCTTTAGATAAATTATCTCTTTTCGGTACAATGCTAAATCCAATTGATCTTTCAAGGACTTTAATACTTTTAAAACTTGATATATCAGCCTTGTTAGGTTATACAGGAGCTGTGTTTAAAAAGTTTTTTGGCACTGACTTTGGTTTGCTCGTGTCCATAATTATGCTCTCTGTCTGGGTTGTTATGCCTGTTTGGAGAATTGTTTTTAAATCTAAAAAGAAAGATTTTTAAATTATTATCCTGTTCCAAGTACTAAGTTTCATAAGAAACGTGTTATATGATATAAATCACCTTATAGGCCAACAATTAACCATATCATTAGCACTTAAAAATTGATTATGAAAAAAGGTCACTCATTTCACATTCCTGTCATGGGAATTGGATATACCATAGATTCTCCTTTAAAAGTTGCGCATTTGGGAGTGGACTCAGTTATTTCTCTTGTAGACGACATTCTACTTGAGAAATTAAGAAAAATGTATAGCGATAAATTCCAGATTCCTTATAAAGAGATCACAGATAAGATTGAAGATTTTAGAGCAAAAAGAATTACATCTTATTTAAATTTAATAAACGATTTGGTCGATAAGAAGTTTGAAGATTTAAAAAATCTTACTATTGAGAAAAAAAATGAAATTTCAGACTATTTTAACATGCTTCCGGACAACTCTGCTCTTAAAAATGAGTTTAAAAAAATTACAGTAAACAGCTTTAATATTAATTACATAAAAAACTGGATAAACAATAATTTATCAAAAGGATCAATTGATGTTAATATAATGACTAAAATTGATAAAGAGAACTTTAAAAACAACGAAAAACTCCCGTCAGAATACAATGATGCTCATGCTGCCGTTAGAGGATTTGCTAAAAGTGACTTAAGTTCCACCTTAATTCTTTCTGCGGGAATGAATCCAAGACTTTACAGCTATTTAGAACAGTTTGATAATTTTTACCCAGATGAAAACGGTATCATAAAAAAGAAAATAGCCTTAAAAGTAAGTGACTACAGATCTGCTTTAATACAAGGAAAGTTTTTAGCCAAAAAAGGTATTTGGGTTTCAGAATATAGAATTGAATCCGGACTTAATTGCGGGGGACATGCTTTTGCAACCGAAGGATACCTCCTAGGCCCAATACTTGAAGAGTTTAAGAATAATAGAATGGAAATGGTTCAAATCATTCAGGAAATACTAATTAGATCATTATCTGAAAAAAACAGAACCATACCAAAATCAGAGTTAACAGTAAAAATATCAGCACAAGGTGGAGTTGGCACTTCTGAAGAACATCAATTTTTAATTGATCAATATCAGATTGATTCTGTAGGTTGGGGCAGCCCATTTTTATTGGTTCCGGAAGCAACCTCAGTTGATGAAGCTACTAGAAAAAAACTTGCTGATGCCAAGGAAGATGACTTGTATTTAAGTGGTATCTCACCTTTAGGTGTTCCCTTTAATAATCTTAAGGGTAATACTAAAGATTTAGAGAAAGATGAGTTAATAGCCAAGAAAAGACCTGGAAGTTCTTGTCCTAAAAAATACGTAGCTTTAAATAAAGAATTTACAGAAAATGGTATTTGTTCTGCTTCAAGACAATATCAGCATTTAAAGATCCAGCATCTTGATCAAGAACAGCTTTCATCCGAAGATTATAAAAAACAATATGATAAAATTGTCGAAAAATCATGTATTTGCGTTGGCTTAGGAACATCTGCATTACTTGCTCATGACATGGAAACAAAAAGAGAAGGTGAAGGTGTGGCTATATGCCCAGGACCAAATATGGCTTATTTTTCTAAAACAATGGCTTTGAAGGATATAACAAATCATATCTATGGAAGATCAAACATGATCTCCAGAACAGATCGGCCTCATATGTTTATAAAAGAACTTAATATTTATATTGATTATCTAAAAACTCAGATAGAAGAGACCCAAATTTCTATAACACAAAAGCAGGAAAAATACTTAAAAGCATTCGCCGAAAATTTACAAGGGGGAATTGATTACTATCAAAGTTTGTTCAATGATTTAAAGGATCGTTTTCAAGATACAAAAACCGCTATTTTTAGCGAATTGAATTTTAGCAAAAAAAGATTGCTTCTCTTAGAAATAAAAATAAACCATCTGAGCAATAATTAAACATCTATTTCCTTGATATGCGTCACAATATTTTTGCATTTTTATTGATTTTAGCTTTTGTTTTTGCTTGTAAAAACAAATCGAGAAAATTAACTCCAATATCATCAAATAATGAAAATATTAGTCTCTTAGACACATTAACTTTAAGACTCAACAATGGTGAAAAATGGATCGCCAATTCCGACACTCAAATTGGAATTATAAAAATGGATTCGATTATAAATGCATTTAAATCTGATGGAAATAGTGACTATCTGGTTTTAGGTAAGGAATTATCTATTCAAACCGGACATATAATCAAGAGTTGCAATATGAAAGGTGAAGCTCATGACCAATTACATGTTGTTTTAGTGCCTATGCTGGATGAAATTTCAATTTTAAAGGAATCGGAAGATGCAGCAGAAAGCAAAAAAGCCTTAGTTGAATTAGAATCGCTAATTGAAGATTATTTTAATCATTTTGAGAATTAGTGCAGACTTATATACCATACTTTTTGCCATTCACGCTGAAGAACTAAAAATGTAACTTGTTCTGACAACAAAACAATATCAGATCCATCCAGTTCTTTCACCTTTTTTTCCTGAACATCAACTATATAAAGTAAGTTGAGATAATCAGCAAATTTTTCCTGAATTAGTTTATAGATAGTTTCATGTAGAAGCAATTTTAAACTTGTGGGCAATACTTCTTCGTCAAATTCCAAATTGATATTGGCATACAAAAGGTCCTTATTTAACTGCCTGATTAAGTTTTGATATAAGTTATTTTGATGAGCTTGCGAAATCAGATCATCAAAAGTAGCAGGCGATTTCATTATACGTTCCTTTTCATTAACTCTTCGCAAAATTCTTTTAAAATGCTTTTTTTATCTTCAGAAATATTTAAATCACTTAAAACTGAAAATGCTTTTATCGTGTAGATCTCTATTTCCATTTTTGTGGCTTCGGCAGAACCGGTAGATAAAAATATTTGCTTGACTGTTTTCACTTTTTCCTCATCATCTTCAGGATAAATACTATATAAATGCTCCAATTGCATCATTTCATCTGCATCACAAAATGCCATAGCCCTAAGATAAAGGAAGGTTTTTTTGTTCTCAATAATATCTCCACCAACCTGTTTGCCAAAAGTCTCAGGATTACCAAATGCATCCAGATAGTCATCCTGCAATTGAAAGGCAATACCTAAATTCTTACCAAATTCATAAATTTTAATCTGATCTTGTTTTGAGGCTCCCGCAACGATGGCTCCCATTTTCATAGCAGCAGCTATAAGAACGGCAGTCTTATATTCAATCATTTTCAGGTATTCACTTAATGTCACATCATCTCTGGTTTCAAAATCAATATCATATTGCTGACCTTCACAAACTTCTAAGGCTGTTTTACTGAATAATTTTGCCAGTTCCTGAAAAGTATTTGGTTCATAATTTTCAAACAATTGATAGGCCAGAATTAGCATTGCATCACCCGATAATATACCTGTGTTCAAATCCCATTTTTCATGTACTGTTTTGTTACCTCTTCGCAAAGGCGCATCATCCATTATATCATCATGAATAAGGGAGAAATTGTGAAACAGTTCTAAAGCTAATGCTGCATTTAGACTCTTTTTATGGTCTCCTCCAAAAATTTCAGTAGTTAATAAAGTTAAAGTAGGCCGTAATCGTTTACCGCCAAGATCTAATATGTATTCAATGGGTTGGTATAAGTTTTTAGGTTCTTTGAAGTTCAGGTAATCTCTTAAATAACCTGAAAATTCCTTTTGATATTTTTCTACTGAAAGCATGCTGCAAAAATAATGCAAAAAGATTCATTTTAAACTGACTTTGTAAGTTTTATGTTAAATAATTGTAAAACTTTGGAAACTTTTTTTGTTTTTAAAGTTTCCTAGTTACATTTGCCCCCTCTTATGAAAGAAAAGATTATTAATAAATCGGTAGAAATGTTTCTTACACTTGGATTTAAAAGTGTGACAATGGATGATATTGCGTCAGAAATGGGAATATCCAAAAAAACCATTTATGTACATTTCCCGAACAAAAATAAGCTTGTCGAAAGTGTTACCATGCACATGTTCGATACTATTTCATGTGGTATTGATGGTATCTGTGCTCTGAAAAAGAATCCAATTGAAGAAATATATGACATTAAGAATCTGGTGCGCGATCATTTAAAAGGTGAAAAATCATCGCCTCAGCATCAGCTTCAAAAATACTATCCAAAAATTTTTGAATCGTTAAAAGAAAAACAATTTAAGGTGATGAATGAATGTGTTATAGATAATTTATCACGGGGCATAAAAGCCGGACTTTACAGATCTAATTTAAATATTGATTTTATTGCCCGGATATATTTCAATAATATGGTTGGTTTAAAGGACCCTAAATTATTCCCATTAAAGCATTTTTCAATGAATGAATTAATGGATAATTTTATAGAATATCATATAAGAGGTATCTGCACAGAAAAAGGTAACAAAACTTTAAACCAAGTAATGAATAACCAACTTTAATCTAATGAAATACAAATTTCTTTTACTAGTTATATTTTCATACTCCATTTTGGGGCATTCCCAACAAAATGAGGCTAGTTTTACACTTCAGGAAGCAATTGATTTTGCCCTGGAGAACAATAGAACAGCTAAAAATGCAGCACGAGATATTAAAGCAGCTGAAAAGCAAAAATGGGAAACTATTGCTACCGGACTTCCGCAAATTGATGCAAGTTTAGACTACCAAAATTTTCTAAAACAACAAATAGCACTGATTCCTGCAGAATTTTTCGGTGGAAATCCCGGGGAGTTCGCAGAAATTATTTTTGGGACCAAACAAACCTTGAATGCTACTGCGACGCTCAATCAAATGATTTTTGATGGCTCTTATTTAGTTGGCTTACAATCGGCCAGAGTATTTTTGGAAATATCAAAAAATGCAAAAGAAAAGACTGACCTCGAAGTTAGGAAGGCAGTAATCAATGCTTATGGCAATGTACTATTATCGGAAGAAAGCGTAAATATTTTAGAGCGAAATAAAGATGTTCTGCAAAAAAACCTGAATGAAACAATCAAGATCTATGAAAATGGTTTGGAAGAAGAAGAAAGCGTGGAACAACTGCAAATAACACTCTCCGGTGTTGAAAGTAATTTGAAAAACATATCAAGATTAAAATCTTTGGCTTACCAAATGTTAAATATAACTCTTGGCTTAGATTTAGATACAAGTATTACCCTGTTGGATAATTTAGAAACCCTTACAGCTCAAAATATTTCTTTAGATCTTTTATCAAGCGAAGAAGTTATTGAAAATACCATTGATTACAGAATTGCATTCAATGATAAAACCGCCAAAGAACTTATGTTGAAGCTGGAAAAAAGTAAAGCCTTGCCAACATTAAATGCTTTTGTAAATGGAAGCTATACGGGAAATAGTGAAAAGTTCACATTCACTAATAATTCGCAAAAATGGTTTGGAGCTTCTTTACTTGGTGTTAGTATGAATATTCCTGTTTTTAGTTCTTTCGGAAGAAGTGCTGCAACTCAGCGAGCCAGAATAAATTTAGATAAGGCAGAAGATGATCTCACTGAGGTTGAACAACAATTGAAACTTCAAATAGCTTCAGCTAAAAGTGATTATCAATTTGCTATTGAGGACTATGATAATAAAAAACAAAATTTAAATCTGGCTGAAAGAATAGAGAGAAAAAATCAAACTAAATTCTTTGAGGGTATTGCTTCCAGTTTTGAGTTAAGGCAGGCTCAAACACAATTATATTCGGCCCAACAGGAATTTTTGCAAGCTATGCTTGATGTAATTAATAAAAAAGCTGAATTGGAGACTGTTTTAAATTCTGTTGATTAGTTTAAAAGTTTAGGAGTTTAATTAAAACCCAACAAAATGAAAATATTCTCTTTTGAAAAATTAAACGTCTGGCAAAAAGCAAGAAAACTTTCTGTCATCGTATATAAAGAAACTAAATTATTTCCAGAGTATGAACGTTTTGGTTTAATCAGTCAAATGAGACGATGCACAGTTTCTATTTCTTCTAATATTGCCGAGGGAACAGGAAGACAATCAGCAAAAGACAAGGCCAGATTTACCGAAATCGCTTATGGTTCAGCTTTAGAGTTGCTCAATCAAGTAATTTTATCAAATGATCTTGGATTTTTATCTGATGAAAATTATAACTTAATTAGAAGTGATATTTCAGAAGTAACAGCCATGTTAGATGCTCTCTATAAATCACAATTAAAATAATGGAAACAAAGCAAACTAAACCAATAAACACCTCAACTCATAAACCTATAAACAAATCAACTGATAAAATTAACAAACCAATGAAAAAGATAATATTACTATTCATTACAACACTATTTTTAGCATCCTGTGGAGGTGATAAAAAACAGAGATCTGTAGAAGACATAATCGCCTCTCAAGATTTGAATGAGATTCGATCAAAAAAAGATGAAATCACAAACATGCAGATCGAAATGGCTAATCAAATTAATTTATTGGATGAACAGATAGAAAAATTGGATTCCTTGCAAAGAATACCTCTTATCACCACTTTTATTTCCGAAGGAAGAAGTCTTTGATCATTATATTGGATTTACAAGGCAATGTAGACACAAAAGAACTGCTTTTAACGATAACTGCTGAATATAATGGTATTCTTTCAAATATATATGTAAAGGAAGGTCAACGCGTTAATAAAGGCCAAATACTTGCTAAAATTGATGATGGAGGTTTAGGTCAGCAATTGGCTCAACTCGAAATTCAGGCTGAACTGGCCAAAACCACCTTTGAAAGACAGGAAAGACTTTGGAATCAAAAAATTGGAAGTGAAATCCAATACTTACAGGCAAAATCAAATGCAGAAGCCCAAATGGAGCTGTTGAATCAATTAAAGGAGCAAATTGCAAAAACAATTGTCAGAGCTCCATTTTCCGGCACAATAGATGATATTATTACCGAAAAAGGAAATGTAGTTTCTGCAGGACAAACACCACTTATGTTATTGGTAAACCTTAACAACATGTACATAGAAACTAATGTTCCTGAAAGCCATATTATCAAACATCACAAAGATAAAAAAGTCATAGTTGAATTACCTGTTTTAGATAAAACTATAAATACAAAAATTAGACAGGTTGGTAATTTTATAAATCCGGCAAACAGAACTTTTAAAATTGAAATTCCTGTACCTAATAAAGACGGAGCCATTAAACCTAATTTAACTGCAAAGCTGAAAATAAATGATTATTCAAATCCAAAAGCCTTGTTGATCCCTCAGAGTATTATTTCAGAAAATGCAAATGGTGAACAATATGTTTATGTGGTGAATGACCGAAAAGGAAATCTTGGAGTAGCCACTAGAGTCATAATTAAAACCGGTAAAACCCAAGGCGATAATATTGAGGTGTTGGAGGGTTTACAGCCTGGAAGTGAAATAATAAAAGAAGGTGCCAGAAGTGTAAAGGAAGGACAAACCGTAGAAATAATCAATCAATAAACGGAAAAATGAAAGACAAAAAAAACAAGTTGGATAAGGAGTTTAGATTGTCATCCTTGGCTATTGAGAATAAAACAACAATCTATGTACTCATAGTCGTGATTTTACTTTCAGGAATTGGTGCTTTTTACAGTATGCCTAGGGAAAATTTTCCCGAGGTAAATGAAACCAAAATATATGTCAATTCAATATATCCGGGAAATACAGCAGAAGATATAGAAAAGTTGATAACAGATCCACTGGAAGACAAATTAAAGACCATAAGCAATGTGGTTGAAACCACGTCTACATCTCAAGAGGATTTCTCAATGGTAATTGTAGAATTTGACGAAAATATATCTGTTGAACAGGCAAAGCAAAAGGTAAAAGATGAAGTAGATACAGAAACGTCAGGAGAAGATTGGCCCACATTTAATGGGGCTAAAGTAGAACCAAATGTGTTCGAGTTTAGCATGTCGGAAGAATTCCCAATTTTGAACATAAATATTACAGGTGACTATCCTGTAGATAAACTTAAAGACTACGCTGAATATTTACAGGATAGAATAGAAAACCTGCCAGAAATTAAAAAAGTTGATATTCGAGGCGCTCAGGAAAAGGAAGTGGAAGTTGCAGTAGACATTTATAAAATGATGGCTGCTCAAGTAAGCTTTGAAGATGTTATAAATGCTATTAATGGTGGGAATGTCACCATGTCTGCCGGTAATCTTATCAGCAGTGATCAACGACGAACCATAAGAGTACTAGGAGAAATAGATGAGCCTTCAGACCTGGAAAATTTTGTGGTTAAAGTAGAAAATGATAACCCTATTTATTTAAAAATATTGCAAAAGTTCGTTTCAAGGAAAAGGACAGAACCACTTATGCCCGAGAATTTGGGAAAAGAGTTGTTATGCTCGACGTTAAAAAACGAGCTGGTATGAATATGATTGATGCAACAACCAGTGTTAGAGAAATTGTCGATGAAGCAATTGAAAATTACTTCCCACAAGACTTAAAATTTCCATATCAAATGATCAGTCCTCAGTTACGGTTACGAAGGTTGACGATCTAGTTAACAATATAATATTTGGTGTCATACTGGTGGTAACTGTACTAATGTTCTTTCTAGGATTTAAAAATTCACTCTTTGTTGGATTTGCAATTCCTATGTCCATGTTTATGTCCATTTTGATATTAAACACACTGGGATACACCCTTAACATCATGATCTTATTTGGACTTATCATGGGATTGGGGATGCTTGTGGATAATGGTATCGTGGTGGTTGAAAATGTCTATCGTCTGATGGAAGAAGAAGGTATGAATCGAATGGATGCTGCCAAAAAAGGTATAGGTGAAATAGCATTTCCGATTATTATCTCTACGGCAACAACAATTGCTGCCTTTATTCCTCTTAGGTCTATGGCCGGGAGTTATGGGAGAATTTATGATCCTTTTACCAATAACCTTATCAGTAGTTCTTGGCTCTTCTTTGTTTGTTGCAATTTTCTTTAATTCGGTTCTAGTGTCTCAATTTATGACTGTTAAAGATTTTGATATTCCATTCAAGAAAAGGATTATTACTACTATCGTTATGGTTTTTTTGGTGTTTTATATTATTGTTGGGCGGCACATATAGAGGATTGGAACATTGTTACTATTCGTCGCGATCATGCTGTGGATCTACAGATTAGTTCTTAGAGGGTGGATTAATGTATTTTCAAACTCGATTCCTTTCCAAATTGGAAGGGATTGGTATGAAAGTCAACTGAGAAGAGCGTTGAGTGGTAAAACGCCTTATTTTTTAATTTTCGGCACTTTTACTCTTTTATTCTTGGCCTTTGCCTCTTTTGGCTGGTCTCTTGGTACTCAACGAACAAAAGTTGAATTTTTCCCGGATAACAAACCCAATCAAATCATTGTTTACATTGAATATCCTGAAGGAACAGATATCGAGAAAACCAATAGAATTACTGAGGATATTGAAAAAAGAGTCTTTTCTATATTGAATGATGAATTATATATGGATGGAACTTACAACTTTATGGTTGAAAGTGCTGTTTCCCAGGTGGGTGAAGGTGCAGGTAATCCGCAAACAGATATTGGAACAACAGAAATGCCACATAAGAGGAAAAATTACAGCTTCCATGAGGGAATTTAAATACAGACGAGGATTGGATAGTCAGGATTTATTGGCAAAAAGTTCAAAAAGCATTGCTGGTATTTATCCCGGTGTTTTGATCTCAGTAGAAAAAAATGCCGATGGACCACCGATAGGCCACCCCATTAATATAGAAATTGAAGGCCCAGACTATGATGAATTAATAGCCTCTGCTGAAAAAATGAGAAATTACATCAATTCAAAAAATATCTCAGGTATTGATGAATTGAAAATTGATGTTAACAAGGACAAACCTTCAATGGAAGTATCTGTTGATCGCAAAAAAGCAGGGGAATTAGGAGTGAGTGCTTATAAAGTTGGAGATCAATTACGAAATTCAATATTCGGTGTTAAAGCAGGCGTGTACAAAGAAGAAGGTGAAGACTATGATGTATATGTACGATTCAATGAAGAGAACAGATATAATACCAGTGCCTTATTCAATCAGAAGATCACATTCAGGGATATGGCTTCCGGAAAGATAAAGGAGATTCCGGTATCTGCTGTTGCTGAAATTAAAAACACTTCAGGTTTTAGTTCCATTAAAACACAAAGAATGCCAATCGAGTGGTAACTGTTTATTCAGCCTTAGCGCCTGGTTATACTAGATGCTGCAGCTATTGTTAAACAAATTCAGCATGAAATGCAAAAGTTTTTCATGAAATGCCCGAAATATAAAAATTGATTATACAGGACAGATCGAAGAACAAAATAAAGAAATGGCTTTCCTGGTTAGTGCATTTTTTATTGGGTTATCATTGATCTTTTTCATTTTGATCTTTCAATTCAATTCAGTTTCCAAACCGGGAATAATCATGATGGCTGTCTTTTTAAGTTTCATTGGTGTATTTGGAGGAATGGTGATTACAGGAAGTTCCTTTGTGATCATGATGACCATGATGGGTATTATTGCTCTGGCAGGAATTGTGGTAAATAATGGAGTGGTTTTACTGGATTATGCTCAATTGTTAATTGACAGAAAAAAGGTAGAACTAAACAATCAGTGATAAAATGACTATTTAAACAAAAAAGATTTGTTTGAAGCAATTGTTAAGAGCGGGAAAAGCACGTTTAAGACCTGTAATATTAACAGCAATTACAACCATATTTGGATTGGTTCCATTAGCCATTGGGCTCAATATTGACTTTTTTAGTTTAATGAGTGATTTTGATCCAAAGATCTATTTTGGTGGTGATAACGTTGTATTTTGGGGGCCTCTTGCCTGGACCGTTATTTATGGGCTATTGATAGCGACATTCTTGACCTTGATAGTTGTGCCTGTTTTATTCTACATAATTACCAAATTTAAAATGTGGTTAAGAACTAAGATTAGAATTAATAAAGAAGAAGAAAATTTAATACCCGAAAATTAATAATAAAAAAAGCCTCAACATTTTGTTGAGGCTTTTTTTTAATCAATAATCGTTTAACTTCCTTAAATTTGCATCTCAAAAATTAAAGTATGTACAGAAGTCATAATTGTGGTGAGTTAAAGCTGCAAATATTGGTAATGAAGTAACATTGGCCGGTTGGGTTCAAAAAGTTCGTGATAAAGGGTTTATGGTATGGGTTGACCTTAGAGATAGATATGGAATAACACAACTTATCTTTGATGAAGAACGGACCCCAAAAGAAATGATGGAACAAGCTCAAAAATTAGGTCGGGAGTTTGTTATTCAGGTAAACGGGAAAGTAATTGAACGTTCTTCTAAAAATCCAAATATGCCAACGGGCGATGTGGAGATTCTCGTTTCAAAACTAACCATTTTAAACGTTGCAAAATTACCACCTTTTACTATTGAAGATGATACAGATGGAGGTGAAGAATTAAGGATGAAATATCGTTATCTTGATATTAGGAGAAATCCTGTGAAAAACAGCTTGATCTTTAGGCATAAAGTGGCTCAGGAAGTAAGAAAGTATTTATCCGGAGAAGGATTCATTGAAGTTGAAACACCTTACTTGATAAAGTCAACACCCGAGGGTGCTCGTGATTTTGTGGTCCCTTCCCGAATGAATGAAGGTCAGTTTTACGCATTGCCACAATCACCTCAAACCTTCAAACAATTACTGATGGTTGGTGGAATGGATAAATATTTTCAACTGGTTAAGTGTTTTAGAGATGAGGACCTTCGTGCCGACAGACAACCGGAATTCACACAAATTGATTGTGAAATGGCTTTTGTAGAGCAAGACGATATATTGAATGCCTTTGAAGGACTAACACGACATTTATTAAAAGAAATCAACGGAGTTGATGTGAAAAAATTCCCGAGAATGACCTTTGATGAGGCCATGAAAAGATATGGTAATGACAAACCGGACATCCGTTTCGGGATGGAATTTGGCGAATTGAATGAGGTTGCTCAACATAAAGATTTTGGTGTTTTTAATAATGCTGAATTGGTTGTAGGAATAGCGGTTCCGGGAGCAAACAGTTATACCAGAAAAGACATAGATAAACTGATTGATTGGATTAAACGCCCACAGGTTGGCGCCTTAGGAATGGTCTATGTGCGTTGTAATGAAGACGGAACTTATAAATCATCGGTTGATAAATTCTTTGATCAAAACGATCTTAAAAAATGGGCTGAAAAAACCGGAGCGAAAGCCGGAGATTTAATCTGTATACTTTCCGGGAATACGGATAAAGTCAGATCACAATTAAGTATTCTTAGAATGGAATTGGCGGAGAGATTAGGACTTAGAAATCCTAAAGAATTTGCTCCACTATGGGTTGTAGATTTCCCTCTTTTGGAATGGGATGAAGAAACGAAACGTTACCATGCCATGCATCACCCATTCACATCGCCTAAACCAGATCAAATAAAACTTTTAGATACCGATCCGGGAGCTGTTAAAGCCAATGCTTATGATTTGGTGTTGAACGGTAACGAAATTGGTGGCGGATCCATCAGAATACACGATAAAGCTACACAATCTTTAATGTTTGATCATCTTGGATTTACAAAAGAACAAGCCAAAGAACAATTTGGCTTTTTGATGAATGCTTTTGAATATGGTGCACCACCTCATGGTGGAATTGCTTTTGGATTGGACAGATTGGTCGCCATTTTAGGCGGACAGGAAACCATTAGAGATTTTATAGCCTTCCCAAAGAATAATTCCGGAAGAGATGTCATGATAGACGCTCCTGCTCCAATAGATGAAGCTCAACTTAAAGAACTTAAGTTGAAATTAGACTTAAATACTTAAATACTAGATCCTATATTTTAGAGCAGGATTTTTTTAGTAGCTTTAATGAATGACAAACTGGTTTAAATTATTGTTACGTAAGTTTTTAATTTGGAAATACAAAAATATTTCTGAACGTAATTTTATTTATATACTTAGTATTCTTGTTGGTTTTTTAGCCGGATTAGGAACAGTGGTTCTTAAAAACCTTACGCATTACATTCAATTATTACTGGATATCAACATTTTTAAAGATTACAAAAGCTCTCTGTATTTTATTTTTCCGATAGTTGGCTTAGCTCTTGTATTTATTATAAAAAAAACCTGGCTAAAAAAACATATAGGTCACGGTATCTCTACCACATTACACGCTATTTCAAAATTAAACGGAATAATCCCAAGATACAATATTTACGCGGCTTTAATAACGGCTCCAATAACCGTTGGTTTTGGGGGTTCGGTTGGTTTACAAGGACCGGCTGTAAGCGTTGGATCTGCTATAGGATCAAATACTGCCCGATTATTCCACATGAATTTAAAAACCAGAATGCTTTTAATTGGCTGCGCAGCTACCGGAGCAATGGCGTCTATGTTTAAAGCTCCTATTGCAGCAATTATTTTCGCTATAGAAGTATTTAGTTTAGACCTGGCATTTACGTCCTTAATTCCACTATTACTGGCATCAGTTTCAGCAGTTGTTACATCTTATTTCTTTTTAGGAACCCAAGTCTTACTCAGATTTAAAATGATTGATAAATTTGAGATTGAAGATATTCTTTTTTACGTCATTTTGGGATTGGCTACGGGAATTGCCTCTGTTTATTTTTCAAAAATGTTCTTTTTAATTACTGATTTCTTTAAGGGAATTAAAAGTAGAGCCAAACGATTGTTAATTGGTGGTGTGGCAATTGGCGCTATGCTTTACATAATCCCACCATTATATGGTGAGGGATATGGTGTTATAAATAATTTATTAAAAGGTGACCACTTGGCAGCCATTGGAGAAACACCATTTGATATAGATCTCAGTAATATCTGGATAGTGATCGCATTGTTGCTTGGTATAACAATATTCAAGTCCATAGCCATGACAACAACTTTTGGAGCTGGAGGAGTTGGAGGTGTATTTATTCCTACATTAGTAATGGGAAGTGCATTAGGAAATGCAATAGCAAAAATCATTAACAATGTTGGTTTAGAATTTCATGTATCAGAAACAAACTTTACTTTAATAGGGATGACAGGATTAATGGCAGGTGTTTTGCATGCACCTTTAACGGCCATCTTCTTAATTGCTGAAATAACCGGAGGGTATGAATTATTTGTACCACTTATGCTGGTTGCCGCTATTTCTTATACAATTACTAAATATTACATTTCACATTCCATCTACACCTTAAAACTGGCTCAAAGAGGGGAACTCATAACTCATGACAAGGATAAAAATGCGCTTATGATGTTGGATATAGATAAGATTATTGAAACAAATTTTATACTACTTACTCCAGACATGAAATTGGGAGAAATCGTAAATAACGCCATAGCAAAATCCTCTCGAAATCATTTTCCAGTAGTTAACCACCAAAAAGAATTTTTAGGGATTCTTACCCTAAATGATGTGAGAAGCATTATGTTTAACAAAGAATTATATGAAACCGTGAAAGTTGAAAGTTTAATGCATGATGGATCTGATATAATTTATTATGAAAAGGATTCCGCGGAAGACATTTTAAATAAGTTCAAAAGAACAGGAGCATGGAATTTGGTAGTGCTGAAGAATGGAAAATATTTCGGTTTTATTTCTAAATCCAGATTACTAACTGCCTATAGAAGACAATTAATTAAATTTAGTCAATGAAATATTTAATTGGTTTACTTTTTATTACCTCTACCGGAAGTATAATAACAGGTTTTGTTTTAAAGCCCGAACCTGTTGCTGAAAAACTAATCGGTTATGGTGTGGTTGGTTTATTCCTGTTTGCTATCCCTTTATTCACTTACCACCGTTGGAAGGACAGAAAAGTGAAGGACTACATGCTGTCAAAAGAAAATATTAAGAAGATGAAGGATTATCAGGACGAGAAGAAAATTTAATTCAAATTTCTCTTATTTATAAAGAACTGTTTCAACAATTCTGAGGCTTCATTTTCCATAATTCCTCCTACTATTTTGGTCTTAGGATGTAATTTAGTTTTCATAACTCCAAATCCTCTATGCTCATCTTTTGCTGCATAAACTATTTGGGAAATCTGGCTCCAGTATAGAGCTCCTGCACACATCTGACAAGGTTCTAAAGTGACATATAAGGTGCAATTAAGTAAATACTTTCCACCCAGAAAATTTGCAGCTGAAGTAATGGCCTGCATTTCTGCATGAGCAGTTACATCGTTTAAAGTTTCAGTTAAATTATGTGCTCGGGCAATCACTTTATTATCAATGACAATAACAGCTCCAACAGGTATTTCTCCTTTTTCATAGGCAGCTTCAGCTTCCTGGAGCGCTTTTTTCATAAAATAAGTGTCATCGAAAATGTTTTTCATAAGTATAAAAATACAATTTCAATCTCGTACTTTTGTTTCGTGCCAAAAAAAATACTTTCAAATATAAATTACCCTAAAGATTTACGTCAATTGAGTAAAGACGAATTACCTCAGTTAGCAAAGGAAATAAGGGAGTTTATAATAAACATAGTCGCTACAAAGGAAGGCCATTTAGGTTCCAGTTTGGGAGTTGTTGAACTAACTATTGCTCTGCATTATGTTTTTGACACCCCAAATGATCTCATAGTTTGGGATGTTGGTCATCAGGCTTATGTTCATAAGATATTGACAGGAAGACGAGAATTGTTCCATACAAACAGACAGTTAAATGGAATAAGCGGATTCCCTAATCGGGAAGAAAGCAAATATGATGCGTTTGGTACTGGTCATTCTTCAACATCTATATCCGCTGCATTAGGAATGGCAATAGCGTCAAAATTGAATGGTGACATGGAAAAACATCATATTGCAGTTATTGGTGATGCTTCCATTGCAAGTGGAATGGCCTTTGAGGGCTTGAATCATGCCGGAGTTACTGAAGCCAATATTTTAGTAGTTTTAAATGATAATGCAATAGGAATCGACCCAAGTGTTGGCGCATTAAAGCAATATCTTACCAATGTTAAAAAAGGCACACCATCACAGGATAATATTTTTGAAGCTTTAAAGTTTGATTACTCAGGCCCAATTGACGGGCATAATGTAGATGAAATCATATCGGAACTGCAACGACTAAAATCGGTCAAAGGACCAAAGTTTCTGCATGTTTTAACAAGAAAAGGGAAAGGTCTTATACAGGCAGAACAGGATCAGGTTAAATATCATGCTCCGGGTAAATTCAATGCAAATACTGGAGATGTACATGAAAAAGATACAAGCCTACAACCTATAAAATTTCAGGATGTTTTTGGTCAGACAATTGTAGAACTTGCAGAAAAAAATACTAAGATAATAGGTATCACTCCTGCTATGCCAACAGGTAGTTCCTTAAAATATATGATGGAAAAAATTCCTGACAGAGCTTTTGATGTTGGTATAGCAGAACAGCATGCCGTAACACTGGCAGCTGGAATGGCAACACAAGGGTTTATTCCTTTTTGCAATATTTATTCAACGTTTTTACAAAGGGCCTATGATCAGGTAATACATGATGTTGCACTTCAAAAATTACCAGTGATTTTTTGTCTGGACAGAGCCGGATTAGTGGGTGAAGATGGAGCCACACATCATGGAGTATTTGATATTGCTTATTTGAGATGTATTCCTAACCTGATCATTTTTGCCCCGAGAAATGAAATAGAGCTGAGAAACATAATGTACACCGCTCAACTTGGTTTGAATTTACCTATTGCAATTCGCTATCCCAGAGGAAAGGGTAATTTGATTGATTGGAAACAACCTTTTGAAAATATAGAGGTAGGAAAAGGAGTCCGGTTATCAAAAGGTAAAGATCTGGCTATTTTAAGTGTTGGGACTATTGCTGAAAATGTTCTCGAAGCAATTAAAAAAACTACAAGAATAAGCCCAGTAGCTCATTATGATATGAGATTCATCAAACCTTTAGATGAAAGTTTATTGCATACTGTCTTTCAAACGTATTCTACAATCATTACAATAGAAGATGGCACTATAAAAGGAGGTTTTGGTAGTTCAATTTTAGAATTTGCTGCAGAAAACAATTACAGGAATAAAATTATAGTTCTAGGGATCAAGGATCAATTCATTGAGCATGGAACTGTTGAAGAATTGCAAATAAAGTGCGGAATAGACATTGATAATCTGTCCGAAATTATTTCCAATAATTAACAAATATCCAAAATCCAGTTATTTATTCAAGGAGGCAAGGCCTTTCATTTCATCCTGTTGCTGAACTTTATTAATTTTTAGAGTTTCTTTGTTAGGCTTATTGGAGGCTTCACAAAATACAAGTAATCCAACAATAGTAATAACGAATACGCTCAAAGCGAATAATAGGTTTTTTTTCATTTTCTTTAGATTTGGTGCTAAAAAATGAGTTTTGAAATTGACTATTCAATCAATTCTCGACAAACATACATATTTTATCGATTAAATGCAAATAAATCAGAGGAAATGTAACTATTTTCTCTATTTAACAAAAAAAGAGAGCTATACAGCTCTCTTTTTTTGTGATTATTTCTCCCTAATTTACAGTAAAT
Organism: uncultured Gammaproteobacteria bacterium; assembly: GCA_942490545.1. Lineage (GTDB taxonomy): Bacteria > Pseudomonadota > Gammaproteobacteria > Enterobacterales > Alteromonadaceae > Paraneptunicella. The sequence goes on along the minus strand of CALNXX010000017.1, from coordinate 395,546 downwards.
TGCCAGACTTGGCCTATAGTTTTCAAACCGCTATCATCCATAGTATTGACTTTCCAATAATAAGTTAAGCCTGATGATGCGGTAACATCAAAATTCTCATCTGAAAGATCTGACTGCAATAAAGGCGGATCAATAGATTCTCCAAAGAATAATTCATAAGTCAAAATATCTTCGGCATCTGTATCGCCTCCCGTCCAACTCAAATTAACAGTACCTGCATCTACCAATCCGGTATTTTCCGGAGCACTAAGTGCTGCAGAAAAAGGTGCATAGTTAGAAACTCCGTCACCCTCAGTGTAGAATGCAAAAGTACTCGATGAATCAGCATCTCCTCCCTGACTATCTCTAGCTGTAACATTCCAGTAATAGGCAACACCTCTTTCCAAAGATATAGTGACACTTGTTGAAGAAACCGTTCGTTGTTCAACAACTTGTGTCAAAAGCCGGTCCGTTGCAACAACTAAAATATAACTTATCGAATCACCATCAGCATCACTTGAAGCTACCCATTCAAACGTCACTGTATTATCAATACATAGTAGGTCTGAAGTTGGGAAAACCAATTGAGAAACCGCGGTTGGCGCAGAATTTGGAGGTGGTAGTGGAGGACTATCATCACCTCCATCACTCTTACTGCAAGCCCAAGTAATAATAGCTAAAAGCAATAATGCTAAATATAATTTTAAATTATTTTTCATAAAACTAATTTTTTATAATTCTAAAGACCTCTGGTTTATCTAACCCCACTTTAACGAAATAGATTCCTTTAATGAAATTATGGAATGGAAGCTGTATAAAATTTGAGTTTTGCAAAACTTCATTTTGGTCCAATATTAATTTACCTGTCAAATCGTAGATCTGAACCGGAATTACAGCTTCCAATAACATCGGGAAAAATATTTTAAGTTCGTCATTAACCGGATTAGGACTAACGGATAATTTAAATACTCCTGCATTTTCCATCACTCTGCTGATCACTCCCTCACAAGCTTTAGAAGATTTAACTTCTATTAGGCCAGAACCTGAAGTTTCCACAGTAAAAGAACTTTCATTAGAAACGCGAATAACTTCACCATTAAATAAAACAGTAAATGGAGGCGTTCCTCTATTGATTAAAATTGACGTAACATCATTATTAGTGTCGGAGTTATCATTTGCGCTTCCAAAAACTGCTTCTAATGGCTCCGCACCATTAATAATAATTTCAAAACACTGCTCATAATTTCTATCATCAACAGATATACATAAAGTATAAGCACCTACAGCAATATTTTCAAAGCTATGAGAGTTCGATACAATTCCTTGTGTTAGGTTAACTCCACTTCCTTCCAAAGTTGCTGTATATGTGACATATGTTTCGGTTAAACTAATATTTATGACTCCATTATCCTGACCATCGCAAGTTTCAGAAATAACCTCAATTCTAATATTATCTGGTGCTTCGTAACTAGTATCGCATATATCACCTAAGCCGTTTCCGTTGGTGTCCTGTTGATCTACGTTGGGAACATCAATACAATTATCATCAATATCCAATACAGTATCACTATCTGTGTCTTGACAGGCATCACCTATGCCATCTCCATCTGAGTCTGCCTGATCCGGGTTTGAATTATTAGGACAGTTATCATTTATATCAATAACCGAATCGTTATCTGTATCTTGACAAGCATCTCCAATACCATTTCCATCCGAATCAGTCTGATCTGCATTTGCCGTACTAACGCAATTATCATCTCCGTTAAGTATGCCATCTCCGTCTTCATCTCCGGACGGATCAAGTTTAAATTCCCCCGAAAACACCCCTCTTCCATAAGTCGAGGCATAAACTGCATTATCATCCCTCAGATCAAGGTCAGTTACCTTAACATTGCTCATTCCATTGAATGATGGCAACCAAGTTGGACTCTCTGATGAGAAATCAGTTGTATACCAAACACCTAGTTCAGTGCCAACAATTACTTCTTCCGGATTTAATGGACTTTGTAATATTGCCTTTACCGGCATATCCGGTAAATCTCCTTCTTTTCCTTCCCAGGTAGCTCCTCCATCATTAGTATACCATATGCTTTGTACACCATAGTTGTGTACCGTAACAAAGATTTCGTTTTCAGTTGCTCCGAATTCTATATCAGAAACACTACCAACTATTACATTATCATTTTCAATACTGGTCCAAATTGGAGAATCTCCATCGGCGTTTTCTACTTTCAAAATATCACCAAGTACAGTTCCAACCAACAAGGTTGAAGAAGTTGTTGTATATGGAGATACTGTAAATGAAGTAGGTCTGTTTGTAAGAAGGGCGTCTGTAAGACTCGTTTTGGTTAAAGTTCCGGCTGATTTAATACCGGCATATCTTCGAACAATTAAGTCTGATCCCGACGAATAATTGGAATACAATATATCTAAATTTGAATCTAACGCTTCTGGATTTATAAACGATCCATTGGAAGTGCTCTCATTATTAATTGTTACCTGAGTGTTATTTGCCAGATTGAACAAATAAATAGCATTATTGTATACATAATTTGTTATGAAATATCGATCGGTTCCATCTTGGTCAAAAAAGCTATAGGCTCCATCACCTCCAGATACATCTACAGAACCACTAATTTCAGATGGTGCATTTTCAAAAAACTGGGTGCCATTATCCTGGGCTCCGGCAAGAAAATAATCAGCGCCAGAAAATGCCCCAATAGGTCCGACACCAACCGTATAGAATTGAGTAACATTAAAACCATTATTCCTTGAATTTGTATTAATACCACCATCATCAGTAAAGTAAACACCTCCATCATTACCAAAAACCATCCTACTAGGATCTCCATTACTAAATGCTAAGGCATGTTGGTCGGCATGTACATATTGAAATCCAAAACCACCATACCAATGACTGAATTGGTTCCAAGATGTACCACTATCTACAGACTTAAACAAATCAATTCCTCCTGCATATGCAATTTGATCATTGTTTGGATCTACTTCGAGCATTAGATTGTAAAACGCCTGATCTCGAGCAAAATCATTAGCTGGAATTCCTGTATCTGCATCATTAGGCAATGTTATGGCAGATGCCCCAGTTTCAAATCCATCAGTAGTGAGCTGCATTGTAACTCCATCTGAAATTTGTGCCAAAATATATATTGTGCCTGCATTTTGCGATGATACTGCAATCTGGGTTCTATTAGCCCCTGAGACACTAAACGCCTCTGTAAAGGTAACTCCATCGTCTGAAGTGAATATTTTTCCTCCTCCATCACCATAAATGGAACTTGCTATGGTAGACAACCAAATCTTTCCATCAGCACCAATCTCTATATCATTAGGTTCATATTTATTTCCATTGCCAGTCAAGGGCAAAGTAACTTCTGTCCAAGACAATCCGGAATCAACTGATTTAAATAAACCTAATTCAGGACCTCCAAGGTATGTAGGAGAATTTGCCTCTGAATAAAATGATTCTCCGGCAGCTACATAAATCTCAGAAACTCCAGCATTATCCTTTATCTTTATGTCATTGATATGTTGAATCCCTGGGACCAGATTCCCAGTGAAATTGCCACTTGCCGGATTTAAGGACCCATTTACTGTTCCAGATTCCAATGCATTTTCAATAAGGTCTCCACTGGCCTGTGTGATCATAACGGCTGGTATCGTAATAGTTGGATCAGAACCACCCATAGCAATTGGCTCTCCCGGATTATTGTTCATCACTATAACTGCTATAGCTCCTGCATCCTGAGCATTTTTCACTTTAGTAACAAAGGTGCACGTTCCTCGACGCACCAAAGCAATCTTACCATTAATTTCCGCTCCATTTGTCAAGGCATTGCAAGCCTCAATCGGAGCGCCAGAGCCATCATCCGCCAATACAATCTCTGCTGTAATTACAGAGCTAATGGTCGGTCCAAAATTTGTTGTTGGATATGAAACGTAATCTCCTGCTATATCCACAGGTGTATTTATAGTGATGTTTGAGGCTGACACAAATGTTGTGGGCCCGGAAATGCCGCCAAATACCTTGTTCCATGAAACTCCTGCGTCTTCTGATTTCCATACACCATCTCCATTAACATCTCCACTTACGTAAGACTCGCCTGTGCCTAAATAAAATATATTAGTGTTATTTGGATCATAAGTAATTGAAGTTACCGCCAAATTAGTAGGTATATTTACCCTTGTCCAAATCGTATTGGGATCTGAAATTTTTGTGTTCTTCCAAAGCCCACCACTTACTCCACCGGCAAATACGGTTTCATTAGCTAGGTCATTCGGATCGAACATTACCGCCCTTGTTCGACCACCTACATTATCAGGCCCTCTTTCAACCCAATTATTATCGATACCATCTCCAGGAACCCGATTCAATAAAGTCTGTTGCATTAAACCTCTAATCGACTTTAAATTTTCTGTTGTAGGACGGCCTAAAATAGGATTCATGGTCAACACCCATTCATCTTCATAATATTTATTTGGAGGAATCCCAAACGCCTTACGCTCCTTCTTTGTTAGTTTAAGAGTTTCAGAAAATGGATTTTTGGATAAATTCTCTTTGTGAATCTTAGCAATTTGATCATTTGAGTTAAATTCTAAGGTTACTTCATAAGTACTCTTGAAAAGAACTGTGTAAGCAAAAACCAGTCCCAGTAATAAACCAGAACCAATTAGTATTTTCTTTATCATATTTAATTTTTTTTAGCGGGACCTAATTTATTCCAATAAATATACTATTCCAAAAATTTAACAGGTGTTTATTCTAAATCTCAATCCCCGCAATCTTTTTATATATCAAAATAGCACGGCTATCAGATAGAGAAGCAACATAATTACAGACATTTAACAGCCTTAAATAAAGTGATTTATTTGAAAAATCAATTGTTTGAGGCAAGATCTTTAATATTAATTGATCGTAACTTGTTGGCCTGTTTTCATGGTTATTATTTACAGCGGTTATAAATATGGTTAGCAATTTAGAAATGACCTCATATCCTGTTATTTCTTTATCAATAACCTCTTTTGATTGGTAGATCTTTTCGACACTTAAAGAAATAATATCTTTTATTTGTGCTTCATACTTGCATTTTTCTAATAAACCATGATTAAATTGTCCTTTTAAAATGGACTCTTCATTTTTTATGAAAACATTTGAAGCTTCCTGAATTAAGGAGTTGATTGCCAAGGCCCTTAAATAGCTTACTCGATCATTGGTATTGGTAAGAGAATTATATTTTTTGATGTTGATAGTATCCCGAACTAAATTGATCAAATATTCCAATGCAAATTCCTCTTGTACCAATCCCAGATTAATGCCATCCTCAAAATCAATTATTGTATAACATATATCATCGGCTGCTTCCACTAAAAATGCCAAAGGATGCCTGCAAAATGCGATCTCATTGTCAGATTTATATTCATTCAACCCAAGATCCTTAGCAACATCATGAAATATTTGAACCTCGCTTTGAAAAACACCATATTTTTTATGCGAAATACTGTTTGTTGGTTTTTTTGGTAAGGATTCCTTCGGATATTTAATGAAGGCTCCAAGAGTTGCATAGCTTAAACGTAATCCTCCTTCTCTACCCTTTCTATTCTGAGTAATTATTTTAAACCCATTGGCATTACCTTCAAAATCGCAAAGATCCTGATATTCCTTATCGCGTAAGATTATCTTTGAAACCAGTGCCTTTTCCTGTTTTGAAATATTCTCCAATTGCCTTTTCCCCGGAATGTCCGAATGGCGGATTTCCTATGTCATGTGCCAAAGAAGCAGCAGCTACTATGGCTCCAAAATCATTTGCACGATAGCCATGTATAGTTTTCAAATGAGGGTGTTTTTCTAATAACTTCTGACCAACAATTCTCCCTAAAGATCGACCTACAACACTTACTTCTAAGCTATGCGTTAGTCGTGTATGGACGAAATCTGTTTTGGATAATGGAATAACCTGTGTCTTATCCTGCAGGCTTCTGAATTCTGATGAAAAGATCACTCGGTCATAATCAACTTCAAAACCTAAACGGGTCTCGTCCTGTTCTTTTCTTAGTCTTTTGTTGGTGTCTCCAAATCGTTTTAGTGAGAGTAGTTTTTCCCAGTTCATAAGATGTGATAATTAACTCACAAGATAAATATTTTCAATTAAACTAATCACAGAAACCCCAATGTTAAATTTGTGTTTCCTGAAAATTAATTAACCCCGTGTTTAGTTAACAATTTAATAACTTTTACTGCCTCAGGGTTAATGTATTATTAACGTAGTTTGTAGACAAAAATAATTTCTTTGTGCTATAAATTTTAATTTAATGAAATACTTAGTATTATTTATTTTTCTTTTGAGCTCAGCTACAATATTTTCACAAAACCCAAGTGTAATCACAGGGAAAATTATTGACCTGGAAAATGATAATGAGCCTTTGGCATTCGGGGATATAACCATTAAAGGTTCTGATAAAGCAACTTATTCTAATATAGATGGTATCTATTTTTTTGAAGATCTAACTCCTGGCGACTATGTTCTGGAGTATAGCTTTGTTGGTTATGAAACTGAAGAAATAAATGTAACAGTATCTGATGAAAAATCAACAGAGGTGAATGTCACTTTAAGAGCTAAAACACCTCCACAAACTGGAGTAGTTAGTACTTCTACATCCAATCAAGACAATAAAAGCAAACCCTCTCTTATAGAATCTTAATTAATGGTTCTTAAAAACTATTTTAAAAGTCTTAATTAATTTCGGTATATTATTCTCTGATCAGACTTAATTTTTATACTTCTGTGTTTTAATGCTACATTGATTTTTTTTTATGTTAACTTAATGTTTTCTTCTTTCAAGATTTCAACTATTTCATAACAGAAACATAACTTTTTAATTACTAATGTTTAATCTTTGATTAACCTAGTCTTTACACTAGATGTCTTTTCTTTGCCCAATAATTCTTAATTCAAGAATCAAAAAAAATTAAACAAAGACAATATCATGAGAAAATTAATTTTAGGGCTAATAATGACATCAACTTTAATATTTACAGGATGTTTTAAGGATGATGATACTCCAATAATCATTGAAGAAATTACAATCATCAATGAAGGTGGAGGCAATACTGGCGGTAATACAGAAATTGTTGCAGTTACAGGTGCTATCTCAACAAATACAACCTGGACTAATGATAAGATCTACCAGTTAAATCAAAAAGTTGTTGTTGAAGATGGTGTGACACTTACAATCAATCCGGGAACAATTATAAAGGGTTCTGCCGGCACCGGATCTTTAGCTTCGGCATTAATCATAGCAAGAGGCGGAAAGATCAATGCAGTGGGAACTGCTCAAGGTCCAATCATATTTACTTCAACAAGTGATAATATCGATGCAGGACAAACAGCCGGTACCAACTTAACTTCTGCTGACCGCGGTTTGTGGGGTGGTTTAATTATTCTTGGTAAAGCGCCATGTTCCTTTTCTGGTGAATTAGAAGAAGTTCAAATTGAGGGAATTCCTGCAGATGACACATTTGGTCTGTATGGAGGTACTGATCCAGCTGATAATTCCGGAGTATTAAGATATATATCTATTCGTCATGGCGGAGCACTGATTGGTGAAGGAAATGAGATCAATGGATTAACCCTTGGAGGTGTTGGTAATGGAACGGTTATAGACAATGTAGAAGTTGTAGCCAATGTAGATGATGGAATCGAGTTCTTTGGTGGTACCGTCAATGCATCCAACCTCTTAGTTTGGGCCCAAGGAGATGATGGGTTGGATATTGATCAGGCTTATTCCGGTACGATTGATAATGCTGTAGTTGTTTTAGGTTCTACTTCAGACCACGCATTAGAAATTGATGGAAGAGAAGGATCCGCGACTGGCTCTTTTACTTTGCAAAATGTAACATTAATTGGAAACTTAGAAACATCAAATGGAGAGTATGCAGATTTTAGAAGTCGTGCGACAGGGACTGTTAGCAATGTATATGCCTTCGGTTTTAAACCCAGTTCAGACGTTGAATTAGATAATAACGCGGTTTCACAAAATTTTCTTGACGGTTTGATCACTTTTTCAAACTGGCAATTAGTTGGATAGATAATTCAATATTTGTTGAAAAAGTAGCCTGTATTGAAAACTGCGATGATGCCGATTCTGGTAATGATGTATTTCAAAATCCAATTAATTATTCTAGATCCAACTTTTACAGAAAGAGCTGCTACCTGGACAACCGAAGTAACACAAGGTGCTCAAACAGTAGGAGCCAATACTTCCAACCTAAGCTGGACTTATGCAAATACAGCTGGTAGTTTAGGATTTTAATAATCATTGAAAATAATTTTCAAATCATATATATAGCTGCTCACATTGTTATTTGTGAGCGGTTGTTTACAGGAAAGCAACAACATGTAAAATAACAATAAATTACTTTCATTATTTTTCTTCTTTATTTCAATTTCAGTGCTATTTGCACAAAAGGGGACGGTTACAGGAATTGTGATTGATGGGGATTATAATAATGAGCCCCTGGCTTTTGCTAATATTATTGTAAAAGGAACCACTATAGGAACAACATCAGATTTTGATGGAAAATATAAATTAGATCTTGAAGAAGGGACCTACACATTGATATTTTCTTTCGTTGGATATAATACACAGGAAATCACTGAAGTAGTCGTAAAACAGAATGAAGTCTTTGATCTTGATATCACATTAGGGGCCAATTCATTAGATGATCCTTATTACAACAAGTGCCAAACGCAATACTGAAAGCGCTGTTCTGGACCTCCAAAAAAGATCAGTCAATTTAGTTGATGGATTATCAATCCAGAGTATTAAAAAATCTGGGGCAAGTGATCTGGCTGCTGCTGTGAAAAGCGTTCCTGGTGTATCTGTACAAGGTGGGAAATATGTCTATGTAAGAGGTCTTGGAGATCGATATACTAAATCAATTTTAAACGGTGTTGACATCCCTGGTTTGGATCCAGACAGAAACACGATTCAAATGAATATTTTCCCAACCAATATATTGGATAATATCATTGTGATCAAATCGGCAACAGCAGATTATCCTGCAGATTTTACCGGAGGAGTAATTGATATTGTTACAAAGGATTTTCCAACAAAAGCAGAATATTCAATTTCTGCAGGATTTGGGTTATAATCCAGATATGCATGGAAATGATAATTATTTGTCGTATACTGGAGGAGATACTGACTTTTTTGGCTACGATGATGGAACCAGAAACGTTCCCATAAACAGGTATCAACCCATTCCGGGAACTTTTGATGTTAACTCAGGACTACTAACACAACTTACAGGAAGATTTGATAAGCAGCTCAGAGCAGATCAGGAAACCAGTAATCCTAATTTTGATTTTGGATTTACTGCAGGAAATCAATATGATAGTAGGAGATAACAAGAAATTGGGTTATTTAGCTTCCTTCTCCTATAAAAATGAGACAACCTTTTATGAAGACAGGCAAGATGGTGCATTTGTTAGAGATATATTTGACACATCGAACAACGAACTTATAATCGATAGATCATCTATAGGTAGTGAAGGTATTAACAGTGTTTTGTTAAACGGATTGGCAGGTCTAACATTTAAAACTGGTTTATCAAAGTATAAATTTACACTTCTTCACATTCAAAACGGGGAATCATCAGCAGGATTCTTTAATCAAAATATCGCACAAGGCGGTGGTGGAACTGGAGTTGAACCACTGACAAAAGACGCCTTATTGTATACAGAGCGATCGGTCACAAATATACTTTTAAATGGTTCGCATAGCTTTGGTCAGAATTCTGACTGGGATCTGGATTGGAAATTCTCTCCAACATTTTCAAAAGTCTATGACAAAGATCATCGTGTTACTCCATTGCAGGAATCACAGGACGGCCAGTTTTTATTAGTCCATCAGCATCAACCTTCCCTATTCGTATCTGGAGGTTTTTAACTGAAGAAAGCTGGGCCGGGAAAATTGACTTCAGTAAAAAATATACTATTGATGACAATCCTGCTAAAGTTAAATTTGGCGGAGGTTATACCTATAAATTCAGAGATTTCAGTGTAGATGACTTTACTTTTGAAACGTCTACTCTCGTTGTACCAGGCGGAGATCCCAATAATCTCTTACTCACTGAAAATCTATGGACCAGAGAGAATCAATCAGGCACTTATTTGAGATTCAATAATAATTTCAACCCGAATGATGCGTATGAAGGTGAGCAACGCATTTATTCAACCTATATTTCAAACGAATTTAATGTTACTAAAAAATTTAAAGCCATATTAGGACTGCGAACAGAATTATTCAATTCGTTCTACACAGGTCAGGACGGAAATGTGATTTTCAGCAATGAACCTGTTTTGGATGAATTTGATGTTTTTCCGTCAGCCAACCTAATCTATGAGTTAACTGATGAGTCTAAATTTAGAGGTTCTTACTACAGAACTACTGCGAGACCGTCTTTTAAAGAGGCATCTGTATCACAAATATTCGACCCAATTACAGACAGGTTATTCATTGGTAATATAAATTTAGTGCCAACTTATATTAACAATTTTGATATACGATACGAAAATTTTGGAGATGAAGGTGAAATGTTTGCTATAAGTGGTTTTTATAAAGATTTTACCAATCCTATTGAGTTAACTTTCTTTTTACAGGCACCAACCCAAATTCAACCAAGGAATTTAGGTAATGCTGAAGTGTATGGCGCCGAGATCGAATTCAGAAAAAACCTTGGATTTATCTTTGATAGTCTTAAGAATTTAAAAGTTAATATAAATGCGTCATTGATTGAGTCCAAATTAACCATGTCTGATCCTGAATTCAATTCTCGGACCAGCCCGGGGACTTTAAGAGATGGTGAAACTGTAGACAGAAAACGGGACCTGCAAGGTCAATCTCCCTATTTGATAAATGCAGGTCTAGACTTTAATAAAGATGATATTGGTTTACAAACAGGACTCTATTTCAATGTTCAGGGAGAAACTCTTGAGGTTGTTGGCACAGGAATAACACCAGATGTTTACACCCAACCTTTTGCAAGTTTGAATTTCACGCTGAACAAGTCATTTGGGAAAAATAAAAATTCTTCTGTTGACCTTAAGGTTTCCAATTTATTGGGAAGTGAAAGAGAAAGTGTATTTAAGTCCTTTGGAGCCAGGGATCAAATATTTTCATTACGGCAACCCGGAACAGAATTCTCTGTAGGTTATTCGTATAAGTTCTAGTTATTTCACTATGAATTAGTCTAAAAAAAAAGCATCCAATATGGATGCTTTTTATATCTTGTAAAAAACACTTAAAATGTTGTTGCGTTTACTCTTTCGATTCATTACACTGGTAATTTTAGAGTGATCATAATCAACTTCTTTTATAACATTGTCTTTTGTCCAAAAAAACCATTTTCCGACTTTTTTACCATCCATATATTTCCCTACAGTTACTTTATCACCATTAATATCGTAGCTGGTCCAAACTCCATGAAGTTTCCCAGCCTTATTAAATGTGCCTTCCTGTTGAATGACACCATTATCATAATAATAGGTCGCTTCTGTAAGGTCACCATTGTCAATGTATGTAACGTTTTTTTCTTCCTGTGCAAAAGTTATTGAGACACATAACATAATTGCAATAACAAATATCCTTTTCATATAATCTTTAGGTTTTAATTAATAATCTCTCAAATTTAAAAAAAATTTACATTAAATAAACTTTTAGGTAACCTTAATTTAACATTAGCAATTGTATACTGCTGTCTTTCAGTAATTTAAAGTTAATTAATGTAGATTTAAAATAATTAATTTAATATTTTGATAACATTCGATAATTTAACTATAAATATGATATTGTAACCGTTTATATAAATATTTTAGTTATTCATATAGAATAAGTTTTTGTCGACTATTTTAAAATTGAATGCTAAGCGCTGCCTTTGGCCAAGGCAGCTTTTTTTATTCATTTTCTTAAAAATTTGGAAACATTAGATTAACTTTGTTATAAGATATTTGCAGTCGACAAAAACTAATTCTAACTAATGAAACTAACTATCACACTTTTTACTGTATTGGTGTTTTCTTCATTTACAGTAATTTCTCAAGGAGAAACAAATGCGCCTAAATTTGGAAAAGGTTTGTTTAATCTTGTAGGTCAAGACAGTTCATGGACCATGAAAATTGGTGCTCGAATGCAATTTTTAACAACCGTTAACTCCGAAAAAGATCAAAGTCCTGAATCAAACATGCTGATTAGGCGTGCCCGATTGAAATTTGATGGTTATGCCTTCTCTCCTAAGCTCAAATATAAAATTGAACTAGGCCTTTCGAACAGAGATATTTCAGGGGGATCTGCATTTACAAGAAACACCCCGAGATACATTCTCGATGCTGTAGTAATGTGGAATTTTGTCGGTAATTTCGAATTGTGGGCCGGTCAAACCAAACTTCCAGGAAATATTGAGCGGGTTATTTCATCAGGAAATATGCAACAAGTTGATCGCTCCCTGGTAAATAGCAGGTTTAATATAGACCGGGATGTGGGACTCCAGCTGAGACATCATTTCTACCTTACTGACAAATTCCTTATCCGTGAAAAACTAGCTTTCTCTCAGGGAGAAGGTCGTAATGTTACTCAAGGCAATGAAGGAGGGCATCAATATACTGGCCGTTTGGAGTTTTTACCTTTCGGTATTTTTAAAGGCAAAGGCGATTATAGCGGAAGTGATCTTAAACGTGAGGAAAAACCAAAACTGATGTTTGCCATCAATTACGATATAAATAAAGATGCCGTTAAGACCAGAAGCAATCTAGGGTCTTATATGACTAATGATGTTGGGTTATATGAGACTACCATAAACACTTTCTTCTTTGACGGGATGTTTAAATATAATGGCTTATCTGTTATGTGGGAGTATGCCGAAAGAGATGCAGATGACCCAATTGCCAAAAATTCTGATGGTACCGAGACGGGTGATATTGTACAAGTTGGAAAAGGTCTTAATATACAAAGTGGTTATTTATTTAAAAATAATTGGGAGTTGTCTGCAAGATATACAAACATCACTCTAGATGAAAATATAACAGGAAATAGTCCACAAGATCAATATACTATAGGGGTTTCCAAATATATTGTGGGGCATAAATTGAAAGTACAATCTGATTTTAGTATTTTACAAGAGGATGGTGAAAACGATAATTATTTATTTCGTTTACAATTAGATCTGCATTTTTAGTAATAAAATAACATTTACATAACATAGTAATAATCCTTATTAAAGACATTTGCTAATAATATAAACTAACTATGGAAAATATTTATTTACTTATGATTATTGCCTTGGCTGTTCTTGCTGCGGCAGATTTAGTTGTGGGTGTAAGCAATGACGCTGTTAACTTTTTAAATTCTGCAATTGGCTCAAAAGCTATTTCTATTTAAAACAATTATGATAGTTGCAAGTCTAGGTGTATTGGTTGGAGCTATTTTTTCAAGTGGTATGATGGAAGTTGCCCGGAAAGGTATTTTTAATCCTGGAGAATTTATGTTCAATGAGATCATGATCATCTTTATGGCAGTCATGATTACAGATATTCTTCTCCTTGATTTTTTTAACACAGTTGGAATGCCAACTTCAACTACGGTATCCATTGTATTCGAACTATTAGGCGCTTCTGTTGCAATGGCTTTAATTAAAATTGGACATGATGGTGGAAGTTTTGGTGATGTGGTAAATTATATTAATACGTCTAAAGCTACACAAATTATTTTTGGAATTTTACTCTCGGTAGTAGTAGCATTTTCAATTGGTGCTGTGGTACAATGGATTTCCAGATTTATTACTGTCCTATAATTTTGAAAAAAGGCGAAATGGGTTGGCGCCTTATTTGGAGGATTCGCTATTTCAGCTATAACCTATTTCATTTTTATGAAAGGTATTAAAGGAACAGCTTATGCAAGCGAAACATTTGATATAATTGGAGGATTAACAATTAAAATTTTTAGAAGCAAAAGTACTTCCAATTGTTAGTATTAGTTTTGTTTTTGGTCTTATTTATCTTATATATTAATTCATTTTTTCAAAACTAATATTTATAAAATAATTATCATCGCGGGAACCTTTGCGTTAGCATTGGCTTTTGCCGGAAATGATCTTGTTAATTTTATAGGCGTTCCAATAGCAGCCTATCAATCTTACGAAGCATGGGTTGTTTCTGGAATTCCTGCAACTGAGTTTAGTATGGATGTATTGGCAGACAAAGTGCCTACTCCAACAATATTTCTTTTTATTGCAGGTGGTATTATGGTTTTAACATTATGGTTCTCCTCAAAAGCAAGATACGTTACTCAAACAGAAATTAACTTATCACGAGAAGGCGAAGCTAAGGAGAGGTTTAATCCAACCGGATTATCGAGAAGTTTAGTAAGGTTTGCAATGTTAATGTCTCAAATGTCCGATTATGTTTTACCTGATTCCTGGAAAGCTAAAATAGAAAAGCAATTTGAAAAACCTGTAATCAAACTATCTAAAGATAAGTCCTATGAATTGCCTGCTTTTGATATGGTTAGAGCAGCAGTAAATTTAATGGTTGCAAGTGTTCTAATTTCTATTGCTACATCCATGAAATTACCTTTATCTACTACCTATGTAACCTTTATGGTGGCCATGGGAACTTCGCTTGCAGATCGTGCATGGGGAGCAGAAAGCGCAGTTTACAGGGTTGCTGGTGTATTGAACGTAATTGGAGGTTGGTTCTTTACTGCATTTATAGCATTTGTTGCAGCTGGAATAATAGTTTATTTAATGAATCTGAACTTCCCAGTCATGGTTGCAGTTCTTTTATTATTGGTGATTGTTCTAGTAGGAAGGAATTATATTTCTCATAGAAAAAGGTCAAAAGGCACAAAGGCTGAAGACAGCTTGACCAAAGCTGAAAGCAGTTCAGTGCAAGGAGTAATTCACGAAAGTGCAAGTAATATTGCAAGGGTTGCTAAAAGGGGGAATAAAATTTATAGCAATTCGATTAATGGGCTTGCCCGACAGGATTTAAGTCTTCTCTCTAAAAACGAGAAGCAGGTTGCAAAACTATCTGATGAAGTAGATGAATTACGAGATAATATTTTCTATTTTATTAAAAACCTTGATGAATCTAGTATTGGAGCAAGTAGTTTTTATATTCATATTCTTAGGTTATTTACAAGATATGACACAGTCTTTAGAATACATTTCTAAAGTGAGTTACAAGCATGTAAACAACAACCACAAGAAACTTAAATTTAGCCAGGTAAAAGAACTAAAAGAAGTTGATGAGCGATTTGAAATCTTCTTTAGTAATACTCAAAATGCTTTCAACTCAAGATCGTTTAAAGAAATTGGTGATATTTTAGGTAGAAAAGAAGAAATTTTAGGTTTTGTATCAGATAAAATACAAAAACAGGTAGAGCGCACGCGCACAGAAGAATCGAGTCCAAAAAATACAACCCTTTATTTTAGTATTCTTTTAGAAACAAAAGATTTGTTAAAGGCAACAATGAGCCTTTTAGAAGAATATTATAACGCTCATGATAGCTCTGTTAAGCCAGCTACTATTGAAAAAGAAATAGACAAATAATTATTTTGATGATGTAAATAAAAAAGCACTTTTAAATCGAAGTGCTTTTTTATTGAACTAAATGTGACTCAATTTTAATATTTGTCTTTCCAATAAGGAATCTTTTCTACCATATAATAATTCAGCAACTTCAATCAATTTCTTGATCATGTCATTAACATTTGTATGATCATTGAACAGCGAAGACGCCATATCGGCGGTTATTAAATTTTTTCGTATCAATTTATCAATGGATTTATTGCTCCTCCTAATATTGTCTATTGCTTCATGCTTTAGCTGGGATAAGATCTGTTCATATTTGTTTTGCTCTTCACTTTTTCTGAACAGATAAATAACTCGTAGCACTTTTGCTACTTTCTTTCTAAATCCATCATATTCGTTATGTAAGTATTTATTATCAGTAGTTAGCGCAATGTTTACATTTTTATTTAATTCTTTGGCATCTTTTATTATCTCTACCATCTTTCTATTGGCAATCTTAATTTCTGAAATGACTTCGTTTTGCCTCTTATTCAAATTTAAAGTGCTTTGAGCAGTAGTAGCATATCTAATTATTTCACCATAAATATGCTTGACTTTCTTATAGTAAAGTTCCTCAACATTAATATCCATTTCTTCTTTAGATCTTTTTATGATTTTTTTTAATTTCTCTTGAGAAATAATATCCGATCTATGAATATTCAAACTATGTGCAACAATTTCAAAGATTGCATTTTTATATAAAAATTTAGATTCATTAATTAATGATGACATTAACGATCCAGGAAAATTTTAAAACCGCTTCATTCAAGAATTTTGGCTCATCAATTTCCTTATATTCCTTCACTTTTATGAATTTAACAAGAATGCGTTCCAACTTTTTAATAAATGGAATCATAATTATAACACCTAGAATATTAAAAATAGTGTGAAAAAGGGCTAATTTTAGAGTGAAATCTGTGTCAGCAATTGTTAATGACTCGGCAAGGATATTTACCAATTTAGCCAATGGATAAATTAAAGCCAATGCTACTATCCCTGTGACAACATTAAACACAAAATGTGCTCCTGCTAATCTTTTTCCGGCTGCATTGGAACTTATGGAGCCTAAAATCGCGGTTATTGTTGTCCCTACATTTGCTCCTATTGCCAGGGCCAGTGCATTTTCATATTCAATTTGTCCTGCAGATAATGCTGTTAATATCAATGCAAGTGTTGCACTGCTGGACTGTAATACTGTAGTAATGAATATACCAATTATTGTATATATAACGATTCCCTTAAAACCCGGAACTGCATATTGAGTTAGATCTATATACTGTTTAAATACTTCAAATCCTTCTTTCATGTAATGAATTCCAAAAAGAAAAGAATCCCAGTCCTGCCAAAACATTTCCCAATCCTTTGAGTGAACTGCTTTTTTTGAAAAGAAAATACGATTCCAAATACCAGCATAGGCATTGCCAATGCAGATATGTTAATTTTTAATCCAAATCCGGCTACCAACCAGGCGGTTGCGGTTGTTCCTATGTTAGCCCCAAAGATCAATCCTATTCCTCCTGACAGACTTATTAATCCCGCACTAATAAATGATATAGTAATTACAGAAACCAAAGAACTTGATTGAATTAAAGCAGTTACCAAAGCTCCTGTTGTGATGCCTTTATACAACTTATTTGTCGCTTTTTTTAAGATGTTTTGGAGTGGTCCTTTTGTAAATACTCTAAACCCTTCCTCCAAAAGATCATTCCAAAAAGCAAAATCGCAATACCTGCAGATATGGTTTTAAAATTCGGATTGAAATATAATGCCGCTGCTAATGCAATTAAAAAGGATATAAAAATAGACTTTCTGAACATTAAATTCCTTGAATTAAATCTGGATTTTAAAAAGTCAAAGTTAATATAATTTCAATACTAGAAAATCCTAAAATAAAAAAACACCTCAAAAAGAGGTGTTTTTCTAACACTTAAGTAGGTTCCTGAATTAACAGGAAATATTAAGAACCACACATTAAACAGTCATCGCCCTCCGCTTCTTTGGCCTGAGCGATCAAAGCTTTCATTTCTTCAGCCGACATTGGCTCAACTTCTGTGGTTTCCTGAACAAACTTTGCTGCAGTTATGGCTGCTTTTTGCTGTTGTTTGTTTATTATTGTGTTGTCAGTTTCAATTACTTCTGAAACAGGTTCTTCTTTCTTTTCATTATCCAGAGTGAATTTAATGGCATCTACTGCACTTTTTGTGCGTAAATAGTACATACCTGTTTTCAATCCGCTTTTCCAGGCATAAAAATGCATCGATGTAAGTTTTGCCATGGTGGCACCTTCTAAAAACAGATTCAATGATTGAGATTGATCAATAAAATAGCCTCTTTGTCGAGACATATCAATAATATCTTTCATACTCAGTTCCCAAACCGTTTTATAAAGTTCTTTGAATATCTTCAGGTATACCTTCAATATTTTGAACAGATCCATTGGCTCGCATAATTTCCTGTTTCAATCCATCATTCCATAATCCTAAATCAACGAGAGTCTTCCAATAAATGTTTGTTAACCACAATAAATTCTCCTGAAAGAACTCGTCTTGTATAAATATTTGATGTATAAGGTTCAAAACACTCATTATTTCCTAAAATTTGAGAGGTAGATGCTGTTGGCATTGGAGCAACTAATAAGTGAGTTTCTAACACCATGTTTTTTTACATCTTTACGCAGTTTTGCCCAGTCCCAGCGACCACTTAATTCATCATCCTTTAATCCCCATAAGTTATGTTGAAATTCTCCTTTACTTATAGGAGATCCTTCATAAGTTTGGTATGGGCCATCTTTTTCTGCTTCTTCCATACTTGCCGTTACAGCTGCAAAATAAAGTGTTTCAAAAATTTCCTGATTTAATTGTTTTGCCTCGTCACTTGTAAAAGGCAATCGCAACTTAATAAAAGTATCTGCCAATCCTTGTACGCCCAAGCCAATTGGTCTATGACGTAAATTTGAGTTTTCTGCTTCTTTTACAGGATAATAATTTCTATCAATAACTCTATTTAAGTTTTTTGTAACTCGTTTTGTAATTCTAAATAACTCTTTGTGGTCAAATTCTCCATTCTTAACAAACATTGGCAATGCAATAGATGCTAAATTACAAACAGCTACTTCATCTGGAGAGGTGTATTCTAAAATTTCAGTACACAAGTTTGATGAACGAATAGTACCTAAATTTTGCTGATTAGATTTGCTATTAGCAGCATCTTTATAAAACATATAAGGCGTTCCTGTTTCTATTTGAGATTCTAATATTTTCTCCCAAAGATCACGCGCTTTTATTGTTTTTCTTCCTTTACCTTCTGTTTCATATTTTGTATATAAGGTTTCAAATGCTTCGCTATGCGTATCTGCCAAGCCGGGACATTCGTTTGGACACATTAAAGTCCATTGATCATTGTCCTGAACTCGCTTCATAAAAAGATCCGGTATCCACATCGCATAAAACAGATCTCTTGCACGCATTTCTTCTTTACCATGGTTTTTCTTAAGATCTAAGAACTCAAAAACATCAGCATGCCATGGTTCAAGATACATTGCAAAAGAACCTTTTCTTTTTCCTCCACCTTGGTCTACATAGCGAGCTGTGTCATTAAATACTTTAAGCATTGGTACAATCCCGTTACTGGTTCCATTTGTTCCAGCAATGTAGCTTCCTGTTGCACGAACATTGTGAATAGATAGACCTATACCTCCAGCAGATTGAGAAATTTTAGCACATTGCTTTAATGTATCGTAAATACCATCAATACTATCTTCTTTCATTGTTAATAAGAAACAAGATGACATTTGAGGTTTTGGTGTCCCTGAATTAAATAATGTTGGTGTAGCGTGTGTAAAATATTTTTTAGACATCAACTCATAGGTTTCAATTGCCGAATCTATATCGTCTAAATGAATTCCGATAGAAACTCTCATTAACATATGTTGTGGACGTTCAGCTATTTGACCATTTAATTTTAAAAGATAAGAACGCTCTAAAGTTTTAAATCCAAAATAATCATAACCAAAGTCTCAGTTATAGATAATGGTAGAATCCAATTTTTCTTTATTATCCATAATAACTTTATAAACATCATCTGCCAATAGAGGTGCCTTTTTTCCAGTTCTTGGATTAACATATGTATACAGATCCTTCCATTACTTCACTAAAAGATTTCTTAGTGTTTTTATGTAAGTTAGAAACAGAAATTCTTGCAGCTAAATGGCATAATCTGGATGTGCAGTAGTCATAGTTGCAGCAATTTCTGCAGCAAGATTATCCAGTTCACTTGTAGTAACACCATCATACAAACCTTCAATAACCCGCATTGCTACTTTAACAGGGTCTACTAGCTCATTCAATCCATAACACAGCTTTCTTACTCTAGCTGTGATTTTATCGAACATCATTGGTTCTTTCTTGCCATCTCTTTTTACTACAAACATTTACATTATTATTTTTAGGTAATCCTGAACGTAAGAACAGAATTGTGGTTAGATTATTTGCTATTTTTTATTAATTTTTGAATTGAGTTAAAAATAGTTTGTCAATTCTGTTAACTGATTAGTTTTAAACTACCATTTAAAGATCAATTCTATTAAACTATTAGGATATCTACAGTTATTAAAAATCAGCATCAAAACTGAATTTATCTTCTTCTACCTCCTTATTCATCACTCCAGCTTTCTGATATTCTGAAACTCTTTTTTCAAAGAAGTTTGTTTTTCCTTCTAATGAAATCATTTCCATAAAATCAAATGGATTTGTTGAGTTATAAACTTTATCACAGCCGAATTCTACCAATAACCTATCAGTTACAAACTCAAGATATTGGGTCATTAATTTTGCATTCATACCAATTAAACTTACTGGTAAGGATTCTGTAATAAATCCTCGTTCAATATCCAGCGCATCGGTAAGAATTTCTGTAATACGTTCTTTTGGAACTTTATTTACTATATGATGATTATGCAAATGCACAGCAAAATCACAATGTAAACCTTCATCTCTTGAAATTAATTCATTTGAAAATGTCAATCCAGGTAACAATCCACGTTTTTTCAACCAAAAAATAGAACAAAAACTTCCTGAAAAGAAAATACCTTCTACTGCTGCAAAAGCAATTAAACGTTCAGCAAAACTTGGTGATTCAATCCATTTCAATGCCCAATCTGCCTTCTTTTTGATTAGCTGGAAAATTTTCAATGGCATTAAATAGAATGTTCTTTTCTTTTTCGTCCTTTACATAGGTATCTATAAGAAGGGAATACACTTCAGAATGAATATTTTCCATCATAATCTGAAATCCATAGAAGAATTTAGCCTCACTATATTGAACTTCACTTACAAAATTCTCAGCTAGATTTTCATTGACAATTCCATCACTAGCCGCAAAAAATGCCAAAATATGTTTAATGAAATAACGCTCGTCATCAGTCAACTTGGTTGCCCAATCAGATAGATCTTGATGAAGATCTATTTCCTCTGCAGTCCAAAAACTTGCCTCTTGTTTTTTATACCATTCCCAAATATCATGATGTTGAATTGGAAAAATTACAAATCGATCCTTATTTTCTTGCAAAATTGGTTCAACCTGTTGAGACATAGCGTATTACTTTTTTTAATAAATTAAACTGATTTCTTACACGATTTGGATTGAACAAAGATTCAAATTTGAGCCATAAAAAGAAAGGTAATTTTATAAACATTGTCCACAAGTTTTTAACAAGAGGTGTGTTTATTCTTACATTTTAGTATATTTATTAATTATTGTAACTACCTGTATATCTGCTTTTTATCATATGTTAAAATCGCTGGCAAGTGATTAAATAAGGATTTCTCAAAAAGGACTAATTAAAAAATTCAGGATAAAAACATTTGATATTGATTTGCTTTTTAAACAACAATATTTATTGAAATTGCTTTGCGTTTTTGACTAATAAATCTATCTCATGAAGCCGCTGAAATCAGAATATTTCACTTAACGTAAAAAAAGGAAATGCTAATATATAATGATTTAGAAGAGAGAGATTGGGATTGAAAAAAACCAGAAATCCTCTGGCTTTTTCAATTGATTAATAGCATTTAATCATTAAAGCGACTAATCCCACAAAGCCACTTTGTTATTTTTAGTCAACCCACTAGGGCCGAAATAAATAACATTACGAATATCTATAAAATTAGACTAACTTGTCTAATATATTGTATAGTTGGTTTAAAACTTTGTATAAATGGTAATGAGGTTTTATCAGAAGATTGCCATACTAATTGTGCAATTTGCAGATAAATACACACTATTTGAAGATATTATTGTGGTAAACCGTAATAATATTCTAATTTTATAAATGGAATCTTAATTATATGTTTAAAGCAGTTATTGTTGACGATGAGCCAAAGGCTATCCAAAGTTTATCATGGGAACTTAATAATTTCAATGATGACATTGAAATTATTAAGACTTTTACTATTCCCGAAGAGGCACTTCTCTTTTTGGAAGATAACATTCCCGATTGTTTATTTCTGGATATACAAATGCCTTCCATGGATGGTTTTCAGTTTCTTGACAAACTGAATAACAGAGATATTGCGGTAGTTTTTACAACTGCTTATGACGAATATGCAATTAAAGCAATAAAAAGAGAAGCCCTCGATTATTTATTAAAACCTATAGATTCTGACGATCTTAAAGCGATACATTAAAAAAATTAAAAAATTCAAATCCAGAATAATCAATAGTGATAAACTTGAAAATATGTTAATGGATTTTCATTCTAAAAACAATCAAAAGAAAATCACAATAAGCACAGAAGGAAAATTGATCTTTTTGAAATAAGATGAAATTTTGTTTGTAGAATCAGATGGAAACTATTGCACATTGTTTTTAGAAGAAAATCAAAAATTAGTTGTAACAAAAAAATTAAAAGAAATTGACATCCTGTTGCCTGACGATAATTTTTTTAGAATACACAACTCCTATATTATCAATTTGAATAAAATAAAAGAATTCCTTAAAACAGAAGGATATGTAGTTATGGAATCTGGTCATCGCATCCCGGTAGCACGACAGCGAAAATCTGATTTTTTAGAAAAGCTTTAATCGATTGACAATTTAAGATGAAAATCACAACTTTCAAGATTATTATTATAACACTGCTCATTCTGAGTCTCCCTGTTATTTTAAATTCTCAAAATAATATTACTCCGGATTTTAATTTTCAAGTTGAAAAAATACTCCAGGAACAACCAAAAAAATATTCTGAACTAGAAGAACTATTCAAAAATGACATGAAGGATAGTTTGAAAATGAGGTTTTTAGAACAAAAAAGTAAAGAACTCAACTATTTAGAAGGGGAGTCTTTCGCCTTATGCAATCTGGGAATATTTTTTAGAGAAAAAAAATCTTTATATAATCAGTCTATTGCTTTTCATCAAAACGCTTACAATTTAGCTATAAGTGCGCAAAATATAGAGTTGCAGGTCATTAAATTTAAATATGCTTGGAATTGTTAATAGAAGTATAGGTGATATTAAACAAGCATTAGATTATCACCAGCAAGCATTATCCTTGGCAGAATCACAAAAAGAATTAATAAGACTCTAAAAAAAGTATTGCAGTTTCATATAATAGTATTGGAAATATATATTTAGCTCTTGAACAACCTGACCAGGCCATTGAAAATTTCAACAAATCTTTAGCCATAGAAAATGAAATTCAAAACAAATCAGGGCAGGCAATGAATTATCACAATTTAGGTTTTGCTCTTGAATCTAAAAATGAAATTGATGCTGCTCTTGTAAATTACCACAGATCTCTGGAAAAAAATAATGAAATAAATTCTTTGCTGGGAAAAGTAATATGCAATAATAGTATTGCTCAAATCTATCTTAAGAGGAAAAATCCCCAAGATGCATTAAAGATTTTAGAAAGAAATTTATCTTTAGCTATCAAAAATGAAGATCAATATTATATTACTTCTACATACATTGGATTAGGTTGGGCTCAATATGAACTGAATAAATTTGATGAATCAGAATCTAAATTTAAAAAAAGGCCTTGAAATTGCCGAAGACATAAATGTGCCCAGTTCTATCGCAGCAGTCAACATTCATCTTTCTGAATTATATAAGAAAAAAGGAGATTATAAACAGGCGTTTGAAAGGTACAACATATTTCTGATAGAATAAAACACAACATAAGTAGCGATAAAAAACAAACAGTACGTAAATACTTTGAAAAAAAAAATATGAAAGCGAGAAAATTAATAGAGAAAATCAACAGATTGAAAAAGAACTGGTTTAAGTGAATTAAGATTAAAAGAAACCAGAAGAAACCAACTTGTTGCTCTATTTGGAGCTATTTTAATTGCAGGTATTTTTATTTTTTACAATAGGCAGCGCAGATTAGAAAAACGAGAAAAAGATCATAACTCTTGAACAGGATATGTTGCGCAGCCAGATGAATCCTCATTTTATATTTAATTCTTTAAACTCTATTAAACTCTATATTATAAATAATGAATAGGAAAATGCCGTTTATTACCTAAATAAATTCTCAAAACTCATTAGAAAAATATTAATGGCTTCAAAAGAAAAGGAAATCACTTTGGCAGAAGAATTGGAAACCATGGATCTTTATATGAATATTGAAAATATTCGTTTTTCAAATGAAATAAATTATAAAACCACGATTTCTCCTGAGATCGATCTACAAGCCATAAAAGTACCATCTTTAATTCTACAACCTTTTTTAGAAAATGCGTTGTGGCATGGATTATCTTCAAAAAAAGACAATAAAAATATCAACCTAGACATTACAAATGAAAATGGCAATTTTATTACAATTTCCATAACAGATAATGGTATAGGAAGAGTTGAGGCTCAAAAAATAAAAGACAGTAAATTGCTTAAAAGAAAATCATTGGGATTAGCAATAACCAACGAAAGATTAGCCAATTTTTACAAAGGCTATAACAAAGAATACAGTGTTGAAATTAAAGATCTTTATGACGAAAAAAACAATGCTATTGGGACAAAAGTTATCATAACAATTCCTGTTAAAAAAGCTTTTAAATTAAGAACGGCTTGAATTTATTTTTTTAGGCCCGTAACTACTTTTTCCAATTCAGTATACCAATCTTCTCCAAATTTTCTGATGAGTGCCTCTTTAACAAATTTATAGACTGGGACCTGTAATTCCCTTCCAAGCATTCACAAGCATCGTCACAAATTTGCCAATGGTGGTAGTTGACAGCTGAAAACTCACTGTAATCTTTTACCCTTACAGGATATAAGTGACAGGAAACAGGTTTTTTCCATTTGATCTCACCTTGATTATAAGCTTCCTCAATACCACATAGGGCAATTTTCTTTTCATCAAAAATTACATATGCACAATCACCTCCATTGATCAAGGGAGTTTCTATCTCTCCACCATTGGTGATTATAGATGTTCCTTGTTCCTCAATTGCGTTTCTTCCTTCTTTTCTTAAAAAAGGTTTTACTTTCGGATATATTTTCTTTAATATTTCAGCTTCTTCTTTATCTAAAGGCGCACCAGCATCTCCATCAACGCAGCAAGCTCCTTTGCAAGCCGATAAATTGCAGATGAAATCCTTTTCAATGATATCTTCTGACACTATGGTCTTTCCTAGCTGAAACATGCACAAATATAAATTTTATTACTACTATTTTGCTCATAAATTTAACATCAAATTAATATTGAAAATCCTATTGAATCAATTACTTTTGCCAAAAATTTAAACCTTTTGAAATGCAATTAAATGTTAAGGAGATTTTTACGGCCTTTATGGTATTGTTTGCTGTAATAGATGTAGTTGGAAATATTCCTATTGTTATAGACCTCAGGAAAAAGGTTGGTCATATTCAAAGTGAAAAGGCTTCTATTATTGCCGGGTTCATCATGATCGTTTTTCTTTTTTTAGGCCAAAGCATACTTAAACTTATTGGGATTGGCGTTAATTCATTTGCAGTAGCCGGATCTTTCATCCTTTTTTTTATTGCTCTAGAAATGATATTAGGCATTACTCTTTATAAAGAAGATGAACATACTGCAGTCACTGCTTCTGTATTTCCACTTGCCTTCCCATTAATAGCAGGACCTGGTAGTTTAACTACACTATTGTCTTTACGAGCTGAGTTCAGAATAGAAAATATTATAATTGCAGTAGTTTTAAATGTAATCGTAATTTATATTGTATTAAAAACATCAAAGAAAATTGAAAAACTTATAGGTTCAACCGGAATTAACATAATACGCAAAGTATTTGGAGTTATTTTATTGGCAATTGCTGTAAAATTGTTTACTTCTAATATAAAAGTGCTTTTAACTTAACATATCATGAAAATTATTATACACATTCTGTCACTACTAGCAGTAGCTTTAATTATTTACAATGCTACAAAAATAGATCTTAATTTCCCTTTTCAAGGCGAAAGCATTACAGCTTTAACTACTATTGTGGCTGCTCTTTGTGCTATATTGTTGCTCCAAACCTTAAGAATATCGAAAATTATTGAACAAAAAAACAAGTAATATTTATGCTATATGATGTCTTAATAATTGGAGGAGGTGCTGCCGGTATGTCCTCTGCTTTGGTTTTGGGTTCAGCTAAAAACAAACCTTTTGCGAAAGATAAAACTATTGGTATTTTCATGCATCAAAAATCTTCCGCTTTACAAACAGGTTTATTTAATAATGCACTTGGGTTAAAACCGGGAACAACAGGTACTGAAATTTTATCGGATGGCAAAAAGCATTTGTCAAATGTGTATCCTCATGTTGATCAAATTGAGAAAGAAAAGGTGATGTCTGTTATACAAAACAGTAATTATATAACAGTTGAAACCAATAAAAAAGCATATCAGGCAAAATGCATTATTGTGGCTGTTGGTCCTTCAAACTTATTTAATATTGAAGGATTAATGCAATATATAGAACCTCATAAAAAATTACCTCCACAAAAAGAACGCATCCAACTAAAAAATAACGATCATTTAGTTGCCGAAAATATATATGTTGCTGGTGTTCTTGCAGGTCACAGAAGTCAGTTTGCCATAGCTTGTGGTAGTGGAGCAAGCGTTGCAACTGATATTTTAACATCCTGGAATGATGGAAATCACTCGATGGTTCATGATGAAGTGAAATAATTATTCCTGACTCAGTTTTATAACTTCCTCAATAATTGAATCATTTGTATTGATTATTTCTTCGAAGGCTTCTCGACCAAAAAGTTGCTCGGCTAATGTTGCTTTTATGTATTTTTTTACCGTTTCGTTATAAGCAACAAATGTGATATTATGTTCACTTCGAATATTCAAATAATCCTGAAATCTTACAACAACATCATCGCTAACTATAAAATTATCAATAAAGTCCTGTTGTGTGATTCCATCATAGGCTTTTCTGTCTTTATCCAATTCTTCAAAGACAAAATAACTGATAAAACCTCTGTTCAATAAATATGTAAGTGTTTCATTTTTGGTACTTGTATCAATTGGAACAAATACATCTGGAATGATACCTCCGCCTCCATAAACGACCTTCCCTTTAGGTGTTGTAAATTTTAGAGAGTCATTAACTTCAATTTTTTCGGGATCGAACAATTCGCCACTATCTAATCGGTCAAAGTACTCGTCATAATAATCCTTATTGCCATTCTCATAGGATCGCTGAATTGACCTTCCTGTTGGTGTATAATATCTGGAAACAGTAAGCCTCACAGCACTACCATCACCTAGCTCCATTTCGCGTTGTACCAATCCCTTTCCATAAGTTCTTCGACCTACAATTGTACCTTTATCATTATCCTGTAATGCTCCTGCAACAATTTCGCTTGCAGATGCAGAATTTTCATTGACCAACACAAATATTTCACCCTCTTCAAAATCTCCTTTACTGGTAGCAAAACTTCTTTCTATAGTTCCTTTTTTATTTTTTGTAAATAAAATTAGCTTATTATCTTCCAAAAATTCATCAACTATTTGCTCGGCTACGTTCAAAAAACCTCCCGGATTATCCCTAAGATCCAAGACCAATTTAGTTGCTCCCTGTTCCTGTAATTCATCTAATCCATCTTTGAACTCATTATATGTGGACTCAGCAAAACGATTTATTTTGATATATCCCAAATTATCATTCAACATGTAAGAAGCATCCACACTGGCTATGGGAACATGATCACGTTTCACCGTAAAGTCAAGTAAATTGGCTTCATCTCTCCTGTAAACTTTTAGGTCAACCAAAGTATTGATCTCGCCTTTTAATTTATTAATTACATCTGTGTTACTCCATTTTTTGCCAAAAATGGAATCACCATTAGCTACTACAATTCTATCTCCACTTCTAATTCCGACTTTATCACTAGGACCATCTTTAACAGCTCTTATAACTGCAATGGTATCCTTATATGTATAAAAATTGATCCCGATGCCCACAAAATCGCCCTTCATATTTTCACTAACACGCTGCAGTTCGCTTTTTGGTATATAAACCGAATGAGGATCCAGATGATTCAAAATTCCATTTACAGTTACATCTACAATACTATCAGTATTGATCTCATCTACATATTCATAATCTATATAATCAATAAGCCTGTTTAACTTGTCTTTATTACTATTTGATGTAAACAAACGGTCAGAACTATCAGTAAAGCTTAACTTTCCGCCAACAAAAACTCCTGCAGCAATGGCTACTCCAATGATCAAGGGTAAATATTTCTGTTTGTATTTACTCATTAAGCCTTTAAATCTTCAATTAATGTTACGTCTACACCTGCTTTTTCCAAAAATTCCAATCCTGAGCAGTCTCTGTATGCTTTGTTGTAAACCACTCTTTTTATGCCTGCCTGATGGATTAGCTTGCTGCACTCCTTACAAGGTGACAAGGTCAAATATAAAGTAGACCCTTCACATGATTGCGTGGAAGATGCCACTTTAGAAATGGCATTAGCCTCTGCATGCAAAACATACCATTTAGTATAACCTTCATCATCCTCACATATATTCTCAAAACCGGTAGGTGTCCCATTATAGCCATCAGAAATTATCATTCTATCTTTAACAATTAGTGCGCCAACCTGCTTTCTTTTACAATATGACAGGGTTCCCCATTCCTTTGCAATTCTCAAATAGGCCTTATCGTATTTTAATTGTTTTTTCTTTGGCATAAACTTTTTATTCATCAATAGAACTAAAATAAAAGAATATCGTTTCAATCCTTCACGCAGTACAATATAACGAATATACTTGGTTAGTATTTTAATAACAATGCTTTGTTAGTTAAAATTTTACCAAATTTTGTTAGCCAGAAGCATCGGTATTACCAAACCTACAACAATTGAAGAAATAACCATGATCCAATCTCGCTTTGAAAATCTAAAAATGGTCTGAAATAAAAATCCAAGGAACAGAACTACAAACACAATAATTATTTGAGCTATTTCAATACCAAGAGCAAACTCAAGAAGAGGTACTAATTTACTTTCTGAACTACCTATAAACATTTTGAATTCTCTGGCAAAACCAAGTCCGTGAATTAATCCGAAGAACAAGGTTGACAGAAATAAAACTCCAACTTTTTCTTTCTGCGCGCTTTTACCATTTGTGAACACATTGAACAAAGCAACAATTAATATTGTTACGGGAATTAAAAATTCTACTAGTTCAGAACTAACGCTAACAATTCCATAAGCTGCTAAAGACAAAGACAAGGTATGACCAATAGTAAATACCGATACAAGGACAAATACATGTTTCCAGTCTTTAAATAAATATGGTATGGTTAAGACAATTAAAAATAATACGTGGTCATAAGCATTAATGTCTAAAACATGGTTCATACCATATTCCACATTAAACCAGAAATTCTCGATCATGGCAAGTTATAATATTGGGTTATACTAAAACTACAAAAATATTTAATAAAAGGTTTAATTTTAACAGTAAACACGATTAAGTGCCAACAATTAATAAGATCAGTTGGTTAATTGTTTTTTATTCTTGCCCCTACTTTTTCTTATTCTAACTGCTACTACTTTGTATTCAGGACACATAGCCTCTGAGTCATGAATATCACCTGTAATATTATTGATCATGATATCAGGAAAATGAAATGTTGTACTCAATATTCCTTTTTTCACCTCATCAGTAATTCTGGCCTTTACATCAACTTTACCTCTGGGTGATTCCAGACAAACATAATCTCCTTCATTTATTAAATGTTCTTTTGCATCATCAGGATGGATCATTAAATAGTCATCTTGCAAAATTTGTTCGTTTGCCGTTCTACGTGTCATTGCTCCGCAATTATAATGTTCCAATTCACGGTTTGTTGTTAAAATGTACGGATAATCCTTTGCGTGTTCTGTCAGTTCCATGGTTTCTTCCCAGGCATTGAATTCAAACTTTCCTTTCCCACGTTTGAAATCAATTTGATGTAAAATTTTTGTATCAGTTCCATCAATTGAAACCGGCCATTGCAATCCGTTTTTACCTAAACGATCCCATCTAATTCCTGCAAAGAAAGGTACAATTTGAGATATCTCTTCTAACATTCCATCTGGTGTGTAATCCGGTTGGTTGTAACCCATTCTGTTCATAATATCAACTATGATCTGACCATCAGGTTTTGCCCCTTCAATAGGCTCCACCACCTGACGAACTGCCTGCACACGTCTTTCTCCATTGGTGAATGTTCCGCTCTTTTCCAGAAATGATGCTCCGGGAAGAATAACATCTGCATATTTTGCGGTTTCGGTCATAAATAATTCTTGTACAATGACCAACTCCGTTGCTTCAAGAGCTTTTATGACTTTTTGTGTGTTAGGATCGGTTTGAACGACATCTTCACCAATGATCCAAATCGCTTTAAGCTTTCCTTTTAATGCTGCATCAAACATCTCCGGAATTTTATAGCCAATATGTTTTGGCACTTCAACTCCGTAGAATTGGTTGTATTTCTTATTGACCTCATCATTCGTAACATCCAAGTATCCTGCTCCCTGGTGTGGCTGCACTCCCATATCTGCTGACCCTTGTACATTGTTCTGACCTCGTAAGGGATTTACGCCAACTCCTCGTCTTCCAATGTTTCCGGTCATCATTGCCAAATCAGCAATCTGCATTACGGTGAAAGTGCCTTGGGAATGTTCAGTAACTCCTAAACCGTGAAAAGACATGGCATTTGGAGCAGTTGCATAAGCAATTGCTGCGGAACGTACATCATTTCTATCCACTCCAGAAACTTTTTCTAAATCATCTAAATTGATGGATAACAATTCCTTTTTAAAATCTTCATAACCTTCGGTTCTATTCTTAATGAAATTATCATCAACTAATCCTTCAGATATAATATAATACATCATCATATTGAGTACCCCAACATTTGTTCCCGGCCTTAAGGCTAAATGATGCGTCGCATATCGTGCCAATTCGGTTCTGCGAGGATCAATAACAATAGTTACATTTTTAGATTTCATCGCGAATTGTTTCAACTTAGCCCCTGTCACCGGATGTGCATCCGTTGGATTGGCTCCTATGACCATTATGCAATTCGTATCCTTTAAGTCGTCAATTGAGTTTGTTGCTGCACCAGTTCCATAAGTGCGTTGCATGCCCAAAGCGGTTGGAGAATGACAAACACGCGCACAACCATCTATATTATTGGTGTTTATAACAGCCCTGAAGAATTTCTGCATCAAATAATTCTCTTCATTCGTACATCTGGAAGATGAAATTCCTGCTAATGAATCCGGACCAAATTCATTTTTATAATACTCGAATTTTTCAGTGATATAATCGTAAACTTCATCCCAGCTAACTTTTTCAAATTTGCCATTTCGTTTTATCATTGGAGAATTCAAGCGATCCGGATGATTATAGAATTTAAAAGCATAACGACCTTTTAAACAGGTATGTCCTTGGTTAACCTCTGCATCATAAGGCGCCTGAATGCTTAATATTTCTCCATTACTTGTTGAGACTTCCAGATTGCAGCCAACACCGCAATAGGTGCAAATAGTTCTGGTTTTATCTGTAGCCTGAATAGCCTTTGATTGAAAAATATCTGAAATAGCAGATGTTGGACATGCTTGCGAACACGCTCCACAACTCACACAATCAGAATCAACAAAGGATTCATTCATACCCTTAATGATATGAGAATCAAATCCTCTTCCTGCCATACTTAACACAAATTCACCCTGAACCTCATCACAAGCTCGAACACAACGATAACAATTAATGCATTTTGACAGATCTGAAGTCATGTATGGATGACTTAAATCTTTCGATCTGAATAAATGATCATCTCCTTTTGGATATCTAACCTCCCTGATTCCCACCTGAGCGGCTACTGTTTGTAATTCGCAGTTTCCATTTACTTCACAAGTAAGACAATCTAAGGGATGATCTGTTAAGACCAATTCAATTATATTCTTTCTTAAGGCTTTAATAGACTCGCTACTGGTGAAAATATATTGACCTTCTGAAACAGGAGTATGGCATGATGCAACAGTCTTGACAGGGCCATTTTCCTTGTTAGTGACCTCAACACTGCAAACCCTGCAAGAACCAAAAGGATCTAAATTAGGCGCATCACATAATGTTGGTATTAAAGACGCCTCCTTATATCTTCTTATGAAAGATAAAATAGTTTCTCCTTCATTTATCGTATATGGATGGTTATCTATGTATGCCGTTTTCATTCTTCCTGAGTTAATTAAAGTATTGTTTTAATTCATCATCAAAATATTGTATTGCATTTTTTATTGGCAATGGTATTCCTCCTCCATGAGCACATAAAGAACCTTTTTCGAGAGTGGTTAAAAGATCATTAAATAATTGCCTATCAATTTTATAATTTGAATTCATGGCCTTCTCCGATAATTCCTGTCCGCGCTTTGTTCCTAATCTGCAAGGGAAACATTTTCCGCAGCTTTCATAAGATGCAAAATCAAAAAGATGCTCTATAAACTTTATTATAGGAAAATCCTGAGGGATACATATAATCGATGCATGTCCTAATAAAAACCCTTCTTTTGAGAAGGATTCAAAATCAATAGTCAGATCCTTAATTTTTGAAACCGGAACCAATCCTCCCAATGGCCCTCCAATTTGCATTGCTTTGACAGGTGTTTTGAATCCTCCACCTAATTCATTAACAACTTCCGATAATGGTGTTCCCATTTCAACTTCATATAAACCCGGATTGTTGAAGAAACTATCCAGACAGATCAGTTTTGTTCCAGATGATTTCTCTGTGCCTATTTTCTTCCAGGCCTCTCCACCATTTGAAATAATGAAATGCAAAGCTGCCAAAGTCTCTACATTATTAACAACAGTTGGCTTATTGAATAATCCTTGTTGAGCCGGATATGGAGGTCGAACACGAACTTCGGGACGTTGACCTTCAATAGAATTAATCAAAGCCGTTTCTTCACCACAGATATAAGAACCTTGAGCTTGAATGATCTTTAGATCAAAATTGAAATCACTACCAGCAATATTTTTTCCTAAAAGTTCTTTTGATCGAAGGTCATCAATCGCTTTTTGAATAATTTTAACTGCCTCCGGATATTCAGCTCTTATATATAAAATCCCATGACTTGCTTGTGTTACATATCCGGAAATAAGCATCCCAAACAAAACCGAATGTGGCTGCTTTTCAAGCAAATAGCGATCTGAATAAGCTCCCGGATCACCTTCATCGGCATTGCAGATAATGAATTTTGTTTGGTTATCTGCATTTCGGCAAAATTCCAATTTTAAACCCATTGGGAATCCTGCTCCTCCACGACCTCTTAAATTTGATGTTTTAATTTCTTCAAGCACCTCGACGGAATCCTTTTTAAGGGATTCTAAAAATGGCTCATAATAATCGTCAACATTGGTAAAGTCTTTTGTTAGAATTGATTTACCATTAGATTTTACTCTGTAATTATCTGATTTAGTTTGTCCATCAGATTTGATTATCTCTTCAATTGAATCTATGGACTTACCCGAATAATTTTTACGGTTGTAATGAAATGCAGAGTTCTCATAACATCTTCCCAAACACGTCATATGGCCAATTTCTTCAGTTTCAAATTGGTTTTTAAGGGATTCAATTACTGTATCTTGAGTTCCGGCACAAGTGCAAGCAGTACCATTACATACATATACTTTTTTTCCTTTATTTTCAGGTTTGAGAAAATCGTAAAAACTGGCAGTTCCAAATACATTAGCTTTACCTATTAAGAATTCTTCAGCTAATTTCTCCATTTCAGCTTCAGACGGAGAACCATCAGGCGTGCTTTGTTTGCCCAATTTATCAAACAAATTGTGGTCAATTCCTTTTCTTCCTAATAATTCACTTAAATTTTCTGACATATACTTAACCTGCTTTTTTATTTGATTCGGTATTTTTTGTTCTCTTAGGATTTGAGTAACAGGTTGTCCTGCCTTCTCTACAAAACGCAAAAAGAGTAATGCCTAATTCCTTTGCATAATCAACCGCCAAAGACGAAGGGGCAGAAACGGCCGCTAAAAATGGTATCCTGGCTTTAAAACACTTTATGACTATCTCATAGGATACGCGTCCACTAACCGTTAATATTTTAGACTGATCCAAAACCTTTTGAGTGATCAAATTACCGACCACCTTATCCACGGCATTGTGCCTGCCAATGTCTTCCATTGAACATAACAAATCGCCATCTATAGAAAAGGCCGCTGCTGCATGAGTCCCTCCGGATTGTTTAAAATCATGTTGCAGTTTATTCATTTTCCGGAATAGTTCATCGATCAAACCAATTTCAATTTTCTTTTCATCATCAATCGTCTTGCCAATAAATGCAAGGTCTCCTAATTCAGTTTTTCCACAAATTCCACAAGAAGAAATTGATAATAAACTTCTGCTGTTAGAATATCCTTCACCTAATTTTTCCTTAGGAATCATAACGTTAACAATAGTTACAATCCCTTCTTCATTTTCTTTTCTTAAAACAATATCCGGCAGGAAATTTACATCATTTATTATACCTTCTGAATGCAACAAACCCCTAACCAAACTTACATCCTCTCCAGGTGTTCTCATTGTTACAGTGAAAGGTTTGTCATTGATATTTATCTGAAGCGCTTCCTCAATTGTTAAGGCATCAATAATTTTACTGCTTGAATTAACTTCAAATCGCTTCCCTTCGTAATTTCTATTTGCCATAGATCTAAGTTATTGAAAAACAGGTTTTCTACTAATTTAAAATAAACCAGTGATATTCCCATCGTTATCAATGTTAATATTTTCTGATGCCGGATGAGCCGGAAGGCCAGGCATTCTCATCATATCACCTGAAATGGGGATTAAAAATCCAGCTCCAGAAGCTATTTCAATTTCTCTTATAGTAATTATAAATCCTTTTGGTCTTCCTAACAGATTAGGATTATCTGACAAGGATTTTTGAGTTTTGGCAATGCATACCGGTAAATGATCAAGACCTAAACTTGCAATGGTTTTTAAATTTCGGTTCGCTAATCCTGAATATTCAACACCATCAGCTCCATAAATTTTTGATGCAATAATCTCAATTTTAGATTTCACATCTAAATTCCAGTCGTATAAAGGTTTAAAACGTGAGGATCCCTCTTCGACTATTTCTATAACCTGTCTAGCTAAGTCTAAAGCTCCTTTTCCTCCTTTTTCCCAAACTTCAGCCAAGGCAACTCTAATGTTATGGTTTTTTGCGAATTCTTTTAAAATTTCTATCTCTCCATCAGAGTCTGAAAGGAATCTGTTAATTGCTATTACCGGAGTCAACCCGAATTGTTTTATGTTTTCCAGATGCTTTTCTAAATTCGGCAGTCCTCTTTTCAAGGCTTCTGTGTCAGGTTCAGTCAAAGTTTTAAGATCTGCACCTCCATGATATTTCAAAGCCCTTATTGTAGTTGTAATTACAACTGCCTTGGGACTTAATCCGGCACTTTGACATTTTATATCTAGAAATTTTTCAGCTCCCAGATCTGCTCCAAACCCAGCTTCAGTCACTGTGTAATCAGCAAAAGTCATTCCCATTCTAGTCGCTATCACTGTATTTGTTCCCTGTGCAATGTTGGCAAACGGTCCACCATGAATAATAGCCGGATTACCTTCAATTGTTTGCACAAGATTAGGTTTGATCGCGTCTTTAAGCAATGCTGCCATTGCACCTTCAACTTTAAGGTCTTTTGCAAATACAGGCGTTCTATCTGCAGTATAACCAATGAAAATATTTCCTAATCGTTCTTTTAGATTGCTCAGATCATCTGACAAACATAAAATAGCCATAATTTCTGAGGCAGCTGTGATATCAAATCCCGTTTCTCGTGGCACTCCCGAGGTCGTCCCTCCCAGACCAATAACTATGTTTCTTAGAGATCTGTCATTCATATCCATAACACGTTTCCATGTAACCGTTCTAGGATCTATCCCCAGTGAATTGGTTTTGCTTTGAATATTATTGTCGATCACTGCAGATAATAAATTATGAGCCTTCTCAATAGCTGAAAAATCGCCCGTAAAATGCAGGTTGATATCTTCCATAGGAAGAACCTGAGAATAACCTCCACCGGTAGCTCCGCCTTTTATTCCAAAAACAGGGCCTAATGAAGGCTCTCTCAATACGACAACAGATTTTTTCCCTAACTGGTTTAGACCTTCAGACAAACCAATTGACATTGTTGTTTTGCCCTCGCCCGCAGGTGTGGGTGAAATGGCTGTGACCAAAATCAGATTGCTTTTATTAGCCTTATTTAAATCTATATTTGATAATGGAATTTTGGCTTTGTATTTCCCATATAGTTCAATTTCCTCCGGATCTAATCCGAGTTTTTGTGCGATAACGGAAATATTCTTAAGTTTTACTTTTTTTGCTATTTGTAAGTCTGTCATTATATATATTTTGAATTAGGAAATCCCTTTGCAGTAATCCATATAAATTTAGAAAAATTAAGTGAGATTCTAAATTTGATTCGTTTTAGTTGTTTAAAAGAAGTTCAAGCGAAATTTTCAAACACAGTTTAAAGATCAAACAGTTTTTTTTGACCAGATTTATACAAAAGTACATTTACTTGTTGTGTTGTTACCAAGCATCCATATCTCATTGTTTCAAGTGTTGGCCTGATCGAATCGTAAAATTTCATTATTTTTTTTTCTTCATCAATAATTTGGACAACGGTTGGTAATTTCTCGGTTACTTCCCAAAACTTATAAGAATGAATAATAGAACTGGCTCCAAATCCAACTATACCTTTTACGACTGTTGCTCCGGCAAGGCCTTCTTCTTTTGCTTTTAATACAATATATTCGTTTAAAACATCATGGTCCTTTTTATCAGTTGAACTGATGAATATTTGTAATAATATGGCTGTTGTATTGGTTTTCATATTATATAAGTTTAATTAGCCCGCGTCCAAAAAATACAGCGCTCAACCCCAGAAAAAAGCTGAAAGTCGCGTACAAAGTAAACCGAAGCCACTCTTTGTTTTGCATTAATATGAAGGCGTCGTTAGAGAACGTTGAAAAGGTTGTAAACCCTCCACAAATACCTATAGTTAGAAATATCCTCCATTCAGGGGACAAAATATTTCCCTTTTCAGAAAGTCCGAAAACAATCTCCAATCATCAAACTACCCAGTATATTTATTACAAATGTACCCCATGGAAAAACAGAAACGTATGCTACTTGAATATAACGGGAAATCAAAAATCTTAAGATCGTACCAATGAAACCCCCAAGACCGGCTATCAACAAAGATTTTACCATAAATTTTTAATTATATTGTTACTTCCGTTTAAAATGAAGTATTCAGCAATTGAATTTGCTGGTTGAAAATATACTTCGTGCCTGAAACAAAAGTAATATAATATTTTAGCAATCTC
The DNA here is from genome assembly GCA_942490545.1 of uncultured Gammaproteobacteria bacterium. GTDB lineage: Bacteria > Pseudomonadota > Gammaproteobacteria > Enterobacterales > Alteromonadaceae > Paraneptunicella. The sequence goes on along the minus strand of CALNXX010000017.1, from coordinate 358,029 downwards.
ATAAAATTGGATTTATAAGATTTCACTCGGCAAACTAATATAACTTGACAAATTGCATTATTATTAAAATGAGGTTTAAAATTATAGCTTATTAATGACTATTGATTCTTAGAAAAGTGATTATTTAGTATCAAAACAAACTAAACATTTAAAAACTTATCCCCAAAAAACCGGCATTTCATCATATCTTTTACCTAAAAGCCCGTGATTTCTTCTATTAGTTAGATTCCATTGAAATTCTTTTTTATCTTTAATCCTGAATTTAATAGGCAGATTTATCCATTGAACAACTATATAGGCAAGCACGGAAGTATTTTTAATTCGAGTATCGTATTCTTTTCGGTAATCGCTTTGTTAGTTTTCTTTTCATGTAATACAACCGGCAGGATAGTAGAAGTAAAAATTGAAAATGAAGGAAAACAAGTAACCGATACCAGCTCATCACCAAAAATAGAAATGTATGTTGGTCCGGATATTACAGTTGAAAGTCCTGAATTAACAGATTTTAAAGAGTTTATGGTTTGGGTAACCACAAGAAATATGGACACCATTGGTAATTGTAAATTAAAAAAAGTCCCTAGAATAAAGGGTATAGATACATTACCTCATTTCTTTGTGAAGTTTCAAACCCTGCCGATCGTGTACAAAATGAAAATAGAAAACCGCGAATTGGTATTTGCTAAAATAAATAAAGCTGGTACAGATTGATTTAAAAAACAAAAAATTGCAGCTTGCCTAAAATATTGCTATTACACCTATAAATATAAAAAAACGACTAATTTATTAATTCATATCAGTCGTTTTATGAGATTAAAAGTACTCAAGGTGGGAATCGAACCCACACTTCCGAAGAAACTGGATTTTGAATCCAGCGCGTCTACCAATTCCGCCACTTGAGCAAATTAGGATAATGCAAAATTATAAATATTTTTTTTAAATCCCTCAAAAATAGTAGGTAATATACTTTTTCAGTTGAAATAAATTCCTAAATTTGCACCTCATTTAAAAAGCTGTAAGTTTAATTAACTGCTAAACCAATAATTAACAATGTCTGAATCCAAAAACCTGAAGCTAAAATTTTTGCTTGCTCACAAAGTGCAGAACTTGCGCAAAAAAATAGCAGAGGCTTATGGAGCTCGCATTGGGTAAAGTCATTACTTCTAAATATAGCGATGGAGAATTTCAACCTTCTTACGAAGAATCAATTAGAGGGAACTAGAGTTTTTATTATTGGTTCTACAAATCCTGGTCCTGAAAATTTAATGGAAATGCTTTTAATGATTGATGCTGCAAAACGAGCATCTGCCAGACACATTACAGCCGTTTTACCTTATTTTGGTTGGGCAAGACAAGACAGAAAAGATAAACCAAGAGTGCCGATTGCAGCAAAATTAGTTGCAAAAATGCTAGAAGCTGCTGGAGCAACAAGAATTATTACAATGGATTTGCATGCAGATCAAATTCAAGGATTTTTTGAAAAACCTGTTGATCATTTATTCGCCTCAACAATTTTTCTGCCTCATTTAAAAGAGTTAAACCTTAAAAATTTAACCATCGCTTCACCAGATATGGGTGGTTCTAAAAGAGCTTATGCTTATTCCAAAGCTTTGGAAAGCGATGTTGTAATTTGTTATAAACAACGTGCTAAAGCCAATATAATTTCTCATATGGAATTAATTGGTGATGTACTGGTAAAAATGTTGTTTAGTTGATGATATGGTTGATACAGCAGGAACTTTAACAAAAGCTGCCGATTTAATGATTGAAAGAGGTGCCATAAGTGTTAGAGCAATATGTACACATCCTATTTTATCAGGTAACGCATATGAAAAAATAAAAATTCAAAATTAGAGGAATTAATTGTAACAGATTCTATTCCTTTAACACAAAAAGTAATAAAATTAAAGTATTAAGTTGTGCTGATTTATTTGCTGAAGTAATGCATAAAGTGCATAACAATAAATCAATCAGTTCAAAATTTATAATGTAAATAATAATAATTAATATAAACAAAAATGAAATCAATTACAATCAATGGATCTCAAAGAGAAAGCGTGGGCAAGAAAGCAACAAAAGCCTTACGTAATGCTGGTCAGGTTCCTTGCGTATTATACGGAGGAGATAAGCCAGTGCATTTCTCTGCACCTGAATTGGCATTCTCTCAACTTGTATATACGCCTAATGCGCATACAGTTGTGATTGCTTTAGAAAATGGAGAAAAGTTCAATGCTGTTTTACAAGACATTCAATTTCACCCAGTAACAGACAGAATACTTACATGTAGACTTCTATCAGTTATTTGAAGATAAAGAAATTGCTTTAAATATTCCAGTAAACCTTGTAGGTAACTCAAGAGGTGTTAAAAATGGTGGTGTTTTACGTAAAAATCAACGTAAATTACGTATAAAAGCACTTCCTGCAAATTTACCTGATTTTATTGAAGCAGATATTACTCCATTAAAAATTGGAAGACAAACTATATGTATCGATTTTGAAAATGACGATTTCACTATTCTTACATCCAGATAATACAGTTGTTTGTCAAGTTAGAACAGCAAGAGCAGCAATTGTTGAATAATTGACGAAGAAGAAGAAGAAGAAGGAGAAGAAGGTGAAGAAGGTGCAGAAGGTAGAAGGTGATGCAGAAGCTTCTGGTGGAGATGCTCCAGCTGCAGAAACTGCTAAAGAATAAATTATCATATTTATTAATATTAAAAAGCATTCTGTTTATTCAGGATGCTTTTTTATTTTTACAAAAACAACCTTTATGTGTAAGTTTTTGACCAACTTATTCAAAAACAAAAAATCTTCTGCCATTCTTGAAGAAGTGCAACCAATGAAAAAATATTTAATAGTAGGCTTGGGTAATATTGGTGATAAGTATCACGAAACACGTCATAATATTGGATTTAAAATTTTAGATTATTTTGCAAATAAAGAAGGTTTAACTTTTGAAACACAAAAACTTAGGAGATGTTACTACTTATAAATTTAAAGGACGAACTTTTATTTTTCTTAAACCAAGTACCTATATGAATTTAAGCGGAAAATCTGTTTTATATTGGTTAACTAAAGAAAAAATTCCTTTGAGAATCTTCTTATTATTACCGATGATTTAAATTTGCCTTTTGGAAGTATTAGACTTAAAACAAAGGAAGTGATGGTGGGCATAATGGCTTAAAAGATATTCAAGAAAAACTAAACACAACAAAGTATAATCGATTTAGATTTGGTATTAGTGATACTTTTAACAAAGGGCAGACAAGTAGATTATGTTTTCAGGTGAATGGAGCGAAGAAGAAAACCAAATCCATTAAGGAACGACTTGATAAATCTACTGAAGTTAATAAAATCCTTTGGTACTGCAGGTATAAACAATACCATGAATGCCTTTAACGGGAAGTAACAACAAAAAGGGCTGTAAAAACAGCCCTTTTTTTATTTATACTGAAAATTATCAGTTGAAATTCAACCTGAATAATATTTCATGTGTTCCATTACTTACATTGGAAATTTCATTTCTTGTACTTCCTTCATAAGCATAACCAAATCATCCCCAATCGGCTAAATCAAACATCATTAAACCAGATAATGCTTTATCGGTTCTATAGGCAGCACCAATTTCAAATTTATCAATAAAAACTGAAACTTGCAGTAATATCGACAGATAGTGGAGCTCCACTTACATATCTAATCATAGTAGATGGTCTAAATTCTGTATATCACTTAAAGTCAAAATTATAACCTCCGGATAAATAAACATGAGCATTATTCGTTGCATAAGTAACACTTCCATTATCGTTATCTACACTATCGGTTTTCAATAGTGCTTGGAATAGATAATGAGATAAAATATTTATCATTAACTAAATATCCTCCAATACCAACATTAGGATTAAAACCATTATCAATATTTTCTAAAGCCGGATCTACCTGGAAAAATTGAATAATTTGACAAGCTTCCTCTATCAACATCATAAGTACTACCACCTGCTTTTAATCCTAAAAACAAATTTGTTTTCTGACATAGGAAGTTATAGGAAAAGTCAATGCTAAAACTTGTTCTGTTTTCAACAAAGACTTTATCATTAACCACAGAGGCTCCAATACCAACTCTTTTTCCTAATGGAGTGGCAAAAAAGAAACTTTGTGTTTCAGGTGCGTCCTCAACATTTACCCACTGACTACGCAAATTAGCAGTAAGACTAGTGGACCCATCAGCTCCTGCATATGAAGGATTTATAATGTTCTTTGAGTATCTATATAAAGAATAGTTTGGTTCTTGTTGAGCATATAATGACCCAATCAATAAAAATGCAACTATTGTTAGAGTGTTTTTAAAATATTTCATTTTGTATTTTTTCATTTAATTATTATATGCTATTCATTAGTTATATAAATCCAACCGGACAGTATAACTGTTCCATTCCCATTCTGATCGATCTGATAGAAGTAAGATCCTGTTGGCAAAGCATCGCCTCCAGAACTTGAAGTTCCATTCCAATCATTGTTATAATTAACGGCAGAGAATACTTCATTCCCCCATCTGTTATAGACATTTAATTTCGCATTTTGGAATCTTTCAATATTTACTATCATCCATGTGTCATTGATACCATCGCCGTTAGGTGTCAATACATCATTAACGATTAAACCGTCACAGACATCACCAATTCCATTACGATCAACATCTGATTGATTTTCATTAGGCGTTTCCGGACAATTATCATCTTCATTAAAAATGGTATCATTATCAATATCAGGATCACATACATCACCTAATCCATCACCATCTAATATCTGACTGATCTGAATTTGCATCTATAAGCACAATTATCAACTGCATTCAAAACACCATCATTATCAATATCATCATCACAAACATCACCTATTCCATCTCCATCAATATCTGATTGATCTGAATTAACAGTATAAAAAGACAGTTATCATCATCATTAGGAACACCATCAACATCCCAATCGATTGGATCTCTTATTCCACAAACTTCAAGAGTGAAAGAATTTATAACTCCTCCATCAAATGGCCCAAATGTATCAGTAACTATTAAAGACCAAGTACCTTGAGCATAATCACCATATAATGGTTGATAAATCACCTTCCGGAACAAAACTACCTGTAAAAGGGGCTGTTCCCGAAGTAATAAACGTAGTAGCTTCCTGATCAAACACAGTATCAGTATAATTATCACCTGCTCCACCATTTCCGGATGAAAGATCTACTGTAACTCCATTTGGACTCCTTAGCGAGATATTCAAATCAGAATCCCATGCATGAGAAATATTAATGGTCACATTGATATCTGAAACAATTACGTTGTCCATTATCTCAACCGAAGCTGTATAAGATTCTGTACCAGCAGCATCCTCTGCAATAGTAATAGGTGTATCTACCGAAGTGGCTACTTCACATTCTACATCACAATAATCTCCAATACCATTTCCATTCAAGTCTGCCTTGATCTGGATTTGCAGTATTCTGGACAGTTATCATCAATCATTTAAAACACCATCTCCATCTAGATCATCATCACAAACATCTCCTAATCCATCTCCATCCAGATCGGCCTGATCTGCATTGGCTATGTCTACACAATTATCTGCAAGGTCATTTACACCATCCCCATCGGTATCTTCAGCAAATTCACCAACAACGCATAACCCTAATTCAAACAAATTAATAAAACCACCATCTCCATTAAAATTATCTGTTACAATTAATGTCCAGTCTCCCATGTCATTTCGCCATTAAAATCTGCTAAAGAACCTTCCGGCTGGAAAGTACCTGTAAATGGAGGCGATCCACCAGTAATAGATGTTGCAGCATCATCGTCAAAAACAGTATCTGTATAATTATCAGCACTTCCTCCATTACCAAAAGAAAGATTAACAACTGTTCCAGCCGGACTTTGAAGTGAAACATCCAAATCACTGACCCAAGTATGATCAATATTAATAGTCACATTAACATCGTCTATAGGAAGATCATCAGCTATATTAATTACAGATGTATAGGTAACTCCTGCCAGTGTTGAAATAGCAACTGGTGTATCAAGAGATGTAAAGCTATCACATTCTATATCACAAAGATCTCCAAATCCATCACCATCAGCATCTGCCTGATCCGCATTTGCTGTTACAGGACAGTTATCACTGGTCATTTAAAACACCATCTCCATCTATATCATCATCACAAACATCACCTAAACCATCCCCATCCAAATCAGCCTGATCAGCATTCGCTAAATCTACACAGTTATCACTATCATTAGGTACGCCATCCCCATCATTATCAAGTTGGGGAATACCACAAATCTCAAGTGTCCAGTTATCAATAGTTCCTAGATCACCTCCTGCATTGTCAGAAACATTTAAAGTCCAATCGCCACCTGAGAATTCACCATATAAAACTGATAAGTCTTCTTCAGGCTGGAAAACACCAGTAAATGGAGCAGTTCCAGTTGTGATTGAAGTTCCTCCTTCCTGATCAAAAACAGTATCTGTATAGTTGTCACCACTTGAGCCATTTCTAAAGGATAACACAACACTTGTTCCAGCAGGACTAGTTAAGGTTAGGATTAAATCACTATCCCAGGTATGCGTGATATTTACTGTTACATTAACATCCGTAATTTCTGAAGTTGTTCCAATATTTAAAACAGAATTGACACCTGCTCCACTTGAATCAGGTATTCCTACCGGAGTATCAGTAGATGCAAAACTATTACAACTGATATTAGCTGTAGTAAATCCAGCATTTGAATAAGCGCCGTTACCACAATCATTAACCGATCTCACTCTCCAGAAATAAGGTGTGTCCGGAGATAGTGAAGTTGTCATATAACTATTGGTGACTGGAGTGCCTGATTCAACAATTGATGTGAATCCAGCATCATTTGCAATATCTATTTCGTAAGATGCTGCATTAACATCAGCATCCCATGAGAAAATGGCATTATCTGCAAAGACATCGGTTGCTCCATCCGCAGGTGCGGTAAGGTTTAAAGTTGAAAATGAAGTGTCAAAAACATTTAATTCAACATCCGCAGAACTTGTAATTGATCCTGAAGTCCCAACTAATGAGAATGGATAGTTGCCGGCAGCTAAACTTCCTGTTCCGGAAACAGTTGCTGTCACAACGGTACCATCTGCACTAGCTGATGCCGGACTAAATACAGCAGTTGCGCCTGCTGGTAGCCCTGTAGCTGAAAAGTCAGTTGTTCCAGTAAAACTCAAAAATGTATTATAAGTAAAAGTATAGGTTGCATCATCTGGAGAACAAACATCAACAGAAGAATCTGCTAAACTAAGCACAAATTCTGATTCTTGTATTTCAAAGTTTGTTGAATTAATGGCATAAAAAATATTGTTGTTACCTTCAACTTTAACTCTGGCATTGTTGGTATCACCACCTGTAACAGGTACTGCTGCATCATGAGAACCATCATTTGGAACATCGGAAGCCATTACAAAAGGAAATGTCAAACCGCCGTCCGTAGACAATAAGATGTTAACTGTTGGTGTATTTACGGCTCCGCCATCTGTTCCTGCAACATCCCAGGTAATTGTTTGGACGGAACCAACGTCCCATGTTTCAATACTTGTTTGTGAAGTAACTGCGAAAGGACCAGAACCTGAATCAACTGTAATTACAGTTAGATCAAGGCTTGACTGGCCATTTAATCCCGTTGCAGTTGGCTCCCTGTCTCGAACTGTTAAAGCCCAGTTCATTGTTCTGCCAACCGTAGCAACTGTTTCCCAATCTGAACCTAAGGTTGGACTGGTTTCAGTTAATTGTCCTGTAATAACCCTGTTGACATTCGGAATATATCTGTCAGGAGAGGTTGTTGGAGGTAAGGATCTATTCATTGATCCCGAAGTTAAAGTTGGTCCAAAACTGGAATTGGTCACTTGTCCACTATCAATTTGTTCCCAGCAATAAGTTAAATTATCTCCTGAATCTCCATCTGTTGCAGAGCCTCTTAGCACATAAGCAGTCCCTTGTGGAATTGTATAATCTGCTCCTGCATCAGCACTTGGTGGATTATTAGATATTGAAGTACCTACCCAACAAGTTCTCGTTACTAAGTTGTCGAGAATTTGGTCTATACTGTGATAATGAAAATATGGATCACTATGGAGTTCTACGTTATTAGAACCGGTAATACCTGCATATCCCATTATGGTTGTGCCACTACCGGGTTCAGAATTAACTCCGGTCCCTTCTGTACTAAAAGCAAAAGTATGGTTTGCACCAACCTGGTGTCCAATTTCATGAGCAACGTAGTCTATATCAAAATTGTCTCCTTCAGGAATTGCATCTGCAGGTGAAGTAATACCACTTCCTTTTTGTCCATCTACACAAACACATCCAATACATCCTGCATTTCCTCCGCCTCCTGATGCACCAAACATGTGTCCCACATCATAAGCTCCGTCACCAATAGTGCTATTTAAAGTTGATTGCAGTTCTCCATTCCAGTTACTTAAAGTAGAATAAGGATCAGTTGTAGCATCTGTAAATATCAATTCATCTGCATCAACTAGCTCAAAAGTTACTGCCATATCGGTTTCAAAAACCTCATTTACTCTGGTAATTGTTGTATTTATAGCTGCTAAAGCTCCAGCAACTGTGCCACCGTGATACTGAGTGTATTCACCATTTACAGAAACTGCCAGTCTGAAGGTCCTTAACGTTTGATCATCTGCCGCTCTATCAAATAGTCCCTTGATTTCAATTTCTTTAGAATATTCATCGATCGTACTACATTTAAAACTGCCAAAATCGTTGTCTCCTTTAGCCATTCTGTTGTAAACAATGTACTTGCTTTGATCACGTGTAACAGGTTGCATAAACACAGTTGGTCTATCTGTATAACTGATCATGGTTTGTATTCCTTTAGGCGAAACACTCATTCTGATTCTTGTTCCAGACCCATCTGTCTTGTACCCTACATAAGATTTTATTTCCGGGTATTTCAAAGAAAGACTAGGAGATAAAACAGGCGCCTCATAGATCATAAAGGATTCCATTATCCCTTGTTCATTTGGTACCTGAATAATTTTGTTAGAGAATTGATTTGTTGCACCTCTTAATGGTGCATTAAATAAATTCTGTCGAAATGATTGCAAATTCAGTTCAAAAATTTTGAAATTTTTTGCATCCAAATCTTTTATAGAAACTGAGTTTAAATTCCCATCAGAAGTACTCCTTTTCCAGTTGTCATCCTGTCCATAAACGGAAAATCCAAACAGAAGAATAAAAACTAAAAAAATAGAGTGTAATTTTGTTTTCATAATATATATTTTGATTAGTTGGCGTGAATATAAAAAAATTCACTCTATAAAATTGAAAACCTAAAAAAAATAAATCAAAGATTATTATTTAAATTCTTTATAAATAAAAGCACTTTATTCATTTCATGAAATAAATATCTGACAATCTGTTATTTAAATTGAACGGATAAAAAAAGACAGCCTATTAGGGCTGTCTTTTAAATAATTAAAAAAAAAACGAGATTTAATCAACGAGTATCTTCCTGACAGATCTTCTATTGCCATCAGTAACATTAACCAGATACATTCCTGATTGTATGTTTCCCAAATCAATCGTCTGATCAAAACCTGATGTTGAATTTAAAAATTTATTATAAATCGATCGCCCTCGTAAATCAAACACGTCCACTTTAATTGTGTTGTTCGAAGTTGAGTTCAATTGGATCATAAATTGACCATTGTTTGGATTTGGAAATATAGTAAACAGATTTTCTACTTCTACTAGATCATTTGTTGCTAGTACCGGTTCAATACTTCCTTCACAAAGTGTTAATGTGACTGAATTCCAGGTTGCCGTATTCCCATCACCGACATTTATATCCGTTATAAAAAATATCCAATCCCCAACAGAATCTTGACCATCTGCAAATGATAAAGGGTCAAGTGGTAATACGTTATCACCATTATTTGTGCTTGTACAATCAACAGCAGTACCTTCGTCATCAAAGGTTAAATCCGTATTAGCAAATGTGCTACATATTCCTGATGCCAACCTATTAACACCAGCAGTTTCCCATGGACCTCTTACTCCATAATATAAATCACCATTATCAACATGAGTGATATTTACATTAATATCTACATCCGTCAAGATTCCAGAGGCAGGAATAGTCAATACATATCCAGCATAAGAACCAGAATCTTCTGGTACAGAAATTCCCGCATTAAACGTGTAATTCGTACATGATTCTGTCGATTGATATGAATAATTTCCAATAGCAAAATCTGCAGTATTAATTGCAAAAATTGATTGCAGTTGGTTCGATCATAATTCTGCAATAAGGCGCTTCAACATTAGGTACAGTAATAATTTCAGATCCATCATTTGGTGTATTGGATGCTAATGTTTCTGTGTAGGTTAAACCACCATCTAATGATAGCAATATATTCACATTTGCTGCTCCCGCTAAAACATCCGTGTTATTAAAATCCCACGTTATCGTTTCCGAAGTTAATTGTGTCCATACAGTAGTATTTGCAACATTTTGTGAAGTCACTTGAAATGGACCATAAGTATTATCCCAATTGACGATCATATCATCAAAATCATTGGCCGCTCCACCCGGTTTATTATCCCTTACCGTTAACCTGAAATCTGCAGACCTCGTAACAGTTGGAACTTTTTCCCATGTATTGCCATTCACTCCATTATCTAATAAACTTTGAAGTTCTGGAAATGTTCTTGATGGACTTGTTGTTGGGTTATAGGATCTGAATAAAGTCAAATCACTATTGGTGGATGTTTCATCTGGATAACCTCCTCCGGTTCCGTTATTCTCATCAAATTGTTCCCAGCAATAAGTTAATACATCTCCTCCGTCAGCATCAGTTGCAGATCCCGTCAATTTAAATGGTGTTCCTATTGGCAAGGTTAAATTTCCACCCGCGTTTGCTACTGGAACATTATTTACAATTGTAGTTTCAATATCGCAAGATCTAGTTGACACATTGTCTGTAATTTGTTGTATAGATATGGCATGAAAATATGGGTCTGAGTTTTGTTGCAAGTCTGTCGCTCCTGTAATTCCAGCATAACCCATAATTGTTGAGCCGCTGCCAGGTTCCATTTGTGCAATTCCTGGTCCTTCAGATTGATGAGTAAAAGTATGATTCCCGCCAAACTGATGACCTATTTCATGAGCAACAAAATCTACATCAAATGCTGGTCCTACAGGGGTAGGTAGAGACGTATATCCGGAACCTTTATGATCAAAAGTTGCAACTTCACCATTAACACATACGCAACCTATACAACCTGCATTACCTCCGTTTCCAATACCTCCCATAAGGTGGCCAATATCATAGTCATTATCATTCAGTGTTGCGTCTAAGTTTGATGCCAATTCGGCGCTATAATTTGAAGTGTCAGCGCTGTCATAAGGGTCTGTTGAACCATCTAAATATATGATTGCATCATTCCCGGGTATTAATTCCAATTTAACATTAAAATCATTCTCAAAAATGGCATTTACATTTGTAACTGTTGTATTTATAGCTGCATTTACACTTAGTAATGTACCTCCATGATACAAAGAATATTCACCTGTTACGGACATGGCCAGATCAAATGTATGCATAGTAGCATCGGCAGAAAGTATCCTATTCTCCTGTTCAATTTCATCATTATATATACTATAGATCTTATCAATAGTCGAACATTCAAATCCGCTTTTGATAGCTTGATCAGATTTATGATAAACTCTTACATTGTTAAGGTTTTCTTTATCAGATTCAAACACTATCCCATTTTTCTCATTTAGAATGATTCCGTTAAATCCGTTATAAGGCGAAAAACTAAATCGAAGGTATGCAGAAGATTCAATACCATATCCCACATAAGATCTAATTTCTGGATATCTGGCCTGTAAATCCGGATGCATAACTGATGCTTCAAATATTTGAAATTTTATCATTCGTCCATCCAGAGCAGGAAATTCAATTATCAAGTTGGAATTTAACTCGCCCTTTTTTGGTGCATTTACCAAAGAATATCTTAGTCCGTCAGAATCTAAAAGATAGGTATCAAATTTTTTAGGTGATTTATAAGAATCTAAATTTAGTTTACTTATTCCTCCATATTTCTTAACTTTTGTAAAATAGCTATTCTTACCGAAAACAGAAAAACTAATAAAAATTAGTACTAATGAAAAAACATAATGTAGTTTTGTTTTCATAATATTATTTTTGTTTGTTGGTGGATTACAAAGTATTTTTTTTTTAGGATAAATCATAGAAAAAAATAGCGTTTAACATCTAAAATCTAATAAAATTAAGGAAAATCTTACAAATAAAGCATCCATTGTTACTATAGGAACTTTCGATGGTGTACACATAGGTCATCAGGAGATTCTTAGGCGTTTAATTTCTATTGCAGAAATAGAAGGATTGGAATCTGTAGTTCTTACTTTCTTTCCACACCCAAGGATGGTTCTGCAAAAAGATTCAAATATTAAATTACTTAACACCATTGATGAGCGTTACGATATTCTTACTGATATTGGAATAGATAGAATCGTTATTCAAAAATACACGCAAGAATATTCAAGACTAACAGCCATTGAATTTATTCGGGATATATTAGTCAATAAACTAAAGGCTAAAATAGTAATTGTAGGCTATGATCATCATTTTGGCAGGAACAGATCTGCCAATATAGTGGATCTCAAAGAATATGGAGAGGTTTATAATTTCAGGGTAATTGAAATTCCGGCAAAAGATATTGCAAATGTTGCTGTGAGTTCAACCAAAATAAGGAATTCTCTCTCTAAAGGAGATGTGACAAAAGCCAATAAATATCTGGGATATAATTTTATGCTTACCGGCACAGTTGTAAAGGGTAATGGGTTGGGTAAAACAATTAATTTTCCAACTGCAAATATTCATATAGAAGAAGACTATAAACTAATCCCTAAAAAAGGAGTCTACATTGTCAATGCCATTTTAGAAGACAATTTGGTTTATGGAATGATGAATATAGGCAAGAAGCCTACAGTTAAAGGGAAAAAGAAAACTATTGAGGTCCATTTTTTTGAATACGATAAGGATATTTATGGACAAAAATTACAGATCAATCTTCTCAAACGGATCAGAAATGAAGAAAAATTTGATTCGATCCGGCTATTACAAGATCAGCTTATAAAGGACAAGCAATTCGCTCTCGCTTATTTCGATTCCATTAAAAATGAATAATTTTTTATTCAGGCATATTGATAATTCTTCTTTAATTGTTTTCAGGATCATATTTGGATTACTGTGTTTTTTGGAATCTGTAGGAGCTATTTTCACAGGTTGGGTAAAAAGAACTTTAATTGACCCGGAACTTACATTTTCTTTTATTGGCTTTGAATGGCTGCAGCCTTTACCGGGAAACTGGATGTTTGCTTACTATGTTATAATGGGGTTGTTTGGGCTGTTGATAATGATCGGTTATAAATATCGATTGAGCATTATTCTATTCACCTTGATGTGGACGGCAAGTTACTTAATGCAAAAATCATCCTATAATAACCACTACTATTTACTGGTCCTATTGAGTGGCATTATGATTATTTTACCTGCAAACAGATATTTATCGGTCGATTCTAAATTAGACCCAAAAATTAAAAGCAATTCCATGCCTCAATGGTGCAGTTACATTTTTATTGTTCAAATGTTTATCGTTTATACCTTTGGTGCCATTGCAAAATTATACCCGGATTGGCTGGACACCACGTTTCTTGAGATAACATTAAGAGACAAGCAAAATTACTACTTAATAGGTGATTTTCTTCAAAATAAGGGACTTCACCAATTTTTGGCTTATGGAGGCATTTTATTTGATGGATTAGTCATTCCGTTATTAATATTTAAATCTACACGAAATTTTGCTTTGATTGCTTCTGTTTTCTTTCATATTTTCAACTCAATAGTGTTTCAAATTGGAATATTCCCCTATTTATCACTAGCATTTATCCTGTTTTTCTATTCCCCAAAAACAATTCAAAATATATTCTTAAAAAAGAAATCATATTATGATAATGATGAAGTCATTATCCCTAAATACAAAAATGCTTTAATTACCTTTTTCGTTATTTTCTTGACAATCCAACTAGTTCTCCCTTTAAGGCATTGGGTCATTGAAGACAATGTTTTGTGGACCGAAGAAGGACACAGAATGTCCTGGAGAATGATGCTACGCTCAAAATCAGGGTTTTCTAATTTTTATATAGTAGACAAAAAGACCCATCAAAGAACTAAAATTGATCTTAATAATTACTTAACCAGAAAACAAATACACCTTGTATCCACAAAACCTGATGTAATCTGGCAGTTTGCCCAACGTTTAAAAAAACTATATGCCGGCAAAGGACACGACATCGCTGTTTATGTTGACTGCCATATTAGCGTCAATGGGAGACCTCATAAAAAATTAGTCGATCCTCAAACAGACCTGGCTAATGTAGAATGGAATCCTTATAAACATTCTGAATGGTTATTGCCGTCAAATTTGGACTGAATAAGAGTTTAACAATCTAAACTATTTCTTACTTTTGTTTTTTAGTGCTGGACTTGTTTCAGTAACTTGTTAAAACAAAAAGATATACTCAAAAGATCCTGAAATTAATTTCGCATAAAAAAATTAAAAATGCTGCAAGTACCTTTTATAAGAGATAACAAAGAGAACGTTATCAAAAGTCTGAAAAAAAGAAATTTTGATGCCTCAAAAATAATTGCCGAAGTACTAGAAATTGACGAGCAAAGAAGGAGTCTGCAAACTAAATTGGATAATATTTTAGCTGAATCTAATTCGCTTTCAAAAGAAATAGGGATCTTATTTAAATCCGGTGAAAAGGAGAAAGCCAATCAATTAAAAGATAAAACTTCTCATTTAAAGGAAGCTTCAAAAACGCTTTCCGAGGAGTTGACTTCAAAAACAGATGCCTTAAATCAATTATTACATACCATACCAAATGTTCCAAATGAGCTGGTTCCGAATGGCAATTCAGAGGACGATAACGAAGTTGTATTTAAAGCAGGGAAAATCCCGGAATTATCTGACAAGGCCATACCCCATTGGGAATTAGCAAAAAAATATGACATTATTGATTTTGAATTGGGAAACAAAATTACAGGTGCCGGATTTCCAGTCTACAAAGGTAAAGGTGCCAGATTGCAAAGGGCATTGATCTCTTATTTTCTCGACAAGAATACTGCTGCGGGATATACAGAATATCAGCTGCCATATTTGGTTAATGAAGCATCCGGATTTGGAACTGGTCAATTGCCAGACAAAGAAGGTCAAATGTATCATGTTACTGAAGACAATCTTTACCTGATTCCTACTGCAGAAGTACCGGGAACAAATATCTTTAGAGATGAGCTATTGAATGAAAGTGATTTTCCGATTGCAATAACGGGTTATACACCTTGCTTTAGACGAGAAGCAGGAAGCTATGGAGCACATGTGAGAGGTCTAAATCGTCTGCATCAATTTGATAAGGTTGAAATTATTAGAATAGAACATCCGGATAATTCATATAAGGCGCTGGAAGGCATGGTTGAACATGTAAAAGGTATTTTAAAAGAATTGGAACTACCCTATAGAATTTTAAGACTTTGCGGAGGAGATCTGGGATTTACCTCAGCCATTACCTATGATTTTGAAGTGTTTTCAACTGCTCAGGACAGATGGCTGGAAATAAGTTCTGTTTCAAATTTTGAAACATTTCAGGCAAACCGATTAAAATTGAGATTTAAAACCAAAGACGGCAAAAAGCAACTGGCTCATACATTAAATGGCAGTTCTTTAGCATTGCCAAGGGTTTTAGCCGGAATATTAGAGAACTATCAAACGGACAAAGGAATTGAAATTCCAAAAGTTTTAATACCTTATACTGGTTTTAAAATTATTGATTAATGAGATCAGCCTCAAATATTTGGTTTTTTTTACTTCTCCCCTTATTGCTTTTAAACTGCGCCACTTTAAAACCAGACGCAGAGGAATTTGTCCCAACACAAAAGGCTTATGTCTTAATTCGTACCGAAGGCAATGAAAAAGAAATTAATCAACTTACCGGTATTCTGAATTCTGAATTTCGTTCCAATAAAATAACTTCTGACGTTTTTCACTATCCATTAGGCATGCCATGGAATAATGATCAAATATTCTCAACTGCTTATGATAATAATTATGATTACATCGTTTTAATTGATCAGGTAGCGAAATTTACAATTGATAATAAAACAAAGGTTGGAGGAAATTATCAAATAAGATCATACCCTATCAAGTCTTTAAATCCGGACTGGATTGATATAGGTCAAAAAACCTGTAATATATCTGTTAAACCATCAGTTGAAAAATTTAGTAAACAAATTACAAGCGAAATAGTTCTTAACAGTAATTCTCCTCAAGTTTTGTTAAATGATGCTGAACTTTCTTCCGAAAAACAACAAGCCCGATTCCCAGAAATAGACTATAACCAACTTAAATCCTCTGATGAGATTGATATTGAAATTAAAGATTTAAGAAAGCAGCTGGAGATTGAAAAGGAAAAAACTAAGGACGCCTTTGCCAAAAAAAAGCGATTAGAAGAAGAATACAAGGAAATTTTAGATTCCCAAAGGAAAAAAAACCAGGTAGTTTTAGAAGGATTAGAAAATTTTAAAAAAAAGAAAGAACTAGAAGAGGCCAAAAAAATAGAACAAAAACGAGTTGCTGAGACTAAAAATCTGGAAGAAAAACAGCTTAAGGAAGAAAGATTGGCGGAAGAAAAAAGAGAGGAAGAGATCAAATTAAAAGAAGTGGAAAAAAGAGCTCAAGAAGAAAAACTAGCAGAAGCTAAAAAACTGGAAGAAAAACGCCTTGAAGAAGAAAGACTGGCTGAAGCAAAAAGAAAGGAAGAAACCAGATTAAAAGAACTTGAAAAGAAAGCCCAAGAAGAAAAATTAGCAGAAGCTAAAAAACTGGAAGAAAAACGCCTTGAGGAAGAAAGATTAGCTGAAATCAAAAGAAAGGAAGAAACCATATTAAAAGAACTTGAAAAGAAAGCTCAAGAAGAAAAATTGGCAGAAGCTAAAAAACTGGAAGAAAAACGCCTTGAGGAAGAAAGACTGAGCAGAAGCAAAAAGAAAAAAGAAACCAGATTAATAGAAGAAATCGAAAAGAAAGCCCGAAGCAAAGGTGAAGAAAAATTAGCAGAGGCTAAAGTGCTTAATGACGAAAACCAAAAAATAAGTGCCTCTGCAGTTAAGCAAAAAAACAAATCAATTCAAAAAGAAAGATCTGATAAATCAAATGCCCTTATAATAATATGGGGCTCCGAAGAAGATTCTGTTGATTTCAAGAAATTAATGGATAATCTGGAATTCGAATTGTTATTCGCAAATATTAAAGCAACCTCTGAGATCTACAGCAAGGAAAAGACTTTAAATAAATCTGATGTTTTAAAGTTTAATGAGCCAAATTATAAATATTTAATTTTAATTGACCAGATGGAAGAGAACCTTGTAGGTAATTCTGTGTATAAAATATCTATACATTCCGGTTCTTTAGGATCAGGGTGGACAGATCTGGATGACCAGCCTTATAACTTAAAAGATAGAAACTCTCTCAAAAAGTTTTCAAAAACGGTCCTGAAATCCTTATAACCCAAGAATTACTTAACCGATATAAACAGTATTTAATCTATACTATTGTTTGACATATTATTTTTTTTCATAACTTAGTCTTCCCTTAAAATATTATTAATAGCAAAAATCCCTCAAAATGAAAAGCAGACATGTCTTTTGGCTGCTCCTTATCTGTTTCAGCTTTAACCTACCAAACGTCTTTGCAAAGAATCTTGAAATTGATTCATCGCAAAAGAAAGTATTCATTATTCTAAGAACCGGACAAGATCTGGAGAACCTTCAAAATTTTAAATCTTTAGTTGCTTCAAGTTTAGAAATCAATCAGGTTTTTACTCAATTTGAAACATACAAGATCTCTGAGCAAGTACCTCAAATGAAGATATTTAAAAGGGCTTACAAAGAAAATTTTGATTATATACTTTTAATAGATCAAATCGCTAATATTAATATTGATCTGTCAAACAATAAAGTCAACGTAGGAGGGAAATTTCAAATACAATCATATTACTTAAAATCTGCAAATCCGTCCTGGAAAAATCATGGTGATTCGAATTGTAACGTTTCCATAAAGGAATCTGTACAGGAATTTTCCAATAAAATTATTAGTACAATTTCAACAGATGAATTTTCAGACATGGAATACATGGCTTCTGCAGATGATTATTCTGAGAAAGAGAATTTCACCCAACCTGAGGTTGCAATTCAGGTCATTGTAATTCCGGAGATCAAACTAAAAGAAGTACTGCTTTTAAAGACACAGATAGAGTTGGAAAAAGCAAAAACAAAACGTGTATTGAGTGAAATTGAATTGTTAATTCTAAAAACAGAAAAACAGCTTACGGCAGAAGCAGAAAAAAATAAGTTTCTGCAATTAGAAATTCAAAAATTAAGGAAGTCAGCTAGTCTTTAATTTTGTAAGATTACACTTATTTTATCGATAAAGTGCAATGAATATTCGTCGTTCAACGAATTTTTAGCACTTTTTTTTGTTTTTATAAATATATTTTAGAAGTTAGTACTCCCAAATCTAATTACCTACATTATGAAAAATATTCTACGCATGTTTGTCATAGCAGCGCTGGTTTTTATGGTAAGCCAGATAGCTCACGCGAATGAGGTCAAGGATAATACCAAGACAGAAAAACCTCATGTTAAATCTTCAAAAGTTTATGTAGTTCTTAAGGCGGGTGAAGTCACAAATACATTTATGGATAGTTATGGTGAAAAAATTAAAGAACGTTTAGCTAAAGAAGGGATTGATGCAGAATACGCCATCCTGACTGGGAAATTACCAAATGCCATTTACCAGATAGCCATGAACAAAGGAGCAGATCATATTTTATTCATAAAACAAACCAGACAATTCAATATAGACGCAAAAACAAATGTAGGAGGCTTTTATGAAGTGAAAGCTTTTAATTTAGGAAATTTTGTTTGGAAAGACATAGAACATAATATCAAAATGAACGTTCAGTTTGATAAATCGATAAATAGTGCCAATGACAGAATAATTGAATCATTTTTAAATAAAATTTGATTAATAGCACAATTAATTTTGATTGGTATGCCTGGACTTACAAGTCCAGGCATTTTTTTATTAAAAGTTTAATAATAACTCCCTTTTACATTTGTTATATTTGAATCATGAGACTATTAGTACTTTTACTTTTGTTCACTTTTTCATTTGCATCCTTTTCCCAGGAGGAATTAGCCAATGATTATTTTGAAAAAGGTCAGTTCGATAAGGCTCTCGCCATTTTTCAAAAATTGGAGGCAGAAAATCAGCGCAATTCAAATTATAAGATTAAGATAGTAGAAATTTACAGACAACTCGAGCAGCTGGACTCCGCCGAAACCTATTTAATAAAAATAATTGATCAAATTGATAACCCGTTATTCCTGGTTGAATTAGGTTATAACTATGAATTAAAGAATGATCAGATAAAAGCTGAAGAATTTTATAATTTAGCTAACCAAAAAATATTCGATAATCCCAGCTTTGCCTATACCATTTCAAAAGCCTATGAAAACCATTCATTACTGGAAAATGCCATTTTTGTGTATACCAAGGCTATGGAACTTAATCCAGACCTTAATTTTAATATTCAACTGGCTAGGATATATGGAGAACAAGGTGATATCGAAAAAATGTTTAATAGTTACCTTGAATTCATTCTTGAAAACAACTCCTACATTGATCATACCAAACGAGCAATAAGCGGATTTATTAGTGAAGACGGTCAAAATGAAAATAACCTTGTTTTAAAAAAAATTCTTCTGAAAAAAATTCAGAAAGAACCAAATCTTTTATGGAATAAATTACTTAGCTGGCTTTTCATTCAACAAAAGGATTACCGAAAATCATTTGTTCAGGAAAAGGCTATTTTCAATCGCCAACCTGAAAGTCTTCAGCGAATTGTGGATCTGGCCCTTATCGCCTTGGAGCAAAAAACCAATGAGGTTGCAAAAGAGATATTAAATTATATTATAAGTAAATCTCAGGACACTGATACCGTCTTAAAAGCCAATACGTATTTGTTAGAAATAGAGATTCAGGAAGTTACCGACAATGATTTTAGCAGCATTCAAGCTGAATATGACCGGCTTTTCAATCAATATGGGCTTAATCATCAAACAATAGACTTACAATTATCATATGCTCAGTTCCTGGCTTTTAATTTGAATAAACCAAGCGATGCTATTGTATTTTTGAAAGAATCTCTAGACGAACCCTTGTCAGTACTTCAAGTTGCGCAGATCAAACTAAAACTTGGAGATATACTGGTGTTTCAGGAAAAATTCAATGAAGCATTAATTTACTACACTCAAATCCAAAGAAGTTTAAAGAACAGCACTATCTCGCAGGAAGCAAGGTTTAAAGTTGCCAAAGCAAGCTATTACAAAGGTGATTTTGATTGGGCAGAATCTCAATTAAAAATTTTAAAATCTTCAACTTCACAACTCATTGCCAATGACGCATTAGATCTAAAATTATTGATATCAGATAATAAATATGATGATTCCACTCAAACAGCACTGAAATTGTATGCAAAAGCTGATCTCCTCGCGTTTCAAAACAAACCAAATGAAGCCATCCTTGTTCTCGATAAAATATTAACGAATCATAAAGGCGAGACTATTGAAGATCAAGCTCTGTATATGCAAGCTAAATTATATGAAAATACTAAACAGTATTTACAGGCAGAATCCAATTACAAAAAGATAGTAGAAACCTGGCGTGAAGACATACTTATAGACGATGCAATTTATATGCTGGCTGAATTGTATATGAATCATCTTAATCAGGAAGACAAGGCAAAAGAGTTATACGAGAAAATTATTTTTGATCATGCCGACAGTATTTACTTTGTGGAAGCCAGAAAAAAATATAGAGCTTTAAGGGGAGATGAAATAAATTAGTTGGGAACACTATTAAATCTTCACTAAAATTCCGGATTTCAACTAAATTATTTTACAACAAATAAACTCTTAACTTAGCCAAAATTTGTGAACATGATAATTTACAATGTTACGGCAAACATAGATGAAAGTATTCATAAGGAATGGCTTGTATGGATCAAAGAACACATCCCGCAAGTATTGGCTACCGGAAAATTCACTGAAGCTAAATTGACCAAAGTTCTGATTGATGAAGAAAAGGGTGGTATTACTTATTCAGTTCAATTTATAGCTAAATCACGCGAACATTTGGATAGTTATTATAAAAATGATGCTGTTGTGTTACGAAATAAAGGGCTAAAAATATTTGCAGATAAAATGTTGACTTTTAGAACTGAACTGGAAATCATAGATGAATACAAAGTAACCTTTGATAAATAATGTCCGTCAGAGCAAAAAAACATTTAGGTCAGCATTTTTTAAAGGATGAGAATATTGCCAAAAAAATTGCCGACACTTTAAGCTTAAAAGGCTACGATTATGTTCTGGAAATAGGTCCGGGAATGGGCGTTTTAACCAAACATTTGCTTTCCCAAAAAACAGTCACAACCTACGTTATTGAAGTCGATCCTGAGAGCGTTGAATATCTAAAATCAAACTACACAGAGCTAATTCCGAGGATTATTGAAAAAGATTTTCTAAAATGGGATCCAAGCGAAATATTCCAGGAAAACCAGTTTGCTATCATAGGTAATTTTCCTTATAATATTTCAACCCAAATAGTATTCAAGACTTTAGAATATAAAAATCGAATCCCTGAATTTTCAGGTATGTTCCAAAAGGAAGTAGCACAAAGGATCTGTCAAAAAGAAGGCAGCAAATCCTATGGGATTTTGTCAGTTCTAGTTCAGGCATTTTATGAAGCAGAATATTTGTTTACAGTGCCTCCAAGCGTTTTTAATCCACCTCCAAAAGTAGATTCCGGAGTGTTAAAATTAACCCGTAAAGCGAATTTCGAATTGCCTTGTGATGAAAAATTATTCTTTAAGGTTGTAAAAACCGGCTTTCAACAAAGACGAAAAACACTGAGGAACAGTTTAAAAACACTTAATTTATCTGATAATTTAAGAGAAGATGCTATCTTTGATAAACGTCCTGAACAATTAAGTGTAACGGAGTTCATAAATCTTACGAGCCAAATTCAAAACGATATTATAATTCAATAATTTCTTGTGGAAGAAAATAAAGATAACATACAATTTCAAATAAGTGAAGAGCTCATAGAAAAGGTTGAGAATTTAATTGCGGCCAAAAATGATAAGGAGCTACGCAAACTGTTGTCCGAGTTTCATTATGCTGATATTGCCGAAATACTTGAAGAAGTTGATATTGATCAGGCAATTTATGTTATAAAACTATTAGACTCTGAGACAACTTCTGATGTCCTCATGGAATTGGATGAAGATGACAGGGAAAAAGTACTAAAAAACCTATCTTCTAAAGAAATTGCTGAAGAAATTGAAGAACTGGATACTGATGATGCTGCTGATATTATTGCTGAACTTCCTGAAGAACGCCAGAAAAGAGTTATATCACATATTGAAGATGAAGAGCATAAAGCAGAAATTCAGGAATTACTTGCTTATGATGAAGACTCTGCCGGTGGTTATATGGCTAAAGAGCTGGTTAAGGTTTATGAAACCTGGACCGTTGCCGGTTGTTTAAGAAGAATTAGAGGTCAAGCTGAGGAAGTAACAAGGGTCCATTCAATATATGTAGTCAATAAACAGGAAAAATTAATAGGCCGATTGTCTCTAAAAGATCTTATCGTTGCCAAAAATGATCAAAAGATTTCCGATATCTATATTTCAAGTGTGGATTTTGTTAACGTTAATGACGAAATCGAGGATGTTGCCAAAATTATGCAAAAGTACGATCTGGAAGCTATTCCGGTTGTGGATGATGACCAAACTTTATTGGGTCGAATCACTATTGATGATGTGGTTGATTTCATAAAGGAAGAAGCCGAGAAAGATTATCAATTAGCCGCAGGTATCACGCAAACTGTTGATAGTGAGGATAGTATCATCGATTTAACCAAAGCTCGATTACCCTGGTTATTTTTAGGGCTGATAGGTGGTGTTGGTGCAGCCTATATCATGGGCGGATTTGAGGATATGCTTCAAAAACATGCAATCCTATTTTTTTTCACCCCTTTAATAGCCGCAATGGCAGGAAATGTGGGAGTCCAATCCAGTGCTATTATTGTTCAGGGTTTGGCAAATGATGATGTTAAAGGCAGTATCAATAACCGATTGCTTAAAGAAATGTTATTAGCAGCCTTGAACGGAATCATTCTGGCCTTTGTCCTCCTATTATTTGTCTGGGCTTGGGAAGGGCACTTCAATGTCGCTTTAGCAATTTCTTTATCCTTAGTTATTGTAATTATAGTCGCAGGAATAATAGGCACGTTCATCCCTTTGTTTTTGGACAAAAGAGGCATAGACCCGGCAATTGCAACAGGACCTTTTATTACAACCAGCAATGATATTTTTGGAATATTAATTTACTTCACAATTGCTAAATTGATCTTAAATATTTAGGCATATGCTTTTTTTTAGGCGAATGCGAAATTTTTAATCCATTATGAAAATCCTCCATCTTGACACAAATCATCCTCTGCTAATCAGGCAACTCAATGAACTGGGATGCACAAATCATGAGGATTACATATCATCCAAAACAGATATAGAGAAAAAAATAAAAGACTACCAAGGAATTGTAATTAGAAGCCGATTTAAAATTGATAAAGCCTTTATAGATGCAGCCACCAATTTAAAATTCATCGCTCGCGTGGGAGCCGGATTAGAAAGTATCGATTGTGAATATGCACAAAAAAAAGGGGTAAAATTAATTGCAGCTCCGGAAGGAAATAGAAACGCAGTGTCTGAACATGCCTTAGGAATGCTTCTTTCCTTAATGAACCGTTTAATTATAGCTGATAATGAAGTAAGACATGGGGAATGGAAACGAGAACAGAACAGAGGCGATGAACTGGACGGAAAAACTGTAGGGATCATTGGTTATGGAAATACAGGTAAAGCCTTTGCAAAAAAATTGCAGGGTTTTGATGTCAAGGTTATTTTTTATGATATAAAATCCAATCTGGAAGATGGTAATGCTAAGCAAGTAAGTTTAGCCACTATACAACAAAAAGTCGATGTATTGAGTCTTCATGTGCCTTTTACTAAATTGACAAATAAAATGATTGATATGAAATTCATTGATGGGTTCGCTAAACCGTTTTATTTATTAAACACTGCGAGAGGAAAATGTGTTGTTACAAAAGATCTCGTTGAAGCCTTACACTCGGGTAAAATTATTGCTGCAGGGCTGGATGTACTGGAATACGAACAATCCTCATTTGAAAACCTATTGTTAAATAGTAAAATTCCAGAGGATTTTCAGGAACTGCTCAAGCTAAAAAATGTGATCCTGACGCCACATATAGCAGGCTGGACCCATCAGAGCAAAGAAAAGCTGTCCCAAACTATTGTAGATAAGATCAAAGCTGAATTTTGCTAATTTCATACGATGATAAATTTGGTCTGTCAAAGTTTTTCTTTGAAAAACCATTGGAAATACCGGATATTAATGAAGACTTTCCTAAATTTATAACTATCCTATGACTACGATTATCTGAAATTCTATCCGGATAGATTATTAAACTTACCTACTGATTAAATACAATAAATGTGCAATACAAGGCTAATTCACCGGGGGATTATATCTCACAAATACCTGAGGAAAGAAAGGGACCAATGAAAAAATTACGTCAGGTAATTCTAGATAATCTTCCAAAAGGCATAGAAGAAACCATGAGCTATGGTATGATAGGCTATGTGGTGCCTCATACTATATACCCTGAAGGTTATCATTGTGCTCCTGAATTACCGTTGCCTTTTATGAATTTGGCGTCCCAAAAGAATTTTATTGCGGTTTATAGTATGGTACTCTATGCTAAAAAAGATCTAATGGAATGGTTTACTTCAGAATATGCCAAGCAATGCAAATATAAATTGGATATGGGCAAAAGTTGCATCAGGTTTAAACGAATGGATGATATCCCATTCGAACTTATTGGTCGACTAACCGCCAAAGTAAGTACCAAAGAATGGATCAATTTGTATGAAGATCTTTACAAGAATAAAAAATAAGTTATGTAACAATAATTAACATTGAACTACTGATAAATTAAACGATGAAAAAAAGAGTAACAGGATTAGGGGGCGTCTTTTTTAAAACAAAAGATACTGACCGTATGAAAAAATGGTATAAAGACCATTTAGGATTACCGGTTGATGATTATGGATGCACCTTTTGGTGGAAAGACACCCATGGAAACGATTGTTCTACGCAGTGGTCTCCTTTCAAAGAGGATACAAAATACTTTCAACCAAGCAAAAAACAATTCATGATGAATTATAGAGTCGAAAATTTGGTTGAACTATTGGCCGTCCTGAAAGAGGAAGGTGTAACTGTAGTCGGTAAAATAGAAGAATATGATTATGGAAAATTTGGATGGATCCTGGATCCGGAGGGTAATAAAATTGAACTTTGGGAGCCAATTGACAGTGTATTCCAGTGATTAGAAATTGAAAAACGTTATATTTAAATTAAGACTTAGAATTAAAATATCATTACATTGAAGAAGGGAGTCCGAATTTTTATAACTTTATATAAATTAATCAATTAATAAACCATGTCAGAAGATAACAAAAATTTAAGCGATGACCTAGACGATTTGTTAGGTGACGCAAAAAAAGGTGCAAAAAAAGCAGCAGGAAAGGCAAAAGCAAAAGCAAAAGAATTTGCAGAAGATGCCAAAGAGATTGCAGGAGAAGCCAAAGAAAAAGCTTCAGAATTTGCGGAAGAAGCTAAAGAAACCGCAAAAGAATTTACAGACAGCGCAAAGGAAACCTTTGATAAAGCTTCAGGAGAGAATAAAAAAATATTGGCTGGAGTACTGGCTATTCTACTTGGTTCTTTAGGAGTCCATAAATTTATTTTGGGGTACAATAAGGAAGGGATCATAATGCTGGCAGTAACATTAATTGTTGGTGTATTTACATGTGGTATTGGCGCTTCCTTAATGGGAATCATTGGATTGATCGAAGGAATAATATACCTTACTAAATCTGACGAAGAGTTCTATAACACTTATCAAGTAGGGCAAAAACCTTGGTTCTGATGCATAGTTAAAAAGCCGAAAATTAATTTTCGGCTTTTTAATTATTTAGTTTTGTTGTATTTGAATTTATTTTAGATCTCACCGGAATTCCCGTTCCCCATAAACTTTCGTTCCAATTCTGCCTGAAATTCTTCCATTACCGGGCGAACTGTACTTTCCGGTAAATCGGCGATTTTAATGTACATCAAGCCGTCTACTGCATTGTTAAATAGCGGATCCACATTAAAGGCCACCAATTTTGCATTTTGTTTGATGTATTTTTTTAATAATACAGGTAAGCGTAAATTTCCCGGTTCTACCTCATCAATGATCTTATCAAATTTATTTAGATCGGCTTCGGTAGCATCAAACACAAAGTCTTTATCAGCATCATTCAATTTCACTTTAAATTCCTTTTTAGGATGCACGTATTGCGCCACGTAAGGATCGTAATAATGAGATTTCATGAACTCGATCATCAAGGACTTGGAAAAGTTTGAAAACTGATTACTTATGCTAACACCTCCAATTAAATATTTATGCTCCGGAAAACGAAGCGTTGTATGAACAATACCTTTCCATAACAAGAACAAAGGCATTGGTTTTTGCTGATATTCTTTAATAATAAATGCCCTGCCCATTTCTATGGATTGGCTCATCATCTTATATAATTCAGGTTCAAACCTGAAAAGGTCCTGAAGGTAGAAACCATCTATTCCGTATTTTTCAAATATTTTAGAGCCCAGTCCCATTCTGTATGCTCCTGCAATTAATTTACGGTCATCATCCCAAAGAAACATATGATGGTAGTATGTATCAAATTTATCCAGATCTATAGCTTCATTGGTGCCTTCACCAACTTCTCTGAATGTTATTTCACGTAATCGCCCAATTTCCTGTAAAATGTTAGGTATTTTAATGGCTGGACATAGATAGACCTCATAGTTCTTGCTCTTTAATAGCCTATAATCACCTTCATTAAGCTCTGAAAGTTCTTTTTCCATTACTTCTGGCTTCACAGGCGTAACTATCCGCTTTGGAGATTTAGGAACCTTTAAGGTAGATGAAATGGTATTGATTATCTTTTCTTTAGGCTCAAATGCATTGGAAAGCATATAAGTTTTCTTTCTCATGAATTCACAAAAACTTTCCAAGGACTCATATTCTTTTTGATCCTTAACAGATATAGGTTTACCTATTCTTACCTTAATTACTCTATGCTTTTGTGTAAGTAATTCAGATGGTAATTTAGCTGTTCTGAAGGTGTCACTTATTTTAGATAATTTGTAAAACAATCTGCTATTCTTGGCATGAAAGTAAATTGGAACTACAGGTACTTCAGCTTTTTTTACCAGTTTCATTGCGGCCTCCTCCCATGGCTTATCTACTACAAGCTTGCCATCTCTATAAGTAGACACCTCTCCCGCCGGAAATATACCTAAAGGGTGGCCTTCACGTAAGTGCAGGATGGAATTTTTGAATCCCGAAATACTTGATTTAACTTCCTTTCTTTCTTCAAAAGGATTTACCGGCATTATGTATGGTTTCAAAGGTTCTATCCGGTGAAGAAGAAAATTCCCAATAATCTTAAAATCGTCACGTTGCTCCAGCATTAGTTTTAATAAGAGGATACCATCTATTCCGCCTAACGGATGATTTGAAATTGTGATATAAGCCCCTTCTTTAGGCAGTCTGTTGAGATCTTCTTCGGGAATTTCGAACTTAATTTGAAACTCATTTAAAATGCTATTTAAAAAATTTAAATCCTTTAAATGTTTGTTCCTGTTATAGATCCTGTTAAGCGTAGAAATATTGAGCAATTTCATCAAGATCCAACCTAAAAAGGTCCCAAAAAAGCCGTACTTATCTAAATTTATAGCTTTGGAAACTTCTTTTGCGGTTACTAATCCCATAGTTGGTTTATAATTGAGCTGATTACAAATGTAATGATTAGTTTATTCTGTTACAATTTGAACTGTTTCACCTAATATCTGCTTTAATAACACACTTTTGTTAGTTTCTAGCTGATCTATAGAATCGTCGTCATAATGCCTAATTGTATATAACGAAACCTTTTCATGGCAAGTTACTTTGAATTTGGCCTTTAAATGATGTAAGAGCTTTTCAAGATTATTATAGGTGTTTTCAAAACACACTGAAAAACTTATGGCAGAATTTTGAATAACATCCACTTTCATTTTGTACAAATGCAGCAAATTGAAAATTTCACTAATATTCTCCTCCATGATATAAGAAAAATCCAAAGTTGAAAGGGACAATAAAACCTGATTTTGCTTCAAAATAAAACAAGGTACATTAGGATCTATTCCAATTTCCTTACCTACCATAGTACCTGGTTTTTCAGGATTTATAAATGATTTTACAAATAATGGAATTTCCTTGCGCTGCAGTGGTTGCAGAGTTTTAGGATGTATGACCGATGCGCCATAAAAAGCAAGTTCAATTGCTTCACGGTATGAGATCTTATTCAATAATTGGGCGTTCTCAAAATAACGAGGATCTGCATTTAAAACTCCGGGAACATCCTTCCAAATGGTCACACTTTCAGCATTTAAACAGAAGGCGAAAATGGCTGCCGTATAATCACTGCCTTCCCTACCTAAAGTTGTAGTGAAATTATTGCCATCGCTTCCTAAAAATCCTTGGGTAATATTTAAGATTGATTTATTGACCTTCTTGGAAATGATATCCTGAGTTGCCATCCAATCTACATTTGCACGCCTGTAATAATTATCGGTTTTTATAAATTCTCTGACATCCAACCAATTGTTTTTTAGTCCGGACTCTTCAAGATAGTTACTGATTATTGTTGTGGAGATCAATTCACCATATCCAATCACTTGATCATAAACAAAATTATAATCGGGTGATTTGTTGGTCGTGAAATAATTGTCCAACTCATTGAACAGTACATTGACCTTGGTGAACACTTTGTGACCTTCATTGTCAAACAGATCTAATAAAATTCCGTTATGATACTTTTTAATTTCCTGCAATGAACTTTGCAACTCTGACCTATTATTAAAATAATTATTTAAAACTACCTCCAATGCGTTGGTAGTTTTACCCATTGCCGAAACCACAATAAGAGTATCATTGTATCCTACCTTTTTTAAAACAGACACTAGATTCTTTACTCCTTTGGCATCTTTAACAGATGCTCCTCCAAATTTAAATACTCTCATATTAAAGTTTTGAAATGTATTCTTTTATTCCTTTTTGATCCAAATGCACGACTCTCCAGTCTTTTTTTATATGTGCTCCTTTTTTATTATAAAAATCAATAGCAGATTTATTCCAGTCAAGAACTTCCCAGCTAATGCGTTTCACTCCTATTTTGTTGCCATATAATACGATCCTATCCAAAAGTTTTGTGCCAATGCCTAACCCTCTGCTTTCCTTTTTAACTATTAGATCTTCCAAGTGCAAAATCACACCTTTCCATGTAGAATATCGTTTATAGGCCAATGCCATTCCTTCAATATTATTATTTATTTCAGCAACAAAACAAATAAATTCCGGATAACCAGCAAAACCATCCTTCTGCAATTCATCAACTGTGACATCTACCGCATTAGGTTCTTTCTCAAAATGTGCTAATTCTTTAATTAACTTAAGCACATCTGGCATATCTTTTTTTGTGGCTAAACGAATTGTTATACTCATTTTTTTGAAATAAATTCAAATATAGTTGAAACTTAAATATTATATCCTATTAATAGGCTTCGCAAACGTTATAGTTTATTAAAAAATCCGATATTTGCAGTACAAATCTTTCAAATTATTTTATGTCATACAAGAATCTAACATTAGGAGAGTTTATTATTAAAAATCAGACCTCTTTTAAATATTCCTCGGGAGAATTATCTAAATTATTTAACTCATTAAGGTTAGCCGCTAAAGTTGTAAATCATGAAGTAAATAAAGCAGGTTTAGTTGATATTATTGGAGCTGCAGGTGACACCAACATCCAAGGAGAAGATCAGCAAAAGCTGGACGTTTATGCCAATGAAGTTTTTATAAATGCACTTACAAAAAGAAATATTATATGTGGATTAGCGAGTGAAGAAGAAGATGATTTTATCAGTATAAACAGCCAGGACGAAAACCACCAAAATAAATATGTTGTTTTAATTGATCCTTTGGATGGTTCTTCCAATATAGATGTCAATGTATCTGTGGGAACCATTTTCTCTGTATTTAGAAGAGTGACTCCAGTTGGCACGCCTGTTACTTTGGATGATTTCTTGCAAAAAGGCAGTGAACAAGTAGCTGCAGGTTATATAATTTACGGCACATCTACCATGTTTGTTTATACCACTGGAGATGGTGTTAATGGTTTCACTTTAAATCCTGCATTAGGTGTATTCTATTTGTCCCACCCTGATATGACATTCCCAGAAGATGGAACAATATACTCGGTTAACGAAGGAAACTATATTCACTTTCCTCAAGGAATTAAAAATTATATAAAATACTGCCAATTAGAAGAAGGAGACAGACCTTACACTTCAAGATATATTGGCTCTCTGGTATCTGATTTTCATAGAAATATGATTAAAGGAGGCATCTATCTGTATCCAAAAACGTCCAAAAGCCCTCAAGGAAAATTACGCTTATTATATGAATGCAGTCCAATGGCATTTTTGGCTGAACAGGCCAATGGCAAAGCCAGTGATGGATTTAGAAGAATAATGGACATACAACCATCAGAATTACACCAAAGAGTTCCTATTATTTGCGGTAGCAAGAATATGGTGGAAAAAGCCGAGGAGTTTATGAGAAATGCCAAGTAATTCTTTTCAAAGGGCTTACAACTGCTAATTTTTTATATTTTTGTCATTAACTAATTAATAGCAATCTATCAACTTATTATTATGGCTAAAGATAAAAAGGATGCCAAAGCCTCTAGTAATTCAGATTCAGCTTCAAAAATTGAGGTTATAAAGAACCTGATTTTCGGTGAAAATATTGCTGAATATAACTCTGAGTTTGAGACCCTCAAAAAAGACATTGATTCAAAACGAAAAGAACTTCATAATTATATTAACGAGACTCGAGAAGAGTTAATGTCTAGCATTGACAATTTAAGTACAGATATTAATATTCGCATTACCGATCTTGAAAATGCCCTCGAGGATAAAGCCGATAAATTAGATGATCAAAAAGTGGATAAGAAACTATTGGGTGATCTTCTAATTTCATTAGGTGAGAAAATAGCATCTAAGTAGGAATACATTTTCTATACTCAAAATCTTCTTTACATAATGGAACAAAAAGACAAGCTTAAGCTCTTAAAAGAAATTCTTCTTACTGAAGACAGAGTTTTTGCCCAATCCATTACAAAAAAAATAGAAACCTTAAATGCTGTCATAAATACCAAGGACCAGCTCTCCAAAAAAGTTGACCCCATAATTAAAGAAAAACTGGACCACTTTGTTAAGGAAATGCCCAAAACTATTGGACCTACAATTACCAAAACCCTAAAAGAAGAAATAAAGAATTCTCAGGATGCTGTGGTGGAAGCTTTGTACCCAATAATGGGTAAAATGATCAAAAAATATATTCAGAATGAAATTAAAATGCTTTCTGAAAACATTAATAGGCAATTGCAAAGCAGTTTCTCAATTAAAAACTGGAAACGAAAATTTAGATCTAAGGTTTCCGGTGTGAGTGAAGAAGATATCATCATATCAAATCTTGTGAAACCAGAAATTGAGCAAATTTTAATTATCGAAAAAGACTCAGGAATTCTTTCAGGAAGTTATAGTAAAAAAGAAACAATTGATAAAGATTTAATTTCTGGCATGCTTACTGCTATTAAAAGTTTTGTTGAAGATGCTTTTAGTGCCGGAAACCAGGATCTGGAATCAATTGAATACGAGTTGTACAATATTCATATC
Source organism: uncultured Gammaproteobacteria bacterium (assembly GCA_942490545.1). Taxonomy (GTDB): domain Bacteria; phylum Pseudomonadota; class Gammaproteobacteria; order Enterobacterales; family Alteromonadaceae; genus Paraneptunicella. Next base: position 325,795 of record CALNXX010000017.1, on the reverse strand, counting down.
CAGAACTTTCACTTTTATTATATTGCAGTAGTAATCTCTGGTGCTTATAACCAGACATATAAGAACAATTTGGAAAATAAGTTATTGGACTTTTCGGAACACATAATGAAAGATCATGTTGATGAGAAAGATTTATCAAAGGAATTAGAAAAATATTTTAAAAATGAGTAGCCCCAAAAAAATAGTATTATTAGGTCATTTTGGCGTTGGGAAGACCTCTTTAATGAAACGGTTTATCGATGACACGTTTTCTGAAGATTACAAAGTAACTTTAGGAGTGCAAATCCAGAAAAAAGTAGTAGAATTAAATAGCACAAAAAAAATATCTTTGATTATTTGGGATGTTGAAGGTAATACATCGGTAAAAAATACCAGGTTATCGTATTTGCTTGGATCTAATGGGTTCATTTATGTGTTTGATGCGACGAGGATGGATACTTTTATTGAAATAAATGAAGAAATTGAGTTTTTAAAGGAAAACTATCCAAAAGCCAAAATTAAAGTTATTGGTAATAAATTAGATTTAGTAAGGAAACAATCTCTAATTGACATCCTTGCTTTAAAAGAAATCAAATTTGACTGTTTAACCAGTGCCAAATCTGGCGTAAATGTGAAAGAGATGTTCCAGGATTTAGCTCAAGAACTTCAAAGCTAACAGACTGATGATTGATAACTTAAGACAACAATACATTAAAGATAAGATTCAATTAATTGAAATTTCAAAAGATGGAGTTATCCTGGATTCTGACAACAACCTTTTCAAATTAACAAAAGGTAAAACCATTTTTGATGTACATCCGTTTTTTGAAAGCATTCAATATCACTTTGATGAAAAATCCGGAAGTGAGTTCACAATTTCTTGTTTAAACTTGGAAATAGGTAGTGTTACCGGAATTTTTGACCTGACCATTCATGTTCAAAAAGATAGTGTCATATTTTCTATTGTAGATTTTACTGCGCATTATAAAATTTCCAACACCTTATCTCAGGAAAAGAACGAATCATTAATCCAGTCTCAAATTCTTAAAGAAAGAGAGGAATTCAAAAATAAATTTTTGGCAAATACAAGCCACGAGTTGAGAACGCCTTTAAATTCGATCATGGGTTTTTCCACAATATTGCAAAGATCGAACTTAAACGAAACCCAGTTACATTATTTGGATATCATAAAACAATCAGGTGAACACTTAAGGAACTTGATAGATGACATTCTGGATATCTCTAAAATTGAAATGGGAAGGCTAAAAATACAGTATGACCGATTTGATTTTTTTAAAGTTCTGGATCTTCTTGAGGACACATATACTGTAAAGACCAAAACTAAGAACATCGAATTCCTAACTAAAATAGATAAAAATATTCCAAAATATTTGGTTGGTGACAAAATCAGATTAACTCAAATACTTACCAACCTGCTTGACAATGCTGTAAAATTCACGCATAACGGAAGTGTAAATTTAATTATCAGGTTGCTTGAAAGAAAAAGCAAATTTTTAAAGATTGAATTTGAAATACAAGACACAGGAATTGGTATTCAGGGGGATAAGATTGAATCTATATTTGAAAGTTTTACTCAAACCCATGATGCGAATATTTATGGTGGTACGGGTTTAGGATTATCTATTGTCAAGAGCCTGATAAATTTAATGAACGGGTCTTTTACTGTAAAAAGTAAAGAGGGACAAGGGACGACTTTTAAATTCATTTTGGGCTTTGAATTTTCAGGCAACCAGAAGGAAGATACACCCATAGAATTAAATCCGAAGGTTAATACTGAAGGAAATAAATTCAATGTTTTAATTGCTGACGACCTGGAAAGTAACCAATTGTTATTAATGAAAATTCTGGCAGATTATGGCGATTATTATGTAGATATCGTTAGTAATGGTGATCAGGTTATTGAACGATTGCATCAAAATCCTTATGATCTGATTTTAATGGATCTTAAAATGCCAAAAATGGATGGATATGAAACAACAAGATTCATCAGGCAATCGGAAATTGAAGAATTAAGAAATATACCAATTATTGCACTTACTGCAAATGTAGCACCTCTTGAAAAAGAAGTTTGTTTAGGAATAGGAATGAACGACTATATAGCCAAACCATTTAATGAAAAAGAGTTGATAAAAAAAATGAATATCCTGTTAAATAAAAAAGCGAACTAAAGTTCCCTTTTTTATTGATTCATGTTTTTTATTCCATATATGAATTGGTCTAATTCGACCTCTTGCTTAACCAATTCCAATGCTTTTTTAGTAATATACTTTACGTTAACAGCATGAAAACCTAAAGCAACGCAAAATTTTCTTAACAATTTAACCTCATTTTTACGGCGAATCTTGTCGGCCCAAACCATTTGAGCCAGATCATATAATCTTTCTAAGCGTTCATCATAAGAAACAGGTGCGTTTATAGGATGGGATTCATAATCCTTTAAGATCTTCTTATAATCATCCTCACTAATATTCAACTTATTTGCTAATCTGTCTAAAAACTTTTGTTCTCCTTTTGTTATAACATCATCGCTCAATGCCATTTTAACAATTGATGCAAAATGATCTTTATTTCTTTTTCTGAATTCGCTGTCGAATAAGTCTGAAATAGCCATGTTTTTCTAAATTTCTTAAACACAAAGATAGCCTTATTAAAACTTTTTATCAATACATAGATTAAACAAAAATTCTATATTTGCACAAAATAATTTAGTTGAGTAAATCTCTTATCTCGCAAACTTATTTACAGTCTTTGCAAATGCAAAAACTGCAAAAATCTATTGCCCAAACCCATTCAAAAACACATTTTAAAGGACTTGTCGGTTCTTCTTTTTCATTCGTTATATCAAATGCATTTAACCTATCAGAAAGTCCTTTTCTCTTGGTTTTTAATGATAAAGAAGAAGCTGCTTATTATTTAAATGACCTGGAGCAACTGTTAAATGATAAAGACGTTTTGTTCTATCCGGGAAGTTACAGAAGACCTTACCAAATAGAAGAAACAGATAACGCCAATGTACTATTACGTGCAGAAGTTTTAAACCGAATCAACTCAAGAAAAAAACCTGCCATAATAGTTACATATCCTGATGCCATTTTTGAGAAAGTAGTCACCAGAAAAGAACTTGAAAAGAACACTTTAAAAATATCTGTGGGTGATGAATTATCTATCGATTTTATTAATGAAGTGCTTTTTGAATATCAGTTTAAACGTGTTGATTTTGTATCAGAACCGGGAGAGTTTTCAGTGCGAGGCGGAATCATCGATGTGTTCTCCTTTTCAAATGATGAACCCTACAGAATTGAATTCTTTGGTGATGAAGTTGAAAGCGTCAGAACCTTTGATATTGAGACTCAACTTTCTATTGATCAGATCAAAAAAATAAGCATCATTCCAAACGTTGAGAATAAATTCTTAGCTGAAACCCGGGAAAGTTTTTTAAAATATATTTCATCTAAAACAGTAGTTTTTATTAAGAATCCGGAGATTCTTTTTTCGAGGATTGACTCTTTATTTAAAAAAGCCGAAGAAGCTTTTGAAACTTTATCCAAAGAGATTAAGCACACAACTCCAATTGAATCATTCTGTAATTCAGAATTACTTAAAAAGCAGTTGCTGGGTTTTACTTTGGTTGAGTTTGGTACGTCATCTTACTTTTGTCATTCTGAGCGCAGTGAAGAATCTCAACAAACCGAAATCTTATTCAGCACCACACCTCAACCATCATTTAACAAACAGTTTAATTTGTTGATTGAAAATCTCAATTCTAATCATGATAAAGGTTATACAAATTATATAACCTGCGTCAGTGAGCAACAAGCAAAACGATTTCATGATATTTTTGATGATTCACATCTTGATGTCAAACAATACAAAACCATTACGCTGTCTCTGCATCAAGGGTTTATTGATCATGACAACAAGATCGTTTGTTACACAGACCACGAGATATTTGAACGTTATCATAAATTCAATATTAAAAGCGGATACGCCAAAAAACAGGCGATAACCTTAAAAGAGTTGACCAAACTTGACATTGGTGACTATGTAACCCATATTGATCATGGTATTGGTAAGTTTGGTGGGTTACAAAAAATTGATGTTGAAGGCAAAAAACAGGAAGCCATAAAATTAATTTATGGGGAGCGAGATATTCTGTATTTAAGCATTCACTCTTTACATAAAATATCAAAATTTAACGGCAAGGACGGAAAGCCTCCAAAAATATATAAGTTAGGCAGTAAAGCATGGAAAACCCTTAAACAGAAAACTAAGTCCAGAGTAAAGGAAATCGCCTTTAACCTGATAAAACTTTATGCAAAACGCAAGCTGAAAAAAGGTTTTCAGTATAATCCGGATAGTTATTTACAACTGGAATTGGAATCCTCTTTTATTTTTGAGGACACCCCAGACCAGATCACTTCAACAGCCGACGTTAAAGCGGACATGGAAAGTGAACAGCCTATGGACAGACTTGTCTGTGGAGATGTTGGTTTTGGCAAGACTGAAGTAGCTATACGCGCAGCATTTAAAGCCGTTGATAATGGCAAACAAGTCGCTGTCCTGGTACCGACAACCATATTAGCTTTTCAACATCACAGGACATTTACTGAAAGGCTGAAAGATTTTCCGGTAACTGTGGACTACTTAAACAGATTTAGAACCGCTAAAGAAAAAAGAGAAACACTTGAGAACCTTGAAAAAGGACACGTTGATATTATTATTGGCACACATCAATTGGTAAATAAAAATGTGAAATTTAAAGATCTGGGATTGCTTATAGTAGATGAAGAGCAAAAATTCGGTGTTGCAGTTAAGGAAAAACTTAAGACAATTAAGGAGAATGTGGATGTATTGACCCTTACAGCCACTCCTATTCCAAGAACGCTTCAGTTCAGCCTGATGGCTGCACGAGATCTCTCTGTAATCACCACTCCTCCGCCAAACAGATATCCTATTGAAAGCCATGTGATCAGATTCAGCGAGGAAACTATAAGAGATGCCATTAGTTATGAGATTCAACGCGGCGGACAGATCTTTTTTATACATAACAGAATAGAAAATATCAAGGAAGTAGCAGGAATGATACAACGATTGGTTCCTGATGCCAAAATAGGAATTGGACATGGGCAAATGGAAGGTAAAAAACTGGAAACACTTATGTTAGCCTTTATGAATGGTGCATTTGATGTTCTTGTTAGTACAACCATTGTTGAAAGTGGTTTAGATGTGCCCAATGCTAATACTATATTTATAAATAACGCCAACAATTTTGGATTGAGTGATCTGCACCAAATGCGAGGTCGTGTTGGCAGAAGCAATAAAAAAGCATTTTGTTATTTTATAACTCCTGAATTTTCGGCTATGACCCCTGATGCCAGAAAACGTATCACAGCTTTGGAGCAGTTTACAGAACTGGGCAGTGGATTCAATATAGCAATGAAAGACCTTGAAATTCGTGGAGCAGGTGATCTGCTTGGAGGAGAGCAAAGTGGATTCATTAATGAAATTGGTTTTGATACCTACCAGAAAATATTGCAAGAAGCCATTGAAGAACTAAAAGAAAAAGAATTCAAAGATCTTTATAAGGAAGACCTGTCAAAACCAAAACAATATGTAAAAGACATTACTATCGATACAGATTTTGAACTTCTTTTCCCTGATGATTATGTGAATAACATAACCGAAAGGCTCAATTTGTATACTCAGCTTAATACTTTAAAAACCGAAGACGAATTACAACAATTTGAATTGGATATTATTGACCGTTTTGGAGACTTACCTACTCAGGTTGTCGACCTATTAAATAGTGTGAAGATCAAATGGATTGCAACTAAATTGGGATTGGAAAAGGTTGTTATGAAGCATAATAAATTGGTTGGTTATTTTATAAGTGACCAGCAAAGTTCATTTTATCAAAGTTCAAATTTCACCAGAGTTTTAAATTACATTCAAAATAATCCAACAGCTTGTAAGATGAAAGAAAAACAAACCAGAAGTGGTCTAAGATTGTTAATTACTTTTGAGAAAATTTCTACAATTGAAAAAGCATTGAATGCCCTTCAACAAATAAATACTTAATAATGGAATTCTTTAGAATAATAGACAAGCAGGTTTCACAGGAAATAATTCAGGATAAAATTTATCCAAAAAGCATCGATGAATTTACGGAATCAATGATGTTTCTTGAAGACAATAACAACGATTTTAAAGGCTTAACTCTTTGGGGGGAATTTATAATCAGCTATGATAAAATTAATGGAGGTGTCCGATTTACCTTGGTAGATTGCCCAAACGCATTATCCTGGACCATTACCACAGGGTTTCCTCCGGAAAGAAATAAAATTGTGATCCATGCTACTATAAACAGAACGCAAAAACCAGAAGAATTTCTTGAAGAAATTCATGAGTTTCTGGATGAATGGGAATCAGGATTAAATTCACTATTTTAATAATAAACTTGTTTTTGAATATTGTTTACTTTTGAAATTCAAAAACATGAATATCCCTTTGGACCCACTAACAGGGTTTGGCTTAATTCTTGTTTTATAAAAGTAAAACTTAAAAAAATGACTAAAAAACTACTTTTTATATTCACGCTCTTACCAAGTATGTTATTGTCTCAACATAGTATTAAAGGGACATTTACACCGGCAAAAGAATATAAATGGATCATACTATATAAAGTGACTCCAACAACTTCTATCTATGTTGATAATGCAGAAATAGCTAAAGATGGAAGTTTTGAAATTTCTCTGGATTCTTTAGCCGCAAAAGGGGTTTATAGAATTGTTTATGCTGTTCCACAGGAACAATTTAACTTTGATATCATTTATGACAAAAAGGAGGATATTGAACTAACTTTTAGTCAGGATAATGGAGTTAATTTTGTAAAATATAATGAAAATAAATTTTTGACCTCTTACACGAGAAGCATAATGATGGTAAATGAGACAATTAATAGATTTTATTCTACAAACAGTAAGGACGAGAAAACCTTTACTCATATTTTTAAAACATTAGACGAAGCTCAAAAAAGTTTTGAGGAAGCTTCACAAGGAACTATTGCACATTATTTTATTAAGTCTAATTCGCCATATATCCCAGAAAGCTATGAAGATATTAGGACCTATTCAAAAAATTTAAGAAACAACTACTTAAAACATGTTGATTTCAATGATCCTGTTTTACAAAGCTCAGAATTCTTAATAGAAAGGATGTTGGGCTATGTGTTTGGGATGACATCTAATCCTGATGATTTGGATGCCTTCAAAACTAATGTTGATGATATTGTAAAAGCGATTAAATCAACACAACCAGATTATCAAAAGACTTTACTGGAAATCCTATGGAACCAGTTTGTCGATATTGAAAATGAGACCATGGCAAACTATGTAGCCTCCAATTATTTGATACCGATTTCTGAAGAGTTGAATGATGGTGAATTGACAACTAAATTAATTGTTTATAAGAATACATCTATAAATGCTTTTGCTCCGGATTTTCCTTTAACCATTAAACAAGACGGAAATGAAGTAACAAAAAAACTTAGTGAATTGGATATTGCCAACCGTTATGTTATTGTCTTTTGGAGCAGTTCATGCAGCCATTGTTTGAAAGAATTACCGGAATTGAAAAAATATTTGCAGACTCCCGGTAAGGATACTAAGGTCATCGCCATAGGATTAGAAGATGAACCTTATAACTGGAATAATGAAATTTTGTATTACCCTGATTTTATTCATGTATATGGGAAAGGAAAATGGGATAACCCAATTGGTGATAGTTATGGCGTTAGCGCAACACCAACTTATTTTGTTTTGAATAAGGATAAGCAAATCATAGCAAAGCCTTATGATTTTGAAGCACTCAAAACTTTTTTGGAAAAGAATCCTGTAAAGGCTCATGATTCTAAAAAAGAAGATTAATTCAGATCCTGAAACAAGTTCAGGATGACAGAAATATCAAAAATGATAAAAAGCATTTTCCAAATGTTCAATATCATAAGAATTAGCATTCTTAACAATGGCAATAATATCAAATCGCACCTCAACATTTAATCCGTTAACTGTGACATATTCATCAACGGCTTTTACCAATCGCTGGATCTGTTTGGGCTTCACAAAATCCTGAGGATTTCCAAAATCAATACTTGATCTTGTCTTAACTTCTATAATTGCTAAAGTTTCTTCCTTCCTGGCAATAATATCTACTTCAGCCTTGTCAAACCGATAATTGCGTTCAATAATTTTGTAGCCATTTTTAACTAAAAAATTTACAGCAAGCTGCTCTCCTTTTTTACCAAGTTCATTGTGTTGTGCCATGTTTCAGTATTCAGTATTCAGTCATCAGTATGCAGTATTATTCATAGAAATTGACTATTGACTGTGCACTGTCAACTACCAACTGAACACTTCTTCCCAATATTAATGTTCGGTTATCATCAATATGTCCAGCGGGAAAATTAAAACAAATTGGAAAGTCATATTCTTTGCAAATTTCAAAAATAATCTCTTTGGCAGTTTTCCCAAAAGGAATGGTATTATCATTCATTTCTGTCATACTTCCCACAATCAATCCTTTTAATTTATCAAAATAACCGTTGCGCCTCAGGTTTTGCATCATCCTGTCAACATGATATAAATATTCATCCAGATCTTCAATAAATAGAATTTTTCCGCTTGTATCAACACTTGTTTCTGACCCTAATAAACTATATAAAATACTTAAATTCCCTCCTGCTAATTGCCCAGTTGCACTTCCCGGTTTATTCAGCTTATTAGATTTTATTGAATAGCTTCAAATCAACACCAAATAAAGCATCTTTTAAACTATTCAAGGTTTCACCTGTGTTTTTTGGAATATTAATTGGCATTGATGCGTGCAATGTTTCAAATCCCATATTATGAATATGACTATGCAAAACCGTTACATCACTATAACCAATAATCCATTTTGGATTTCTTTTATACCCAGAAAAATCCAATAAGTCAATTATCCTGACTGTCCCATAGCCTCCACGGGCGCACCAAATGGCTTTAACTGAATCATCGTCCAGCATTTTTTGAAAATCATTTATCCGCTCTTCATCAGTTCCTGCAAACTGATTATTCTCCAAACCAATTGTCTTTCCAACCCTGACATTTAACTTCCAGCTTTCCAGCAATTCTATTGCAGGTTTTATCTCTTCCAAAGAAATTTTTCTTGCAGTGGAAACTATGGCAATCGTATCATTTTTCTGTAAATATTTAGGTGAAATCATCTCCTTTAATTGAAAACAACAAAATACATATTTTCTCAATAGGTTTCTGTATTTTTGCATCTTAATAATTTCAAGTAATGACTACACCAAAACGATATACAATAACTGCTGCTTTGCCTTATACCAATGGCCCGATTCATATTGGTCATTTAGCAGGAGTGTATGTTCCTGCTGATATCTATGCACGATATTTGCGATTGACAGGACATGATGTGGCCTTTATTTGTGGGAGTGACGAACATGGTGTGCCTATTACAATAAAAGCTAAAAAAGAAGGTGTTTCACCTCAGGATATCGTTGATAAATATCATGCGATCATAAAGAAATCCTTTGAAGATTTTGGGATTACTTTTGACAACTATTCACGTACAACGGCAAAGATCCATCACGAAACAGCCTCAGAATTCTTTACTACCTTATATAATAAACATGAATTTATTGAAGAAACTCAGGAGCAGCTATATGATGAGGAAGCAGGTCAGTTTCTCGCCGATAGATTTGTTGTTGGTACTTGCCCAAAATGTGGTAACGAAGAAAGCTATGGTGATCAGTGTGAGAATTGCGGAACGAGCCATAATGCAACCGACTTAATAAATCCGAAGTCTGCAATAACCGGAAATACACCTTCATTAAAAGAAACAAAACATTGGTATTTACCACTCAATAAACACGAAGCTTTTCTTAAAAAATGGATCCTAAAAGATCATAAAAAAGACTGGAAACCTAATGTTTACGGACAATGTAAATCCTGGATAGATGATGGTTTGCGTCCACGTGCAGTTACCAGAGATCTGGACTGGGGAATTCCGGTTCCGTTACAAGATGCGGAAGGTAAAGTGCTATACGTCTGGTTTGATGCACCTATAGGATACATATCTTCTACAAAAGAATGGGCTAAACGAGTTGGCAAAGATTGGGAGCCTTACTGGAAAGATAAAGACACAAAACTGGTCCACTTTATTGGTAAGGACAATATTGTATTTCATTGTATTATTTTCCCGGCAATGCTAAAAGCAGAAGGTTCATATATCTTGCCGGATAATGTTCCCGCTAACGAGTTTTTGAATTTAGAAAGCAACAAATTATCCACCTCAAAGAACTGGGCAGTTTGGTTACCGGAATATTTAAAGGATTTCCCTGATAAACAAGATGTGCTTCGCTATGTATTAACAGCTAACGCGCCTGAAACCAAAGACAACGATTTTACCTGGAAGGATTTTCAGGCAAGGAATAATAATGAATTAGTAGCCATATTCGGAAACTTTATTAATCGTGTTGTAGTCCTGACCAATAAATATTACAATGGAATTGTTCCGGCTCCAAACACCTTTTCAAAAGTAGATAAAGAAACGTTGGCTGCGATAAGAGCATATCCGGAAGTTATTTCAAGTTCTATTGAGCGTTACAGATTTAGAGAAGCTTTAGGTGGAACTTATGAATCTGGCTCGTCTTGGTAATAAATATTTTGCCGATGAAGAACCCTGGAAGGTAATAAAAAAGGATGAAACCCGTGTACAGACCATTATGTATGTAGCTCTTCAAATTGCAAGCGCTTTAGGAACTTTATGCGAACCGTTTTTACCGTTTACCTCAAATAAATTGAACTCTATTCTTAATCATTAACGTCGAGTGCAGTCGAGACGTCTTGGAATGATATTACATCTAAGAAAATCCTACTTCCTGCCGGACATCAAATAGGTAAAGCCGAATTGCTATTCACTAAAATTGAAGACGAAGAAATTCAAGCCCAACTAGACAAATTAATAGCCAGCAAAAAGAAAAATGAATCGGCAAATAGAAAATCAGAGCCTCAAAAAGAATCGATTACTTATGAGGACTTTTCCAAATTAGATATTCGTGTAGGCACTATACTTGAGGCAGAAAAGATGCCAAAAACCAAAAAACTATTGGTTTTGAAAGTGGATACAGGAATTGATGTGAGGACCATTGTTTCCGGAATTGCCGAAAGCTTTTCTCCTGAACAAGTAGTGGGCAAGCGTGTAACGGTATTAGCCAATTTAGCTCCAAGAGCTCTTCGAGGAGTGGAAAGCCAGGGGATGATCTTAATGACTGAAAACTCAGAAGGTAAATTGGTGTTTGTAAATCCTGATACTTCGACTACCGCTCAGCACAGGTGATTCTAAAAATTGAAAACGGATTAAAGATTAGTTAAAACAATTTAGTATTTTTAACAATCATGCTCAAACGCTTTTTATCAATAATAAATAGAGTTTTTGAAAGCTTAAAACAGTATTGGGAAAACAAAAAAAGCTTACATCTCATCAGTATTATTCTGGTTCTAACTTTTATTGTCTCTTCTTTAATAAGTGTGCTTGTTATTAATGATTTTATCAGTTTAGGCAGTTTCGACAAAAGTTTTAAAAATCCCTTCTTTTCAATAGAAATTGTTTTCACAATTTTACTGATAGTTGAACTTTTCGGACTCATATTCGTGCTTCCAAAATCGGTTGCTAATTCTGTAGGAAAGCAATTTGAACTTTTATCATTGATCTTTTTAAGAGATGCTTTTAAGGAATTCAGTCATTTTGGGAATAATCTTGAGTGGTTGGAAATAAAGGATTCATTTATAAATATGATGATATATGGTTTTGGAGCCATCATTATTTTTTCAATAATTGGGTTGAATAATAAAATCCAAAAGCACATAAAATTGACCATCAACATGGTGAAGAACAAACACAATTCATCAGATTAAAGAAGTTGTTGGCTTTAGCTTTATTAATTGCATTCACAATTATTGGATTCAGGGATTTAAAAGTGCTCATAGAATCGGGGACTTATTTACATTCATTCCAGGACTTTTACACAATTTTAGTATTTAGCGATATATTAATAGTGTTGTTTGCCTTACGTTTTACAATAAATTACTACAAAATATTCAGGTATTCTGCCTTTGTTCTGGCCACTATTTTAATCAGATTGTCATTATCCTTATATCCATATTACGATGTTCTTGTGGGTGTAATCGCAGCATTATTTGTTTTAGCCTTAACGGTAACTTACAATTATTTTTTAAAAAATATTCCTGATGAAAAATTGGATTGATCTTATGTTAATAATTCGTTACGGTATAATCCAACACGTCAGTTTAATCGTATCTTTCACATAAATCGTAAACGAATGAAAAAAACAATATTCTTAATGGCATTGACAATAGTTTTAAGCTCCTGCAATGCTTCAAAAACAGTTAGAACCTCAAAAAAGGTTATTAAAGGCGACTGGATTTTAAACACAATTACCTATGATCAAACAGGAACGTTTAATGTATCATTATTCGATGATGCAACAAAAGACTGTTTTGAAAGTAGTTCGTGGAATTTTATTCCCAATAATAACACTGGGACTTATACCATTAATGGTGCTAAATGTTCAAATGGAGAGCGTTATTTTATCTTCACTATTCAGGAAGTAGACCCTGAAACAGGTTTATATGATTTTTTGTTAAAACCGACCGATGCCAAAGAAAAATCTGAAACTAATCGTGGATTTAGGCTGCAATTAAAGCAATTGTCTGATACAGATATGCAATGGCAACAAACCGTTTCTTTAGAAGGAAAACCTTTTAAAATAGCTATGAATTTCACTAAAACTCAAAACTAATGAATACTCAAATCAAAAAAATAAGCCAATTCGTTTTGGCTTTAATAGTAGTTTTTACTTTTTCAAACTGTAAATCCATTCAAAATGCAAATAACAAACAAAAAGGTGCAGTAATAGGCGCAACCGGAGGAGCTGTTTTGGGAGCCATTATTGGAAATAATGTTGGCAAAGGCGGAAACGGAGAGTTAGGAGCAGTTATTGGAGGTGTTGTAGGTGGTACAGCAGGTGTGCTTATTGGCAACAAAATGGATAAGCAAGCTCAAAAAATTGAAGAGGAAATACCAGGAGCTCAGGTAGAGCGCATTGACGATGCTATTGTTGTTACATTCGATGAAAATAGCGGTGTATATTTTGACACCAATAAGTACAATATAAATGCAGCATCACAAGAAACGTTAAACAAGCTAATTGCGGTTTTTAAAGAGTATACTGATACTAATATTCTTGTGGTTGGGCACACAGATAGTGTTGGTGCAGAAGATTATAACATGACATTGTCTAAAAATCGGGCCTATGCTGTTACCAATTATTTAATAAACAATGGTGTTGGCAGTGGTAGATTAAATACAAACTGGTTTGGAGAAACCCAACCAACCAACGATAATTCTACGGCAGAAGGTAGGGCAAAAAACAGGAGAGTTAATGTTGCAATTGTGCCAAACCAAAAAATGATTGATGATGCCAAACAACAGTCGGGAGGAAATTAATATTTATAATAAAAAAGTTAAAAAATTCAACCGAGTTAAATATATTACAGACCTTATAATTCTGAACTTATAAGGTCTTTTTTATGATAAATTATATTATTTCCAAAACCCAGCTTCCAGCAAACAGTGTAAAAAATACCATTGATTTACTGAATGAGGATTGTACCATTCCGTTTATTTCTCGTTACAGAAAAGAACGAACAGGCAATCTGGATGAAGTTCAAATTGGAGACATTGTAAAATACAAGGAGCAATTTGAAGCTTTGGAAAAACGTAAAATCGCCATTCTAAAAGCACTTGAAGAACAAGAAGTTTTAACATCAGAATTAAAAGACAAAATCAACAAAACTCAAGATTTAACCACGCTTGAGGATTTGTACTTACCGTATAAAAAGAAGCGGAAAACCAAAGCAGAAACCGCTCGCAAAAATGGGCTGGAACCGTTGGCTAAAATCATTATGAGCCAAAATGCGAATGATATTGAATCCATTGCATAAAATATTGTAAAAGGTGAAATAAACTCTGATTGAAGAAGCTCTGGAAGGTGCCCGACATATTATTGCAGAATGGATCAATGAACGAACGGATATTAGAAACAATATTCGCGGGCAGTTAGAAAAATTTGCTATGATCAATTCCACTAAAGTGATTAAGAGCTAAAGCTGAAGATGAAAAAGCGCAAAAATTTAGAGATTATTTTGATTGGGAAGAATCTTTAAGTAGAATTCCGTCACACAGGTTATTAGCCATTTTAAGAGCTGAAAAAGAAGGATTTATTCGAGTAAAAATTGAAATTGATGATGACAAAGCTTTAGAAAAATTGAAGATAGAATTATTCGTTCTAAAGTAACGCTTGTTCCGAACAAATAAAAATAGCTATTGCAGATGCTTATAAACGACTATTATTACCATCTTTATCAAATGAAACTTTAAAGATTGCCAAAGAAAAAGCAGACGAATCCGCTATTAATGTATTTGCTAAAAATTTAAAACAATTATTATTAGGTTCACCTTTTGGAGAAAAACGTGTTTTAGCTATAGATCCCGGATTTAGAACCGGTTGTAAAGTGGTTTGTTTAGATGCACAAGGCGAGTTAAAATATAATGAAACCATTTATCCTCATCCTCCAAAAAATGACAGCAAAGGAGCAATGAAGAAGATTAGCTCACTGGCTGATGCCTATAAAATTGAAGCTATTGCTATTGGAAACGGAACTGCATCCCGAGAAACGGAATCGCTAATCAGACGTATTCATTTTAAAAATGATATTCAGGTTTTTGTAGTAAGTGAAGCTGGCGCATCTATTTATTCCGCATCTAAAATCGCCCGGGAAGAGTTTCCAAATTACGATGTAACCGTTCGCGGTTCAGTCTCTATTGGCAGACGTTTACAGGACCCTTTAGCTGAATTGGTAAAGATTGATGCCAAATCTATTGGAGTTGGTCAATACCAACACGATGTAGACCAAAACAAGCTTAAAACCAGTTTAGATACAATTGTAGAGAGTTGTGTGAATGCGGTCGGTGTAAATATTAATACAGCAAGTAAATCCTCTATTGAGTTATGTGTCTGGAATTGGGCCAAAATTAGCAGAAAATATTGTCGATTATAGAAGTAAAAATGGTGGATTTAATTCGAGAAATGATATTAAAAAAGTGCCTCGTTTGGGTGATAAAGCATTTGAACAAGGCGCCGGATTCCTAAGAATAAAAAATGCAAAAAACCCCTTAGATGATTCTGCAGTTCATCCTGAAAGTTATCCGATCGTTAAAAAAATGGCGAATGACGAAAGTAAATCTGTTTCAGATTTGATAGGAAATAAAGCAATTGCTTCGAAAAAATTGATTTAAAAAAATATTGTACAAATTCTGTTGGGTTGCCAACACTTGACGATATTATTAAAGAACTAGAAAAACCCGGATTGGATATTCGTGAGCAGGCAAAGGTCTTTACTTTTAATCAAAATATTAGAACCATAAATGACTTGAAAGAAGGACAATTACTTCGGCATTGTAAATAATATTACAAATTTTGGATGTTTTGTAGATATAGGAATTAAAGAAAGCGGCTTAATCATGTATCTAATTTAGCCGATAAATTTGTAAGTGATGTAAATGAACATGTGAGTTTACATCAACAAATAATTGTAAAAGTATTGGATAGGTAGATATTCCCAGAAAACGAAAAAAATTCAGTTAAAGCTTCACAAATCAGATTAATCCCAAACAGGAACCACACAGCGTTTATCAAGGCTATTAAGTAAGGGTTGAATTCCTTTGATCAAACTTTGCTGAATCACCTTAGAATCTTCTTTATGACATTGCAGACAGGCACCAATCAGTAAAATTTGCTTTTGTTCCTCAACTGTAAATGGTCTGAAATCGGTTCGTGTAGAATTAACTGTTCCTGCCTCAACATCTTTTAAAAATGGAATCCATGCATCTTCAGGAAGATCGTCATTTTCATTTAGAGCATATTCAGCAATAAAACTCCACTTCCCATTTTCAACATTAAAATTCAGTTCTCCTTTGCCATAACCTATTGCTTCGGGACTGTTATGACAAGATCTGCAATCTCGAACCTTTGAAGATGTTGTGTGAGGAGAATTGCCATAAGTACGAATAACCCTCTTACTCCGGTTCATACGGGGTACGGTCAACTAGAAGAGGATACTCTGTACTATCCAGAACTCTCGACGTTTCCGCAGTTGACAGTGTTGACATGAGTGTTTGGATGTCCAGTGTAAATCTTGACGGTAATGAGGAAGTGTATAGTAGGGTTTCTACCGACGGTATTAACTGGACTCTTTGTCATTCAGGAACACCGACCTCCTACATACAAGCTTCATGTAGCGCTTATGATGTTACCGGAGAAAACACCTTATATATTGAGATTGGCGGCAACGCCAATAGAAGTAATGAATACGGTTATTATGACAATGTAGAGGTTATTGGATACGGAGACGGTGGAAGTGGTGGCGGCACCGGTGGTGGTGGAGGCGGTGGTGGTGGCGGAAGCATTACCGATTGTGACGCTATCTACGATTGGCCGGGACACGGAGATTATTGGTATGAGTGGACCCCCAATGGCGTTAACCCGCCCTGGAGAAATCCTACTCAAACGGATCCGAGAGACGACACGGCTGATTGGAATTTCTCTACTCCTGAAGCTCAGGGAATGCTTTCAGGCACATTGGATGCTGGATTAAACTGGGCGTCATCGAATAACAGGATTATGAATGTAACCATTATTAGAAATAATAATATGGTTCGCGAGCGATTCTATAACGGTAGTCAACTTGGCGACTCAAATAGCATTCACTCGGGATCCAAATCCCTTATGGTTACCTATTTGGCGGCCGCAGTGGACCAAGGGCATATCACAAGTCTTGATGATTTGGTGAAAGACTATCTACCCGGCTATAGTTTCAGTGGAAATGAAAACACCCTGACCATTCGAGATTTAATGCAAATGAAGTCTGGTTATGTTTGGGAAGAAGGTGTTGATGAAGATTACATCCAAACTCAAACGGATTGGGTTGGTGCGCTTACCAATCGCACTATGCCGAGTATTCCTGGAACGAGTTTTAACTATAGTTCAGCGGATACTCACTTGCTGTCAGCGGTAATCCAGAATGCGACAGGTATGAGTACTTGTGAGTTCGCACATACCAACATTTTTGAGCCAATCAATGTATTTGCCGAACGTTGGGGACGTGATCCGCAGGGCGTATATTCAGGTGGTTATAATGTATATATGACTCCTAGAGAATACGCGAAAATTGGGAAGTACATCCTTGATATCTACAATAACGGTGCGTCAAATACCTTTAATAATATTATCAAAGATTCGTTTGCCGTAACGACTCCGGATCCGTGGGTAGGTTATGGGGAACTTTGGTGGACCCGAACTATTAGCGGATACGATATGGTTGTCGCATGGGGTTACGGTGGTCAGCTTATGTATCTTATTCCTGACTTGAATGTTGTTATGGTTGCGACACACGATACAACTGTTTGGCCAACTAATGAGTTCGATCATGAGGCATTCGTCCGGGATTATCTGATTCCATCGATTGAAAATTATTAAACTCATATAAAATTAAAGCAAACTGCGTCGATATAGGCGCAGTTTACTTTGTACCAAACTCAATTTAATGTCGATTGTGATATTTCTTCTGCGCCCCGCAGATCTTAAAAAGCCTCTCTCGCGCCACTAACTTTAGTTGATTTCAACTTTTAATACGGCGAGCTTAAATGTCATTCTGATAGCTACCCAAGAAACTATTGGAACTGCTTAGGAGATTAATTCTGGTGGGTCTATTAGAGATTATCTGGTTCCTTTAAGCATAGCCTTTCCCTGATACCTTATAACGGTAAATTTTATCTTTATTAATAACTGATATAACCATTATTAATTTGATAAACGCTGAGTGCTGAATAATTATTTTTTGTATCAATAGAGAGCTAATGAAAGCATTGATTAGTTAAGGATAACGGGACCTAGGTGAGATTTTTATAGTGTTACCCCTGTGTTCTAAATTATATGTTTAAAATTCTGGAGTAAATAAGGTGTTGTCAAATTTCCCCCCAAATTTTTGTGACAAAAAAGCCATGATATTCCTTGCCACCATTGCTATGACTGGCTGTGGTGGTGGAGGAGTAAAAAATGATGTGCTGGTGACAAATAATGTTCTGGTAGTTGGAGACGAAATGGGAAGTGGTATTGCCGATTGCGAACAGTTGTGGCAAAAATCTAACGTCGGGTTTTATGAAGATAATCCAACGTATCTTGATCCGACCGATCATAGTTCGGATTGGCTTTTTTCGACACCGGAAGCACAGGGGATGGATTCAGAGGTTCTGGATGCTTAGCATCGCAACGGACTTTATTGAATGTCACCATTATCAGGAACGGCAATATTGTAAGAGAGCAATTTTATAACGGTAGCGAAGTCAACCACTCGAATAATATTCATTCTTCGTCCAAGTCAATGCTACTGGCCATGTTGGGGTATGCCGTTGAGCAAGGACATATCAATTCTTTAGATGACGCCGTTGCGGATTATCTACCAAACTATCGTTTTTTGGGTATTAAGGCCGATCTAACGATTCGACATTTAATGAATATGTCGTCTGGTTGGGATTGGGTAGAAGATAGTACTGAATATGAAATTGAAAATGAAAGTGACTGGGTAAAAGCGATTATTGATATTGATATGAACAATGTGCCTGGCACAGTATTTAATTACAGTTCCGGGAATACTCATGTTCTTTCTGCGGTGCTTACCAGCGCAACAGGTCAGAGTACCTGTGAGTATGCCCATGAAAATTTGTTTGAACCTTTGGGGATTGTGGCCGAGCATTGGGGAAGAGATCCCCATGGGATTTATTCCGGTGGTTATAACTTGTACATGACACCACGGGAAATGGCCAAGTACGCTAGGTTTATTCTGGATATTATCAATGATAGCGACCCTAATCCTGTAGGTCTTAAAAAAGTGGTTAAAGACTCTATCGCGCCGCAATTTGTCGTTGATTCCAACTTTCAATACGGCGAACTATGGTGGTTGAGGAACATTAATGGTTATGACATGAATTTTGGCTGGGGGTACGGGGGCCAGTTCATGTATATCATTCCAGAACTTAACCTGATTATGATCACCACCCAAGACACTTCAGGAACCACTCAGGTGATTGATCATGGTGCTTTTGTTAAAGACACTTTGATTCCTGCAGTTTTAACAATTCCGTAATTTCCTAACTCCATAATTTTGTAGAGCAACTAAACTTATATCGAATGTTCAGCGCCGCCCCTAGTGGATTGGCGGCGTTGATTTATGCGGTTAATTTTATTCTAAATTATAATTGATATAATAATTATTAATTTAAAAAATGCCGAATAATGCATGATGATGTCAGTCATACATAAGCGGGGTATTCCATGAAAAAACTGTTCGTTGTTCCTTCGTTGTTAATCAATTGCGGCGTAGTTGAGGCAGAGCCGGACTCGCTCAATCCTTCCAATACTCGTTTCTTGGCTGCATTTTTAGCGTCAGGAAATATCACTGCTGATGCTCTGTCAGCAGCAATACATACATTCCAGTTTCAGTGAAGTTTCGGAGTAAAATAATGTTGAATTTAGTAAAAAGATTGCGTGGAAGTCGGGTCATCGCATTCCTCGTTATCCTCTTTTTCGTTAGTGGTTGTACTGGCGAAAAAGCAGGTATGACAGTGAAAGCAAATGTGCCCGTGATTGATACGATTTTCACAGGTCACTTCATTACCATGGATGCAACTCAGCCCGTAGTAGAAGGGCTTGCCGTTTCGAATGGCATGATTGTGTCGATTGGATCAAAAGCAAGCCTTAAGCAATTAGCCGGGGATGGTGTTCGTGTCATTGAAGTCCCGGGAGTTGCCACACCGGGCATCATCGACCCACACGTTCACGTGTCTGAGTTTGGTGGGGAATTAGAGCAGCTTAATCTTCGGGGGAAAAACATCGAGGAAATTCAGGCGCTTATCAAACGTAAAGTTGACACAGTGAAACCGGGTGAATGGATATTCGGTGGAGGCTGGGAGCAGAGCCATTTTGCTTCGGGAGTCTTTCCAAACGCGTCCGATCTAGATTCCGTTACACCTGACAACCCGATAATGTTTATGCGCATTGGTGGACACTCCGCTTGGGTGAATTCTAAAGCCTTGGCGCTTGCAGGTATTAACGCTCAAACCGATGACCCTGTGGGTGGACGCATTGTTCGAACAGATAACAATGAACCAACAGGGATGCTTCTTGAAGCCGCTGTTGAATTGATTAATGACATTAAGCCGGACACCGAAACACCTGAACAGCTTGAGCGTCGAATTCGAACTGCCGTTAAAGAGTATGCTCGCTGGGGGCTGACGGGCGTTCATGATGCAGGTGTTAGCTTGGAAAAAATAGCCATTTATAAAAAGCTACTGGCAGAAAATGCATTGCCGGTGCGCGTTAACATTATGGTTAATGGCTACGACAAAGGTGCAGTAGAACATTATCTTGCAACGGGGCCAGAAGTCGATATTGGTCGTGGGATGCTTAATATTCGGACTTTTAAAATTTTCGTTGATGGTGGCTTGGGTGCCCGTGGTGCAGAATTATCGGAACCTTATGCTGATGCACCTCACACTCACGGATTACGTCAAATGGAAGACGGAGAGCTTGATGAGTTTGTTAAGGCCGCAAAAAACAGAGGCTTTCAGGTTGCCGCACATGCCATTGGTGATCTTGCCGTGCAGAGAACATTCGATGCCTATGAAAGAGCGGGTGTTAACGTAGACGATCGATACCGGATGGAACACGCTTCATTGGTCTCTCCACCTAATTTAAACAGATTTGCAGAGCTGGGCATTGTCGCATCAATGCAGCCTTTATTTATCTCCGAATATGGACGATGGGGCAAGGATCGGGTCGGTCTTGAACGTGAGCCATGGATCATGCCGATTAAAGATATTGTTGATACTGGTGCGGTGCTTGCGTCTGGTACGGATTATCCAGCAGCAGACTCCGGGGATCCAAGAGCCACTCTTTATACTTTGGTATCGCGAAAAAATTTGGAGATGGCGCCAAAAGACGGTTGGTATCCAAAGCAAAGAATTGATCGAGAAACTGCTTTGCGATCAATGACTGAAGGGGCTGCCTATGCCTCTTTTCAAGAGAATATTCTGGGTAAACTTTCATCAGGTCATTATGCGGACTTTACTGTTTTTGAGCGAAACCCCCTTGAAGTCGAGGTTAAAGATTTACCTTCTCTAGGTGTGCAAATGACTGTAGTGGCTGGGGAAATAACCTATCAGTCTGATCATTAACAAAATAAGCAGATGATGTGCGACGCCCAACAATTTATCCGCATATCATATATAAGAATTTATAATAATTGATATTATTATTATAAAATTGACTGGTGTATGGCTCAGTAGCAAGATGAATAGATAAAGGGCCAATGGAAAGGGTGGCTGTGACTTAGCGGCGGTGCTCATAAAAAAGGATTTTTCTAAAACAATATTTAAGTAAACCTTTTTATAGGTGGGAAGTAATGATGAAAAAATATTTTTTGAAAAAACCGCTATCCGCTGCGGTGACCAAACAACTTACAGGTGTTCTCCTTACGGCACTATGTGCTCAAAATGCCGTAGCAAACGATGCTGAACAACAATCTAAAGAAGATGACGCTAAAGAACCGATTCAAGAGGTTATTGTTGTTACTGCGCAATACAGAAAAGAATCAATTCTGGAAGTACCCATTGCAATTTCTGCATTTGGTCAGGATTTTATTGAAGATAACAGACTAAAAGATATTAAAGATGTACTTGATTTCACACCTGGCTTTGCCGGTAAATCAAAAGACAGTTTTATTGATACTGTATCTATTCGCGGAATCTCCAGTAATGACTTTGGTGTAGGTGGTGACCCCTCGGTTGGTATTTTTAAAGACGGCGTCTATCAAGGTCGTAATGGCTCAGCTGTAACCAGCTTTTTCGATACCGAAAGGGTAGAAGCTTTGCGTGGTCCTCAAGGCTTTTTGTACGGACGTAACGCGATTTCGGGCACCATTAGTCTTACCACTAACAAACCGCACTCTGATTATATGGAAGGTTTGGTTTCAGTGGACTTTGGACAGAGAGGTATGTCTCAGCAGCAGTTGATGCTGAACTTACCACTTAATGATGAATGGTCAATACGTTTTGCCGGTTATAACGGTAAAGAAGACGGCTATGTAAAAAATCACTTCGCTGAAGATCTTGACGATTTAATTTCCTATGACAATACCGCTTTTAGAGTTTCGTTAGGCTATACGGGTGATGACTTTGACGCTGTTTTAAGAGTAGAGAGTGAAAAGAGAGACCAGTCAGGTTCTGTTTATATCGCCAACGACACTCAAAATATTTTATCCAGTCAAGGAATTAGCCTCCGTGGTGGTGAATTTGATCTTGATAGCGATTTAGCTGGCGGCGATAAAGACGATGGAACAGTTTCTGGTGTTTCATTAACCATGAACTGGGATTTAGATTGGGCAATATTGACCTCTATTAGTGCCTACCGTGAACATGAATATGAATATGCAGAAGATTATGATGGTTCGCCAGCATTGGTTGGCCACTGGGAACAAGAACAGGATGGCGATTATTTGAGTCAGGAAGTTCGTCTTGTCTCTAGCAGCGATGGCCCGTTGAATTGGATAGTGGGTGCGTCTGCTTATCGTGAAAATATCAAAGCGCATTTTGCAAATGTCACTGGCGAAGAAGTAGTTTGCCAAGCATTTTTTGAAGTCGACTGTAGCGTTGTTGCTGTTGATATTTATGGATTAGATAGCTACATCCCTTCACCAAATGATCTTTATGAAGACAATTTCGTCGATGGTACATTCACCGGTTATGGTGTTTATGCGAATGTTGTTTATGCTTTTACCGACAAGTTAAAAGGTGATTTTGGTCTGCGTTACAGCTATGACAATAAAGAGTTTGCTATGCAAATTCCTGAAGTTCAGAGCTTTCTTGGCCCATTCATGATGTTTGGCTATACCTCAGATTGGGTAAATGATGAAAAAGACTGGGGCGCTCTGACACCTCGTGCCACGTTAACCTATAAAGTGAATAAAGATTGGTCTGTTTGGGGTAGCGTTACAGAAGGCTATAAGTCTGGTGGATTTGGCAGTAGCACGCTTGAAAACCCATTCTCTAATCCTGCGCCACTCGCATTTGAACCAGAAGTTGTCTGGAGTTATGAAACAGGTGTAAAAGCATCGCTACTAGATAATAAATTGTTGTTAGATACCAACGCGTTTTATTACGAGTATACCGACCTTCAACTTAGATACTGGGACTCAGACTTATTCAACGTTGTGGTTGATAATGTAGGTAAAGTTGTAGGCCAAGGGATTGAAGGTAGTATTAAGTTCGTTCCAAACGAGTACTTTGATATCTACTTGGGTGCGTCGTATATGGATACAGAAATTAACGAAGTGCCGGATGAAATCTGTACTAGCTGCGATGGCAATCGTTTACGTCAACAACCTAAAGTTGTGTTCTCAAGTGTTGCCAATTTTACTTATCCAATGGGTAATGGCTATTTCTTCGTGAGAGGTTCTGTTTATCATCAAAGTGAATTCTTTGGTGAGATTGGTAACTCTCCTTTGTCAGTTGTTGATGGATATACGGATGTAGCTTTAGCTATGGGGTACGATTCAGAAGCTGGTTGGAGTGTTACTGGCTACGTTGATAACGTGTTCGATGAACGTTATTGGGACGGCGCTAGCTCGGGCGGATTCCCTTATCCAGCACAGAAATTTGGCCCTTCCAGACCTAGAACCTTCGGTGTTAACTTCAGCTACTATTTCAGTGAATAACTGAGATACGACCTCAATAGCTGGAAGCTTTAACTTGTGAGCTTCCAGCTATCGATTTTGAATACATAACTATTTCTTAAATAGAATTCGTAATTTTAATCGCGCTTTCATTTTGGTAGAGGTTTTCCTGTGGAAAAATTAAATGTCGATAATAAGTTGATACCTCTATGGTTGGCCATGCTCCCCTTGTTTTTTCTGATGTGCATGCTGATTGGAGTAGTGCAGCTTTTTGGTGATGATGCAACGTCTGGTCCGACCCAAATATCTTTGCTTCTTGCGGCTGTATTAGTGTCGATTATTGGCGTGTACAAGGGACTTGCGTGGAATAACCTTGAAAGTGCAATGATTAAGGGCATTTCGATGGCCCTGAAACCTTGCATGATATTGTTAACTATCGGTGCATTAATCGGTAGCTGGATGTTGGCAGGAACAACGCCAACGTTGATATATGTTGGTTTAGGCTTGTTATCGCCAGAATGGTTTTATCCTGCTGCGTTGATTATTAGTGCGATAGTTGCGGTATCCACTGGCAGTTCGTGGACAACAGCAGGCACTATCGGGCTCGCGTTGGTAGGAATAGCCCAAGTGCTAGGTCTTTCAACGGCTGTCACGGCCGGAGCTGTTATTTCTGGTGCCTACTTTGGTGACAAAATGTCGCCGCTATCGGACAGCACAAACTTGGCACCGGCAATGGTTGGGGCAGATCTGTTTGTGCATATAAAACATATGTTCTGGACCACTTTTCCTGCATTCGTTATCTCTTTAATACTCTTTATCTATATAGGGTGGGATAGCGACGTTCGAAGTCTATCTACTCAAGAAATACAAAATACGCGAACGACTCTTCAAAATAACTTTGATCTTGGCTGGCATACGCTTATCCCTCTTTTCCTTTTATTGGGGCTTGCGATAAAAAAAGTGCCAGCTTTGCCAACAATTTCTGTCGGCGTGTTGTCTGGGTGCGCCGTTGCATTAGTGTTTCAATCTGACGTTATTAGGCATTTTGTCGCAATGGACGTGCCTGTGTCCGACTTTGCGCTGAATGCCAAGGGAATATTTATGGCAATGGCGGATGGTTATAGCGCCAGCACCGGGGATGAAAGGCTGGATAAGCTGTTATCCCAAGGAGGCATGTCTGGCATGTTGAATACCATTTGGTTAATCATTTCAGCTATGTGTTTTAGCGGTGTAATGGAATATACAGGATGCCTTTCCCGAATTAGCGATGCGGTACTGAGCCGAGTTAAGGGAACGGGTTCTCTTATTGCCAGCACCGTGTTTACCGCTATCGGTTTTAACATTGTTGCGGCTGATCAATACATAGCCATTGTGATGCCTGGAAGGATGTACAAGCTTGAATTTGAAAAGCGGGGTCTTGCACCTGAAAACTTATCAAGAACATTGGAGGATGCGGGAACGATGACATCCCCTCTGGTTCCTTGGAATACCTGTGGCGCTTTTATGGCTGGAACACTTGGCGTTGCGACGCTGGCGTACCTTCCGTTTGCTTTTTTGAATTTATTAAGTCCGATTATAGCGATCATTTATGGCATTTTTAATGTTCGTATAACGCCGTTGGTTGGGGCTACGCCGCTTTGTGATGATGAACAAAACGAGATTAGTAAGGTTGGGTAATGATGAATAAACGTGATGCTTGTACTTTTAGAAACGCCAGGCCTGAAGATGCGCCGACAATTGCGAGGTTTTTGCATGAGTTGGCAGAGCATGATGGTCATGGGGATGAATGTCACATTACTGTAGACGATGTGATTCAGTTTGGCTTTTCCGAGAACCCTAAATTTGAAGTTACCCTTGTAGAAGTTGATGGGGAGCCGCAGGGACTAGCACTGTATTTCATGACATTTTCTATATGGGCAGTATCTCCTTGCTTATTTATAAGTGACTTGTATGTCAGTGAGCGCTGTCGAGGACTTGGAATAGGTCGTAAATTGTTTGCCCACTTGTCGGCAGTGGCCCAAGAACAAGGCTGTAAGCGCATGGAGTGGCAAGTTCTACATGAAGCTGACGCCGTTGAGTTTTATAAAAGTATGGGTGGAAAAGTCGTGGAAGGTTTTCACAACTATAGACTCGAAGGCAAGTCCCTTGAAGTGCTCGCAGTTTCTGCTGAGAAGTTAGTTAAGTAAATGGTCCACGGGGTATTTATGAATAAACAAAAATCTATTGAAGAAGCCATCGCTGAAATTCCCTCGGGGGCTGTCGTCATGATCGGTGGTTTTGGTTCTCCAGGTACACCTTTTACCCTCATTGATGAGCTGCTTGCGCAAGGACAGAATGATTTGACGATCATTAAAAATGACGCAAATGAACAATGCTTGGGAATTAGTAAATTAATTGAAAATCAGCGCGTAACAAAACTGGTGACCACTCATATAGGGCTCAATAAATATGTGGTCGATCTAAAGAACAGCGGTGAGTTGATAGTCGATTTTCATCCTCAAGGTATTTTGGCAGAGAAGATCCGAGTTGCTGGCTCTGGGTGTTTTGGTTTTCTTTCTGATATCGGCATTGAGACTGAAATTACGGATGCCGAACAGCTTATTAAGTGGAAGGGTCGTACCTTGAAAATGGAAGAATCCTTGAGCGCAGAGTTTGCTCTGATTCATGCTCATGAGGCAGATCACTATGGCAATTTAAGGTATCGAGGCAGTGCAATGAACTTTAGCCCATTGATGGCAATGGCGGCTGACTGTGTTATTGCTGAAACCCCCAATTTTCTAATGCCTGGAGATATTAAACCTGACAGTGTTCACACGCCAAGTGCATTTGTTTCCTCGGTGGTTCATCTTGCACAATTGTCTGCTGATTACGGATTGATGGAGGGGCGTTATGAGAGTTGATAAAATTGTACAGCGAGCTATTAAAGAGCTTGATGGCTTTCAGGTTGTTAATCTGGGCATTGGTTTACCGTCTAAGATGATTGACTATTTACACGATGATTTGGACGTTCAGATTCAAACCGAGAATGGGGTATTGGGGGCTTGGAAGAGAGCTTCTAGCAAGACTGCTGATACTTCGCTAATTGATGCCGGTGGTAGTTACATAACCACCCGTCCCGGAAGCGCCTTTTTTGACAGTTCAGTTTCTTTTGCAATGATTCGCCGATCAAAAATTCAATTGTCACTAATGGGGGCTTTTGAAGTTGATGAGGCGGGTAATCTTGCTAATTGGAAAATCCCAGGAAGCTATTCTCCAGGAATTGGAGGGGCTATGGAGCTGGCGCAAAAGTGCGGCAGGGTTGTTGTTCTTTGCAGTCACAATGATAAGCGCGGTAATCCTAAAATAGTGACCCGTAGCAAACTTCCCTGGACGGCACCTCATTGTGTATCACGCATTATTACTGATAAAGCCGTAATGGATGTCACTGATGCGGGATTGGTGCTGCGTGAAATTTCAGAAGATATTGAAGTAGAACAATTGATTCAGCAGACAGGAGCTGAATTGATTGTTTCCAAAGATTTAGGCAGGTTCTAATGAGTGTTGATATAGAACAGAAAATTTTGAACAGTTGCGATCAGATCTTTCCTGATGTGATTAACTTCACTAAAGAAATGGTTAAGCAATACAGCGTGTTGAATCAAGAGCTGGGAGTGTTAGATGTTGTTGAACGCAACCTTCTGGATTTAAACCTTCCTGCCACCAGAGTTCCTATTGATCACGAGACACTTTGCGAGCACTCGTTGTTCGCTCCGGTTACGTGGGATTATGACAAAAAGTACAATTTGGTCTCTCAGTTGAATGCTGGTGCTCCAGGGAAAAGTTTGGTTTTAAACGGCCATGTTGACGTTGTAGATGCTGGTCCTTTTGATATGTGGACGCGTCCACCTAATGAACCTTGGGAAAAAGACGGCTGGTTGTATGGGCGAGGCGCGGGTGATATGCAGTCTGGTGTCGCTGCTATGATCTATGCTGTGCATGCTATTCGCCATGCTGGTTTTTCTATCAATTCGCCTGTCACTATTCAAGCGGTTGTGGAGGAAGAGTGTACGGGAAATGGCACTCTGGCTTGCCTTGATAAAGGCTACAACGGCGATTTTGTGCTTATTCCTGAGCCTTTTGGCGCACAAATCTACACAGGTCAATTGGGCGTTTTGTGGTTCAAAGTGACATGTCGAGGTACGCCGGTTCACGTGCTGGATACATCGGCGGGTGATAATGCGATTGAAAAAATTCAGAAACTCATTCCGTTCTTAAAAGAGTTGGAAGAGGAGTTGAACGAGACTTATAGGGTGCCGCCCTACGATCAATATGATCACCCCTTTAATCTTAATGTTGGTCGCTTGGAGGGAGGTAACTGGGCCTCTAGTGTACCTGCTCATGCAATGTTAGAAGCTCGGATTGGATTTCCTACTGGCATGTCGGTGAATCAGATAATGCAACTGGTCAACGACAAAATTGAATTGGCAACGCGCACGCTTGCTGGTTTTGAACATGCCAAGCCAATTTTGCGGTTTCATGGCTTTCGCTCGGAAGGGCATATGATTGACATGGGTAATTCTGGAATTGAAATGTTGTCACAATGCCATCGCAGTTTGACACAAGAAGATCCGAAACACTTTCTTTCAACATGCACGACCGATTTAAGAGCATTCCATTTTTACAATAAAACGGGAGGCACTTGTTATGGGCCTGTTGCAGAAAACATTCACGGGATTGATGAGAGAGTCGATATTGAATCGATTCGGCACACGCTAAAGGCATATGCTCTGTTTATAAGTCGTTGGGGTGATATAAGCGCATGAATAATAATGTTTATCTGGTTGATTACGCTCGCTCGCCATTTACGAGGGCGCATCCGAAAAAACGTGAAGTCGATCCTTTTTCTGATACCCGTGGCGATGAACTGCTTGCTCAGTTGCTCAATAAAGTATTGAGCAGTGACAAATACAGCTCACTAGATGTAGAAGAGTTAACGGTGGGTTGTGCTTTACCGGTTAAGGATCAGTGGAGTTTTGGTGGGCGTTATCCTGTTTTTCAGTCCAAACTAAGTGATAGTTGTTCGACACGTGCTGTGGATCAGCAATGCGGTTCAGGGTTAGCCGCAATGAGGTTTTCAGCGCTTTCTATCGCAGCGGGTCAGGTTGATGTTGCCGCCGCCGGAGGCTATGAAAATATGTCCCGGATACCAATGGGCCCTAGTCTTTTCAAGGAAGGGGTTCTGACGGTGCCAGAGGTAAAGAATCCAGATTACAATATGGACATAGTAATGAACATGGGCCTGACTGCCGAGAAATTGTCGGGCTTATCAGGTATTAGTCGTGCTGAAATGGATGCTTTTGCATGTAGCTCCCATGAAAAAGCAAAGGCTGCTCAGGCTCAAGGCTTTTTTAATGGTGAGTGCTTAGCTCTGGAGAATAACAAAGGCGACATTGTTAATGTTGATACTTGTATTCGTCCTGATACCACGATTCAAAAACTTTCTGAGTTGCTGCCCGTATTTAGTGAAGAAGGCGTGGTTACTGCAGGCAATAGCTCTCCTTTCACAACGGGGGCAGCTATTGCGGTTTTAATGTCTGAGCAGGCTATGTTACGAACAGGGAGTGATCCTCTATGCCGTGTTGTTACCTGTGTAGACAGCGGTATTCAACCAGAACTCATGGGTATGGGAGTTGTTCCGGCAGTAGAAAAAGCGTTGCGTTTGTCGGGTTTGAGCGTTGAGGAAATAGATGCATGGGAAATCAACGAAGCGTTTAGTGTGGTGCCTCTTTACGCAATCAAAAAATTAAACATTGATCCTGGCAAAGTCAATATCAATGGCGGTGCATTGGCGCTTGGCCACCCCTTGGGTGCGACAGGTATAAGACTTGCCGGAACCATGGCGCGTATATTAACGCTGCAAAAGGGGAAATACGCTTGTGTTGCTGCTTGCATTGGTGGTGGGCAGGGCATAGCGATGATTATTGAGCGAGTTTAGTGTGGCGGCAAGCTTCACTAGGTCTTCAAGACTGAGCCGCGATTAAAATGCGTATATTTAGAACAAAATTTATTCACGAAAGATCAACACGCCCTAATACCCGTACAAAAAAGTAGATTTAAGGTGACGAAAATGGCTTTACATAATGACTCAGTAAAAAGTCAAAGACAGGTTCCCGCTGGAATTGGAGGTCCTCAAGATGTTTTTTATTCCAATACGGGCGGGAGTGATCGACCGACGCTAGTAAAAGGCGATGGTATTTACCTGTGGGATGACCAAGGGAACCGCTACATCGACGCTTCTTCTGGCCCCGTCACCTGTAACATAGGCCATAACAATGCCCGTGTAATTCAAGTTATGCACCAACAGGTACAGCAGTTGGCGTTTTCGTTTCCTTCGACCTCTAGGAATTTACCCAATATTAAACTGGCTGAGCAGTTGTCAGAGTTGGCTGGAAAAGGTTTTGAAAGAGCGTTATTTGTATCTGGTGGCTCAGAAGCGGTAGATATGGCCATTAAATTTTGTCGCCAGTATCGATACGCTACTGGTGAGAAGCAGCGCTTCAAGTTGATCAGTTGCCAGCCCTCTTATCATGGCATGACTCTGGGAACCTTAGCAGCTAGTGGCGATCCTGTTTTTGGGGATGTATTTGGCGATATGATTACTATGGCCCACAAGATTCCAGCCATGTTTAGTTATCGCCGCCCAGAGACGGTAGATGAAGTGCAACATGCGCTCGATTGTGCCGGTAAACTCGAAGAGACCATTTTGGAGCAGGGTCCAGAAAGTGTGCTTGCCTTTCTTATTGAACCTGTGGGTGGTTCATCCTCCGGCGCAAATGCACCGCCAGAGGTTTATTTTAATGAAATTCGTCGTATTTGCGATAAGTATGGCGTGTTCCTAATTTACGACGAAGTTATGTCGGGTGTTGGGCGCACAGGTACTTTCCTGACCAGTCAGCTTTGGTCACAAGCCAAACCAGATATTTCGGTGATAGCTAAAGGTTTGGGTGCTGGTTACATGCCTCTTGGGGCAATGTTAGCACCGGCAAAGCTAGTTGATGAACTAGCTGCCCTCACAGGTTTCAATTATGCCCATACTTATAATGCAAGCCCCTTGGCCTGCGCCGCTGGAAGCGCTGTATTGGATGAAATTACCCAAAATAATTTGTTGAAAAACACCTGTGAAATGGGCGCTTATCTGGTTTCTAGATTGCAAGATCTACAGGCCAAGACAAGAACGATAGGTGATATACGAGGCAGAGGCTTGTTGATTGGAATTGAACTGGTCGCTTCTAGAACCACTAAAGAGTCCTTGCCGCTGGAGCCTAATGCGACAGATAGGGTTAGGATTTTGGCACAAGCGCAAGGATTGCTTATTTATGGTCGTAGAAGCAACAACGGTGCCTATGGTGATGCGGTTTTGATCGCTCCACCACTGAATATCAATAAAGCCGAAGTGGATGCCATTGTGGAGAAATTCACTGCTACGATTATGGCATTCGAGGTCGAGCTGGACAGTTAGTCACTGATTTGATTTTCCACAGCAGGGTTGCTGAATACTGGGGTGTTGTTAAGCGGTAGCTGGTTATTCTGTAGGGTAACCATCTACCGTTTTTGATTTGTTTCCGCAACCAAAGCCCTATCATTGGGGCGTTTCGTCAGCTAAGTTCGAGGAAGCGTCTTTTAAATTACTCTGAAGGTATAGAATCTTGGCTGTTTTGAGCCAATTTTTCTAATTCTTCCAGTCGTGATTCCATTGCTTCCAGTTTTTCGCGAGTGCGCTGTAGCACCATAGTTTGCACATCAAATTCTTCACGACTAACAAAATCTAATCGACTTAACTGCGATTGCAAAGTTTGTTTTACTTTGGATTCCAGTCCTTCAGCCATGGTTTTTACACCTGGAGGAATGGCATCAGCGACTTGTTTGGCTAATTCTTCCAGTTTTTTGGGTTCCAACATTATTATTTCTCTTTGCAAACGGCGTTCTATACAACATAGTGCCGGATTGTATTAGTTCAAGGTATTCATGGAGTTTAGCAAACTTCTTAATACCTCTGGAATGAAATTTTCCGACAATGCACCAAGTCATTACTATGGTTTCCGAGTAGTAAGAGGTAAAATCCCGGCTCAACTTTAAAGAGCGAACATGAAACTCAATCCCAAACAAAACGAAGCGGTAAATTACATATCAGGTCCTTGCTTGGTGCTAGCGGGTGCCGGTAGTGGTAAAACCCGTGTTATCACCAATAAAATAGCCCACTTGGTACAAAACTGCGATATTCCAGCCCGTCAAATAATCGCGGTAACTTTTACTAACAAAGCTGCTCGGGAGATGAAGGAACGGGTTGCTGGTACAATGGGGAAAAAAGAAGCGCGAGGTCTCAAGGTTTCAACATTTCATACGCTCGGGCTAAATATCATCAAAAAAGAAGTGAAGTCCCTTGGCTTGAAGGCGGGTTTTTCATTGTTTGATGATCGAGACACCGTTAGCTTGTTAAAAGACTTGGCGGGCGATGAATTTGGAGATGATAAAGATCAGCTTTCAATGCTGCAAAGCACAATTTCCAATTGGAAAAATGACTTGTTGTTGCCACAGCACATCCTTAAAGGCTCCCGTGATCCGCAAGAGCAACTGTTTGCCAAGCTTTATGAGCAATATCAGCAACATTTAAAATCCTATAATGCCTTGGATTTTGATGATCTTATTCTTATGCCCACACTGCTTTTTAAAACGAATGAGAAAATCAGGCTTAAATGGCAGAGCCAAATTAGATACGTATTAGTGGATGAGTATCAGGATACGAATACTAGCCAATATGAGCTGATTCGTTTATTGGTTGGTGAAAGAGCACGCTTTACTGTTGTGGGAGACGACGACCAATCCATTTATTCTTGGCGAGGTGCCAAGCCGCAAAACTTAGTGCTATTGCAGGAACATTACCCCAATTTGCGTTTGATTAAGCTGGAACAAAATTATCGCTCTTCCGGACGCATTTTGCATTGTGCCAACATTCTAATCGAGAACAATCCTCATGTTTTTGATAAAAAGCTATTTTCCGAGCTGGGCTATGGAGACACCCTGAGGGTGTTAGAGTGCAAATCGGAAGAGCATGAAGTTGAACGGGTAGTGGCAGAGTTATTAGCTCACAAATTTATGAATGGTAGTGGTTATAAAGATTACGCCATTTTGTATCGTGGTAATCATCAATCCAGAGGCTTTGAAAAAGCACTTACCTTAAATAAAATTCCTTACCAACTCAGTGGCGGGATGTCGTTTTTTGGGCGAACCGAAGTTAAAGACATCATGGCCTATTTGCGTTTGTTGGTGAATCAGGAAGATGACACAGCCCTATTAAGAGTTATCAATACGCCAACCCGAGGAATAGGCCGGGTAACCTTGGAAAAGGTTGGAGGCTTGGCGCATCAACTGAATTGTTCGATGTTTGAAGCAGCACTTTCTGATCATATTAACCATGTATTAGCGGGCAAAGCGTTAACTGCCGTTCAATCTTTTGGGCGCTGGCTGGTTGAGTTATCCGACAATGCTATGCGGGGCGATACGGTAGCAGCAATTCGTGATCTCATTAAGTCCAGTGGTTATGAAGAGTGGCTGTATGAAACCAGCAGCAGCCCTAAAGCTGCTGAAATGGCAATGGCTAATATTAGTACGCTATTTGGCTGGGTAAACGATATGCTTCAAGGCAGTGATTTGGACCCGCCCATGACATTGCAAGATATCGTTAATCGATTGATGTTGCGTGACATGATGGAGCGAGGGGAGGGGGATGAAGATGTTGATGCGGTTCAACTTATGACTTTGCATTCTTCTAAAGGCTTGGAATTTCCTTTTGTGTTTATGGTGGGAATGGAAGAAGGGTTATTGCCACACCAATCCAGTATTGAAGAAGATAATATTGAAGAAGAACGTCGGTTGGCTTATGTGGGCATTACTCGTGCGCAGCGGCATTTATATATGAGTTACGCTAAGGAACGTCGTCAGTATGGCGAAACAATTCGAACCGAACCGAGCCGTTTTTTATTAGAGCTACCTCAAGATGATTTGGATTGGCAGCAAAAACGACCGAAAGACAGCAAAGAAGTGAGACAGAAAAAAGCGGCTATTGGCGTCGCTAATCTTAGGGATATCTTGAAGGATTAAAGCTAGAAAGGGTCTTATCGGGAAGCTAAAAATAGAATGGAAAGTGCGTTTATGCAATTAATGGTTCCGTTTCTAACTTATCTGGCTCCAAACAAACCGGTAGCTCTTCTGCTTCGGCAAGGAAACGACCTTGACCATAGGAGCAACCGGCTTCAACAATACTATGGCATTGAGAATCTGTTTCGATGCCATTAGCAATAACTTCGAATCCAAAGTTTTTAGAAATCTGTTGCACTGATTGCACAAGCTGTAGGCTTTGCTGATTGTTCGGTAATGCCCTGATAATTTTGCGATCTATCTTCACATAATCAAATGGGAAAACGCACAAGGAATTAAGCGAAGCCATACCATTTCCGAAATTATCCAGAACCAGAGTGACGCCAACTTTTTTAAGCTGTTGTACCGCGGATAAAACTTGTTGGGAGCGATTGTTTATATGAGTTTCGTCGATTTCTAACACTAACTTGTCAGGTGCAATACCTGCTTCTGAAATTTTTTCAATCAGCTGATTAACTTGCTTAGAATGAATAAGGTGGCTAATAGAGATGTTAATCGCGATACGATGATTACGCTCTTCTTCACTGTCGGAATTTTGCCATACCCGTAAGTTTTGGCAGGCTCTTTCGATCATAAAGCGATCGATTTCCATGGTCATACCAATGTGTTCTGCCACTCTCCAAAATTGTTCCCGCTTGATTTTGCCTAGTGTTGAATGCTGCCAGCGAACATAGCACTCTAAATAGGTAGATTCGTTGGTTGCGAGACTAACAATGGGTTGAAAATAACAATCGAAACTGTTGGTTTTAAGTGTGCGGCGGAACTCATTTTCGAGTTCTACTTCTTCTAATAAACGTTCACGCATGCTTTGGTCGAACATGACGTAACGTCCACGACCCATGCTTTTAGCTTGGTACATGGCGGCGTCGGCATCACGAATAATTTCGCCAGCATTTTTGTACCAAGGTTCAATAAAGGCGATACCAATACTACCGCCAGAATACATTTCAGTTCCGTCTAAACAAAAAGCTTCACTCATGGCTTCCAGTATTCTTGAGGCGACTTCTTCTGCATCTTCTTCGTTTTCAAAACTGTCTAGCAGGATAACAAATTCATCACCGCCTAAACGGGCTAAAAGATCATGACCACGAACACAACGTGCAATTCGTCTGCTAACTTCAATGAGAAATTTATCCCCAGCTTGGTGCCCTAACGTATCGTTTATAAGTTTGAACCTATCCAAATCTATAAATAACACGGCAAATTTGTTTTTGGGATAACGGGATTTGTTGGCTATGGCCAATTCGACACGACTGGTGAACAAGGCTCGGTTAGGTAATCCAGTTAAAGAATCATGATGCGCATCATGAATAAGCCTTAGCTCAATTAATTTCCGCTCTTCAATTTGCTCTTTAAGGCTGGCGTTTGCTTTGTGTAACTCTTTAGTACGATCTTTTACTTTATCTGTTAACTGCTGGTTGTATGCTTGAATGGCTTCGGATGCACGTTTACGTTCAAGCGCCACGGCAATATGGTGAGAAACGTAGCGCAATAATTCGAGGTCTCTTGGTAGGTACTGGTATTTGTCATTATAGGATTGGATACCTACTACGCCAGACACTTCACCTTCAACGATTAAAGGCGTACCTACCCAGTAATTGCGCTCTTTTTTCATTCTTTGAGCAACGTCAATATCCAGCTCACCTGCGTCAGCCAGTTCCATTGCTCTGTCTGGGCCAATCAATTCTGCTCGGCCATGCCTTAATACGTATTCAGTGAGGCCGCTGCCCAATGGGCGCGATTCAGCTTGATTATCGCTTTCATCAGACATGTAGGGAAAGTCTAGGTAATCCTGTTCTCTGTCTAAAATCGCAATATAACAGTTGGGTGCGTGAACTAAACGGGCAAGAACAACATGGAGGTTGGAGTAAAAACTTTCCATGTTGCCATCGACTGAAGCAGATAACTCTGAAATTTCAAAAAGTGCTTGTTGTAAGTCTTCAATTTTTTGCCGTTCTTGAATTTCTTCTTGCAACTCATCATTAATATTACGAAGTTGCTTGGTTCTTTCTCGAATGGTTCGTTCGGTGAACTCGCGGTTTTTAACGCGATCAACGGAGGTGACTATATGCTGAGATACGAATTGCAGTACTTCTAAATCTTCTTCGCTGTAGCGAACGGATTCATCGTAGCTTTGTACTACCATGGCTCCAATGACTTTGCTGCCGCGCTTCAAAGGCACACCTAACCAATCAATGGCATTAGTACCCAGTTCTTGCACATTAAGCTGTTGAATTTTTTCGTGGTAATTTTCTTTCGTTAAAAACAGAGACTCGCCCGTTGTTAGTACGTGTCCTGTAAAGCCGTATTTAAGCTTGGAGGCGGATATTTTGGTTACGGTTAGTTCGTCAAATTCATCGACAAAATAAACGAACTCCACTTTTTCAGTGGTATCGTCATAGTAGGCAACGTAGAAGTTTCTAGCGCTCATGAAACCGCCAATTATTTCATGTAGGGCAGAATAAAGGCGTGGCAGCTCGCTAACTGAGCTAGAAAGTTCAGAAATGTGAAACAGCGCTTTTTGAATTAACTCTTTGCGCTTATATTTATCGGTGATCTGCTGCAGTTGAGGAACCAATTCACGCAATTCCTCTTCGGAAAGTACCCCTGCAGGTGTATTAGTTGCCATTGTTAAAACACATTACTTTTTAATTAACTGCTACAGCATTATACATAAATCAAAACTAACAAAAAGGCTACGTATATGTAGCCTATTTTAAATAGATCGTATTATTTACCGTGTTTAACGCAAAATATTTCCCTTGTGGGAAATTTACTTATTTAAATTTTAGCATGTGCTCAATTGATGCTTTAATTTCATCATCGCTACAATCTCCACAAGCACCCATTGCTGGCATGGCGTTATAACCATTGATGGCATTGCTTAAAAGAGTGTCAAGGCCTCTTGCATCAATACGAGGCTGCCAATCAGCTTTAGAAGACGTTTTGGGTGCACCTAAAGCACCAGAGGCATGACAACCAATGCACGAGGTAGAATAAACATCTAAACCAGAGCGAGCACCACCGGCATTTGCCGCAGCGGCTCCTTTAACATGAACGTTTCCAACAGGTTTGATTCTGTCGATTAATGCCTGGTTATCATCACCAGCGGCTATAACCGAACCCATACCCAAGGATACCAATAACATCAACACTACTTTTTTCACATTTCTCTCCAACTGAGGCTGCGCGGAACATGTTAAATTTTTAGGGGCAAGATTATAACGCCAAATCATTTAGTAACAAGATTTTAATCGTTAAAACTGACGTATAAACCAACAATTTTTACTTAACAACCTATTCTTAATAGGGTAATGCCCTTATCTATTAATGTGCAAGATTGAGCACAAGCAATAAAATAGACGCGCTAAACCTGATAAATTCTCAATCCCACCAATATTATAAGCGCCGCTTGAAAGCCCTAAACTATAAGCAATGGACGCTAGGTTTGGGCTCTGTTGCTCAATTCTTTCAATAGGCGTAACAGATCCCAGTATGTTTCACTGAGAGAGAGCTTGCGGTAGTCAGTATGCTTTTTCTATTACTCATTGGGAGCGGCTATATCCTAATATATCAAAGCATAGTTTCGAGTTTTGAGCATTTCCTCATAAAATTGCGCTTTCCCTCGGAGGAATAAGTTCACGTTCTTGCCTCTTTATGCTTCATGGTGGCGACGGCTGTTATATCCATCTTCACAAGATACCTGCTTTATTTTTCGACAAGTCTGCTTCAATCAATCAGGTAGCACTTATCCATCTGCCATTCTATTAAAAGAAAGCGCGGCACTAATCATGTGTGGGTATGGGTCGTGACAGTAAAATGTTTAATTTCATCGGATGACGGAAGTTTGATACTGGTGCTCTGATTCTTCGCGCGTTTTCTAAGGCAGCAGTAGTCTGGACATGTAAGTGGAGCGCTCATCAGATTAAAGATGGAATTCATAGAGTCCTCATGGGGCGAAATGATAAATTAACAACATTCTTCGCCATCTAGGAAGTCGTTGTAGCAGTATCGTAACCTCCTTCATTAATACGAGGTTGCCAATCTCTTATAGAAACAACTTGGGGGCGCTTAAAGTGCCAGCATCATGGCAGCTAACACAAGCGCGAGATAAATATTTTACCTTGTTGGGTTCTGACCAAATTTACTGCATTACCTTTAAATATGAGCGTTAACTATACGTTTATTTTACTAATAGAGGAGACTGAGCGAAGCCCTTGTGATGGTTGTCTGGAGGTCTGCTTAGCAAACCATGCAACGTAAATAATATAGGTTTTTTTATCTTTTGACGTGAGCATTGCTGAACAAATTGCGCCTTTAATCCTCCTTCTGTCTATTTGATCTTGTTTCTGTGTAATTAATTCACTTTTTGAATGTTGATGGGGGTATGGCCATGCCTTGTTGTTAAGTGTATGGAATGTTTTTTACTTTCTTTTTACGAAGCGGTAAGGGCTAAACTTGTTGATAAATATCACTTAAAAATGCTTTTGGAAAAAAAACACTCAATGTCCTTTTTTTAATCTAAAAATAAAGATAGTATATTTGGTCAATCGATTTGTCATAATTTTAAGTGCAGTTTCTATTACGTTTCGATGAAAAATATCCTTTATGCTTTTCTGCACTGATAAATGCAAGTGTAAGGCTAATAACATTTCGCTCCTTTATGTGGATAGTTATATAACTACGTTTAGATGTTGCGTAAACATATGAGGTTTAACAATGTCTTTTTTGCTTACAGCGTGTTACCGAGTGAGATATTTTGAGGGAGGCTTCGTACCTCCATAACTAGTTCTTTGTAACGAGTAGAAAAATGTACAGTAAAGCCCTTTACTTAAGAGAAGATGTATATTTTGAACCATTGATTAATCATTGGTATGCATGGTCTTATCTGATTTCTCCCGCAACCCTTTCCCGTTATCTTGTGCATACTCATTTAAGGTTAATGCGCTCTTTTCTTAGCAACTACCAGTTGCACATTATGGCTTCCAAAGATCCGAACTTGGCTGGAGGTGAGTTTTTAAATTGTACCGAAGATCAGATACAAGAAATAAGAGTGCTGGTTGATTCTACGCAGACTCATAATAGGGAGCTAATCCAACTATCTGAAGCGATTGATGAGCTAGATGGACTCGTGAATAACCATACCAGTGGTGAAAGCATAGAATATCTCTATTCGAAGGTACCGAGTCCGTTAAAAGGATTTGTCGAGTTATTTATGGATCGGGAGCATAGAGTTTCGTATCGAATACTGGAATCTCTTATGTACATTAGTAAATATTATAAACAGTCGTTACAGTCTGTTTCTTTTGGCTCATTGCGAAAAGTTAAAGAGCGCCCTTTTGTTTTAAGCACCCCTCGTTTAGCTGATGAAGAGCATTTGCAGGCGGATCTTGCTTTTAACTCCCCAATACTGGATGAAATATTTAGTGCTAGAACTATTCCATTATCTTCCGAACGAATTGAAAAGCTGTTTTTAAATGTTCCTCTTAAAGGAGGACTTAATATTGAAGAACTATTCACCGAATCTAAACCAAGCAAGTCCCACCAGCTCTTAGAGCATCAGGGGGTGCGTGTTAACTATACAGGTCACGCAGGTTTTTTAATTGAATCACAGGACGTTAATATCTTAGTGGATCCGGTTATTGCTGTTAGTAGTGATGCTAATTCACAAGTAATAAGTTTTTCAGAATTGCCAGAAAGAATCGACTACGTTTGTTTAACTCACCACCATCTTGATCATGTCAATTTGGAAACACTTATCCAACTAAGGCATCGAATTGGAAATATAATTGTTCCCAGAAATAATGGCGGTTCCCTTGAAGATCCTTCTTTACGTTTGGGATTGCAAAAATTAGGATTTGATGTCGTTAGCGTAGAAGATTTGGATGAAATCCAGCTCCCTGAAGGAAGTATTATTTCCATACCTTTTCTTGGTGAACATGGTGATTTGAATATTCGTTCAAAAACAGCTTGGTTGATAGAGATAAATGGGAAAAGGCTGTTTTTTGGCGCTGACTCAGCGAACCCTGATATCCAGGTTTATGAGAACATGTCGACTTACTTTGAAAATATTGATTTGTTTGCCATAGGGATGGAGTGCGTTGGAGCGCCATATACTTGGATTTATGGGGCTTTATGCAGCAGAAAAATCTCTAAGAAAATAAAGGAAAGCCGCCGACTAAATGGTGCTGATTCTATTCAGGCAATTGCTATTGTTAACAAATTCTTACCTAAAAATGTGGCAGTCTATGCTTTAGGTGTGGAACCTTGTTATAGGTATTTTATGGGTATGAATTACGAATATGATTCTGAACAATTGGTTGAATCAAGGAAGTTTGTTGGCGCTTGTAAGAGTTTAAATATCGAAGCAGAAATGCTTTGTGGAAGAAAAACGTATGAGTTTAAATAATTGGCAAAAATAATTAGTAGTAAGGTAATTTCTTGGACACAGTAATTAAAAAAAATAGTGATGGTCGAAAAAAAATTGTCATAGCAGTAATAGTTTTAATCGCTGTTGTATTTATCTACGAACTGTTTGTACCTGAAAGTTCGCGCACGGTTAAGGTAGAAGGTGAAGTTTT
This sequence comes from uncultured Gammaproteobacteria bacterium, assembly GCA_942490545.1. Lineage (GTDB taxonomy): Bacteria > Pseudomonadota > Gammaproteobacteria > Enterobacterales > Alteromonadaceae > Paraneptunicella. The sequence goes on along the minus strand of CALNXX010000017.1, from coordinate 285,093 downwards.
ATCTTTATCTCGAGTTATTCAAGGTAATTTTGATGATCGTATTACTATTCGTGCCAGTGTTGAACCATTAGACACACTATATCTCGATGCAATTGAGGGGGGGCGAGTAGAAGACATCTTTGTTGAGGATGGTGAGTTAGTTGAGGAAGGGCAACTGATGCTGGTGCTTTCAAACCCAGCCGTACAAATATCGGTAATTCGAAGTGATGCTGATACTACCCAGCAATTGAATAACATTCGGACTCTTGAACTTCAGTTGGAGCAAAATCGTCTGAGCCATAAAAAGAATCTTATCGACATTAATTACCAGATTCGACGATTAAACAAAAAGTTAGAGCGTTTCACTCCCTTAGTAAAAGACAATGTGTTGATGAAATCTGAACTGGAAGATACTCAAATTGAATTGGATTGGTATGTATTACGACGTGAAGTCACGCTTGAGAGCCAGCAAAACGATATTGAAATGCAAGGGGTTCAAATAAAACAATTAAAAAAGGCTAGTGAACAGTTAGAGAAAAACTTGGCTATGGCACGTAAAAACCTTGAGAACCTATCTGTACAAGCTCCTAAGTCGGGTCGGCTTACTGCTTTTGATTTGAAGGAAGGTCAGGCTGTTGGTGTGGGTGCTCGAATTGGTCAAATTGATGATCCTGTGCAATTTAAGCTGGTTGCTGATATTGGGGAGTTTTATTTGGACCGAGTGCACGTAGATCAAAAAGTAGAAATCATTATTAATGAGAAAGCGCACCAGCTCTATGTAGCCAAAATTTATCCGCAGGTGACAAATAACACTTTTAAAGTTGATTTGAAATTTGATGAGAAGTCGCCTGTAGGGTATCGAAGGGGGCAAACGGTTATTGGCAATTTGCAGTTAGGGGAATCTTCCTCGGCACATTTGGTTGAATACGGCTCATTTTATCAAGAGACCGGCGGTAATTGGGTATTTGTAGTGTCTGACGATGGAACTTTTGCCACTAAAAGACAAGTTCAACTCGGACGCCACAATTCCAAGTACATTGAGGTGTTAAATGGCTTGGAATTAGGTGAGTACATCGTTTCTTCTTCATATTCCGGATATGAAGATAAAGACGTACTCGAAATCAGTACTCGTTAGCCCTTCGGCTTATTTTAACGGTTAATTATTGTGAGAGTATTCATATTGATCATGCAACTCAGGAAAGGAAATTATTAATGTTTGAGAAATATCCGGTGATGTCGAGATTTCTTGTTTTCATCGTAATTCCATTGTTGCTGATATTTTTCACCGTATATAGGTACGTAGCAAAAGGTGTTGTGGTCTCTGATGTTGACGTAGTTATCAGCGGTATTTCTCATCCTGTAAAAATTCACCGAGATCAAAATGGAGCAGTGTATATAGATGCAAAAACAGACGCTGATGCTTTTTTTGCTATTGGTTATGCGCATGCTCAGGATCGATTGTGGCAATTAGAAGTTCAACGGAGAATTGCAGCAGGAACAATGAGTGAGGTATTTGGTAAAACTCTATTGGGTAAGGATACTTGGATGCGCACATTGGATTTTTATGGTGCTGCAGAAAGTGCTTATGATGCAATAGATGAAGAATCCAGAGCATCTCTCCACGCTTATGCTGATGGTATTAATGCTTGGTTGAGCAGTAATCCTGTATTACCCCCGGAATTTTTAATTCTGGATATTACACCCTCTCCATGGGAGCCCATTGATTCTTTAGCTTGGGCGAAAGTGTTTGCGCTTAACATTTCCGCCAATTTGGATCAGGAGATTAACAATTTAATTACCAACAAATATTTGAAGCCCAGTCAGCAGGCCTTCCTTAGTAAAGATTATCCAGAAGATGCACCTGTGTCGATTACTGATATCTCCCCTGAGACCGAAGCAGCGTTGTTATCCCTAGGTAAACTTAACAAAGAAATGGAAAACGACTTGGGTATTGGAGGAAAAAATGCAGGCAGTAATGCTTGGGTTGTTTCTGGTGAGTTTACGGAATCCGGTAATGCTGTTTTGGCCAACGACCCACATTTGGGACTTCAAATGCCTTCATTATGGTATGTCGCTAGTATAAAGGGTGATCGCCTTAACGTCTCTGGTATGACGCTAGTTGGTATGCCTGTTGTGATTTTTGGTAAAAATGACAACATTGCTTGGGGTGGCACAGCAATGCTTGCTGACGTTCAGGATCTGTATTTTGAGCAAGTGAATGCGACTAATTCCAAGCAATACCTTTTTGATGGTGAATGGCTGGATTTCGAAACTCGTACGGAAGTAATTCATGTCAAAGCAGATTTTCCTTCGGAGCTAATGTCTCCTTATCTACCGGTGAAAATAATTTTACGTAAGAGTCAGCATGGTCCATTAGTGACGGATATGAATGGGGTATTTGATCAGCCCGTTTCATTGCGCTGGACTGCACTTAACAAAAATGACACCACCTTTCAGTCTTTCCTTCAGATGAATTATGCTCAGGATTGGCAAGCTTTCCAAAAAGCTGTTAGTTATCACGTGACACCAGCGTTAAACATGTTATATGCGGATGTAAACAACAATGTTGGTTTTCTGGCGGCGGGTAAAATCCCCATTCGATCCAAAGGAAAAGGTCAGTTTCCTATGCCTGGGTGGACTAGCGAATTTGGGTGGAATGGATATATTCCAAAAGACGACATGCCGCGGGTATTAAATCCTAAAAGTGGATTTATTGTTTCTGCAAATAACAAGATCATTGGTGATGAATACCCCTATTTCATTTCTGAAGACTGGGCCGAGCCTGCAAGAGCCAGGCGAATTGAAGAACTATTGGAAGAGCGAATTCTTGCTAAGCAGGCTGTTGACCTGGATTTTATTCAGGCAATGCATGCAGACACCAAGGATGTTAGTGCATTTTCTTTAGTACCAACCTTAATCACTATTAAACCGCTTCATGAAAAGCAACAACAGGCCATTGACCTGCTCCGCGATTGGGATGGGCGCATGTCCGAAGACAGTGTCGCGGCTAGTATTTTTTATGTTTGGATGAAACATCTGAGAATGCATTTGTTTGATGACCAATTGGATGGTTTCTGGAACAAAATCACTGAAAGTGACAGATTATTAGATATTGGTAGAGGCACTTCCAACCAACAACTTTATCAGGCTCTGACATCAAGCGAACAGGACTGGTGTGAAAATATTTACACGGAAGTAAATGAAACCTGTCAAGTTGTGTTACAGCAAAGTTTGGATGTGGCATTGGAAGAATTAGAAGAGTTGAAGGGAGAAAATCCCTCTTCTTGGAACTGGGGAAATATCCATTACACCACTTATAAGCATACTCCGTTTAGTAATTTTAGATTCTTGGAAGTAGCCTTTGGCAGTGAGGTGGAAAATGGTGGCTCCACTAATACGATTAACGTTGCAAATGCCCGATGGATTGAAGGAGAGGGATATCAACAGTCATTTGGTGCAACCTTTAGGCAAATCATGTTAATGGGTGGCGGAAATAATCGTCACCTTTATATGAATTCTACAGGCCAATCCGGACACGTACTTAGTAAACACTATTCCAATATGGTGAAACCGTTCAATAAAGTTGAATTCTTTGAACTATATGGCGAAGAGAAAACGAAAGTTGAAACGACAACGACTCTGAGCCCAGCTGTACTTTAACAATACAGGTTTCGACATTTATGAATTATCGAGTAAGCAAAATTATCACCAGGGAGGTTATTTAGAGTATGCCACAAAGAGAACCAATGAAGCTCTTTGAAGCTTTTACAAAAAATGCACCCAATATGGTATTCATTTCCATGTTGTTGGGGGCAGTTGCTGGTATTTGCTACTCAATGCTTATTCCAATCATTTTAAAAAGTATTGGCGCTGACAATAGTTTACCCACTGTTGATCAGTCTAGTGCTTTCACAATGCTTGATATCAAGGTTTCCAACCCGTACTTCTCTCTGCTTTTCTTGGCAATATGTATCATTATCCTGATTGCTCGAACGGCCTCCCAGATTTTACTGGTGAGAATTGCCACTGAGATTACAAATAGAACTCGCTTAGATATTTACCGCCGCATACTAAAAGCACCTACCGATGAACTGGAGAAGTTGGGAACTTCACGGACATTGGCTGTCATTACGGGAGATGTATCTCAAATTGTCGATGGTGCAGGACTATTTCCTGGCCTGTTGGTAAACGGTGTAACGTTGGTTGGTTTGTTAGGCTTTTTACTATTTCTGAATACGGAACTGTTCTGGGTCGTTATTATCGCTATTTTGTTCGGTGGTATTACGTACCAGATACCTCTCTATATTGGAAATCGCTATTTCAAAAAAGTGAGAAAGCACTGGGATTATCTATATGAATCTATGCTGGGCCTAGTTTATGGTACAAAAGAGCTGAAGCTCAATAAGGCCAAGCGAGAGGCTTATTACACAGAAATCTTGAGTGATGCGGAAAGTTTACTTCGGGATGATAGCTTGCAGGCGGAGGTCATTGTACGTTCTGCACGAAGTTATGGGGATCTGATTAGCTTTTTTGTTATTGGTTTTGTTGCTTTTATTTACGTTAATTACAACTCGATTAGTACCGAAACACTGATTGGGGTCATTATGGCCATGTTGTATATCACGGGTCCAATCACTGCCATTATGAATACGGTGCCTGAATTATTAGTGGCCAAGGTTGCATTGGGACGAGTTAACGAATTTATTGACTTAATGTCCCGTGAAAACGCTAGCGAAGAAATTACCACACTACCTGAGTGGAAGAGTGTCCGCTATTCAAACCTGATATATCGGTATGAAGATATTAATCATAACTTTCAATTAGGCCCCGTTAATTTGGAATTATCTAAAGGGGAAATTGCTTTTATTGTAGGTGGTAATGGTTCTGGAAAATCCACCTTGTGTAAGCTAATTGCTCTACATTACCCTGCCCATGAAGGCGATATTCACTTCGGAATAACTCGAGTTGGGCAAGAAACCTTAAATAGTTGCAGAGAGACTATTTCCGCGATTTTCACTGATTTTTATTTGTTTGATCGACTTCTTGGAAGTATTAATCCTGATGAAAATTCAAGGATTCATGAACTACTAAGTAAATTGGGATTGGACAAGAAAGTGAAAATTGATAATGGAAAATTTTCAACTATTTCTTTATCCGATGGCCAGAAGAAACGATTGGCGCTTTTGGTCGAAATGTTAGAAGACCGAGACCTGTACATCTTTGATGAATGGGCTGCGGATCAGGATCCATCTTTCAAAATTGTGTTCTACAAGGAAATTTTACCCGAACTGAAGGCTAGAGGAAAAATGGTTGTGGTGATTAGTCATGATGACAGGTTTTTTGACCTTGCCGACAAAATCATTGTAATGGATGAAGGTAAAATTAAAAAAGTTCAAACCAAAAAGCAATTGGAAGCGATTCACTAACAAACTAATAACTAAAGAATAATTTTAAATTTGCTGGAGTTGAAACATGTTAATTGAATTTAAGGGATTAACTAAATTATTTAGAACTGAAGAGGTCGAAACTGCTGCTGTTAGTGATCTTAACCTGAAGATTCAGCGTGGAGATTTTGTTGCCATCATGGGGCCCTCAGGTTGCGGTAAATCATCACTTCTAAACATATTAGGAATGTTAGACAACTCCACAAGCGGTACCTATATCTTTAATGGAGAGGATATTTCACGTTATTCGGAAGGGCAGCTTTCAACAATTAGAAAGAAGAACATAGGCTTCGTTTTCCAGTCATTTAATTTAATAGATGAGCTTACCATCAGGGAGAACATTGAGCTGCCATTGCTTTACCAAAAGTTACCTGCTGACGAAATTAATCGTCGTGTGGATGCCGTGCTTGAGAAGCTCAATATTTCTCACCGGGCCAGTCATCGTCCATATCAACTTTCAGGTGGTCAACAACAACGGGTTGCGGTTGCCAGAGCATTGGTTATTGACCCTCAGGTGATTCTTGCGGACGAACCAACGGGTAATTTGGATACTAAGCATGGTGAGGAAGTGATGGAAATGCTTCGCGAGCTGAACGAAAAGGGAACCACTATCGTCATGGTAACCCATTCCGAAGAGCACACGCGTTTTGCTAATCATGTCGTTAATTTATTAGACGGTAAAGTTGTGTCAGAAAAGAGACTGGAAAGGCAAAGAGAAACTAAGTCAGAAGCGACGGTGGCTTAAATAGGCAGTTTAAGAGTAAATAATGACGCTTAACGGAGGGTGAATTATGGTCAACAATTTGAAGGATATACGTGTATCTGATATGGAAGTAATTGGTGGTAAGCCTATGTTACTCCATGTTGATCCGCAAGGTACCAAGGTTACAGATTGGGCTAAAAATAACTTTCACGACATCAATCGCTTACTAGAACAAAATGGCGCAATTCTGATCAGAGGATTACGTATTTCTGGCAGCAAACAGCTTAGCCGGGTTTTGGCTGAAGCATTTGGCATGCCGCTTTTGTCTTATGTTTATCGTTCGACACCTCGAACTCAACTTAGAGCAAACGTCTATACGGCTACAGAATATCATCCTGATGAGATGATTTTGCAGCATAACGAAAGCTCCTATTCGAACAAATGGCCGACAAAAATCGGTTTTTTCTGCCAGATCGCAGCAGCTGTTGGTGGAGAAACGCCTATTGCGGACAGTCAAAAAGTTTTTGAAACTATTCCTGAGGTAATAAGGGAAAAGTTTATTTCCAAAAAATTAATGTATGTACGAAATTATCAGGATATTGATCTTCCTTGGAATGAGGTATTTCAAACGACTGACCGATCTGACGTTGAAGCTTATTGTCTAGAAAATGATATTCAGTTTGAGTGGGTAGGTGAAAATGGATTACGTACCAAACAAATTAATCAGGCTACATTAAAACATCCACGAACGAATAAAGACATCTGGTTTAACCAGGCTCACCTCTTTCACGTTTCCAGCCTTACCTCTAATACTCGAGAAAGCCTCGTCGAAGTGTTAGGCAAAGAGAATCTACCTAGAAATGTCTATTTCGGTGATGGAAGTGAGATTGACGAGCAAGATCTTGAAATTATCAGGAAAGCATACGCAGATAATGAGGTTGTTTTTAAATGGCAAGAAAATGACCTTATGCTTTTGGATAACCTTTCTTTTAGTCATGGCAGAAAACCGTTCTCAGGAGAGCGTAAAACGCTAACAGCAATGGCTTAAACAGAAGTTTAACAGGACATATCAATCGGGGGATTTATGCAGTTACCAAAGGCTTCACTAGAACATTGGATGAGAGAGTTTTACTTTGATTGCAAGATGGATCTTGGTAGCAGCGGTGTTTCAACTTACACTTTTGGTGAGTTGCGTAAGCTCTTACCCTTTAATCAAGATGATATGGACGCCGTTTCCTTCGACGACAGTATGACCCGGGGATGTGACGGTTTACGTCAGGCAATTGCGAATCGGTGGGGAAATGGCAATTTACACAATGTCATGACCGCGAATGGTTCGAACGAGATGCTTTACCATATTATGAGTACTTTGCTTGAGCCGGGCGATGAAGTAGTGCTTCTGGACCCTATTTATCATGCCCTGAGCACGGTAGCTGAAACAAAGGGTTGCAATGTCAAGTATTGGAAAATGAGACCAGAGGCTGGTTTCACTCCTATGATGGAGGATTTAAAGTCCATTATCTCTGACAAAACCAAGTTGGTTGCGGTGAATTTTCCCCATAATCCAACTGGGGTTACGATTACTCGTGAACAACAGAAACAGCTTATCAATCTTGTTTCTCAAGTTGGTGCATATTTGGTATGGGACGCTGCTTTTGAAGAAATGACCTTGGGAGAGCAATTGCCTAATCCTTTCTTTGAATATGATAAAGCAATTTCTGTTGGCACCTTATCCAAAGGTTATGGTTTACCAGGTCTTAGAATTGGCTGGTGTTTTGCTTCTGAAGAGGTTATCCAGCAATGTGTCCAATTACGTGACTATACCACCTTGTATATTTCCCCTCTCGTTGAATATGTGGGCCAGATAGCCATTGAGAATATTGACCTTTTGATGGCCCCAAGAATGAAAGAAGCCAGAGAAAATCTCTTAACATTGACCCATTGGATTGAAAGCAATAAAGAACGGGTAAAGTGGACCAACCCTCAGGGAAGTGTTTCCTGTTTTATAAGTTTTAAAGGGGTCGAAGATACCGAACAGTTTTGCCGCGATTTGGTAAATGAAACGGGTGTCATGCTGGTTCCTGGTGAATGTTTTGGTTACAAGGGCTACAGCCGTCTGGGTTTTGGCGCTTCAAAAGCCTCATTTGATGAGGGTTTTGGGCTACTAACCAATTTCCTTCAAAAGCATTACTGGGTAGATCAAAACCTAAACATTAAGGTCTAAAATCATGACTTATAAAAAGTGTATTCGGTATCTCGCAGTATTTCTGTTCAGTTTAACCAATCTAAATAGGTAAAAGGATGGACCAAATAATACTTACTAATAAAGAAATTGATTTTTGCCAAGATCTGGTTTCTGCCTTGAAATCCAAGTATAGCACCGCCGACGACCCTGAATTTTTAGATAAGGCGTCTTTGTATGCGTGTGACCTACCTCGTAGGGTCCGTTTTGCATATAAAGATGTTAAGTATAATCCGGATGATCGTGGGTTGGTTCTGGTTAGAGGGTTTCCAGTAACGAATGTTGGACCTACACCACCTTCTTGGGATTATCCGCAATCTCTTCAACCGTCTTTGGGACTCGATTATTTCGCGGTTTTACTCTCTTCTCTGGTTGGAGAAGCTTTTGGTTGGGAAACGCAACAGAAAGGTAAAATAATACACGACCTTATTCCGATTAAAGGAAAAGGAGGTGCGCAAACCGGGTATGGCAGTGATTCTGAACTAGTGTTGCATACGGAAGATTCATTCCATAATCATAGAGGGGAATACGTTAATTTTATTTGTGTGCGCAATCTAGACAAAGTTGCGACAACATTTTGTTCTGTTGTTGATCTTAATATCGATTCTGATATCAAAAAGGTTCTGTTTCAGAAACGTTTTAGCATAATGCCCGACGAGTCACATTTGGATAAAGCTCAGTCTAAAGCTCCTGTATCGGAAGATTATCTGACAGAGTTGTGCAGTAATGGAAAAAAAACATCCATGTTGTACGGTAACTTTAAAAGACCATATATTTGCTACGACCCGCATTATACCCAGGAATTAAGTAACGATCCCGAGGCAAGAAATGCTTTGGAAGCGTTAACTGAAGAAGTTAATCGCAATGTGATAAAAGTGCCTTTTCAGAGTGGCGATATATGCATTGTTGACAACCGTAAAGTGATCCATGGTAGAGAAGCTTTTACTCCACGATTTGACGGAACCGATCGCTGGTTAAAGCGCATCAATATCACGTCAAGTTTGAGAAGTTCTGCAGCAGCCAGAAAATCCATGAAAGCCAGAATCATCGGAGAGGTTGATAATCATGTCTAGCCCAAATCTAATTGATATCTTTGAACTAAGTGAAAACGAAATTGAATCTTTGGATGTTTATCTAGCAGATATACGTGAACAGTTTTCTACGGCGGAAGATCCGGAATTTTTGGATATCGCTTATGTACTGGCGGGCGATTTACCCAGACCTTTATTAGAACAGCTGAATGAATTCAAAACTAATCATGATCATGCAGGGTGTTTGATTATTAGAGGCTTTCATGAAGACAAGCTTCCAGATACTCCGAAAACGTGGCACCCACAAGACACTTATATTCCTAATAAGAAAGTAGATTATTTAGCTGTTATAGCTTCCGCTCGACTGGGGGATGCATTTGGATTTGAAAGTCAGCAAGGTGGAAAACTTATACATGATGTAGTGCCTATCAAAGGTAAGGAATACTATCAGGCTGGTTGTAGCAGTCTTGCAACGCTAAGTTTTCATACCGAAGATGCATTCCATCCACATAAAGGGGAATATTTGTGTTTCTACTGTCTTAAAAATCCAACGAGCACAGGGACGACAGGTGTCCCTCTGAGTGCTTTGGATATTCCTCAAGAAATAGCCAGTATTTTGTTCCAGAAACGATTTTATATCGTTCCTGACAATGCGCACAAAACCGGAGGTGAAACTTTGGTTACGCATTCCATTTTATATGGTAATCCGGATGAACCTTTTTTATGTATTGATCCCGACTTCACTCACGCCATGGAAAAAGATGAAGAAGCACAAATGGCCCTTGACTATTTGAATGCCGAAATTGAATCCAAACTCATAGAAATTCCTATTCGCACCGGGGATATTTGTTATCTCGATAATTTTAAATGGGTTCATGGGCGTAAGCCTTTTGTTGCTAATTTCGATGGTAACGACCGTTGGTTAAAGCGCATTAATATCACTCAGGATTTGAAAAAATCAGCGGAATATCGCTTCGAAATGTCTTCTCGCTTGTTGCATGCTCAGCCTGTAACCGTGTCAGAAGAGAAATAATAGATGCTCGTATTATTCATCGGGCAAACAGGTTGCTCGGAATTAGGGCCGTTAAAGGTTGAAACAGGAATTGGAAGTAATGTTTAAGAGTTATTTCAATATTGCATTGAGAATTGCGTTAGCCAACAAAGTCAATTTCCTTATTAGCGTTGGAGGGTTGGCGATAGGATTTGCTGCATGCTTATTGGTGACCTTATACATTGTTGATGAATTGAGTTATGACCGCTGGGTTGATGGTGGCGAAAATGTTTACAAGATTGAAACCAGTTATCACCCTAACAATCTGACGCCTTTTTTGACATCCAAAACACCTTACCCTGTGCTTGGCGCTGTGACTGAGCAATTACCTAATCTAAGCTCCTCTGTTCGATTATTTGATTGGGACAATAGGGTTCGTCGAAACAATCAGGTGTTTTACGAGCAAATTACTTACACTGAGAAATCATTCTTCGATATTTTTGATATCCCTGTTGTGAAGGGCGTTGGTGCACAAGCACTGGAAAACGCAAGCAATATCCTAATCAGTGAATCCATGGCATTAAAATATTTTGGCTCGGAGAATCCTATTGGGAAAATTCTAGCCATTGATGCTTTTGGGGAAATCGTAGATTACGAAGTGGTTGGTGTGCTTAAGGATATCCCTAAGAATACGCATTTCAAGCTGGATTTTCTGGCCTTGTTTGATGACAAGAAACCGGTGTTTAAGGGGATTATTAATGAGTGGTACTCAGCTGCTGTACATTCCTATATAAAATTTGATATACCGCAAAATGACGAGTTATTGAATCGGAAAGTTGAGAAGGTTGCAGAAAACTATATTGCTATTGATCACTTAAAAAATGTTGAAAATATTAAGATCAATCTCATACCGTTGTTTGATATTCATTTGTATGGCGACAAAGAACACCAACGAGATCAAAACGGTAGTATCAATTCTGTTTTCTCTGCGGTGTTAGCTGCTGCACTGATATTGCTTATTGCCAGTATAAACTTTGTAAATTTCTCTACTGCCAGAGCGTCTTTAAGAACCCGAGAAGTGACTGTTCGTAAAGTGATGGGGGCCTCTCGAAAACAACTCATTATTCAGTTTATCAGTGAGTCAGTTGTCATTTCTTTTTTTGCTTTAGTTCTAGCAATACTCATCGGTATTTTGGCGTTGCCATGGTTTAACGTATTGTGGGAAAAGTCATTAACAATGACGGTAATGCTGGATGCCATCTTACTTCCAGGCACTATCGCATTCGTCTTCTGTTTGGCTGTTATTGGGGGCAGCTACCCGGCATTTATATTGTCATCCCTTAAACCGACAACCGTTTTAACCTCTAACAAGTCATCACCCCCTAGCCATTCCTGGGTTAGGAATGCGTTGGTTGTTATGCAATTTGCAGTGTCTACCGCCTTGATCATTGGGACGGCGTTCTTTTACATGCAAATGAATTATCTCTATAACGTGGATAAGGGCTTCAATGAATCCAATAAGTTGACCTTATTCTTTGGTGGGCAAAATCGGGATTTATCGGAAACTTTTAAACAACAATTATTGAGTATAGGTGGTGTTAAAGGCGCGACACTATCTAACAGCCCACTTCCTCGGCTAGGTTCAAGCACGGTTGATGCACTAATTGTAGGTGTTCAGGATAGCGGCAGGCTTATTAGTGAGCAGATGTTTGTTGATAACGCGTTTTTTGAACTGTTTGGTATTGAAGCATCATTAGGAAGAGTGTTCTCTAAAGGCCAAAACGACAGGATATTCGTTCGGCCTGAAGAAGGTGTTAGAGGCCAAGGGGATGTGGTTGTCAATAAAGTGTTCTTGAATAAGCTGGGTGTTAATTCAGATGAGTCAGCTATTGGGCAGTTAATCTCTACCAGTGAGAGTGATTTTAAAATCATAGGGGTGGTTGATGATCTGAAATTAAGGTCAATGCATCATGCTGTAAGACCTATGATTTTTACGCTGGGCTCTCCTAATCAACTACATATTATGACACTCGATTTGGATCCGGCATTTTTAGCTATTGCTCTAAAACAAATTGATGCTACTTGGCGCCAAGTATTGCCAGATCAGCCCATATCCAAGAAATTTGTCCAATCAGAGTTTGAATCCCTGTATCGGACGGAAAATCGTCAAATCAATATTTTACTCGTGTTCTCATCAGTTGCTTTGTTCATGGCGGCCACCGGACTTTATGGTATGGCGCTTTTTTACGTTACTAGGCGTCAAAAAGAAATTGGCATTCGTAAAGTCTTGGGGGCTAGTGTTTGGGAACTCATTTGGTTGCTTAATTGGCAATTTTCTAAGCCTGTTTTGCTAGGTAGCTTGATCGGTTTGGTTGGCGGGTTTTGGTTTATTCAGAATTGGTTAAACAGTTTTACCCTGCGAATTGGTATTGATGAACATATCTACATTTTCATTCTGACGATCGTCATCTCGGTTCTCGTTGCTGCCTTGTCTGCTTTTTTCCAAACCAGGAAAGTAGCTCAATCAAGTCCAATGGATGTATTGAGATATGAGTAAGTACTTGAACGAAAGAAACTTAGTTATCGGCGATTGTTAGTAAAGGTATCGTAATTAGTTTTCCTTAATTGTGATCGCAATGGATAAGGAAGTGATTAATAAGGCCAAAAAATGAATGTAAATCTTTACTCATTAACATTGACACAAAAAGACATCTACTTTGATCAGATTTGGAATCAAGGTAGTCCGCTCTATAACGTTGGTGGCTATATTGAATTACCAGCTATTGATGCAACGAAAGTAACTGATGCGCATTGTCAGCTTGTGGAAAATTTTGACATTTTCGGTCTGAGAATTGTGTCTCAGGGCGAGCATGTTCAACAATATACTTCATCTCAGCGTAGTACTGGTTTGCCTTTTATCGATTTTAGCCAAGATGCAGATGCTCAAGCTTCCGCTAATTTATGGATAGCAGAACTTTTTGAAACGCCGCTGGAGATTGAGGATAAAGAGTTATTTAGAGCATTTCTGGTTAAGTTGAGTAGCGATCGATTTTGGTATGTTGGTTTATGCCATCACTTGGGAATGGATGGCTGGGGATTTTCTAATTGGGCACAAAAGTTAAGCCAACTTTATGACAGACATCAGGTGTCACCACAAAAGGATGAGGAATGGGAAGCGATCGCCAAGGATGATGATCGTTATCTTGAAAGTGAAAAGTATCAAAAAAACAAAGAATATTGGTCCACTTTATGTGCAGGAAAAACAGACCGTTTTTTGCCTCAGTTTTACCACAAGAATAGGGACCAGAAAGCCCTTGTTAGAAGCCAAAGGGAAACGTTCCATATCCCTTCCCAAAAAGTAGAGCAGGTTACCAAAGCTTGTGAGTCTGTTGGTGTTACTCGTGCTCACTATTTTCTTGGGGCCTTAGCGCACTACTTTTCCGTGGCTTATCGCCGTTCCGATTTGCTTCTTGGGTTGCCATCGCATAATCGGAAAAAGGCGCGTCAAAAGGAGATGTTGGGGGTGTTTGTCAGTACTGCACTCATCAATATTGATACCGGGAAAGTCAGTACATTTGCGGAACTACTTCAAAGTATTACCAAATCACAGCGGTCCAATTTGAGGCACCAACGTTACCCTGTAGGACACTTGAATTCTGAATTGGGTTTGCAGGGACGTCAAGTGTATGAAGTTGCATATAATTACTTGCTGTTGAAGCAGGAATTATTCTTTGGTGGACAACCTGGGAAATTGGTTTATCAAAGCCATAACCATGAAACCCGACCTTTTATGCTGACGGTGTGGGAGCAAGGTAGTGATGGATCGTTGGATCTGCATTTGGACTACAACCCCAAGTTTTTTAATGAGCTAGAAATTAAGCTTATTCTGGAGCGGTTGTACTACCTTATTGAAGATAGTTTGGGCAAACTCCATGCAAGTCTTGATAGCATTCGTATTATGCCTGAAAGTGAAGCGTCTCAGATTGCACGTTGGTCAGGCTCTAATAAGTTGACTTATGAACGCGAATTTGTTCATGACCTGTTCGAGCAGCAAGCGCTGAAAACACCTAATAAAACCGCCCTAATCAGTAATGGTGTTGAATTCAGTTATCAGGAAATCAATGAGAGAGCTAATCAGTTAGCTCACCACCTAGTTTCACTTGATGTTAAACCGGAAGATGTTGTTGGTCTCTGTTTAGATCGCACTGAAAAAATGGTCATTAGTATTTTTGCCATTTTTAAAGCCGGTGGTGGCTACATGCCGTTAGATCCGAGCCACCCTAAAGAGCGTTTGACTTATCAATTGGATAACGCCGAATCTAAAGTGATAATCACTGAAGCACATATTCATTCTTGTTTACCTGAAACGTCGGCTCATGTTTTGAGCTTTGGTGAAGCGGACTTTGATGCATTGATTGCGGGTCTTGATTCTGAAGCGCCAAAGTTCTCTGTTCCCTTGTCATTTGATAATCGTGCTTATGTTATTTTTACTTCTGGTTCCACTGGAAAACCTAAAGGTGTTGAAGTTGAACACCGTCAATTGTGTTGCTTTGAAGCTGACCTAAAAAAATATATAGATTTTTCAAATCCAGAAGGGGTTTGGTTAAGTGCAACAAGTTATTGCTTTGACATTTCAATTGTTGAGTTAATTTGTACCTTAACTAGTGGCTTTACCTTGTTGTTGGCCCGTAATGATCAAATCCATGCTGAAGAAGAGTCTCTTGCAGACTTGTTGAGTCATTACCCTGTAACTCATTTCCAATCAACACCGACGCTTATTTCAGCCTATATGGAAGATGCTAAATTCCAGGTTGGAATCAAAGGTATTCAGCAGCTCCTTATGGCTGGTGAAGCACTTCTTCCTATATTAGCCAATAGGTTGATGGATTCTTTTGATGGCGAACTGTTTAATTTTTTTGGCCCGACAGAAGCCACTATTTTTTCCTCAGTGTCTCGATTAAGCAAGGGACTCGAAATCGTACCCATTGGTAAACCTTTTCCTAGTGAATCGTTGCATGTTGTTGATGAAAAATTGCAGTCAGTACCTATTGGCGCAGCAGGTGAGCTTTACATTGGTGGTGCTGGGGTGGCGCGAGGCTACCTGAATCGTCCAGATTTGACGAAAGAGCGTTTTGTTGCAAACCCGTTTAGTGAGGTAGCAGGAGCCCGTTTATACCGCACTGGAGACATTTGTCGCTGGAACAGTGATGGGCAGCTTGAATATCTGGGTCGTAATGACCATCAGGTGAAGATAAGGGGTTTTCGTATTGAGCCGGGCGAGATAGAAAATGCACTACAGAGCCTTGACGTGGTGCAGGGTGCAGCGGTAGTTGCTCGTCAGGGTGGGTCCGGGATGCAACTGGTGGGTTATGTGGTTGGCGATGAAACGTTGTCCGATGAGGATTTAATCGGTCGTTGCAAGTTTTCATTAAAGGCAACTTTGCCGGATTACATGGTGCCGTCGATGTTCGTGCGGATGAAGGTTATGCCCTTAATGACCAGTGGCAAGCTTGACCGTAAGGCGTTACCGGTCCCGCAAGATAGTGATCGTCAAAGCGCAGAGTATGTGGCACCGCGTAATGAGCTTGAGCAGCAGCTGTGTGATATTTGGGCGGATGTGTTAAATCTTGAGCAGGTCGGGATAGAGGATAACTTCTTTGCGCTTGGGGGGGATTCAATCATCTCCATCCAGTTGGTATCGAGAGCGAAACACGGGGGACTGCACTTTACTGTAAGACAACTTTTCGACCATCAGACGGTGGTAGAGCTGGCGGATTGTGTGAGTTTTACGGGGGTTGCAGATGTAGCCCAGACACCGGTGGAAGGGACGTTGAGCCTTTTACCCATTCAGCGAGCGTTCTTTTCTCGTCAGTTACCGGCTCCGGACCATTATAACCAATCGGTATTATTACAGTGCCCGCCATCGTTTGATATGACGGCGTTAAGGGTGCTGGTTGACGGGGTTTACCAGCGTCATGATGCGTTGCGGTTACGGTTTACCCGAGAGCAGGATGTGGTGAGTGCAAAGCATGTTTCCTACAGTGAGCAGATGCTGTCCGATTCGATAGGGCAGTATGATATTAGTCATTTATCGGGGGAGTTGCAGGATGCGACTCAACTGGAATATTGCCAGCAGGCTCAGGCGAGTCTGGATATAGAGCAGGGTCCTGTTTTTAAAGCGGTGTATTTTCACCGTGGAGCAGGAGATGGTCGGGTGTTGCTGGTTGCTCACCATTTGGTTATTGATGGTGTGTCCTGGCGGATATTGTTGTCGGATATGGAGCAGGGTTGGTCGGCGATAGAAAGGGGAGAAAGCCCCGGGGTTGGTCTGCGCAGTGTGTCGCTGCAACAATGGGGCGCGATGCTGTCAGAGCATGTGAAGAGCGAACAGGTACAAAGTCAGAAAGGCTATTGGCAGGAGCGGTTGTCGGTGCCGGTGCCTTCCTTGTTGGAGGGGGGGCAGAGCGGTGATTTGCAGCAATTACGTTTTAGTTTGAGTGAAGGGCAGACCCGCCAGTTACTTGGTTCGGGTAATCATCCATATCGTACTCGTACCAATGAATTGCTGATGGCGGGATTGTTACTGGCGTATCGTCAGTGGCGCGGCAGTGACGTGATGTGCCTGGATGTTGAAGGGCATGGGCGTGAGCTGTTGGGAGAGGCTTTGGATATTGCCGAGACGGTGGGTTGGTTTACCTCGGTGTATCCGTTGGTGCTGTCATGTGATGCGCCAGATATTGGGGAGGTTATCCAGGAGGTAAAAGAGCAATACCGTGAAGTGCCGGATAAGGGTATGGGTTACGGGTTGTTGCGTTATCTGGATGAGGACAATGCACTGGCGGGGCTGGAGTTGGGGCAGCATGATGCCCGTATAGAATTTAACTACCTTGGACAGTTTGATAACAGTTTGAACCCCGAGACGGGTTTTTCGATAGCGGATGAGCCTGCGGGCGACAGTATAAGTAAGGTTAATCCTGTGGGTGTGCCATTGAGTATCAATGCGTTGGTGCATCAAGGGCGGTTGCGGGTGGACATGACGGGTCATCCACGTTGTCAGGATATTGGACCGTTGTCGGCGTTGTTTGAGCAAACACTGGCAGAATGCCTTGCTCATTGCGAGAAGAGTGAGGGGCAATTTACGCCATCGGACTTTCCGCTTGCGAAGGTGGATAAGAGGATGTTGTCACAGTGGCAGTGTGATTATCCGCAGTTGGAGAAGTTGTATGTTGCCACACCGATGCAGTCGGGCTTGCTGTTTCATGGTTTGCTGGATGGTAATGGTGCGTCTTATACGATTCAGATTGGTTGTGAATTGGCTGGTAAGGTAGACGATGAAGCCATGCGTAGAGCGTGGGAAGCACTGGTGGCTCGTTATGACATATTGCGCACTGCGTTTGTGGGTTTGGAAGGCGAGCAGCCTCATCAGTTGGTACAAAAAACGGTAGAGCTTCCGTTTGTGGTGCTTGACTGGCGAGGGTTGTCCGAGGTTGAGCAGGAGTCGCGGCTTGAGAGTTTGCTTAAAGTAGACAAGGCCAAGGGGTTTGACTTTGGTCGAGCGCCGTTGATGCGTATCCATCTGGCTCGGTTGGGCGAAGAGCGTTATCGGTTTGTGTGGACGTATCATCATGCGCTGCTGGATGGTTGGTGTACCCCGATACTGTTTGGTGAGGTGTTGGGTCGTTATCAGGACGAGGTGTTAGGTGTCGAGAGTCTGACGGCCAGTCCGGTGG
Organism: uncultured Gammaproteobacteria bacterium; assembly: GCA_942490545.1. Taxonomy (GTDB): domain Bacteria; phylum Pseudomonadota; class Gammaproteobacteria; order Enterobacterales; family Alteromonadaceae; genus Paraneptunicella. The sequence goes on along the minus strand of CALNXX010000017.1, from coordinate 266,973 downwards.
TGCCTTATGAGCAATATATTGGTTGGTTGTCGTGTCAGGAGCGTCAGTCGGCGGTTGATTTTTGGCAGGAACATTTGTCGGGTTTTGTGTCACCGACGCCTTTGTTGTATGACCGTGTAGCGGAATCGGATATTGAGGTTGAGGTTGGTTATTGTCGATTGAGTTTGGGGCAGGATTTGACAGGTCAGTTGGCGGGACTGGCCCGTGCTCAGCATACGACGATGAATGTTGTGTTGCAGGCAGCGTGGAGTTGTTTGTTGCAGCGTTATAGCAATGAGCAGGATATTGTATTTGGCTCAACGATATCGGGTCGTCCGGCGGCGTTATCGGGTGTAGAGCAGATGATAGGTCTGTTTATTAACACGATACCGGTGCGAGTGCAGGTAGGGGAGCAGATGAGTTTTGAAGATTTGCTTCAGGTCTTGCATGCGGACAATATCGCCCGTGATGAGTATGGTTATTTACCGCTGGCTGACATACAGCAGTTGAGTGAGGTGACCAGAGGCACATCGTTATTTGATAGTTTACTGGTATTTGAGAACTATCCGATGGATGCTGCGGTTAAGTATGCATCCAGCCAAGTAACCAACGGCTTGCATATTAGCGATGTTAAGGCTAATAGTGAGTCGAATTACGCGATTTCATTAACTGCTTTTATCGAAGACGGCATCCTTAATTGCGATATTCGTTTTCAGGAAGACCGATTCAGTGAAAACCAGGTGCAAACTATATGGAAACATCTGGAACAGTTATTAACCTCTGTCACAACAAATGACACGAAAAACAACATTCCTGATCTAAATGTGATCTCCTGTGAAGAACGCAAGCGTGTTGAGTTTGAGTGGAATGAGAGTGAAGTAACATACTTTAACGAGTCGCAACAGAATGAGCGTTTGGTGCATTACCTGTTTGAACAACAGGTATCTCGTACTCCTGATGACGTTGCTGTTATTTTCGAAGATGCAGAGCTGAGTTATGGTGAGCTAAATGCGCAAGCGAACAGGCTGGCACATTATCTGATAGCTCAGGGGGTTGGCCCGGATACGGTTGTGGGAATATGTCTGGAGCGTAGCATCGAGATGATGGTGGGACTGCTGGGTATTCTCAAGGCCGGTGGTGCCTATGTACCGTTGGACCCAAACTATCCGCAGGCTCGTCTTGAGTATATGTTGCAGGATACCGGAGTGAAACATCTGGTCACCCAGAGTAGCTTGGTGGGCCAATTACCGCTGGCAGGTCAACAAGCCGTTTGTCTGGATGATGCAGAGACGAAGGTCATGCTATCGGGGTATTCAGATAAGAGTCCGATGGTTGAAGGGTTAACGCCGGCGCACCTGGCGTATGTTATCTATACCTCTGGCTCGACCGGTCAACCCAAAGGGGTGATGGTAGAGCACCATAGCGTGTGTAATTTCCTTAAATTTGGTGAGCAGGACTTCATGTACGAGCAGGTTGTCGGCTCGGTAGTCAGTTCCCCAATCGCCTTTGATGCGACCGTACAATCCCTTTATGTGCCGCTTATCAGCGGAGGTTATGTTGAGTTGTTGCCGGAAGATGCGCTACCACTGGAATCGTTGGCGGATTACCTTTTTGATGACGAAGACGCGCTGTTATTCAAGATAACCCCGGCGCATCTTAAAGCGGTTGAATCACTGGGTAATTTACGCAGTAACCCGGATGCGCGCCACGTAATCGTGGTGGCCGGAGAGCAGTTGACCCAGGAGACGCTTCATCCGTGGATAAATGAATACCTTCCGGGTGCGACTTTTATCAATGAATATGGCCCAACCGAAGCGACGGTGGGTAGTTGTACACAACTGATAGACAGTGACGTTGCGGTGGGAACTGCCAGGGGCGTTATCCCGATAGGGAAACCGCTTGCCAATGCGAAGTTTTATGTTCTGGACCCACAACAACAGTTGCAGGTATCTGGGGCGATAGGTGAGTTGTACATCGGTGGTGCGGGCTTGGCCCGGGGTTATTTGAACCAGTCACAGATGACAGATGAACGGTTTGTGGCTAACCCATTCTCTGATAAGGCAGGTGAGCGTTTATATCGCACAGGCGACCTTGTGCGATGGTTGTCGAACGGGACGATAGAATACGTCGAGCGTATCGATAATCAGGTGAAGCTTAGAGGTTTTCGTGTCGAGCTGGATGAAATCTCCAAGGCGATAGCGCAGCATCCGGCGGTTGAACAGGCGGTGGTGATAGAGCGTGACCAGCAGTTATTGGCTTATGTTCAAGCCGACCGCGAACAGGCGTGTCCGGTGCGTGTTTTGTCAGGCATGGCGGGGCAAGCAAAATGGGATAGTGTACAACGCCAGACGTTGCCCAACGGCATGTATGTGGGTTGTTTAAACCCGGCAGAGACAGACTTTACCTATGCAGAAATATTCGGTCAACAGACGTACCTGAAACACGGCATAGTGCTGCCGGACAATGCTTGTGTGTTTGATGTTGGTGCGAATACGGGGATGGCGAGTTTGTTTGTTGGGCAAATGTGTCCGGGGGCACGTTTGTATTCCTTTGAGCCGGTGCCGAGTGTGTTCAGGGTGTTGGAATTTAACCGTGAGCTGTATGGGCTCAATGCCACCTTGTACCCTTGTGGTCTGGGAGAGTCATCTCAGGAAGTCACTTTTACCTATTATCCGCATAACTCGTTGATATCGGGTCGTTATGGCGATCAGGTGACGGATGCAGAAGATGTTAAGACCTATTTGCGTAGTCAGTATCAGGCAGAGCTGGATAATGGCGAGTTGAGCGAAGCGGCCTTTGATGAGCTGTTGGCGGAGCGTTTGCAAAGCGAGCAGGTGACCTGTGAGATACGCACGTTATCGGACATTATTGCCGAGCAGGGCATTGAAAGTATTGACTTGTTGAAGCTGGATGTACAAAAGAGCGAAGAGCAAGTATTGGCCGGGATTATTGAATCAGACTGGCCGAAAATCAAACAGATCATCATTGAGGTTCATGATATTGGTGATCGCATTGATAACATCAAGGCATTACTGGAGAGCAAGGATTACCGGTGGACGGTAGACCGTGATGACCAGTTGGAAGGTAGTCCCCATGAAGTGCTGTATGCCATCCATGAGAGTTATCAGGCAGAGGGAGTTGGTTTCAGCGAAGGCAACCTGGGCCGTACCCGTTATGAGTGGAATGACGATGCCCTGTTAAAAGCTGCCTTGAATCGGCAGGTTGAAGAGCGTTTGCCTGCGTTTATGGTGCCATCGGCGTATGTGTTTATGGACCGTTTTCCGTTAACACCTAATGGCAAGTTGAATCGCAAGGCGTTGCCCTCACCGCAGCAAAGTACTCATTCTCCGAGTTATGTAGCCCCCCGTAATGAGCAGGAAGCCCGTTTGTGTGTTATCTGGCAGGAAGTGCTTAAACTGGAAAAGGTGAGTGTAACGGACAGTTTCTTTGCACTGGGTGGTCACTCGTTGCTGGCAACCCGTTTGGTCAGTATGGTGCGTCAGGCTTTCAATGTGGAAGTCCCGTTGAAGGTTTTGTTTGAGCATCCGTCGGTGGCTGAATTTGTGACGACGCTGGGTGCGGCGGATGGCACTCAAGTATTACCGCCGGTGCAGGTGATATCCCGGGATGGTCCGTTACCCCTGTCTTATGGTCAGCAACGTTTGTGGTTTATTGATCAGCTTGAAGGGGGCAGTAGTCAGTACAACATGCCGGGCCAGTTCCGTTTGACAGGACGTTTTGACCCGGAAGCCTTTGCCCGTGCAATCCACACGATAATAGAACGACATGAAGTATTGAGAGCCCACATTGTTTCGGTTGATGGTGAGGCACAGCAGGTGATACCGGTGGCGTTTGAGACGCCTTTGGTGTGGCATGATCTTGTTGGTTTACCGTTGGATGAGCAGGTCCGTAAGATAGAGCAGCTTGCAGAAGAAGACGCCGGTCGGGGTTTTGATTTGTCCAGTGATCTGTTATTGCGTTTGCAGGTATTGAAACTCGGTGATGAAGCGCATCAGGTGTTGTTTAACATGCACCATATTGCGTCGGACGGTTGGTCGATATCGATTCTGGTGCGAGAGTTCAGTCAGTTATACCAAGCCTTTAGTCAGGGCAAACCGAATCCGTTACCGGATTTGAAGGTGCAGTATGCCGATTATGCCCAGTGGCAGCGAGACTGGTTGCAAGGTGAAGTTCTGGAAGCACAGCTAGGTTACTGGCAACAACAACTTGAGGGTATTCCGCAGTTACACAGTTTACCGTTGGATAAGGCACGTCCGGCGGAGATAGCCTTTGTGGGCGATACGGTTAGTCAGTTACTGGACAAGGTTTTGTCAGAGCGAGTAGGGCAGTTATGCGAGCAGCATAATGTGACCTTGTTTATGTTTTTGCAGACAGCGTTTTCGGTATTACTTTCCCGATACAGTAACGAGACTGACATTGTGATGGGGTCGCCGATAGCGGGCCGAGTGAGCAAGGAAACCGAAGGGTTAATCGGTTTTTTTGTGAACGCGTTGGTGTTACGCACGGACCTTTCTGGCTCACCGGATTTTGTAACGTTGTTGCAGCAAAATCGCCAGATGATACTGGATACGTATACGCATCAGCATATTCCATTTGAGCTATTGGTAGAGAAGATGCAGCCGGAGCGGAGTTTGGCCTATAGTCCGTTATTTCAGATTACTATTACTTTGGGTAATCATCAAAAAGATTCCATGACCTTAAATGAATTGGAAATTGAAGGCCTGAGCACAGAAACTAATAATATCAAATTCGATTTGCAATTGAATATCAATGAATCGGACGACGGCATTGAGATTGATTGGATATACAACAAAAATTTATTTCAATTCTCAACACTTCAGCAACTCTCTTCAAGTTTTGCCATTTTAATTGATGAACTTGTAAACGATCCTGCGATTAATGTGGAGCAAGTATCGCTGGCAGATAATCAAGAACGCAAGCGTGTTGAGTTTGAGTGGAATGAGAGTGAAGTAACATACTTTAACGAATCGCAACAGAATGAGCGTTTGGTGCATTACCTGTTTGAACAACAGGTATCTCGTACTCCTGATGACGTTGCTGTTATTTTCGAAGATGCAGAGCTGAGTTATGGTGAGCTAAATGCGCAAGCGAACAGGCTGGCACATTATCTGATAGCTCAGGGGGTTGGCCCGGATACGGTTGTGGGAATATGTCTGGAGCGTAGCATCGAGATGATGGTGGGACTGCTGGGTATTCTCAAGGCCGGTGGTGCCTATGTACCGTTGGACCCAAACTATCCGCAGGCTCGTCTTGAGTATATGTTGCAGGATACCGGAGTGAAACATCTGGTCACCCAGAGTAGCTTGGTGGGCCAATTACCGCTGGCAGGTCAACAAGCCGTTTGTCTGGATGATGCAGAGACGAAGGTCATGCTATCGGGCTATTCAGATAAGAGTCCGATGGTTGAAGGGTTAACGCCGGCGCACCTGGCGTATGTTATCTATACCTCTGGCTCGACCGGTCAACCCAAAGGGGTGATGGTAGAGCACCATAGCGTGTGTAATTTCCTTAAATTTGGTGAGCAGGACTTCATGTACGAGCAGGTTGTCGGCTCGGTAGTCAGTTCCCCAATCGCCTTTGATGCGACCGTACAATCCCTTTATGTGCCGCTTATCAGCGGAGGTTATGTTGAGTTGTTGCCGGAAGATGCGCTACCACTGGAATCGTTGGCGGATTACCTTTTTGATGACGAAGACGCGCTGTTATTCAAGATAACCCCGGCGCATCTTAAAGCGGTTGAATCACTGGGTAATTTACGCAGTAACCCGGATGCGCGCCACGTAATCGTGGTGGCCGGAGAGCAGTTGACCCAGGAGACGCTTCATCCGTGGATAAATGAATACCTTCCGGGTGCGACTTTTATCAATGAATATGGCCCAACCGAAGCGACGGTGGGTAGTTGTACACAACTGATAGACAGTGACGTTGCGGTGGGAACTGCCAGGGGCGTTATCCCGATAGGGAAACCGCTTGCCAATGCGAAGTTTTATGTTCTGGACCCACAACAACAGTTGCAGGTATCTGGGGCGATAGGTGAGTTGTACATCGGTGGTGCGGGCTTGGCCCGGGGTTATTTGAACCAGTCACAGATGACAGATGAACGGTTTGTGGCTAACCCATTCTCTGATAAGGCAGGTGAGCGTTTATATCGCACAGGCGACCTTGTGCGATGGTTGTCGAACGGGACGATAGAATACGTCGAGCGTATCGATAATCAGGTGAAGCTTAGAGGTTTTCGTGTCGAGCTGGATGAAATCTCCAAGGCGATAGCGCAGCATCCGGCGGTTGAACAGGCGGTGGTGATAGAGCGTGACCAGCAGTTATTGGCTTATGTTCAAGCCGACCGCGAACAGGCGTGTCCGGTGCGTGTTTTGTCAGGCATGGCGGGGCAAGCAAAATGGGATAGTGTACAACGCCAGACGTTGCCCAACGGCATGTATGTGGGTTGTTTAAACCCGGCAGAGACAGACTTTACCTATGCAGAAATATTCGGTCAACAGACGTACCTGAAACACGGCATAGTGCTGCCGGACAATGCTTGTGTGTTTGATGTTGGTGCGAATACGGGGATGGCGAGTTTGTTTGTTGGGCAAATGTGTCCGGGGGCACGTTTGTATTCCTTTGAGCCGGTGCCGAGTGTGTTCAGGGTGTTGGAATTTAACCGTGAGCTGTATGGGCTCAATGCCACCTTGTACCCTTGTGGTCTGGGAGAGTCATCTCAGGAAGTCACTTTTACCTATTATCCGCATAACTCGTTGATATCGGGTCGTTATGGCGATCAGGTGACGGATGCAGAAGATGTTAAAACCTATTTGCGTAGTCAGTATCAGGCAGAGCTGGATAATGGCGAGTTGAGCGAAGCGGCCTTTGATGAGCTGTTGGCGGAGCGTTTGCAAAGCGAGCAGGTGACCTGTGAGATACGCACGTTATCGGACATTATTGCCGAGCAGGGCATTGAAAGTATTGACTTGTTGAAGCTGGATGTACAAAAGAGCGAAGAGCAAGTATTGGCCGGGATTATTGAATCAGACTGGCCGAAAATCAAACAGATCATCATTGAGGTTCATGATATTGGTGATCGCATTGATAACATCAAGGCATTACTGGAGAGCAAGGATTACCGGTGGACGGTAGACCGTGATGACCAGTTGGAAGGTAGTCCCCATGAAGTGCTGTATGCCATCCATGAGAGTTATCAGGCAGAGGGAGTTGGTTTCAGCGAAGGCAACCTGGGCCGTACCCGTTATGAGTGGAATGACGATGCCCTGTTAAAAGCTGCCTTGAATCGGCAGGTTGAAGAGCGTTTGCCTGCGTTTATGGTGCCATCGGCGTATGTGTTTATGGACCGTTTTCCGTTAACACCTAATGGCAAGTTGAATCGCAAGGCGTTGCCCTCACCGCAGCAAAGTACTCATTCTCCGAGTTATGTAGCCCCCCGTAATGAGCAGGAAGCCCGTTTGTGTGTTATCTGGCAGGAAGTGCTTAAACTGGAAAAGGTGAGTGTAACGGACAGTTTCTTTGCACTGGGTGGTCACTCGTTGCTGGCAACCCGTTTGGTCAGTATGGTGCGTCAGGCTTTCAATGTGGAAGTCCCGTTGAAGGTTTTGTTTGAGCATCCGTCGGTGGCTGAATTTGTGACGACGCTGGGTGCGGCGGATGGCACTCAAGTATTACCGCCGGTGCAGGTGATATCCCGGGATGGTCCGTTACCCCTGTCTTATGGTCAGCAACGTTTGTGGTTTATTGATCAGCTTGAAGGGGGCAGTAGTCAGTACAACATGCCGGGCCAGTTCCGTTTGACAGGACGTTTTGACCCGGAAGCCTTTGCCCGTGCAATCCACACGATAATAGAACGACATGAAGTATTGAGAGCCCACATTGTTTCGGTTGATGGTGAGGCACAGCAGGTGATACCGGTGGCGTTTGAGACGCCTTTGGTGTGGCATGATCTTGTTGGTTTACCGTTGGATGAGCAGGTCCGTAAGATAGAGCAGCTTGCAGAAGAAGACGCCGGTCGGGGTTTTGATTTGTCCAGTGAGCTGTTATTGCGTTTGCAGGTATTGAAACTCGGTGATGAAGCGCATCAGGTGTTGTTTAACATGCACCATATTGCGTCGGACGGTTGGTCGATATCGATTCTGGTGCGAGAGTTCAGTCAGTTATACCAAGCCTTTAGTCAGGGCAAACCGAATCCGTTACCGGATTTGAAGGTGCAGTATGCCGATTATGCCCAGTGGCAGCGAGACTGGTTGCAAGGTGAAGTTCTGGAAGCACAGCTAGGTTACTGGCAACAACAACTTGAGGGTATTCCGCAGTTACACAGTTTACCGTTGGATAAGGCACGTCCGGCGGAGATAGCCTTTGTGGGCGATACGGTTAGTCAGTTACTGGACAAGGTTTTGTCAGAGCGAGTAGGGCAGTTATGCGAGCAGCATAATGTGACCTTGTTTATGTTTTTGCAGACAGCGTTTTCGGTATTACTTTCCCGATACAGTAACGAGACTGACATTGTGATGGGGTCGCCGATAGCGGGCCGAGTGAGCAAGGAAACCGAAGGGTTAATCGGTTTTTTTGTGAACGCGTTGGTGTTACGCACGGACCTTTCTGGCTCACCGGATTTTGTAACGTTGTTGCAGCAAAATCGCCAGATGATACTGGATACGTATACGCATCAGCATATTCCATTTGAGCTATTGGTAGAGAAGATGCAGCCGGAGCGGAGTTTGGCCTATAGTCCGTTATTTCAGATTTCATTTACCTTACAAAACAATGAAAATGAAGTCTTTCAGAACAGTGATCTTACGCTTGATTTTAACGACGAACATACTGATATCGCTCATTTTGATCTGGATCTAACTGCTAATGAAACAGATTCTGGTATTAGGTTGACCTGGAGATATAGAAAAGACCTGTTCGTTGTTGGGAGTATTGAACGATTAGCGAGTAGTTTTGAAACGTTATTAAATTCGATTGTTACTGAACCTGAGCAATCAGTCTCAGTGCTTGAATTGTTAGATTTGCAACATAAACAATTGTTTGAGAAATGGAACCAGACTGATTTTGATTACGATCGCGAAGCCGGATTGGGTGCATTATTCAGTGCTCAGGCGGCACGTACGCCAGACAATATAGCACTTTGCAGTGGTTTAGAGTCATTACGTTATGAGGCGTTGGACAGGCAATCAAACCGGTTGGCGCATTATCTGTTGTCTTTGGGTTTGCAAGCTGATGATGTGGTGGGTATTTATCTGCCAGGCGGTTGTGAGTTGGGCGTTGCACTGTTGTCGGTTATTAAGGCCGGTGGACGTTTTCTACTGTTGGATACCCAGTATCCGGATTCAAGATTGGCGTACATGCTTAAGGACAGTGGTGCCGGTTATCTGTTAGGTACAGCGGCGCACCCGGTGAGTTTTGACCCACAAGATTTGATAGTCGTGGAGATGGACCGCATTGATATGTCATCCCAATCTTCAGAGGCAACGGGTTTGGTGGCGCGGGGTGGCGACGATGGCATCGGTGTTTTCTATACCTCGGGCTCGACCGGTCAACCCAAAGGCGTGTTGTACAGCCATCGTAATCTGGTGAACTACAGTCAGTCGATGCAGGAAGTGCTGGGTAGTTGCGCGCAAGACCGGGTATGGCAATTGGCGTCGGTAAGTTTTGATGTGATCCTTGAAGAGCTGTTACCGGCCTGGTTGTCGGGTGGAACAGTGGTGGTGAATGAGTCAGAGGGTCTGCTGGGTGCGGGAGAGTTGCAGGAGTCGATGGGTGATTTGTCCATCAGTGTGCTGGAGCTTTCTTTTGCGCAGTGGCGAGAATGGCTGTATTGGCTGCAGGTGAATAATGAGGTGCCGCCCCCGAGTTTGCGAGTGGTGATGGTGGGGTGTGAAGCGATACCGGTTCGTTTGATGAGGCAGTGGGTGGCTTATGATGTCGCACTGGTGCATGTATTTGGTTTGACGGAGACGGCGATAACCTCCAGCACCTGGCATTCGAAGGCGTGGGATGAGGGATTGTCGGGGAGTCTGCCCAGTGGTAAGCCGATGGGGAATACCCGTTTACATGTGCTTGATATGGCACAGCAGTTACAACCAGTGGGTGTGGCTGGTGAGTTATACATAGGCGGCGATGGTGTAACTGAAGGTTATATTCATCAGGAAGCTCTGACGGAGTCGCGTTTTGTGGATTTACCGTGGATAGACAGTGGTCGCTTGTACCGAACGGGTGACAAGGTCCGCTGGCGAGAAGACGGTAATATCGAATTTATTGGTCGTATGGACAATCAGGTCAAGGTGCGGGGTTACCGCATAGAGCCTGGCGAGATAGAGGCACGATTACGCCAGTTACCGCAGGTACAGGATGCGGTGGTGTTGGTACGAGAAGAAGAGGGGCACGACAAACAGCTGGTTGCGTATGTGGTTGCGGAGCAAACCGGTGGTGAGGATGGACTTGTCAGTGACATTCGGACGGGTCTGTTGCGGCATTTACCGGGTTATATGATACCGAGCTATTTTCTGTTGCTGGAGAGTTTACCGCTGACGTTAAGTGGGAAGGTGGACAAGCAGGCGTTACCGGCGCCGGGGTCGCAGTATCTTGAACAATCGGGTTATGTAGCCCCCCGTAATGAGCTGGAATCACAGTTGTGCGCGATTTGGTCGTCGGCGTTACGCGTAGAGCGAGTCGGTATTACGGACAACTTTTTTGAACTGGGTGGTCACTCCCTTATTGCCACTAGAATGGTGAGTTTAGTTAGGGAATCTCTTGGTATAGAAGCACCACTACGAAATGTATTCCTTGCTCCAACAGTTGAAGCGTTTTCGATAGAACTTTTATCCGCTAAGTCGGCAGTAGTTCTACCTGAAATACAGCCCGTACCGAATGTGGAAAATATCCCTCTGTCATATGCTCAACAGCGATTGTGGTTTATTGACCAATTGCAGGGACAAAGTGTTCAGTACAATATGCCTTCTGCCTTTGTTTTACGGGGCAAATTGGATAAAGGAGCCTTACAGAAAACACTGAATACTATTGTCGAACGTCATGAAATATTACGTACCAATTTTATTGATGGAGCGGAGGGGGCAGTTCAAATTATCAGGCCTTCTTTGGACGTACCGGTTTTACACCATGATCTTCGTAATTTGGAAGATGCGGCTCAGCAACTGAGTATTACCACTATTATCGAACAGGATGCCTCAAAGCCTTTCGATTTGGCTCTGGATTGTTTAGTTCGAGTCAATTTATTAGCTTGCTCAGATGATTACCATGTCATGACATTTACCACCCATCATATCTTGTCAGATGCATGGTCGACAGGTGTATTGATAAAAGAACTAGTCGCCTTTTATGAAGCCTACTCAGAAAATCATTCTTCTTCATTGCCTAAATTACCTCTGCAATATAAGGATTACACACTTTGGCAACGGAATTGGTTTATTGATGATGTAGTTGAGAATCAGTTAATTTATTGGAAACAGCAGTTAGCGGGTATTCCCTCATTGCATGATTTACCGTTGGATTATCCTCGTCCAGCACATCAGGAATTTACGGGTACTCACTTTAAACGTGCGCTAAGTAAAGAACAGATACAAGGGGTTAAATCCCTTTGTCAGACATTAAACGTTACTGAGTTTATGTTATTACAGACTGTATTTGCCTTACTTGTGGGGCGTTTTAGTAGTGCCGTTGATGTTGTGATCGGTGCGCCAATATCCGGACGTTTCCACAAAGATACCGAGGATTTGATTGGTTGCTTTATCAATACCTTGGCGTTGCGTACACATATTGATAATGACGCAAGTTTTGAGGTGAATCTAAAAGAAAACCAGAAGATGATTCTGGAAGCGTTTGAGCATCAATACATACCTTTTGAAATGCTTGTTGATGCACTACGGCCGGAAAGAAATACCGCATATAGTCCACTATTCCAGATATTGTTTAGTGTTCAGAAAGAGTCCGTTCCAGCGGTTACCGCTAAAAAGTTGACGATTGAGGAAAGAGTCAGAGAAAAGAATATCGTCAGATTTGATTTGGAGTTAGAAATATCGACGGATGTCGATCATTGGACAGCCGAATGGAAATACAATACCAGTCTGTTTAGTCAAGAAAGCATTGAACAGTTGGCGTATAGCTTTGATTTGTTGATAAGCGAAATTATATCAGCTCCACAGAAAGCCGTTGGGTTGATAGATGTGGTGGATGAGCAACAGATTTTATCAGCTGTTCTTTCGCAACCTTACACTTCTGTCGGGGATCGGCAGTGCGTACATCAATTATTTGAGCAACAGGCTTTGTGTCATTCCGATAAAGTAGCGGTGGTTTATGAACAACAACAACTGACTTACGGGGAATTAAACGCACAGGCCAACCAGTTAGCACATCATTTGATTTTTAGAGGTGTTAAGCCTGATACCTTGGTTGGCTTGTGTTTTGAACGATCATTGGAAATGCTGGTTGCTACATTAGCTATTTTGAAAGCAGGTGGTGCTTATGTGCCAATGGATCCAGCCTACCCTCACTCTAGACTTGAATTTACATTGCAGGATTCCGAAGTTGGAATTGTGTTAACGCAGGAACATTTACTGGACGTGTTGCCCTTGTCTGAGCAACAAGTAATTTGCGTGACAGCTAACAGTACGGCGTTTGATGCTTATCCATCGAGTAATCCACATGTGGATAATTTGGATTTGAGTAGTCTTGCCTATGTCATTTATACCTCAGGTTCGACTGGAACGCCTAAAGGGGTGTTGGTTGAACATAATAATATCATTGAGTTGTTTAGTGGTTGTTCGACTTATTTCCAATTTGAAGAGTCGGATGTTTGGACCCTGTTCCACTCGAATGCTTTTGATTTCTCGGTTTGGGAAATTTGGGGGGCTTTCATCTACGGAGGTAAGCTGGTAATCGTACCTGCTTCCACTAGTAAAGATAGCGTTGCATTTAGTCATTTGCTCCAGCAGGAACAGGTAACGGTACTGTCTCAAACACCTTCCGCGTTTTATCCTCTTATTAAGCCGTTGGTTCAACTGCAGTTAGAGAAACATCTGCGTTATGTCGTGTTCGGTGGTGAAGCATTGGAATACGGAAAGTTGAAAGAATGGTATGACGTAGTCACTCCCAATAGCGTGGACTTAATCAACATGTATGGGATTACTGAAACCACTGTGCACGTTACTTATCACAAGATCATAGAAGAGCAGATCGAGCAATCACGTAGCCTGATAGGTAAACCTCTTCCGCATCTGCAAGCGTATGTTTGTAACGAGCATAGGCGTTTGCAACCCGATGGCGTTATTGGTGAATTATTTGTGGGTGGATCTGGCGTGACGCGAGGTTATTTGAATCGTTCTGATTTAACCGAGCAACGTTTTGTTGATTCCCAATTTCAGGAGCTGGATAAGACACTCTACCGCACAGGTGATTTAGTCCGTCGGTTGAACAATGGTCAATTGGAATATATTGGCCGAACAGATGAGCAAGTTAAGATACGAGGATTTCGCATAGAGTTGGGTGAAATATCCAACGCCCTTGTTCAACACGACATGATTGCCGATGCTTCCGTCATTGCATTGCCAGACAACAATGGTGACAAGAGATTGGTTGCCTATTTGGTGGCAACTAATCAATTAAACGTTCAGGAAAACAATGAAGCTCAGTTGAGTAATGAGCTGAGACGTTTTCTTGAAGGCAAATTACCCAATTTTATGATCCCGGTATTCTTTGTTTTGTTAGATGCCCTGCCTCTAACAAACAATGGAAAATTGGACAAGAAAGCCTTACCAAGTCCACAGACAGAAAATCTGGCGACTTATGAATATATTGCCCCTCGTAACCCAACTGAAGAGAAATTATGTGTGATCTGGCAACAGTTGCTTGCAGCAGAGCTGGTTGGTATTGACGACAACTTTTTCGCTCTGGGAGGACATTCCCTGTTAGCAACGCAGTTAGTTAATCAGATCCGCGACACCTTGGATGTGGAAGTTCCACTACTAGCTATCTTCGAATGTCCTTCAGTCAGGGGAATTTCGGAGAGGTTAGAGCATTACCAAGAGCAGCAAACACTCTCAGGACTCGGTGTTAATGAAGAAGATAACGATGAAATTGAATATGGTGAGCTATGAGACTTGAAGCACTATTAGATTTATTGAAAGCATCAGGAATTAGATTATACCTGCAAGATGGCAAGTTGCATTATAGCGCCGTTAAAAATAGTTTATCACTAGAGCTTAGAGAGACGTTAAAGCAGCACAAAGCTGAGCTAGTTGAGTGGTTGAAGCAAAACGGTGGTGAGTTTGGACAACTACCCGAGACACGAGACATTGCCAGCAAGGCACCGAATAATCAGGTTTTGTCGTTTGCTCAACAGCGTTTGTGGTTTATTGAACAGTTTGAAAATGGTTCATATCAATACAACATGCCTTCTGCTTTTGATCTTCAAGGTGAGCTGGACGTTTCCGCTTTATCTAAAGCACTGGACACCATTGTTCTGCGACATGAAGTGCTTCGCACCAATATCCTAAGTGTAGAAGGTGTTGCTCATCTGAGTTTGCAAAATCCGCAAGATCCATTGCTTGAAACGAGTGATTTTTCAGCATTGGAAGCTAAAGAGCAGAGCGGGAAGTTACATAAGTTAATGACTAAATTTGGATTGCAACCTTTTGATCTAAATGTGGATCTTTTGCTTCGCGCTCACTTGGTTAAGCTAGCTGAGCGAAAGCATTGTTTGCTATTCAATATGCATCATATTGCGACTGATGGATGGTCGATGCAGATATTGCTCAAAGAAATCAGTGTGCTTTATTCTACCTTTAAGTTTGGGAGAGACAACCCACTTCAGCCTTTATTGCGTCAGTATTCTGATTATGCAAATTGGCAGCATGATAATCTACAAGGTGAGAATCTGGACCAGCAACTTGGCTATTGGAAATCCAAGCTAGCTGATATGCCTATGTTGCATAGTATCCCAATAGATAAGCCTCGCCCTAAAGTGCAAACATTTGAAGGAGCGGTGCATAAACAGGAATTTAGCGCCCAAACAAGACAAAAATTAGAATCACTTTGCAAAGCTCAGGAGGTCACTCCTTTTGTTCTGTTACATAGTGCGTTGTCTGTGATCATCAGTAAATACAGCAATGAAAAAGATATTATTATTGGTACGCCAATCGCTGGTCGTATTCACAAAGATCTGGAGGAATTAGTCGGGTTATTTGTCAATACGTTGGTATTGCGCAGTGAGGTTTCCGGTACACAGAACTTTGCGGCATTTCTGGCTCAAAACAAACAATCTATTCTTGAAGCTTATAGTCACCAACAGGTGCCTTTTGAATTGGTTGTTGAACACATTAAGCCGGAGCGAAACACCTCTTACCATCCTTTATTCCAAATTATGCTCACCTTGCAAAATTTTGAGGAGCATCAGGTCCAACTTGATGATCTGAAAATGCGTGAAATGGAGCAGGATATTGATATTGCCAAGTTTGATTTGGAACTGATTGTTGGCCTTGGCGAAAATGGTATTAATATCCGCTGGAAATACAATAAGGCAATATTTGTTGCGGATACTATTGAGCGTATGGCAACCAGTTTTGGTTTACTAATTGAAGAGGTTTTATCGGCTCCACAAAAACAGATTAATGAGTTGTCGGTAGTTGCTCAAAACGACACTGACAAACTGCTGCGGGAATGGAATGCTACCGAGCACGATTTTTCGGATCAGGTTGGTATCCATCAATTATTTGAACAACAAGTCGAGGCAACACCAACAAAAATAGCGTTGGTATTTAGAGAGCAACAGGTTTCTTACGAAACGCTAAATGCAAAAGCTAACCAACTCGCCCAATACTTACAACAATTGGGCGTAACGACAGATGTCCCCGTTGGTATTTGTATGGATCGTTCTATCGAGATGGTAGTGAGCATTCTAGCGATTCAAAAAGTAGGTGCCGCTTATTTACCGTTGTCACCCTACGACCCTGAATCTCGTCGCACTTATATGTTAACTAATAGTGGTGCCGGCGTTGTTATCACTCAGCATCAACTTGCTGATTTAACGGGAACTCAATCCGGAATTAACACTGTCGTGATTGATAGTGTTGAAATGATGAATTTGTTGTCTAAGTTGCCTGCGATTAATCCGAAAATTGCGGATTTGACCAGTGAACATTTGGCTTACGTAATATATACGTCCGGTTCTACCGGGCAACCTAAGGGAGTAGCTGTTCCTCATCGGGCTCTCGTTAACCGAATTGAATGGATGCATGATGCTTATGGTTTAACGTCAAGTGACAAGGTGTTGCAGAAGACACCTTATACATTTGATGTTTCTGTATGGGAATTCTTCTGGCCGCTAATTAAAGGCGCAGAATTAGTGATGGCTGAACCAGAAGGCCATAAAGATCCCATGTATTTGTTTGACACTATTCGCGCGCTATCTATTACTACTTTGCACTTTGTGCCATCCATGTTGCGCATGATGTTGCAAAACTCTGATTGGCCTAAATGCACATCTGTTCGTCAGGTTTTTTGCAGCGGTGAATCTTTACCGACTGAACTGGTGGAGCAGTTTTTTGCAATTAGCAATGAAACCAGATTACATAATTTATATGGTCCAACAGAGGCCGCTATTGATGTTTCTTATTGGGATTGTTCCGAAATTGAATCTACCCGGCGTGTATTGATTGGTAAGCCTATTCACAATACACAGTTGTATTGTCTGGATGAGTCTATGGGATTGTTACCTATTGGCGCAGCAGGTGAGCTTTACATTGGTGGTGCTGGGGTGGCGCGAGGCTACCTGAATCGTCCAGATTTGACGAAAGAGCGTTTTGTTGCAAACCCGTTTAGTGAGGTAGCAGGAGCCCGTTTATACCGCACTGGAGACATTTGTCGCTGGAACAGTGAGGGGCAGCTTGAATATCTGGGTCGTAATGACCATCAGGTGAAGATAAGGGGTTTTCGTATTGAGCCGGGCGAGATAGAAAATGCACTACAGAGCCTTGACGTGGTGCAGGGTGCAGCGGTAGTTGCTCGTCAGGGTGGGTCCGGGATGCAACTGGTGGGTTATGTGGTTGGCGATGAAACGTTGTCCGATGAGGATTTAATCGGTCGTTGCAAGTTTTCATTAAAGGCAACTTTGCCGGATTACATGGTGCCGTCGATGTTCGTGCGGATGAAGGTTATGCCCTTAATGACCAGTGGCAAGCTTGACCGTAAGGCGTTACCGGTCCCGCAAGATAGTGACCGTCAAAGCGCAGAGCATGTGGCACCGCGTAATGAGCTTGAGCAGCAGCTGTGTGATATTTGGGCGGATGTGTTAAATCTTGAGCAGGTCGGGATAGAGGATAACTTCTTTGCGCTTGGGGGGGATTCAATCATCTCCATCCAGTTGGTATCGAGAGCGAAACACGGGGGACTGCACTTTACTGTAAGACAACTTTTCGACCATCAGACGGTGGTAGAGCTGGCGGATTGTGTGAGTTTTACGGGGGTTGCAGATGTAGCCCAGACACCGGTGGAAGGGGCGTTGAGCCTTTTACCCATTCAGCGAGCGTTCTTTTCTCGTCAGTTACCGGCTCCGGACCATTATAACCAATCGGTATTATTACAGTGCCCGCCATCGTTTGATATGACGGCGTTAAGGGTGCTGGTTGACGGGGTTTACCAGCGTCATGATGCGTTGCGGTTACGGTTTACCCGAGAGCAGGATGTGGTGAGTGCAAAGCATGTTTCCTACAGTGAGCAGATGCTGTCCGATTCGATAGGGCAGTATGATATTAGTCATTTATCGGGGGAGTTGCAGGATGCGACTCAACTGGAATATTGCCAGCAGGCTCAGGCGAGTCTGGATATAGAGCAGGGTCCTGTTTTTAAAGCGGTGTATTTTCACCGTGGAGCAGGAGATGGTCGGGTGTTGCTGGTTGCTCACCATTTGGTTATTGATGGTGTGTCCTGGCGGATATTGTTGTCGGATATGGAGCAGGGTTGGTCGGCGATAGAAAGGGGAGAAAGCCCCGGGGTTGGTCTGCGCAGTGTGTCGCTGCAACAATGGGGCGCGATGCTGTCAGAGCATGTGAAGAGCGAACAGGTACAAAGTCAGAAAGGCTATTGGCAGGAGCGGTTGTCGGTGCCGGTGCCTTCCTTGTTGGAGGGGGGGCAGAGCGGTGATTTGCAGCAATTACGTTTTAGTTTGAGTGAAGGGCAGACCCGCCAGTTACTTGGTTCGGGTAATCATCCATATCGTACTCGTACCAATGAATTGCTGATGGCGGGATTGTTACTGGCGTATCGTCAGTGGCGCGGCAGTGACGTGATGTGCCTGGATGTTGAAGGGCATGGGCGTGAGCTGTTGGGAGAGGCTTTGGATATTGCCGAGACGGTGGGTTGGTTTACCTCGGTGTATCCGTTGGTGCTGTCATGTGATGCGCCAGATATTGGGGAGGTTATCCAGGAGGTAAAAGAGCAATACCGTGAAGTGCCGGATAAGGGTATGGGTTACGGGTTGTTGCGTTATCTGGATGAGGACAATGCACTGGCGGGGCTGGAGTTGGGGCAGCATGATGCCCGTATAGAATTTAACTACCTTGGACAGTTTGATAACAGTTTGAACCCCGAGACGGGTTTTTCGATAGCGGATGAGCCTGCGGGCGACAGTATAAGTAAGGTTAATCCTGTGGGTGTGCCATTGAGTATCAATGCGTTGGTGCATCAAGGGCGGTTGCGGGTGGACATGACGGGTCATCCACGTTGTCAGGATATTGGACCGTTGTCGGCGTTGTTTGAGCAAACACTGGCAGAATGCCTTGCTCATTGCGAGAAGAGTGAGGGGCATTTTACGCCATCGGACTTTCCGCTTGCGAAGGTGGATAAGAGGATGTTGTCACAGTGGCAGTGTGATTATCCGCAGTTGGAGAAGTTGTATGTTGCCACACCGATGCAGTCGGGCTTGCTGTTTCATGGTTTGCTGGATGGTAATGGTGCGTCTTATACGATTCAGATTGGTTGTGAATTGGCTGGTAAGGTAGACGATGAAGCCATGCGTAGAGCGTGGGAAGCACTGGTGGCTCGTTATGACATATTGCGCACTGCGTTTGTGGGTTTGGAAGGCGAGCAGCCTCATCAGTTGGTACAAAAAACGGTAGAGCTTCCGTTTGTGGTGCTTGACTGGCGAGGGTTGTCCGAGGTTGAGCAGGAGTCGCGGCTTGAGAGTTTGCTTAAAGTAGACAAGGCCAAGGGGTTTGACTTTGGTCGAGCGCCGTTGATGCGTATCCATCTGGCTCGGTTGGGCGAAGAGCGTTATCGGTTTGTGTGGACGTATCATCATGCGCTGCTGGATGGTTGGTGTACCCCGATACTGTTTGGTGAGGTGTTGGGTCGTTATCAGGACGAGGTGTTAGGTGTCGAGAGTCTGACGGCCAGTCCGGTGGTGCCTTATGAGCAATATATTGGTTGGTTGTCGTGTCAGGAGCGTCAGTCGGCGGTTGATTTTTGGCAGGAACATTTGTCGGGTTTTGTGTCACCGACGCCTTTGTTGTATGACCGTGTAGCGGAATCGGATATTGAGGTTGAGGTTGGTTATTGTCGATTGAGTTTGGGGCAGGATTTGACAGGTCAGTTGGCGGGACTGGCCCGTGCTCAGCATACGACGATGAATGTTGTGTTGCAGGCAGCGTGGAGTTGTTTGTTGCAGCGTTATAGCAATGAGCAGGATATTGTATTTGGCTCAACGATATCGGGTCGTCCGGCGGCGTTATCGGGTGTAGAGCAGATGATAGGTCTGTTTATTAACACGATACCGGTGCGAGTACAGGTAGGGGAGCAGATGAGTTTTGAAGATTTGCTTCAGGTATTGCATGCGGACAATATCGCCCGTGATGAGTATGGTTATTTACCGCTGGCTGACATACAGCAGTTGAGTGAGGTGACCAGAGGCACATCATTATTTGATAGTTTACTGGTATTTGAGAACTATCCGATGGATCAGACGCTCAATGAAGCCGTTGCTCATCATTCCAGTACTTTGGAAATTAGTAATGTTTACGCTTTCGAACATACAAACTACCCATTGGCGATTAGAGCTTATGTACATCAGCAACAATTACAAATTGAACTGACATATCAGCCCCAGCATTTTACCGAAGAAAACATTGAGCGTATAAGTCAGCATTTGCAGCGTATTCTATGTGGAATGGCCGAATCTGGTGCTGGTACTCTTGTTAGCCAGTTATCTATTTTATCTGATGTTGAGCAAGCACAATGGTTAAATACGCCAGCGGTTTCTTATCCGGTGGCGTTGTGTTTGCATCAGGTTTTTGAACAACAAGTTGCGCAGACACCAGAAAAAACAGCTCTGATTTTTGAAGGCAAAAAGCTTAGCTATCAAGCGTTAAATGAACGAGCAAACCAACTGGCTCATCACTTGATTTTATTGGGTGTACAGCCTGATAGTTTGGTTGGACTGTGTGTTGAGCGTTCCATTGATACGGTGGTTGCAACATTGGCGATCCTCAAATCTGGTGGTGCTTATGTACCCATGGATCCCAATTATCCTCAGGAACGTTTGGATTACCTATTAGCAGATTCTCAGGTCAATATTTTGGTAACTCAAGCTGACTTGGAACCGTATTTTATTGAATCAGGAAAGCAAACGGTTTGTCTGCATAACTTACAAACAGAAGCCTTACTGGCGGGGTACTCAAATAGTAATCCTGAAGTAACAGGTTTAACACCTGAACACATGGCTTATGTTATTTATACCTCGGGTTCGACCGGTCAACCTAAAGGCGTAATGGTTGAGCATCGAAATGTGGTTCGGTTATTTGATGCCTGTCATGATAATTTTGAGTTTAATGCCGATGATGTTTGGACCTTATTTCATTCAAATGCCTTTGATTTCTCGGTTTGGGAAATGTGGGGGGCATTACTGCACGGTAGCACTGTGGTGGTGGTGCCATCTCAAGTGGCAAAAGATAATGTTGCTTTTTGTCGGTTAATCAATGAATACAAAGTTACCGTACTGTCGCAAACTCCTTCAGCTTTTTATCCGTTAATGGATTACTTGTGTGATCGCAAAGATTCTCTAAACCTGCGTTACATCGTTTTTGGTGGAGAGGCGTTGGAATACCGTAAGTTACAGAATTGGTTTCAAAATATGCAGCAGTCATCAGTAGAACTGGTGAATATGTACGGGATTACTGAAACAACGGTCCACGTAACTTACCACGCTGTTAATGCCGACGACACCGAAGAATATTCCAGTAATATTGGGCAACCATTGGCAGATCTAAAAGCTTATGTATGTAGCACTAAAATGCTGTTGCAGCCTGTTGGCGTTACGGGGGAGCTTTACGTGTCGGGCGGAGGTGTTACCCGAGGTTACTTGAATCGCCCCGAGTTAACCGCAGAACGTTTTATTGAGCACAGTTTTAATCATTCAAAAAAGCTACGTTTATACCGCACTGGTGATTTGGTTCGCTGGAACAATAAAGGTGAATTGGAATACGTAGGACGTATTGATAATCAGGTTAAAATCCGTGGTTTCCGCATTGAATTAGGCGAAATTGAAAGTACTGTGGTTGCAGAGTCATCTGTGAAAAATGCTGCCGTTGTAGCGTTTGAAAATACTCATGGTGATCAGCAACTGGCGGCTTACATCGTACCTTCTCATCAGGAATCACAAACCCCTGAATATATTAATCAAATTAAAGCGTTTTTAATCAGCAAGTTGCCACAGCATATGGTGCCTAGTTACTACTATATTCTTGATGATTTACCACTTACATCAAATGGGAAACTGGATCGCAAGGCGCTACCACAACCGACAACTAACCTGTTACAACAGGAGCGATTTGTTGCTCCGAGTAATGATTTGGAAGCGTATCTTTGTGAGCTTTGGCAAGAAATTCTAGAGCTTGACAAAGTAGGTGTTAAAGACAACTTCTTTGAACTGGGCGGTCATTCATTACATGCTATGCGCTTGGTAAGTCAGATACGCAAAACGTTCAATGTCGATATTTCTTTAAGTGCCATTTTAATGTTTCCAACCATCAATGCCTGTGCTCAAGAGATATTTTCTTTGCAAAGTGACGGTGTTGCCCCACAAATATTTAAAGCAACTGAAAATGTAGAAATCCCCCTTTCTTTTGGTCAGCAAAGATTATGGTTTGTTGATCAATTGCAAGGCGGTAGTACGCAATACAACATATCCGTTGCTATCAAGCTGGAAGGTAATTTACAGACTGAATTGGTAGAAAAAGTGTTTACTACCATCATTCAGCGCCACGAAGTATTACGCACTTGTATCGTTGATCAGGATGGCAAGGCAACACCAATCGTCAAATCAGAATTTGAATTACCAATTTTTTGGCAGGATTTGACTGGTGTAGGCAGTAACGAACAGCAAATAAACTTGAAAGCCGGGATGGTAGCTGATGCCTCTGAAAAATATGACCTGAGTGTTGATTTGCCGGTTAGGTTAAAAGTATTCAAATTGACCGGTGAACAATTTGTGTTCCTGTTTAACACTCATCACATAGCCTCAGATGGTAGTTCAATGCAGGTGTTAATTGACGAATTCAGCGCACTGTATTCGGCTTATAATAAGGGTTTTCAGGATCCGTTGCCACCTTTGGCAATTCAATATGGCGACTTTGCATATTGGCAAAAGAATTGGCTACAAGGTAAGACTCTTGAGTCTGAAATGGATTTTTGGAAAAATCAACTGGAAGGCATTCCAAGTGTACATAGTCTGCCATTGGATAAACCTCGTCCAGCAGTACAGCAGTTCGACGGAGCATTTTTTAATGAGGTTATTGATTGGCAAAGTAGTTCGCAAATTGCCGATTTTTGTTCTGCGAAGGGGGTCACGCAGTTTGCTTTCTTGCAGACAGCTTTTGCGCTGTTGATGTCCCGTTATAGTCATCAAACCGATATTGTAATGAGTACTGCGATTAGTGGTAGAACTCAATCTGAAATTGAACCCCTAATCGGTTTCTTTGTGAATGATTTGGTATTGAGAAGTGACTTGTCTGGCAACAGAGGTTTCATTCAGTTATTGGATCAGAACAAGAGCATGTTGTTGGAAGCATTCGACCATCAACACATACCTTTCCAGTTGCTGGTTGAAGAGTTGCAACCAGAGAGGAGTATGAGTCATTCTCCTATAGCTCAAATCAAGTTTGACTTCCAGGAATCAGAAGAGCAATCGCTTGATATCGAAGGGTTGAAGTTGACTTATTTGAAGGGCGAAAATGTTGGTAATATTGATTACGACTTGCATCTTAATGTGAGTTTTATCAGTGGTCAATTCTCGCTTTCATGGCGTTACAGCTCTGCTCTGTTTGTGAAAGAAACCATCGCTAGAATGTCGTCGAATTTCAGCACTTTATTAACCAATATATTAGCCCAACCCGAACAACCGATTGCCACATTACCTATTTTGTCTGCATCGGAACTGCAAAAAGTAACGGCGGAATTCAATAAAAATGATGCGCATATTTCTGAATCGTTATGTGCGCACCAGCTTGTGGAGCAAGTTGCAGAACGTACACCTGAAAAGACCGCTGTTTATTTCGATGGCGAAGTATTGACCTATGAAGAACTGAATGAGCAGGCTAATCAAGTTGCCCATTATTTAGTATCCCAAGGTGTTACTCCGGATACCTTGGTGGCGCTCTATGTCGAACGTTCATTGGATATGATTATCGGTATTCTGGGGATCTTAAAAGCCGGTGGTGCTTATGTGCCAATTGATCCAGACCTGCCAGATAGTCGTGTTAAGCATATTTTGGAAGACAGTGGATGTAAAATCGTGTTGACGCAGGCCGATTTGATGTCCAATTTGCCAATGAGTGAACTCAAAGTCCTTCCCATTGATGAAAACATGCGTGAGGCATTACTTGCGTCTCAGTCTGTGGCTAACATCCCCGCGCAAGAGCGCGATCTGACTTCTCGTAACCTGGCTTATGTTATTTACACCTCTGGATCAACCGGCCAACCTAAAGGCGTAATGCTCGAGCATCAAGGGGTTGTCAATCTAGCTAAATCCCAGAATGAAATGTTTAATATTTCAGCCGACAGCAATGTATTGCAGTTTGCTTCTATCAGCTTTGATGCCTCCGTATCCGAATGGGTAACAACGTTGTCTGCGGGTGCAACCTTGAGTATTCTGGAGGACGAAAAACGTTATGATATTCAGTCCATTTGTGAGTTTGTTGTAGCTCAAAATGTAACTCACGCGACCATTCCTCCGGCGCTTTTCCATCAAGAAAGAATAGGGCGTGCCAAGTCTTTACAGGTATTAGTGTTTGCGGGAGAGAAGCTAACTAGTGGTGCTATTGAAAAGGCACAAAAGTGCTTCCCTCACGCACAATTTATTAATGCTTACGGACCCACTGAAAATACTGTGTGTACTTCGGCAGAAATTCTAAACGAAGCGCTTTCCAGTGAATTTATCGGTAGTCCGATGAACAATGTTTATTGTTGCGTTATGGATCAGGGTGGCAATCTTTGCCCCATCGGTGCAGAAGGTGAGTTACTGGTTGGTGGCATTGGTTTGGCACGTGGTTACGTTAATCAACCTGAGCTAACTCAAGACAAATTTATTAATATCGATGATGTCAATATTCCTTATCAAAGACTCTATAAAACCGGAGATATGGTGAAGTGGAGTGCTGATGGGAAACTGATTTTTGTTGGCCGTGTTGATCAGCAAGTCAAATTGAGAGGCTTTCGCATTGAACTGGAAGAAATTAGTTCGGTCCTGTCCAATCACTCACAAGTTGATATCGGTGTGGTTGATCTGGTGGAAGTTAAATCCGGTGACAAGCGTTTGGTGGCTTATTGCAAACCACAAAATAAAGTAGAACTTTGGCCGTCTATCTCTGAGTTTTTCATTTACGATTACTTTGCATATCGTGCGATGTTTACGCATTTCGAACGTAATGATTTGTATCGAAAAGCGTTAGAGAAAAGCGTGGTCAATAAGACGGTATTGGATATAGGTCCGGGTCCTGAAGCTATCTTATCTCGACTATGTCTTGAAGCCGGTGCTAAGCATGTTTATGCCGTGGAAATATTGGAAGAAACCTATTCTCAGGCAAAGCAATATTTGGAACTTGCTGGTTTAACGGATCGTATTACCTTGATCCGCGGCGACATTATGGAAGTAGAGTTGCCGGAAAAAGCAGATTGTTGCGTGTCAGAAATCGTCGGCAGTATTGCTGGTTCTGAAGGTTCAGCTGTATTGATCGAAAGTGCCAGACGCCTGTTGAAGAACCCGGTTAACATGATCCCGGTGAGAAGTATTACTCGTATTGCGGCAGCGACATTAGACGAGTCTCAATTTGATTACGGCTTCTCTGGATTAGCGTATCAATATGCCGAGCGAATTCTGAATGATTTTGGAAAAGATTTCCAATACAGAATTTCTGTGAAAAACGTCACAGATGAAATCGTCATTTCCAGTAGGGATGTGTTTGAAGACCTGGACTATCAAAATGGTTCTCCCTTTGAACTTGAACACGACATCATCCTGAATATCAATAAAAAATCGACTTTTAATGGGTTGTTGGTATGGATGGATTTATTCGTGGATCACGATTTAAGTCTGGATATTCTTGACGATCCGGCCAGTTGGCTTCCGGTTTATTTTCCAGTGTCTTGTGCTGGAATTGCGGTTGATATCGGCGATCGTGTTGAAGCGACCATTACTCGAAAACTCTGTGATAACGGAGTAAATCCGGATTTCCACGTGGAAGGTAAGCTTATTCGTAGCAACGATGAAGAATTTAGCTTTAAGTTTGATTCTTACCATCATGCACTTTCTGAAATTGAGTCGCCTTTTCATCAAAAACTCTTTGATGAACATGGGAAATTGAACAAGTTGGAAGACTTTGGCGTGACTCAATTGAAACGCTACCTGTCTGACAAATTGCCTCATTATATGGTGCCTACTGACTTTGTCGTAATGGAAGATATTCCATTAACGCACAATGGTAAGGTTGACTATCAAGCCTTGCCAGAAATTGACTTGAATGCTTCAAAAGAAACAGTTTATGTTGCACCAGAAACCGATGAAGAACGTAATTTGTGTGCTATTTGGCAACAGGTTTTGTCGCTGGAAAAGGTGGGTGTTGAAGATAACTTTTTTGATATCGGCGGGCATTCTTTATTGGCTGCAAGTGTCGTCAGCTTAGTGCGAGAAGCTTTGGGTGTAGAGATACCCATGCGAGTGTTATTCGAGAAGCCGACCATTCGCGAATTTGTGACGGTTTTATCACAGTTTTCGGATGATGTGGTGATGCCACCGATAGTGGCGGTATCCAGAGATACTAGCTTGTCTCTATCGTTTTCCCAGCAGCGTTTGTGGTTTATTGACCGGTTGGAAAACAGCAGTCAATACCATATTCAGGCTAGCTTTGAGTTGCATGGCGAGCTGGTCAAATCGGCTTTTGACGCGGCGGTTGCAACGATTGTGCAGCGCCATGAAGTGTTACGCAGCGGCATAGAAGAGCAGGATGACCAACCTCATGTTGTTATCCATGAACAAGTAGCGTTACCCATTACCCATGTTGACTTACGCCATTTGTCCGGGGGATATCAGGAGCAGGAAATTCAGCGTCTTGCGGCGTTGGACAACCAAACGCTGTTTGATTTGAGTCGGCCACCGTTATTGCGTTTACACCTTATTCAGTGCGACGAGCAGCGTCATGTGGTGTTGTCGAACATGCACCATATTGCATCGGATGGTTGGTCGATGGGGGTATTGGTTAAAGAGCTGAATATGCTTTATGCAGCTTATTGTCAGGGGGAAGCTAACCCGCTGCCCCCGCTTGCAGTGCAATATGCTGATTATGCGCATTGGCAACGTGAGTGGTTGCAGGGCGAGGTGTTAACACAACAGCAGGGATACTGGAAACAGCAACTTGAAGGTGCGCCACAGTTACACAGTTTACCGTTGGACAAACCGCGTCCGGAACAACAGCAATATCAGGGTAAGGTGCTGACCCGCAAGTTATCACAGGCACAAACCGGTGAGCTTCAGTCTTTGTGTCAGGCACAAGATGTGACGTTGTTTATGTTCATGCAGACAGCCTTTGCGGTGTTGTTGTCCCGTTTGAGTGGCGAAACCGATATTGTTATCGGCTCACCGTCCTCGGGTCGAGTGCATAAAGACTTGGAAGGGTTAATCGGTTTCTTTATTAATGCGTTGCCATTGCGCAGTGACGTGTCGGGTAATCCTGCCTTTGATGAGTTGTTGCAGGTAAATCGTCGGATGATACTGGATGCCTTTGAGCATCAACATATTCCTTTTGACATGTTGGTAGAAGAGCTTAAGCCCCAGAGGTCTTTGGCCTATGCGCCTTTGGCTCAGATATATCTCACCATACAGAATAATGCGAATCAGGACTTGAGTCTTGAGCAGTTGGATTTGCAGGGTCGTGGTGTTGAGGTGGATGTGGTTCGCTATGACCTGGAGTTTGATGTTTTTGTTGCTAACGAGCAACTGGTTATTGACTGGAAATACAACACGGCGTTGTTTGAAGAATCGACACTGGCTCGAATGGCCGATAGTTTTGAACAGATGCTGTCCGGCATTATGCAGGATACCCGGACCCCGGTGCAGTCATTGCCATTGTTGACTGATACTCAACGTGAGCAGTTGTTGCATGAGTGGAACGATACCGGGGTAGATATTGATAATGTCAGTTTTGTGCAGGCATTTGAAAAGCAGGTTGTGAATGAACCGGATGCTATTGCGGTTATCGCAGATGCCGCTCAACTGACCTATGGCGAGTTGAACAGTCGAGCGAACCGGTTGGCGCATTATCTGATTGAGCAGGGAGTGAGTAGCGATATCCCGGTGGCTTTGTGTTTGTCGCGTACACCGCAGATGCTTATTGGGCTGATGGCGATATTAAAAGCCGGTGGTGCCTATGTGCCAATTGATGCGAGTTACCCTGAAGAGCGGGTTCGTTATCTGTTGGCAGATGCGAAGGTGTCATTGGTCATTAGTGAGACAGCCATTGGCGGGAGTTTACCGCTGGAAGGTCAGGCATTGATGTGTCTGGATGATTCGGGGCTGCTGGAAAGGTTGCAACAGCAACCGGAGAGTAACCCGGGAATTGTCGTATCTTCAGGGGACATGGCCTATGTAATTTATACCTCAGGTACCACAGGGCAACCGAAGGGTGTGATGGTCACTCATGAAGGTCTGATGAACTATGTTAGCCACGTTGGGAGCAAGTATCTGCCACAGATACAAGGTGGAGTGGTGAGTTTACCGCTGGTATTTGATGCCACGGTGACCACGTTATTGTCGCCCCTGTGCCATGGTTGTTTTGTTGAGCTTTTGGGAGAAGGAGATGATGCGCTGGAGCGTTTGGAAGATTATCTTCTGGATGACGAAGAGCGATTGTTGTTCAAACTGACGCCTGCGCATCTTGATGCGTTGTGGGCATCGGGTCGAATAGAGTCGAATGAGGACATAGCGCATGTCATTGTCATCGGAGGTGAGCAACTGACGGTGAGCACGATGGAGAAGTGGCAGGGCTGTTTTCCGAATGCGGTGTTTATTAATGAATATGGACCGACAGAGACGGTAGTGGGTTGTTCGGTGTTTACGGTTACAGGGGAAGGGTTGCAGGGAGAGAATGTGCCGATAGGCAAGCCGATTCAAAATACCCAATTGTATTGTCTGGATGAGCAGATGCAGTTGTTACCGTCAGGTGTTGTAGGGGAGTTGTATATAGGTGGCGCGGGCGTGGCGCGAGGATACTTGGGCCGAGAGTCGTTAACAGCAGAACGATTTGTTGATGATCCGTTTGGAGGTAAGCGTTTATACCGCACAGGAGACCGTGTTCGTTGGCGTCATGATGGTCAGTTGGCGTTTTTGGGTCGTAATGACAATCAGGTGAAGGTGCGGGGTTACCGTATTGAGCCGGGTGAGATTGAGGCTCGGTTACTTCAGCATGAAGCGGTAGAGCATGCCGTGGTGATTGAGCGCCATCAGCGTTTGCAGACTTATCTTATTCCGTCTAAAGCTCAGGCTTACCCGATACATGCCTTGTCCCGGATGGATAATGATAGCCGTTGGGACAGTGTGTTACGCAAGAGTTTACCCAATGGCATGGTGGTGGGGTGTTTGAATAGCGGCGAAACCGACTTCACCTATGATGAGATATTCATAGAGCAGACTTACCTGAAGCATGGTGTGACGTTAAAACCGGATGCGACCATTTTTGATGTGGGAGCGAATACGGGGATGTTTACCTTGTTTTCCAGCCAATTATGCCCACAGGCGAAGTTGTTCTCTTTTGAGCCTATCCCGGATGTGTTTCAGGTGTTGTCTTTTAATGCGGCGTTATATGACGTGGATGTGGAACTGTGCAACTTTGGTTTGTCGGACAAGGCGCAGGAAGTGACGTTTACCTTTTATCCATACAACTCGCTGATATCGGGTCGTTATGGTGATTTGGCTGAAGACCTGAGTGATGTGAAGGTGTATTTGCATAACCAATACAAGGAGGATTTGGCGGCGGGTCGTTTAAGTAGTGACGAGTTTGATGAGCTGTTGGCGGAGCGTTTGCAGAGTGTGGATGTGCCTTGTCAGTTGAAGACCTTGTCTGAGGTGATAGAAGCGCATGACGTGAAGGTTATTGACTTGCTCAAGTTGGATGTTGAGAAGAGTGAGATGGATGCACTTAAGGGATTGAAGGATGAGCACTGGCCGTTGGTTCAGCAGATGATAGTGGAAGTGCATGATATTGAAAACCGTCTTGAAGAGTTGCAGGTTTTGTTGGCGGACAAGGGTTTTTCGACCCATTTGGGTCAGGAGACGTTGCTTGAGGGGTCACCGTTGTATGTGATTTATGCCATTCGTCATGGGTATCCGCAAGGGAGTGTGGTGTATGGCGAGGAGAATGTGACCACGACCAAATACCCGTGGAGTGACAAATCGCTGTTGGCTACAGGGTTGCGGGATAGTCTGGCGCAGTCATTACCTTCTTATATGGTGCCGGATGTTTATCTGTTTATGGACAAGTACCCGTTGACAGTAAATGGCAAGGTGGACACCAGAGCACTACCGGATCCGCAATCAACAAATACAAGCCAAACTCAATTTGTTGCACCTGCAACTGAAATCGAAATTCAATTGGCAAGTATTTGGGCCAATATTCTCGGGTTGGTTGGGAAACAGATTAGCGTAAGTAGCAACTTTTTTGAATTGGGAGGTCATTCTCTTCTGGCCATTAACCTTATCACCAATATTAAGCAACTATTCAAGGTCGTCTTGCCAGTAAAAACCATTTTCGAACTTAATTCATTAGCTGATTTGGCGCAGGAAATTGAAGTTCAACAAAAGATGGTAGCGCTTGAAAGTTCTCTGGATGAGGGAGAAAACACTGTGGAGATTGAGATTTAATATGTTTAGTGCAAGCAAATTTATTAAGGATTTAATTAATCTGGGCATTCACTTGTCAGTATCTAACAGTAAGTTAAAAGTTAAAGGAGATAAAGAAAGTCTCTCTGATGATTTATTGACTCAGATTAGAAGTAACAAGGATGCACTAATCTCCTATTTGGAGGACTACCAAAATCAGTCTAATAATTTGATTTCGGCGGATCGCATTGAGCAGGAGTGTTTCGATCGCTCAACTCCTCAACCATTATCGTTCGCGCAACAACGTCTTTGGTTTATTGATCAAATTGAAGGCCAAAGTACGCAATATAACATCCCTTTGGCGCTAAAGGTTTCCGGAATTATAGACCCAGAGATTGCAGGGCACGCCTTTAGACAAATCATTCAACGGCATGAAGTGCTAAGAACTGTCTTTGTTTCTCAGGAAAGTGAGCCTGCGCAAAAAGTATTGCAAGATTTTGAATTTACACTACATACAGAAGATTTCAGCGGTTTGAATGAACGACAACAGAAAGATATTGTTGATCGGTTTATCTCAGAAAACGTTAACCATCATTTTGATCTTGGTAATGATCTGATGTTGCGGGCAGGCTTTATAAAATTATCTGAGCAATATGGATTGTTATT
The DNA here is from genome assembly GCA_942490545.1 of uncultured Gammaproteobacteria bacterium. Lineage (GTDB taxonomy): Bacteria > Pseudomonadota > Gammaproteobacteria > Enterobacterales > Alteromonadaceae > Paraneptunicella. The sequence goes on along the minus strand of CALNXX010000017.1, from coordinate 235,910 downwards.
GTTTAATTTGCATCACATTGCCGCTGATGGTTGGTCGATGAACATCCTGGTGAAGGAGTTTATGGCTGAATATTATGCCGCACAAAATAATCTGACAAGCTCACTATCCCCATTGTTAATTCAGTATTCCGACTATGCCCGGTGGCAGCGTAAAAACCTGCTGGGTAATGTGTTAGCACATCAGTTGAAATATTGGGAAAAGCAGCTGAATAGTTTACCACTGTTACATGGTTTACCATTAAATAAATCTCGTTCGGAAAAACCTAATAGCGCTGGTACTTCTTTGGTTTTCTCTTTAACCGATAAAACCGTTGTGGGCAAGCTGCAAACGTTGGTAAAAGATCAGCGTGTGTCATTATTCATGTTATTACACAGTGCATTTTCATTGCTACTGTCGAAGCATAGCAATGAATCTGACATTGTCGTTGGTACACCGGTTGCTAACCGCATGCAAGCTGAGTTACAGCCTCTGATTGGGTTGTTTGTTAACACCCTGATACTAAGAACTAATTGCGCAGGAAATCCAGTGTTTCTGGATTATTTGAAGCAAGTTAAAGATGTCAATCTGGAAGCACAAGCCAACCAGGATATACCTTTCGAATTTTTGGTCGAGAAGATAAATCCGCTTCGTAGTGAATCATACTCGCCACTTTTTCAAGTACTTTTCTCCATGAACACTAACGAGAAAAGCGATCTGGAATTAAATGGTATCCAGCTGTCTTCGTTAGAGAATGAACAAAGTACCGTTAAATACGAATTGGCACTTTCTGCTGCGGAATCTGAAACGGGTTTAGAGTTTTCCTTTGAATATCGTCTGGATTTGTTTGATGAATCTTTCATTAAAACCTTGGCTGAGCACTATTTGTCGCTATTAACTGCGATTGCAGAGCAACCATACTCGAAGGTTTCCCAACTTCCTATTTTATCACCTAAAGAAGTCATTTTCCTTACTCGAGAAATTAACAAAACGAATATTGAATATCCACCAGAACAACCTTTACATATTTTGTTTGAAGAGCAGGTTGAAAATACACCAAATGCGGTTGCATTGATTTCTGATGATATCGAAGTTTCATTTGCCGAATTAAATAGAAGGGCAAATCAATTAGCTCACTATCTTGGGGCTAATGGCGTAGGTAGAGAAACTTTGGTGGGCGTATGTTTAGAAAGAACGCCTGATTTGGCTGTGACTATTCTGGCGATCTTTAAGGTCGGGGGAGCCTATGTCGCTTTGGATCCGGACTATCCACAAGCGCGCTTGCAGTACATGTTAGAAGATACCCAACTTAAACTTATTATTACTCATGCTTATCTGACATCCGTTCTGGAATTTGCAGCGGAGTCTTTGTTGGTTTTAGATGCTCCTGATTTTAAGGCAGTTTTGCTTGCACAAGTGACGGAAAATCCACAGATTCCAGAAGCAGGTGACTCCGGTAATCTTGCTTATGTAATTTATACTTCTGGTTCCACTGGCAAACCCAAGGGGGTAATGGGGGAGCATGGCGCAATTCTGAATCGAATCCGTTGGATGTGGCGAAATTATCCAATGCAAAAAAATGACGTCATGTGCAGTAAAACGGCTTTGGGTTTTTTAGACTCGATTTGGGAGTTGTTTGGTGGTTTGTTGCAGGGATTGCCTACAGTGTTGGTGAAGTACGAAACGGTTAAAGATATTCCGGTATTCATCGCTAAGCTTATCCAACAGAACGTTACCCGATTGGTAGTGGTTCCCTCTTTATTAGAGGCCATGATACGTGAAGGACAAGCATTCCGGGATTGCCTTTCGAAATTAACTCATATTACCGTTAGTGGTGAAAAGCTTTCTGCGGAATTAAGTAAACGATTTTTAAGTGCCAATAGCCATTGTCGCTTACTTAATTTGTATGGATGTTCAGAGGTAGCTGCGGATGTAACTTACAGTGAAGTGACTCTGGAAAACTGTGAGTTGGGTTTGATTGGTCGGCCAATTGATAATATGCAGTGCTACATTCTTGATGAAAATATGCAGTTATGTCCACTAGGCACTAAAGGCATGTTATACACATCTGGACCAGGAGTCGCCAGAGGCTACCTAAATAATCGAGAACAAACAGCGCTACGTTTTGTTGCTAATCCCTTTGATGCGGCATCTGAATACCTACTTTATAAAACGGGTGATCGTGCATATTACACTCCGAGTCAGGAATTAATTTATGTAGGAAGAGATGACGATCAAATTAAAATACGTGGATTCAGAATTGAGCCGGGTGAAATAGAACAACAGTTATTGACCCATGCTTCCGTTCACAGTGCGATTGTTACCAAGAAAGAGTTTGCTCCGGGAGAAGCTTACCTAGTTGCTTATGTTATTCCTGTTGCTATGACAGAGTTGCTTACAACCCAAACATTAAAAGAATTTTTACACGAATGTTTACCGGACTATATGGTGCCGAATATGTTCGTGGTGTTGGAAAACTTTCCCAAGACGCCGAGTGGTAAAATAGACAAACTTTCTTTGCCTTTACCTGAAAGAGGCTCATCTCAGGAGGAATATAGAGCACCAGAAAGCCATGAAGAAAAAACGCTCACGCAAATTTGGGCAGAATTGTTGAATTTGGACGTTGGCAGCATCAGTGTTACGGCCAATTTTTTTGAGTTAGGTGGACATTCATTGCTTGCAACTCGGTTAGTCAGCTTAGTGCGAGAAGCTTTGGGTGTAGAGATACCCATGCGAGTGTTATTCGAGAAGCCGACCATTCGCGAATTTGTGACGGTTTTATCACAGTTTTCGGATGATGTGGTGATGCCACCGATAGTGGCGGTATCCAGAGATACTAGCTTGTCTCTATCGTTTTCCCAGCAGCGTTTGTGGTTTATTGACCGGTTGGAAAACAGCAGTCAATACCATATTCAGGCTAGCTTTGAGTTGCATGGCGAGCTGGTCAAATCGGCTTTTGACGCGGCGGTTGCAACGATTGTGCAGCGCCATGAAGTGTTACGCAGCGGCATAGAAGAGCAGGATGACCAACCTCATGTTGTTATCCATGAACAAGTAGCGTTACCCATTACCCATGTTGACTTACGCCATTTGTCCGGGGGATATCAGGAGCAGGAAATTCAGCGTCTTGCGGCGTTGGACAACCAAACGCTGTTTGATTTGAGTCGGCCACCGTTATTGCGTTTACACCTTATTCAGTGCGACGAGCAGCGTCATGTGGTGTTGTCGAACATGCACCATATTGCATCGGATGGTTGGTCGATGGGGGTATTGGTTAAAGAGCTGAATATGCTTTATGCAGCTTATTGTCAGGGGGAAGCTAACCCGCTGCCCCCGCTTGCAGTGCAATATGCTGATTATGCGCATTGGCAACGTGAGTGGTTGCAGGGCGAGGTGTTAACACAACAGCAGGGATACTGGAAACAGCAACTTGAAGGTGCGCCCCAGTTACACAGTTTACCGTTGGACAAACCGCGTCCGGAACAACAGCAATATCAGGGTAAGGTGCTGACCCGCAAGTTATCACAGGCACAAACCGGTGAGCTTCAGTCTTTGTGTCAGGCACAAGATGTGACGTTGTTTATGTTCATGCAGACAGCCTTTGCGGTGTTGTTGTCCCGTTTGAGTGGCGAAACCGATATTGTTATCGGCTCACCGTCCTCGGGTCGAGTGCATAAAGACTTGGAAGGGTTAATCGGTTTCTTTATTAATGCGTTGCCATTGCGCAGTGACGTGTCGGGTAATCCTGCCTTTGATGAGTTGTTGCAGGTAAATCGTCGGATGATACTGGATGCCTTTGAGCATCAACATATTCCTTTTGACATGTTGGTAGAAGAGCTTAAGCCCCAGAGGTCTTTGGCCTATGCGCCTTTGGCTCAGATATATCTCACCATACAGAATAATGCGAATCAGGACTTGAGTCTTGAGCAGTTGGATTTGCAGGGTCGTGGTGTTGAGGTGGATGTGGTTCGCTATGACCTAGAGTTTGATGTTTTTGTTGCTAACGAGCAACTGGTTATTGACTGGAAATACAACACGGCGTTGTTTGAAGAATCGACACTGGCTCGAATGGCCGATAGTTTTGAACAGATGCTGTCCGGCATTATGCAGGATACCCGGACCCCGGTGCAGTCATTGCCATTGTTGACTGATACTCAACGTGAGCAGTTGTTGCATGAGTGGAACGATACCGGGGTAGATATTGATAATGTCAGTTTTGTGCAGGCATTTGAAAAGCAGGTTGTGAATGAACCGGATGCTATTGCGGTTATCGCGGATGCCGCTCAACTGACCTATGGCGAGTTGAACAGTCGAGCGAACCGGTTGGCGCATTATCTGATTGAGCAGGGAGTGAGTAACGATATCCCGGTGGCTTTGTGTTTGTCGCGTACACCGCAGATGCTTATTGGGCTGATGGCGATATTAAAAGCCGGTGGTGCCTATGTGCCAATTGATGCGAGTTACCCTGAAGAGCGGGTTCGTTATCTGTTGGCAGATGCGAAGGTGTCATTGGTCATTAGTGAGACAGCCATTGGCGGGAGTTTACCGCTGGAAGGTCAGGCATTGATGTGTCTGGATGATTCGGGGCTGCTGGAAAGGTTGCAACAGCAACCGGAGAGTAACCCGGGAATTGTCGTATCTTCAGGGGACATGGCCTATGTAATTTATACCTCAGGTACCACAGGGCAACCGAAGGGTGTGATGGTCACTCATGAAGGTCTGATGAACTATGTTAGCCACGTTGGGAGCAAGTATCTGCCACAGATACAAGGTGGAGTGGTGAGTTTACCGCTGGTATTTGATGCCACGGTGACCACTTTATTGTCGCCCCTGTGCCATGGTTGTTTTGTTGAGCTTCTGGGAGAAGGAGATGATGCGCTGGAGCGTTTGGAAGATTATCTTCTGGATGACGAAGAGCGATTGTTGTTCAAACTGACGCCTGCGCATCTTGATGCGTTGTGGGCATCGGGTCGAATAGAGTCGAATGAGGACATAGCGCATGTCATTGTCATCGGAGGTGAGCAACTGACGGTGAGCACGATGGAGAAGTGGCAGGGCTGTTTTCCGAATGCGGTGTTTATTAATGAATATGGACCGACAGAGACGGTAGTGGGTTGTTCGGTGTTTACGGTTACAGGGGAAGGGTTGCAGGGAGAGAATGTGCCGATAGGCAAGCCGATTCAAAATACCCAATTGTATTGTCTGGATGAGCAGATGCAGTTGTTACCGTCAGGTGTTGTAGGGGAGTTGTATATAGGTGGCGCGGGCGTGGCGCGAGGATACTTGGGCCGAGAGTCGTTAACAGCAGAACGATTTGTTGATGATCCGTTTGGAGGCAAGCGTTTATACCGCACAGGAGACCGTGTTCGTTGGCGTCATGATGGTCAGTTGGCGTTTTTGGGTCGTAATGACAATCAGGTGAAGGTGCGGGGTTACCGTATTGAGCCGGGTGAGATTGAGGCTCGGTTACTTCAGCATGAAGCGGTAGAGCATGCCGTGGTGATTGAGCGCCATCAGCGTTTGCAGACTTATCTTATTCCGTCTAAAGCTCAGGCTTACCCGATACATGCCTTGTCCCGGATGGATAATGATAGCCGTTGGGACAGTGTGTTACGCAAGAGTTTACCCAATGGCATGGTGGTGGGGTGTTTGAATAGCGGCGAAACCGACTTCACCTATGATGAGATATTCATAGAGCAGACTTACCTGAAGCATGGTGTGACGTTAAAACCGGATGCGACCATTTTTGATGTGGGAGCGAATACGGGGATGTTTACCTTGTTTTCCAGCCAATTATGCCCACAGGCGAAGTTGTTCTCTTTTGAGCCTATCCCGGATGTGTTTCAGGTGTTGTCTTTTAATGCGGCGTTATATGACGTGGATGTGGAACTGTGCAACTTTGGTTTGTCGGACAAGGCGCAGGAAGTGACGTTTACCTTTTATCCATACAACTCGCTGATATCGGGTCGTTATGGTGATTTGGCTGAAGACCTGAGTGATGTGAAGGTGTATTTGCATAACCAATACAAGGAGGATTTGGCGGCGGGTCGTTTAAGTAGTGACGAGTTTGATGAGCTGTTGGCGGAGCGTTTGCAGAGTGTGGATGTGCCTTGTCAGTTGAAGACCTTGTCTGAGGTGATAGAAGCGCATGACGTGAAGGTTATTGACTTGCTCAAGTTGGATGTTGAGAAGAGTGAGATGGATGCACTTAAGGGATTGAAGGATGAGCACTGGCCGTTGGTTCAGCAGATGATAGTGGAAGTGCATGATATTGAAAACCGTCTTGAAGAGTTGCAGGTTTTGTTGGCGGACAAGGGTTTTTCGACCCATTTGGGTCAGGAGACGTTGCTTGAGGGGTCACCGTTGTATGTGATTTATGCCATTCGTCATGGGTATCCGCAAGGGAGTGTGGTGTATGGCGAGGAGAATGTGACCACGACCAAATACCCGTGGAGTGACAAATCGCTGTTGGCTACAGGGTTGCGGGATAGTCTGGCGCAGTCATTACCTTCTTATATGGTGCCGGATGTTTATCTGTTTATGGACAAGTACCCGTTGACAGTAAATGGCAAGGTGGACACCAGAGCACTACCGGATATTCAGACTAAGAAAGAACAACATATTAAAAGATCAAAACCGCGTAACGAAGTAGAACAGCAGCTATGTGAGATTTGGCAGGAGGTGTTGAATATCCCTCAGGTGGGCATAGAAGATAACTTCTTTGCCTTGGGCGGAGACTCCATCATTTCAATTCAGGTAGTGTCACGAGCAAAACGCCAGGGGTTGCACTTCACGGTACGCCAGTTGTTTGACCACCAATGCATTGCGAAACTTGCGGAGACGATAGGTCATGGTAGTGAAGTCGAAGCCATTCAGACCGCAGTTACTGGTGATTTGGCTTTGCTGCCAGTACAACGCGCTTTTTTTGGTTGGCAGTTACCGGTGGAAAATCACTATAACCAGTCGGTTTTGTTAACCACTCCAGAAGGGTTTGATGCAGAAGCGTTAAGGGCTATCGTACAGAGCCTGTATGAGCGACATGATGCATTGCGTTTGCGTTTTGAATCTAAAAATCTAAAAGGATTGCATGAAGCGTTCAGCACAGAAATGTTGGAAGCTTCAATGGAAGTGCATGACTTTAGTGACGTCTCGTTGGAGAGTCGGGAAGCATTGCTGTTGCAAACGGGCAATGAGGCTCAGGGGAGTTTTGATATCAGTAAAGGAGTGTTGTTTAAAGCGGTGTATATGGATATTGGTGAGCAGGGCGGGCGTTTGTTGCTGCTGGCTCATCATCTTGTGATAGATGGAGTGTCGTGGCGTATTGTATTGTCGGACCTTGAAGCGGGGTGGGAACAATATCGTTTGGGTGAAGAGATAACGTTGCCGGAGAAGAGTTCATCACTACAACAGTGGGGCGAGGCGTTACAAGAATATGCGATGTCCCATCAGGTGCAAGCGCAAAAGGCCTATTGGAGCGAACGTTTGTCATTAGAGGTGGCAAGGTTACCGGGCTCGGGAGAGGGCGCTTCGGGTACGAGCGGTTCGGGTTTTTCGTTGGATGAAGAATCGACGATTCAGTTGCTGGGAGAATGCAATGAAGCTTACCGTACACGGATTAATGAGTTGTTGTTGTGTGGTTTGTTGATGGCTTATCAACAGTGGAGTGGCAACCATAACTTGCGTTTGTTGATGGAAGGTCACGGTCGAGAGGAGCTGTTTGAGCATTTGGATGTGAATGACACAGTGGGTTGGTTTACCTCTTTGTACCCCTTGATTTTAAGTAATGAGGGTGAGCTTTCAGATGATAGCCGGGCAGTGGGAGAGTTAATCAAGCAGGTGAAGGAACAATACCGTGGTGTTCCGGATAAGGGGATAGGGTATGGATTGTATTGATCAAGTGGTCTAACGCAGCATAATCTCCAAAGATTTAACTATCTAAATTTATAACACATTAATCAAAATTCTCCTTCATTCCAAAAGTCGGCAGTCTATTCTATTACTAATTCTTCACCTACCGCTATTATGGCATGGTGAGTACGGTTGCTTCATCTTCAATAAAACAATCTCATCTTAACTTTTACAACCAATTCTCTCTCTCTTCTGACAACCATAACTTGGTTTTATGAAGGTCACGGTGAGAGGAGCTGTTTGAGCATTTGGATGTGAATGACACAGTGGGTTGGTTTACCTCTTTGTACCCCTTGATTTTAAGTAATGAGGGTGAGCTTTCAGATGATAGCCGGGCAGTGGGAGAGTTAATCAAGCAGGTGAAGGAACAATACCGTGGTGTTCCGGATAAGGGGATAGGGTATGGATTGTTACGTTATCTCGATCCGGAGAGTGGTCTGGAAGCGCTAGAGGCGGCACATAATCCTCCGCAGATAGAGTTTAACTATCTGGGACAATTTGATAACACGATTAATCAAAATTCTGCCTTCATTCCGGCAAAAGAGTCGGCAGGGTCTGATTCTGATTCAGCTAATTCTTCACCTACCGCTATTAGCGTTATGGCGATGGTGAGTAACGGTTGCTTGCAAGTCAATGTCGAAGTTGAAAACAATCTGGCATCTGTAGAGCTTTTTACAACCGAATATTCACAGGCTCTGACCACTATTATCTCCACTTGCTTACAACATAATTTACGACAGCAGTTATTGGATCAAAACAAAGTGCAAGTAGAAAATCGTTCAAATCAAACAAGTGAAGAACAGTCTATTGAAGCGAGTTTGGAACTATGAAACTGGAACAACTTTTAACAGCTTTAAACAATAAAAAAATCAGTCTGCAACTAGATCGCGGAAAAGTTAAAGTATTCGATCAAGATAAGAATCTGGATGATGAATTAGTCAAATGGCTAAAACACTATAAGCCGGGAATTGTTGAATGGTTGTCACAAGGAAAGGGTTTTACTGCTAGCGATTTCCCATACTCGATACTGTCTTCAGAACAAATTTCTGATATTGAATCTCGTTATCCAAACCTGCAACGTTTATACATAGCCACTCCCATGCAAACAGGTTTGATTTTTCATGGCATGCTGGATGGTGCTGGAACCTCCTACACTACACAAATTTATTGCGATTTGATGGGTGATATTAATAGTGATGCATTACAAGGCGCCTGGCAAACAGTGTTGCAGCGCCACGATATCTTGAGAACCTCTTTCGTTGGCATGGACAGCAACCAAATTCATCAACTGGTTTGTGACAATTTATCTCTTTTTCTGCAAAAGGAAGATTGGCGCGAACAAGATCCTTCAGGCGTTGAAGCGCAACTGGAAAATTGGCGACAAGCTGATCAAGATAAGGGGTTTGATTTTGCTCAATCGCCATTAATGCGCATTAGCTTGATTCGGCTAACCGATGACAGGTATCACTTTGTATGGTCACATCACCATGTGCTGTTGGACGGCTGGTGCGCGCCGATTATTTTTGAAGAGGTCATGATTTGTTATAAAGCGCTTTCCAATGGGGATGTACCGAATCTTGGCGCAACCATTTCCTATGAAAACTACATTGCATGGTTGTCCAGAAAAGATAATGGAAAAGCGAGAGACTATTGGCAAAACCACTTACACGGTTTTATGTCGCCAACTAATATTCCACATAAACCAGTAAATAAAAAGCAGCAAGATATAAATGTGCAGAAAATTTATGTCGCTTTGCCACAGGAGAACAGTGACAGAATAGCTGAGATGGCAAAAACGGCACATTGTACAATTAATGTCATTATGCAGCTAGCGTGGTCCTATGTGCTGCAACGGTATACCGGTAAGGATGATGTTGTATTTGGCTCCACTGTTTCTGGCCGGCCAGCAGAATTGCAGGGTGTGGAGACTATGATGGGACTGTTTATTAACAGCATACCCGTGCGCGTCCAGTTGAATGCTGAAACTAGTTTGAGGGCGTTATTTGCTCAGTTGCAAGAAGATAATGTTGATCGTAATGAGTACAGCTACCTGCCATTGGCAGATGTTCAAAAGGTCAGTGATGTTGAGAATGGTACTGCCTTGTTTGATACTTTGCTGGTTTTTGAAAACTATCCAACTAACGAAGCCATAAGTGATAAGGCAAATCAAAAATCGAACAGTTTTCAGGTTGAGAAATTAAGTGCCAATAGCAACAATAACCTAGGGATTTCGGTTATTGCCCACTTTCAGAATGCCCTGCTGCAATACGAAATTGTTTATCAAACGGTACAATTCGAACAAATTGCTATACAGCGCTTATCTAAACATCTTGAACAAGTATTAATCTCCATTTCGAATGCAAGATTAGATAGTAAATTAGGCAGTTTAAAAATGCTGAGTGAAGTAGAAACTCAACAATTGGTGCAAGAGTGGAACAGTAATGAAAAGGATTATCCAAAAGATGTGGGTATGCACAGGTTATTTGAACAACAGGCTGTTCAAACACCAGATGCCATAGCCTTAAAATTTCAAGAAACTCAGGTTACTTATCAAGAACTTAATGAACGGGCTAATCAATTCGCACATTATTTACGTGATGTCGGTGCTGCTCCTGGAAAATTGATAGGCCTATGTATGGATCGTTCCATTGAAATGATGGTTGCCATGATAGGTATTTTAAAATCAGGTTCCGCTTATGTCCCCCTTGATATCAAAGCTCCAGAGTCTAGGATTACCCATATCTTGCAGGACTGTGGTGCTAAGTTACTCGTAACCCAAGCTCATTTGAGTAGTCTGCTTCCGGCCAGTGAAGTTCAACACATATGTCTTGATGTGGGAGAACAAATTAACAAACTGGAGTGTATGCCTAAGACCAACATTAAAGTACCGGATACTGGCATTGAAGCAGATACAGTGGCATATGCTATTTATACTTCTGGTTCAACCGGACAGCCAAAAGGCGTTCTTGTCCAACACCGTAGCTTGGTAAACTTTATTTGCGCTGGTAAAGATGCCTTCTTACAAGAGCAAATTCTAGGATCGGTCGTTAGCTCTCCGGTTGCTTTTGATGCAACGGTGCAATCGTTGTTTATTCCTTTAATCGCTGGTAAATATTTACTTTTGTTGTCAGAAGATTCTCTGCCAATTGAATCGTTGAGCGAATGCTTGTTTAACACCGAAGACCCATTGTTATTTAAGATCACTCCGGCCCACTTAAAAGCTTTGCAGAATTATACTGTGGGAAAACAAGAGAAATCTGCCAAGCATGTGCTCGTAGTCGCAGGCGAACAGCTCACATCAGACGTTATTTCTCCTTGGTTGACCAAGTTACCAAATTGTCAGTTTATCAACGAATATGGGCCAACAGAAGCAACGGTAGGGACCACAATTTTTCATATTGAAAAAAATATTGATGCGTTGCCCAAGCCAGTCGTTCCGATTGGTAAGCCTTTAACCAATGCACAATGTTACGTTTTGGATGAGCAGCATCGTTTAGTGCCTCTGGGGTGTGTCGGTGAACTCTATATTGCTGGTGCAGGTTTGGCACAAGGTTATTTGAATCAACCGGAGTTGACAGCAGAGAAGTTCGTACTCAACCGAAATTCGAGTATACCCTCGGAACGACTGTATCGTACTGGTGATTTGGTTAAGCGATGGAACAGCGGTGATTTGCAGTATGTTGGTCGTATAGACAATCAAGTGAAACTACGTGGTTTCCGTATTGAGTTGGGAGAAATTGAGGTTTCCCTCAGTGGTATTGAAGGTGTTGATCATGCAGCCGTTATCGTTTGGCAAGAAGAGGCTGCAGAAGAACGTTTAGTTGCCTATGTTGTCGTCAACGAATTACAAAATGAGCTGGATGAGTTGTCACGAAAAGCACGGATATCGATGCTAATAGATGAGTACCAAGCAGAGTTAAAGAAACACCTGCCGGATTATATGTTGCCTGCCAATTATGTGTTCTTGGATGCCATGCCATTATCTCCGAATGGCAAAATGGATAGAAAAGCATTACCTGCTCTGGAATTGTCCGATATTCAAAAAGAACGTTATGTAGCGCCTGGTAACGTGATTGAAGAGCAGTTATGTAATATTTGGGAAGAAGTGTTGAAAATTCCCAAGGTGGGTATCCAAGATAATTTTATTGCCCTTGGTGGTGACTCTATTATCTCAATTCAAGTGGTATCCATGGCGCGTCAACGAGGATTGTTCTTTGGCGTAAGGGATTTACTTGAACAATTGACCATAGAGGCACTGGCACCGTTTGTTAGCAACGAAGAGGTTGTTTCCGCTCCGCAAGGCGAAGTCACAGGTACTATGCCACTGCTGCCTATTCAATCACGATTTTTTGAAATGAACCTCCCGGTGCCTGACCATTACAACCAGTCGGTTTTACTGGAAGGTCCGGTTGATTTAACGGAGGCTGATTTGCATAAATTAATTGCGGCTATTTATGCTCGGCATGATGCATTGCGTTTGCGTTTCAACAGTTCAGGTAATCAGCCTGAAGCGACATATATGCCTTTTAATCAGTTAATGATGGTGCAATCCGTTGAAACTATTGAGCTGAATAATCCTGATGAAGCAGATTGGTGTAATCAGGTGGAACAACACTGTAGCCGAATTCAGGAAAGTTTGAATATTCAACATGGTCCACTATTAAAAGTGGCGCTATTCAGTATTAACAAAGAACGAAATGTGTTGTTGTTTGTGCTGCATCACTTAGTCGTGGACGGGGTTTCATGGCGTACTTTATTGAATGATTTAGAGTATGGATGGGGGCAGTTAATATTAACTGGCAAAATTCAGCTCCGTCCCAAAAGCAGCTCTTTCCAGCAATGGGCCGAAGAAATTCATCACTATTCCAAATCCGATTTACTGCGTCAGGAACGTGACTATTGGGTTAATCAAATGTCGGCAACTGTCACGCCTATTCCCAAATCTTCCAGAATCAGAATGAGTTCGAAAGAAGACTTTCAGGTTATCCGTTTTCAGTTAACCGAAAAAGAAACCACCTTATTATTGGGTGAGTGTAATGAAGCGTATCGCACACAAATCAACGAATTACTACTAACAGGGGTATTAAAGGCTTATACGAATTGGCTGGATGGAAACACGATGTTATTGAATATGGAAAGTCATGGTCGTGAAGAGTTGTTTGAGAATATTGATAATACTGAGACTGTGGGTTGGTTTACGTCAATTTATCCGCTTATTTTATCCGCAGGGAAAAATGCCGATGTTGGTGATCTAATCAAAGTGGTTAAAGATCAATATCGAGAAGTCCCCAATAATGGTATTGGATATGGCATCCTGAAGTACGTCAATAATAATAGAGAAATCAGGCAATTAGATAAGAATCTTCCAAAAACAGCTATTAAGTTTAATTATCTTGGTCAACTGGATAAATCCATTAACGAAGATTCACACTTCCAAAGTGCTGACGGGATCTCCACTGGCTATTCTGTACACCCCGAGAATAACCCGTCAACGGTAATGTCTGTTTCTTGTGATGTATACCAAGGGCAACTAGGTGTAAAGACCACTTTGGGGCAGGAATATCAAGATATTCGAATCTTTAGTGAGTCGTTGAAACAAGCGTTGCAGGAAATCATTGTTCGTTGCGATAACGTGAATCAAAAGAAGGCGTTGCAGGAAAGTAATAAGGTATTTGCAACCGATAGTTCTGAACTGGCAGAGAAAGGTATTCAAATATGATCTTGGTTACAGCTTGCAGATTTTTTCTTACTTTTTCTTCCTTTTATGAACATGACAAGGGCGGAGTATGCCTCACTTCCAGTATTAAGGAGTACTCACTTTGAGCTGCAAGGATTTACTACAGCAATTAGCACAAAAGAACATCAGTATAGGTTTGGTAGATGGGCAACTAAGACTATTAGACCCAGAAGGCAGTTTAAACGAAGCTCTGTTACAGGACATACGCTCCCAAAAAGAAGAACTTATCGCGTTATTGAAAGATGATGGCAATCTGGATAAACATGATTTTCCGTTAGCTTCGATCAGCAATGAAGAGTTGAGTAAAATCCTTGAGCTGAATCAGGAAATTGACGATATTTATATTGCTACTCCACTGCAGGCTGGCCTTATTTTTCATGGCCTTTTTGACGGCGCTGATTCGGGTTATATATTGCAGACCTATTGCGATTTGGTTGGTGATATTGATCTTGAAGCCATGAAAAAAGCATGGCAATTGGTGGTAGACAGGCATGATATTTTACGTACTTGTTTTGCTGGTCTGGATTCAGAAAATATCCATCAGTTAGTAAAACAGCAATGCCCATTGCATTTTAATGAAGAAGACTGGCGTGATGTTCAAAAAGATATTTTAAGTGAAAAACTAGAGTTATACAGAAAGGCGGATAAGGCCAAGGGGTTTGATTTTGAACAAGCGCCACTATTAAGGTTTTCACTCATCCGAATCGAAGACGCTAGATATCATTTTGTGTATGCGGGACATCATGCATTGGTTGATGGCTGGTGCACGCCGATTTTGTTTAAAGAGGTTTTTGCGTTTTATCACCAGTTGGTTGCCAATCAAAAGCCTTCGTTGCCGCCTGTTCTGCAGTTCAAAGAATATATTCGCTGGTTACTTAAAAAGGATCCCACTGCATCTCGGTTATTTTGGAAAGAGTACTTGCAGGGTTTTTCTGAACCTACATTGTTGGGCTTGGCCAATACATCAAGTGATGAGCATTTTTCTGAATGCGGTAATGTTCATATTCAACTTCTTGAACACATTTCAAAACTACTAAACCAATTGGCCACAGAAAGCAGTTGTACAATGAATACCTTAGTGCAATTAGCTTGGGCTTATTTGCTGCATAACTATAGTGGTGATGAAGACGTTGTGTTTGGGACGACGGTTTCAGGTAGACCTGCTGAGTTGCCGGGTGTAGAAAATATGCTGGGTTTGTTCATTAACGTCATCCCATGCAGGATTCGGTTTGAAAAGAGCCTCACGATTGAGCAATATCTCAAAGCACTTCAACGGGATAACTTATCTAGAGATGAAAACGCTTTTGTTTCTCTAGCTGATATTCAGCGCGCCAGTGAAGCGCCAAATGGAACCCCGTTATTCAATAGTTTGTTTACCTTTGAAAATTACCCGATGGATAAGCTAATCGAGAACTCTGGTAGTGCTGTTCATTCTGAAACTGCCGTGAGCCGACCTTCATCATTTTCCATAGAGTCTGCTGCTGGCTTGCAGTGGTCAAATTATCCTCTGGATATTTCAGTCTTATACCAAAACACCTTGATGTTGGATATTCGATACGATCAGAGTGTATTTGTTGAGTCTACTATACAGCGTTTATTAGGCCATCTTGAGCAGATCCTTGTTGGAATGGCCGAGGGTGGTGCGGGTGTCGCATTGTCGTCTATCCGTTTGTTGACGGAGGAAGAAGGGCAGCAATTAGCAGACTGGAACCAGACTGATTTTGATTACGATCGCGAAGCCGGATTGGGTGCATTATTCAGTGCTCAGGCGGCACGTACGCCAGACAATATAGCACTTTGTAATGGTTCAGAGTCATTACGTTATGAGGCGTTGGACAGGCAATCAAACCGGTTGGCGCACTATCTGTTGTCTTTGGGTTTGCAAGCTGATGATGTGGTGGGTATTTATCTGCCAGGCGGTTGTGAGTTGGGCGTTGCACTGTTGTCGGTTATTAAGGCCGGTGGACGTTTTCTACTGTTGGATACCCAGTATCCGGATTCAAGATTGGCGTACATGCTTAAGGACAGTGGTGCCGGTTATCTGTTAGGTACAGCGGCGCACCCGGTGAGTTTTGACCCACAAGATTTGATAGTCGTGGAGATGGACCGCATTGATATGTCATCCCAATCTTCAGAGGCAACGGGTTTGGTGGCGCGGGGTGGCGACGATGGCATCGGTGTTTTCTATACCTCGGGCTCGACCGGTCAACCCAAAGGCGTGTTGTACAGCCATCGTAATCTGGTGAACTACAGTCAGTCGATGCAGGAAGTGCTGGGTAGTTGCGCGCAAGACCGGGTATGGCAATTGGCGTCGGTAAGTTTTGATGTGATCCTTGAAGAGCTGTTACCGGCCTGGTTGTCGGGTGGAACGGTGGTGGTGAATGAGTCAGAGGGTCTGCTGGGTGCGGGAGAGTTGCAGGAGTCGATGGGTGATTTGTCCATCAGTGTGCTGGAGCTTTCTTTTGCGCAGTGGCGAGAATGGCTGTATTGGCTGCAGGTGAATAATGAGGTGCCGCCCCCGAGTTTGCGAGTGGTGATGGTGGGGTGTGAAGCGATACCGGTTCGTTTGATGAGGCAGTGGGTGGCTTATGATGTCGCACTGGTGCATGTATTTGGTTTGACGGAGACGGCGATAACCTCCAGCACCTGGCATTCGAAGGCGTGGGATGAGGGATTGTCGGGGAGTCTGCCCAGTGGTAAGCCGATGGGGAATACCCGTTTACATGTGCTTGATATGGCACAGCAGTTACAACCAGTGGGTGTGGCTGGTGAGTTATACATAGGCGGCGATGGTGTAACTGAAGGTTATATTCATCAGGAAGCTCTGACGGAGTCGCGTTTTGTGGATTTACCGTGGATAGACAGTGGTCGCTTGTACCGAACGGGTGACAAGGTCCGCTGGCGAGAAGACGGTAATATCGAATTTATTGGTCGTATGGACAATCAGGTCAAGGTGCGGGGTTACCGCATAGAGCCTGGCGAGATAGAGGCACGATTACGCCAATTACCGCAGGTACAGGATGCGGTGGTGTTGGTACGAGAAGAAGAGGGACACGACAAACAGCTGGTTGCGTATGTGGTTGCGGAGCAAACCGGTGGTGAAGAGGATGGACTTGTCAGTGACATTCGGACGGGTCTGTTGCGGCATTTACCGGGTTATATGATACCGAGCTATTTTCTGTTGCTGGAGAGTTTACCGCTGACGTTAAGTGGGAAGGTGGACAAGCAGGCGTTACCGGCGCCGGGGTCGCAGTATCTTGAACAATCGGGTTATGTAGCTCCCCGTAATGAGCTGGAATCACAGTTGTGCGCGATTTGGTCGTCGGCGTTACGCGTAGAGCGAGTCGGTATTACGGACAACTTTTTTGAACTGGGAGGGGATTCGATTATCTCCATCCAGATAGCTTCCCGAGCCAGTCAAGCCGGAATAAACCTTTCAGTTCGGCAGTTATTTGAGCATCAGAATATAGCGGATGTGGTGGCGAATCTTGATAGCCATGTGCGAGTTGATGCCTTTCAGGGAGAGGTCATCGGAGAGCAGATTTTATTACCGATACATCATTGGTTTTTTGCCGAGAAGCAGGTCAAACCGGAGCACAACAACATGTCATTGTTGCTGGTGCCACCGGCGGATGTGGATGAGGCCTTTTTTACGGATGTGGTTGGCGGCGATATATCGTCGGCATGATGTGTTGAGACTTCGCTTTTATGAGTCGCAGGACGATTGGCGCAGTGAATATTTGGCTTTGCAGGACGATTTGGTTGATACGTCTTTTAGCCATGTTGATATGGGTAATATGGATGAGGAATCACGGACACTTTGTTTAAAAGAAACCGGGGAGCGGTTGCAGGAGAGCTTCTCATTACTAACGGGTCCACTTATGAAGGTGGCCTATTTTGATGCCGAAGAGGCTTCACAGCGACGGTTGTTACTGGTTTTACATCATGGTGTTGTGGATGGTGTGTCGTGGCGGATATTGCTGGATGATTTAAGTTTTGCTTATGAGCAGCATACCCGGGGTGAGCCTGTGATGCTGGCGGATAAAACCTCGTCGTATCAACGTTGGGCAGAGGCACTGGTTGAATATGGTCGCAGTGAAGCGTTTGCTGAAGAAATCAGTTACTGGCAGCAAAGTCTTGGGACGGAGGTGCCTGCTTTACCACGGGATGAGCCGGTAGCGTCGTCGAATGTCGAGGTGTACCAGTTTAATTTGGGAGAGGCCCAGACGGAGCAGTTGTTACGTCAGAGTCCGGCGGCTTATCGTACGCAGGTGAACGAGCTGTTATTGGCGGCTGTATGGTCGGGGATATACCGTTGGAGCGGTAATGTAGCGTTGCGTATCTGGATGGAAGGCCATGGTCGAGAGGATATTTTTGAATCGCTGGATGTGACCCAGACAATGGGTTGGTTTACCAGCTTGTATCCGCTGACGCTGGATGTGCAGGCGAAGTACCCTGGCGAGATTATTAAGCAGGTGAAAGAACAATACCGTGCACTGCCCAACCGTGGTTTGGGTTATGGGATTGCCCGTTATTTGTCGGAAGACATCGGTTTACCGGATGCTGGTGATATAGAGGTGACCTTTAACTATCTTGGGCAGTTTGACCAGACGGTGAATAGTGAGACGGCGTTTCAGGCAGGCAGAGAGTTTACTGGACGTAATGTAGCTGAGGGTAACCCGCGAGAGGCACTGCTGAATATTTCTGGTCAGGTTGTATCCGGTTCATTGGTGTTGGGGGTGGACTACGATTCTGGTTGTTACCGAGCGCAAACAATGGCGCACCTCGGGAGTTGTATAAAAGAATCGTTATTGAGTTTGATAGAGCATTGTTGTGAGCCGGGAGCGGGTAGTTATACACCGAGTGACTTTACATTGACGCAGGTGAGCCAGTTGCAGTTGGACCAGTGGCAACGTCGTTATGACAACATTGAGGATATTTACCCTACGGTGCCGATGCAACAGGGGATGTTGTTCCATCGTTTACTGGATGATGAGGCCGGGGCTTATCTTGGGCAAATCACTTATCGTATCCGTGGGCCATTACAGTGCGACAAGCTCAGGGCTGCGTGGCAGCACCTGATATCACGTCATGTGGCCTTGCGTACTGCATTTGTGGGGCTGGAGGATGAGAATATTCAGCAGCTGGTATTGGCTGATGCGACTCTGCCATGGTATGAGCAGGACTTGTCGATGCTGGATGAAGCGGCACAGGAAGCAGCCATTGAGGCTTATCAGTCTCGGGACCGAGAGAAGGGTATAGACCTTGAGCACGCGCCGTCAATGCGGGTGGGGTTGTTTGACCTTGGGGGTCAGAAATACCATCAGGTCTGGAGCTATTTTATGGGTGCCTTTGATGGTTGGTCATTGCCGATTATCAATCAGGAGCTGTTTGCCTGTTATCGGTCGTTGTGTCAGGGGCAGGTACCGAGCTTGCCGCGAGTGCAGCCTTATCAGTCGTATATGCAGTGGCTCATTGGTCAGGACCCGGCGCAAGCGGCGTCATACTGGTCGTCCTATCTTGAAGGTTTTGAGGAGACGACGCCGTTATCGATAGTGAAATTGTTGGGAGATGTGACGACAGCCGCACCGGCCTGGCAGGGGATGAGTTTATCGCTGGAGGTGAGTGAGCAATTGGAGCAGTTGGCGAAAGGCCAACAGGTGACGATGAACGTGATAGTGCAGGCGGCGTGGGCGTATTTACTGTCCCGCTACAGTGGGCAGTCGGATGTGGTGTTTGGGACAACGGTTTCGGGTCGTCCCTCGCAGGTATCGGGTGTTGAACAGATAGTGGGTTTGTTTATTAACACGATACCGAGTCGGGTTGATTTCTCGTTATCGGGTACGCTTGGGGAATTGTTGGGCCATATTCATGGTGAGAATATTCGTCGTGAAGAATTTAGTTATATGCCGTTGGCGGATATCCAGAAGTTAAGTGAGCTTCCTCAGGGCAGTGCCATGTTTGACAGTTATCTGGTGTTCCAGAACTACCCTGTTGAAGATGCGATCGAGCAACAAGGCTTAGTAGCCAATGAGTTAATTTTTGAGATTCAGAGTGAAGATGCCAAATCTGATTATGGATTAGATGTATCCGCTACTTATCAAGGGATCTTGTCATTTAAAGTGGAATACCGGAAAGATGTTTATGCTCATGAGAGCATCAATCGTTTATTAGGCCATCTTGAGCAGATCCTTGTTGGAATGGCCGAGGGTGGTGCGGGTGTCGCATTGTCGTCTATCCGTTTGTTGACGGAGGAAGAAGGGCAGCAATTAGCAGACTGGAACCAGACTGATTTTGATTACGATCGCGAAGCCGGATTGGGTGCATTATTCAGTGCTCAGGCGGCACGTACGCCAGACAATATAGCACTTTGTAATGGTTCAGAGTCATTACGTTATGAGGCGTTGGACAGGCAATCAAACCGGTTGGCGCACTATCTGTTGTCTTTGGGTTTGCAAGCTGATGATGTGGTGGGTATTTATCTGCCAGGCGGTTGTGAGTTGGGCGTTGCACTGTTGTCGGTTATTAAGGCCGGTGGACGTTTTCTACTGTTGGATACCCAGTATCCGGATTCAAGATTGGCGTACATGCTTAAGGACAGTGGTGCCGGTTATCTGTTAGGTACAGCGGCGCACCCGGTGAGTTTTGACCCACAAGATTTGATAGTCGTGGAGATGGACCGCATTGATATGTCATCCCAATCTTCAGAGGCAACGGGTTTGGTGGCGCGGGGTGGCGACGATGGCATCGGTGTTTTCTATACCTCGGGCTCGACCGGTCAACCCAAAGGCGTGTTGTACAGCCATCGTAATCTGGTGAACTACAGTCAGTCGATGCAGGAAGTGCTGGGTAGTTGCGCGCAAGACCGGGTATGGCAATTGGCGTCGGTAAGTTTTGATGTGATCCTTGAAGAGCTGTTACCGGCCTGGTTGTCGGGTGGAACGGTGGTGGTGAATGAGTCAGAGGGTCTG
The DNA here is from genome assembly GCA_942490545.1 of uncultured Gammaproteobacteria bacterium. Taxonomy (GTDB): domain Bacteria; phylum Pseudomonadota; class Gammaproteobacteria; order Enterobacterales; family Alteromonadaceae; genus Paraneptunicella. The sequence continues at coordinate 215,317 of CALNXX010000017.1, read as the reverse complement.
CTGGGTGCGGGAGAGTTGCAGGAGTCGATGGGTGATTTGTCCATCAGTGTGCTGGAGCTTTCTTTTGCGCAGTGGCGAGAATGGCTGTATTGGCTGCAGGTGAATAATGAGGTGCCGCCCCCGAGTTTGCGAGTGGTGATGGTGGGGTGTGAAGCGATACCGGTTCGTTTGATGAGGCAGTGGGTGGCTTATGATGTCGCACTGGTGCATGTATTTGGTTTGACGGAGACGGCGATAACCTCCAGCACCTGGCATTCGAAGGCGTGGGATGAGGGATTGTCGGGGAGTCTGCCCAGTGGTAAGCCGATGGGGAATACCCGTTTACATGTGCTTGATATGGCACAGCAGTTACAACCAGTGGGTGTGGCTGGTGAGTTATACATAGGCGGCGATGGTGTAACTGAAGGTTATATTCATCAGGAAGCTCTGACGGAGTCGCGTTTTGTGGATTTACCGTGGATAGACAGTGGTCGCTTGTACCGAACGGGTGACAAGGTCCGCTGGCGAGAAGACGGTAATATCGAATTTATTGGTCGTATGGACAATCAGGTCAAGGTGCGGGGTTACCGCATAGAGCCTGGCGAGATAGAGGCACGATTACGCCAATTACCGCAGGTACAGGATGCGGTGGTGTTGGTACGAGAAGAAGAGGGACACGACAAACAGCTGGTTGCGTATGTGGTTGCGGAGCAAACCGGTGGTGAAGAGGATGGACTTGTCAGTGACATTCGGACGGGTCTGTTGCGGCATTTACCGGGTTATATGATACCGAGCTATTTTCTGTTGCTGGAGAGTTTACCGCTGACGTTAAGTGGGAAGGTGGACAAGCAGGCGTTACCGGCGCCGGGGTCGCAGTATCTTGAACAATCGGGTTATGTAGCTCCCCGTAATGAGCTGGAATCACAGTTGTGCGCGATTTGGTCGTCGGCGTTACGCGTAGAGCGAGTCGGTATTACGGACAACTTTTTTGAACTGGGAGGGGATTCGATTATCTCCATCCAGATAGCTTCCCGAGCCAGTCAAGCCGGAATAAACCTTTCAGTTCGGCAGTTATTTGAGCATCAGAATATAGCGGATGTGGTGGCGAATCTTGATAGCCATGTGCGAGTTGATGCCTTTCAGGGAGAGGTCATCGGAGAGCAGATTTTATTACCGATACATCATTGGTTTTTTGCCGAGAAGCAGGTCAAACCGGAGCACAACAACATGTCATTGTTGCTGGTGCCACCGGCGGATGTGGATGAGGCCTTTTTACGGATGTGGTTGGCGGCGATATATCGTCGGCATGATGTGTTGAGACTTCGCTTTTATGAGTCGCAGGACGATTGGCGCAGTGAATATTTGGCTTTGCAGGACGATTTGGTTGATACGTCTTTTAGCCATGTTGATATGGGTAATATGGATGAGGAATCACGGACACTTTGTTTAAAAGAAACCGGGGAGCGGTTGCAGGAGAGCTTCTCATTACTAACGGGTCCACTTATGAAGGTGGCCTATTTTGATGCCGAAGAGGCTTCACAGCGACGGTTGTTACTGGTTTTACATCATGGTGTTGTGGATGGTGTGTCGTGGCGGATATTGCTGGATGATTTAAGTTTTGCTTATGAGCAGCATACCCGGGGTGAGCCTGTGATGCTGGCGGATAAAACCTCGTCGTATCAACGTTGGGCAGAGGCACTGGTTGAATATGGTCGCAGTGAAGCGTTTGCTGAAGAAATCAGTTACTGGCAGCAAAGTCTTGGGACGGAGGTGCCTGCTTTACCACGGGATGAGCCGGTAGCGTCGTCGAATGTCGAGGTGTACCAGTTTAATTTGGGAGAGGCCCAGACGGAGCAGTTGTTACGTCAGAGTCCGGCGGCTTATCGTACGCAGGTGAACGAGCTGTTATTGGCGGCTGTATGGTCGGGGATATACCGTTGGAGCGGTAATGTAGCGTTGCGTATCTGGATGGAAGGCCATGGTCGAGAGGATATTTTTGAATCGCTGGATGTGACCCAGACAATGGGTTGGTTTACCAGCTTGTATCCGCTGACGCTGGATGTGCAGGCGAAGTACCCTGGCGAGATTATTAAGCAGGTGAAAGAACAATACCGTGCACTGCCCAACCGTGGTTTGGGTTATGGGATTGCCCGTTATTTGTCGGAAGACATCGGTTTACCGGATGCTGGTGATATAGAGGTGACCTTTAACTATCTTGGGCAGTTTGACCAGACGGTGAATAGTGAGACGGCGTTTCAGGCAGGCAGAGAGTTTACTGGACGTAATGTAGCTGAGGGTAACCCGCGAGAGGCACTGCTGAATATTTCTGGTCAGGTTGTATCCGGTTCATTGGTGTTGGGGGTGGACTACGATTCTGGTTGTTACCGAGCGCAAACAATGGCGCACCTCGGGAGTTGTATAAAAGAATCGTTATTGAGTTTGATAGAGCATTGTTGTGAGCCGGGAGCGGGTAGTTATACACCGAGTGACTTTACATTGACGCAGGTGAGCCAGTTGCAGTTGGACCAGTGGCAACGTCGTTATGACAACATTGAGGATATTTACCCTACGGTGCCGATGCAACAGGGGATGTTGTTCCATCGTTTACTGGATGATGAGGCCGGGGCTTATCTTGGGCAAATCACTTATCGTATCCGTGGGCCATTACAGTGCGACAAGCTCAGGGCTGCGTGGCAGCACCTGATATCACGTCATGTGGCCTTGCGTACTGCATTTGTGGGGCTGGAGGATGAGAATATTCAGCAGCTGGTATTGGCTGATGCGACTCTGCCATGGTATGAGCAGGACTTGTCGATGCTGGATGAAGCGGCACAGGAAGCAGCCATTGAGGCTTATCAGTCTCGGGACCGAGAGAAGGGTATAGACCTTGAGCACGCGCCGTCAATGCGGGTGGGGTTGTTTGACCTTGGGGGTCAGAAATACCATCAGGTCTGGAGCTATTTTATGGGTGCCTTTGATGGTTGGTCATTGCCGATTATCAATCAGGAGCTGTTTGCCTGTTATCGGTCGTTGTGTCAGGGGCAGGTACCGAGCTTGCCGCGAGTGCAGCCTTATCAGTCGTATATGCAGTGGCTCATTGGTCAGGACCCGGCGCAAGCGGCGTCATACTGGTCGTCCTATCTTGAAGGTTTTGAGGAGACGACGCCGTTATCGATAGTGAAATTGTTGGGAGATGTGACGACAGCCGCACCGGCCTGGCAGGGGATGAGTTTATCGCTGGAGGTGAGTGAGCAATTGGAGCAGTTGGCGAAAGGCCAACAGGTGACGATGAACGTGATAGTGCAGGCGGCGTGGGCGTATTTACTGTCCCGCTACAGTGGGCAGTCGGATGTGGTGTTTGGGACAACGGTTTCGGGTCGTCCCTCGCAGGTATCGGGTGTTGAACAGATAGTGGGTTTGTTTATTAACACGATACCGAGTCGGGTTGATTTCTCGTTATCGGGTACGCTTGGGGAATTGTTGGGCCATATTCATGGTGAGAATATTCGTCGTGAAGAATTTAGTTATATGCCGTTGGCGGATATCCAGAAGTTAAGTGAGCTTCCTCAGGGCAGTGCCATGTTTGACAGTTATCTGGTGTTCCAGAACTACCCTGTTGAAGATGTGATCGAACAAAAACGTGACGATCTCGGGTTGTCTTTTGAAAACAGCCAGTCATACGAAGCGTCTAACTACAAACTGATGCTTCTCGCTGAAAACGGCAAAACTCTGCAAATGGGTTTTAAGTACAGTTCAAATGAATACAGTCAAGAAGTTATTTCTATATTGCTTGGCCATTTGGGAAATGTGATTAGTCAAATGGCTACATTGGATCCGGACTCACAAGTGACACAATTAAGTTTGTTGTCCGAGCAAGAACGATGCATGCTGCTTTCCGATTGGGGAAATGGAGACAATGTTACTGGACTTAATGCGACGTATTTTATTCAACAATTTGAAAAGCAGGTTGTGAACGAACCGGATGCTATTGCGGTTATCGCGGATGCCGCTCAACTGACCTATGGCGAGTTGAACAGTCGAGCGAACCGGTTGGCGCATTATCTGATTGAGCAGGGAGTGAGTAACGATATCCCGGTGGCTTTGTGTTTGTCGCGTACACCGCAGATGCTTATTGGGCTGATGGCGATATTAAAAGCCGGTGGTGCCTATGTGCCAATTGATGCGAGTTACCCTGAAGAGCGGGTTCGTTATCTGTTGGCAGATGCGAAGGTGTCATTGGTCATTAGTGAGACAGCCATTGGCGGGAGTTTACCGCTGGAAGGTCAGGCATTGATGTGTCTGGATGATTCGGGGCTGCTGGAAAGGTTGCAACAGCAACCGGAGAGTAACCCGGGAATTGTCGTATCTTCAGGGGACATGGCCTATGTAATTTATACCTCAGGTACCACAGGGCAACCGAAGGGTGTGATGGTCACTCATGAAGGTCTGATGAACTATGTTAGCCACGTTGGGAGCAAGTATCTGCCACAGATACAAGGTGGAGTGGTGAGTTTACCGCTGGTATTTGATGCCACGGTGACCACGTTATTGTCGCCCCTGTGCCATGGTTGTTTTGTTGAGCTTTTGGGAGAAGGAGATGATGCGCTGGAGCGTTTGGAAGATTATCTTCTGGATGACGAAGAGCGATTGTTGTTCAAACTGACGCCTGCGCATCTTGATGCGTTGTGGGCATCGGGTCGAATAGAGTCGAATGAGGACATAGCGCATGTCATTGTCATCGGAGGTGAGCAACTGACGGTGAGCACGATGGAGAAGTGGCAGGGCTGTTTTCCGAATGCGGTGTTTATTAATGAATATGGACCGACAGAGACGGTAGTGGGTTGTTCGGTGTTTACGGTTACAGGGGAAGGGTTGCAGGGAGAGAATGTGCCGATAGGCAAGCCGATTCAAAATACCCAATTGTATTGTCTGGATGAGCAGATGCAGTTGTTACCGTCAGGTGTTGTAGGGGAGTTGTATATAGGTGGCGCGGGCGTGGCGCGAGGATACTTGGGCCGAGAGTCGTTAACAGCAGAACGATTTGTTGATGATCCGTTTGGAGGCAAGCGTTTATACCGCACAGGAGACCGTGTTCGTTGGCGTCATGATGGTCAGTTGGCGTTTTTGGGTCGTAATGACAATCAGGTGAAGGTGCGGGGTTACCGTATTGAACTAGACGAGATTGAAAGTGCATTGGCAGCCATACCGGAATTAAATGCTAATGCTGTCATTGTTCATGAAGATGCTGCAGGTAATAAACACTTGGTGGCATATGTAGTGCCAACTAAAAAAAGTAGTAAGGACAACATTTCGGATATTTGTCGAATTGCACTAACAGCTCGTTTACCTGAGTTTATGGTTCCTACAATCTACATACCGCTAGATGCCATGCCGTTAACCAACAGCGGTAAAGTTGATAGACGTGCATTGCCCGACCCTTTGAAATATGGCAAAGAAAAAAGTTCCTATGTGCCACCGCGTAACGAAGTAGAACAGCAGCTATGTGAGATTTGGCAGGAGGTGTTGAATATTCCTCAGGTGGGCATAGAAGATAACTTCTTTGCCTTGGGCGGAGACTCCATCATTTCAATTCAGGTAGTGTCACGAGCAAAACGCCAGGGGTTGCACTTCACGGTACGCCAGTTGTTTGACCACCAATGCATTGCGAAACTTGCGGAGACGATAGGTCATGGTAGTGAAGTCGAAGCCATTCAGACCGCAGTTACTGGTGATTTGGCTTTGCTGCCAGTACAACGCGCTTTTTTTGGTTGGCAGTTACCGGTGGAAAATCACTATAACCAGTCGGTTTTGTTAACCACTCCAGAAGGGTTTGATGCAGAAGCGTTAAGGGCTATCGTACAGAGCCTGTATGAGCGACATGATGCATTGCGTTTGCGTTTTGAATCTAAAAATCTAAAAGGATTGCATGAAGCGTTCAGCACAGAAATGTTGGAAGCTTCAATGGAAGTGCATGACTTTAGTGACGTCTCGTTGGAGAGTCGGGAAGCATTGCTGTTGCAAACGGGCAATGAGGCTCAGGGGAGTTTTGATATCAGTAAAGGAGTGTTGTTTAAAGCGGTGTATATGGATATTGGTGAGCAGGGCGGGCGTTTGTTGCTGCTGGCTCATCATCTTGTGATAGATGGAGTGTCGTGGCGTATTGTATTGTCGGACCTTGAAGCGGGGTGGGAACAATATCGTTTGGGTGAAGAGATAACGTTGCCGGAGAAGAGTTCATCACTACAACAGTGGGGCGAGGCGTTACAAGAATATGCGATGTCCCATCAGGTGCAAGCGCAAAAGGCCTATTGGAGCGAACGTTTGTCATTAGAGGTGGCAAGGTTACCGGGCTCGGGAGAGGGCGCTTCGGGTACGAGCGGTTCGGGTTTTTCGTTGGATGAAGAATCGACGATTCAGTTGCTGGGAGAATGCAATGAAGCTTACCGTACACGGATTAATGAGTTGTTGTTGTGTGGTTTGTTGATGGCTTATCAACAGTGGAGTGGCAACCATAACTTGCGTTTGTTGATGGAAGGTCACGGTCGAGAGGAGCTGTTTGAGCATTTGGATGTGAATGACACAGTGGGTTGGTTTACCTCTTTGTACCCCTTGATTTTAAGTAATGAGGGTGAGCTTTCAGATGATAGCCGGGCAGTGGGAGAGTTAATCAAGCAGGTGAAGGAACAATACCGTGGTGTTCCGGATAAGGGGATAGGGTATGGATTGTTACGTTATCTCGATCCGGAGAGTGGTCTGGAAGCGCTAGAGGCGGCACATAATCCTCCGCAGATAGAGTTTAACTATCTGGGACAATTTGATAACACGATTAATCAAAATTCTGCCTTCATTCCGGCAAAAGAGTCGGCAGGGTCTGATTCTGATCCAGCTAATCCATCTTCTGTAGATCTAAGTATTAATGGCATGGTTCATAAAGGTTGTCTGAGATTCTCGATTTCCAATAGTGCTGTCTGTAAGGATGTAGAATTATTGGCTCAAGCATATAAGCAGGCATTACTTACCTGCATTGAGCACTGTATGGAAATTAATGTAAGTCGTAAATTATACGAAGAGTATGCAAAACATAGTTCCGATGATGAGCTCGCTGAGGACGGAATTGAGATTTAAAAAATAGCATGATTACTTAACCTTTATAGGTAGTTCAAAGTATTAAATTTGAAAAATTTTGAGGTGATTTCTAAAGCGTTGGACGATGCCGATTTTATCTAGCAATAATTAGATATTTTAGTTCTATCGGTTGATCACCATGAGAAATGCTAGATGCTGACCCTGTTACTAAACAGCAATGATTAAGCTGTAAAGAGCAAATAAACTATCCTAATGCGGTGAGTTTTTAAATGATCTCAGTTGGTTTTCATTAGCCGCCTTGCCTAATTCTTGTGATCTAAGGGTAAGCAGTATTGGTGGTTTTAATTGTGAAGCAGTGCAAGTAAGATGGTAAAAAAAATATAATAATTGCTTTTAAGTGTTATTTGAATAGGCGTTAAAATCCCTACAGCTGTCGGAGAAATAAAATTATAGAGGGTTATCAATATTTTCTCTTTCACCTTCCTGAAATATTTTAGGGGTTGTTACAAATTAACGCTTTAAAAGCAAAGTGAGGCATTCCTTCTGTTTGACTGTTAGGTTAAATCGGGAAAGCAATCGTTGAAGCTTGAAAGTCGTAATTTAAATGAAAAGGTAATCAATAATTCTCGAGGTTACTCACTCTCATTTGGATAAGGCAAGTTTTTAAAAGCAGGCCGGTGTAATTGGGAGCGGTTTGCTGTTGACAGATCTGAAAAATATCTAAGTTTTTGTGGAATGAGTTAAACAGTGAAGTGGATAAATTTCATTACTGAATCTGGTTATTCAAGCATCTAAGTATTTTTGTGAACCGTTCATGCGCCCCTCGTAAACGGTTGAAAAGACAAGTGATCGAAATGAATACAGCCGAATTGTTAGCATTATGTCAGTCGAAAGGGATAAGTGTTGGAGTCGTCGAAGGCCGGTTAAAGGTGCTGGACCCGGACAAGCGTCTGGATGCATCGTTACTGGCATTACTTCGAGAGCACAAAGTTGAGCTGATAGCCTTCTTTACCCAAAGCGCAGAATATACCGCGTCAGATTTCCCCCATTCAAGATTATCCACCGAAGAGGTGGGTGCGCTATTTAAAGAATACCCCGATTGCGAGAAGTTATATATTGCTACGCCGTTACAGGCTGGGCTGCTATTTCATGGCTTGTGGGATGAAAGTGGCGTGTCCTATACGAGCCAAAGTTATATGGAGTTAACGGGTCGTATAGAGATGGATTTGCTGCAGAAGGCCTGGCAAGGCGTAGTGGATAGGCACGATATCCTGCGGACCTGTTTTGTTGGTCTGGACAACCAAAATGTACATCAGCTTGTTCGTAGGCAGGTGACGTTGCCGGTGGAGACCGAAGACTGGCGAGGTCGGTCGGAGGTGGAGCAAAAAGAAGGGCTAAAGGCTTTACATGGGATGGACAAACGTCAGGGCTTTGACTTTTCCCAAGCGCCGTTGATGCGTATCACGCTGGTGCGCCTGTCAGAAGAGCGATTGCACTTTTTATGGACTTATCATCATATTTTACTGGATGGCTGGTGTGTGCCGTTGCTGCTTGATGAGGTGTTGAATCGTTATCGTGGGTTGCAAGAAGGCAAGGTATTGGTGCCCCAGCCCGTGGTGCCTTATGAGCGTTACATCGGTTGGTTAATGTCGCAGGATGAGGGGCAGGCGAAAGCTTTCTGGAGGGAAAGGCTGTCGGGTATTGAAGCGCCGACTCATTTTATTCATGATTTGCCGGTTTCGGTAGAGGCAGAGGATGACTTTGGGGTTGTCGGTTTTGTGTTACCGGTTGATACAAGCGGCAGACTTCAGGCGTTGGCGAAAGCAAGCCAGACGACCATGAATAGTCTTTTGCAGGGAGCGTGGTCGTATTTGCTGCACCGATACAGCGATAGTGAGCGTGTGATGTTTGGCACGGTGGTATCGGGTCGTCCGGCAGGGCTTGCGGGTGTGGAGAAGATGCTAGGGCTTTTCATTAACACTATTCCGGTGGTGGTGGATGTCGATTTAAGCCAGTCACTGGGCATCTGGCTTGGGCGTATTCATGCCGAGAATGTTAAAGGGGACGAGTATAGTTTTCTATCGTTGTCAGATATTCAGCGGTTGACGGATATTCCGGTGGGGACGGGACTGTTTGATAGTTTACTGGTGTATGAGAATCTGCCGGGGCAACAGGGTGGGTCGTCTGGTGAGGAAGTGGGCTTTGGTATTGGCAAAGCGGGCTCGGATGAGCGTACCGAATATGCATTGCTGGTTAGAGCGAAGCAACAGGGCGGGCGTCTTGAGTGTGAATTTCACTATCATGGTCATGTGCTTCCGGAGGTTATGGCTCGTCAGATGCTGGGGCATTTTGAATGGGTGCTGGAGCAAATGGGAGCGGGAGGAGAAGCGCGGTTATTGGGCGAGCTGACGCTGTTAAGGGGGTCGGAGCGCCAGCAAATGTTGGTCGAGTGGAATCGCAGCGGGTTTGAGCATGAAACGGGAATGTGTATCCATACGTTGTTTGAACGTCAGGTAGCGTCCAGTCCGGATGCGGTGGCGTTGGTGTTTGAAGGCGAAGAGCTGAGTTATGGTGAGCTGAATGCCCGGTCGAATCGGCTGTCCCATTATTTGCTAACGCAGGGCGTGACACGAGAAACGTTGGTGGGTGTGTGTACGGGTCGTAGTTTTGATGTGGCGGTTGCGGTACTGGCGGTGTTAAAGGCAGGCGGTGCGTATGTACCGCTGGAGCCGGATTACCCGGCTCAGCGTTTGGGGTATATGGTGTCGGATGCGGGTTTGGATTACCTGTTGACACAAAAGGCGATAGCGGGGCGTTTTGATGGCATGGGTATAGGCCATGTTATTGCGGTGGATGATAGTGCCTTGCAAGCGGTATTTAAGTCTTTGCCATCGGAGAATGTGGCGCCTGATGTTCCGGCCTTGGGAGGGAGTCTTTGTTATGTGATTTACACATCGGGTTCGACAGGTGAGCCGAAGGGAGTCATGGCGCAGCATGACGGAGTATTGAACCGTTTTTACTGGATGTGGCGGCAGTACCCGGTGCAAGAGGGAGATGTGTTTTGTAGCAAGACCGCGTTGGGTTTTGTGGATTCGGTGTGGGAGTTGTTTGGGGGACTGTTGAAGGGTCGTCCGACGGTGCTGATGTCTCGTGAGTTGGTGCTGGATACGCAGCGTTTTATGCAGTCTTTATCAGAGCGGGCGGTGACGCGTCTGGTGGTGGTGCCATCGATGCTGGAGGTGTTAATGGAAGACGAGGCGTCGTTTGGTGATTGCATTCAATATCTGACGCATATTACGGTTAGTGGCGAGAAATTAAGTCCGCGACTGGTGAAGCGCTTTGTTGGGATGGGGGGTAAATGTCAGTTATTGAATTTGTATGGTAGCTCGGAGGTAGCGGCGGATGTGACGTATTATGAGGTCACAAAGGAGTGCGCAGGCAAGAGTTTTATCGGTAGACCAATCGACAATATGCAAGTGTATGTGCTGGATGGTCATCTTCGTCCGTGTGCGTTGGGTGTTCCTGGGGAGTTGTATGTTGCGGGACCGGGTGTTGCGAGGGGGTATTTACACCGTGAGGGGTTAACGCAAGAGCGGTTTATAGCGGACCCATTTGTTGTTGGTGTTGATAAACGAATGTTCAGGACTGGTGACCGGGTCCGATTTATGGAAGATGGAAATCTCGAATTCCTGGGACGAGTGGACCATCAGATTAAATTGCGTGGCATGCGTATTGAACTTGGCGAAATCGAGTACCACCTGACAGAGCACCCGATAGTGGATTCATCATTGGTGATTGCCTACCGCCACGAACACAAGAGCAATAATGATGAGGTTAATGACCAGCTGGTTGCCTATATTAAACTGGTTGATCTGGAAGAAAGAGATTCAGTCCGGTCTGAATCGATAGAGTCTATTCGAGAGTCGCTACAGGATATTCTGCCGGACTATATGGTGCCTTCTGCTTTTGTTGTGATGGACGAATGGCCTTTAACACCTAACGGCAAGCTGGATCATGCCGCTTTGCCTGCACCGGGCGAGGGGCAATCAAGTAGCCGTTATCAGGCACCGGAAACCGAAACGGAACGGGTTCTGGTTTCGGTTTGGGCAGCGTTGCTACACCGTGAAGAAGAGCAACTGGGTATTAACGACAACTTCTTTTCTCTGGGTGGTCATTCTTTGTTAACGGTACGAATGACAGGTCAGATCCGTAACCGTTTTAATCAAGAGGTGAGTTTAAAACAGATTTTTTCCCATCCCACAATTGCTCAACTGGCGGTATTGATTGATACCGAAGATACCGATACAGATAACCATCGTCCGGGCATAAGTCGGATTGAACGTGGCGGGTTATTACCCTTGTCTTTTGCGCAGCAACGCTTATGGATGTTAGACCAAATTGATGGCGGTAGCGCCCACTATAATATGCCCACAGCCTTAAGGTTTGAGGGGGCGTTGGATATTGAGGCCGTCAAACAAGCATTGGCAGGAATATTGATGCGCCATGAAGTGTTGCGTACGGTCTTCGTTTTGAATTCAGAGAGTGAGCCGAGCCAACAAATCTTGGATGGCGAAGAATTTTCGGTTCCCCTTACCGATTTCTCGGGAGAAATTAACCCAACGGAGCGGGCTCGGGAGCAAGTTATTCAACAGGCTTCTACACCGTTTAATCTGTCTCGGGATTACATGTTGCGAGCCGAGGTGTTGCGCATTACACCGGAAGAGCACTGGTTACTGGTGACCTTACATCATATCGCTTCTGATGGCTGGTCGATGGATGTTATGGCCCGGGAGTTCTTTGAGGGATATAGCGCCTTTGTCGAAGGGCGAGCTGTGGATTTACCATCTTTGGCTGTTCAGTATGCGGATTATGCCCATTGGCAACGGGAGTGGCTGCAAGGGGAAGTGCTAGAAATACAGCTGAATTATTGGCAGGGCCAGTTAGAGGACGTGCCGATGGTGCACGGTTTGGCATTGGATTATCCCCGTTCGGAATACAAACAATATCAGGGGGCGCAGGTAAGCAGCAGTTTGCCAACACAGACAGCCCGTGGATTGATGGCAGTAGCTCAGCAATATCAGTTAACCCCTTTTATGTTATTGCATGCTGCTCTGTCACTGGTGTTGTCTCGGCACAGCAACAGTCAGGACATTGTGATAGGAACACCGGTTGCCAATCGTGTACAACTGGAATTAGAGCCGTTGATAGGGTTTTTTGTTAACACGTTGGTGTTGCGAGTTGATACCGGACACAGAGGTTTATCGGATTATCTTGGGCATATCCGGCAAGTACATATTGATGCGCAAAGTCATCAGGATGTGCCTTTTGAACATCTTGTTGAACGATTGGATGTTTCCCGAAGTACGGCACATACGCCGTTGTTTCAAATCATGCTAACGACTAATACCAATTATGGGTTGCATAGTGAAGACGAGTTGGCGAAGCATTCGATAGCAGGTGTTGCCATTCGGCCGTTGTCATCGGAAGTGGTGCAGGCGAAATTTGATTTGGAAGTAGACATGAGTATCAGCGAGCAAGGAGCGGGGTTGATATGGACTTACGATACATCTCTGTTTAGCGCAACGCATATCGAACAACTCAATGGGCATTTAATGAATCTGCTGGAGAGTTTATCTCGGCAGGTTGGTGTTAAAAGTGAAGTTGTAGTGTCCTCATTGGCGATGTTGTCCGAAACCGAGACGGATTATTTACTTAACGGTTTGAATGATACGCAGTCGGATTATCCTGCGGATAAGTGCCTGCATGAGTTGTTTGAGAAGCAAGCGGAAGAATATCCGCAGCGGATTGCACTGGTGTTTGAAGGCACAGAGCTGAGTTATGGTGAGCTGAATGCGCGGTCGAACCGGTTGGCTCATTATCTTCGGGCGGAGCATGGCGTTGGACCGGAATGTCTGGTGGGAATTTGCATGGAGCGCTCGCTCGAGATGGTGATTGCGATCCTTGGGATACACAAGGCCGGTGGAGCGTATGTGCCACTGGATCCGGGTTATCCTGCGGGAAGATTGGCCTACATGCTTGAAGACACTGACATGGGGCTGGTGTTGAGTCAGTCCGGTGTGTCAGATGCCCTTAATGGTTATGTTGGCAAGCGGGTGTATCTGGATGGATTGGGTGATACCAGTCGTAATCTCCCAGCGCCATTTGACCTTTATGGCGTGGATGATATCCCGGTTGCGACCATTGGGGTTACGCCGACGAATATGGCTTATGTTATTTACACTTCCGGCTCTACCGGGAAACCTAAAGGGGTGATGGTTCGACAACAAGGCTTGATGAATTATGTATGCTGGGCCGTGGATTATTACCAACTGAGTCAGTTAGTTGGTTCATTAATGCATTCTTCTTTGTCTTTTGATGCCACGATAACATCGTTGTTTGCCCCATTGCTTAGTGGTGGGTTCGTTGAGCTTATACCGGAAGAGAATGTTATTGAGCGGTTGCATCAGGAATTGACAATCAGGCGAAATAAGTCACCTAAATTGATTAAAATAACACCTGCTCATCTACAAGTGTTAATCGAGAAGCAAGAGGATCCGCTCCCCGATAACCTATCTGTATTGGTTGTTGGCGGAGATAATTTTCCATTGTCGTTGGCACAGCGATGGCGACAACAACTTCCCAAGGCAAGGATCATTAACGAATATGGTCCTACGGAAACGGTTGTTGGTTGTAGCCTGCAAGAATTTGATCAGCAAGACTTTGGTTCGTTCGTCCTTATTGGTCGAGCTATAGCTAACACACAGTTGTATATTCTTGATTCAAATATGCAGCCTGTCGCACAAGGTGCGATTGCTGAGCTTTATATTGGTGGGGACGGTGTTGCTGCAGGATATCTAAATCGTCCAGAGTTGACGGATGAAAAGTTTGTATCGAATCCATTTGGGGCCGGTAAATTATACCGTAGCGGCGATCTGGCACAGATTACAAACGAAGGTTTATTGGTTTGTCACGGACGAATAGACAGTCAGGTGAAAATCCGGGGTTTCCGTATTGAACTTGGCGAAATCGAGTACCACCTGACAGAGCACCCGATAGTGGATTCATCATTGGTGATTGCCTACCGCCACGAACACAAGAGCAATAATGATGAGGTTAATGACCAGCTGGTTGCCTATATTAAACTGGTTGATCTGGAAGAAAGAGATTCAGTCCGGTCAGAATCGATAGAGTCTATTCGAGAGTCGCTACAGGATATTCTGCCGGACTATATGGTGCCTTCTGCTTTTGTTGTGATGGACGAATGGCCTTTAACACCTAACGGCAAGCTGGATCATGCCGCTTTGCCTGCACCGGGCGAGGGGCAATCAAGTAGCCGTTATCAGGCACCGGAAACCGAAACGGAACGGGTTCTGGTTTCGGTTTGGGCAGCGTTGCTACACCGTGAAGAAGAGCAACTGGGTATTAACGACAACTTCTTTTCTCTGGGTGGTCATTCTTTGTTAACGGTACGAATGACAGGTCAGATCCGTAACCGTTTTAATCAAGAGGTGAGTTTAAAACAGATTTTTTCCCATCCCACAATTGCTCAACTGGCGGTATTGATTGATACCGAAGATACCGATACAGATAACCATCGTCCGGGCATAAGTCGGATTGAACGTGGCGGGTTATTACCCTTGTCTTTTGCGCAGCAACGCTTATGGATGTTAGACCAAATTGATGGCGGTAGCGCCCACTATAATATGCCCACAGCCTTAAGGTTTGAGGGGGCGTTGGATATTGAGGCCGTCAAACAAGCATTGGCAGGAATATTGATGCGCCATGAAGTGTTGCGTACGGTCTTCGTTTTGAATTCAGAGAGTGAGCCGAGCCAACAAATCTTGGATGGCGAAGAATTTTCGGTTCCCCTTACCGATTTCTCGGGAGAAATTAACCCAACGGAGCGGGCTCGGGAGCAAGTTATTCAACAGGCTTCTACACCGTTTAATCTGTCTCGGGATTACATGTTGCGAGCCGAGGTGTTGCGCATTACACCGGAAGAGCACTGGTTACTGGTGACCTTACATCATATCGCTTCTGATGGCTGGTCGATGGATGTTATGGCCCGGGAGTTCTTTGAGGGATATAGCGCCTTTGTCGAAGGGCGAGCTGTGGATTTACCATCTTTGGCTGTTCAGTATGCGGATTATGCCCATTGGCAACGGGAGTGGCTGCAAGGGGAAGTGCTAGAAATACAGCTGAATTATTGGCAGGGCCAGTTAGAGGACGTGCCGATGGTGCACGGTTTGGCATTGGATTATCCCCGTTCGGAATACAAACAATATCAGGGGGCGCAGGTAAGCAGCAGTTTGCCAACACAGACAGCCCGTGGATTGATGGCAGTAGCTCAGAAATATCAGTTAACCCCTTTTATGTTATTGCATGCTGCTCTGTCACTGGTGTTGTCTCGGCACAGCAACAGTCAGGACATTGTGATAGGAACACCGGTTGCCAATCGTGTACAACTGGAATTAGAGCCGTTGATAGGGTTTTTTGTTAACACGTTGGTGTTGCGAGTTGATACCGGACACAGAGGTTTATCGGATTATCTTGGGCATATCCGGCAAGTACATATTGATGCGCAAAGTCATCAGGATGTGCCTTTTGAACATCTTGTTGAACGATTGGATGTTTCCCGAAGTACGGCACATACGCCGTTGTTTCAAATCATGCTAACGACTAATACCAATTATGGGTTGCATAGTGAAGACGAGTTGGCGAAGCATTCGATAGCAGGTGTTGCCATTCGGCCGTTGTCATCGGAAGTGGTGCAGGCGAAATTTGATTTGGAAGTAGACATGAGTATCAGCGAGCAAGGAGCGGGGTTGATATGGACTTACGATACATCTCTGTTTAGCGCAACGCATATCGAACAACTCAATGGGCATTTAATGAATCTGCTGGAGAGTTTATCTCGGCAGGTTGGTGTTAAAAGTGAAGTTGTAGTGTCCTCATTGGCGATGTTGTCCGAAACCGAGACGGATTATTTACTTAACGGTTTGAATGATACGCAGTCGGATTATCCTGCGGATAAGTGCCTGCATGAGTTGTTTGAGAAGCAAGCGGAAGAATATCCGCAGCGGATTGCACTGGTGTTTGAAGGCACAGAGCTGAGTTATGGTGAGCTGAATGCGCGGTCGAACCGGTTGGCTCATTATCTTCGGGCGGAGCATGGCGTTGGACCGGAATGTCTGGTGGGAATTTGCATGGAGCGCTCGCTCGAGATGGTGATTGCGATCCTTGGGATACACAAGGCCGGTGGAGCGTATGTGCCACTGGATCCGGGTTATCCTGCGGGAAGATTGGCCTACATGCTTGAAGACACTGACATGGGGCTGGTGTTGAGTCAGTCCGGTGTGTCAGATGCCCTTAATGGTTATGTTGGCAAGCGGGTGTATCTGGATGGATTGGGTGATACCAGTCGTAATCTCCCAGCGCCATTTGACCTTTATGGCGTGGATGATATCCCGGTTGCGACCATTGGGGTTACGCCGACGAATATGGCTTATGTTATTTACACTTCCGGCTCTACCGGGAAACCTAAAGGGGTGATGGTTGAACATGGCGGTGTCGTTAACAAAATCTACTGGCGTAATCATCAATATCCGATGCAGGCAGATGACAGGCTATTGCAGAAAACCCCTTACTCTTTTGATGTATCTATATGGGAATTCTTCTGGCCGCTAACTGCCGGTGGATGTTTGGTATTAGCGAAACCTGAAGGACATAAAGACCCAGATTACATTAAAGCTTTGCTGGAACAAGAAGCTATTACGATAGTGCATTTTGTGCCCTCTATGTTACAGACCTATATTGAGGTGACGGACTGTCAATTTAGCGGTTCAGTTCGCTATCTGTTTTGTAGCGGTGAGGCATTGGGTGTGGAAGAAGTACGACAAATACACCGTAAAGCCCCCAATATCGCTTTAAATAATCTGTATGGCCCCACTGAAGCTTCTATTGAAGTGACTGAATTTGATACATCTCTCATCGGTGAAATGCAACATGTCCCGATTGGAAAAGCGATTCATAATATTCAGGTTTATGTTCTGGATGGAGAGATGAATCCAGTCCCGGAAGGCTGTGCAGGTGAGCTACATATTGGAGGCGTTTGCTTGGCTCGGGGATACCTGAATCGTCCGGATCTCACTGCAGAGAGTTTCGTTAAAAATCCATTTTATGTGCCGGGTAAATCGAGCAGTAGTGAAAGGCTTTATAAAACGGGCGATCTGGTCAGGTTCCTACCAAAAGGAAATCTTACATTTCTTGGACGCATAGATCATCAGGTGAAGATTCGTGGATACCGTATTGAGCTTGGCGAGATAGAGTCTCAGATTAAACTTTACCCGGGAATAGATTCTGCTTTGGTTGTTGCTCACGATCAAGGTTCAGGCACTCAACAACTGATTGCATTTGTGAAATTGAAGGATGGGGAAACCGTCGCTTCACAAGAAGAAATCTTGCAAATGAAAGCAACGTTACTTAATGAGTTACCTGAATTCATGGTGCCTGAGGTGTTTATATTGATTGAAGAATGGCCGTTAACGGCAAGTGGGAAAGTTGACCGTAAGATATTGTTAAATAAAAATATAATTTCAGGAGGAGACAGTTATCACCCTCCTGATACACAAACCCAGCGTGAGTTGATAGATATTTGGGAAACCGCTTTAAATTCGCGAAATAAGATTGGTATCTATAACAACTTTTTTCAGATCGGTGGACATTCGTTGGTTGCGATGAAGCTGGTAGCGCGAATTAATGAGTGCTTTGGTGTGAATGTTGTGTTGAGAGATATTTTTGAATACCAGACAGTTGCTAAGCTGGCCGAGTTAATAGATGAACAAATAAAAGAGGGCAGCGCTTCGAACTTGAATCAGGTAACTGCGTTTAATCAGGACGATGAGCAAACAGATGTGGAGGAATTTGAGTTATGAGTTTGGTTGCTTTTTTACTTGAACTTAAAGAGAAGCGCATTTATGTCAACAATAATCAGGAAAAGTTGGCAATTAAGGCTGAAAAAAATGCTTTAAATGATGATATCAGGCAGCGTTTGTCCGCAGATAAATATGACATATTAGCATTGCTTGACCAGCTTGGTATTTCCAGCAACGCCAATATTGCTCCACTAACCTATGGACAACGTGGGTTATGGTACATCGACCAGCTTGGGGAAGGCAGTAGGGAGTATAATCAGCTGCATTTTATTCAACTTGATGGCGAACTTAATCTACCTTTGATAGAGCAAGCTTATAATCGGATTTTACAGCGCCATGAGGTGTTGCGAACCACCTTTTTTGCAGAGCATGGTGAACCCTACCAAATTATTCATGACTGGCAGCGGCACCCAGTTGAAATTGCTGATTTAAGTTCACTAAATGCGCAAGAACAAAGCTATGAATTAAAAAGATTAGCAGAAACAGAAGCGCTTACCGTTTTTGATTTAAGTTCGGATCTTATGTTACGAGTTAAAATCTTCAAATTGAGTGACTGCAAGGCGGTGATGGTTTATTGCTTACATCATATTGCTTCCGATGGTTGGTCGCTTACCTTATTGGAGAACGAATTCATCGAACTATTCAACAGCTTGCGTAATAACCGTGAGGAATCCTTACCAGAATTAAAGGTTCAGTATGCTGATTATGCACACTGGCAGAGACAGTTCTTTCAAGATGATGTTTATCAGCAACATTTAGATTACTGGATGAAAAAACTCGAAAATCTGCCACCGGTGCACAAATTGCCTTTGGATTTTACCCGTCCGGAAATTTTGCAGCGAAATGGGGGGCAATATGTTGCGATGCTGGATCCTGATACAACCGCACAATTGCAACAGTTGTGTAAGCAACAGAATGTCACTTTGTTTATGGTGCTCTATAGCTTGCTATCTTTGTTGTTAAGCCGTTACAGCAATGAGTCGGATATTGTGATCGGAACCTCAATCGCCAACCGGGAGCAGGCTGGGATTCAGGAGCTTATTGGCTATTTTGTGAATAGTTTGGTATTGCGCGTTGATTTGACAGATTGCAAAGATTTCAATGAATTATTGCAGCGTTGCAGTGAAAGCATTCTGGATGCTTATCAATACAACCAAATGCCTTTCGAAGAATTGGTGAACAAGCTGGGTATTGATCGTTCTGCCAGTCATGATCCGGTGTTCCAGATCATGTTGGTTTTACAAAATAATACTAAATCTGAGGGCCAGTTGCAGGAAGTTGAGTCTAGTGATTCTTCTGTTTTAGATAACAATACTGACTCCCAAACAGCATTGTTCGATTTAAACATTAATGTGATGGAAACGCCTGCTGGTTTAGAAGTTGTTTGGGATTACAACAAATCCCTGTTTAAGCATGAAACTATAATTAGAATGGCAGATAACTTTATACAGCTAACTTGTTCTGCCCTGTCCACGCCAAATAAGCCCTTGTTAGCGCTGCCAATGTTGACAAATACCCAGCGGGAGCAGTTGCTGTCTTTTAATCCTAAATTCTTGCCTGAGTCTGGTTTTTGCACTAGCGCCCAACAGTTTGAAGCGATTGTGGAGCAGCACTCTGAACAAATCGCCGTGGAGTTTGGTGACACTCAAATCACTTATAAAGAGCTCAATGAACATTCAAATCGCCTAGCATGTTTTCTGAAACAGTCGGGGATTAAAGAGGGTGATACAGTGGGACTGCTTCTACCTCGCAGTATTGAACTCATAATAAGTATTTGGGCGTTGTATAAACTGGGGGCTGCTTACCTTCCTGTCGATATTGATTACCCTTCACAAAGGCAGCTGTTTATGTTGCGAGACAGTGGTGCAAAAGGTGTTATTTGCTTCGTTTTTCCTGAAGAACTGGTCGATTTTAATCGATTGGTATTCGAGCTGGGAAATTTGGTCAGTGAGAAATCGTTGGATGAATTTCCCTCAAATAATTTGAAATCGACCCAGTATAATCCGGATCAGACTGCTTATGTAGTTTATACCTCTGGGACGACGGGGCAGCCTAAAGGTATTGCGGTTTCTCAACGCAATTTAGTTGCCTATGTAGATGCCGTTCAGGTGCATTATAAAATGGTGCCGGGGGACAGAATGCTACAATTTTCCAGTATCTCTTTTGATATCTTCGTAGATGAAATGTTTCCAGCATTATTGTCTGGCGCAACCTTGGTGTTACGGAATGAACAGATTAATCAAAGCAGTCAGCTTTTTTGGGAGTTTGTCTGTAAATATCAGATTTCAGTAGTGCATTTACCGACAGCATTTTGGCATTTGTTAGTGATTGATCTGGATAAGCTGCAACAACTTTCAGATATACCCTGCCGACTAATGCCTGTAGGAGGAGAGAAAATGTCTGCTTCGATGTTGCAACGTTGGCAACAGATAATGCCTTCTACTATTCAACTGTTGAATAGCTATGGTCCATCGGAAACTACTGTTGCAGCCAGTGTCTTTGATGTAACCAAATATCATGCAAATAGTGAAGATGTTCCAATTGGCCCACCTCTTAATAATTATCGGATAATGATTTTAGAATCTGAACATGAACTTGCTCCGATTGGGGTTGACGGCGAGTTATATATCGCAGGTTTGGGAGTGGCTGATGGGTATATTAACCGTGACGATTTAAACGAAAAGAATTTTGTTGATATTCCTATTGGTTCTGATGATGGAAAGTGGTTTAGAACGGGTGATATTGCTCGATTTAACGATGCAGGATTAATAGAGTTTAGCGGTCGCAGGGACAAGCAGATCAAATTCCGTAGTTATCGCATTGAACCTGGGGAAATTGAATTTCAGCTTAATCAACTTGAGACGATTAGCTTTGCTTTGGTGGATGTTACGGCTGGACAAGGAGATAAGCAATTGGTGGCTTACGTCCAACCACAGCAAGAGGTAGATGAGCCTTTCCAAAGTCAGTGGGTGCAGGATGTTAAACGGGATTTAAGAAAACTACTTCCTGCATATTTAATTCCGACCCTATTTGTTTTGGTCGAAAAAATGCCGATGACCATCAATGGCAAGCTTGATAAAGAGGCTTTACCACCTTTGGACAAAGCCGTAGTGGGCGGTGATTACAAAGCACCTACAACCGATACTGAACAGAGCTTATTGCAAATTTGGTCCGAGTTATTGCAGTTACCCTTACACAAGGTCAGCATTACTGCGCATTTCTTCGAATTAGGTGGAAACTCGCTGATGGTCGTTAAATTGTTATCTGCGATCAGTCATCACTTTAGAGTGGATATCACGTTGCCAATGTTTTATGACGATCCTTGTGTCGAGGGAATTGCACCACTAATTGATGTTGAGCTAGTCAAATCAACTTTACATTCGAAAGATGTGGAAGAATACACGGAAGAAATGGAATGGTGATGAGTATTGCTGAAGTAAAGAACAAAGCGGAAATGAAAAGGTTTATCGCCAGTCTATATCAGCGTGGCATCTTGATTTCGCTAGTTGACGGGAAACTAAAAACCAAAGCCAAGCCCGGTGCTTTTACACCTGACTTGATTGCAGAGGTTAAGCAAAATAAGGATGCGCTGATTACTTACTTGCTGGAACAAGAAAAAGAGTCCATTCCAAAGATAGGAAGAGTCGAAGATAGGAACAGCGTCTATCCACTGTCTTTTGCTCAGCATCGTTTGTGGTTTATCGATCAGTTATACCCACAAAGCCCGTTGTACAATATTCCGGTAGTATTTGAAATTACAGGTAAGTTTAACCCTGATGTAGCGCAAGAGGCGATTCAGGCTGTTGTTGACCGACATGAAATCATACGTACAGTTTATGTATCTTTAGAAGACGGTAGCGCAGGACAACGGCTGAGCGAGAATCTGAATTTTGAGTTAAACCGGGTTAACTTTAGCGAACTAACGATAGATGAGCAGGAAGTTAGGGTTGCGCAGTTCATTAAAGAAGATGCCAATACCGGTTTTGATTTAAGTCAGGATTTGATGTTGCGCGCTAGTTGGCTGCAAATAGCGGAAAACAAAGGGGTGATGGTGTTCAATACTCATCACATAGCCTCTGATGGTTGGTCGATGGAAGTACTGCTGTCAGATTTTTCGAAATATTATCAAGGTATTATAAAAGGTCAGCGGCATCAGATAGAACAATTGGCCGTACAGTATTTGGACTATGCCGTTTGGCAACGGGAATGGTTGCAGGGGGAGATGCTGGAGAGTCAATTAGGCTACTGGCTTAAACAGTTAGCTGATTTACCTTCTCGGCATAGTTTACCTCAAATCACCCAACCTACAGAACAAAAAGCCAAAAGTTACGCTAGTGTTTCGTCATTGATAGACGTTACTTTAGTGCAGAAATTACAAAAACTTTGCCGAGTTGCCGATGCCTCATTATTCATGGGAATTCACGCAGCTTTTGCTGCATTTTTAGCGCGTTACAGTAACGAAACTGACATTGTTATTGGTTCGCCTATTGCCAATCGGGAACAAGCCGAACTGGCATCGCTCATTGGTTTTTTTGTCAATACTCTTGTGTTGCGAAGTGACTTGTCTGCGGTGGATAATTTTACAGAAATGTTGCAACAGAGTAAGCGCATACTAACTGAGTCTTATGCGCACCAGCACGTTCCATTTGAATTGCTTGTGGAGAAGTTGCAACCAGAGAGAAATGAAGGGCAAACCCCTTTATTTCAAGTCATGTTGGTGTTTCAAAGCAGCACTTCTCCTAAGTCTGGAACAACCATCGGTGATTTGAAAATTAATGAATTTTCGCCTGAACCCGAGTCAACTAAGTTCGATTTGACCTTGAATGTGATTGAGTATCAAGATGGTTTGAGATTGGAGTGGGAATATAATCGTTATGTGTTTCGCCAAGAAACGATTCATGACATGGCAGAGCATTTCACGTTTCTGTTACAAGGGATGTTATCAGAACCTAAAAGTCGTTTGTTTACTTTACCTTTAATGCCCCCCACGCAATTATTATTGCCTCCAATAACGTTGATTCAGAAGGATATTTATCAGCGATCCATAACGGAACATTTTGAAGAACGTGTTGAGCATGCCCCCAATGCTATTGCGCTTGTTAGTGGCGACAAGGTAGTGCGATATCGTGACTTGAACACCCGCTCAAATCAGTTGGCTCACTATTTGGTACAACAACATAAAGTCGTATCTGATTCTCGTGTTGGCGTTTGCATGCACCGTTCAGAACAAATGGTTATTGCCATTTTAGCGATACTAAAATCCGGTGCTACCTTTGTTTGTATCGACCCCTTATATCCACCTGCAAGGCAGGAGTATTTGCAACAAGACGCACAGCTCAATACGATTCTTACCTTAAATGGGCAGTTTTCCGGTACCAATAGTGAGGTGGAATCAGTTTATTTGGATGATATGGTCATTAAAGATGCTGTGGCGTCGCATTCTGAGGCTAACTTAATCCTGCCGAAGCAACCTGACACATCGGAGCGAGTTGCATGTGTGTTTTACACTTCCGGTACAACAGGTCAACCCAAAGGGGTGATGGTAACCCATCTGGGTATCGTGTCATTGGGTATGGAATGTAATTATGTCGAGTTCTCTCCTGCAACCATTATGCTGCTGAATGCCGCAGTTGCTTTTGATGCATTGACGATTGAGTTGTGGGGGCCTTTACTCAACGGTGGGCAATTAATCATCCAGCCGGAACCACATATTGATACTGTCGGTTTAGAGCAATTGATGCGTCAGTATCGGGTGAATACCATGTTTATGGCCACCGCCCTTTTCGACACTTTTGTCAGTTTGTGTTATCAGCCTCTACCCGACCTGAAATATCTCATGTTTGGTGGAGAGCAGGCCAAAATTGATAAAATCCGGGCGGCCAAAGCACTCAACCCTGAATTGGTATTAGTGAACCTGTATGGGCCTACAGAAAATACTACTGTTAGTAGTTATTATGTGTTTCCTCAAGCCGTCGAAGATATTGAGTGTATCGCTATAGGTAAAGGAATAAGTAATAGACAGTTGCATGTACTGGATGAGGGCTTCAACCCGGTTCCACCTGGTGTTGTAGCGGAGCTGTTTGTTGGCGGTGTCGGCTTGGCTCTGGGATATCTGCATCGACCTGAGTTAACGGAACAGAACTTTGTTTCCAATCCTTTCTATGAGCCAGACAATGAGGCAAGTAGCAAGGTCCTTTACCGTACCGGTGACTTGGTTCAGTGGTTACCCGATGGCAATTTAGTTTTTGTTGGTCGTAAAGACAAACAGGTCAAAATTAGAGGATACCGAATTGAATTGGGGGAAATTGCGCACGCGATAAATCAATTACCCTTCGTACAGGATGCAGTTGTGTTGGCGCATAAACGCCAACAAAATGTCGAAGATAAATACTTGGTTGGCTATGCGGTCATGAAAGATGAGCAACAACTGTCTTCAGACTGGCGTCAGCAATTGCAACAACAACTGCCTGATTTTATGGTGCCAGTGCAAATTCTTCAACTGGATACAATGCCGCTCACTGCTAATGGTAAATTGGATACCAAGGCGTTGCCGGTTGTTGATTCTAATATTCATACTAGCTCCCCAGAATATGAATATGTTGCTCCTGCAAGTGATTTGGAACAGAGCTTGGCAAACGTTTGGAAATCCCTTTTTGGGATGGAAAAA
Source organism: uncultured Gammaproteobacteria bacterium (assembly GCA_942490545.1). GTDB lineage: Bacteria > Pseudomonadota > Gammaproteobacteria > Enterobacterales > Alteromonadaceae > Paraneptunicella. The sequence continues at coordinate 190,651 of CALNXX010000017.1, read as the reverse complement.
ATTGGTGTGTCCGACAATTTCTTCACATTGGGTGGTCATTCATTGTTGGCCACCAGAATGTTGGCGGAGATAAATAAAGAACTGGCTATTACAGTGCCGCTTAATCTTGTGTTTAAGCATCAGACTATTGCTGGGTTGGCTTCTGCAATAGAGGCATTAGATGCGGAATTCGCTATTCCTGATCTAGTGGCGGTTTCAAGAGAGCAGACATTACCCCTTTCTTTCGCTCAACAACGTTTATGGATGCTGGATCAAATCGATGGACCCAGTTCTCATTACAATATGCCCATGGTGTTGAAGTTAAAAGGGAAACTGAGTATTGAGGCCGTTACTAAAGCGCTAACCTACATCGTCAATAGACATGAAAGCTTACGTACTATCTTTGCGCTCAATACTGAAGGTGAACCTTCCCAGATTATTCAGAGTGCTGATTCGTTTTCTGTGCCTTTAGTGGACTTGTCAAATACAGATGATCCCGAACAACAAGCCCTGCAACAGGCAAGAAAGCAAGCTGGTACGCCGTTTGATTTATCCAGTGATTTTATGTTGAGAGCGAAAGTGCTGCGCACAGCAACTTATCAGCATTGGTTATTGGTAACGCTACATCATATCGCTTCCGATGGCTGGTCCATGGAAGTGGCAACCAATGAGTTCTTCTCTCTTTACCGAAAGTTTGTTAATGGGGAACCGTTCGAATTATTGCCTCTTCCCATTCAATATGCGGATTATGCCCATTGGCAGAGAAATTGGCTGAACGGTGAGATATTGGAGTCGCAAGTCCGTTATTGGGAACGCCACCTAGGTGGGCTTCCTACAGTGCATGGAATTCCTCTGGATTTTCAACGTCCGGATGTTAGCCGACATCAAGGGGCTTTGATATTTGGCACTTTACCGGGCCAAGTTACTCAATCTCTTGAGCGTTTCGCAAGACGATTCGAAATTACGCCCTTTATGTTGCTGCATGGTGCTTTAGCTCTGGTGTTATCTCGTCATAGTAATTGCTCGGACATTGTGGTCGGGACGCCGGTGGCTAACCGAATTCAATCTGAACTTGAGCCATTGATCGGATTCTTTGTTAATACTCTGGTATTGCGGGTGGATACTGAGCACAAATTGCTTAAGGATTACTTGGCGCATATTAAACATGTTCACCTGGATGCCCAAGCGCATCAGGATGTCCCTTTTGAGCATTTGGTTGAAAGGCTTAATGTGGTAAGAAGTACAGCACATGGTCCACTTTTTCAAATCATGCTAACCACAAACAGTGATTTTGGGATTAATACGGAAAGTAACATTAGTACTTTTACCATGCCTGATGTGGAAATCAGCCAAGTGTCCTCGGATTTCACTCAGACCAAGTTTGACCTCAACATAGACATGAGTATTAGCGACGAAGGGGGGGAGCTGTGTTGGAATTATAATACTGCATTATTTAAAAAGGGGCATATTGAGCAGTTAAATGAACATTTATTAAGGCTACTGCAAGGGCTTGCGGAAAGCGAAGAAAGTACAGTACCTGTTTACGTTAATCAGTTGCCCATGTTATCTGGTAGTGAGTTGCAGTCCCTCATATCATTGGGTCAGGGAGAACGGTTCGATGTTGCAAAAACTTGTCTTCATGAGCAATTTGAACAACAGGTCGATCAGCATTCAGATGCGATTGCATTAGTATATTTGAAGGAAAGGGTAACCTATTTTCAACTGAATAAAGGTGCAAATCAATTAGCACATTTTTTACGGGGGCGAGGTCTTCAATCTGATGCGAGAATAGCAATTTGTTTGACTCGTTCAGTGCAATCGGTGATTGCTATTTTAGGCATATTAAAAGCTGGTTGTTGCTATGTACCTTTGGACGCAAGTCAACCAGCTGAACGTTTGGACTATATGATAAAAGATGCTGATCCGGTGTTAGTACTTACTTCATATGAGCATTCCAATGTGTTATCCGATGTTAATTGTGAATTGATTATTTTAGATAACATTGACGTTCAGAACGAGTTGTTGGAGCAAACAGATACCAATATTCATTATTCTGACTTGGCCTTAACCTCTAATAATCTGGCGTACATTATATACACGTCAGGCACCACAGGTAATCCCAAGGGGGTAATGGTTGAGCATCAGTCGGTAATTAATTTGATTGCCAATCAACAACACGCATTCAACTTCTCCAACCGAGACGTAGGGCTTTGGCTTGCTAATTATATATTCGATGCTTCCGTGGAGCAGTTGTTTCTGGCGTTATGCAGCGGCGCTACTCTGGTCATTCCCCAGAGGATGGATATCAAAGAACCAGAAAGCATTAAACGCTTAATCATAGAGCACCAAATCACACATTTACATAGTACACCCGGATACTTAAGTGCGTTGGGCAGTATTGATGCTCCCCATTCTTTGCAACGAGTGGTTTGTGGTGGTGAAAGCATAAGCTCCAGCGTTATAGAAATTTGGGGCAGCTTACTAATTAATAAATATGGACCCACCGAAGTAACCGTCAGTTGCGTACAGAATTTATCTGTTTCCGATAATGAAAAGGGTAAAGGTATTGGTCGCCCGATGGCGAACACCACAGCTTGGGTACTAGACAATAAGCAACAACTTGTTCCCATGGGAGCAGAAGGGGAATTGTGCATTGGTGGTATTGGCCTTGCTCGGGGTTACCTCAACCAGCCGGAACTGACTGCCAAGGCCTTTGTGTCTCATCCTTTAAACCCAGCCGAACGAATTTATCGTACCGGAGATCTGGTGTGCTGGCAGAACGATGGGGTTCTGAGCTTTCTGGGGCGGGCAGATAATCAGGTGAAAATTAGAGGGTTCAGGATAGAGCTGGGTGAAATTCAGAGCAAACTGGAAGCGTGTTCCGGGGTGCAAGAAGCAGTAGTGAATTTGTGGCAGCGGTATGAAGACAGCGACAAGAGCATAGTGGCCTATGTGGTGGCAGAGTCGTTGAGGGATAACGGACAACTGATAGAAGATATCCGTTATGCCTTGGGGGAACGTTTGCCCGATTACATGATGCCAGCACACTATCTGATGCTGGAACAGATACCACTGACCATTAATGGCAAGATAGATCATCGGGCTTTGCCAACGCCCGAGGACAGTGTATTAATCGACGAATATATTGCTCCCGAGACGGCCACTGAAACCGTATTGGTTGGGTTATGGTCAGAGTTGCTGAAACGGGATATGGGAACTGTCAGTACGAAGGCGAATTTCTTCTCTTTGGGCGGCCATTCTTTGCTCGCTATCCGTTTAGTATCAGGTATCCGCCAGCGTCTGAATAAAGAGGTACAAGTTCGTGAAGTGTTTGAAAGTCGAGATTTGATGAGTTTGGCAGCTCTGATAGATGATGAGGACATCAGTGGCAGCGTTGAAGTGATTGTGCCAATTACGCGTAAGGATAATGAAGTATGGTTCCCAGTGTCATTTGCCCAGCAGCGTTTATGGTTTATTGACCACTTCGATGGTGGTAGCAGTCATTACAATATGTTGATTGGGGTGCGTTTGCAGGGTGACTTTGACGTAGAAATTGCAGAGAGGGTTCTGGAACAAATTGTTACTCGGCATGAGGTTTTGCGAACGGTGCTATGCAGTGATGACGATGGTCAGATACTGCAACGTATTTGTTCTCCGGGGCCTTTTGCTATTACCCGGATAGATTTATCCGAACAGGATGAGAATACAAGAGATGCACGCATTGGTCTCGTTATGAATGAGATGTCCAACCATGTGTTTGACCTTGCACAGGATCTGATGCTTAACGCAACTTATATTCAGTGTAGCGAAGCCGACAGTGTTTTGTTGATTAACAACCACCATATTGCTTCGGATGGTTGGTCCATGGCGGTACTGAGAAGGGAGTTTTTCACTTTGTATCGTGCTTTTGCCGAAGGTAGGGATAATCCGCTGCAGGAATTACCGATTCAATATGTGGACTATGCTCACTGGCAACGGAACTGGTTGCAAGGAGAAGTGTTGGAAAGGCAGTTGGGTTATTGGGAACAGGCGTTGGATGAAGTGCCGATGGTGCATAGTTTTCCGCTGGATTTCCCGCGTCCAGAGTACAAGCAGTATACTGGAAAGCAGGTTTTTGGTGAGTTATCACCACAGGTTGCCCGGGCGCTGATGGTGTTGGCAAAACGGTATCGGTTAACGCCGTTTATGTTGTTGCATGGTGCTTTGGCTTTGGTATTGTCTCGCCACAGTAACAGCCATGACATTGTGGTGGGAACGCCAGTGGCAAATCGGATCCAGCCGGAACTTGAAGGCCTGATAGGTTTTTTCGTGAATACGCTGGTGCTGCGGTTGGATACCGATTATGAGGATCTGGAGTCTTTTCTGGGGCATGTGAAGCAGGTGCATCAGGAGGCGCAAAGTCATCAGGATGTCCCATTTGAGCAATTGGTCGAGCGATTGAACGTTCCGAGGAGCACTGCCCATACGCCATTGTTTCAAATTATGCTGACGACCAGTGCAGATTATGGTCTGGATGAAGGTGATGAGCAGGGTGGGGAGAGCCTTCCGGGAGTGAAGTTGCATCCCATGTCGTCAGATGTCATTCAGGCGAAATTTGATTTGGATATTGAAATAAGTCTGAGTGAGCAGGGTGGGGATATAGGTTGGACCTATGATACCGCGTTGTTTTCTGAAACCCATATTGAACAGCTAAATGATCATCTTCAGCGCTTACTTACAGGGCTGGCAAATAGCGGTGAAGCATCAAAATCTATTTTTCTGCACGATTTACCTATGCTTTCGGGGCCGGAGGTCGAGTCTCTTATAGCACTAGGGCAAGGACAACAAAATGAACTGGTTAATGTTTGTATTCATGAGCTTTTTGAAACACAGGCTCAAAAGACACCTAACGCAACGTCATTAATATTTGCTGACGAAGTGATAAGTTTTTCTCAATTAAATTCCAGAGCGAATCAAATAGCGCACTATTTGGTCGCTCTTGGTGGGAAACCTGGCACTCTTGTTGGCATTTGTATGGATCGTTCTATTCATATGGTGGCTGCCATGTTGGGTGTCCTAAAATCGGGCGGGGCTTACGTACCAATCGACCCAAGACAGCCAGTATTGCGTATACATTACATGATTGAAGATGCTCAACCGCTACTGGTGTTTGTAGAAGCTGAGCAAATTCCGCTATTGACAGACTGTAATGTCAAGTTGGTCGATATGGATAATCTTGAAACCCAAAACCGTTTACTACAACAAGCAGATACTAATTTACCAATGGCTGCTATTGGTTTTACATCAAGTAATCTGGCGTATGTTATTTATACATCTGGCACGACTGGTAATCCCAAAGGGGTAATGGTCGAGCATCAATCGGTAAGTGACTTTATCTGTAATCAAATGGAAGCGTTTGAATTTACCGCTGATGATGTGTCTATTTGGATGTCCAATTTTGTTTTTGACGCCTCAGTAGAGCAGTTATATTTGGCGCTGTTTAGCGGAGCTATTTTGGTCATTCCTCAACAGGCTAATATTAGAGAACCGGAGAATATTAAGCGACTGATACTTGAACATAAAGTGACCTTTTTGCACAGTACTCCCGGGTATCTTGCGGCATTGGGGGCTATTGATGAGCCTCATACTTTGACAAGAGTTATTGCCGGCGGTGAAGCTATGTCCGAGAGTGCCAGAGCAATATGGGGCAGTTTATTGATTAACGAGTATGGTCCCACTGAAGTGAGCGTGAGCTGCACGCAACTTTTGACTGGAGTTAAAAAGGAGCGAGTCACTGATATTGGTCGCCCACAAGCCAACACCACAGTTTGGGTACTAGACAATAAGCAACAACTTGTTCCCATGGGAGCAGAAGGGGAATTGTGCATTGGTGGTATTGGCCTTGCTCGGGGTTACCTCAACCAGCCGGAACTGACTGCCAAGGCCTTTGTGTCTCATCCTTTAAACCCAGCCGAACGAATTTATCGTACCGGAGATCTGGTGTGCTGGCAGAACGATGGGGTTCTGAGCTTTCTGGGGCGGGCAGATAATCAGGTGAAAATTAGAGGGTTCAGGATAGAGCTGGGTGAAATTCAGAGCAAACTGGAAGCGTGTTCCGGGGTGCAAGAAGCAGTAGTGAATTTGTGGCAGCGGTATGAAGACAGCGACAAGAGCATAGTGGCCTATGTGGTGGCAGAGTCGTTGAGGGATAACGGACAACTGATAGAAGATATCCGTTATGCCTTGGGGGAACGTTTGCCCGATTACATGATGCCAGCACACTATCTGATGCTGGAACAGATACCACTGACCATTAATGGCAAGATAGATCATCGGGCTTTGCCAACGCCCGATGACAGTGTATTAATCGACGAATATATTGCTCCCGAGACGGCCACTGAAACCGTATTGGTTGGGTTATGGTCAGAGTTGCTGAAACGGGATATGGGAACTGTCAGTACGAAGGCGAATTTCTTCTCTTTGGGCGGCCATTCTTTGCTCGCTATCCGTTTAGTATCAGGTATCCGCCAGCGTCTGAATAAAGATGTACAAGTTCGTGAAGTGTTTGAAAGTCGAGATTTGATGAGTTTGGCAGCTCTGATAGATGATGAGGACATCAGTGGCAGCGTTGAAGTGATTGTGCCAATTACGCGTAAGGATAATGAAGTATGGTTCCCAGTGTCATTTGCCCAGCAGCGTTTATGGTTTATTGACCACTTCGATGGTGGTAGCAGTCATTACAATATGTTGATTGGGGTGCGTTTGCAGGGTGACTTTGACGTAGAAATTGCAGAGAGGGTTCTGGAACAAATTGTTACTCGGCATGAGGTTTTGCGAACGGTGCTATGCAGTGATGACGATGGTCAGATACTGCAACGTATTTGTTCTCCGGGGCCTTTTGCTATTACCCGGATAGATTTATCCGAACAGGATGAGAATACAAGAGATGCACGCATTGGTCTCGTTATGAATGAGATGTCCAACCATGTGTTTGACCTTGCACAGGATCTGATGCTTAACGCAACTTATATTCAGTGTAGAGAAGCCGACAGTGTTTTGTTGATTAACAACCACCATATTGCTTCGGATGGTTGGTCCATGGCGGTACTGAGAAGGGAGTTTTTCACTTTGTATCGTGCTTTTGCCGAAGGTAGGGATAATCCGCTGCAGGAATTACCGATTCAATATGTGGACTATGCTCACTGGCAACGGAACTGGTTGCAAGGAGAAGTGTTGGAAAGGCAGTTGGGTTATTGGGAACAGGCGTTGGATGAAGTGCCGATGGTGCATAGTTTTCCGCTGGATTTCCCGCGTCCAGAGTACAAGCAGTATACTGGAAAGCAGGTTTTTGGTGAGTTATCACCACAGGTTGCCCGGGCGCTGATGGTGTTGGCAAAACGGTATCGGTTAACGCCGTTTATGTTGTTGCATGGTGCTTTGGCTTTGGTATTGTCTCGCCACAGTAACAGCCATGACATTGTGGTGGGAACGCCAGTGGCAAATCGGATCCAGCCGGAACTTGAAGGCCTGATAGGTTTTTTCGTGAATACGCTGGTGCTGCGGTTGGATACCGATTATGAGGATCTGGAGTCTTTTCTGGGGCATGTGAAGCAGGTGCATCAGGAGGCGCAAAGTCATCAGGATGTCCCATTTGAGCAATTGGTCGAGCGATTGAACGTTCCGAGGAGCACTGCCCATACGCCATTGTTTCAAATTATGCTGACGACCAGTGCAGATTATGGTCTGGATGAAGGTGATGAGCAGGGTGGGGAGAGCCTTCCGGGAGTGAAGTTGCATCCCATGTCGTCAGATGTCATTCAGGCGAAATTTGATTTGGATATTGAAATAAGTCTGAGTGAGCAGGGTGGGGATATAGGTTGGACCTATGATACCGCGTTGTTTTCTGAAACCCATATTGAACAGTTAAATAATCATCTAATAAACTTCCTGTATGGCATGTCTCAGATCCTGCCAGAGCAGAAAGGTGTGAATTTAAGTTCTCTTCCGATATTGAGCCAAGAAGAGAATGAGTATTTATTCGATACATTAAATCAAACTGAAGCTGAGTATCCCAAAGATAAATGTATACACGAGTTGTTTGAATATCAGGCCAGTCTGTATCCAGATAAAATCGCTGTGATTTATGACGATATGGTGCTGACATACAAAGAACTTAATCAGAGAGCCAATCAAATAGCGTATTACATTAGAGCTGAATTTGATGTTGCACCTGATAATAGGATTGGAATATGCATGGACCGGTCTTTGGAAATGATAATTGCTATCTTGGGGGTACTTAAATCGGGGAGTGCATATGTGCCTTTGGATCCTGACTATCCACCTGCCAGATTGGCTTATATGCTGGAAGATTGCGATGCAGAGCTGGTTTTGACCCAATCTCATCAGCAGAGGGTGCTTTCTGAGATTAATGGCAAAATGGTAAACTTGGATTGTTTGGGAAATTATTACGGCAAGCTGGAAAATGTTTTTGCGGAATATTCAACGAAAGATATTCCGGTTGAAGCCGTTGGCGTTACTCCAAATCACCTAGCATATGTTATCTATACTTCCGGTACCACAGGAAAGCCTAAAGGAGTAATGATTGAGCATCACGGTATCAATAATCTGATTGTGGGTCAGCAACAGCAATATGGATTTGCGGATGGCGAGGTTATTTTGTGGACCTCAAACTATATTTTTGATGCATCTGCAGAAGGTTTGTTTATTTCACTTCAAACTGGTTCAACACTGATCATTCCCACCGAATCAGATATTCTGCAGCCGGAAAAAATTAAATCTTTGGTTATCAATCATAAAGTGACCCAGCTGGATGCAACTCCGGGATATCTGAATGCTTTAGGTGAAATCTCTGAACCTCATTGTCTAAGACGGGTTATTTCAGGTGGAGAAGCACTGATAGACACCTTAAGACAAACTTGGGGGTCGTTACTTATTAATGTTTACGGACCTACAGAGGCGACGGTTTCCTGTATTGTTCATCATCATACTAATAATGAGACATTATTGAGTGTCATTGGTAGGCCGATAACCAATATCTTGTTGTATGTATTGGATTCTGCAATGCGACCAGTACCGCAAGGGAGTGTTGGCGAGCTGTATATTGCCGGTGCTGGGTTAGCTCGTGGATACCTTAATCGATCAGATTTAACGGAACAGGCTTTTATCGACAACCCTTTCTATAACACTCTTCATAAAAATAATAGTAAGCGTATTTATAAAACTGGCGACTTAGTCCGTTATGATGACGAAGGTAGAATTGAGTTTGTGGGTCGTGCAGACAATCAGGTGAAAATTCGTGGGTTTCGGATCGAGTTGGGTGAAGTGGAGAATCAAATTAATTTACACCAGAGAGTCGATTCCAGTTTGGCTCTGGTACGCGTAAATGAATTGGGCAATAAGCAGCTTATTGCATATGTTAAACCAAAGGATTTAGTTGAAAAGGCACTTACCCGTCAGGAGCTTACACAATCTATTCGAAGCGTTCTGGAATCAACACTTCCAGAATACATGGTACCTTCAGCCTTTGTTGTTATAGAAAGCTGGCCTCTCAAATCCAATGGTAAAGTTGACCGTGATGTACTTTTGTCCATGCATATTACGGTGGCTGAAGATGAATACATCCCACCGCAAACCGACATCGAACGCATGTTGGTAGGTATATGGTCGGAAATACTAAATATGGACGTAAAAGATATCAGCGTAGCTGCAAATTTTTTCTCTCTAGGTGGCCATTCTTTAATGGCGATCCAGTTGGCGAAACGGCTGGAGTCTGAATGTCAAATGTCAGTACATGTCGCTGATATTTTTGAGCATCAACTCTTGAATGAGATGGCCGTAATTATTGAGAATAAGCAACGGTCACTTGAAAAATATATTGCCAGAGAGTTAGACAATGGAATGTTGAAACTCAGAAGTGCTTTGTCCACACAGACCGAACCTTTATTCATTGTGCATCCCGTGGGAGGACTGGCCCACTGCTATATGAATCTTGCATTGAAAATCCAGCATCCAGGCGCTATTTACGGTTTACAATCCAACAAAGTTCAAGCCACTAGCATTGAAATGTTGGCAACACAGTTTATTCAATTCATTAAAGCTGTTCATCCTGAAGGTAAGTATTTACTGGCTGGTTGGTCAATGGGGGGCGCTGTTGCATTTGAAATTGGGCGTCAACTTCAAGAACAAGGTGAAGATTTTAGCGCACTTATTTTGATAGACAGTTTTGTACCGAGTTTATTGCTAGCTCCCGCAGAGCAAGATGAAAGCAGTAAAACACTTGATAATATCCTCGTACTCGCCGCTGAAATGGATATTGATGTGAGTGCTTATCGTGATATGACTTCCGATGATATTGCTATTTTGAGCACAGAACAGCTATTGCAGCGATTACTGGTTGAAGGTATCAAACAACAACGTGTTCCCGCTGAAATGACGCTGGCAGAATTGTCTGCTCGATTCCATCTTCTGCAAAGTAACGCTGAAATTATGGATGCCTATATACCACAGTCAATTAAAGGGCAAATAAAGCTCATTCGAGCAAAAGAAAATATACATCCAAATCAGACTTTGGGGTGGGAGCGTTATTCAGACTGTGCAGTATCGACAATGCCAGGAAGTCACCATTCAATATTCAGAATGCCTCAGGTTGATAAGTTGTCCTATTTGATTGATGAACTATTGAAAAATGCACTAGGGAAGTCAGATGGTAATATGGTAGATAGCATTCATACAAATTTTGAAGAGTGATTAAAAAGCTCTATAAAAATAGCTGGACGTAAGGATAGATTCTTACCAGAATAAGCTTTCTTAGTTAAGATTTTACAGTTTTTGTAATAGTCTGAAAAAAGCTCATTGATGGAAAATGTATTTGATCACGGAATCCAGCTCCTACTAATTTTCAATTAATTTATTGCTATCGAATAGCAACTGAACTTTGGTATTTCATCATTAAGCTTTCTTCATTTATTGTTAAAAAGGAAATTCATATTTCCTTCATAGACGGTTCGAAGGAAAGTGATCGAAATGAATACAGCCGAATTGTTAGCATTATGTCAGTCGAAAGGGATAAGTGTTGGAGTCGTAGAAAGCCGGTTAAAGGTGTTGGACCCGGACAAGCGTCTGGATGCATCGTTACTGGCATTACTTCGAGAGCACAAAGTTGAGCTGATAGCCTTCTTTACCCAAAGCGCAGAATATACCGCGTCAGATTTCCCCCATTCAAGATTATCCACCGAAGAGGTGGGTGCGCTATTTAAAGAATACCCCGATTGCGAGAAGTTATATATTGCTACGCCGTTACAGGCTGGGCTGCTATTTCATGGCTTGTGGGATGAAAGTGGCGTGTCCTATACGAGCCAAAGTTATATGGAGTTAACGGGTCGTATAGAGATGGATTTGCTGCAGAAGGCCTGGCAAGGCGTAGTGGATAGGCACGATATCCTGCGGACCTGTTTTGTTGGTCTGGACAACCAAAATGTACATCAGCTTGTTCGTAGGCAGGTGACGTTGCCGGTGGAGACCGAAGACTGGCGAGGTCGGTCGGAGGTGGAGCAAAAAGAAGGGCTAAAGGCTTTACATGGGATGGACAAACGTCAGGGCTTTGACTTTTCCCAAGCTCCGTTGATGCGTATCACGCTGGTGCGCCTGTCAGAAGAGCGATTGCACTTTTTATGGACTTATCATCATATTTTACTGGATGGCTGGTGTGTGCCGTTGCTGCTTGATGAGGTGTTGAATCGTTATCGTGGGTTGCAAGAAGGCAAGGTATTGGTGCCCCAGCCCGTGGTGCCTTATGAGCGTTACATCGGTTGGTTAATGTCGCAGGATGAGGGGCAGGCGAAAGCTTTCTGGAGGGAAAGGCTGTCGGGTATTGAAGCGCCGACTCATTTTATTCATGATTTGCCGGTTTCGGTAGAGGCAGAGGATGACTTTGGGGTTGTCGGTTTTGTGTTACCGGTTGATACAAGCGGCAGACTTCAGGCGTTGGCGAAAGCGAGCCAGACGACCATGAATAGTCTTTTGCAGGGAGCGTGGTCGTATTTGCTGCACCGATACAGCGATAGTGAGCGTGTGATGTTTGGCACGGTGGTATCGGGTCGTCCGGCAGGGCTTGCGGGTGTGGAGAAGATGCTGGGGCTTTTCATTAACACTATTCCGGTGGTGGTGGATGTCGATTTAAGCCAGTCACTGGGCATCTGGCTTGGGCGTATTCATGCCGAGAATGTTAAAGGGGACGAGTATAGTTTTCTATCGTTGTCAGATATTCAGCGGTTGACGGATATTCCGGTGGGGACGGGACTGTTTGATAGTTTACTGGTGTATGAGAATCTGCCGGGGCAACAGGGTGGGTCGTCTGGTGAGGAAGTGGGCTTTGGTATTGGCAAAGCGGGCTCGGATGAGCGTACCGAATATGCATTGCTGGTTAGAGCGAAGCAACAGGGCGGGCGTCTTGAGTGTGAATTTCACTATCATGGTCATGTGCTTCCGGAGGTTATGGCTCGTCAGATGCTGGGGCATTTTGAATGGGTGCTGGAGCAAATGGGAGCGGGAGGAGAAGCGCGGTTATTGGGCGAGCTGACGCTGTTAAGGGGGTCGGAGCGCCAGCAAATGTTGGTCGAGTGGAATCGCAGCGGGTTTGAGCATGAAACGGGAATGTGTATCCATACGTTGTTTGAACGTCAGGTAGCGTCCAGTCCGGATGCGGTGGCGTTGGTGTTTGAAGGCGAAGAGCTGAGTTATGGTGAGCTGAATGCCCGGTCGAATCGGCTGTCCCATTATTTGCTAACGCAGGGCGTGACACGAGAAACGTTGGTGGGTGTGTGTACGGGTCGTAGTTTTGATGTGGCGGTTGCGGTACTGGCGGTGTTAAAGGCAGGCGGTGCGTATGTACCGCTGGAGCCGGATTACCCGGCTCAGCGTTTGGGGTATATGGTGTCGGATGCGGGTTTGGATTACCTGTTGACACAAAAGGCGATAGCGGGGCGTTTTGATGGCATGGGTATAGGCCATGTTATTGCGGTGGATGATAGTGCCTTGCAAGCGGTATTTAAGTCTTTGCCATCGGAGAATGTGGCGCCTGATGTTCCGGCCTTGGGAGGGAGTCTTTGTTATGTGATTTACACATCGGGTTCGACAGGTGAGCCGAAGGGAGTCATGGCGCAGCATGACGGAGTATTGAACCGTTTTTACTGGATGTGGCGGCAGTACCCGGTGCAAGAGGGAGATGTGTTTTGTAGCAAGACCGCGTTGGGTTTTGTGGATTCGGTGTGGGAGTTGTTTGGGGGACTGTTGAAGGGTCGTCCGACGGTGCTGATGTCTCGTGAGTTGGTGCTGGATACGCAGCGTTTTATGCAGTCTTTATCAGAGCGGGCGGTGACGCGTCTGGTGGTGGTGCCATCGATGCTGGAGGTGTTAATGGAAGACGAGGCGTCGTTTGGTGATTGCATTCAATATCTGACGCATATTACGGTTAGTGGCGAGAAATTAAGTCCGCGACTGGTGAAGCGCTTTGTTGGGATGGGGGGTAAATGTCAGTTATTGAATTTGTATGGTAGCTCGGAGGTAGCGGCGGATGTGACGTATTATGAGGTCACAAAGGAGTGCGCAGGCAAGAGTTTTATCGGTAGGCCAATCGACAATATGCAAGTGTATGTGCTGGATGGTCATCTTCGTCCGTGTGCGTTGGGTGTTCCTGGGGAGTTGTATGTTGCGGGGCCGGGTGTTGCGAGGGGGTATTTACACCGTGAGGGGTTAACGCAAGAGCGGTTTATAGCGGACCCATTTGTTGTTGGTGTTGATAAACGAATGTTCAGGACTGGTGACCGGGTCCGATTTATGGAAGATGGAAATCTCGAATTCCTGGGACGAGTGGATAGCCAAATCAAAATCAGTGGCGTTCGGGTTGAGCTTGGTGAAATAGAATCCGTTTTAGCCACTAATCCGGAGGTAGAAAATGCAGTTGTGGTGCTTTATGAACAAGACCATGACTATGGTGCGCACCAGCAATTAGTGGCTTATATTGTTTTGCAAGAGGCCTCGGAATTTCCAACGGATGAACAAGGACTTAGCCATAAAATTAAAGATTGGTTGAAGGAGCGTTTACCGACCGTCATGCTGCCGACAACTTGGTTGTTTCTTGATTCCTTTCCCTTAAATCCCAATGGAAAAATAGACCGTACCAATCTACCGGTTCCAAACTTGTCCGAGCCGCTGTCCAATCAATACGTTGCTCCAGAATCAGAGGTGGGGAAAAAACTTAGTGAGATTTGGGCGGAATGTATAGGTGTTAAAATGGTCGGTGTTCACGACAATTTCTTTGCACTTGGAGGGACGTCACTGGTTGCTATAAGGGTAATAAGTAAAGTTAAAAAGGCTGGTATAAATATGACCATGCAACAGCTATGGCAATATCCTACCATTGCTGAATTATCACATGAGCTTGAAAAGAGCTGCAAAGTTAAAGAGCCGGAAATTCGGGTTGATGAGGCATCTAAAATTCCTCTATTGCCAGCCCAGTATCGATTCTTTGAAGGCAAAAACCCGAATGAAAACCATTTTAACTGCGCCACAATGTGTGAAGTTAAAGTTGAGTTACATGAAAATATACTTCGCCAGACAATTCTGTATATATTGACCAAGCATGATGCGTTGAGGATGGTTTTTCATACCGACAATTCTGATTGGTATCAGGCCCCCTCCGATGTGCCTGAAACAGCGCCATTGAGCGTTTTTAATGTGGCTGGAAGTAATAGTGAAGAAATTGATAAGCAGATCAAAAAATACGTACAGGAACTGCAAGGCAGTCTCAATATTAGTACGGGGGAATTAACCCGTTTTGCATTATTCAATTTACCGGATAATGGTTCACAGCGACTACTATTTATTTGTCATCATTTAGTATTAGATGGTTTTTCCATGGAGTTTATTTTAGCTGAATTGATCGCCAGTTATTCGTTGCTGGCTCAAGGGAAAACACTTCCTAATATTTCAGAATTTTCAGATTATGCTTACGCCTTAAAATCCCTAAAAATAATGGCTTCTGGTGAGTTAAGGGAAGAGGCTGATTATTGGATTTCTCATGTTCCGGATGAGATTAAAAAGTTACCATCTGATTACGTAAATACGATGCGATGTAATCAATTTAAGACCGTACATTTTTTCATCGATAAATGGGTGGGGCCAGATGAAACCCAAACCATCATGCATGGAATACCCGCCCAAGAAAAAGTAAATAGCGTTGCTGTGGTTTTACATGCGTTGTCTCTGTTTGTCGCAGAGTGGAATGAACAGTCTCCGATGCTTATCGATTTGATGCGTTTCGGCAGAGAGATAAAGGATAATAAAGTCGATTTGTCTGAGTGTTTGGGATGGCATGCAGTAACTATTCCTTATTTTGTGGATCCTTCAACCTCAAAAGATCATCGGGAAGCGATTAAAAAAATCCACAACGGATTGGAGTCTATCCCTTATTCCGGCACTAACTTTGGACTTCTAAAGTATTTAAGTGATGATAGAAATATAAGACAGCAGCTAAAGAATAAACCTCATCCAGAGCTCATGTTGAACTTTTTTCCTGCTGAATCTACGAATGCTTCAAAGGAAGAAGAGCCTATACTTAAATGGTTAGATTTTCCGTTAGATCCTTACGTTGCACCAGAAAACTACAATGGTTATATGTTGACAATCTGGGTAAGTGAGATTGAAGGGAAGCTGGGTATTGGCGTTCAATACAGTGAAAAATTCTACGCGAAAGAATCAATTGATAAATTGATTGACACGTTTATTGCGCAGATGGAGAAAGTAGCTCATTGGTTTAAGTTGAATAGTTAAGTTAATTTTAGATTGCACAAACCCACAGCAAAAGGGAGTTGGTTTGTGCAACTTTAATAAAAGTATTAGTTGTTGGCTGAATAAGCCGTTTCAATGAGTGTTTTAAATCTAGGATTGTCCGAAGAACGTGCATTTTTTAGCAACTGTTTGATGTTATCGCCATTTACAACTGCACCTGCTTCCAAAAGTATTTCAAACATCTCTATATTGCCTTTGGATATAGCGTTAGTGAGTAAACTGTTATCTTGATGGGCAGCTAAATCAAAACCTGCTTCTAAAATTAATTCAGCAGTTTTGTTGTCATTATGTTCCTGCGCCAGTTTTAGCAAGGCTAAGCCTTGTTCACCGTCAATTTCTAGACCGTGCTCTAAAAGCTTACTTAACTTGCGGTGATCGCCAGACATTACGGCTGTTGACAACATACTTTGAGTAACCGACGAATAAGGATGGCCAGTTACATTTTGTGCTGCAAGCAGGGATATGGAACTAGATAATAAAACTCCTGCGACCAGTATGCGGCTTAATTTAATCATGAACAATCTCCTATTCGGAAAAGTGAAGAGCGTGAAGGTGTTGTTAGGTATTGATATACGCTAATGGCTATTACATCTGAATCTTTCTCTATGCGAAAGATAAATTTGTAAATATTTATTCACGTAACCATGAAAGGAGAGTAGCTATACTATTGAGAATTCAAGCGTAATTCAACGCTAGGCTAGTTATGGTTAAATCTAAACGGGAGGACTCCATTCAAAAAATTACCTTTCTCTTAATGTTAGAAGAGGAGAACAATATACGTTATTGAACAGTAAAAAAGCATGAATCAGTCGCTGTGAAAATTGTTGGAATAATGCCCCAATGGAACATTTATTTAGAAGCTTAAAACCGAATGGATATCATCAGCTAGCTATGATTTATATCAGCAAGCAGAACATGACATCTGTGATTCTTTGA
This sequence comes from uncultured Gammaproteobacteria bacterium, assembly GCA_942490545.1. GTDB lineage: Bacteria > Pseudomonadota > Gammaproteobacteria > Enterobacterales > Alteromonadaceae > Paraneptunicella. The sequence continues at coordinate 173,890 of CALNXX010000017.1, read as the reverse complement.
TGGGCTATTACATTTGGCGACAACCACATAGTAATAACAAAATGCTCTCTCTTGCATTAGCTGAAGAAAACGTTAATTCACTGTCCGAAAATAGCTGATCACCATACTGGAAAATGTAACGAGTATGGGTAAATACCCATGTTAACCAAATTAGCTGATAAATCAGTTGATGTCGCATAACTGCACCAGTATCATAGCTCCCGCTTTACGCACCCGTAGCTCAGCTGGATAGAGTGTTGGCCTCCGAAGCCAAAGGTCGCGCGTTCGAATCGCGCCGGGTGCGCCATTCCTGCCTATCTATACCGTTAATAATCACTAACTTATTTTGTCCCGTGCCCAAATGGTGCCTTAGTTGTGGCAATGTAAATGGAATAAGGCACAAACACTTCATATTTATGCGGGGATTAATATGAAAGACTTAGCTTATTATTTTAAATGGGGCTAGCTTTTAGGCTCAATCAAACTCGTTATTGGAATTATTCTGTCACGGTCAACTAAAGCCGGACACTTAAGTTAGAGATCACCTACAAACGTGGAAATTTAGAAAACTCAAAGAGGTGATTGAAAAGCGCGTTGCAATGACTCGTAGTACTTACAATTGCCTTCTTCGCAAAAACGGTTTGATTCATCAGTACATCTTAAATAATCTTCATTAATTATCGCTTGCTATAGTGTCTAGTTCCATTAGTGTTAAATACTTGATTACACGTGCAAAATGGCTGCATTTTTTATATGTAAATCTTGGTTTACTAATCTTCTTTTGGGGTGGGTCAATTTTATCTGGATATAAATATAATCTTTTACAAGATCTATGTTGGTCAATTTATTTTAGGTGAAGTATTATACTCCTCAGGTGTAGAATATAAGCGGTTGCTATGAGTTGATAACTGTTGGTTTGATTTTCAGATTAGACCAATATCATCATGGCTTTCGGCAGGCAAAAATTGTAGTAATTATTGGGTTGGAGTCATGAATTTAATCGATCGTTATGTTGAAGCCGTAAAGAGTGGAATTTCAAATAATTCCTTGGATAAAGAAGATGTAGGTCAAGAACTGGCTAGTCTTTTACAGCAAAAACAAGAAGCCAAAGAAGATGAAAAAGGCGCAGCTTTATCTGATGATGAAATTTCAGATATCCTCACAGAATATGGGCATCCCTTTAAAGTCGCTTGTTCGTATAATAAGCGTCGTGAATTGATAGGCGAAAACGCTTATCCGCTGTTTAAACGTGCTCTGCCAATGGTGTTGTCGGTTTACATGGCTGCGGTTGTGGTCTTGATGTTGGTGAAAATGCAGTTTTCTGAGGAAGCTTGGGGATTGGTATATTTGCCTACTTTCCTCATGGACGTAACAGAAATATTGTTATTTGGTTTTGTTTTTCTTACGGTAATTTTTCACTATTTTGGTGATTTTCTCGATGGTGTCGGTGCGTTTTGGAAGTGGGAGCCTAAAGGCTTGCCTAATATGGTGGAGCAAGGCGGAAAAATAACTCTTGCAGAAGGTTTTATTGCCATTGTGAGCACGGTGTTTTATCTACTACTGTTGACTGTCGGTAGCGCTTCTTATACGGCTGGAAGTTGGTTGGTAGAGTTAAATGAAAGTATTCTACCCTCTATTATGATTTTGAAGGGATTGGCTGCTGCCGCACTAGTTATTTCGCTTTATAATCTTTATCAACGTTACTGGAATTTCCTGAAGTTAATGTCGGTAGCGATTATTGGTTTTGTTTCTGCGATTTTATTAGTTAATGTTGTGACTTACGAAGATATTCTGATGATCTCTTCGGTGGCCGGTGCAGCTGTTGAGCCAGCAACTAAAGAAGAGATGCAACAAGTGGAAGGTGTTGCTAATCTGTTTTACATTCGAATGGTTTTGGTGGTTATAATTCCTTTGATGTTATATCGCGCTTTTAAACGGGCTAAGTTGGCGTTTACTTTACGCTCTAAGGCTGCCTAACATGGTCTCAGCTGTCGTTTCCTGACTTTGGTTGGGAATCGACAGTGAGACTAGCTCTAAGACACACTCTCTTCAAAAATATATTCTTTCTATTTGCTCGCACAACGTCTCCATTCCATCATCATTAAAGCGATGTTCAGCCAGTGCTTTTGCGTTGTGGGAGTATGTAGAATCGGAGATTAGTTCGTCTAGCACTTCATAAAATGATGATGGGGTGATTCTATTCATTCCAATGGTCTTGCTTACATTTAATACTTCTAGGGTTCCTGCATTGTCAAACTGGTCAAATGCCATAGGGCAGGTGAGATGTGGAATGCCTGCTCGTAATGCTTGCGCCAGAGTGCCAATACCGCCGTGGTGCACAAATAAACGCAACTTTGGAAGTAACCTTTTGAGGGACACATAGTTTGCATGGAAGACATGTGATGGCAGCGGGTTGGGTAATTGCTTAGCGTATTGGGTGAGTATGATTGCGCGTACTCCTAACTGTTGGCAAACGTCTATTACTATTTTAAATAGATGGTCATGGGTACTCACAAAAGAGCCAAATGTAATGGCTATTGGTGGTGGGCCACCGTCAATAAATTCGGTTAGTTCATCTGGTAGTTGAGCTTCATCATCTTTTTCATAAAATAAAAAATTTGAGGGTCGTGTGGTTGTTAAAATACTGTTGGATAAGTGGGTAAACCAATGCGGATAGAAAGCCAATTTTTGGTCGAAAATACTCAGCCATTTTACCCAATTGTCTACATCAATTGATAGATCAAGCTGCCTGCAAGTTGCTATTAAGTAGGGCGCAAAAATTCCATTGAATGCTGTCGTGTAGCGGGGATCTAAGACCCAACTACGAGGTGCTAGTTCAGCTGCAATAGTGTGTATTTTTTTAGGGTTTTTAGCTTTGGCAAATTGTACCCCGATAGACTGGTATGGCATACCAATGACAACGCAACCCTGGTCACTTTCATCTAGAATTGCTGTTGCCGATGGGTGCGCTGAAGGAAGGCTCATATAGCTGAATGCTTTAATATCTTCCATACCTCTATCTAACTCCGGGGGCATGGTTCTCCATTTGTCGTAGTGTGCTTTACTGAGTACTTCAACAAAAGGTAATCCACTGCTTTGAATGTGATCTTTTAATGCCCCTGAGCCTAATAACTTTACTTCATGTCCTCGTTGCTCAAGCGCCATTCCTAGGCATAAAAAAGGATTTACATCACCAATACTACCTATAGAATTTATGAGTACTTTCATTACGCCCTCTCTTTAGAAGTTAAGATTTAATATAATTCCAAGGCATAGACCAAAGTGCTAATGCTTCACATTATTAAAATTATAGCGCTTACAAAGCTGGGTCATGCTAACTGCACCATAAAATTTGTACTTACTTTTCGAATGATTAGATCCAAAAATGCAAGTGAGGCAGACGATACAGATGTCTCGGTGGTTTTCATTAGTACGGCTTATTAGCTGTCGTTCTGATAAAGAAAATTACCCTTGTATTTTTAGTAATACATCCGTTCTATTTGTTCACATAATTTTTCTGCCCCATCACTATTGAAGCGATGGGCTGCAAGGATTTTTGCATTATCCTTAAAGGTAGAATCTGTTATTAAGGTCTTGATAGTGTGGTATAGATTATCTGGATTAATATCGTCCATCTTAATCGTCTTACCCACATTTAAATATTCAAGAGTTTTTGCGTTGTCAAATTGGTCATAAGCCATAGGGCAAGTTAAGTGCGGTTTACCTGCACGTAAGGCTTGTGCCAGTGTTCCAATACCACCATGATGAACAAACAAACTCATCTTTGGTAGCAATTTTTTGAGTGAAACATAGTTGCCATGAAAGACATGAGGTGGCAGGGGATTTGGTAATTGTTTTACATATTTAGTTAAGAATACAGCTCTTGTTCCTAGCTTTTGACAAACATCTGTTGCTAACTGAAAAAGATCGTTGCGTGTACTCACATAGCTACCGAATGTAAAGGCTATTGGTGGAGAGCCTTGTTCAATAAATTGAATAAGGTCGGCGGGTAAATCGGCTTCGTCATCTTTCTCGTAAAATACAAAGTCAGATGAACTTGGGCCAGATAGGATGCTTCTGGGTGTATGTGTAAACCAATTTGGGTAGAAGGTAAGTTTTTGGTCGAATTCGCGGAACCAGTTATACCAATTCGAAATGGTTTTTGTGTTACCCACTTGGTTGCTTATGGCTTTAAAATAGGGGCCGTAAGAGTCGCTAAAGGTCATACTGTCTTTGGACTCTACTTCCCAATCGCGCGCGGCTAATGCGGCTTCCAATGTGTGTATCTTGTTGGGTTCTTTTAGCTTCGCAAATTGAATGCCAAGGGTTTGGAGTGGCATACCAATAGCGACACAGCCTTGTGTGCAATTGTCTAGAATGGCTTTGGCAGAAGGAAGGGCGGCCGGTAACGCTAAATAGTTAAACGATTTCATGTCTTCCTCGCCCTTATTGGTATCTGTTGGGAGAGTTCTCCATTTATCATATTGGGCAGTGCTAACTACTTCAATAAAGGGCAACCCACCTTCTTTAACATGTTCTTGAAAGGCAGCAGTGGTTAACACTTTGACATTATGTCCGCGTTTTTGAAGGGCCATTCCTAGGCTTAGAAAAGGATTTAAATCCCCTAAGCTTCCTACAGAGTTAATTAAAATTTTCACCACTTGCCTCATGCAGCAAATTGGAACAAATCCAATATTGAGGGGAGAAGTATATGGGGCGGTTTATATTCCCCACCAAACGAAGGTTATTTAAACCTTTGAACAGGTGGGAAATATATTACACATTGAGTGATTGGTAGTCAATTTACTTCATTTAAGCGTTTTTCATCATCGTAAATAGTTGACGCAAGGATGGTGAATTACCGGTGGAAAGAATCGACACGCGATAAATCTTTCCTGCTATTCCTATGCTTAGATATAACAGTACCGCATTACCAGCAAGCGACAGTAAGATTTGCCAAAGTGGAACATCAATTACTAACATGCGTGCAGGCATCAAATACAAAGAAGTAATAGGTAATACTGATAAGGTAGAAATTACCGGGTGTGCTGGATTACCCATAATGGCAAAAACAGTGTAGAAGGGCAGTAGAATGACGAAATACAATGGATATAGCACTGCTCCCGCATCTCCGGAGTTGTCATAAGCTGAGGAAAGTCCGGCGTACAGTGAGAGGAAAAGAGTTAAACCGATAGCAAAGTTAGCCATAAAGTAAACCGCAACAAGAGGATTTAGGCTTGTGTTAAATGCATCGGATAAATCTACGAAGTTTTGTACCATAAAGGTAAGCCCAATAAGAGCGAACATCCAAATGGTCATCTGGGTAAGGCTAACGATGGAAATACCGACTACCTTGCCAAACAGAATATCCCGCGGTTTTAGAGAAGTAAGCAACACTTCGTATATACGACTGGCTTTTTCGTCGGTAACTACATTCATTACGGGAACGCAGTTAAACATAACACCGAAAAGCAGCAGGAATGCTAAAGTAATACCTAGCATTATTGGACCCCAAGACTCATTTTCAGTACCACTTTCAGTTACTTTTACACCGCTAACTTCAATGTCGGTTTGAACAAATTGAGTATCTACATCACCCATATTGTTTAGTTCAAAAAAGTGTTTATTCAGTGCTTTATCAATTGCTCCACCTACGCTTTCACGAACTTTTCCGTTAGAAGGGTTGGCTGAATAAAAAGTTACTTTCTTATCATTCATGGCTTCGTTGGAAATAAGAATGACACTGCGAAAATCATCATCCAAGAGCGCTTCTTTTTCAGACTCCAAAAACTGATCAAATGCCGATATCTCTAGGTTCTTGTAGCTTATTTGGTACATCCCCTCTTCGACTTGTTCTAGCTCATTTATATATTCTTCTAGTAATGGTTGGAATTTATTGGTCTCTTCTGTCACCAACGTAATATTGGTTGTTGTTGTGGTTTCTAATTGTCCCAAACTCACTTGAGTGGCCATGATAGTTCCCATAACCAAGGGGATGAAGATTGTTGAAAGAACAAACTTCTTGTTGAAACCTATTTTTAATTCTCTGCGAATTACGGTCCAGGTATCTCGATTAATCATGCTTCTGCCTCTTCATTCTTTGTTTCTACTTTGGGCTCTTCCTTATCATCTTCCAAAGCTTCCAGTAATTCGGACTCTTCGGTTTTTCCTTGAGTGAGCTTTACGAAAATTTCGTGTAATGAGATGTCACCAGATTCAAACTTTTTGATAATCACTTTATGGTTGATTAATTCTTGCAGCAATATTTGTACATATTGATTTTCGGTGACGCGAATACTGACTGATTTTCCAAAATCTTCTATGTTTACAACGTAAGGCAAAGAGTTGATAAAGCTTATATCGCCATCGAAGGACAAGGTAACATTAGACTCGGAATATTCTTTTTTAATGTCAACTACGGGTGCATTAAGGAGAAGGTCTCCATGATGAATTAGAGCAATGTGGTCACACATTTTTTCCGCTATATCCATCATGTGAGTAGACAATATTATTACTTTGCCTTCCTTTTTGAGATCAAGAATAAGATTCTTTAAAGTGTTGGTGGTAACAGGGTCAAGTCCTGAAAATGGTTCGTCAAGAATGACAAACTGAGGATCATGAATGATGGTGCCGATGATTTGAACTTTCTGCTGGTTACCTTTAGAAAGACTGCCTACTGACTCATCTTCTTTTTCTAGCAATTCAAAACGCTTTAAAAACTCTCTTACTCGAGGTTTGATAACTTTGGGATCTGAGCCTTTTATTTCAGCCAAGAAAAGCAAGTTATCCATGACGGACATTTTGTGATAAAGGCCTCGCTCTTCGGGGAGATAACCGACAAGTTTGTGAAAATTTTTGCTTCTCTCTTGACCGTTAAACAGGATTTCACCGCTATCCATTGGGTAAATATCAACAAGCATACGGATCATTGTTGTTTTCCCTGCACCGTTACGGCCGACTAATCCAAAAATAATGCCTTCAGGTACGGAAAAACTGATTCCTTTAACAGCTTTTATTTCACCGTCCGCAAAGGACTTTTTCACGTCGATAACGTCTAGCTTTTTCACTGAGTAATGCCTCATTGTTGGTTTACTTGTATAAAGATAACCACTTAGTTTGCTCATCTTGCTGAATTAAATTAGGCGCGTAATTGTTATCGCTTGTAAGCCGCCGGATTCTGCAAAAATCGTTTTAAACCATAATCCTTGAACACGAATAATCTTTTCTTAACGTTCAGGGATCGCTTTTTTCCATAATGTCGTTTACTGATTCAGTTAACTTATGCCATTCTTTGGTAAGTTCTTTGAGTAATTTCTTACCGTTTGGGGAAGTCTTATAGAACTTTTTCTTTCGAGCATCCGTTACTCTCCATTCACTTGATAACAGCCCGTATCCTTCTAAACGAGTAATAAGAGGATACAAGGTGCCCTCCTCAACATCGATGTTCGATTGGTTAAGTTCTTTTCTCAATGAATAGCCATACTGCTCTTTTTCAAGACTGGCTAACACCGCTAGCACTAATATGCCGCGGCGCAGTTCCATTCGCATTCTGTCAAGCTGTTGAGATTCGTTCATGTTCTTGTGCTTACTTTCTTTTGTTTCACATAGCGTGATATACTATATACCGCATAGTATGGGAATGCAACTTACCCGAACAGATGCAAGAAAAGCGATTTAAAACGGTGAATATTGAAGGTCTTTTATTTTATCTGTTGCTAGTAAATAGCTTGTTATATAAGCTTCAAGGCTTTGATTTTTAAAGTTATTGTTGCTCACACTAAAGCAGTGTGACATTGGAATACAATACTAGTATTACCTATTTCAATACGGAGGAAGCACAATGTATCAATTAAAAATATTGGTTAAGAATGAATCTGAAAATGGAACGTTAATCGATGCCATTATTCCCATCCCAAGTATCAAGTTTGCACAGACCAAATGGGCTCATGCAATCATTGACGCTTTGGATACTAAAGGCATCATGGTGGATGCTGTCAGGGAAACGTTGAAAGCGGCTTTGGATAACATTGACAGTTCTTTATTGGAAGATGGAGGGAAAGCGGTATTGGTCGATATGAACGATAAAGGAGTACATATCTATGTGGCTTTTCACTCGAATGAAGAGAAAACATTGGAGTAAATAGTACTTATCTATGTTCATTATTTTTCTATCAAAAATTTGCTGTTCATTTACTTTTATAAAAAGCTCTTGCTGAATTCCTAGTCGGAAATTGGCAAGAGTATTTTTATGGGGGATTCTCCTGTTTTCTATTTCTTTATTTCTATACATTTCCCCTATTTAAAGCTTTTTGATTGTCTATATGTAAAAACCTACCCTCAAGTATGTACTGCATGGCCTTGGCACGGGAAGTTTTTTGCGAGAAGATGTGTTTTTTAGAACTGAATTAATGGTTCTAAAATAAACGTATTGATCATAATGAGTACCCTATAGCGATTGGAGAATAGTGCCGGTGTTGTTACAAATCATTGATATAGCGAATAGTTCTGACACAGGTTTGTCAGTGGAAGTGAAACTGAATATCGATGGTGATACGAAATCTTATCAAACTACGACCCATCTTAGTCGCTCAAGTGGGAGCCTTGTTAGAGATCTTGCTTGGTATTTTCAATCCAGTATGACTCAAGTTCCTCCTGCCACCTTAGATAAGAATGTTATTGGCCGCTTACTCAAATTTGGTAAGGAATTGGGTGATGAACTGATAGGCGAAGATTTTGAATTAATGGCCTATCGAGAGTTTATTGAGGATAAGGGCTACTCTGAGCTCGAAGTCAGGATTGAGTCTTCACGGGAAGAGTTTTTTGTTATCCCGTGGGAATCTTTAATATTACCCGATGCCAATTATGTATTGGCGTCGGTTGCCAAAGGGTTTCATCGCTGTGTTGTTAATACTGATATAAATAACGGCAATGAAATTGAATATGCATTAACTAAAGAAAACCCGCTGCGCATTACTCATTTTGCATCAAGACTCAAATCTTGCGCTGAAAAGGGTTGTTCTAGCACTGCTACAGCGAATGTATTTGAAGCGTTATTAACTTATGACGGTGCTATTAATTATCGCATTAATACGCAGTTGGCATTGGATACATCAACGTTAGATGGCGATGCAATACATATATGGCATTACGATGGTCCAGTGAGTTATCAGGATGGTGAATACTTTTTAGTTGGCTGCGACGGTCAATATCAAAATTTACAAGGCGTCGCAGAAGGGCTTGCTAAACGGAAATGTAGTTTAATATGTTTTTCAGCCTGTCTCTGGGAAAACACCATAGATCAAAGCACTACAGATCAAAACATTGTAGGCAAAAGCATTTCTGAGCATCTAGGGAAAATTGCCAATATATGCATGGTTGCCGGTGTCCCAAATATGCTGGGATTTAATCAGGTAACGGACCCTTGGAGTGTGGCCCGCACGTTACTTCCTGTTTACCAGAATTTGGCTCGTGGTTTATCACTATCTCAGTCGGTGGTTGAAGCAAGGAAACACTTGCAAAGTGATACCCAGTGCCAATACTTAACTTTGACGGCTGTCGATTTTCAAACTTGGCCTTTATTAGAATATTACCAGTCCAAACCCATTATTTACTTCGCGGAAGAGCAAGCGCCCAATGACGTTATGCAAACCGCTATTTATTCTCAAGCGCGACAAAATCTGCATGGTTTCTTAAGCGAGTGCCTCTACCCACATGCTAGTTTAAGTGTGGATTCAAAGCTCGTTCCTTGTATTTCCATGTGTTTGGAAACTGTGCCTAAACCAATCGCGTTAATTGCCGATGGAGGTCTGGGTAAAACTCAACTAGTTCATGGCCTGGGGTTTTATTTGGTGCAACATGGGGTGAGCGGCGCATTTTATTTTGATTATCAAGAGCATGCTTATACTGTGGATGATATTAAAAGCATGATTAAACCCATTGTTGAACAGCAGAAAGAGGCCAAGAACCTATTTATATTCGATAATTTTGCCGCGGATGAATCGAATAATAACAATGGATCTTTAGTTGAGTTTGTTGCTTCATTAAGCGAACAGGGGCATCCTGTTGTCTTCACTTCTGAACAGGAAGCGTGTTTTCCTAATTGCCGAAAAGTGTATTTATCCTATCAGTCCACTTTAGAACAAAAAGCGTTTTCTGCTAGAGCATTTGCCACCAATGCGGTGGAGGTCAAGGAAGCTTATCAAGAAGCTTCACAGCTAATTGAGCATTGTCATGGCAGTCCTTTTTTAATTTCGGGCATAGCGAAACTAGCCTCCAAAGGGTCATTTCAAGAATTAGACCAGGCCCTGACCACGCATATTCCTTTTGAGAAAATTAAGCAGACGGTCAGTGAATTTTACCAATGGCAGTGGCAACAATTAACGCCTGCGTGGCAAAGGTGGTTATTGCTGTTAAACGACCTTCCCGGTGTAGTTGTTGAAATGCTGGGTGTAGTGACCGATGCTAACGAACCGCCGGCATCAGTGCATGAATTTAATCAGTTAATTAGCAATGAAGACGGCAATAAATTGTTATCGGGTGTCGCAGAAATGGAACGCGCAGGATTTCTGGTGACCTTTCCCTACGGGCGAGTTATTAACAGTAAATGTTCATCATTTATTCGTGAGCAACTAAGTGCTGATACCCTTTTTGAAACGCAAAGTAATAAAATAACACAACTTCTCAATCAGATTATTTGCCAGGCGCTTGTCTCACTGATCCCTAAGGTATTACAGCAATCACACCAGCCACTTATTCATAACTTGCTAGTGAATCGTAAGCAATGGGCTATGGAAATGGAGAAACTCTGGGATGAGCAGCAATATGAATTGTTTCTGCAAACCTTAGCGGCGGTATCTAAATTAATGCAGCAAGCACAACTTAGTGAAGAGCTGGCGCAGTGGGGATTAGATGCTTTGGCACGGTTTTCAAAAAATGTTGAATGGTCATCAGAACAAGTATCTGCCGAATACCAAAGAGCTTGGATAAAAGTGGCGGGTTTGGCACTTAATGCTCACGAAGATGCTTTTGGGGAATCTGCAATTAAAGCCGGTGTTAACTATTTCGATGTTTGGTTGAAAGAGCTGGATTTAACGTCTGACATGTCTGAGCATGCCTCATTGTTTACTGGTGTAGTACAGTTTTTGCAGTCTTATTACCAGCGTGCTCAACAGTGGCAAAATTTGTCGAATATCGCTGATATAGGGGCACGGGTATATCGGAGTAACCAAATTTGGCCCTTATATGTGCCCGCTTTAAATCTGAAGCTGGAATGTGCCATTGTAGCGGAAAAATTGGATGATGCGGCGTCAATCGAGCATCAGCTAATGCACGATGTTCCTTATGAAAAGTTGCCTCAAGGCTTCCATTTTCAGGTGCTCACACAGGTGATCACTACTTGGATGAAGCACAAACACTTCGATTTGGCACAAAGACTGCTCGACAGCATTAAAGGCCAAAAAACCGCTACCTATGAAGTGCAATTACTCAGTGTTATGCAGGCGGATATTTATTTTCAAACGGCGCAGTACCCCCAAGCGAAAGCGATTTATGCCGAGTTAGTCGAAAATGGTCTTGATCAGACCACCAAAGAAGGCGTTCAAAAACGTTTGGATGAACTCGAATTACTTATGGTCACCAAGCATTAACGCTATATTTTTTTAAATATACAGTTAAATCAAAATATTATTTGGAGCGAAATATGCCAGAGATCATTGAAAAGCCAGCCTTTACACTTGTTGGCTTGGAGGGGCGCACGTCCAATGAAAAAGAAGTCAGCGGTAATGGCATTGTTGGTCAAATCATAGCTCAATACTATGGTGAACAGCTTTTTGCCAAAATTCCGGATCAATCCCCGCCAGGATTTAGTTTCTCTTTAATGAGCGATTATGCTTCTGATCAAAATGGTGAGTACACTTTTACTATGGGTGTACCTGTTGAAAAAACTGAGGGTGAGTTACCAGATGGAGTAGTGATTAAAAACATTCCAGCCAGTCGGTACGCCGTATTTGTATCTGAGCGTGGCCCTATGCCGAACGTTATTATCGATCTTTGGAGTAAAATCTGGAGCACAAGCGAAAAAGAGATGGGGGGAAAACCCAACTTCACAGCTAACTTTGAAGAATACTCTGCCGAAAGCGGAACACCAGAAAACATGCAAGTTAAAATCTACATATCTATAGATTGATTCTAAATGATTGTCGATTTCAGGTTAGCTAATATGTGGGGACCTTTGTTTATCCCCATTTAAGTTAATGTATCTATTCTGTCATGCAAAAATACACTCTTCTTAGCAAACTTTAAAATTAAATTATATTTCCCATTTAGACAATTAAATTTCTCTGTTTTATCTAGAAAGCCAAGTCTTCTCCTGCTACTATCGGGTAAAAAATATTTACTCAAAATCGCTTTTATTAAGTTAGTGGAGGCGTGTCTGATGTTTGCTCTAATAATCTATCATTGCTGATCCAGAGGGCTAAATGGTCATGAATAGCAGTCAGCTACCTGTCGTGTTTATGTTTTCCGGACAAGGCTCCCAGCACCATCATATGGCCGGCGAGCTTTTCGAAAAAAATAGTGTTTTCAGGGAATGTATGTTGTCTCTGGACGAAATTGCTAAACAGCGTTTGGGGCAATCGGTTCTTGAGCGTATTTACCATGCTTCTTCTTCCGTTGCGGATCCCTTTGACAATATTTTATATACCCATCCAGCCATTTACATGGTGCAAGTTTCACTTGCTAAAATGGTGATGGATATAGGGATTTCTCCAGCTTACATTTTAGGTGCAAGTTTAGGTGAGCTGGCAGCATTTGTCGTTGGTGGAGCATTGAGTATTGAAAAGGGACTGGAAATTGTCATCGACAAGGCAAAAGTGCTAAGTGGTGAGGGGAATCGTGGCACCATGATTGCTCTGCTAAAGGATGTCAGTTATTTCCAGTCTAATCCGCTATTAAAATCGTATTGTGAAATCGCAGGCGTTAATTCAACCTCTCATTTTATTATTTCTGTTGAGGCTTTACACCGCGATGCCATTATCCAAAGCTTAATACGGGATAAGGTTAATCATGTTGTATTGCCTGTGCATTTGCCTTTCCATTCCCGATTTGTTGATCCAATACTGGATCGTTTGAGCAACAGTTTTGATGGTGACTCATTTACCCAACCTAAGTTACCTATCGTGTCATGTGCTAGTGCTCAACCCTTAACGCAAGTCAATCGAGATCATATTGCGCGAGTTTATCGTAGTCCGATTAACTTTAAGCAAGCTGCTGAGTTTTTAAATCTTCAAGGAAGTTTTTACTTTCTCGATTTAGGACCCAGTGGCACCTTGGCGAATTTAATGAAGTTAAATCTGACCTCTCGCCCTCAATCAATAACACACGCTATTCTTACCCCTTTTCGTCAAGACTTAAAAGCCGTTGACGCAATGAAGTCACAACTGTTTGCGTAAGTATAATTTGGAGAATAATGATGAAAGTGTACGCATTTCCAGGCCAAGGTTCCCAGAAAAAAGGCATGGGTGAAGATCTATTCGATGAATTTTCCGATTACACCCGCAAAGCCGATGCAATTCTAGGCTATTCAATTAAAGAACTCTGCGTCAATGATCCTGACCGAGTGTTGGCTAAAACCGAATATACTCAACCGGCATTGTATGTGACGGGATGCTTGAGCTATTTAAAAAAATGCCAAGAAGATAATGTGCCACCGGATTATGTCGCAGGCCATAGTTTGGGTGAATATTGTGCTTTATTTGCGAGTGGCGGTTTTGATTTTGAAACCGGTTTGCGTTTGGTGCAAAAACGCGGGCAACTCATGGCCACTGCAAAAGATGGTGCCATGGCTGCGGTATTACAAATAGACAGCGAATCTGTACGGCAAGTCATTACATCGAACCATTTAAGCGGTATCGATGTTGCGAATTACAACGCCAATATGCAGACCGTTGTTTCCGGTTTGAAAGAGGAGATATCGGCGGCTCAGGAGGTTTTTGAAAAAGAGGGGGCGCGATATGTTTTGCTCAATGTTAGTGCCGCATTCCACTCGCGTTATATGAAACCAATAGCTGATGAATTTGAGAAGTTTCTGCATGAATTTAAGTATGGTGAGCTAACTATTCCAGTGATAGCCAATATTGATGCCCGTCCTTATCAAAATGATCAGATTATTAGAAACTTAAAGCAGCAATTATTTGGTTCGGTGCAATGGGAAAATACCGTGCGTTATCTCATGGGGGTCGGAGAGTTTGAATTTGAGGAGTTAGGTTCTGGCGATGTGCTAACCAAATTGGTAAAAACCATTAAGCGACGTTCAACACCGATTAAAGTCGAAGTGCCGGTACATAAACCGGAACCTGCACCGGCGATCAATAATCCATCTTCAAGCGTTGACTCATCGGTGAACATGCCTAAAAAGGACAGCTCAAATCAGTTTACAGCGCATAACATGGGATCTGAATCTTTCCGTAAAGATTATAAACTCAAATATGCCTATTACGCAGGTGCAATGTACAAAGGCATCGCCTCTAAAGAACTTGTGGTCAAGATGGGTAAAGCAGGATTAATGGCTTTCCTTGGAACTGGCGGAGTTAGTCTCGAGGTTGCTGAAGAAAGTATTCGTTTTATTCAACGTGAATTGAATCATGGAGAATCTTACGGAGTTAACTTCTTGCATACACCGGGTGATGTGGAAGGTGAACTTAGGTTGGTTGACCGTTATCTCGCTTTAAATGTTCCTATTATCGAAGCATCGGCATTTACCCATGTAACGCCTGCGTTGGTGAAGTACAAACTTAAAGGTGCCAAACGTTTAGCTAACGGAAAAATAGAAACGTCTAACAAGATTATTGCGAAAATATCCAGACCAGAATTAGCGCGTGCATTTTTAAGCCCGCCACCAAAAGATATTTTACAGAAACTTATTCAAGGTAATCACATTACGGAACAAGAAGCGCAATTGGGAGCAAATATTCCAATTGCCAATGATATATGTGCGGAGTCTAATTCTGGAGGCCATACAGACGGTGCGGTCGCGCAGGTGTTGTTACCCACTATGGCACGCATGGCAAAAAGTTTATGTGCCGAGTTTGGTTATGAACAGAAGGTTAGAGTAGGCGCTGCTGGTGGTTTGGGAACGCCAGAGTCCATTGCTTC
Organism: uncultured Gammaproteobacteria bacterium; assembly: GCA_942490545.1. GTDB lineage: Bacteria > Pseudomonadota > Gammaproteobacteria > Enterobacterales > Alteromonadaceae > Paraneptunicella. The sequence goes on along the minus strand of CALNXX010000017.1, from coordinate 158,761 downwards.
AGCATTTTTAATGGGGGCAGATTTTGTTGTAACAGGTTCTATTAATCAATGCACAGTTGAAGCGGGTACGAGTAATCGGGTTAAAGAGATGTTGCAGAACATGAATATTCAAGACACGTCTTTTGCACCTGCAGGAGACATGTTTGAGATTGGCGCCCAAGTACAAGTACTGAAAAAAGGCGTGTTTTTCCCTTCCCGTGCCAATAAATTATATGAATTATGGCGTAGCCACGATAGCTGGGAAAGTATCGACCAAACAACTCGTGATCAGGTAGAGAAAAAGTATTTTGCCAGAACGTTCAGTGACGTTTGGGCCGAGACTAAAAGTTACTACAATGCGACCAATCCGGCTGAAGTGTCCCGTGCCGAAGCTAGTGGTAAACATAAAATGGCATTGGTGTTCAAGTGGTACTTTATTCACACCACTCGTTTAGCATTAGAAGGGGATGTAAGCCAAAGTGTTAACTTCCAGGTGCACACTGGCCCAGCAATGGGGGCGTTTAACCAATGGGTATTAAACGATCCTCAACTAAGTGACTGGAAAAACCGTCATGTTGATAAAATTGCTGACAAGTTAATGAATGATGCTGCCGAAGTTATTGGCGGGTTTTGTGCTGCAGCAAGTTAGCGCGTAGCCTAACAAACTTGAGCCGCTTTTATTGCGGCTTTAAGTTTTCAGTCTGGAGCTTATTCATATCTCAAGGCGTGAATCGGATCTAGGCTAGACGCTTTTGCGGCTGGCAGGATGCCAAAAGTAACGCCAACAAAGAGACTGAACCCTAATGACAGTGATACCGCCCATAAGGGGACGACAGCTGGGGGGAAACTGAGTACTTTGGCAGCTAATACACCAAGACCCCAGCCCATGAATATACCAATAAAACCGCCAATTAAACTGATTAATAGCGCTTCTATAATGAATTGCAGCATGATATGGGAACGTTTTGCGCCGATGGCTTTACGAATGCCAATCTCTCTTGTTCGTTCATTAACGGAAACCAACATAATATTCATGATGCCGATACCGCCAACTAGCAAAGAAATGCTAACAACACCAATCATGAAGTAGGTGACTGAATTCAAAAAATCGGAGAATCCGGCAAGAAGTTGTTTAGGTGTTTGAATTTTAAAATCGGCTTCTTCACCGGGCTTAAGTTTGCGGGATTTACGCAGTAGCTGCCCAATTTCGTGCTGAACATCTTCCATCAAATTGACATCGTTTACTTTCAATAGGATCTGGATATCAGGCTCGTTTTGATTACCTATTAGGCTTTGCATGGCGGTGTAAGGCAGAACAACAAAGTCGTCTTGGCTAAAGTTCATTAGCTCGCCTTTCTCTTCCATTAAACCAATAACTTTAAGCCATTCACCACCCACTTCAATGAACTCGCCGACTGGATTTATCGGTAATTCGAGTTTCTTTCTGATTTCTTCGCCAATAATACATACTCGCCGACGGGTATCGTTGTCGCTGGGAGAAATAAACCGTCCAAATTTAACAACATGTTGTGCTACATCCCGATAGGTGTAGGTGGTGCCAAATACGCGTGAATAGCCTGTATTTCCTTCATAAGTAACGTATGAAGTCGCGAGTTGGTTTACATGAGAGTACATTATCGGGGTAATGGAAGAAATCCCCGCAACGCGCTCTTTGATTAATTCCAAGTCATCTTGCGTGAGACGAGAAAATTCGCCACGTAACTGTTTGTCTTGAGGTGTAAAAGAACTAATGGTAAGTGAATCGGAACCCAAGCCTTTAAATAAATCGGTTACGCTGCTGCTTAAACCCTGGATGATATAGGTTAGTGCAATGATGGAAGCAACGCCGACAATAATGCCTAAACTAGTCAAAAAGCTACGTAGTCGATGGGCTAATATTGAATCTATTGATGAACGAAGGCTTTCCAAAAAAATAAACATGTCTAATCTCTACCGGTTTTAGTATCACTAATGATCTTACCGTCACGCATATTTAAGATACGCTGAGTGTGCTGCGCTACTTCTTCTTCGTGAGTAACTATAATAATGGTTCGACCGTTTTGATGAAGTTGATCGAATATTTGCAAAATTTCACTGGTAGTATTTGAATCTAGGTTTCCGGTGGGTTCATCCGCAAGAATAATCGCAGGTTCTGTTACCAAAGCTCTGGCAATTGCAACTCGTTGTTTTTGTCCACCAGACAGCTCGTGTGGAAGATGATCCATTCTACCATCTAATCCAAGCGAAGCTAAGGTATCTCTAGCGAGTTCTAGTCGTTCTTTAGATTTGATGCCTCTATAGATTAGAGGTTGTATCACATTTTTTAGTGCTGATATTCTAGGAATTAAATTAAAACTTTGAAAAATAAACCCTATTTTGCGGTTACGTATATCCGCCAGTTCGTTCTCGTTTAAATCAGTTGTATCTCGGGTATCTAGTACGTAATTACCTTCAGAGGGCCGATCCAGGCAACCCAAAATGTTCATCAAAGTGGATTTTCCAGAACCGGAAGAACCAGTGAAGGCAATATAATCATTGGAATAAATGCTTAAATCAATACCGTCTAGCGCTTTGACCGTTGTAGTTTGATTCATGGTGTAGTGCTTTGAGACATTACTCAATGAAATTAATGACATGCGTCTATCCCTTAGCTTCTTGTTACACTAATGGGATCACCCTCTTTCAGATGTTGCAGAGTATTATCTGGTCCCAAAATAATCTCTTCGCCGGCTTTAATGCCACTAATAACCTCTTGATATTCGTCATCAGCAATACCGGTTTCGATGGCAATGCGATGGGCAATATTGTCTCGATTTACAAATAGGAAAAAGTCGAGTTTATCGCCTGCAGTATTTTCCTTGGTGATTATCGATTTTATGGGAGCCGCTAGAATGTTATCTCGGCTGGTGGTGAAAATCTCGGTTCTGCAAGACATACCGGGCATAAGCTTGACGGTGGGGTTTTCAGTAAAACGAATTTTCACTGCAAAACTGCGTCCACGTCGACCTTCTGCATACTTAGCTGAACTTGCAATAGACTCTACCAAACCTTGAATGGGCGTGTCGGGATAAGCGGTTGAAATGACCTCGGCGTAATCGTTTACTTTGATATTGGCAACGTCTGCTTCATCGACATTTACTTCAGTGTATATACTTTGTGGGTTGGCAATGGTGACCAAATTAGAACCAGGGATATTGGTGGCGCTTGGAATGGCCGTTTCACCGGTTTTAATGTTCACTGAGGTTACAATTCCGTTTATTGGGGCATGAATTCTGGTTTTATCTAACCGGTTTTGCGATTGAAATAATAGGGCTTTTACTTGGGTGAGTGTTTCGATGGCGGTTTCTAAGTCCATAACTGCTAAATTTCGCGTTAAAGCACTGTCTTCAAATGCATCATTAGAGATCTGTTCTAATTCTACAAGCCGTTTGTCACGTTGCCATTGCTTTTCAAATCGTTCAATGCGAATTCTTTGGCGTTCAATCTCTATTTCGCTGATACGCACGAGCGCTTGGTTACGCTCTACCTCTGCGCGTAATTCTTCATCGTCAATAAGTAGTATCAACTGGCCTTTTGTAACCTCATCACCTTCTTTAACAAGCACATCTTTGACTTTTCCAATTACCTCGGCTGATAAAATAGCTTTTTCTTCATGGGTGAGCTTGCCTGAAGCCAGAATTGAAGAGTTTATTGATCTTAATGTAACGCTTTCAACTTTCACTTCCTTAGAGTTCGTGGAAGTGAAATTCTTTACGAAAGGCAAAGCAATAACAAGCGCCAATAGGGTTAGGAAAATAATAATTTTTTTCATAGTTTGTTAGGTCACAATAAATATTAACCAGACTCCATAAAACAGACTAGCTGGAGCCATCACAATCATTGCTGAATAGAATAAGCTCTTCTTAGTCCAAATGTGATACCCCAAAATCATAATGGCCCACGACCATAAAACGGTGAGGTCGAAGGCATTTACGAGGTTGTAGTATTCACTTTTAAAATCAATATTAAAGAACAAATTATTGAGCGATAGCGCATTAAGTTTATGAGGGGCAATTTGGCCATTGCTAGCCATTATGAAGTTCACCCACATGCCTATTAGCGAGAGCATGGAGGGCATTGCGGTCCAGGTTGAAAACGCAATCCAGTGTTTAAATCGATACTGGTCATCAACAATGGCAGAAACAATAGTGAGATAGGCGCTAGTGACAAGAAGTAGCGCACCAAGAACAAACAACGTTGAAACCACGGTGATAATCGTAAAAGCACCGGGCTTGAGGTTTTTCATTCCCTCAATTGTTTGCTCTTTCTCTTCGGCTTCCATTTGATAAGTTTCTTGAATGGTAAGCTGATCAAGTAACCACGGGTAGTCAACGGTGCCGTAATAAACATTCCAAAAAATAATCCAGCCAAAAAATAGAAAAATGCAGGGAACCAGAGCGCTTGGGCGTTCGCCTAAATTTTTAAATGCTTCTTTCGGAGAGACAAATATATTAACGACATTCGCCAATGACTCTTGGATCGATGCTTGTGAATCTTTTTTCAACTTTTTACTTGTCATGGAATTCTCTAACGTCCGTAACTATTAAAGGCTAGGTTGAGATTAAGAGGTGATATTTTTAACCGCTCACATAGGATTGACTCTACTAAGGTCCCTATACTATGTCAAGCATGGTATAGGGTCGATTTGTTTCACCAAAGGCCCCCTTTTATACATTCGATCATTAATGGCGGCAGACTGTGAAATTATTTGCCATTTTCATTGCTCATTAAATCTTGAGCAAATTCGGAAGAGGACGTAAAAGCATCTACATTCGAAAAGCTGGCAGATATGTTACGACAGCGCTGTGCCGTTTGCGGACTGCCAATCAATGCTTGAATTTTCTCTGCCAGTTGCGACGCAGAAACTGACTCAAGCAAAAAGGACTCGCCTAGTTCTAGTTCTTGCACTCGTTTAGCGTTTTGGAATTGATCGAAGCCTACCGGAATAATAATTTGAGGTATGCCAGCCTTGAACGCCTGGGCGCAAGTACCAATCCCCCCATGATGTACTATCAGGTTGGTATAGGGCATTAATTGTCCTAGAGGAATAAAATCGATCCACTGAGATTGTGAGGGAAGATTTTCGGGTAAAAGCTCCCTTTGTTTGCATAAAAAGATCGCAGGTAAGCCAGAAATTTCACAGGCTTTCACCGCTAGTTCAAAAAACGATTTAGCATGACTGTTACCAGTGCCGTAAGTAAAAATAAGGGGGGATGTGTCTTGTGCTAACAATAAATCGAGTGTTTCGGGAAGTTCCGTATTATCTGACTTGTCGTTAGCAAAGGCATCATCAATAAAAGGAAAACCAACGTGAGTATAATGCTGTACTTGTGAGTCATTATATTGGCTAAACCAATATGGATAAAACAATGCCGACTGTTGGCAAGACATCATCCACTGGCTAAAAGGACTGCTCAAAGGGGGTAACTCCAACCGGCGACGAATAATATTTATTTTGCTGCCCGCAAGTCGATCAAAAAATTTCTGCTCATCACTTTCACCATCAACATCTGCAGGTGGTTGAAGGTGGGTCGATAGCCACTTAAGTTCCAATTTCTTCTGCGCTAATTTTTCCTGTGCTAATTTCAAACCAAGCGCGTGGCAGGAGCCAATTAATAACGTATTGTGATCGTGATGCTGAAGTATGTAATTTAATGTAGGAAGTGAGCTAGGAAGAACTGCTTCAAGGAAAAAGGCAATCCACTCGTTTTCATTCCTCGCTGCTCTTGCAGTAAATGCGTCAAACTGTGATGCTGTTAAAATGCTATGGCTACGGAGTCCATAGCTCTCAGCGGTCGGCATTTGCCAGTCACCACATAAGATGGTTACATCATGACCCTGTGCCTGAAGCTTCACCCCCACCCCCAACATAGGGATAAGGTCGCCGTCAGAACCAATACTGGCAATGATCGTCTTCATTACAATACCTTGAGTTTATTTAATAGGGTAAGTAAAACGGCTGAAAATATTTTCAGCATATGCAATTTTGTTCGTTAGCGCAGAATACCAGACTGAAAAAATATTCACCATCAGAGATAAATATTTCAGTAATGGCTTTTCAGCAATTTACTTATCAATCTAGGTACTTGAATTGAGAAAGACGGAATATTGATTCGTTTTTACCAATAAATATAAAAGACGATTCACCTAATAACAGCACAAATGCAAAGTGGAAATGTGTATATATTTACTCGTTATGGGTGGGTGTTAGTCCTAGTTCGTGAAAAATAATGACCGGCTTTGTTTTATTATTAACTTTGATAACAACCATTTTCAGCTTTTCATAAAATCCGAAATTAGCCTGCTTAAGGGGAAAGGCAAATCTGTAACTGCTCACCCCTAATGCAAGTCAATTGTTTCAAGGGTTGGAGAAAAATACAGGTAATAGAGGGGGGAAGGAGTTTTAGTGGTTTAAGTATTTTTTTATTTGTTCTCTATCAGGCTGAAATGAATATTTTAATCTAATTTTTTAAATTTATATTCTATTTTTAAATTATTTACATCCTACGCATTTAAATATGGTAAGTATTATAATCTCTTTATTGTTCCTGTTTGTACCCTTTTTTTATGGAGTAATATGGTATTTTTTAAATTTCAATATAACAATTCGAGTTTATTTTGTTTTCTTGTTTGTAAATATATTTTGTTGTTTCGTTATATAACTAATACGTGGTTTTTATCGGTTTTTCATGCTTTGAGGTTTTGTTAAGTTGTTGAAAATAAATGATATAAATTTATTTTGTTGTGAGGCCTAATGAATGGCTTAAATTAAATGGAAAATAATGTTTTAGTGATTTTATTTGGTGAGTCACTTAAGCTGAAAACTTCATCACTACCTTTTAAATCCCAATTGCAATGTAATATGTCATAGGGTTAGTATTGTAAAAAATTAAATTAATATATTACCTATTTTGTTGTAAGGTTTGTTTATTTGATGAGAAAAAATGCAATAGTTACCATAAATATTGGTGAATACTTTAAGGATATGGCCGCATTAACTATTCCTAACATGAAAGCTTATGCGGAAAAGGTTGATGCAGAATTTGTAGAGATAAACGATGCAAAACTGTTAGGCAAAGTTGATGACTTCGCTGCTTATTGGGCAAAGTTTCAATTGCATGATTGTCTAAATGATTATGAACGTATTGTTTATCTTGACTTAGACACTGTAATTTTTCCACATTGTCCAGATCTGTTCGAAATGGTTCCAGAAACACAGATTGCAGCGTTATTTGAATCTGACTTTATCAAAAAGCCTTTTGCAGACGTTTTACCCGGCCCGAATGGAAAACTCGAATATTTTAAAGATAAATACTTCAATGTTGGGGTAATGGTAATTTCTCGCTGTCACCAGCCAGTATTTGAATTAATAGCTGGGGAAAAGGGTGGCAGAAAATATCCTGAACAAACTCTAATTAATGCCAAAGTGAAACGCCTTGGGTTTGAGATATTTCCTCTAGATTACCGTTTCAATCATATGTATTTCATTGGGCCTTACGATAATACTCGCGGTGAAAGTAATATTGTCCATTATGCAGGATTACCTTTGGAAATAAGACTTGCATTGATAGCTGATGACATATCTAGATATAAGCAAGGAAAGCCTCTTTTCGACTTATCAGGGAATGGATTTGAACAGTTTCTTCAGCTGCACTTAGGTGATATTCGGGCTGAAGAGTTGAGTTATAAACTAATCAATAACAAAGAAGGTGGGCTCATTTAATCCGATTGCTGAAAGATAAGCAGATAAAAATGTCAGAAGGCAATAACTAAAAAAGCGGAAGCTGGCGGCTGGGAAGTAAATGAACGGCTTTTTACGCTTGTAATTGGTTGATGGTGTGACGTTTATAGCGGGCAATAAAATAGTCAAATTTGACTAAAGTCATAAATAGTAACAAAATACACCGAATGGTAATAATATTGCTCTACCGGTATAAGTGATATGTGTTGTGTTTTCCGCTTCTTAACAGAAAGAGGGGCGTGTGAATAATACAAATAAACACATTCTGGAAGTGTGGTAGTAACGCCTTGGTTAGCTGTTTAGCCTCTAACGTATAGATTGGATTTATTCTTGAGAAGGCGCTGTAGATTAAGTCAAGGGTTGACTAAAGAAAGCGCATGGAAGGGTAAATATAAGGTGGTGGGGCTTGTTGCTTACTCATTCGCTTTTGGTTCATCGCTAATTTCATATCGTAGGAGTAGTAACGTGGGAATAAGTCAGTTTCTGGATGGTCTGGAGGGCTATCAAGATATACCGGCTGTTATATATGAAGATAGAATACTCTCCTATGAACAGTTGGTGGTAAAGCAGAATTATTGGTTAGATATTTTAAGTTCTCATGAGATTCCCTCGGGTGCTTGCGTGGCTTATATGGGCGAGTTTTCAGAGCATATGGTGGCGCTGACAATTGCCTTGATGCGTAATAATAACATTTTGGTGCCAATCATTACGGAAGCCGGAAAAAGTTACGAAGAACAGCTGCAAGTAGCGGATGTTCAATTTGTGATCTTGTTTGATTCCCCTGAACACTATCGAATCACTACTCGCAAAGAACTAAAGCATCCCCCTTTGTTGAAAAAACTAAGAGATTACGGCGAGCCAGGATTAATTCTCTTCACCTCGGGCTCCACCGGAAAGTTCAAAGCGCTCGTTCATCGCCTCCCCAAGTTAATTCAAAGTATGCAATCTCGAAAGAAAAAACCATTTAAGACGCTGGTGTTTCTATTGCTGGATCATATTGGTGGCTTTAATACCTTGCTAAATGTATTGGTCAATGGCGGTACGGCTGTTTTTAGCCGTGATCGTTCAGCTAAAACGGTATGCCGGTTAATTGATAAATACCAAATCCAATTGCTCCCAACGACCCCAACGTTTATCAACATGTTACTTATTTCCGGGTTATACAAATCCTATGAGCTTAGCTCGTTGGAGCTTATTACCTATGGCACTGAACCCATGCCAGACGAAACGTTAAAAGCCATGCACAAGGTTTTACCCGATGTGTATTTAAAGCAAACCTATGGATTAACTGAAACCGGCATTATTCCTACTAAATCGGAAAGCAATGAGTCGTTGTGGCTGAAAGTGGGTGGGCAGTCGGTGGAAACTAAAATTGTTAATGGCCGGTTATGGGTTCGCACGGACTCAGCAATGCTGGGTTACCTGAATGCGCCTTCTCCGTTTGATGATGAAGGATGGTTGGATACCGGCGATATGGTTGAAGAAAAAGACGGCTTCATTCGTATTTTGGGGAGAGAATCAGAAATCATCAATGTGGGGGGTGAGAAGGTTTATCCCGTAGAAATAGAAACCACGGTTCAGCAGGTAGGTAACATTCGAGATGTAATCGTTTACGGCAAAATAAGCCCGATATTGGGGCAGATCGTGGTTGCTCGAATTACCTTAATAGATGCAGAAGATACGGCTGTTGTTGAAAGTCGTATCAGAAAACATTGCAAAACACAGTTAGCACCTTACAAGGTGCCTGCTTTTATAGAAATTGTCTCGGACGATCTACACAACACGCGTTTTAAGAAAGCCAGAAATATAGCGGTGTAGTTTTAATAGGCCAACCCAATGAAGAATATCGAATGAAGAGAATTAATCAGACAAACCAGTTTCCGCAGATCGACTTTTCAAATGCGCCAGTTGCCATAGTAAGTGGTGGTAGCCGGGGATTGGGATTTGCCGTAGTTGAAGAATTGCTACTTCGAGGTTACAAAGTGGCGACGTTTAGCCGCAAAACCAGTGAGTCGGTCGATTTAATGAATAGTTTGGATCCCGATGAAACTCGTTTTATATGGCGTCAAGCAGATGCGACGGATACCTCTTCATTAACTGACTTTGTAAAGTCAGTTGTTAAATCCTTTGGGCGAATTGATGTGCTGGTTAATAACGCAGGAGTGGGAATTGAAGGCTTATTAACTATGATGTCAGACGATAAAATTGACAACGGTATCGCGCTTAACCTTTCCTCTGTTATTTACCTGACCCGTGTTGTTTTAAAAAGCATGCTTGGCGGGAAGCAGGGCTGCATTATCAATATTTCTTCTGTTAATGGCATTAAAGGCCATAAAGGATTATCCGTATATAGCGCGACGAAGGCGGCATTGAATGGCATGACAATTAGTCTGGCGCGAGAGTATGGGTCACAGAACATTCGTATTAATACCATCTCCCCGGGATTTTTTGAAAGTGATATGTCGGAGCATCTTACGGACACCCAAATCGACACAATTAAACGTCGAACAGCACTTAAAAGGCTTTGCACGGTAGAAGATTTGGTCGAAACGGTAAAGTTTTTGCTAGACAATTCATCAATAACAGGGCAAAACATAGTAGTCGATAGCGGTTTTTCCTGTTAACCGGAAACGCGAATAAAAAATTAACTATTCCAAATATGTGGGGACATCAAATGGATGTAGAAGAAGTCGTGATTGATCTGGTGAAAAAAATTGCTCAAGAAGAGTCATTATCTTTAGATAACATAACGGAAGCAACCGCTCTCGTTGACGATATTGGTTTCCAATCTTTGCAGCTGGCACGTCTGGTAGCGACATTGGAAATGGATCACGGACTAGATTTTACTTCTTCAAGTGACGTATCCATAACTGACATTCGTACAATTGGTGATTTATGTGATGCATGTGAGGCGGTTATGGCTGAGTAATGGCTAACCGAATAGCTGACTTTGGCTTCGGTTTTTCGTCGTTTATTAAATCGAATCAATTGATTAATGGCTCATAAGCACAATACAAAAATTGCAGTAATTGGGATGGCGGCTCATTTTCCGGGGGCTACCACGGTAGAGCAATTTTGGCATAACCTGTGTGCTGGTGAAGAGTCGATTACTTCTTTTTCTCGTGAACAACTATTAGCTGCAGGCATTGATGCCGAACAGTTGAGTAATCCCAATTACGTTGGTTCCTCCCCGGTATTGGAAGGATTTGATACTTTTGATAACGAGTTTTTCACCTATTCCCCCAAAGAATCCGATGGTATGGATCCGCAGCATCGATTGCTATTGCAAGTTGCCTGGCAAACGTTGGAAGATGCGGGTTACTCTACCGAAAATTTAAAGCAAAGAATCGGGGTTATCGCGGGTTCTGGTGGTGTGGTTTCTAGCCATATTTTACCTTTCTTCCAAAACCACCCAAACGTTATTGGCAGCACGGGCAGTATTGAGCATGTTGGCAATGACAAAGATTTTGCGCCCTCTAAAATATCTTACAAACTTAATTTAACCGGCCCGAGCCTAGCAGTACAAACGGCCTGCTCAACTTCATTGGTGGCAGTACATCTTGGGTGCCAAAGTCTCATTAGAGGCGAAAGCGATATGGTGCTCGCTGGGGCCTCTAGTGTTCGCACGCCACACATCACTGGTTATTTATACGAACGAGATAGCATTCAATCTCGAGACGGCCATGTACGCGCGTTTGATGCAAAAGCGAATGGTACGGTATTTGGCAGTGGTGTCGGTTTGGTTTTGTTAAAGCCCTTAGAACAAGCCTGGGCCGATGGCGATAACATTTACTCTGTTATTTTGGGGTCAGCCATTAACAATGATGGCGGCAACAAAATGAGCTACATGGCCACAAAAGCTTCTGGCCAGATAGATTGCATTAAAGCGGCTTTTAAAAACGCTAATATCTCTCCTGACGATGTCGATTATATTGAGGCACATGGCACCGGAACAGCGATGGGTGATCCGGTAGAAGTGTCTTCCTTGGTGAGTGTTTTTAGAGAAAAAACCGAGCGGGTTGGATATTGCGGTATCGGGTCGGTTAAAAATAACCTTGGGCATTTGGATATTGCCGCTGGAATTGCCAGCTTAATAAAGTCGTCACTTATTCTGAAATATCGCACGTTACCTCCCACGATTAATTACGATACTCCCAACCCTAAAATTCAGTTTGAAACCAGTCCATTTTTTGTTAATCGCGAAGTCATACCGCTGCAAAAAGAACAATCGCCTTTGCGTGTTGGCATTAACGGTTTAGGAATTGGTGGGACTAACGCGTTCCTATTATTGGAAGAAGCGGCTCCTGTATCCCGTAAAAAAGAACAGGGTATTCCGGTTTATCCGATTATTTTGTCGGCAAAAACGGAAACTGCTTTAGAGCAACGTATTGAGCAGTTGTTGAACTGGCTTAACCTCTCTGGGCAAGAGGCTAATTTTTCTGATATTGCTTACACTCTGTGTGTTGGGCGCACGCCATTTCGGCATCGTTGCGGCATGGTGGTTAAAGATAAAGAAGAGTTAATTAAAAAACTGACTAAATTAAGGGACAAGTCTTTTGTTCGAGGTGTTTTTCAGTCAGGGGATTCAGGAAACGCTTTTCAATCTGTTGCCATATTACAAGAGCTAACAGAAACCATTTTTGAACGCTTGTCGAAAGCAAAAAAATCACTGAGAAAAGAGAAGGAAGGTGACACTAAACGCAAAGAAAGCCTCAAGCTTTTTAAAGAGCTAACCGGAAATTTAGTTGAGCTGTTTGCAAACCGTGTAGATATTCAATGGCAGGGCTTTTTCACTAAAGGGACTGGCCAGCGTATTTCATTACCTGGTTACCCATTTAAAAAGACGCGTTTTAAAGGTAGCCAGTTTGATGCGACAAGCACATTCGGCACTGGAGCTTCGACGGTCGAGTGGATCCATCCATTATTGCATAAAAATACGTCCAGCATTTCAGGCTTAAACTTTAGTTCGGTGTATTCCGGCAATGAGTTTTTCTTTCGTGACCATGTGGTAAAAGGCGACAAAGTTCTGCCTGGCGCTGCCCATTTAGAATTGGCCAGAGCTGCTGTTTGGAATGCACTAGGCGCACAAGAGAGCAACGAAGTTGAGCTAAAACAAGTTCGGTGGTTAAGCCCTCTACGATTTACGCCTGATAGGAAAATTCAGATTGGCCTCTTTTTAAAGAGTGCACAAGAGGTCGATTTTGAGATTTTTACAGAGCAACAAAATGGTGAACGGTTAACCTTCAGTGAAGGCTGCGCCACATTACAAGCTATCCCAATTAATGATGTTCAAGATATAGCAGCGCTTCGTGCGCGTTGCCAACGAGCAAAGATGTCAGGTAGTCATTGCTACCAAATATTCCAGAAATTAGGATTGGATTATGGCAAGGGACATCAAGCTATTCAGGAAGTGTTTTTGGGTGATGGTGAAGTATTAGCCGCCTTATCACTTTCTGAACTGAAAGCTGATTTAGACATTAATTTTTCAGCCACAGAGCAAAACTTTCTGTGGCATCCCAGTTTAGTGGACGGAGCCTTTCAGTCTTCATTATTTTTACAAGGCGATCGTATTGCCGAAGTCGAAAAATTAGGGCAAGGGGAGTCACTTCCAGCCCCGATTCCATTCAGTATTGAAACGGTTTCTGGTAACTCTCGAAAAGAGCTGTGCTGGGCTTGGGTTAAGCTTGAATCTTCCCGTGGCGGCATCCACAAAATGTCAGTGGCCCTGTTGGATGAACATGGGCGTGTTGGTATTCGACTTAGTGGCTTTGTTGCCCGGGATATCCACAAAAAGAAAAGTGAAATCAGCTATTATTCTGCTGAATGGCAACAAAAAACGTTGCCAGAGACTACTTTGGTGTCCGGGTCTTTTCCTTCGGAGAATTCAGAAGGCACTCAAGTGCTTTTATGTGGATGGTCAAAGGCTCAGGCGCAAGCTGTTCATTTGCATTTAACTCATCATGGCATGCAAAATTTTACAGTCGTCGATGTTCCCAAACCCTCAAATGAAATAGCGGAACAGTTCGAAAAATATACGTTAAAAGTGATAGAACAGTGCCAGTCCATCATTCAGTCTAAACCTAAAAAGCCAGTAAATTTACAGGTGGTTTTGACTTCAAATAACGCTTTTGTTGAAGGCATAACCGGATTGTTACAATCCGCAGAAAAAGAACAACCCATGATCCGTGGGCAAGTGATTGGCATTCCTATTGAATTGGATACCAGCAAGATTGCTGACTATTTAATGGCTAATCAAACAGATGCCTCGATTGTTAATAAAGGGCAAGTCTCCTGTGTCGAATATCAAGATGGTGAGCGTTGGGTTCGTCACTGGCAAGAACAACGATTTGTCGAACCTGAGAGTACAGATGCCACTATTTGGCGTACCGACGGTGTGTATCTTATTACCGGTGGTGCTGGTGGTTTAGGGCGTATATTCGCTCAAGCTATAACAACCCAAGCGCCGGGTGCCAAAGTGATTTTGACCGGGCGTAGGCGTATTGAAGCGGTTGCACAACAACTGGAAGGGTTAGAACAGAGTATTTCCTATCGCCAATTAGACACTAGTGATGTCGAAATCATCAAGTCGGAATTGGTCGCCATTTGTCAGGAATATGGGTCAATAACGGGTGTGTTGCACAGTGCCGGTGTGCTCAGAGATGGCTTTATGTTCAATAAAAAAGCCAACGACGTACAGCAGGTGCTTAGCCCAAAAGTGCAGGGCTTATTGAATTTAGATACGGCTTTATTGTCCACGTCTCCAGAATTTTTGATTTTATTTTCTTCAGTAACTAGCGTGCTAGGGCAGGCCGGACAGGTAGATTATGGGGCTGCCAATGGCTTTATGGATGGCTATGCCCGGGTAAGGCAGGCTCGTGGATTACGTACACTTGCTATTAATTGGCCTCTTTGGGAAAGCGGCGGCATGCAGATGGAAGGAGCTGCTCAGCAGGCGCTGCGTGCTCAAGGGTTTGTAGGGCTGGAAAATATGGCTGGTGTAGAAGCTTGCCAAACAGCTTTACGCTCAGGACTTTCTCAAGTGGTTGTGTTTGCGGGAGATGCTAAGCAAATCCGTCAGCAAATACTGAAAACCCAGATTTCTCCTAAAAATCAAAATATGTCGGCGCTGTCTCGAAAAATTGCTGAGAGCCAATTATTGCAAAATGCCCCAGTGGTATCTGTCGCAAATACTGCGCCGAATCTTACTGCAAAAGCATTACTGTTAGATAAATTAAAAGGTGTGCTGGCTAAGGTAACCGATTTGCCCGTTACCGAAATTGATGGGTTTGAAGAACTAGAAGCTTACGGTATTGATTCGGTAATGGTGACTCGACTCAATGCCGAATTGTCAGATATTTTCGGCGATTCACTTTCCATCACCTTGTTTTTCGAATATCCCACGTTGGCAGAACTGGGCGACTATTTGTTGTCAGCCCATGCGCAAGAGTGCCAACAGTGGCTAGGTACAGATGCCATTTCAGACGATCTTGAGGTTGAACAAGCTTCTGGTGATCATAAACCTGCTGTGATGGCCGCCACACCACATAAAGAAGCCTCAATAGGGCGTTTAAAAGAACCGTTACTGGACAAGCTTAAAGCTGTTCTTGCTACAGTGACGGGCTTGCCGGTGAGTGAAATTGATGGCTTTGAAGCGTTAGAAGCTTACGGCATAGATTCAGTAATGGTAACGCGTCTTAATAGCGAGTTGTCGAGCATATATGGCGATGGGCTTTCCATTACCTTGTTTTTTGAGTATCCAACATTAGCTGCACTCAGTGGTTACCTGTTGTCTGCCCATGAGGCGGAATGTCGCCAGTGGGTAAGTGAGGCATTTCCGTTAGAACCGATATCTGAACTGGCAGTATCCCCGACAAACGTGGAAGCAGCAGAAGAACAGCATATATCGCCATTTCTAATGAATGCCAGAACCAGTACCAACGAGAGTCGAATTCACAAGAAGGCTCTAGCGGAAAGTGAACCAGAGCAGAGCAATGCTCAGTCCGATATCGCAATTATTGGTGTCGCCGGACGTTATCCTCAAGCCAACAATCTTCAAGCATTCTGGGAAAACCTGCGTTCTGGGCGTAACTGTGTTACCGAAATTCCCGAATCTCGTTGGCAACATCGGGATTTTTTCCGTGATGAAGAGCATCCCAAAGGTGGAAATTACTGTCGGTGGGGCGGATTTATTGATGGCGTTGATGAATTTGATGCTTTCTTTTTCAATATTACCCCGGTTGAAGCTCGGCGAATTGACCCCCAAGAGCGTTTATTCCTGCAAGTTGCCTACCATACATTGGAAGATGCTGGGTATACCCGAGAAAGCCTGCAACGCAGTGTGCAGGGGAATGTCGGTGTGTATGTCGGTGTCATGTATGACGAATATCCCTTGTATGGTGTGGCTCACCAAGTTCAAGGAAAAGCCCTTTCGGTGTCGGGCAGTTTGGCATCTATTGCAAATAGGGCTTCTTACTTTTGCAATTTTAATGGTCCCAGTGTTGCTGTAGACAGCATGTGCTCTTCTTCTTTGAGTGCGCTGCATATGGCTTGCCAAGCCATTAAATTCGGAGAGTGCGACTTGGCATTGGTTGGTGGAACCAACTTGTCGTTACATCCAAACAAATACATTACGTTGGAGCAAGGTAAGTTCAGTTCCAGTGATGGCCGATGCAATGCGTTTGGTGCCGATGGCGATGGTTATGTGCCCAGCGAGGGTGTAGGTGCGGTACTGCTAAAACCCAAAGATAAAGCCATTGCCGACAACGATCACCTATATGCTGTTATTCGCAGTACTTCGGTAAATCATGGGGGAAAAACCAATGGTTATACCGTGCCTAATCCTGCGGCACAGGCCAAAGTTATTGCTGATGCATTAAGCAAAGCTAAAATCGATCCGGCACACATTAGTTATGTTGAAGCCCACGGTACGGGAACGAGTCTTGGCGATCCGATAGAAATTAGCGGCTTAAGCAAAGCGTTTCAGCAAACCCATACCGGTGAGTTACCTAAACAATACTGCGCAATTGGTTCAGTTAAAACGGCGATTGGTCATTGTGAAAGTGCTGCGGGTATTGCCAGTTTGACCAAAGTATTGCTGCAAATGCAGCATCAAGAATTAGCACCCTCGCCTTTTGTGGGCGGATTAAACCCTAATATCGATTTTCATAAAGGTCCGTTTAAAGTTCAAACGGAGTTGCAGCCTTGGTGTCAACCACGAGTTCTTAATGACGGCCAAGAGCAAACTCTACCGCGAATGGCTGGTATTTCCTCTTTTGGTGCCGGGGGCGCTAATGTTCACATTATTGTGGAAGAGTTCACGGCTAATATTGCCACACAGGGTGAAAATGATAAGCCCAGCTTAATTGTACTGTCAGCTCGTTCCCCTGAACAGTTGAGAGAGCAAGCGGAACAATTACACCACCGTTTGCAAAGTGGTCAATACCAAACAAGTGATCACCAACGAATTGCTTATACGCTGCAATTAGGGCGAGAAGCCTTTGAAGAGCGCATGGGTACGCATGTTAAAAGCTTGGAAGAACTAAAAGAAAAATTGCAGCAGTTTCTTAGTGGTGAAGTGAGAAACGAGATTAAAGATGGAAGCCATGCTGGTGGTTGGTATCGTGGTCGAGTGAAACGTGATGCCGCAGCGCTTTCTGCTTTTGCCCATGACGAAGAGCTTAGCCATGTAGTTCAAAACTGGGCAGAACAGGGAAAAACACAAAAATTACTAGAGTTTTGGATCGATGGTCTACACATAAATTGGCGGGCACTCTATACCAATGTAACCCCTCAAAAAATTAGTTTGCCAACTTACCCTTTTGCGCGGGACAAATATTGGATCGCACAACCTGAAAAGCAATTAACTGGCAGTCTTCAATCCGTTAATTTGCAAAGTCAGCTAATACACCCCATGGCACAAATTAACTGTTCCACCCTTTTGGAACATTGTTATAGCGCGACGTTTAGCGGTGAAGAGTTCTTTTTCCGAGATCATATCGTAAAAGGGCATGCCGTGATGGCTGGCGTAGCCCATTTGGAAATGGCTAGAGCGGCAGCGTGGCACGCCTTTGGTGAGCCGGAAGGGCTTGAAGTTGTGTTGCAACAAGTGCAATGGGTAAGGCCTTTACGCTTAATTCCTGATATGCAAATCCGAATTGGCCTTTTTCCTGATGATGAACACCCAGAAGACAGAGAAACTGTTGCTTTTGAGATTTATCAAACGGGTGATGATGAAGAAAGCGATGAAGTGATTTTCAGTGAAGGTGTTGCCAGTTTACAGATTCCTGAAGCATCTGCGATCCGTGATTTGACAGCCATGCAGACCCGTTGCCAGCAGAGAGTTGTTGAGGGTGTTGATTGCTATACGTTTTTCTCGCGTTTCGGATTGGAATATGGACCCGGTCACCAAGCTATTCAACGACTTTATGTTGGTGATGGCGAGGTAATGACGGAGTTTTCATTGCCATCATCTGCCGCCGATGATGCCTTATATTGGCATCCCGGCATTCTAGACAGTGCTTTGCAGTCAACCCTGTTTCTTTACCCCGACATGATTGCGGAAGCGCAGGCTTTAACTGGCGATGCAACTCTGCCTGTGCCCATTCCTTTTGCTGTTGAGTCGGTTGCTGGAAAAAGTAGCCATGCCGTGCGTTGGTCCTGCGCTCGGTTAGAATCAATTGTTGGCGATATCCGCAAAATCACCGTGGAATTAATGGATGATAAGGGAGAGGTGGTGCTGTATTTGAAGGGGTTTGTTTCCCGGGAAATGCAGGAAGCAAAGCACGAAGTTTCCTATTTTTCAGCTCAGTGGCAACCTCAAGAATTATTGTCGAATGTAGCGGACTCAGATATAGAAAGCCGCTATGTAGTCTTATGTGGCTGGCCAGATGAAGATGCGCAAAAACTAAAAAATACTTTTAGCTACACCCAGTGTTTTTCTGTTCCGGCCATTGAAGAAGAAAGCGAAGCGATTCGCTACGAACGCAAAGTACTGGCCGTTATTTCAGCCTGTCGAACAATCATACAATCTAAACCTCAACAACCCGTTAGTTTGCAGGTTGTGGTTAGGTCAAACGATGCACTGTTAAGTGGTATGTCAGGGTTATTGCAAACCGCAGAAAAAGAACAACCCATGATTCGCTCCCAAGTGCTTGGAATATCCAACTGCACTGCCATGGAAGCGTTGGGTCAGCGCTTGTTGGACAATTTAGGGCAGTCTGCTGTAGTGGATTATCGTGATGATGAGCGTTGGGTGAGGCAATGGCACAAGACAGAGTTCGAAGCTCAGGCCGAAGCGCCCATTACTTGGCAACCCAGCGGTGTGTATTTAATTACGGGTGGCGCAGGTGGTTTGGGGCGTATATTTGCCGATGCAATTGTAAAGCAAGCTCCCGGTGCCAAAGTCATATTGAGTGGGCGTCGCCCATTGGAGCATCTTGCTAACCATACTCAGGGATTTGGAAATGGTATTGCTTATCGTCAATTGGATATTAGCGATGGCGTTTCTGCGCGTCAGGGTATTGCTGAAATAATCGAAGAGTACGGTAGTATTTCGGGTGTTATTCATAGCGCAGGTGTGTTGCGAGATGATTATATTCTGACCAAAGACGATGATGATGTGCTTGCGGTGTTACGTCCGAAAGTGCATGGGCTGATTAATTTGGATGCTGCGCTCGCTCATCTTTCATTAGATTTCATGTTGTTATTTTCCTCTACAACCAGTGCTTTGGGCAATGCGGGCCAAGCGGATTATGCCGCCGCAAATGGCTTTATGGACGGCTTTGCGAAAATGCGCCAAGCGCAGGGGCAAAGAACGCTATCCATCAACTGGCCTTATTGGGAAGACGGTGGCATGTCCATGGATGAGGCAACTCGTCGCCAATTGCTAGCGATTGGGTTGAGTGCTTTGGAACAGGACGATGGCATTCTAGCAGCGCAATTGGCTTTGAATTCCTCCTTAAGCCAAGTATTAGTGCTAGCGGGCGATAAAGCACGTCACATTAAATTAGTTGCGGATGAAACTCTTCAAAAAGAAAGCACTAAAAACGAAGAACTTAATACCAATGGGTTGCAGGATGATCGGAAAAAAGCCCATTTGTTGGAGCAATTGCTAGAGCGTTTGAAAACGACAGTTGCCGATGTTACTGAGCTTAATCGCAGTCAAATAGATGCGAGCGCTCCTTTAGGTAATTACGGCATCGAATCAGTAATGATCACTAATTTAAACAGCATTTTGGCCGATATTTTTGGTGATAAATTATCGAAAACCTTGTTCTTTGAATATCCGTCATTGGAAGGGTTAGCTGATTATTTGTTAGCGGCTTATCCTAACAAGTGCCTAGAATGGGTTGGTCTTCAAGAAGGCGGAACGAGCAATGGGCAATCACAAGTAACTGCGCCAATGTTGGTTGCTTCCGCAAATCCAAAACTTACGTCTAGTAATAAGTTACCTCGTAAACGCAAACGGCAGGCGTTGGTGGCTACGCCAAAAACCATTAATCGTGAAATCGACATTGCCATCATTGGTGTGGCAGGACGTTATCCTCTTGCGAGTGACTTAAACGAGTTTTGGCAAAACTTGAGTGAGGGGCGCAATTGTGTGACCGAAGTGCCCGAATCACGTTGGCAACATCGTGATTTTTTCCGTGATGAAGATCATCCAGATGGCGGAAACTTCTGTCGTTGGGGTGGTTTTATTGATGGCGTGGACGAATTCGATCCGCTATTTTTCGGTATTACCCCCATTGAAGCCAAGTATATCGACCCGCAAGAACGCTTGTTTTTACAGTGCGCGCACAACACCTTGGAAGATGCTGGATATACTCGAGAAAGTCTGCAACAAACCGCTGCAAGTAAAGTGGGGGTTTATGTTGGGGTGATGTACGAGGAATATTCTTTGTACGGTATACCCCATCAAATGGCTGGCGATGCCGTATCTATGGCTGGTAATCCTGCTTCCATTGCCAATCGAGTATCTTTCTTCTGTAATTTTAATGGCCCAAGCATAGTCGTCAGCAGCATGTGTTCGTCGTCCTTGAGTGCCGTGCATATGGCTTGTCAGGCCATTCGTTTAGGTGAGTGTGAGCTGGCGCTGGCGGGTGGTGTGAATGTCTCTATTCATCCGAACAAATATATTCTTTTGGAACAAGGGCGTTTTACTTCCAGTGATGGACGTTGCAATGCCTTTGGTGCAGACGGCGATGGTTATGTACCCAGTGAAGGCGTAGGGGCTATATTGTTAAAGCCCAAGGATAAAGCGATTGCAGATGGAGATCATCTGTATGCGGTTGTTCGAGGAACCGCTGTGAATCATGGTGGTAAAACCAATGGTTACACGGTGCCAAATCCCAATGCGCAATCTCAAGTTATTGCCGATGCGCTTAGCAAAGCCAAAATAGATCCTGCTCACATTAGTTACATCGAGGCACATGGCACAGGCACCAGCTTGGGCGACCCTATTGAAATTAGTGGGTTGAGTAAGGCCTTTCGACAACTTACTGATGGTGAAGTGAAAAGCCAATATTGCGCTATTGGTTCGGTGAAAGCTTGTATTGGGCATAGTGAAAGTGCCGCTGGCATTGCTGGTTTAACCAAAGTGCTGTTGCAAATGAAACATCAACAGCTAACGCCTTCTCCATTTGTTGGTGGACTCAATCCCAATATTGATTTCGAGAGCGGTCCCTTTAAGGTACAAACCGAGTTGCAGGATTGGCAACGTCCAATGTTAAAGGTTGCCCGTGGGGATGGTGTAGTCGGGAAAACCCATGAATATCCACGTATTGCAGGTATTTCTTCCTTTGGGGCTGGTGGTTCTAATGCCCATATTGTTTTGGAAGAGTTTACTGATCAAAGGGATGATGATGTTGCCGATCATCTTCCAAGCTTAATCACCCTTTCCGCCAGAACGACACACCAATTACGAGAAGTGGTAGCGCGGCTACTATCCTCCCTTCAAAGTGGTCATTATCAAGAAAGCGATCGTTTAGGTATCGCCTATACCTTACAAATGGGGCGTGAAGCACAAGATGAGCGCTTGGGTATTCATGTTACCAGTCTGCAAGAATTAAAGAACAAATTGCAGGATTATTTAGATGACGAACAATCGGCATCCGGTTGGTTTCGTGGCAATGCCAAGTCTACTGCCGGGACAATGAAAGTTTTCGATAGTGATGAAGAGTTACAAGAGTTATTACGTAAATGGATACGTAAAGGTAAAACCCAAAAAATTCTAGAGTTGTGGGTAGACGGGCTTGATGTTCATTGGCCATTACTATATTCCACAGCCGATGCTGAACCGGGTAATGTGCATAAACCTCGAAAAGTGAGTTTGCCCGGTTATCCTTTCGAACGCGAACGTTATTGGGTTGATGAACCGACAACATTGTCTAAAGTCAGTGGGCAAGGCGTGCCATTGCATCCACTGGTGCAAACGAACCGCTCAACGATCACTGAAAGCTGCTTTAGTGCCCAATTTAATGGAGATGAGTTCTTTTTTCGTGACCATGTAATCTATGGCGAACGGGTATTGCCTGGAACGGCGCATTTGGAAATGGTACGTGCTGCACTTTGGCAAGCCTTGGGAGAACCCTCGGAATTCGTCCTCTCTCTCAAAAACGTTCAATGGATCCAGCCATTGCGCTTTGATCCAGAGGCGCAAATTCGCATTAGTCTTTATCCTGAGTCTGAACATGAGTTTGCTTTTGAGATTTATCAAGAAGGCTTTACTCAAAGTGCTAACCAAGATACTAGTCACGACATAATCTACAGCGACGGTATTGCTCGTTTGCGGGACGTAGGAGTTCGCACGGAATCAAGCGACACCCATACAAGCCATGACATTTCAGCACTGCAAGCCCGCTGCCAACAAGCTATTCGAGCACAACAAGAGTGCTACAATTTATTTAAACGCTTTGGATTATTTTATGGTCCGGGGCATCAGGTTATTCAGCAACTTTATGTGGGTAAAAACGAAGTCCTTGCTGAACTGGTTTTACCAGCAGCGGTTGCAGATGAGTCTTTGCAATGGCATCCAGCCCTCGTTGATGGGGCATTGCAGACTTCCCTGTTTTTGCATCAGGATAAAATCGCAGCCGCTGAACAACTAGATGACCAGCAAACCCTTCGTGCCCCAGTTCCCTTTTCAGTTGAATCCGTCTCTGGTTTAGAAAGTGTTCCAGTTAACACTGCTTGTTGGGCATGGGCGCGTTTAATTTCAGTACAGGGTGATGTTCGGAAGATGGCGATAACCTTGTTGGATAAGCAAGGCCGAGAAGTGTTGCAATTGGAGGGGGTGACGGCCCGTGAAATGTCAAATGGCAGATCGCAAACCAAGCAAGATATTACCTATTTCTCACCGATTTGGCAGCCAGAAGTCATATCGCCTATAACTCAAAAATTGAATCTTCAAACCGGTTTGGTTGTTGCGTGTGGTTTCCCTTCTGAATTGGTGCAGTCGTTACAGGATAAGTTAACCGACACTCAAATTATCCCAGTAGTTAAAATGGATGACGGGGGCCGGGCGGCGGAATATGAACATTATGTGCTTGCGGTGATCTCCGCTTGTCGCGAGATTATTCAGTCTAAGCCATACAAACCTGTCAGTTTGCAAGTGCTAGTGGAATCTGACGAGGCCTTACTCAGTGGTATGGCTGGTTTATTGCAAACGGCAGCCAAAGAACAACCAATGCTTCAGCCTCAAGTGATTGGTGTGCCACCGGATATTACTGCTAATAGCCTATGTCATTATCTATCAGAAAATCTGGGGCAATTTTCCTGTGTTGATTACCGCGATGATCAACGTTGGGTTAGGCAATGGCAGGAAGTCGCATTCGATTCTTCTCAAGAAGTGCCAATACCTTGGCGAACTGACGGTGTGTATTTAGTCACCGGTGGTGCAGGTGGTCTCGGACAAATTTTTGCAAAAGCCATTGTTGAACAGGCCCCGGGTGCCAAAGTTATTTTAAGTGGTCGTCGTCCTCAGGATGCGCTGGCTGATGAGGTGGTTGATAAACTCGGCGGTAATATAAGTTATCGCCAGTTAGATATTAGTGACGGCCTAAAAGCCCGGGAAGGCATTGCTGAAATTAATAGTGAATATGGTGATATCAACGGCGTTATCCACAGTGCTGGCGTATTGCGTGACAGTTATATTTTAACCAAAGATGATGCAGACATCCGCACTGTTTTACGTCCTAAAGTCCACGGTTTACTCAATCTCGATGCGGCACTTTCCTATAATGCGCTGGATTTCATGTTGCTGTTTTCTTCAACTTCAGGGGCCTTGGGCAATGCTGGTCAGGCGGATTATGCCGCCGCAAATGGCTTTATGGATGGGTTTGCGCGCATGCGTCAGGCCAAAGGAAAAAGAACCTTGTCCATCAATTGGCCCTATTGGGATGAAGGCGGGATGTCTATGGAAGACGCCACCCGCCGTCAGTTGCAGGCCCAAGGTTTAGGAGCATTAGAGACTTCTAGTGGTGTATTGACCGCTCAATTAGCACTGCACGAAGATGTAAGTCAGATTATGGTGCTTTCTGGTGAGGGTGATAAGCACCGAGACTTGGTGTTGGGTCGTCCGAGCACGACAAATCCATTATCTGA
Source organism: uncultured Gammaproteobacteria bacterium (assembly GCA_942490545.1). Taxonomy (GTDB): domain Bacteria; phylum Pseudomonadota; class Gammaproteobacteria; order Enterobacterales; family Alteromonadaceae; genus Paraneptunicella. The sequence continues at coordinate 134,403 of CALNXX010000017.1, read as the reverse complement.
TGAAATTGAGTCAACGCCCAAAGCTGAATTGGATCAAGAAACGCAAGTAGCTCAAACAGCGTCAAAAGAGAAAGAAAGTGATGAACACATTCACTTTGACCGCCTGCTGGAGCGTTTGAAAACGATGGTGGGCAAAGTTACTGAGCTTTCTAATAGTCAGATAGATGTGCGTGCGCCATTGGAGAATTACGGTATCGAATCCGTGATGATCACCAACTTAAATGGCATCTTGGCAGATATCTTTGGCGATACGCTCTCTAAAACTTTGTTCTTTGAATATCCTGCGTTGGAAGAATTAGCCCGGTATTTGATAAAAGCCTATCCCAAGCAAAGCCTTGATTGGATTGGTGCTGACAAAGCTAATCAGGCGCAAAATAAACAGAACGTCCCATTACAAACGACTTCAGATAGCGCGCTATCTCAAGCCATAAAATTAAAGGGTAGAAGGCGCAGGGGTAATCTAGGTCAACGGCATTTTGAGCGTTCACTCGTTAGTGGATTGATCCCAAAATCTACACTAAGTCAGGACGATATCGCTATCATCGGTGTTGCAGGTCGTTATCCGCAAGCCAATACTCTGGCGCAATTTTGGCAGAATTTGAGTGAAGGTAGAGACTGTGTTAGCGAGATCCCTGAATCCCGCTGGCAACATAGAGACTTTTACCGTGATGAAGAACACCCTGAAGGCAAGAACTACTGCCGTTGGGGTGGTTTTATTGATGGTGTGGATGAATTCGATGCTCGCTTCTTCAAGATAAGCCCTTTAGAAGCCAAACGTATTGATCCCCAAGAGCGCTTATTTTTGCAATGTGCTTACAGCACCTTGGAAGACGCGGGTTATACCCGACAGGGCTTGCAACGTAGCGTGGATGGTAAAGTTGGCGTATTCGTCGGCGTTATGTACGAAGAATATCCACTGTTGGGAATGGCACACCAATTACAGGGCGAAGCGCTGTCACTGTCTGGCAGTCATGCTTCAATTGCTAATAGAGTCTCTTATTTCTGTAATTTCAACGGCCCAAGTATGGCGGTTGATAGCATGTGTTCTTCCTCGCTAAGTGCCATTCATTTGGCTTGTCAGGCCATCCGTTTAGGTGAGTGTGAATTGGCGCTGGCCGGCGGTGTGAATGTGTCAGTACATCCAAATAAATATATTTTGCTAGAGCAAGGTAAATTTACATCAAGTGAAGGACGTTGTAATGCCTTTGGCGCCGATGGCGACGGTTATGTCCCCAGTGAAGGTGTAGGCTCGGTACTGTTAAAACCCAAAGCTCAGGCTGTTAGCGATGGTGATCATTTGTATGCGGTTATCCGTGGTACATCAGTTAATCATGGCGGTAAAACTAACGGTTACACCGTGCCGAATCCAAACGCACAAGCCAAGGTGATTGCGGAAGCATTAAGTAAAGCGCAGATCGACCCAGCACACATTAGTTACATCGAAGCTCACGGCACGGGCACTAGCTTGGGTGACCCCATTGAAATTAGCGGATTGAAAAAAGCCTTTGAACAAATTAAGGGTGATTCTTTGCCGAGTCAGTTCTGTGCTATTGGCTCGGTTAAATCGGTTATTGGTCATGGCGAAAGTGCAGCGGGTATCGCTGGCTTAACCAAAGTATTGTTGCAAATGCAGCATCGGAAACTAACGCCATCGCCTTTTGTGGGTGGACTTAATCCGAATATCAATTTTGAAAATAGCCCCTTTAAGGTGCAAACAGAGTTACAGAAATGGCAATCACCAGTAGAAGAATTTAACGGGGTTGAGCGAGGTTTGCCACTTATTGCGGGCATTTCTTCTTTTGGCGCTGGTGGTGCCAATGCTCATGTGCTGCTGGAAGAATACGTTGATCCTCGACCTGCATTAGAGTCTTCAATTGACCTAGCAGACAGTCCAAGTTTAATTATTTTGTCAGCTAGAACGGAAGTTCAGTTACGTGAGCGCGCAGCACAATTACTGGCTGGATTAGAAAATGGCCTTTATCAAGAACATCAGCGTTTAGACCTTGCTTATACCTTGCAATTAGGCCGAGAAGCCCTTGATGAGCGAATGGGTATTCATGTTGCTAGTTTAGCGGAGCTGCAAGAGAAATTAGCCGCTTATGTAAAAGATGAACCGCTGGATTCAGACTGGCTTAAAGGACGTGCTAAGCAGGATATTGGTCCGTTGGCAGCCCTTGCTGGTGCAGAAGAATTAACGGACATGTTAAATAAACTGGCGACTCAAGGTAAAACTCATAAGTTGCTGGAACTGTGGATTGATGGTGTCAGTATTGACTGGCAAGGACTATATACAAACGCAACGCCGAATAAGATGAGTTTGCCGACTTATCCTTTTGCTCGCGACCGACACTGGGTTGCCGATGTCGATAAAAGGCTAAGCATTGGCTCGGCGGCGATTTTGCATCCATTAGTACAGGCCAATACCTCTAACTTACAGGAAGTCCGCTTTTCTTCTCAGTTTAATAGCCAGTCTTTTGTATCGAACCCTGAATATTTCGACACTGATACTCATGGTGATTATGTGTCAGCACAAGCGTTGGCTGAAATGGCATGTGTTGCTGCCACGTTGGAAAGTGGTCAAAAACCTGATGATGCCAGTGCTGTTCCCAATGATAACGACAGTAAGCAAGATTATCAGCTTATCGAATTTAATCTTGGGGCCGCGGCCTTTATTCCGAAAAACGGTGAAATTAACTTACATATTGCGTTGTTAAACGATGATTTAGGCCAAGAGCTTTTGCGATTTGAGATTTATTCCAAAGCTGAATCTAATACAGAAAATGCATCCATTATTTATGCTCAGGGTCGTGTTGGGAAAGTCGAAAGAGCCGTTCCCATAGGAATACAAGCTCAAGAAAGCGGCCTGATTTTAGCGCAACCGTTATGGCAAGAAACCTCGCTTGTTACCCGTCAAAATGCAGAGGCTGATGGGATAACTGACCTAGTGATATTGTGTGGCTGGCCTAGGTCGATGGCAGAAGCATTAGCGTCTGAATTGAATACCCAATGTATCGCTATTGATGTGGAAGCTATTAGCGCGGGTTCGGGCTTTGTTGATTGTTCACAACAGTTGTTAACGCTTATTCAACAACGTCCTAAAGAAGAGCAACGTATTCAATTATTGTGTCTGGATAATGATGCTGTATCTGCCGGATTGGCAGGTTTTGCTCAAACCCTCAACGCAGAATTACCTCGTTTTGATGTGCAAGTTATTGCCGTACCAGAGCAGAGTTCAAAACAGCAACTGGCGGATTATTGTCGAGAGAATACGTCGCAAGATTTACTGGTGCGTTACCGTGATGACTCACGACAAGTGCGTCAGTGGAACGAAATATTAAAAACAGAAATGCTCAGCACTGAAATAACAGGCAAAGGTCAGACCGTAAAAGCGCCTTGGAAAGATGACGGTGTGTATTTGATTACTGGTGGCATGGGCGGTTTGGGTCGAGTATTTGCAGAAGACATTCATCGCGTTGCGCCATTAGCCAAAATTCTACTAACTGGACGCCGCGCTGCCACCAAGTTTGAAAACATCCCTGAATGGGCCGATTATCGCGAGATGGATGTGGCGGACGCAACATCGGTGCAAGAATGCATTAATGGGGTTGTTCAGCAATATGGTCAACTGACCGGCATTATTCATAGCGCAGGTATGATTGATGATGCCTTTATTATCAATAAACAAGCGGACACACTTCATCAGGTAATGGCACCAAAAGTGTTGGGTGTGATTAACCTTGCTCAAATAACCACTGAACTGGAATTCATTTTATATTTTTCTTCCACCAGTGGTGCTTTAGGCAATGTTGGGCAAGTGGACTACGCCACAGCTAATGGCTTTATGGATGGCTTTGCACAGCGTTGTCAAACCAACAGAAAATCGGAAGCAGTCGCAACAGATAAACCAAGAATCATTTCTATTAATTGGCCGTTATGGGCCGATGGCGGTATGCAAATTGATGCTGCAACCGTTACGCAATTGCAAGGCTTTGGATTAGATATTCTAGATAACCGTGAAGGTCTGCAAGCCTGCTATCACATTATGGCGACCGACACTGCCCAAGCGTTGGTGTTAACCGGCGATAAACAGCAAATCCGTACCCGCTTATTTTCTGGGGATGGCCTGCGTAGTAACAAAGCAAATGTCGAGACTCAACCCAAGTTTGGGTTGGAGGCTAAGGCTAACCACCTTGAAACCGCCTCTCTTAATTCAGCAGAGTTTGAAGGTGATGAGCGTGCGCAATTACTGACGGCGGTAGGCGAAAAGCTCAAGCAGATTTTGTCTGATGTGACCGAAATGGTTATTGATCAAATTGATGATAGCGAACCGTTGGAAAGTTACGGTATAGATTCCGTTATGGTCACTCTTTTGAATACCGCGTTAGGCAAGGTGTTTGAAGACCGGCTATCCAAAACACTGTTTTTTGAATTTACCTCGTTAGAACAAATCGGGCAGCACTTGGTTGACAAGTTTGCTGCCGATTGCCTTGAGTGGTGTGGCTTCTCTAGTGGAGTGCCTGAAGCCTTGCTTGAAAGCAAGATCGCAGAAGTTTCAGTAACTCATTCTGCTATGACGCCTTTGCGTGATTTACCTACTGAACGGCAATCTTTAGCGTCTTACCGCGCTTTCAATCAAACGAAATCTGCGAGTATAAGAGAACCGATGGCGATTATTGGCATGAGTGGACGTTACCCTCAGGCTAATAATCTAGATGAATACTGGGACAATTTGGCACAAGGCAAAGACTGTGTTAGCGAAGTGCCCCATGAACGTTGGTCTATGGAAGGTTTCTTTGAAGCAGACCGTGCTAGTGCGCGTCGTGAAGGTAAGAGTTATAGCAAATGGGGTGGTTTCCTGGAAGGATTTGCCAACTTCGATGCGGCATTTTTCAACATATCGCCCAGAGAAGCCGCCGCTATCGATCCGCAAGAGCGTTTGTTTATCGAAACTTGTTGGGCAGTACTGGAAGATGCGGCTTATAGCAAAGAAGTGCTCGCTTCTAAATACCGAGGGGATGTTGGCGTTTTTGTCGGTATCACCAAAACTGGGTTTGAATTACATGGTGCAGAACAGGGCTTCCCTGCTGATACTCTGCTGCCGCGCACATCCTTTAGTTCCGTAGCCAACCGAGTGTCTTACTTGCTCGATTTACACGGGCCAAGTATGCCTATCGACACCATGTGCTCGGCTTCCCTAACCGCTATTCATGAAGCATGTGAGCACTTGGAGCGTGGTGAATGTCAGCTTGCCATTGCCGGTGGCGTTAATCTGTATCTGCATGGAACGAACTATCGCGTATTAAGCGATGCACAAATGTTATCCAGTGATGGTCGTTGCAAAAGTTTTGGTGCCGGTGGTGACGGGTTTGTGCCGGGTGAAGGCGTTGGTGCAGTGTTGATTAAACCTTTATCCACAGCTCAGGCTGATGGCGATGGTATATATGCGGTGATCCGCAGCAGCGCTATTAATCATGGTGGTAAAACCAATGGATACACCGTGCCTAACCCTATCGCGCAAGGTGAGCTGATTCAAAAAGCCATGCAACGAGGCGGATTGCAGCCCCAGTCTATTCATTATATTGAGGCGCATGGTACAGGTACAGAATTAGGCGATCCCATTGAAGTCACTGGTTTGGTACAGGCATTTGAATTTGACAGTAGTGGGTCTCAATTGTCAGAGCAATTATTAGGGCCTGACCAGTCAACAAAACCAATACAGTTTTGTGCTTTAGGTTCGGTAAAATCCAATATTGGGCATCTGGAATCAGCAGCCGGTATTGCAGGTGTTACTAAACTGGTGTTGCAGTTGCAACATCGTCAACTTGTGCCGAGTTTGCATGCTGATGCGATTAATCCAAATATTGACTTTAGCCGAACCCCATTCTTTGTACAACGTCAGTTAGGGCCGTGGCCAGAACGAGATAACGAGCAAGATCAGGTCTTGCGTGGTGGCGTTTCTTCCTTCGGCGCTGGTGGTGCAAATGCCCATGTTATTCTTGAAGAGTATCAGCAAGCGCTTGCGTTAATCAAGGTAGACGAACCGTTACCTATTTTACTTTCAGCCCCCAATATTGATGGCTTACGGCGGGTCGTCGAGCAGCTGCTCGTTCATGTGAATAAACAACAATATGTTGATGGTGTTTTAGCCCACTTTGCCTACAGCTGGCAGGTCGGACGCAGTTCAATGTTGGAAAGAGTTGCGTTCGAAGTCAGTTCTTTTGCGCAATTAATGCAGCAGTTAACTCAGTATTTGGACGATAGTGTTCAACCAAATATAAACGAGCCGCGAATAACGCGGTGGCTTGAAGGCAATAATGACGTTTGGGACGACTTTTGGAACGTTCGCTTTTCTGGTAAAACGTTGCAACGTATGCATTTACCCAGCTATCCCTTTGCTGGCGACAGATTTTGGTTTGAGCAAACCGTTTCGGATCCCTCATTGGCTGCACAAACACAGGACGTCTTTCAAAAACCACAGCAACCACAACAATCACAGTTAACGAGTCCATTTAGATCGGCAACCCCGGTTTGGGAATCATTTGAAATGAATGCTGATACTGAATCCGGTATTCAAGGACAAAAAGCAGGTAATCAAAAAACTGAGGCCCAAACATTGCTATTGATTGGCGGTAATAATGTGCTTCAGAGCATGCTTAAACCTCATTTTAAACGGATTATTCCGGTTAACACCGAGTCGCTTTCCCTTGGAGATGATCCGGTGCAACAAATCATAGCAATGTTATCCGAATATCAAGTCGATAGTGTTGATCGTGTGTATTGGACGATGCCTGAAGTTGTAGGTGACTCGGTAGAACAAGCGCTGCAACAGGTTGTGCAAGAAATCATCTTGGCCCGCTATTTTGCTGATGCGTTGGCGAAATTGGGCATGGTTAATCAGCCTCTGGAATGGAAGCTTATTGCCCAAAATGCTTTTGCGCTTAACGATGAAAATGGCGTGGGTAACTACTTTGCTGGAATGTATGCCTTTATCGGCTATTTGGAGAACCACTTCCCCAATTGGTCAGCGGTTTATTTGGATTTAGACAGCCATGGAGAAGAGCCAAGCCATCAACAAATCTGCCAATCCGATGGATGCAGTGGCGAGTTGTTTGTTAATCGTGATGAGCAATGGTATCGCCGTCGTTACTTTGTTTTGGAAGAGAGCGAAATCGAAGCTCAGATGGCGTCAGCATTAACACCAGAACCAGAGCCAGAGAATGAGATTTTCGTGGTTTATGCTGATGATGTGCTTTTTGTGCAGCTAGTTGCAGATTGGTTACGCAACAGCACTCAATACCCGTTGTTATGGATAGGGCGTTCACCGATTAATGCGCAAATAGAGCAGTGTTTACAAGCATTATCAGCCCAGTCTATAGGCATTGAATATCGTCAATTGGAAACAGGCGAATCACTGCAAACGGTATTGGCAGAAACCGATAATTCAATTGCAGGTGCCTTCTATCATATTCAGGCATTAGGGCAACTACCGCTAACTTCATTAGTTGAAACGCCATTTCAAGAGGCGCTGATAAACACCTTTATCGAAATTGAACAGCTCTGGCATCACTGTTCAGCATCTTCTGTAAACGGTGTCACCGTGATACTTCCTCAAGACATAACGCAATTGAATATGGATATGAGTTATGACGTTGTTAGAGAGCTGATTAGTAGTCATGTTCAGCATTACGTAAATGCTTATGGTACGCAGATTAAACTATTGGCGGGATTGGAACTGACATTATTGTCGGGCGAATTGGGTGGTCATCAGGGAGATTACGAATTTTTGGAGCAAATGGATAGTGTGCAGCAAAAACAGGTACGTTCATTGTTAAATATTTCGTCCCAAGCCTCCCTTAATCAAATTGATGTTATTTATGAATAGCAGGGAGCATGAAGGCAGAGACTATGAAAAGTAAACTAATCAGCATGCCAAAAAATGAATCATTAAGCCTGTACCCTCACAGTATAGCGCCTTGTCTGCAAGGATTGGATTTGAACCATTTCCAAGCGGATCCTGATTATTTACACGCCATAGACGGCATATTCCCATCATTGCAAAAAATGGAGAGTTTGCTGCATGGTTTGCTTGCTTCGCACTTACATAACCATCAGTTGTTGTATGCATCTGCTTTATCTCCGCAATTTCATGGCTGGTTACAACATGCATTAAAGGCGCTACAAACCCAAGGTTATGTCACTTCTTTAGCTTCTCCCCAGATAGCTCCGCACCTAATTAGTACTATTGAAGCGCAATGGGAAAGTTGGAAGCAAAGTGTGATACCAACGCATGCCTTTTGGCAGGACATCATTTTTTTAGTGGAAGCCATGTTGGCGCAGCTGCCGGCAATATTGCGCGGTGATAAACTAGCGACAGATGTGTTGTTTGCGAATGCATCGATGGACCGCTTGGAATCGGTTTATAAATTAAATCCGCGAGCCGATTTTTATAATCATGCCGTTGCCAGTATTGTGCAGCAATATTTGGCACAGCGGACATTAGCCTCTCCCAATGACAAAATTCGAATTCTAGAGATTGGCGCAGGTACGGGTGGCACTACCAATATGCTGGAAGTGTTGCTTCGTCCGCAATATCAGCAGGTGGCAGAATACTGTTATACCGACTTATCCAAAGCCTTTTTATTACATGCCAAAGAACGATATAAAGATTCACCTATTCCCTTTGATTATCAGATTTTTAATGTGGAAGAGGGAATAGATGAGCAAGCCATTCAGGCTAATCACTACGATGTGGTTGTTGCCACCAATGTACTGCATGCCACTAAAAATATACGTACTACTCTTCGTCATGCTAAGAGGGCATTACGCAAACATGGCATTGTGGTTATCAACGAAATGCTGGGCAATGGTGGCCTCTTTAATCATCTTACTTTTGGCCTAACAAAAGGTTGGTGGTTATTTGAAGACCAGTCTATGCGAGTGCCGGGAGGGCCGGGTTTAAGCCCTAAAAATTGGCAGCGCGCGTTGCAATTAGAAGGTTTTTACGGTGTTGCACGGCCCTGTCAGAAATATGCACAATTCGAACAGGAAATCTACGTGGCAGCCAGTGATGGTGTTGTGCGCAAAAATACTTCAGGATTGACAGTTTCAAGTACGTCGAAACCTCTTTCTCAGCATCAAAATATACAAAATAAAAAGCCTCAAACTAACGTAGTGTCTCCCGTTTTAGTGGAAGCAGAACCGAAAGGAAAGCCTTTCATTGATGTTGCGCGTCGAACCGTTATGCAAGTGCTGTGCAATACCTTGCAGATGGATCAAAGCAGCATTAAGCCCAGTGGTTCGTTTGCGGACTACGGGATGGATTCCATTTTAGGGATCCGGTTTATTCAAGATATTAATGAAGCCTTGTCTATCGACTTAGATAACACGGTTATTTTCGATTACGGTAATTTAGAAAAATTGTCTGGTTTTATTGCTGACAACTTTGCTATTTCTGTTTCCCAGGCGACTGTTCTTCAACCCAGCGTTTCCCAGCCTGCTTCTCAATCATTTGGTGAACCCGCATCGGTAATAAAAAACGACACTGGGCCTTCTTCTTTTGTGCAAGGTTCAACTCCGTCTAGTGAGTTCGCATCTGATGGCGTAGAGGATGTAAATAAAAATCAAAATAAAGAAAATGATGCTATTGCCATTATTGGTATGAGTGGTCGCTTTGCATCAGCTAAAAATATTGACGCTTTATGGCAAAACTTAATAAACGGTGATGATCTGGTTTCTTCCAGAGCCGTTTCTTATAGCTACAACCGTGATCCACAGAAAGAAAAAGTGACGTTATTTGGCGGGTTTTTGGAAGATGCTGATGTTTTTGATCCGCGCTTCTTTTCAATATCCGCCCATGAAGCAAAATATATGGATCCCCAGCAGCGCATTTTTCTAGAGGAATCTTGGAAAGCCTTGGAAGATGCGGGTTATGCCGGAGCCAGTATTAACGGCGAGAATATTGGCGTGTATGTGGGTTGTTCTCAGGGCGGGTATTTAAGCCTTATGGGAGAGCAAAAACCAGCCCATGCCTTGTGGGGTAATCTCAATTCATTGGTCGCTGCTCGTATTGCCTATTATTTGGATTTAAAAGGACCGGCGATCACTATTGATACCGCTTGTTCCAGCTCACTGTTAGCGATTAAAAATGCCTGTGAGAGTTTGCTCGCTGGCGACATTTCGGCGGCGATTACCGGCGGCATCTTTTACCCAACCACGCCGGATTATTACATTGATTTATTCAAGGCTGGCATGACATCGCCTACCGGGCATTGTTATACCTTCGATTATCGTGCCGATGGCTTCGTGCCAGCAGAAGGGGCGGGAGCGCTAGTTTTGCGTCGGTTGAGTGACGCTGTTGCCGATGGCGATCATATTCACGGAGTTATTCGGGGTTATGGTTCTAATCAAGACGGTAGCTCAAACGGTATCACGGCACCAAGTGCGTTATCGCAAGAATCTTTGCAACAAATCATCTGCGAAAAGTTTGCCATTAATCCTGAGCATATCCAATTGGTAGAAGCTCATGGCACAGGCACATCATTAGGAGATCCGATAGAATTTAATGCGTTAAAGCGTCATTTTGAACGTTACACCCAACAAAAACAGTTTTGCGCATTAGGTTCTATTAAAAGCAGTTTGGGACATGCCCAAGCGGCTGCTGGTGTTGTCGGGGTGATTAAAGTTTTATTGGCGATGCGCCACAAAACGATTCCGCCGTCGATGCAATATGAATCCAGTAATCCAAGTATTCAGTTCGATAACAGCCCGTTTTATGTCACGACTTCCGCCAAACCTTGGGTGCCCATTACTGAAGGCAGCACCGAAAACCCAACTAAAGGCTTAAGCCAGGATACAAATCAAGATCTAAACCAAGATCCAAGCCTGCCTCGTACGGCAGTGGTTAGCTCCTTTGGCATTAGCGGGACTAACGCTCAGTTAGTGATTCAGGAATATTTAGCGCAGCCGATCATCGCGCCAGTTCGTCCTGCATGGTTATTTGCATTGAGTGCGCGTACAGCCGATCAGTTGCGGCAACAAGTACAGCAAATACAGGATTATTGTCAGCAGAATCCAAATACCGACGCTGGCCACATGAGCTACACCCTGATGACGGGGCGTAAGTGGATGTCACACCGATTGACTTGTGTCGCTGCCGGTGTGCAGGAATTGCAAATAGCTTTACAGGATTGGCTGCAAGGTTCTTCTCACCATTCGTCACAAGATAAGTCTCAAGGTTTTCCGCAAGAGCAACAGACACATAATATCTGTACTGACAAATTCGTGGAGTTACAAAGCGAATTCGATCCGGCATTACTACAAGCCGGTGAGCAAGGTTTGCAAGCGTTGCGTTCGAACGGAAACGCCGCTCATACTCGCCAGGCATTACAAGTATTGGCGAGCTTATATGTAAAAGGGTTTCCGTTAGATTATGCGGCGCTATTTGATTCCGTATTTGATTCCACTAAATTTGCTCGAATTCCATTACCGGTTTACCCCTTTGGGCAAGAGCATTATTGGATCCCTGAAAAAGTGGGTGAAGCAGATGAACAACCACGCCCTCACTTAGATTCACAAGCATCCAAGCGCCCTCAATCTTATAGTTCTCCACAACCTCTATTGGCAACCGGTGAGTTAGTGCTGGTCACGCCTGAATGGCAAGAGGTTGAACCAAACGAGGTTATCAGTCTGCCGAATGATTTAACTCGTCAAATTGTGTTGTGTGGTTGGCAACAAGAAGATGCCGATGTCTTAAGTCAAAGTTTAGGTGTTCCCTGTCTAGTTATCTCGAAGAACGGGGAAATTTCAAAGGATAAGGCTGGTGACCAAAGCCCGGCTGTTGCTTTCGAATTCATGGTGTCAGAATTACTGACGTTCCTGCAAAAAGACTATTTTAGCCATTCCATTACATCCACACTGATTCAGGTTGTCGTACCGCGTAATATTGCCGATTTAAGCGGTTTACAAGGCTTACTTCGTAGCGTTGAGGCAGAACAGCCGCTTATAAAAGTGCAGACAATTGCGGTTGCCGCGAACACTCCGTTCAAGCAGTTAAGTCAAATATGTCATGACTACGCGGGCCGTGGTTACATGATGCTTGCGCAGCAGGTGCATGCAACTCAAAAGACGCAAGAAACACAGAAGGCAAAACTGCTGGCACGTCATTGGCGTGAATGTGAAATAGATCCCTCTTTTAGTAAGAATAACCTTAATAAGAGTAGCCTTGATAACAGCAATGATTTCCCATGGCACAACCAAGGTGTTTACCTTATCACAGGCGGAACAGGTGGGGTGGGGCAGTCGTTGATGCAAACGATTTTGCAGCAAACGCCTCAGGCCAAGGTCATTATTGCTGGTCGCAATAACCTTTACCCGGTTGTTTTACCTCAAGGGGCTCATTATGTGCAGATGGATCTTGGGAGCAAGGTGGCTGTAAAAGCAGGTATCCAGCAGATTGTAACGCAATTTGGCGGACTTAATGGCGTATTGCATTGTGCTGGCGTGGTGCAAGATGCGTTTATTCGTAATAAAGATCTTTCTACTATTTCCGATGTATTAACCCCCAAAGTTAACGGCGTTATGCATCTGGATGCGGCGCTGGTATCAGTGCCTCTTGATTTCATGATTTTGTTTTCTTCCTTGAGTGCTGCAATGGGGAATGTCGGACAGGCCGATTACGCGGCAGCTAATGGTTTTATGGATGGTTTTGCCCATGCTCGTCAGGCTCGTGTTAAAGCGGGTAAAGCCAGCGGCATAACGGTATCTATCAATTGGCAGTTGTGGCAAGACAGCGGTATGGATGTAGATCAGGCCACCCGTGAACAAATAAGTCGTTACGGCATGCATCCTTTGCCAATGGTTAAGGGGGTGCAGGCCATGAGTTATGCTGTGAAAAATAACCTGGCTCAAGTCATGGTTTTCTATGGTGATGCTCAGCGGATCCGTGAGGAAATGATAGACAAAGGGGCTAATCGCCAACCTGAACTAACACGTCAGGTTCAAACACCATCTTCTCTATCTCAAGCTGTTGATATCTCTCAGGTAGCACCAGCGTTGATGCATAAAATCACGGAAATTTTGGCAGACATCACGGAAATCCCGTTACAAGAAATCGATATTCAAGAGCCTTTTGAAAACTTTGGTTTAGATTCCGTCATGGTCACTCGTTTGAATAGTGCTTTGACGGAGTATTGGGGGGATGATCTACCCAAAACGTTATTTTACGAATATCCCAGCTTGGAACCTCTGGGAGAGTATTTATTAGAACATCATTTTGATACTTGTGTGCGTTGGTGTGGCATTGAGTTAGAAGCTGCACCTAATACACTGGATTTTGAAGACCCCCTGCTTTTTGAAGAGACCTTGGACTTTGACGTTTTTGATATTGAACCTGACAGTAATACGGGAGAAGCTCTTGCTGTAAATGAGCCTCAAGCTCAGTCTTCAAGAGAAACTCAAGAAAAGATTAAAGAAAAAGCGACAGTTTCAAACTCACAAGATATTGCCATTATTGGCCTAAGCGGTCGATATCCGCAGGCAGATAATCTATCTGTTTTTTGGCAAAACTTAAAAGCAGGCAAAGCGTGTGTATCTGAGGTGCCGGCAGATCGCTGGTCATTGGATGAGCATTTTAATGCTGATCGCTCCCAAGCTTTTAGCGAGCAGAAGAGCTACGCAAAATGGGGCGGCTTTCTAGATGATCATGCCGGTTTTGATGCCGGGTTTTTCAATTTGTCTCCTCGGGAGGCAATGACCATTGATCCACAAGAGCGCATTTTTCTTGAAACCACTTGGGCTGCCTTAGAAGACGCTGCCTATACTCGCCAGCGCTTGGCGCAGGTGCATCAAGGTAGAGTTGGGGTATTTGCCGGGATCACCAAAACCGGTTTTGAGCTTTACGGACCCGAATTGTGGGAAAGTGGCGAGCGCATGATGCCTCGCACGTCCTTTAGTTCTGTGGCTAATCGAGTCTCTTATTTCTTGGATATTCACGGCCCCAGCATGCCTATTGATACCATGTGCTCAGCATCCCTAACGGCTGTTCATGAAGGGTGTGAATACTTGCGCCGTGGTGATTGCGAAGTGGCGATTGCGGGTGGCGTTAATTTATATCTGCATCCTTCCAATTTCCGCTTGTTGAGCGATGCCCAAATGATGGCTAGCGACGGACGCAATAAAACTTTTGCCGCTGGTGGTGATGGTTTTGTTCCCGGTGAAGGGGTAGGCGTTGCCATTTTGAAAACCTGTGAACGTGCTGAACAGGACGGCGATGCTATTTATGCCGTCATTAGCGGCAGCGGTATTAATCACGGTGGAAAAACCAGCGGATACACAGTGCCTAACCCGAAAGCCCAAGGGGATTTGGTGCGTCAAACTCTGGATAAAGCGGGTTTGTCGGCGGCTGATATTTCTTACATTGAGGCACATGGCACCGGCACTGAACTAGGCGACCCCATTGAAATTAGTGGCTTAACTAAAGCGTTCGGTAGTGATACTCAAGATAAACAGTTTTGCGCTATTGGCTCGGTAAAATCAAATATTGGACATTTGGAAGCGGCGGCCGGTATTGCGGGGTTAACCAAGTTAGTGTTGCAGCTGCAACATCAGCAAATAGCACCCAGCATTTATTGCGAAGAACTAAACCCGAATATTCAATTTGAAAAGACACCGTTTTTTGTGCAACAAGGTTTGAGTGATTGGTTACCGCAGCAGGCTCATTCAGGAATACGCCGTGCTGGAGTTTCTTCTTTTGGCGCAGGTGGGGCAAACGCTCATGTCATTGTGTCTGAATACCAGCCCAATACCATTGCATTTGAAGCTTATTTTCCCTTAGTGATTGTGCTCTCTGCACGTACCGAAACCGCTTTGCGACATAAAGCTCAGGACCTACTGGCTTACATTACGGATTCCCAATTGTCTGATAGTGAATTAGTGCAATTGGCTTACACATTGCAAATTGGTAGAGAAGATTTTGAGAACCGTGTGGGCTTTAGTATTGATTCTCTGGCGGATCTGCGGAGTAAATTGGAAGCTTGTGTACAAGAATCGCCGGTAGAGGGGCTTTTCCCTGGTAATGCCGTTGCTGGTTTAGGGGCTAAATCTAAAGCCACCGATGAAGAACGAGGCCAAATTACGCAATGCTTAGCACAGGCAGATTGGAATAATATTTTAAAAGCTTGGGCCGATGGCGCTGATATCCAATGGAGCGATTATTGGCATCACACTTATCCCCAATCGACTATAACTCCACTACGCTTGCCAACTTACCCCTTTGAACATGAAGAATTGTTGCTGCCAAAAGTATCTACTACTCAGAATAAAGCAGGTCAGTCAAAATTAATCCCGAGCACCGAAATAATACATCCATTGGTGCATTTTAATACCTCCACTTTTGCGCAACAAAAATACACTTCAGTGTTTACCGGTAATGAGCCATTCCTTGCGGATCATAAGGTTCACGGTCGTCCGATATTACCGGCGGTGGCCTATATTGAAATGGTGCAAGCCGCCGTTCGTAATGCTCTGCCTTTAGAGCAAGCCGATGTAATCTTGCGTTTGCAAGATGTTTACTGGATGCAGCCAATTGTTGTTGACGAGATTGTTGGTGATAAAAGTGTTGATGGTCATTCTGAGCGAATGGTTGAGATTGCTTTAACCCCGGCATCTGACGAAAGCATTGAATTTAAGATTTATGATCACAACGATACCAAGGTGGTGTTTTGCAAAGGTAAAGCACTACTCTTGCCATCACAGCCACAGCATTTACATGATTTAGTCAGCACCCAGTGGCAAACGGACTTTGAACCCTCGGCTTTTTATCAAGAACTGAAGTTGATGGGCGTGGTTTATGGTAGAACCCAGCGTTCTGTTGAACAGGTGTTACAGGGCGAACACGGTATTGATGTAGCGTTATCGTTACCTCATATTGCTGCCCAAGATAATTTCTATTTTTTGCATCCCAGTATTATGGATGGCGCTTTGCAGGCAACCACTCAATTGCTGGATAGTAAAGATGCGATGGTGGTGCCTTACACAATCGATTATATTGATATTTATTCACCGAGTCCTGATAAAGCCTATGCCCGGGTAACCGTTGTTCATAACGGTGCTCTCAATAACACTCACAATAACACCCACAATAAAACTCACAATAACACCCACAATAAAACTCACAATAAAACTCACAATAACAAAAACACCCAATCAGGCGATCATCAGACTGTTAAATTTGATATTGATTTTACCGATGCTGAAGGTATTTGTTTTGCCAGCATTCGTGGCTATACCTTCCGTTTATTGGAAAAAGCGAGCGTTGTTGAACTAGCGGTCCAGCGCGTTAAAGCCGCACAAGATCCCGTACTTTTTTATACCTCCCGTTGGGTAGAACAAGAAGTCGAAACATCAGTTGCTAATGTGCAGGATAATGCCAAGCGGTTTTTGATTCTAGCCGGGTTTGATGAAGATAATCAGACTCATATTCAACAACTATCACCTGGTGTTGAGTGCTATTTCATCCCGGGTGTTGAAGTTGATTCTGCTCAGCGTTATCAATCCTATGTACATGGTTTGATTACACACATGCGCACTATCATGCAATCCAAGTTGCCTCAGGGCACCGCAATTCAATTGGTGGTTGCCAGTGCCAATGAGTTGGACGAGAACACCTTGCAGGGGTTGCATGGTGCGTTATTAACGGCGCAATTGGAGAATCCCAATATCAGGGTGCAAACCTTGATGCTGCCTGAGAATGAATCTGCTCAAGCCTCCTTCGTAAAAATTAAAAGCAATGCCGAACATACCAATACTGCTCTGATCCGCTATCAAAACAATGTGCGTTGGGTTAAACAAATTGAACCTGCGGATTCAATCCCATTTTCTGTCTCATCAAATCTGGCAATTGCACCAAAACCCTGTTGGAAACCGGATGGCGTGTACTTGATTACGGGTGGAGCGGGTGGTCTGGGATTAATATTCGCTCAGGAAATTATTAGACAAGCGCCAGACGCAAAGCTGATTTTGGTCGGTCGTTCGTCGTCAGAGTCGGTTGCCGAACGTTTGAGTACCTTAGACACGATGAATGCGCAATATGAATATTGCAGTGTCGATTTGGCGCAAGCCGCCAAGGTTCAAAATCTACTAACGAAAGTTGTTACCAAATATGGAAAACTAAACGGCATTATTCACAGTGCAGGCGTGATCCGTGACAGTTATTTGATAAACAAAAATTTAAATGAAATTGAGCCGGTTCTCAGTGCCAAAGTGAATGCGTTAACAGCATTGGATGAAGCCAGTAAAAATATTGATTTAGATTTCTTGGTTGCTTTTTCTTCCGGTGCAGGCGTGTTCGGTAATGTTGGTCAGGCTGATTATGCTGCTGCGAATGGGTATGTTGATGGTTTTATTCAACAACGAAAAATAGCGGTAGAGCAGGGCATACGCCAAGGAAAATCCGTCGTGTTTAATTGGCCTTTATGGGCTGAAGGCGGCATGCAAATCAGTGAGTTGGAACAGGATCGCCTGCGTAAATTGAGCGGATTAAGTTTGTTAACGACTCAGGCTGGTATCGAGAGTTTCTATTTGGCCTTACAGTACGACATAACCCAATTAATACCCTTGCAAGGTGACGCCGAACATATTCAACGTTCAATTAATACCTTTAATGGTGAAACTTCGACCGACCTTCCTGGTGCGATTAATACGATTGCCGAAATCAATCCAGTGGCTTCTGATCAAAAACGGGTTCAGGCGACCATTGATTATTTAAAACAGTCTTTGGCAGATACGTTAAAAACACCAGTACATAAGCTGGATGCCAAAGCCTTGCTTGAACGGTATGGCATTGATTCCATTATGATTGTGGAGCTGAATGTCGAGTTGGATAAACACTTCACCAACTTGCCCAAAACCTTATTTTTTGAGAACAAAACCCTCACAGAAGTGGCTGAGTATTTAATTGAAAATCACTTTAATGAATTGATTACTTTGGTCGGTGTTGAGCAGGCTTCTGCTCCCCAGTCTTCTTCCATTCATGCTTATTCTATACAAACGAAAGACGAACAAACCACGACAATGCCGAATGCGTCACTACTTAATAGCCGCGCAGTACAGAGCAAAACACTGGTGTCTCAGTCGCAACAAAATAGCGGACTGGATATCGCTATTGTCGGGGTTTCCGGTCGTTATGCTCAGGCCGATGACATCCAAAGTCTCTGGGAGAATATCCGGGACGGCAAAGATTGTATTAGCGAAATTCCGGTTAATCGATGGGAGCATACGGAATGGTTTAATGATGCCGAGCACCCGCAGAACAAATCTTATTGTCGTTGGGGCGGATTCATGGATGACGTGGATAAATTTGATCCATTGTTTTTCGGCATTACGCCCCGCGAAGCCAATTATATGGATCCACAAGAGCGCTTGTTCCTGCAATGTGCTTACAATACCTTGGAAGATGCGGCGTATTCCCCCGAACTTTTGTTGCATAAAACTCAGGGTGAAGTGGGCGTGTTTGTTGGGGTGATGTATGAAGAATATCAGCTGCATGCGGCTAAAGCACAGTTAGCGGGCGAAGTTTTTGCATTGGTGGGTAGTCCGTCATCTATTGCTAACCGCGTGTCTTATTATTTTGATTTGAGTGGCCCGAGTATGGCGGTGGACAGTATGTGTTCTTCGTCATTAACTGCCATTCACCTTGCGTGTCAAAGCATCACTTCTGGCGATATTCAGTATGCCATTGCCGGTGGTGTGAATGTGTCTATTCACCCCAACAAATATATGCTGCTAGAGCAAGGCCAGTTTGCATCCAGTAAAGGGCTGTGTGAAAGTTTCGGGGAAGGTGGCGATGGCTACGTTCCTGGTGAAGGTGTTGGGGCGGTATTGCTTAAACCTTTAGCTGTTGCTGCGCAGGATGGTGATCACGTTTATGCAGTAATTAAGTCCACAGCGGTTAATCACGGCGGTCGAACCAATGGCTACACGGTTCCTAACCCGAAAGCCCAAGCGGCGGTGATTGAAAAAGCACTTATCAAGGCTCAGGTAGATTTACGAGGTCTTAACTATATTGAAGCCCATGGTACGGGAACCTCTTTAGGCGATCCCATTGAGATTCGTGGACTTACACAAGCGTTTTCTCGTGCCTTCAAACAGACTTTATTGAATAAAAAATTGGGTGAAAATTTACCGTCCTGTGCCATCGCTTCGGTGAAATCGAATATTGGGCACTGTGAAAGTGCCGCTGGAGTTGCGGGTTTATCCAAGTTGTTGATGCAGTTAAAACACCAAACCATTGCGCCCTCTTTGCATTCAAACACGCTTAACCCGAACATTGATTTTGACGCCACACAGTTTTTTGTGCCGCAGACATTGATGCCATGGGAACGCGCCTTAGTATCTGAAAATGGTCAAGAGGTAGAACTTCCAAGAACAGCCGGTTTGTCTTCTTTTGGTGCTGGTGGTAGTAATGCTCATATTGTTATACAAGAATACGTTAGTCCGAATCAGAACATTCCCCGGGCAACGGCACTGCAACCGGTGGCGGTTGTGCTTTCTGCACGAAACGACATTCAATTAGCCGAAATGCTGCCGCGTCTGGTGGATTTTTTGGAGCAGAATGCTAACGCTATCCACCCGGTGGGTTTGGCGGAAATTGCGTTTAGTTTGCAAACTGGACGGGAAGCAATGGATGTCCGTTTGGCCATGATTGTGGCATCAGTTGATGAATTGAAAAACAAACTTTCCCGATTAATTACCGAAGGTTTGTCGAATGCAAATAACACCAACGATGTGTTCTTTTCCCCAGAATCCGACCCATCGCAACCAGATCAGCAGAACGATCCCTTTGCGTTGTTAAGTGAACAGGATTTGCAAAACACCCTTAATAACTGGTTTACTCAAGGTGAGCTTGGCAAGTTGTGCCAGTTTTGGGTAAGAGGTATTACGCTGAATTGGGACAAATTGTATGCGCAACAGCCCCAGCGTATTGCGTTGCCGACCTATCCTTTTGCTCGCCGTACTTGTTGGATCACCGATAAAATCACAGTACAAAAAGAGTCTAAGGTTGTATCGACAGCGGTAAACGGACATACCAAAGCATCAGCCACACTCGATTCAAAAGCCCCTTCAAAATCCGCTTCAAAAGAATCTGATAATGAAACATCAATTACTGATAGCCAGCTTCTACAAAAAGTATGGCAACCAGCGGATTCTGTGGTTGGGGGAGTTAGTGTTAATGGTGTAGTGGTGCTATTAGTCACCGAATCCAGTCTGAAATATGCTAAAGCTGCGGTGCAGACGGTCTTTACTGATTCAAAGGTGGTGCTGATTGGGCACAAGCTATCTGCGGGGTCAGAAACTAGCCTGACTGATATGGACTTTCATGCAGCGGACTTCTTGAGTGAAGACGGCGGCAATGCGTGTTTTGATGCGCTGAAGCAGTCGATTGGCAGTAACAGGCTCGGTGGAATTATCGATCTTACGGCTTTGGATGTTAATTACGAAACTTCTCATAATGAAAACAGCCAGCAGCCTGAACTAGGTAAGCTGAAATTATTACAGCGAGTGCTGGAAAATTACCGTCAACAACCATTGGTATTATTGCAATGGACCTTTGAATTACAAGCCTTCAAGCAAGCCTCTGTAAGTTTACAGGGGGCAAGAAGTATTGGTTTATATCGTACCTTGCGCGGTGAATATGCCAAGGTGAATTCAATTACGATAGACGTAGACGAAAGGCTCTTAAGCGACCCTGAGTTTGGGTCGGTTATAGCACAAGAATTCGCCCAACCTGGAACAAATAGCACTGAATTCTGTTATCGAGAAGGGCAGCGTTACCGGGCAGATTATAAGTTACACGCTATGCCAATTAGCAGTCATCAGGCGATGACTTTTAGTACCGATGATGTGGTGTTAATTACTGGCGGTACTCGAGGAATTGGTTTGGCTGTTGCCCAACATTTTGTGGCAAGTGGGTTGAAAAAGCTGATCTTGATGGGACGTGAAGAGTTACCGGATCTTTTACTCTCAGCGTCTTTATTACCAGCCTCGGCATCAGCACAACAAGTGCCCAATAGTAAAGTGCTCGCTATTCGAGATTTAATACAGCAGGGCGTGGATGTGCAGTATCTCAACACGCCTTTGGATTCCAGCGCATTGGCTGCTGATGTTGCCCGTGTGGTGGCGACTACTGGTCATATTCGTGGTGTGATTCATTGCGCCGGCGTGACCAGTGAAAATCCGGCATTTTTCCGTAAATCAGCGCAGGATATTGAACGAGTCTGCCAACCTAAAATGACCGGTTTGGTTAATCTGGCCCATGCAGTGCAGGGCGATGATTTAGATTTCTTTATCACCTTTTCTTCAATTTCTAGTGCAATTGCCAAATTTGCTGGCGGGCAGCTGGATTATGCCTTAGCAAATGCCTATATGGATTGTTTTGTTAGTGCGCAGCAATTAAAAGGCAATACCGCTTTTCGGTCCATACAATGGCCTTTATGGCGTGATGTGGGCATGGCAGCAGAATTGGAAGACGTTTCTGCTGTTTATAAGCTTTCCGGCGTAAAAAGTATTACTCGATATCAGGGCTTAGCTTGGTTAGATGCTCTGATACAGGTGCCTACGTATACACAGACGCAAGCATCGACACAAATAGAAAGTGCAGTATTTACGCCGTTGTTAGTTGATGAAAGTCAATTTCAATTGGATACCTTGTTGGCTTCCCCAGAGCAAACAAGTCGTCCGGTGTTAACCGTCGATAATTCAACAACGAAAGCGCCAGTCATCGATAACAAAATCGACGATAAACTTCGCGCAAGTGTTAAGCATTGGTTGCGAGACATTTTCTTGCGAGAACTCTCATTTGAGCCTCATGAGCTGAATGATGCCATGTCTTTTGCGGATTATGGTGTTGATTCTATTCTCGTGGCGCAATTGGCGCAGTCTTTACAAAAAGACTATAGCGCTACCTTAGATCCCGCCTTGATGTTTGATTATATGACCATCGAGGCCTTAACCGATTATTTTGTTGAGCAGGCAGATAAGTTAACGTTTTTAACAGCCGATTCTTCTCTCTCCCCTTTGGTTGGAGAAACGTCAACGGCCGCTGCCTCACCCAAAACAGCAATACAGGAACAATCAACAACAACGAATATTGAATCAATTCGCATTCAACCTGCGGTTCAATCTCAGCTTGAATCAAGTCAAAAAGCAGCGCCTAAATCTACGCAGCCAAGCGTTGAGGATAAAATTGCCGTTATTGGCATGGCCTGTCGTTTGCCGGGCGCTAATAATTTGGATGATTTTTGGACCCTGCTGAGTAGCGGCCGTTCTGCCATTGAAGCCCTTTCTGAACCTCGCTGGCATCAAGCTTTAGGTAAACAGTATATTGGTGGCTGGTCTTCCGATATTACTGAGTTTGATCCAGACTTTTTCAAACTTCAGGACGCGGATGCGGCGGTCATGGACCCCCAAGCGCGGGTTGTATTGGAAGAGGCATTAAACGCGATTTACGACGCAGGATATAGGCATCAGGAATTGTCTGGTGAACGGGTTGGCGTGTTCATTGGAGGTCGTGCCCGACCGGCTAAATCAATGGCTGAAATTATGGATGCGCCTAATCCAATTTTAGGATTAGGGCAAAATTATCTGGCCAGTAATATCTCACGCTTCTTTAACTTTACCGGGCCCAGCCTAGCGCTGGACACGGCCTGCTCTTCGGGACTGACCGGCATGGCAATGGCGATAGATGCCATCAATGCGGGTCGTATCGATATGGCTGTGGTGGGTTCCGTTAGTCTTCTTCTGGACCCTTATGCCCATGAGTTATTCCAAAAACGCAATATTCTGAGCGACACCGGCGAGTTTCATATCTTTGATAAGCGCTCAGGTGGTGAGGTGCTAGGCGAAGGTTGTGGCGTGGTGATTATTCGCCGTTTAAGTGATGCGATTCAAGCAGGTAACAAAATTTATGGTTCAGTGGTGTCTCTGGCTATCAACAATGATGGTGCCACCATTGGTCCGGGTTCGCCCAACCTAAATAACCAGCAGCAAGTGATGAGCGATGCATTAAGCAATGCGGATCTTCGACCACAAGACATCGATTATATTGAAGTCAATGGTGGTGGTTCGTCGATGATTGATGCCATTGAAATTAAAGCGCTTAATCGAGCTTACCAGTTAGATACCAATACATTGGATGGCCAGCCATCTAATAAGGTTTCTCTTGGTTCGATTAAGCCCAATGTTGGGCATTTGCTGCTGTCGTCCGGGTTAGCGTCCTTTATTCGTTGTATGTTGAGTTTGTCTAATAAGGCTATTCCAGCCTTCCTGTCGGCTGAAAAACCGATAGATTACTTTGATTTTTCCACCTCTAGAGTCAAGTTCGAACGTGAACTGACTGCATGGGAAAGTAGCGAGGGGCATACGCGTCGTGCGGCCCTAAGTTCGTTCCCGGACGGAGGCACGAATTGCCATATTCTGATGGAAGAATTCAAAGTATCTACGGTTGATTACCAACAAAATCGTAACTCGCTTGCCGTCCCTAAATTACACAAGAGAAATTACCCATTATTTACAGCTGATTCTGTCAACCAGATCAGTCTTAAACAAACCTCAGAAGAAGAGGAACAATTGGGTAGCAACATTTTTTCTTTTAGTGAATTTAAGGCGGACAACATTGAACCCAAGCGGGTGGTTAAGAATTTCTGGGGAGAGTTCAGTGAGAAGAGTATTTAAGACATCAATTAGCGCGGAGCATCCGATATTACGCGACCATCTGGTCCATGGGAAACCTCTCATGCCGGGACTGGCGTTTATCGATATGTTGTACCAGCTTGTGCGTTCAGCCTACGGCATAAATCCGGTGGATTACGGCTTGGAAAAGCTGACCATTTTTAATCCGCTAGCGATTGAACCGGGGCAAACCTGTGATTTGGAAATCGCGGTTGAGGTGTCCGAACACCCATCTAAAACAGCGGGACAAACCTTTGCTATAGAGGTAACTGGACGCTTTGCTGACGCTATTGAAATGACTCCCCAGGTCTTAACAATAGTTAAAGCACAATTAGCCCCTGTTACCGATTCTCACAAAGGTTCAGCAAACCCTCGTATTGATATTGCTTCCCTAAAAGCTCAGGCAACCAAAACCGTTGATATGGATGCGATTTATGCCGCCGCGCGCGGTCGTGGATTAGTGCATCGAGGTTTGATTAAAGCCGAAGGTCAGGTGTTTACTGCTGACGATTGGTGTTTAGCTGAGCTTAACGTTATGGATAGCGATGTGCATTTGCACCCTGCCATTATTGATGGTGCCGCCATGGCATCTGAAGCGCTGCACGATTTTGATTACCAGAACCTGTTTTTGCCGGTGTTTTATGAGCGTTTTTGGTGTCGTCAGGCAATGCAAAAAGCGTGTTATGCATTGATTGAACGCCGCACAATGAAAACTTTGGAACAAGTGCATTCGTTTGATATCGCTTTTTACAATATCCAGGGTGAATTAATCGGTGAACTAAACGGTATCACGGCTAAAAAGGTGCGCGAGCCTGCACACATCAATGGGAGTATTAACGGGAGAGTCAAAGCCGCGGATGAGGAAGTCGGCGCTAATATTGGTATGAAACAGGTTTCAGCCGCTGGTTCTGGTCGCTCAAATGGATTAACGCCAATTGTTGCCATTTTGGAACAAGTGTTTAACCACTACTTGGATGCCGCTGTGGATTTTGAGTTGGCATTCTTTGACATGGGATTACAGTCCAGTCAGCTTTTAAGTATTGTTGCTGACTTGGAAAAAGCCTTTGATGTTACTTTAAGTCAAACCTTGTTGTTTGAGCACAATACCTTGCAGGAACTGGTCCAATCCTTGTCATCTCAATTGGATGTTAGCCAGTTAGTTCAGCAAGTTAAAACAGACCTTGTTGATAGTGCGAGCACGGGGCTTGTATCCATTCCGTCCCAAGATTATTTCTTTTCCGGGCACGAAGGCTTGTTAAATGATCATAGAGTATTGGGACAACCGGCCTTAATGGGCGTGGTGTATCCCTGCTTAGCCATTGATGCCTGTCAAAAGCATATATCAAAGAAAACTATCACACTAAAAAACATCCAGTTTTTAGGTGGTCCGGTTTATGTAGACAAATCCAGAGGTTTAAAAACAACGGTTAATATTACCGAAGATGACAGTGCTAACGTTAAGTTCTCTGTTATCCATAATGCCAGTGGCGAAAACGCTCAAGATCGTTGCTGTGAAGGGACTATTCTGTTTTCCGATAGGCCTACTAACACTTTCGAAGATGAGCAAACCGATATTGAACAACTGTTAGCTGGGGCCACGCCACTGTCGTCTAGTGAGCTGGCACAGCTTTATCAGCAGATCCCGCAATTTGATATTGGCGATACCTTAAAAGTGATCGACAAGGCTTATCGCACTCAGGACGGTGTTATTTTTCAGATAGATGTTACCGGCAAACGATTAACTAACAGTATCAACGGCAAATTTGCTTTAGAACCTCTTATTCTTAATGCCTGCTATTTCCTTGATGCAGGTAGTCAGCGTTTTGATGCTAATACTCATACTAATCAATCTATATTTGTGCCGCTGCTGATCGAAAGCCTTACCTTGTTTTCGGACGTGCCATCTCATTGCTTTGTTATATGCCAATTGGAAACGGTGCGGGACGATTTTATTGCCGCTAATTTTACGATTACTAATATGTTTGGTGAACATGTGGTCGCTATTCAAAAAGCGTCCCTAAAGCGGGTTTCCGATACGTCGAAATTGGGCTTTTTGCAGCCACCTTTCAAGGGGCAAGAAACCGTTTTACCACACCAGCCTCAAACGCAATCTGAAAGTATGTCTAACGATGATATTGCCATTGTTGGATTGTCGGGTGCTTATCCTCATGCAAAGGATGTGGCGGCGTTTTGGCAAAATATTCAGGATGGAAAAGACTGTATTAGTGAAATTCCTGCTGAGCGTTGGGATTGGCGTGATTTTTACGCTGAAAGTGATCAACAAGGCACCAGCAGTATTAATAGCAAATGGGGGGGATTTTTACAGGATGTTGATCAGTTCTCGCCGTTGTTTTTCAATATTTCACCGACAGAAGCTGCTTATACTGACCCGCAAGGTCGGCTGTTTTTAGAACATTGCTGGCATGCGGTAGAAGATGCAGGTTATGGCAAAAAGCGCATTAATAACAGTGGCAACAAGGTGGCGGTTTATGCTGGCGTTATGTCACAGGATTATCCGATGTTTGCCGCAGAAGCAGGCATGCAAGGGCATCATATGGGACTGCCCAGTAGCGTGGCATCTATTGCCAATCGGGTATCTTATTTCTTCGATTTTAATGGCCCCAGCCTCACCGTTGATACTATGTGTTCCAGTTCGTTAACGGCCGTTGTGATGGCATGCGATGCTCTGCACCAAGGTAAAGTGGATGCGGCGTTGGCTGGTGGTGTGAATTTGATTTTGCATCCCAACCGTTATTTGTTGCTTAGCCAAGGGCAGTTTATCTCCAGCAAAGGTCGTTGTGAGAGTTTCGGTTTAGGCGGGGATGGTTATATTCCCAGCGAAGGTGTGGGTGTGGTTATGCTTAAACGTCGTTCTGATGCAGAAGCTAAGGGCGATCATATTTATGCATTAATTAAAGGTTGTGCCGTCAATCATGGCGGGCGCGCCAGTGGTTTTACCGTGCCTAACCCCAAGGCTCAAAGTCAGGTGATTAGTCAGGCATTGAAAGATGCTGGCGTTGAGCCTCAATCCATTAGTTACATTGAAGCTCATGGTACTGGCACATCCTTAGGTGACCCGGTTGAAATAAAGGGGTTACTGGGCGGATTTTCTATTGATGGGGCTTTTATTGAAGGTTCATCGGCAGGAGCGCATCAATGTGCAATTGGATCGGTAAAATCTAACATTGGCCATTGTGAATCTGCGGCAGGTATTGCCGGTTTAACCAAGCTTATTTTCCAATTGCGTAATCGCACGATTGCGCCTTCGATTCATTCGCAACAACTCAATCCTGCTATCGATTTTGCAAGTACACCATTTTATGTGCCGCAGGAATCCAAACCTTGGCTTCCTAACAACAATGAACCTTTACGAGCTGGGTTATCTTCCTTTGGGGCAGGTGGCGCAAATGTGCATTTGATAGTGGAAGAATATATCGAATCTGAATTTATATCGTCAGGGCACAACTTAAGCCTACCTTTTGTTTTATCCGCAAAAACACCAGCAGAATTACAGAAAAAAGTGGCACAGATGGTGGCCTATTTGTCTGCTCATCCCGATATCGAATTTAACGATATTTTGTATACCTTACTGGTGGGGCGGGATGCCATGGAAGAGAGACTGGCGCTACTTCCTGCGAGTCGAGAAGCATTGTTGACGCGTTTAAAGGCCTATCAACTTGCACCAGAAAATCAGCAAGAGGCCTCGGTGTTCGCTGACTCTATCCGTCTGCATCAGTCCTATGTAAATAGTTTAAAAATGGACGAGTCTTTCCAGCAGAAGATTGCGAATTGGATAACAGATAAAAATTATGCCGCCTTGTTGCCGGAATGGGTAAAGGGTATTGATATTGATTGGTCTGAGATTGTTACTGCTGCCGATGTCAAATTACAGCGGGTTTCATTACCGGCTTATCCGTTTGTAAAACAGCGTTGTTGGTATAGCGATTTACTGCCTGAATTGTCAGGTTCCAGACTTGTAAAACTTGAAAAATCTCAGGAAATTGGCACGTCGTCTAAAGATTTTAGTGCGCCTACTGCGCCATCACGAGAAGGGCCTCAGTTATTAGCGCCGGTGTGGCAAGTGTCGATAATAGATCAACAGCCAGTAGCACCTGATGATAGTGTGTTGGTGATGGGTGACGCTGCTTACCAGGAGCAGGCTGAAGCACTTGGTTGGTCTTTTGTGACACTGCAACACGATGAAGATACTCATCAGATTATTCAAAAATTGCAGCAACAAACATTCACTCATTTAATCTGGGGTGTGCCTTCTTCTGCCTCGAATGCTTTTATTACAGATGTGTCATCCACAACAGCATTGGCGCAATTTATACCAGATGCAACTTCAGTGACCCGTTTTGCATTACGTTTAATCAAAGCCGTGAATGCCATTGGTTACGAGCAAAAGTCACTACGTTGGAGTGTGATCACGACTCTGGCTCAAAAAGTTTTGGTAGATGATCATTTGCAGCTGGAATACGCAGGTATTCACGGTTTATTTGGTACACAAGCCAAAGAGAAACCCCACTGGCATATCAGCCTGATTGACACCGATAACAGTGACACTTTTAGCTTACGGGATGCAGGGCAAGTGGCTTATGATGCCCGAGGTCGCAGTGTCGCTTACCGTGCAGGGGAATGGTATCAACCAAGACTATTGCCAATAGCGCAACGTATTCCTCCTAACGATGTTTATCGTCAGGGTGGTGTCTATATTGTCGTTGGTGGTGCCGGTGGTGTGGGGCAGGTGTGGAGTGAATGGTTGGTGCGCCGTTATCAAGCTAATGTGATTTGGTTTGGCAGACGTCAGCAAGATCAATCCATATCCGAAAAGCTCGACCATTTAGGTTCTTTGGGACCTAAACCCGAATATCGTTCAGTGGATGTTAGCAATTTAGCTGAGCTTAAATCAGCCATTGCTGTTGTGAAGCAACAATATGGTGCTATTCATGGTGTTGTGCATTCGGCCCTTGTCTTTTTTGAAGAACCGATTAGTGAACTGAGCGAAACAAGTTTATGCCAATGTTTGGCGGCAAAAGTGGATGTAAGTGTTAATTTGGCGATGGCATTTGAGTCTGAGCTAGCCAGTGAACCTTTAGACTTTATGCTGTACTTCTCTTCCATTGCATCCTTAATTAATAATCCTAATCAGGCCCATTACACGGCCGGATGTCAGTTTAAAGACCATTTTGCTGCTTATTTACAGCAACGTTGGTCTGAAAAGCAACGATCTAATCCAGCCCAAACGCTTGTTAAAACCATGAATTGGGGATTCTGGAAAAAAGGTGGTGATCTAGATGTAGAGTCTTATGAAGACTATGCTCGCCTTGGGATTGGACTAATTGAAATGCAAGAAGGGATGGATGCCCTAGCCCAATTATTGGCAAGCGACCGTCAACAACTGGCATTTCTGAAAACCAGCAAGTCGATACTTATTGAAGGGGTATTGCCTAATGCTTGGCTCAATTTTAAACAGGCTACCTTTAAGCCATCATCTACCAATGAGCAGGACCAAACACTTTCGTTGGTTCAGCAGAAAGACGGGTTTATTCCTACCAATGCAACTTTCCAGACCGATGCAGAATTTGAACATTGGATGGAACAATATCTAGGACATGGTTTGTTCCAAACGTTGCAATCTTTGGGGGCGCTGGCAACACATAATATGGCGGTCACCGATATTTGTGACAAGGTACAGGATAAGTATGCCCAGTGGATGCTGCAAAGTTTGCGGTTACTGCAAAAGCTAGGTTTTATTCAGTGGCAAGAACAATGGGTTTGCATTGCAGAAGAGCACCAGACACAAGACCCTTTTGCAACCGAATGGCAGCAACAAAAACAGGTGTGGATGGAAAATGAAGCCAGAGCTGCACAGATAAATTTGGTGGATGCGACCTTGGAACGTTTGGGCGATATTGTTACTGGGGCGATACTTGCTACCGATATAATGTTCCCGAGTGGTTCTATGGCTGCTGTAGAAGGCATCTATAAAAATAACAAACGGGCAGATCATTTTAATGCTTTGTTGGCCGATGTGGTGGTTAATTACATTGAAAATCTACCGTTAGGAAAACGTAAAAACGGTATTCGTATTCTAGAGTTTGGTGCCGGTACAGGTGGCACAAGCGCCTTGTTATTACAGCGATTAAAGCCTTATCAAAAAGATATGGAGGAGTATCTTTATACGGATATTTCCAAAGCCTTCTTGCATCATGCCGAAGAGAGATTTCAGCCAGCATCACCTTTCTTGAAATGCCAGTTATTTGATGTCAACACACCGCCTTTAGAGCAAGGTATTGCGCTGGATAGCTATGACATCGTTATTGGTACTAACGTGTTGCATGCCACGCAAAATATTCGTGAGTCCTTAGACAATATTCAACCCATATTGCTAGATAAAGGTTTACTGATCTTGAACGAAGTGTCTCATGATGGCGGGATTTACGCTCATTTAACCTTTGGTTTATTAGATGGTTGGTGGGCCTTTGATGATGCGCCTGTTCGCGTCCCAGGATCGCCAGCGTTGTTCCCGGCCACATGGCAACGTGTTCTAAAAAATCAAGGTTTTGACGCGGTTTGGCGAGTTGAAGACGAAAGTTTAAATTTGGGACAGCAAATTATTGTGGCCCAAAGTGGCGGATTGTTTAAGTTACAAGGTAATAAGCTAGCCCAGCTACCTAAAAAGCCCTTATCTGAGCCGTCACAGCAACGTAGTCCTTCTGACACTTTGCTCAGTCAGTCAGTTGTTTCACCGGCAGCAGCTTTAATAACCACGCCAGTAATAAGTGATGCAGAAATTAAAGATGCGATAGAAGATATTGTGATTCAAAAATTGTCGGCATCGCTGCGCATTGACACCGATGTGATTGGCATCACGGAATCCTTTGCGGATTATGGATTGGATTCCATTTTAGGGGTGAGATTTGTTGAAGAGCTTAATGCCGCTTTGTCTGAAAAATATAGCGACATTAAGTTAGATACCACCATTATTTTTGATTACAACGCCGTTGAATCGCTGGTGGAACATATTGTTGCGGAATATGGTGGGCAACTCAAACCTGCTACTGTCGTGCCTGTTAGATCAGAGTCTACAGATTCTCATGTTCCAAATCTTCATGCACCAGATTTGCAGGAAGCAAGCTCACAAAGATTAAATTCACACTCGCCAAAAGCAGAAGTTTCAACAGTTCAAAAAGCACAAAAATCGCCTATTGCGATTGTTGGTATAAGTGGTCGCTTTGCTAAATCACCAGATGTGAATGCCTTATGGGAAAACCTGGTGGCAGGTAATGATTTGGTGGATACCGTCACGCGTTGGGATCTGGACAGTTTGTATGGTGATATTGATAAAAGCCGGGTGTGTAATGCAGGTGGTTTTGTTGATGATATTGAGTACTTCGACCCAAGCTTTTTCTCTATGTCAGGCAAAGAAGCACAATACACCGACCCCAAACAGCGGTTGTTTTTAGAAGCTTGCTGGAATGCATTAGAAGATGCCGGCCATGCCAATATTGGTGTTAATAGTAATGAAGAAAATTTGCGGTGCGGCATCTTTGTGGGTTGTGAGGCCAATGAATACCATCAGCTGATTACTGGTGATGCGCCGGAACAAGCCATGTGGGGCAATGCTAATTCGGTACTGCCTGCACGTCTGGCTTATTTTCTGGACTTAAAAGGACCGGCGGTTGCCGTCGATACCGCTTGTTCCAGTGGTTTAGTCGCTGTGCATCAAGCTTGTCAAAGCCTGTGGTTAAACGATACCGATATGTGTTTAGCAGGTGGAATTTCTTTAGAGACCACTTCTCATTCTTTTGCCGTAGTACAACAAGTGGGTATGTTGTCACCGGATGGACGCTGTTTCACTTTCGATGCCCGGGCCAATGGATTTGTACCCGGAGAAGGGGTTGGCGTATTGGTATTAAAAACGCTAACAAGGGCAGAGCAAGATGGCGATCAGATCTACGGGCTTATTCGTGGTATTGGTCTTAATCAAGACGGTAGAACCAATGGCATAACAGCTCCCAGTGCTAAATCTCAAGAAAGCCTGGAACGCCAAGTCTATACTGGGTTCGGCGTAAATGCGGGTGATATTCAAGTGGTGGAAGCCCATGGCACCGGTACGGAATTAGGTGACCCTATAGAATGGAATGCCTTAACGCGAAGCTTTAGGCAAGACACCGATAAAAAGCAGTTTTGTGCGATTGGTTCAATTAAAAGCAATTTAGGGCATACCAAAGCGGCTTCCGGCTTAGCAAGCATGCTGAAAATTGTGATGTCCCTCAAGCATAAGCAGATCCCTGCGTCACTGCATTTTGAACAGGGCAACCCAAATATCGATTTTGAATCCAGTCCTTTTTACGTTAATACCGCATTAACCCCTTGGCCAGAAAATTACAATGAGTCTGGTCAGGCAATTCCTCGTTTGGCGACCATAAGTTCGTTTGGTATGAGCGGCACTAATGTTCACGTTGTGGTTGAGGAAGCTCCGGTGCGAACTCTCATACCGCAAGTGCGAACGAGTTATTTAGTGCCTTTATCTGCACGTAATCAGAATCAACTTAAGCAGCAGGCAGAACAGTTACGTGATTATTTAGCGGGTGCTGAATCGACGCTTCATCTGGGGGATGTGAGTTATTCCTTGATGACAGGGCGTAAGCATTTTAATCATCGTTTGGTATGTCTGGTGCAAGATCATCAGGATTTGCTCAACAAATTGAACAAATGGCTGAAAAAAGGCAAAGCCAATCAGGTTTATGTCGGCCAAATTCATGAAAAAGATCGGTTAGAGCAGGGAGCGTTAAAAGGTTATGGCGAGCAATGTCTTGAAGCCCTAAGTTCTCAAAGTGGTAAGTTGGATGCCTCTGAATATACTGACAAGTTAGGGGCCGTAGCCGACTTGTTCGTCCAAGGTTATGCACTGCCATATGAAGACATTTTTATCGATGCCGGATATCAAAAAACCTCATTACCTACGTATCCATTTGATAGAGAGCGTTTCTGGCTGGATGACAAACCATCGGCAGAAACTCAAGCTAGGGAAGGGGCCAATTCCAATAAGATAGATACTAATAATGACTTATATACCTATCAGGAAGTCTTTGTTCCGCAGGCCCTGAAGTTAGATGAAAATCAGCTAGTAGAGAATCAACAAACAACAAAAACCATTCTTTGTTATCTCAATGGGGTTCAGGCTCAGGTTGAATTTCGAGAAGCGTTAGCCAAGTTAGCACCAGAAATCACCCTGCATTTTGTGGAAGAAAGTTTTGTGAATGAAGGCTCTGTGGATGAAGGTTTAGCGTTTGAATCTGCAACATCTATCGATAGTTTTTGGTATCTGGGTGCGTTGACTTTAGAAGCCGAAACATCTGATAAACCGACATCTGAGACAAAAGACTTGGCAGTCTATCAAGACTTGCTGACCTGTTTGCAGAAGCTCAAAACCAATGGCATTAAGCACTGTTTAGTCGCCAATGAGTGGCAAGACGATAACCTGGATGCTTGCTACAGCGATGCCATTGTTGGTTTGATGCGCTCCACCGGAATGGTCTTGCCTGAACTTTCTACCGGCGTGATTCAAACCTCTAATGATTGGAGTCTTGAACGCTGGGCCGAGGCCCTGTGGCAAGAGCAGTCAACATCAGGACTGGCTCGTTATATAGACGAACAACGTTTCAGTAGCCAGATACAAGCTGTGGAGCTTGCTGCCCAAGAGCCACTTTCTCTTAAATTTGAGGGTGCATATTTAATCACGGGTGGTTTAGGTGGTTTGGGTGTGCAGCTTTCACAATATCTATTGCGTCAAGGTGCTAAACGACTGCTTTTAGTTGGCCGTTCATCATTAGATTTTACTCGTCAGCAAGCCTTAGATGAATTGCAAAACCTTGCTCAGCCTAATGGCGGCGAAGTGATTTACGCTAGTGCGGATATTGCAGATGAAAATGCATTACGTGCGGTGATATTACCGTGGCAAACATCATGGTCAGGTTTTAACGGTGTGTTCCATTTAGCAGGTGATCATGGCGACAAAAGTTTGTTGGAAAGTTCATGGGATGATTGGCAACGAGTATTGGCACCTAAAGTGGCAGGGACACTTGCATTAGATGCCGTACTCAAAAATGATCCGTTGGATTTTGTCTGTTATTTCAGTTCCAGTTCTGCCTTATTGGGTGATGTTGGTATGGGCGACTATGCCATTGCTAATCGCTTCCAATGGGCCTATAGCCGCTATCGAAAACAGCATAATTTTCCGGGCAAGACCCTATGTTTGGCGTGGCCGCTATGGGATAACCATCAAAGTGGTGGTATGGCCATGGGCGACGCAGAGCAAACCGCTATGTATTTACGCAGTAGCGGTCAGCGAATGTTGCAGTTGGAAGAGGGCTTAAACCTTACCTTAAGAGCGATTGCTGCTGATGCTCAGCCAATATTAGTGCTGGCAGGACAAGAAGAACGTTTAGAACGTTTTCTGAAAATCATAGATGAAACATTGATTGACTCGGTTGAACTTGAGACCGGTTCTGATGGAACGCAAAGCTCTTTATTTGAAGCTTCTTTACATACAGAGAAAGAAGCCGGCAAAGGCTGGCGTCCAGAATTACGAGGGTTAAGTCAGGCGGCTTGCCTTGAAAGTGATTTATTGACGCAGACTGGCGAGCATTTGGGCTTATCCAGCAACCGTTTGGATTGCGAAACTAATCTGAGTGATTTTGGATTTGATTCCATTAGTCTTGCCAGTTTCGCAGGTCGATTGAATGATTGTTTTGGATTTAGCATTGGACCGAATGTATTTTTTGGTTATCCGACATTAGCGCAACTGCGAGATTACTTCCTCGTTGAATATGCCGATTTGTTGCAGGAATTTTATCGTCCTCAAGAGTTTCATTCCAACAGTCAATCAACAGAACAATCCCCAGCTGTTGAGAAGGTGAACATTGTCCCACTGAAAAGATCACTGGAAGGGAATGAAGTTAGCGTTCAGCACAATACTAAGCACTCATCCTTTAATGAGCCGTTAGTTTCTAATCAAGGGCTTAAGCAATCTTTCCAGCAGTTTTCTACACAAGAGCCCATCGCCATCATTGGCATGAGCGGTTTGTTCCCGGGGGCTAATGATATAAACAGCTTCTGGGAGGTGTTAAACAACGAATGTTGCACGGTAGGGGAAATCCCCGACAGTCGTTTTGATGTGGAGCGTTTCTTTGAGCCTGCCAATGGAGTGGGTGAAGATTCTCTTGATAAACCGTCTCCCAACAAGATGATGAGTAAATGGTGTGGCTTGATTGATGATGTGTCCACCTTTGATGCGTTGTTCTTTGAGGTGTCACCCAAAGAAGCGGCCAGCATGGACCCACGTCAGCGGCTGTTGTTACAAGAGTTCTGGAAAGCGCTGGAAGATGCGGGTTACGGCAGTTCGCAGTTAAAAACCTCGTCGGTGGGTGTTTTTGTGGGGGCCGAGCAGGGCGAGTATCAACACTTTGGTGGAGCGCAAACGGTCACTGCTAATCATGATGCGGTGTTGGCGTCACGTTTGTCCTATTTTCTTGATTTGTCTGGTCCGGCGATGGCGCTCAATACCGCTTGCTCTTCGGGGTTAGTCGCTGCGCATCAAGCGTGCTTGAGTTTATGGCAGGGCGATTGTGATACCGCCCTTGCAGGCGGTGTGAATTTAATGCTGACCCCGGGGCCGTTTATTGGCATGAGTCAGGCGGGGATGTTATCGCCGACGGGCGTATGTCAGGCCTTTGGTCATGGTGCCGATGGTCTGGTGCCGGGTGAGGCCGTGGTGTGTGTGGTGTTAAAACGTTTATCAGATGCAGAAACCGACGGTGACCCTATCCACGCCGTGATTAGTGGCAGCGGGATTAACTACGACGGTAAAACCAATGGTATTACGGCCCCTAACGGTGAAAGCCAAAAAGCCCTAATCGCACAAACCTACCAGCGTTTTGATATTGATGTGGAAGACATTGGTTATGTGGTAGCTCATGGTACGGGCACCAAACTGGGCGACCCGGTTGAGGTTAATGCCTTAAGTGAAGTCTTTGGAAGCCACACGAACAAACAACATTACTGCGCTTTGACGTCCACCAAGAGCAATATCGGTCATACCTTTGCAGCCTCGGGTTTGGTGAATTTGGTGACCTTGGTATGTGCCCTTAAGCATCACATTATTCCAGCCACGCTATCTAGCGAGCCGGGCAATGAGCATATCAATTGGGATGACAGTGCCTTTTATGTGAATCGGCAGACCAAAGTCTGGGAAGTACAAGAGAATAAGCCACGCCTGGGGGCCTTAAGCTCCTTTGGTATGAGCGGCACCAACGCCCATATGGTGGTGTCGGAATATGTGCCTGAGCAAGTAGACACAGATTCAACTAAACACATTACCGCACCGGGTTACTTGCTGACCCTGTCTGCTAAACATCCCGATTCCTTGCTAGTGCTAAGCCAACAGCTTTCAGACTGGTTGAAAACGGACGAGGGCGTCAATACGCCACTTGCCGCTATCAGTCATACCTTACTCAATGGTCGTCAGCACTTTGCTTATCGTTTAGCGTTGAGTGTGCAAAGCCATGCAGAAGCCCAGGCATTATTGGCGGCTTATGGCAGAGGTGAGCGACTAGCTACGGTGCATGAAGGTGAAGTGAGTCGTCGTTTTCGTGAAACCGAAGCCATGCAAGATTATGGTCGTCAGTTGCTGGAAAAACTGGGTACTCCAATATCAGAAGATGAGTACCATCGCAGCTTACAAGGATTATCGGACCTTTATGTGCAGGGTTACCGTTTTGATTGGGGCCTGATATATGCAGATAAGTCTATTCCTCAACGGGCTCATTTACCGACTTATGCGTTTCTTAACAAGTCTCATTGGGCGGGTGAGCTGGACATGACAGCTTCAGCTTCGACACCGACGATGACAAATACGGGTGTGTTTTATAATTCAGATTTAATTCTGCATCCATTGGTTCACAGTAACCGCTCCACGTTGGACAGCTTGCATTTCACGTCCTCCTTTTCGGGTGAAGAGTTCTTCTTTAAGGACCATGTGGTTCATGGTGAGCGGGTCTTGCCGGGGGTGGCTTATCTGGAAATGGCCCGAGCAGCTTTAAATCAGTTACAGCCTGCTACTGATGAGGCTGGGTGGCAATTATCCAATATTATCTGGTTACGTCCGTTAACGGCGGGCAGTGCACAGCAGGCACGACCCACGGAATGCCATCTTTATCTGGATATGGTATCGCAGCGTGAATTTCATTTTGAGGTGGTGAGTGTAGATAAAGACAACAATGAAGTTGTGCATTGCCAAGGTCGTGCCCAGTGGAAAATCAACGAGTGGCAAATCAATGAAGAAGAGACAAAAGATAAAGCGCCCATGCTGGATGTTGGCCGTATCCGTGAGGATTACCAACCGGTAGCAACGGATATTGAATCCTTGTATGCATTGTATGCTCAGTTGGGGCTTCACTACGGTGCAGGTCATCAGGGAATGCAGGGGATTTTTACTAATAATAGAACGACTCATGGAATGGGGCAGAGTGAAGTATGGGTGTCTTTGGCACTGCCCGAGGTTGCCAGCGATGACAGTCTGGCGCTTAACCCGTGTTTGTTAGACAGTGCATTGCAAGGAGCGATTGCCCTACAAGAAACGGGGGCTGTAAAAGATAAGGGAGATTCAGAGCAGGGAAGTATGCAGGCTCAGGTGCCCTTTGCACTGGAATCGGTGCGGATAATTCAACCTTGTACATCGAACATGTGGGCCAGAATTCAGTTGGTAGGTGATACGTCTAATAACAATCAGTCCAAAAACCCCCCGTCTGGCAACAAAAGCGTCCGCAAACTGAATATCGACTTATGTGACACTGAAGGCAATGTGTGTGTTCGCTTAGGTGGTTTTAGTGCCCGTGTCTTGGGTGGTGAAGAGTTAAGTAATGAGGTGGTTGTCAATAAAGGCACTCATGAAGATAAGGCATTAGCCACGGTACATTTTGAGCGTCATTGGGAAGTCATTGAGCCGCTTTCAACCCAAAACCAACACCACCAACATCAATGGTGGGTTGACTGCTCTGCACTTGGTAAATCAGCAGTTAATCACGAAACAGGTCATAACAATACTGTAGACATTCAAACTCAGGGTGTTAATCAGGGAGAACGTTTTG
The DNA here is from genome assembly GCA_942490545.1 of uncultured Gammaproteobacteria bacterium. Classification (GTDB taxonomy): domain Bacteria; phylum Pseudomonadota; class Gammaproteobacteria; order Enterobacterales; family Alteromonadaceae; genus Paraneptunicella. Next base: position 96,526 of record CALNXX010000017.1, on the reverse strand, counting down.
CTGCGCTGGTAACACAGTTAACTATCCGTATTCAGGAACAGCTGCAACAAGGCCGTACTCATCAGATTCAGATAATCGTGCCAGACACTCTGGGTGCTGGATTAAGTGGTTTTATCCACACCATTATGCAGGAGCATTCGGGCTTACAGCTTCAATTGGTGATGGTTGAAGCCGGAGCGGATGTCCCTGTTGTTGAAACCCTTTTGGGCAATATCTGGGGATTGGGCAGCATTGTCGCCATTAGAGATGGCAAGGCTTATCGCCCGGTGTGGTCTGAGCTTGCTGTTGCCAGTGAATTAACAGCATTACAAGAATCTCAAGCGTCACAAGCATTACCGTTGGTCAAAGACAAAGGCATTTATCTTATTACCGGGGGTTCCGGTGGCATTGGTTTGGTGATGGCCAAGGCCATGATAGAGCAAGCCATGCTGGCACAAGCAGCAACAGAGCAAACGACTACCGCACAGATTATCCTGGTGGGCCGTTCTGCACTGAGTCAGGAAAAACAAGCTTCCATAGAAGCGCTTGGACCGCAAGTGCATTACCGCCAGGGGGATATCAGTAACGGTGAGGATGTCCAAAATCTTATCCACAGTATCCAGCAAGAATTTGGTTCGCTGAATGGCATTTTACATGCAGCGGGCGTGCTTAACGATGGTTGGTTACGAGATAAAACGGAAGCGGCGATTCAAACCGTATTGGCCCCCAAAGTGCTGGGGTCAGAATATCTGGATGCTGCCACCGCAGAAATGGCATTGGATTACTTTGTGTTGTTTTCCTCGGGCAGTGGTGTCTTTGGTAACGCGGGGCAAAGTGATTATGCCGCGGCTAATGGTTATCTGGATGCCTTTGCACAGCAGCGCCAGAAGCAGGTTGAAAGCGGTCAGCGTCAGGGGCAAACACTGTCCATTGACTGGCCGTTGTGGATGCTGGAAGCCAGTTCAGGCGAAGGCATGTCAGTGGATGATGCCTCGGCAGAGATGATGCGTCAAAGTGTGGGTATGGAGCCTTTGCCTGCGAATGAAGGTGTGGCTGCATTACAATCTGCCCTACAGTTTTCGCAAGAAAATTCTGTTTCTCAAGAACGGGCACAAGTTCTTGTGGTGTATGGACAAACAGCTAAAGTTCGCAGCCGCTTCTTATCGGTACTTAATGCTACGCCGCAGAAATCGATTGACGCTCCTGGTCAAAACAATGGTCAAGCCTACCCTCAAATTAACCCTCAAACCGCTGAGGTACAACAGGAACTGGATGGTAATCAGCAACAGTTGTTGCGGGATCGATTCCTTGCGGATCTGCAACGTCGAATTGCAGAGCAACTGCAATTGGAAGAAAGCCTTATCGATGTCGATGCAGAGTTTAGTGAATACGGTTTTGATTCGATCAGTCTGACGGAATTTGCCAACGATTTAAATCGTACTTTTGTGTCTGACAATAGCGCTCTAAATGTCATGCCAACCTTGTTTTTTGAATATCCAACCTTGCTTGGATTTGCTGAGTATTTGGTGGCTGAATCAGCCAATGTGCTAAGTGCTTATTATCAGTTGGAAGTGTCTTCTTCATCTGTTTCCAAAGTAAATGAATCGGCTCAAATTGTTCACTCACAAGTGGACCCCATTACAAAACGGCAAAGTTCTTCTATACGTAGACGTTTTGAAAATAAAGCCGCAGCCACGTCAGCCCCAATAACGTCCGTCTCACTTACGAAAAACCCAAGGTATGATCATTCAGATATCGCTGTCATTGGTATGAGTGGGCGTTTCCCAATGGCGAAAAATTTAGCTGAATTCTGGACGAACTTAAGGGAAGGCCGAGATTGTATACAAGAAATTCCAGTTAATCGTTGGGATTGGCAAGCGTGGTATGGCGATCCTAAAGCCTCAGGTAACCAGACCAATATTAAATGGGGCGGTTTTATTGAAGAAGTGGAGAAATTCGATCCATTGTTTTTTGGTATTTCACCGCGAGAAGCTACAACCATGGATCCGCAACAGCGTTTACTCATGGAGTATGTGTGGCTTGCCATTGAAGATGCAGGTTATGCGCCGTCAAGTTTGTCAGGTAGTCGCACCGGTTTATTTGTGGGTCTTGCCACAAGTGATTACAACACTCTTTTGACACAAGCTCAGTTATCAATTGAAGGTTCTAGTGCCACCAGTACGGTGCCATCGGTTGGGCCAAACCGCATGAGTTATTTTTTGAATTTACATGGCCCCAGCGAACCCATTGAAACGGCTTGTTCTTCATCATTGGTCGCTACTCATCGTGCCGTTACGGCTATTCGTGCTGGGCAATGCAGCCAAGCTATCGTTGGGGGAATTAACACCATTCTGACACCGATAGGCCATATTAGCTTTAACAAAGCCGGTATGTTGGCTGAAGACGGCCGATGTAAAACCTTCTCGGCCAATGCCAATGGTTATGTCCGTGGTGAAGGTGTTGGCATGCTGTTTTTGAAGGCGCTGACTGAGGCCGAGGCAGAAGGCGATGCCATTTACGGTGTGATTAAAGGCAGTGCCGAAAATCATGGAGGGCGTGCGAATTCACTGACAGCCCCTAACCCAAAAGCCCAAGCTGCCTTATTAGTCGAAGCTTACACCGACGCGGGCGTGCCAATTGATAGTGTGAGTTATATTGAAGCCCACGGAACCGGCACCGAGTTGGGTGACCCGGTAGAAATAAACGGTTTAAAGAGTGCTATTAAACAACTGCAAACATTACAAGCGGTTGATAGCCGATATGATAATTCTGAAAAAGCAGGGAGCACCAAAAATCGCTGTGCCATTGGCACTGTAAAAAGCAATATCGGACATTTAGAGTTGGCGGCTGGGGCCGCTGGCCTCATTAAAGTCCTACTGCAGTTACGGCATAAAACATTAGCCCCAACTTTACATAGTGAGCCAGTTAATCCTTATATCGATGTCGCGGACAGCGGTTTGTACGTGGTCGGTAACGGCGGTCCTTGGGAAACTACGCAAGATGAAAAAGGCAACGCCATACCACGTCGTGCAGGGGTGAGTTCCTTTGGTTTCGGTGGGGTGAATGCTCATGTCGTGTTAGAAGAATATATCGGTAAAATTAACACGTCTATGGAATATAGCGCAGACCGTTTTGTGGTTGTACTTTCAGCCAAAAACGAATCTGCCTTGCAAGGCCAAATGCAAACCTTACTTGAGGTGTTAGATGATTATACCGATGCCGATTTACCTTCATTGGCATACACCTTACAGATAGGTCGAGATGCTATGGAGCATCGACGTGCATGGTTAGTCAGTAGCATTGGTGAACTTAAATCTGCCTTTAAAGAGGCACTGGCTTCTACCACAAGCCCAGAAAAAGTATCGAAATTTGAAACTTACCAAGGCGTGGTTCAACGTCAGAGTAATGACTTCTCGGTCTTTGCTGCCGATGATGATATGCAGCAATTAATTGTTCAGTGGGTTAATAAAGGCAAAGTGAGCAAACTAGCCGAACTCTGGGTGAAGGGATTAGAGATTGATTGGCAAGCACTTTATCAAGGCAATGCAGGAAGAAAAATGCAGCGATTGCATCTTCCCGGTTATGTTTTTGACAAGGAGCATTGCTGGCCTTTCGAAGAAGGTTCCATTGGACCCGGCCCTCAATTAAATACCGGCTTAGCCCAGCTTCATCCGCTGTTACATGAGAATAATTCCGATTTTGATGGCGTGGGTTTTAGTAGTCAGTTTTCTGGAAAAGAACCGAGCTTCGACACTTATAGTCGAATGTATTTGGGATCCTACATTGAAATGCTGGCGGCAGCTTCTCGTTATTTAAACAAAGACTCTCTAAGTAAGGACTCTCGGCATAAAGAATCTCTACCTAAAGCAAGCTGGGTGAGTTTGCAGTTCAAAGGTATTCAGTTTGGCGAGCGCTTTATTGTTGCTGACGGTGTTGATGATGGTGCTAAAGACGATGCTATTAAAAATGCAGACGATAGCAGGCTACAGCTTGAATTGGTAAAGCTAGGCAATAAACAATTTTTCGAAATCAGCAGCAAAGCGCAAACCAAGCAACATTTGCAAGGTTATATGCAGTCTCGGGCTGAGAGTGAAGGATTGGGCAAGGTTGATCTAACAGATAAAGAGAGTTTGATCCCAATCGGTGAATCTCAACGCCTTACACCTAAAGACTGTTTGTTTGCACCAGATATGCTGGATACGGTATTGGCACAAATTACCGCTGAAAACCAACAGATAAGCATTGATGAATTCACCTTGTTAGGTGCGGATAATTTATCACCTGCATGGGTGAAAATCATTCAACACGCAACGCATTTGTCCTTGGAAAAGAGTACTTACGATATCAGTATTTGCGATATTGAAGGCGTTATATTGTTAACCATGAAAGGTGTGAAGGTCACGACTGGCGTTGATTCTTCACCTAATACTGACTTTATTCCTGAAACTGATTCTCTATCTGAAACCACCTTGTTTGAACGCGCCCTGCAAGAAGTATTAGCTGTGGCCTCCGATTGTGTTGGTATGGGGGGGGAGCGTTTAAATTCCAAAGATAATCTGGCTGAGTTTGGTTTTGACTCCATCGGTTTGGCTAATTTTGCGGCGCGCTTAAGTGAGCACTTTGCTATCAATCTGCAACCCAATATTTTCTTTGGACATCCAACATTAGCGGCAGTGGCGGAATATCTGGTACAGCATTTCGAAACTGAATTACAACGTAAATGTGAAGTAGTATTGGCGTGCTCAACACATGGATCTTCATATGGCCCTACGCATGGCGCAACTCATAGAACAACTCATAGCCCAATTCATAGAACAACGAAAACCAAAGCCGGTCTTCAATCTCAAATAGAAAGGCTGAAAAGCAAGCAGTCAGGTCAACGTTCGGATATTGCTATTGTGGGAATGAGTGGGCGTTTTCCCGGTGCCCGCAATGTTGAACAGTTCTGGCAGTCGCTACTAGATGCAAGATGTGAAGTGACCGAAATACCGACGGAACGGTTTGATGTGGCACAGTATTATCAAGTGCCAAAAGAAGACGGAGATGATCCATTATCGCTATCCTCACCGGGCGCTATTGAAGCCGGAAAAATGCTAAGCAAATGGTGTGGTTTAGTGGATGGTGTTGATGAATTCGATCCGCTGTTCTTTGAAGTCTCACCGACCGATGCTATTAGCATGGATCCTCGCCAACGTCTGTTATTGCAAGAATCCTGGCGTGCGCTGGAAGATGCCTCGTTGGGTGAAAGCATGCTTCAAAAGCAGCGTGTTGGCGTATTCGTTGGCGTAGAGCAAGGGGATTATGTGCTGTGTGCCGATGATCCTCAAGGTGCAGAAGCCAATGGCATGGTTACTGCCAACCACGACGCTATTTTAGCGGCTCGGTTGTCCTACTTTCTCAATCTTTCTGGCCCGGCAATGGCGATCAATACGGCTTGTTCATCCGGCTTGGTGGCAGCTCATCAGGCGTGTATGAGTTTGTGGCAAAACGATTGCGATGCGGCGTTGGCTGCGGGGGTTAATCTGTTATTGTCACCCCAGCCATTTATTGCCATGAGTCAGGCGGGCATGTTATCGCCAAGTGGAAAGTGCAGTACTTTTGGCAAAGATGCTGATGGTTTGGTGCCCGGTGAAGCGGTTGTTTCGGTGGTATTTAAGCGGCTAGAGGATGCCGAAACTAATGGCGATCCAATTCATGCGGTTATTGCTGCCAGCGGTATCAATTACGACGGTAAAACCAATGGTATAACGGCACCTAATGGTGAGAGTCAAAAGGCGTTGTTGTCGAATGTTTATGCACGATTCGGTCTGGATGCCAATGACATCTCCTATGTTATCGCTCATGGTACGGGCACGCGTTTGGGCGACCCTGTGGAAGTGGCTGCGCTAAGTGAAGTGTTTAGAGAATCAGGCGCTACGCAGCATCGATGCGCGTTAACCTCTACTAAATCCAATGTTGGACATACCTTTGCGGCTTCCGGTTTAGTTAATTTAGTGGCGATGGCCTGTGCATTAGAGCATCGCAAAATTCCAGCCAGCATTAATGCCGATCCCGCTAATCCATTTATCGATTGGCAAGACAGCCCGTTATATGTGAATACCGCGAGCAAAGATTGGGAAACTGAAGAACATCATGTGAGATTAGGTGCAGTAAGCGCGTTTGGTATGAGCGGCACCAATGCGCATATGGTGGTGCGCGAGTATCAAAGGGAAGCATTGGTTTCGATTCCAGAATTACCCCCTGTTTATCTGTTGGTTCTATCGGCTAAAGATGCCGAATTACTGCCTCAGATGGCAGCCAATTTGGTGTTGGCTATGCAAAGTAAAGTGCATGGCGAACAGGATTTGCTGAGCATGTGCCAATCCTTATTGGTGGGCAGAGTTCATCAGCAAGAACGTTTGGCCATGTGGGTTGATTCTAGAGAAGAAGCGTTATCGCTGTTACAACACATTGCTAACGGCACTATGAGTACTGAGCCGGAAAAAGTACTGGAAAAAGTGCAGCAAGGTAGAGTGTCCAAACGCTTTATAGAATCCTCAGGCAAACGTAAAGAAGGGTTGTTGTGGCTTGCGAAAATATCGCAATTAGTCGCTGAACCAGATGCCTATCAGAAAAGTTTGCACGGGCTAATGGATCTGTATCTGCAAGGTTATGCTTTACCTTGGGAGCAGCTTTATGGTCAAGGTGTAACAAGATTACATTTGCCAACCTATCCCTTTTTGATTGAACTCTTTTGGGTAAATCAAGCAGAGAGAAATAATGATGTAGAGCAAAGTAAAAACCCTCTGAACTTGTCCGAACAATCTCCTAAAGCAGTAGAAGAAGGGTTATATACTTATCAGGAAAACTTTGTCCCTAAAGATCTTATTATGGGCGGTAAATTACCGTCTCGTGTGTTGTGTTATTTAAATGATGAGTCTGCTCAACAGGTTTTTTCCCAGCAGCTGCGCAAGATTGCTCCTGACGTAGATTTGATCTTTATTACCCATAATCCAGTAACAACTCGAATACGCACTTTAGTTGATGAGCGAGAAGTATTGCTCATCAATGAAAACACCCGGAAAGCACATCAACAGGTACTAGATGATCTTAGTCATCGAGACGTACAAATCGATACCATTTGGTATGGTTGGTGGCTTACTTCGTCCTCTAAACCAGTTCAAGAATCCTTCGAACAAGGTCTGCAAGGACTCGTCAATAGCTTGCAAGCCTTGGCGAATAGCCCATTAAACGCGTCTCGTTATTTGGTCTGCGATCAATGGCAAATAGATGATATTCGCCAATGTTACGGTGACAGCGTGTTGGGATTATTACGCTCCTTGCCAATGGTGATGTCACAGCTTGAAGTCGGCAGCGTACAGTCTGTCTTCAAAGCGGAGCACTGGTCTTATTCTCACTGGGTAGAGATATTATGGCAGGAACAAGGTGCCCAACGACTGGGGAATATTCGTTATCTTGAGGAGGTAAGGCAAGCTCCACAGATGTCTCCCATGCAAGCAGGGCTATCGGATTTGTCAGCAAGTGATACTTCAATCACTTTCAATTCAGAAGGGGCTTATTTGATCACCGGCGGATTGGGTGGTTTGGGTCAACACCTGTGTCGTTATTTGTTAACGCATGGGGCAAAACATATTCTCCTGATCGGGCGTTCTCCGGTTGTAGAATCTTCAACCAATAAAAGCACTCGCCAACAAGCATTAGAAAGGTTACAGGCATTCGCGGAAACACATAATAGTTGTGTGGTTTATGTAAGTGCCGATGCAGCAGATGAAGTCTCTTTACGTGCTGCTATATCTCCGTGGCAACAAGAGTGGAATGGTTTTAATGGTGTGTTTCATTTAGCGGGTGGTCACGGTGAAAAAAGCTTATTGGACAGCACCTGGGAAGAATGGCAACAAGTATTGGCTCCCAAAGTGGCGGGAACACTTGCATTAGATAACGTACTTAAAAACGACCCATTAGACTTCGTCTGTTATTTCAGTTCCAGTTCTGCGTTGTTAGGTGATGTAGGCATGGGTGATTATGCCGTTGCTAACCGTTTTCAGTGGGCCTATAGCCGTTATCGTCAACAGCAGAATTTGCCGGGAAAAACTATTTGTTTGGCCTGGCCACTGTGGGATAACCGTCAAAGTGGCGGCATGGACATGGGAGACGATGGTCAAACCGAGCTTTATTTGCGCAGCAGTGGTCAACGGGCTTTGCAAGTAGACGAAGGCATGGATTTGATGCAACAAGTCTTGAATACAGTTAGCTCTCCGTTATTAGTTTTGGCTGGGCAGGCTGAACGTTTGGCATCATTCCTTAAAATCTCGGACTTAGTGATCAACAAGCAATCGCCGAAAACTCTTCAACCACCGGAAATACCTCTGATATTACAAACGGTAGGTATTACGACCGGGAAAGGTTGGCGACCAGAATTACGAGGGCTAAGTTTAGCTGCCAGTATTGATGCGGATTTGCTGCGTCTTACCAGTGAACACTTGAACTTGGCGGCTAATCGTTTGGACACGGAAAGTAACTTAACGGATTTTGGTTTTGACTCCATTAGTCTGGCTAATTTTGCCCGCCGTTTGAGTGAGTTTTTTAGTGTTAATGTCCGCCCCAATATTTTCTTTGGTTATCCCAGTCTGGGAGCCTTGAGCCAGTACTTTATTTCAGAATACCAAAATGAACTTAGTGCCTTTTATCATGCTGGCGAATCTGTTGAGTTGAGTAACACTGTGGCGGTGTCAGCGGTGGCTTCATCATCGAGTGCAATGTCAAAAGTTGAGCCGACAGTAGCAGAGCCAAAGCAATCAGATAATCAATTGCCAAAACAAGAGTCAAAACAGTCGCCAATCGCCATCATAGGAATGAGCGGCCTGTTCCCGGGCACTAATGATATTGACAGTTTCTGGGAAGCGTTAAACAACGAACGTTGCACTGTGGGTGAAATCCCGGCCAGTCGTTTTGATGTGGAGCGTTTCTTTGAGCCTGCCAATGCAGTGGGCGAAGATTCTCTTGATAAACCGTCTCCCAACAAGATGATGAGTAAATGGTGTGGGATGATTGATGATGTGTCTACCTTTGATGCCTTGTTCTTTGAGGTGTCACCCAAAGAAGCGGCGAGCATGGACCCACGTCAGCGGCTGTTGTTACAAGAGTTTTGGAAAGCACTGGAAGATGCGGGATACGGCAGTACGCAGTTAAAAACCTCGTCGGTAGGTGTTTTTGTGGGGGCCGAGCAGGGCGAGTATCAACACTTTGGTGGGGCGCAAACGGTTACCGCTAATCATGATGCGGTGTTAGCGTCACGTTTATCCTATTTTCTGGATTTATCGGGTCCGGCTATGGCGCTTAATACTGCTTGCTCTTCGGGGTTGGTGGCTGCGCATCAAGCATGCCTGAGTTTATGGCAGGGCGATTGTGATACTGCTCTGGCTGGCGGTGTGAATTTAATGCTAACCCCAGGACCGTTTATTGGCATGAGCCAGGCGGGGATGTTATCGCCGACAGGCGTGTGTCAGGCCTTTGGCCATGGTGCCGATGGACTGGTTCCGGGTGAGGCCGTGGTGTGTGTGGTGTTAAAACGCTTATCGGATGCTGAATCTGACGGCGACCCTATTCACGCCGTGATTAGTGGCAGCGGGATTAACTACGACGGTAAAACCAATGGCATTACGGCCCCTAACGGTGAAAGCCAAAAAGCCCTAATCGAACAAACCTATCAGCGTTTTGATATTGATGTGGAAGACATTGGTTATGTGGTCGCTCATGGTACGGGCACCAAACTGGGCGACCCGGTTGAGGTTAATGCCTTAAGTGAAGTCTTTGGCAGTCACACAAGCAAACAACATTACTGCGCGTTAACGTCTACCAAGAGCAATATTGGGCATACCTTTGCGGCCTCGGGTTTGGTGAATCTGGTGACCTTGGTATGTGCCCTGAAACATAAGGTGATACCAGCCACGCTATCCAGCGAGCCGGGCAATGAGCATATCAATTGGGATGACAGTGCCTTTTATGTGAATCGGCAGACTAAAGCGTGGGAACTGCCAGAAGGGCCATTTTCTGAAGATAATACCTCAGTCAAAAACAAACGCATGGGGGCGTTAAGCTCTTTTGGTATGAGCGGCACTAATGCCCATATGGTGGTGTCGGAATATGTGCCTGAGCAAGTAGACACAGACTTAACCAAACACATCACAGCACCGGGTTACTTGCTGACCTTATCCGCGAAACATCCCGATTCATTATTGGCCTTGAGTCAGCAGTTATCGAATTGGTTAGCTACCGATGAAGGGATAAGCACGGAGCTTGCCTCCATTAGTCACACCTTGCTTAATGGTCGTCAGCACTTTGCTTATCGTTTAGCGTTGAGTGTGCAAAGCCATGCAGAAGCTCAGGCATTATTGGCGGCTTATGGCAGAGGTGAGCGACTAGCTACGGTGCATGAAGGTGAAGTGAGTCGTCGTTTTCGGGAAACCGAAGCCATGCAAGATTACGGTCGTCAGTTGCTGGAAAAACTAAGTACTCCAATATCAGAAGATGAGTACCACCGTAGTTTACAGGGATTATCGGACCTTTATGTGCAGGGTTACAACCTGGATTGGTCGCAGTTATTTATCAATCATGAGTCTTCAAATCATTCTCCAAGGCGCGGACATTTACCCACTTATATCTTCCGTCAACAGTCCCACTGGGCGGGTGAATTAGAAATTCCTGCTTCGACATTGCCCATAAGCTCTGGCTCTTGGCAACTCAATCCGTTGTTACATCGAAATACCTCCAATTTAGACAATCTGCGCTTTAGCGCACAATTCACGGGTGAAGAGTTTTTCTTTAAAGATCATGTGGTCCACGGTGAGCGGGTCTTGCCGGGGGTGGCTTATCTGGAAATGGCCCGAGCTGCCATGAACGATTTGAAGGCAGACAGCACAGATTTGGGATGGCAACTGGAAAACATTGTTTGGTTACGACCTTTAACCGCAGGTACAACAGCCCAAGCGCAAACTAAAGAATGTTATGTCTATATTGATGCCGTTAGTGACGAAAACCTTCAGTTTGAGGTGGTGAGTTTAGATAACGACTTCAAAGAGATTGTGCATTGCCAAGGTCGAGGTTGTTGGGGTGCTAAAAATTTACCCAAAAGGGTAGATGTTGGGTTAATATCGAAGAACTATAAGCCTCTGGAACAGGATGTCTTGTCAATCTATGACTTGTATTCGAGTTCTGGATTGCATTATGGCGCGGGTCATCAAGGTATGCATAGTCTGTGGGCTGGATCTACCGATGACAGCAAAGGAATATGGGTTGAATTGATATGTCCTGAAGCGGCAGCCATTGCTGGTTTAGTACTAAATCCCTGCATGCTTGATAGTGCTTTACAGAGTTCAATTGCGCTAACGGCAGGTGATGCAGGAAAGGGAGAAAAAGAAGGGAATATGCAGGCTCAGGTGCCCTTTGCATTGGCATCAGTAGAAATATTCCATCCCTGTGTACATCGGATGTGGGCATGGGTAAGGCCAACGGCAGATTCACTAGCCGACAATTCAATTCGTAAATTGGATTTGGATTTGTGTGATGAACAAGGAAATGTGTGTGTTCGACTAAAAGGCTTCAGTGCACGCTTGATGGCAGACTCTGGTGACAGGCATCCAGAATATGGTCATCGAGATGGCACCCTGCGCGAAGCAAATTCTGACTTGGAAAACTATGCCGATATTTCAGCACTTTTGGATGATTTTCAGTCAGGAACGCTGGAATTAGACGAGATTGAAGCATTACTTGACGAAGAGCTATAGCCATGACCAGAACGGAAATATTACTCGCTTTTAAAGCCAAAAAAATAAGTAAAGACGAGGTCATTACCAAGCTGCGAGCGCTTAAAGAGCAAGCGGCGGTAAATGCAAATTTCTATGCTGAACCCGGTTGGCAAACGGTAGACTTGCCTGAGGTGACGGTTAGTCGTGGGGAGGCCGAAGTCTGGTTGCTTCAAGACGGCACTCAAACCGAGGTTTTGGCAGATAAACTAAAACCAGCCATTGTTATCCGTCCCCAAGGTAATACTCCGGCTGATCATTATATGTCAGTGGTCAGCGACTTAACTTCCCGTTTTCAAACGCTCATTTCCAACGGTACTTCTCACAACATTCAAGTGATTTCCCCAACCGGTTTGTATGCTGGATTAGCGGGTTTTTTAAAAGCCTTAATGCAAGAAAGTTCTACGCTGAAAGTGCAATTAGTCACTCTAGCCGAAGAGATGCTTACCGCAACAAATAGCTTGGGGGAAATAGCTGAACTTTTACAGCAAGTCTGGGGGCAAGGTGTTCATGTTTTGTTGAAAGATGGCGAAGCGTTACGCCCAGTGTGGTCTGAACTTGCTGTCATTAATGATACGGACACAAGTGCCTCTACAGCATTGCCCCTAGCGAAAGACAACGGCGTGTATCTGATTACCGGTGGTGCCGGTGGCATAGGCCGTGTTATGGCTCAAGCCATGGTAGCAATAGCTCCCGCAAGTAAAGTGATATTGGTAGGGCGCTCTGAGCTAGATGCAGCCCGTCAGGCAAGTATTCAATCACTCGGCGAGAAGGTTCATTATCGCCAAGCTGATATTAGTGAACAGCAATCCGTGGTTGAACTGATTGCAAACATAGAGCATGAATTTGGTGCGTTGACGGGTATATTGCATGCTGCTGGTGTGTTGCGCGATGGTTGGTTGCGGGATAAATCATCGGATGCTGTGCAGGCCGTATTGGCCCCCAAGGTTCAAGGTGCTTTTTATTTAGATGAAGTCACGGCCGACAAAGCGCTGGATTATTTTGTGGTTTTCTCATCCGGGAGTGGCGTGTTTGGTAATGCGGGTCAAACCGATTATGCCGCCGCTAATGGTTATCTGGATGCTTTTGCCAAGCAACGTCAACAGCAGGTGATAGATGGCAAACGTCAAGGGCGCAGTTTGTCTATAGATTGGCCTCTGTGGAATCTTGAAGACCAAAGTGCGTCTGATAATGCCCATGGAAATGGCATGACCGTTGATGCTGCTTCTGTCGAAATGATGCGACAAAATTTAGGTATGGAACCCTTGTCTGCCGAGCAAGGTGTGGCGGCAATAGCTTATGCTTTACAGCAGTCAGCAGCCCAAATTCTGGTGGTTTATGGGCAGATAGATACGGTGAGCCAGAAAGTGCTGGCATTGCTTAATACTAAGCCAGAACTTGTAATCAAACCTTCCATTTCAGGGGAATTAAGCCAAGATCAGCAACAACAGTTATGTGAACGCATTTTGGCGGATGTCAGCCGTGGTGTTTCTAAATTGCTGCAAGTGGATGAAAGTGTTTTAGATGCTGATGCCGAGTTTAGTGAATATGGGTTTGATTCTATTAGCCTGACAGAATTTGCTAACGATCTTAATCGTGCTTTTGGTTTAAGCATTATGCCCACAGCCTTTTTTGAGCAGCCCACATTACGCGGATTCAGTGAGTTTTTGGCCCGTGAAGAAAGTGTCGCATTATGTACTTATTATCGAATTGGCGTGGTAGAGCAAGCTGGCAAGGAAACTCACAGAGACAAAGAAACTATCTCCGAAACACTAACGGGAAAAAGCGAGATCCAAATCGCCCGTAAACGTTCTCGTCGTAGTCAATTACAAAGCATATCCGAAAAATCTGAAAACCAAGCCATACCTCTGCATCAAGATATTGCTGTGGTAGGTATGAGCGCTAAATTCCCTCAGGCCGAAAATGTGCAGGCGTTCTGGGACAATTTGCGTCAAGGGCGCGATTGCATCAGTGAAATACCATCTGGTCGTTGGGATTGGAAGGCTTGGTATGGCGATCCAAAAGCGTCAGGTAATCAAACTAATATCAAATGGGGTGGTTTTATTGAAGGTATTGAAACCTTCGATCCTCTGTTTTTTGGTATCTCCCCCCGTGAAGCGACCTTAATGGATCCGCAGCAACGTTTGATGATGGAATATGTGTGGCTGGCGATAGAAGATGCGGGCCATGCTCCTAGCAGTCTATCAGGTAGTGATACCGGACTATTTGTCGGCATTTCTAATTGTGATTACAACACCTTGGTTGCTCATGCCAAAGTGACGATTGAAGGCTACAGTGCTACAAGCTCAGTGCCTTCTGTAGGGCCAAATCGAGTCAGTTATTTTTTGAATTTACACGGTCCTAGCGAACCCATAGAAACAGCCTGCTCGTCATCTTTAGTGGCTATTCATCGGGCTGTTGGGGCTATTCGTGCGGGGCAATGTAGTCAGGCTATTGTCGGTGGGGTGAATGCCATCGTGACACCTTTAGCCCACATTAGTTTTAGCAAAGCCAGCATGTTGGCCGAAGATGGCCGTTGTAAATCTTTTTCTGCCAATGCCAATGGTTATGTGCGTGGCGAAGGTATTGGTATGGTTTTCCTAAAACCACTGGATAAAGCTGAAGCCGATGGTGACAACATATATGGCTTAATAAAAGGCAGTGCTGAAAATCATGGTGGACGTGCTAATTCGCTGACTGCTCCTAATCCAAAAGCGCAGGCCGCTTTGCTGGTTAAAGCTTATCAGGATGCTGATGTTGCTATTAACACTGTGGGTTATATTGAAGCCCACGGCACAGGTACAGAGCTAGGCGATCCGGTTGAAATAAATGGCCTTAAAAGTGCGATTAAGCAATTAAGTGAAAAGCAGCAAACCACGGATTTGAGCAATATCGCTTTAGGTTCGGTAAAAACTAATATTGGTCACCTTGAACTTGCTGCTGGCATTGCCGGTTTAATCAAAGTGTTATTGCAAATGCAGCATAAAACGTTGGTGCCAAGTCTGCATAGCCGACCGGCCAATCCTTATATTGATTTTGCCGATTCCGGTTTGCATGTCATTAACGAAGCGGCTCCTTGGGATGCTCTGCAAGATGACAATGGCGCACCTTTACCAAGACGAGCGGGTATAAGTTCCTTTGGTTTTGGTGGTGTGAATGCCCATGTGGTATTGGAAGAATATCAGGCTGAAACTCCAACTTCTATAGCGTCTTCCGCTGCTGTTTCAGAAGAGGATAGAGGCAAGTATTTAGACGAGCGATTTGTTTTCTTGTTGTCAGCGAAAACCGAAACCGCATTAAACAATCAGATTCGAATTTTGAGTCGGGTTTTAGATAACTACACGGATGCGGATTTAACGTCCTTAGCTTATACCTTGCAAGTGGGACGTGATGCGCTGGACTTTCGTTGTGCTTGGTTGGTGCGGGATATCAGTGAACTAAAATCGGCTTTGCAAGCGACGTCGGACGATACCACAACACCCACGGAATTTTATCGCGGCTCCCTTAAGCGTAAAGATAATGACCTTGCCGTATTTGCTGCCGATGATGACTTAAAACATGCGCTATCTCAGTGGGTAAACAAAGACAAGATTGGCAAGCTGGCTGAGTTGTGGGTGAAAGGGTTGGCATTTGACTGGCAGCAGTTATATCAGGGTGTGATTAAGCGTATGCATCTGCCTGGTTACTCATTCGATAACAAGCGTTATTGGCCGTTGCCCGAAGGTGAAACCTTTACCTATAGTCAGCCCGAATCAGAGCAGGTGGTTGTAGCGCAGTTACATCCTTTAATTCATCGCAACCTTTCGGGTTTACACGAGCTTTGCTTTGGTTCTCACTTTAGCGGCGAAGAGTTCTTCTTTAAAGATCATGTGATTCACGGTGAACGCGTTCTGCCGGGAGTGGCTTATCTGGAAATGGCTTTAGCGGCCTTAAATGAATTGCAACCGGTTACCGAAAGTGAAGGTTGGCAGCTGACAAATATCGTTTGGTTACGTCCGCTAACTGCTGGCACTGCCATCGAAAGTCAGGTTTGCGATTGTAAAGTGTACATTGATACGCAAAGCGACAATGTTTTTAGTTTTGAGGTGGTTAGTGAGTCTGAGAATGAAGAAGAAATCATTCATTGTCAGGGGCGTGCTATTTGGCATGCAAAGGCCAACGCTCAAACATTGGATCTCGATGCTAAAAACACCGATTTTGCAAAAATGGACAAAAGTGTCGAAGATTTCTACTCGATTTACACGCAATTGGGATTGGCTTATGGAGCCGGACACCAAGGCGTGCGGGAGATCTGGCGCGGGCCTAATGCGGTTTGGGTTGGATTAGACTTACCTAATACTGCGAACTTAAATGGTTTTACCTTAAATCCTTGCTTGCTGGACAGTGCTTTGCAAGGGGCTATTGCTTTGCATTCTCAAGGCGATGAAGGTCAAGCTCAGGTGCCTTTTGCATTGGAGAGTGTTTCTATTATCCGCCAGTGTTCTGCACAGATGTGGGCATTTATTCGTGAGAATGCGGATAGCGGCAGTGATATATCTATACGCAAATTGGATATCGATATTTGCGATGAGCAGGGCAATCTTTGTGTGCGTCTAACGGGTTTTACCGCTCGCGTGCTTATTGCACAAGAAAGTGAACAAGAAAGCGGACAAGAAGGCAAAACACAAGAGCAGGCCACAAGCGTAGGATTCCATACCCATTGGGAACCATTGACCGCATTCTCAGAACAAGGCTCACCTCAAACCTTGTGGGTTATTCAGCAAGAAGGCGATTTTGATCAGCTTCCGGTACTTTCTCAACTGGCTAAGTTAACCGGGACTAAAGTTGAGTCTTTGGCGTTTCAGGATGATGCCCAGGGCTATATTGAGTTGGTTTGTGACCTGACTGAGCGTTTTAAAACACTGATAACCCAAGGCAATCCGCAATCTGTGCAAATTATCGGGCCAGAGGGAATAGTGGCAGGGTTGGTTGGGCTGCTTAAAACGGCTATGTTGGAAAGCCATCATTTAACTCTGCAATTATTGACCGTATCTGATTTTGATTTGAGCTCTATAAACGCAGAACAGTTAGTGCGATATAGCCAAATGGCATGGGGACAAGGTTCGCATGTTCGCTTTTGTGATGGCGAAGGCATGCGTCCGGTATGGCAGACATTACCTGTGCCAGCGGTGCAATCAAACATACCATTGGCAAAAAACCACAAGTTGTACTTGATTACCGGAGGTGCCGGTAGTCTTGGGCTTTCACTAGCAGCCTATATGTTGGTGCATGCAGCAGAAGCTCAGATTGTTTTACTTGGACGTTCCACACTGGATAGTGCCCGTCAGGAAAATATCGATACATTGGGGTCACAGGTTCATTACCGACAGGTTGATATTAGCGATCGGGAAGCGGTGTTCTCTATTATTGAGGATATTCAAAACACCTTTGGCGAGTTAACCGGGGTTATTCATGCGGCGGGAATATTACGTGATGGTTGGTTGCGAGATAAAAGCGAGGATACCGTTCGTGAAGTGTTGGCTCCCAAAGTATTAGGAACCTTCTATCTGGACGAAGCGACCGCGCAATTAGCCTTGGATTACTTTATTTGTTTTGCTTCTACCAGCGGCGTGTTGGGGAATGCGGGACAAAGCGATTATGCCGCAGCCAATGGTTATTTAGACCAATTTGCTCTGCATCGACAAAGCTTAGTCGATACGGGACTGCGTCACGGACAGACCTTGAGTATTGATTGGCCATTATGGGCATCTGAAAATGCTGCCGGTATGCAGGTTGATGCCAAGGCACTACAGGTGATGCGTCAAAGTATCGGTATGCGACCTATGCCAGCACAAGAGGGCATGGTTGTTTTACAGTCGCTGCTATCGTCAAGTGGTTTATCGTCAAGTGGGCTATCAAATAAAGCAGCAAACACTGCCCAAGTCATGTTTGTTTATGGTCAAGCCAGCCAGGTGCAAAGCAAAGTGCTTTCTGCCCTAAACCCTGTTTTAGAGCAGCCGTCTGAATCGTCGCATTTTGATTCAGGTTTTGATACTCCAGTTAATGCTGAAGTGATGTTAGATACTGGGACAGAGCAACAATTACGCGATAGAATTTATGCAGATATTTCTCGTGCGGTGTCGGAATTACTGCAAATTGACGAAAGCGCCTTAGATCCAACCGCTGAGTTTAGTGAGTATGGGTTTGATTCTATTAGCTTAACTGAATTTGCCAGTTTACTTAATCAAACCTATGGCCTGTCGGTCATGCCCACGCTCTTTTTCGAACAGCCGACATTGCGTGGTTTCAGTGATTATTTAGCAAAAAAACAAAATACAATATTGAGTCAACACTATGGCATAGGTCAAGCTGAACCAAAACACGCAACAGCCACACAACCCAGTAAAACCAACAACAAAGCAACGATCTCTAATACTACACCGGCTAAACGCCAACGTGTCCGCCGACAGTTATTATCCCAAACGGTACACTCGTCATCTGCTCAAACAACTCAATCAGCTTATACCCATCAAGATATTGCCGTGATTGGCATGAGTGGACGTTTTCCAATGGCGAAAGATATAAATGCCTACTGGGAGAACCTACGCACGGGCCGAGATTGTATTAGTGAAGTGCCTAATAATCGTTGGGACTGGCAGGCCTGGTATGGCGATCCAAAAGCGCCGGGTAACCAAACCAATGTGAAGTGGGGCGGGTTTGTTGAAGATATTGAACGGTTTGACCCGCTATTCTTTGGTATTTCTCCCCGTGAAGCGATCACCATGGACCCACAACAACGTTTGTTGATGGAATATGTGTGGTTAGCTATTGAAGATGCCGGTTATGCGCCGGCTAGTTTGGCGGGCAGTAGTACCGGTTTATTTGTGGGTATCGCCAATAGCGATTATCCGAGCCTGGTTGCTCAGGCAAATTTGACCATTGAAGGTTACAGCTCGACCAGCTCAGTTCCCTCCGTGGGACCTAACCGCATGAGCTATTTTCTGGATGTGCATGGTCCAAGTGAACCCATCGAAACGGCATGTTCATCTTCGTTAGTGGCAACCCACAGAGCCATAACAGCCATTCGAGCCGGGCATTGTAGTCAGGCCATTGTAGGGGGAGTTAACACCATCGTTTCCCCTATGGGGCATATAACCTTTAGCAAAGCAGGCATGTTGGCCGAAGACGGTCGCTGTAAAACGTTCTCCGCTAATGCTAACGGTTATGTACGTGGTGAAGGCATCGGAATGTTGTTCTTAAAACCCTTAGTTACCGCCGAAGCTGATGGTGATGGGATTTACGGGGTGATTAAAGGCAGTGCTGAAAATCACGGCGGGCGCGCCAATTCTCTGACTGCTCCCAATCCAAAAGCCCAAGCCGCGTTATTGGTTGATGCTTATCAGGATGCGGGAGTGGATATTGATACTGTTAGTTATATCGAAGCTCATGGCACTGGTACAGAACTGGGTGATCCGGTAGAGATCAATGGTTTAAAAAGTGCGTTTTTGCAGTTAAGAGAAAAGCAGGGTACTACTCACATCGATCAGAACGGTCAAGCAAACCAAAATAAAACCTGCGCCTTAGGCTCCGTGAAGACCAATATTGGGCATTTAGAATTGGCAGCAGGCGTGGCTGGCATGATTAAAGTGCTGCTGCAAATGCGCGAACAGACGTTAGCACCCACTTTACATAGTGAACCTAAAAACCAGTACATAGACTTTGAAGATTCTGGTTTATATGTCGCGACTGAAGGAGGACCTTGGGAGCCACCTTTAGATGCTAAAGGCACACCTTTACCGCGCCGAGCAGGTGTTAGTTCATTTGGTTTTGGTGGCGCTAATGCCCATGTGGTGTTAGAAGAATATATGCCAAAAGCAGTCACTTGCGCAGAATATCTGGGCGACCGTTACTTGATTGTACTTTCCGCAAAAACCGAAGCGTCGCTGCAAGGCCAGATACAGGCATTAGCAGAAGCATTGGATGGCTTCAACGATATCGATTTGATCAATCTTGGATATACATTGCAAGTCGGACGGGACGCTTTGGATTTCCGCCGCGCCTGGTTAGTGGGTAGTATTGAAGAATTGAAAACGGCCTTAACGGCAGCGGTTACTGGTGTTTCCAATCCAACCGAAACTTATCGTGGCGTGGTAAAACGCCAGAATAGTGAATTGTCGATGTTCACTGGAGACGCTGACTTAAAAGAAGTGCTTGCTCAGTGGATCAGCAAAGGCCGAATTAACAAGTTGGCTGAGATGTGGGTGAAAGGTTTGGCTATCGACTGGCACGATTTATACGCTGGTCAACACTCTGAGCCGACTCAAAATAATTTGCCTCAGCGATTACATTTGCCGGGATATGTGTTTGCCAAAGAGTACTGTTGGCCATTTGAAGAAGGCGAAGCTGCACTTAGACCAGAGACGATAATAGGGGCTGGGGTAGATGTTACTTCCACCTTGCATCCCTTATTACAACGTAATACCTCTAATTTTAATGGTATTCGTTTTAGCTCATCATTTTCTGGTAAAGAATCTTATTTTAATGAGTATCCGGAACAAAGCGGCGCATATTTACCCGCCTTGCTGTTTATTGATATGGCGGTATTGTCGGTGGATAATATTGCTCAAAATGTAATCACTGATTCTACCAGCGCATTGGTACTTGAAGACCTGCAATGGTCGTCTTCTATGTTGAGTTATAACGAACCAACCAATGAAGATCTGAATGTCAGCCTTGCCTTATTCCCATTAGACAGCAGTGTTGTCATTGGTGAGTTGAACCTTGAAACAGGTCGTGATTGTCGCTTTGAGGTGGTGGATGACAACCAGCAGACTATTTTGGCTCAAGGTCGCCTTTATAGTGAGCAGAATATTAACGACGAGGTTACGTTAACACTCCCTCTGGATGAGTTTTCCAGCTGGGATGTGGCAACTGCCGCACCATGCGAAGCATTGGTGAAACTGACCTCTTCGGTTTCTGAAATTAGCACTCATCAGCAGCAATGTGTCATTCGATTTGGGTTAGATATAAGTCGCGCGAAAAATAATAGTAAAACGAATATTCGCAGTAATGCCCAATGTATTAATGGCTTGATCACACAAGCTCTTTTGGTTTTGGGTAAAGCTCATAACGTGCACCCGGTGTCATTGGCGCATTTATCTGTATTCCGGCCGTCATCTGAAAATTGTGTGGCTTATCTTAGTTTCACCGAATCGGCGAATGGCTTAACGGTGGATATTAAAATTGGGGATACCTCAGGGCAAGTTAACCTCAAGCTTGAAGGTTTATTATTAGAACCATTAGCCACTTTGGAAAGTATTACAGCACCTGCTGACACAACCGAATTAATGTTATTTACACCGACATGGGAAGAGGTTGGTCCCGGAGTTTCTGAAACATCACCTGACTGGCAACGCAGTGTGTATTTGGTAGGGTTGTCAGAGCTGGCAGGTTTGCCGGAAGGTTGTGATTGTCATGTATTTGTAAGTGAAGAGTCCGGGTTAAGTTCACGTTTTGAAGCTTATACCCAGTCGTTATTGTCGGCATTGGCTTCGCTAACGGCGGATAAGAACAAACATTTAATACAACTGGTGTTGTGCGGTGAAGAGGCCGAGATGCTGGTTGGTTTGCGCGCTGCCTTGTTAACCGCGGAGCAGGAAAACCCGTCCTTGTGCGGACAAGTGTTTGTTACAGGGAAGGGTGATGCGTCATTGGCACACACCCTCAATGAACAAGCCGGGCATTGGCAACATGTGTTGTTAAGTCAGGTGGAAGGGCAGTGGTTACAGAAGTCCTGGCAACCTCAAGCAACGATGGCAGCACAACCTTGTTGGCAAGATAAGGGTGTGTACCTTATCACTGGCGGTGCCGGGGGTATTGGGCGTTTGTTTGTTGAAGATATTTATCGTCATGCACCCGGTGCGACGGTTATTTTGTCGGGCCGCTCTTTAGATTTTCCTTCGAATAGCCCTTCAAATAGCCCTTCAGAAAACACTTTTGTATTGCCGAGCAACTGCTATTACCGTCCGTTGGATGTGACTGATGGTGAGGCCCTTGAAACCGGTATTGCTGTTTTAGCAGACGAGTTTGGTCCGCTTAACGGGGTTATTCATGCTGCGGGTGTATTACGAGACAGTTTCATTCTGAAAAAAGACCCTGCCGACGTGTCGCAAGTGTTAGCACCGAAAGTGTCTGGCACCATCAATCTTGATAAAGCCACCCAATCTCAACCACTGGATTTCTTTGTGCTGTGTGCTTCCAGTGCCGGGGTGTTGGGCAATGTGGGGCAAAGTGATTATGGCGTGGCTAATGCCTTCATGGATAGTTATGCCCGTCAACGTCAGACACAGGTTGCGTTAGGCCATGGTGCTGGTGTGAGTCTTGCCATCGACTGGCCATTATGGGCCGATGGCGGCATGCAAATGGATACGCACAAAACCGAAGCATTGGCACAAGTGGGCTTAAAAGCTTTATCCAGCAACGCGGCCTTTAATGCCTTTTATCAGTTAGTGCAACAGGGTGAGTATGCGCCTCAGGTGATGGTGCTTGAAGGTCATCCGTCGCGCATTCAACGCTTTATGCAGCATTGGTTAAACGATGAGCCTCGTCAGGCAATGGCAGATTCTTCTTCTCCGGAATCCTCATCAATTGAAACTGGGGCTAATGTTGATGCTGAAACCGGGATTAACGCCCAATGGTTACAAGACAAGGTCCTTGGCAAGCTCAAAAGCGTGTTGTCCGAGGTAACCAAAGTCAGTGCCGATAAACTGGTGGTAGACCAACCGCTGGAAGATTACGGTATTGGCTCAATAATGGTGACTCAACTGAATGTGCAGTTTGGGGAAGTGTTTGGTGATATCTCCAAAACCCTGTTGTATGAGCATCAAACCCTACAAGCCCTAAGTGACTATTTTATTGAGGAATACCCACAAGCCTGCGCCCGCTGGTGCGGGGTGGATTTATTACAGTTGGGTGTGTCAACGGCTTCTGTCGTCAAGTCTCAAGGGATTAGCCCGGTCCGTGAATTACAACCGCTGTCGGTTAAACGTCAGTCGGCCTTTAGTCAGAGTCGTGAAGCCATTGCAGTTATCGGATTGCATGGTCGTTTCCCACAAGCAGAGAATTTAGAGGTTTACTGGCAGAATCTGGTGGTCGGTAAAAACTGTGTTGGTGAAATCCCCGAAGAGCGCTGGTCTTTAGCGGGCTTTTTTGAGCCGGATAAAGAAAAAGCAACTCAAGAGGGTAAGAGTTACAGTAAGTGGGGCGGGTTTTTAGAAGACTTTGCCCAGTTTGACCCTTTGTTCTTCAATATCTCTCCCAGAGAAGCCTTAAACATGGACCCTCAGGAGCGACTCTTTATTGAGTCCTGCTGGTTAACATTGGAAAGTGCCGCCTATACCCGCCAACGTATCCAAACCCAACATGGTGGTAAGGTCGGCGTGTTTGCAGGTATCACTAAAACCGGGTTTGACCTTTACGGTCCAGCCTTGTGGCAAGCCGGTGAAGAAGCCTTTCCGCAAACCTCATTTGGCTCGTTGGCGAATCGGGTGTCGTACCTGTTGAATTTGCAGGGACCGAGCATGCCCATCGACACCATGTGCTCGGCATCTCTTACGGCCATTCATGAAGCTTGTGAGCATTTGTGGCGCGGTGAATGTGAAATGGCACTGGCTGGAGGGGTGAATTTGTATTTGCATCCGTCTAACTATGTGGCCTTGTGTACCCAGCAAATGTTATCCGAGCAGGGTCGTTGTGCCAGCTTTGGTGCCGGGGGGGACGGGTTTGTGCCGGGAGAAGGTGTTGGCTCGGTGTTGTTAAAGCCGCTGTCTCAGGCAGAAGTTGACGGGGATATTATTCACGGGCTTATTCGCAGCAGTAGCATTAATCACGGGGGTAAAACCAATGGTTATACCGTGCCTAACCCGGTGGCACAGGGTGAGTTAATTCAAAAAGCTCTGGAACGAGGTCAAATTGACCCCCGCAGTATCAGTTATATTGAAGCTCATGGCACGGGCACCAAGCTGGGTGACCCCATAGAAATTAGTGGTTTGCAGCAAGGTTTTGCGCTTCATGAAAAAGGAATGAAAAACAGTACAGAAACCGAATATGGTTTCTGTGCATTGGGCTCGGTGAAATCCAATATTGGTCATTTGGAATCGGCAGCGGGTATTGCCGGTGTGCTGAAAATCATTTTGCAGTTGAAGCATCAACAGTTGGTGCCGACCTTACATGCACAAGAAGTGAATCCTAATCTGGATTTGGAACATTCCCCTTTTGTATTGCAGCAAGCATTGAGTGATTGGCAACGACCGACAATAAACGGGCGTGAGTTACCACGGCGGGCGGGCATTTCTTCCTTTGGTGCCGGTGGTGCCAATGCTCATGTCATTTTAGAAGAATATGTTAATGAGCAAGCAACCAACCTCGTAGAACTAACCCCTACCGTTATTCGGCCGGCAGTCATCGTATTATCCGGTCGAAATGAAGCCCGGTTACAGTCACAAGTCCGGTGTTTACTCAATACTTTGACCTCAACCTCAAACCGATACGCCAATGCTGACCTGTACGATATCGCTTATACCTTGCAACTGGGTCGTGAAGCTTATGAGTGGCGGTTGGCGACCACAGCAGTCAGTATTGAAGAGTTGACGGAAAAATTACAAGCCTATGTGGACGATCATAAGGCGGATGAAGTTGTCACTGGCAAGGTCAATTCAGACGATGCACGTTTTGCCGAAGTGAGAGGTGATGAAGATCTTGATATTTTATTGGCGCGTTGGTTAGAAAAAGGCAAATATGATCGATTGATCTCTTGGTGGATCAGTGGTGTAGATATTCCCTGGTTGAGCTTATACGACGAGTTAAATGTTCATTATCAGCAATTACCAAGCGCGCCATTTGAGCACGAATCTTATTGGGAAGAACTACAATCTAAAGCCTCTACTCAATCTCTTGAGTTGTCTAAATGTCATGAATTGGTGCATGAAAATATCTCCACGGTTGAAGAGATCCAGTTTCAAACCATTCTTGCAGCTAAAGACCGATTCATTGCTGGCTATTTAATTCAAGGGCGGCAAGTTCCTCATTCATTGTTTGTATCTATGGCAATGGTCGCCGCTCAACTTGCTGTGAAAGATTTGGCTTATCCTTTGGCGATAGAAAAGCTAAACATTGGTCAATCACTGGCGTTGGGGGATGTTTCGGTATCGTTGATAAACAGAGTGCTTCCTATCGACATTGAGCAGAAAGGGTTTGCCATTGAAGTTGCCAGTGGAAGTGATTCAACTGATAGCAGAGTACATTGCCAATTAAACCTGCTTACTGGCATTGAAAGCCGTGCTGGTTTTTCCGATGCGCTGGAATTAGAAACGCTCAAACAAACATTGTCTCAGCATCTATTGAGCGAGGACATTTATCGAAGCATCGATATTGATTATGCGAAACCTTATCAAGTGATTGAACAGGTATGGTTAGGCGATAAATCTCTTTTAGCGCAAATACATCTAGCCCAGTCTAAAGACAATAAATCACAATATTTATTGCCACCGGAAATTACCGAAGCTCTAGCACAAATGGGTTCAATTTTAGCGGGTGATACTTATACCCTGGCTGCTATTGAACGTGTGATTTTGCATGCTGAATTGCCCGAGTTATGTTTGCTCTATGGACAGCTTCAATCCTCCAACGGCAATCTGGTTTTAGATATCGTCATTGCTGATAAGTTGGGTGCTGTCTGTGTTAGTGCACAAGGTGTAACGCTGGAAGTATTAACTGAGACTGCGGCACAGAGAGTTGAGATAGCCGAGCGTGAATTAATGCTATTTACGCCGACATGGGAAGAGGTTGGTCCCGGAGTTTCTGAAACATCACCTGACTGGCAACGCAGTGTGTATTGGGTAGGGTTGTCAGAGCTGGCAGGTTTGCCGGAAGATTGTGCGTGTCATGTATTTGTAAGTGAAGAGTCCGGCTTAGGTCCACGTTTTGAAGCTTATACCCAGTCGCTATTGTCGGCATTGGCTTCGCTAACGGCGGATAAGAACAAACATTTAATACAGCTGGTGTTGTGCGGTGAAGAGGCCGAGATGCTGGTTGGTTTGCGCGCTGCCTTGTTAACCGCAGAGCAAGAAAACCCGTCTTTGTGCGGACAAGTGTTTGTCACGGGCAAGGATGATGCGTCATTGGCACTCACCCTTAATGAATATGCCGGGCATTGGCAACATGTGTTGTTAAGTCAGGTGGAAGGGCCGTGGTTACAGAAGTTCTGGCAACCTCAAGCAACGATTGTTGCACAACCTTGTTGGCAAGATAAGGGTGTGTACCTTATCACTGGCGGTGCCGGGGGTATTGGGCGCTTGTTTGTTGAAGAGATTTATCGTCATGCACCCGGTGCGACGGTTATTTTGTCGGGCCGCTCTTTAGATTTTCCTTCGAATAGCCCTTCAAATAGCCCTTTAGAAAACCCTCATGTATTACCGAACAACTGCTATTACCGCCCGTTGGATGTGACTGACGGTGAAGTGCTGGAAGCCGGTATTGCTGTTTTGGCAGACGAGTTTGGTCCACTTAATGGGGTTATTCACGCGGCGGGTGTATTACGAGACAGTTTTATTCTGAAAAAAGACCCTGCCGACGTGTCGCAAGTGTTAGCACCGAAAGTGTCTGGCACCATCAATCTTGATAAAGCGACCGAATCTCAACCACTGGATTTCTTTGTGTTGTGTGCTTCCAGTGCAGGCGTGTTGGGCAATGTGGGGCAGAGTGATTATGGCGTGGCCAATGCCTTTATGGATAGCTATGCCCGTCAACGCCAGGCACAGGTTGCGTTAGGCCATGGTGCGGGTGTGAGTCTTGCCATCGATTGGCCATTATGGGCCGATGGCGGCATGCAAATGGATGTGCATAAAACCGAAGCGTTGGCACAAGTGGGCTTAAAAGCCTTATCCAGCAACGCGGCCTTTAATGCCTTCTATCAGTTAGTGCAACAGGGTGAGTCTGCGCCTCAGGCGATGGTGCTTGAAGGTCATCCTCAGCGTATTCAGGATTTTGTACAGCACTGGTTAAACGGTGAGTCTCGTCAGGCAATGGCCGGTTCTTCTTCTCCTGAATCCTCATTGATTGAAACCGGGGCTAATGTTGATGTTGAAAACGGGATTAACGCCCAATGGTTACAAGACAAGGTGCTTAGCAAGTTAAAAGGGTTGCTGGCCGAGGTAACCAAAGTCAGTGCCGATAAACTGGTGGTAGACCAACCGCTGGAAGATTACGGTATTGGCTCAATAATGGTGACTCAACTGAATGTGCAGTTTGGGGAAGTGTTTGGTGATATCTCCAAAACCCTGTTGTATGAGCATCAAACCTTACAAGCCCTAAGTGACTATTTTATTGAGGAATACTCACAAGCCTGCGCCCGTTGGTGCGGGGTGGATTTATTACAATCTGGTGTATCCAAGGCTCCTGTTGTTAAACCGCAGGGGACGAGTGTCGTCCGTGAATTACAACCGCTGTCGGTTAAACGTCAGTCGGCCTTTAGTCAGAGTCGTGAAGCCATTGCAGTTATCGGATTGCATGGTCGTTTCCCACAAGCAGAGAATTTAGAGGTTTACTGGCAGAATCTGGTGGTCGGTAAAAACTGTGTCGGTGAAATCCCCGAAGAGCGCTGGTCTTTAGCGGGCTTTTTTGAGCCGGATAAAGAAAAAGCAACTCAAGAGGGTAAGAGTTACAGTAAGTGGGGCGGGTTTTTAGAAGGCTTTGCCCAGTTTGACCCTTTGTTCTTCAATATCTCTCCCAGAGAAGCATTAAACATGGACCCCCAGGAGCGACTCTTTGTAGAGTCCTGCTGGTTAACATTGGAAAGTGCCGCCTATACCCGCCAACGTATCCAAACCCAACATGGTGGTAAGGTCGGCGTGTTTGCAGGTATCACCAAAACCGGGTTTGATTTGTATGGTCCAGCCTTGTGGCAAGCCGGAGAAGAAGCCTTTCCGCAAACCTCATTTGGCTCGTTGGCGAATCGGGTGTCGTACCTGTTGAATTTGCAGGGACCGAGCATGCCCATCGACACCATGTGCTCGGCATCTCTTACGGCCATTCATGAAGCTTGTGAGCATTTGTGGCGTGGTGAATGTGAAATGGCACTGGCTGGCGGGGTGAATTTGTATTTGCATCCGTCCAACTATGTGGCCTTGTGTACCCAGCAAATGTTATCCGAGCATGGTCGTTGTGCCAGCTTTGGTGCCGGGGGTGACGGGTTTGTGCCGGGTGAAGGTGTTGGCTCGGTGTTGTTAAAGCCGCTGTCTCAGGCAGAAGTTGACGGGGATATTATCCACGGGCTTATTCGCAGCAGCAGTATTAACCACGGGGGTAAAACCAATGGTTATACCGTGCCTAACCCGGTGGCACAGGGTGAGTTAATTCAAAAAGCTCTGGAACGAGGTCAGATTGACCCCCGCAGTATCAGTTATATTGAAGCTCATGGCACGGGCACCAAGCTGGGTGACCCGATAGAAATTAGCGGTTTGCAGCAAGGTTTTGCCTTTAACGACGGAGCGGAAGCTGAATATGGTTTTTGTGCCCTAGGCTCGGTGAAATCCAATATTGGTCACTTGGAATCGGCGGCGGGCATTGCCGGTGTGCTGAAAATCATTTTGCAGTTGAAGCATCAACAGTTGGTGCCGACCTTACATGCACAAGAAGTGAATCCTAATCTGGATTTGGAACATTCTCCTTTTGTATTACAGCAAGCATTGAGTGATTGGCAACGACCGACAATCAATGGTCGTGAGTTACCACGACGGGCGGGCATTTCTTCCTTTGGTGCCGGTGGTGCCAATGCTCATGTCATTTTAGAAGAATATGTTAATGAGCAAGCAACTAACCTCGTAGAATCAATTCCTACGGTGATTCGTCCGGCAGTGATTGTATTATCCGGCCGAAATGAAGCCCGGTTACAGTCGCAGGTTCGGTGTTTACTCAATACTTTGACCTCAACCTCAAACCGATACACCAATGCTGACCTGTATGATATTGCCTATACCTTGCAACTGGGCCGTGAAGCCTATGAATGGCGACTAGCGACTACGGCAGTCACTATTGAAGAATTGACGGAAAAATTACAAGCCTATGTGGATGGTAGACCAGAAGCCGAGGTTCAAGTGGGCAAAAGTAAAGCGGATAACTTGCCATTTGACAGCGCCGATATTGAAGGCTTTGTTGAGGAATGGTTAGATAGCGGTCGTTACGAAAAAGTACTGGGTTATTGGGTGGCTGGTTTTGATTTAGATTGGCATAGTCTCTATGGTGATCTGTCTTGTCACTATTTGAATTTGCCCAGTGCGCCATTTACTCCTACGCGCTTTTGGTTGGATGTAGAAAAGGCGAGTACCCCATTAGTTTTAGGCGGCACGAATGCTAATTCTATAAATGTTAACCCCATAAATATTAATACTTCGGAAACCCAAGTATTGCACCCGCTATTACATCGTAACCAGTCAACTCTTGATACGCTTTGTTTTAGTTCTCGCTTTAGTGGCGAGGAATTCTTCTTTCGTGATCATGTGGTTAATGGTGCACGGTTGCTGCCAGGTGTTGCCTATCTAGAAATGGTGCAGGCAGCTCTTAATGAATTACAGCCATCTAATGAAACCTCAGCTTGGCAATTAAACAATGTGGTTTGGTTGCGTCCATTGATTGCCGGAACTGCACAACAAAGCGAACCGCGCCATTGTAAAATTTATCTTGAAATGGAATCGGAGAATGAGTTGTTCTTCGAAGTGGTTAGCCAAAACAATAATGCAGAAGATGGCGAAGAGATTGTGCATTGTCAGGGGCGGGGTGTTTGGAAAACTCGCTCAAGTGCTGAAATGCTGGATCTTAATGTTCGCACCCAAAATTTCATACAGTTAGATACTGACAGCAAGTCTCTTTACTCCTTATATGAGCAGCTTGGTTTAGCTTATGGTCCGGGGCATCAAGGAATCGAAGCATTATGGACTAGCTCAAATCCTAAAGGGGAAGGTGTTTGGGTAGATTTAAGACGGCCCGAAGTGGCGTTCGATGCGCGTTTTGTGCTTAACCCTTGTGTGCTGGATAGCGCCTTGCAAGGTGCGTTTGCGCTTAGCTCACAAGAAAACTCTCAAACGCATTCAAAAGAGCATTCTCAAGAGCAATCTCAAAAACAACCTCAGGCTCGCGTTCCCTTTGCTTTGGAATCGGTGACGATCCACAGTCCTTGTACTGAACACATGTGGGCATGGATCCGTCCTGCTGAAGAGGCTAATACTGATGCTCATGGGGATAACAGTATAAGTAAATTGAATGTGGATATTTGCGATGTTCAAGGCAATATTTGCGTTAGCTTGAAGGGCTTCAGCGCCCGAGTACTTGCACAAAACTCGGGATTAGAAACGGTAAGTTTGCATACTAAATGGCAGCGGTTGTCTGAGTTTGTTTCCTCTGTGGATGCACCACAGACTATTTGGGTGCTGGAAGACCAGATATCAGAAGAGCCATCCTCGCTATCGGAACATAGGCTTGCCGATAATGTCAGCTTGATCCAAGGGCAAGGCCATAACTTGCCTGACCGTTATATTTCACTGGTATCACAGCTGACTGCACGTATTCAGGCATTAATGAGTTCGGGTAAATCTCAAGTGATCCAGATAATAGCCCCCGGTGGTCTATATGCTGGCATGGCTGGATTAGTCAAAACCGCCATGCAGGAGAGCACCCTGCTTACTTTGCAGTTGGTGTCGGTGGAAGGCCCATTGCAGGCAGACCAAATTAATGACATTAGTCAGAAGTGTTGGGGTGCGGGCATTCATGTGCGCTATCAGGATGGACAAGTTTACCTTCCTCACTGGTATGAATGGTACGAAACAGAAGCTCAAAACTCGAATCAAGAACAAAATGGACCCTCACTAGCACGTTCGGGAGGGGTTTATTTAATAACCGGGGGTGCTGGCGGTATTGGTAAAATCATGGCATCTGCCATGTTAAAACAAGCCTCAGACATTCAAATTATATTGGTTGGGCGTTCTCCTTTAAACCAAGAGCGTCAAGCTGAAATGGCTGCCTTGGGTGAGCAAGTTCATTACTGCCAAGCCGATATCAGTGATGAACAATCCGTTCAAACATTGATAAATGAAATCAGCGCTGAATATGGCGAATTACGCGGAATATTGCATGGCGCGGGAATATTACATGATGCTTGGTTGCGCGATAAATCCTTAGCTGAAATGCAACAAGTGCTAATGCCCAAAGTTAACGGAACCTGTTTTCTTGACGCCGCCACGGCCCAAATGCCGTTGGACTATTTTGTTATGTTTGCTTC
This sequence comes from uncultured Gammaproteobacteria bacterium, assembly GCA_942490545.1. GTDB lineage: Bacteria > Pseudomonadota > Gammaproteobacteria > Enterobacterales > Alteromonadaceae > Paraneptunicella. The sequence goes on along the minus strand of CALNXX010000017.1, from coordinate 65,440 downwards.
AGCAAGTGGGGTCTTTGGTAATGCTGGGCAAGCAGATTACGCTGCGGCGAATAATTTCATGGATTGTTTTGCCGGCTATCGTCAGCAACAGGTGGATCAAGGCACGAGACATGGGCTGACTATTTCGATGGATTGGCCAACGTGGATCAGTGAAGGCATGCAAGTAGACGAAGCCACTGTAGAAATGGTGCGCCAGCGTTTAGGTATGGAAATGTTGCCTGCGGATGAAGGTGTAGCTGCAATGCACTTGGCGTTGCAACAAAATCAACATCAGGTATTGGTCGTGCATGGTCAGTCGGGTCGCGTCGGAAATCATATCCTTGCCGCATTAAATGCGAAACCACAAATTGCGGCACAAAAAGCAACGGTAAAAACGGATAATTGTGAGAGTAAAACGCTAGCGTCTGAAGATCAGTTATATCCCTTATTGCTAGAAGCGCTTAGTGAAAAAGTATGCAAGTTAATGCATTTGGAAATGGAGTTACTGGATCCAGAAGTGGAGTTTAGCGAATATGGCTTTGATTCCATCAGCTTAACGGAGTTTGCTAACAGAATTAATCGTGAGTTGGGTCTTAATTTGATGCCAACCGCGTTCTTTGAATATCCGTCCTTGGAGAAGTTAAGCCAATATATTGTGGATTCCAACGCGGAAGCCTTGCATAAGCATTTTGCCAGTGAGGTTATCGAAGAGAATAATTCTATTAAGTCAGTTGCTCTGCAAGACGAAGTGGTGAGTACACAGCCAGAGTTTCCTAATCAGCAGACAGGCCAGCAGACGGATCAAGAGCAGCGCACAGAACAATCAAGAACACGTGTTAGCCAGCGTTCCCGCAGAGGCGGGCGTTTCCCTAAAAATGACGGCAATGCTGAGTCTGCTACTCCAGCCGACAATGCTTTAATACCCGTTTTGGCAACACCAATCGATGTCGCTGTGATTGGCATGGCTGGTAGCTTTCCTCAAGCCCGTGATCTCAATCAATATTGGGAAAATTTAGCGGCAGGCAAAGACTGTATTGGCGAAATTCCTGCTAGTCGTTGGGACTGGCAAGCTTGGTATGGCAACCCATTTGGTACTGAAAATAAAACCAACATCAAGTGGGGTGGCTTTATTGACGGTATCGAAGAATTTGATCCTTTTTTCTTCGGCATTTCGCCTAAAGAAGCATTATCCATGGACCCCAATCAACGTTTATTAATGCGTTATGTGTGGCAGACCATTGAAGATGCCGGTTATGCACCGGGAGCATTGTCGGGTTCCGATACCGCGTTATTTATTGGTATCACTACCAGTGATTACAATGCCTTGGTCGCTCAAATGAAGACCAAAATTGAAGGCTATAGCTCTACCAGTACGGTAGCCTCCATTGGTCCAAATCGCATGAGTTACTTGCTCAATTTACATGGCCCTAGTGAACCTATCGAAACCGCCTGTTCCTCTTCTTTAGTGGCAACCCATAGAGCGATGGGTGTGATCCGCGCCGGCCAATGTTCTCAGGCTATTGTGGGGGGCATTAACACGATGATCACCCCAATGGGCCACATCAGCTTTAATAAGGCAGGGATGTTATGCGAAGACGGACGCTGTAAAAGCTTTTCGGCAAACGCCAATGGTTATGTACGCTCAGAAGGCGTGGGCATGTTAATGCTTAAAGCGCTACCTAAAGCCGAAGAAGATGGTGATGCGATTTACGGCATCATAAAAGGCAGCGCAGAAAATCATGGGGGCAGAGCAAATTCTCTTACTTCCCCAAATCCAAAGGCGCAGACGGCATTACTGGTGCAAGCCTACAAAGATGCCAATGTAGATATCAATACCGTGACTTATATTGAAGCGCACGGTACGGGCACGGAGTTGGGCGATCCCATTGAAGTGAATTCGTTAAAAACGGCTTATCGTGAGTTAAATCAAGGCCAACTAACGGATCCCAATCCCTGTGCTGTAGGCACGGTGAAAAGTAATATTGGCCATTTGGAAATTGCGGCGGGGGCGGCAGGTTTGATTAAGGTGCTGTTGCAACTAAAGCACCGCACTATAGTACCCAGTTTGCATAGTCAGCCAGCCAATCCTTATATTGATTTTGAAGATACCGGCTTTTATGTCGTTACTGAACCCAAACCTTGGCAAGCGCTGCAAGATCACAATGGACGAGATTTACCATTACGAGCCGGTATTAGTTCTTTCGGTTTTGGTGGTGTGAATGCTCATATTGTATTGGAAGAATATCAGGCCCCGATTATCGAAAAAGATATCGCCCACAAAGCTACCACTAATGGCGGCCCGTACCTGATCCCGCTATCGGCAAAAACAGAGATCAGCTTAGCAGCACAAAAAGCGGTGTTAGCAAAAGCATTATCGCAGTTTGAAGAGCAAGACCTACCTGCCATAGCCTATACCCTTCAAGTGGGTAGAGATACGTTTGAACATCGTTATGTTTGTGTTGCAAATAACCTGCAAATGCTTATTTCTGCGTTGCAAGATCCATCTCAAGATTCCAGCCAAGTAGGATTTGAGTGTTATCAAGGTTTTGTCTCGATTCAGCAGAAGAAAGTGGCCCAAGATGCCGCAGGCGTGGAGCAAATAGAGACATGGTTACAAAACAAAGCCATGAGTGAATTAGCACAGCAATGGGTGAAAGGGGCTGACATTGATTGGCTGAAGTTGTTCTCAGTAAAACCGAAACGAGTGCATTTGCCTGGATATTGTTTCTCTCAAGAGCATTATTGGCCGAAGGTCGATGTTCCAGAAACGGACACGTCTATAAAGCAGAATCTCATGCCAGACAAACCAGAACCCAGTGCAGTGAATAAGGTGGAGCTGACAATGCCAACCAAGAAGGTAATCAAGAATGAGCATCCAGAACAAACCGCACTCACCTCTCTTTCTGATTTGAAAATGTACTCTAAACCTGCGGTCCAATCTCATAATCAGTCTGTACCGATGGTTGAATTACAACCTTTAAGTGCGAAGCAGAGCATTTCCTCGATAGCAAGTGAGCCGCAAGCGAATTTATCTCCTGTTGTAGAAAACCAAGACAATCTTGCGCAAATACAAACATTTTTACTTGTTAGTTTGGCGGACATTTTGTCGATTCCGCAGCAACAATTGGATATTCATGACCGCTTTGAAACTATGGGGTTGGATTCTGTCGTAGCCATTGAATGGGTTAGTTTGGTTAATGAGCACTTCGGTAGTGAATTGGTGGCATCGAAAATCTATCAATACCCGACCATTAGTGAGTTAACCCTGTATATGTCTGAGGGTTTATCTGCGTTTGGCAGTACACATTCTAATGTTTCGATTGCGCCGACGGGTTTAGCACCGGAACAGGCTAATTCAGAAAAAGCACATTCAGAGGCAACTCCTTCTAGAACTGTTGATTTAACGGCATTAGCAACATCTGGCACACCGAGCGAGACCTTACTGCAGACCAATACTCAGCCCAACACTCAGCCTTTATTAGCATTTGACGGTATTTTTGTTCAGCTTAAGCAAAGCCTAGCTGGCATTTTAGGCGTGCAAGAATCAGATCCGGTTTTAGAACAAGCATTTGAGTACATTGGAGTCGATTCCATTGTGGCGGCAGAATGGGTGCAGAAGGTTAATGAACAGTTGGGGACCTCGTTAATTGCTAGTAAAATTTATGAATACCCCAGTGTGGAAAAATTGGCGCAGTTTATCGTTGGTAGTCTAGGCATTACCAGAAATGCTTCTGAGCCAGTAGTAGCATCATCTGTCTCGGCATCTATAACTGCACCGGTATCGGCAGCAGTTTCTAATCAAGCCGTAGAGCAGACAATAATAGAAAGTAATCCGATATCTAGTGAAATGACATCGTATTTGGCGAGCACTTTGTCTGACTTGATGGCAATTCCAGCCCAAACCTTATTGCTGTCTGAGAATCTTAATGCCTTGGGATTGGATTCCATTGTGGCGGTGGAATGGGTCGGTAAAATCAATGTGCAGTACAGTATTAACATTGCCGCTAGCAGGATATATGAGTATAGAACGTTATCAGAATTGGCTGAATTTATTCATGCGCAACTACCTGATACATCTCAAGCACGCAAAACGATATCAGCAAAAGCAGAGCCTGTTGAAGAAGAATCAGTTCAAGAAGAATTAGTTCAAGACAATGGCGAAGCAGTGGTGCTAGAAGAAATAACGCCTGAGATTGTGCAGGTGATAATGCAAGACAAAGCCTCTAAAAATGGCTGCACCGAAGCATTGGTGATTGGTATGTGTCAGGCTTTCCACAAGATTGAATTAAGCGATACTTACAAAGTGGTTATTCTGACCGGCTACGATTCCTATTTCTCTACTGGTGGCACAGAGATGGGGTTGCAAGCGATTAAAGAAGGTCAGGTGAAGTGTGATGATACTTTATTTTATCGCTTACCTTTGGATTGCAAGTTGCCCGTTATTGCTGCCATGCAAGGGCATGCTATGGGAATTGGCTGGGCGGTTGGCATGTTCTGTGACTTTTTGGTGATGTCGGAAGAAAGTTATTACGCTGCCAATTTTATGAATCTGGGATTCACCCCGGGTGTTGGTTCAACAATGGTATTTCCTGAGAAATTCGGGAAGATGCTAGGTGAAGAAATCCTGTATACGGGCAAGCGTTATCGTGGCTCGGAATTGAAGCTTCGTGGCGTTGGTAATCCAGTGGTGCCAAGAAAAGATGTGGCTTCCTATGCCCTTTCTTTGGCTGAAGGAATGGCGCAAACTCCACTGACTTCCTTAAAAGAGCTTAAAGCTCACCAAGCGAAGGAAATGCGTGCCAAATTAGGTGTCATAGTGGATACGGAAATAGCAATGCATGAACGCACGTTTGTCAATAACGAGGTTGTTCAAGCACGTATTAAGCAAGTGTTTTCCGGGCTTGCGCCTCAAGGGACAGTGAATGCCGAGAACGATCAAACACAACCTCGTCAGGCACAAATACACAGGAATTCCAAGCCCAAAAAAGTAGATATCAAACCGGCAGCAGAACAGGTGCAAAGGGTTGCGAAAGCAACAACTAAAAACGTTGCCATTGTTGGTATAAGTTTGCAATTGCCGGGTGCGAATAATCTGGATGAATTTTGGGAGAACCTTTCTCAAGGTAAAGACTGCATTACTCAAACACCGGCCGACCGTTGGCAGTGGCAAGATTACGCAAAAGTTCAACCTGAACTGGGTGAATGCATGCGGTGGGGGGGATTCATCGATACCTCAATACATTTTGACCCACTGCATTTTGGCATATCACCGGCAGAAGCCGCAGAATTAGATCCCCGTCATCTATTGCTAATGAAGCATGTTTGGTGGGCCTTGGAAGATGCGGCGATTACCCCGGAACAACTAGCGCAACAAGATACTGGTGTATTTGTAGCGGTGGCAGCGAATGCAGGTCAGGGCCATATTTCCTCTCAAGTTTCATCAATACTGCCTAACCGTATCTCTTACGCTTTTGATTTACGCGGTCCTAGCGAAGCGTTTGAATTGGGCTGTGTGTCTAGTTTTGCGGCCATTAACCGGGCACGGCAAGCCATATTATCCGGTGAATGCCGACAAGCTATTGTGGCAGCGGTGCATTTATTGGATGCGAGCGCCAACGAAGGATTATCGGCCCTTGGTTTGCTGAGTCGAGATGGTAAATCCCGATCTTTTCAATCAAACGCCGACGGTTATGTAAGAAGTGAAGGCGTTACCGCAATGGTGCTTCGTGGGGAAGTTGATGCGACCCAAGGACACGACAGAATTTACGCCTCGCTAATCGGTAGTAGCGTCATTCATGGTGGTCGTTCTATGTCATTAACAACGCCAAGTTCCCAAGGCATTCAGTTGGCAATGCAAAAGGCGTATAACGGCATTGATCCTGCCAGTGTGAGCTATATTGAAGCCCACGGTACTGCCGCTGATATGAGTGATGGTATCGAAATAAATGCCATCAATGCCGCTTACAAAAACTTGATGGCGCAGTATCCTGATACCCAAGAGAGTTTGGCTCAAAGCGCCGCGCTACAAAAAGAAACAGCGCGACAAATCGGCTGTATAAAACCAAATATTGGTCATGGCGAAATTGTTTCTGGCATGGCAGCTTTGTTCAAAGTTGTCGCTGCAATGCAGCATCAAACATTACCGGGAATTAATGAGTTTTCAGAGTTAAGTGAACAAGTTGATTTAGCCGATAGTCCATTCCAATTAACCAAAGATGATCATCCGTGGGAAGTGATTAAAAGCGCTTCTGAAACATTCACTAGAAGAGCCAGTTTAAGTAGTTATGGCTATAGTGGTGTAAGTGCACACTTATTGCTTGAAGCAAGTAAAAACATAAATCTTGCTGGTGTTGAGAGGGATGACAAATCAGCAGGACTAGAGCTAATTTTACTCTCTGCTCGTGATACAGATGGTTTGCGTAAGCAAGCTAGCAACCTGTTGGATTGGGTGCAGAATAACAAACAAATTTCACTGATTGATATTGCCTATACTTTGCAAGTGGGGCGCACGGCATTCCCTTACCGACTAGCAATTATTGCTCAATCAGTAGAGCAACTAGTGGAATCACTGCAATCCTGTTTAACAAACAATGTGTTTGATTATTGTGATGTGCAACTGTTTGGCTCATTAGATGACACTATGTCGCTTGCAAATATAGAGCAGAAAACCGAGGCAGTATTTGCTGTTAAAAATTCAGCTAGCCAGCAAACACTTAGCAAGAGCAGACCGAATAAAGAACAGATCGCGACCTTGCTTCGTGCTAACGCATTACCAATATTAGCCATATATTGGTTACATGGTAGTTTAATTGATTGGCAAAACCTCTCCCGAGCACACAAAGCACAACGGATTAAACTCAACCATTATCCATTCCCTGAATTTGCCATACACGAACCAAAAAAAGTACAAGTGCCTCTGGTCGTTGAACCGTTAGGGCATAACGAACCGAAACCTCTAATAAGCGCAGGATCCCATGATTTAAATAGTTTTATCATCAATACCATTGCGCAAACTCTGGCCATAGCACCAAACACTTTGTCTCTGGAGGCAAATCAGCAAGCGAACCTAAGAGACTTTGGAGCCAGCTCGCGCACCATGTTGGTACTTAAGCGAGACTTGGAGTTGCAGCATCACATCGAAGTGAGCAACAGAGAGTTATTCGAGAGTCAAACCATCGCTTCTTTGTGTGAATTAGTGCATAGCAAAAAAGCTGAAATACAAGATAGTATCCCGCCGGAAAAAGGGGGAGATAAAGAACACGAAATCGATCCTGCCGTTGTCGCTTTGTTAGAGAAATTAGTGGACGGAGAGATAGACGCTGGCGAATTAGAGGACATGTTGTAAAAACGTTCTGGTGCAGTAAAGCGTTTGCTAGCAATTTGTATTAGGAGTGCTGCCTGACTTGGCAGATATTTTTGTGTTATGGATGCTCAAGAGCTTTGCTTAAACGTTTATTTCTGCGACTTATGTGAGCTGATTTGGTCGCTTTTAAGTGCTGTTTAAATTACAGATAACGGCTTTTTGGAACGGTCTTCTGCAGGTTTTTTTAGTACCTATTTTGGCTGTTAAGGTAAGACTTTGATTTTGTTATCTAATGTTAGTGCTCACTTACATTTGAATCTTTATAGATTATTGGTTTTTTGAGTCAACGAGTATTCAAAAAGCTGCTTATTTTCCTAAGTGATGTGGATTATTGTTCAAATTAGACAAAATTATACCCATGTGAGCACTTGCTACCTCTAAATTAACTTTAAATAGGTAGGAAGCATTAAATTCCTATTTTTCATTTGGCTATAAACACATCCAATAGTGCAATTAATAGACCCAAATTGGTATTTAATTCACCGCAAAGTTATGTAAAAACTTTACCTCTTCGTTTCAGTTAGGTACTTTAGGGGAAGTACATTTACCTGAAGAATTCCAGTTAATTAGAAAGATTGCCAAAAAAGTGTTTTATCACATTTTTTACAGGTGGATATTCTGCCTCAATTTTTCGAAAAATATTTAACCGTAACGGTTGTTTTAGGGGTCATTCATAACATGTCTTGTAAATAGAAAATGGTGAAACCATTGTTGAAATCTAACTCAACTGGAATATCCAGGTAGCGTTTATGCAAGCTGAAGATTTGTTGTTGGCCTACAAAAGTGGTGCTATATCTAAATCAGAGCTAAAAGCAAAGCTCAGAACCTTGGGTGATAAGACAAAAGTATATCCTTTGTCAGAAGCTCAAAAAGGTTTGTGGGCGCTGCAAGAACTGCAACCAACATCTTCTGCTTATAATATCCCTTTGTACTTCAGGCTACCGCACAGTGTGACCTTTGCGGACTTCAATTTTGCCTGCCAAAAACTCGTGGAATATTTCCCCACATTAAGCGCCTGTATTAGAAAAGAACAGCAAGAAGTGCTTCTTAAAGAAGGCGTTTATTCACAAATTACTATTCAAAATATTGCCACAGAGGATGAACAAGCTCTTACTGAGTTGTTGAAGCAAACTTTCGATCTGAGTACTGGCCCTTTGGCTCGCTTTTATTTTGTGAGTTCGAAGCAAGGTAATTATGCGTATTTCGTTTTGCACCATATTATTTTTGATGGCAGTAGTATTGAGCCATTAATGCAATGCTTTTTTAGTCTATTAGAGAACAAAGAGTTAGTACTTAGTAAACAAAAAGCGTCATACCGAGATTATGTTCTGTGGGAAAAATCGCTTCTGGAAAGTATTAAAGGAGCGAAGCTAAAAGCTTACTGGAAAACTCAGTTTGACGACGCAGATGAACTCCCCAAACTGGAATTGCCTAAAGATAATTCTGTTCTTCAAAAACCGCTTGCTCAAGCGGTTCATGCAACAGATGCATTCTCCCAGGATTATGAGCACTTATTTGTAGGAAGCACCCTTAGCTTCCAACTGGATGCCCAGTTGGTATCCGATGTCACTGCCTTTTCCCGCGAGCATAATATTAACTTTTCGACACTGTTTCTTGGCTTCTTTAAAGTATTGCTCAGTCGTTACAGTGGTCAACAGGACATTATTGTCGGTATGCCGACGGCAAATCGACCAGAACAGCGGTTCGAACAAACGGTTGGTTATTTTATCAATATGCTGCCCATTCGCAGTTTATTAATGGCAAATACACAAGCACTAAACTACTTACAATCTTTACAACATAAAGTGCTGGATGCTTTGGACCACGCCAGCTATCCATTTTCCCGTTTGTTACGTGATTTAAAAGCGCCTCGAGAGGGAACGATGACACCGCTTTTTCAGGCGGCGTATACCTTTCAAAACATGATTTTTTCAGCCCCGAATGCAGATGAAAATAACCCTAGTTTTGCGCTCGAAAGTAAATTTCATCAGGAAGGCGCTTATGAATTGGAATTGGAGATTTTTCAGCAAAAGGCAGGGTTCGAATTCTTAATAAAATTCGATGCTTCACGATACTCGAAAACTTATATTCAACGTTTTTTCCATGCCTACGAAACCTTGATAAAAGGAATTTGCAAGGATCCGAAACGACCACTATCTGATTACCCATTGTTAAATCAGGACCAGTATCGGCAACTTGAAAATTGGAATAAAACCACACGTCCGTATCCCAATACCCTGTGTGTACACGATCTTATTGCTGAGTGTGCAGAGAATACGCCGGATGCAGTCGCGTTAAGTTGTGGTGATACCCAACTGACCTATCAAGCGCTAATGGGGCAGGTCGAGCGGCTCAGCGTTTCGTTAATTCCTTTTATACCCGCTGCCCACGGCAGGGTTGCCGTTTTAATGGATCGTTCTTGCGATATGGTAATCGCCTTGCTGGGGATCATGAAATCTGGCGCGGCGTATATCCCTCTGGATTTGGCCCACCCAGAAGATCGGCTTTTGTACATGATTGAAAATAGCGAAGCTGATTGCTTGTTAACAGATGCTTCGTTAACAGGGAGGATCCCCAAACAGATAAATCCTGATGTGAATGTGCTTCCTATTGGTGACTTGTTACAACCGCAAGATCTGACTAAAACGAGCCCTAAAAGTAATACCATTACCACGGATCAGCTTGCCTATATCACCTATACCTCAGGCAGCACTGGTAAACCTAAAGGGGTGATGGTTGGCCATCAAGGACTCACCAACTTTTTAGTTTCCATGCAATTTGAGCCTGGATTAAATGCGAGTGATCGATTACTGGCAATGACGTCTTATGCGTTCGATATATCTTATCTGGAATTTTTTCTGCCGCTAATCACTGGCGCTCATTGCCGTATTTGCAGTACTGAAGAATTACGTGATGTAGAACGACTCAAACAAGCCATTGCTGAATTTAAACCCACAGTTATGCAGGCAACACCTTCGGCATGGTCCATGTTGGTACACAGCGGCTGGCTAGGCATAGGCATTAAATCGGGTGAAGAATTTGAATCGAAGAAAGCAGAACAAGATAGTTCACCCTTAAAAATACTTTGTGGTGGTGAAGCTCTTTCAGATGATCTGACTCAGTCCCTAATTGCGCGTTCAAGTGCGCTGTGGAATATGTATGGACCGACGGAAACCACTATCTGGAGTACCTGTACCAATGTGACTCATGATGGTGTCGCTTCAATCGGTGGTCCTATTGGTAACACTGAGATATGTATTCTTGACGAGTACCAGCAATACACGCCAATAGGCATTCCCGGGGAAATTTGTATTGGTGGTGATGGTTTGGCTGCGGGTTATTGGAATTTACCTGAAAAAACGGCGCAACAATTCATTGAGCACCCATTTCGGGCGGGAGAAAAGCTCTATAAAACAGGTGACCTTGGATATTGGAATGAAAAAGGTCGCATTCATTACATTAATCGTCGTGATGGACAGGTAAAGCTGCGTGGTTATCGTATTGAATTAGGTGAAATTGAAGAGCAATTGAAATCCCATCCGCAGGTTGAAAACTGTGCCATGGTTATTCGCCAGATTAAGGTGAATCAAGTTAGCGAACCGGCAAAACAACTGGTTGGGTTTTACTCTCTTACAAATGCAACCTTTGGTGCGGTAGATGAACAAGATTTACGTGAATTCCTACAAGAGTCTTTGCCGGATTACATGGTCCCCAGTGTATTTATCAAACTAGATAAAATGCCGCTAAATGTCAGCGGAAAAATAGACCGTCCCTTTTTACGAGAATTAGCGGGACAAAAATCAGTAGGACAAGAGCTGGTCGAGCAAAAACAAGCTGTCGTTCAAAATAAGGTTGGGCAAGACTCTCCCGTGTCGCAAGGCAAAGCGAGCCCTCAAAGACTGAAGATTCAAAAACAAGTACAGCAGTTATTCGCCCAAGCCCTTGGCAGAGAAAAGGTTGATAATTCAACGGGTTTTTTTCAATTGGGTGGGGATTCGGTCTCTGCCGTCATGTTGGCAAAAAACATTGAAGAGCAGTTTGATGGTGAGTTTAAAGTCACACAATTATTCCGCTTTTCATCAGTTAATAAGGTCAGTGAATACCTTACTAAAAACCAAGAATCTTCGAATAACATTACGCCTTCAAAACCAGAGTTAGTTAAAACAAGTAGCAATGATGATGCGACACAAGTGTCGGGGGATTATCAAAAGAGTATCGCGATATGCGGTATTTCTTGTGGTTTTCCCGGAGCCGAGAACGCCGAGGAATTCTGGCACAATTTGATTCATGGGGAAGAGAGCTTTGATTTTCTGAGCCCCGCTGAGCTGAGAGCTTGTGGCGTTGACGAAGCACTTGTCCAACACGAAAATTATGTTCCGACACAAGTCAGTATTGACGGTAAAGCCAGCTTTGATGCTGACTTTTTTGGCATATTACCTCGGGATGCCGAGCTGCTTGATCCGCAAATGCGGTTGCTGTTGCAGCATTCATGGCAAGCCATTGAAGATGCCGGATTAACGCCAGATGATATAAATGATGCTGCGGTATATATGACCACTAGCAGCAATCAGTATTATTCCATGGTGATGGATAGCTTACGAACCAATGCTGACGATAACGGCGCTGATCCCGCTACAGACTATCTGGCGTGGGTTTATGCCCAGCCCGGTGCTGTAGCCACACTCGTTTCCTATAAGTTAGGATTAACGGGTCCCAGTATGTCGTTGCACTCCAACTGTTCATCCTCTTTAGTCGCGTTAGATCTTGCTTTTAATGCTTTGATGATGGGGCAAGCCTCAGCTGCATTGGTGGGCGCGGCCAGTGTCTTTCCCATGAAGCGTCCGGGATACTTATATCAAAAAGGAATGAATTTCTCTGGTGATGGTCACATCAAAGCCTTTGATAAAGATGCTGACGGCATGGTGGGTGGCGAAGGTGTTGCTGCGGTGTTATTACGCCCTGCGGATCAGGCGATAGCGAATAATGAACACATCTATGCGCTTATTCGAGGCTGTGCTGTCAATAATGATGGCAGTGACAAAATTGGTTTCCATGCCCCCAGCGTAGAAGGACAAGCCGCCGTTATTCAACGGGTGTTAGAAAAAACCAATATCGATCCAGGTTCCATTGAATATCTGGAAGCTCATGGCACGGGAACCAAATTAGGTGATCCCATTGAGTTTTCTGCTCTTTGTGATGTATATCGTCGTTTTACCGATGAAAAGCAGTTTTGCGGCTTAGGTTCAGTGAAGACCAATATTGGTCATCTGGATACCGCAGCAGGATTAGCCGGATGTATTAAAGTGGCTTTATCGCTTTATCATCAACAAATTCCGCCGACCCTAAATTTTAAAGAAGCCAATCCAGATTATGATATTGAAAATTCGCCTTTTTACATCGCAAATAAGGCGAGAGCATGGTCGGAAAAAAACAAGATACATCGCGGGGCGTTAAGTTCTTTCGGTTTGGGTGGGACTAATGCTCACGCGATTTTTGAATCCTTTACCTACGCAGAACAATCCCAGCTTTCTACTTTATCAAGTCCGATTCTACTGCCGGTATCTGCCAAAACAGAAACCGCCTTACGTCAGTATGTGCAGAATATTTTAAGTTTTGTTGAACAGTATCCGAATCTAATATCGTCTTTGGCCTATACCTTTCAGGTTGGGCGACAAGCGATGCCTGTGCGGGTTATTTTTAGTGTTGAAAATCATGCAGAACTTATTTCAGCCATGAGTTCAATGTTGGATCAAAAAGACCAAACATCGAGCTATATTTATTGTGATTTAAGTCAGCAAGAGACGGATCAAACTTTATCTGCCGATGATTACCTGCAATTAGTCCCTAAATGGATTGATGAAGGCCGTTGGGAACATATTGCTAATGCTTGGGTGAATGGTGGTGAGATTGACTGGAATCTCATTTACTCAGTGACTGCTCAAGGAGCTAGGCCAAACCGTATTCCTGCGCCAAGCTATCCTTTTGCCAATGATTTGTACTGGATAAGTAGCAGTGAAGATCCTAAAAACCTGCAAGAGACAGGATTGGCAGACGTTATTTATGTCATTGAATGGCAAACAAAATCAAATCAAACACCCCCTTTTCAGAACGCTGTTGTCGAAACTACAAGTTCACATACTGATCAGAAACTAGTGCAGGTTGTGATTGTTGGGCCATTGGCAAAATGGCAGGACGTGTTACGTAATAGATTGTCTGGCATCGAAGTTTCATCAATCTGCGAAACCTTTGTCCATGACTCTCTAGAAGAGGCGGCTCGGTTATACCATCAAGTAACGACGTCTTTACTTACGTGCATTAAAGCGTTGTGCACCAAAGACCACAACGCGTCAACTCTGCAAGTTTTGGTGCCCAATTCATGGCTGAAATACGGCATTGCTGGAATAAGTGGCCTGCTGAAATCGGCACAACGTGAGTTGGAGGGATTGCAGGTACAAATTATTTATGTGGATGACCATATTTCGGTAGAAGCCTTAACGGAAATTTCCCAAGACAACCTTGGGGACCTGAACGAGGATGAAATTCGTTATCAAGACAATATACGTCAGTCCCGTCACCTTGAAGAAATAACGCTGCCGTCGTTAAACAAGATAGATATATGGCAAGAAAATGGCGTTTATTTGATAACGGGCGGGGCGGGCAACATTGGATTGAAATTCGCTCAGGAAATCAGCAAGCATTGTCCTAATGCACAAATTATATTAGTAGGACGTTCTGATCGCGCTCATTCAAATCATGCCGTGGCAATGCAATCCAACTGGCATTATCGCAGTGTTGATATTGCCAATCCTAAATCCGTTAAGTCTCTAATTACTGAAGTTGTGGCAAGCTTTGGACCGCTCAAAGGGGTGATTCACGCTGCGGGTATTGTTATTGATAATCGCATTGTTAACAAAACGGAAGCGGAATTTAAGCAAGTACTCGCACCTAAAGTTGACGGCATGGTGAATCTGGATTTGGCAACCCGTGAACAGCCGTTGGATTTTCTGGTGGGGTTCTCTTCCGGAGTGGGTGTGTTAGGTGGCGTTGGCCAAAGTGACTATGCCGCCGCTAGTGCATTCTTAGAAGCTTTTGCAGAACAGCGGCAGGCGATGGTTGTTGCCGGCGAACGGTCTGGAATCAGTTTGTCAATTGCTTGGCCTTGGTGGGCCGAGGGTGGCATGCAACTAAGCGAAGCCAACCAATTTTTACAGCAAAAACTGGGATTCTATGGACTGCCTTCCGAGCTTGGTATTGATATTTTCTATCGACTTTTACATATGGGGCAAATACTGGCAGGACAGATACAGGGACAGTCTTCGCAAGTACTTGTTCTTTATGGTGAGACAGAAAGAATACGCCGTATTCTTGCTGGAAATTTCGATTCTGACGCAGTATCTAATAGCTCCCCTCTTCCCCAGCTTTCGTCGGCTCATGAGCTTATTAAAGCTTCGTCGAATATAAGAGCAGACAGCTCAGGCGAAGATTTACAGCCTAGAGTGTTAGCAAAGTTACGTGATGTAGTGGCTACATCGGCCAAAATGAAACCGGGTCGATTAAAGGATAATGAACCGCTGGAAAGCTACGGGATCGATTCCATTATGATCACCCAGCTGAATCAGCAGTTTGATGCCATATTTGGTGAGCTTTCCGCAACTCTTCTGTACGAATACCAAAACCTGCAAGCACTAGCCAACTATTTTGTGTCAAATCATCAACAGGCCTGCATTGCGTGGTGTGGTTCGGCATCTTTAGTACCAGCATCAGAGCAAGTTAAAGACAGTCATAAGGTTCAAGTTACTCAAGATCTTAAAAATACTAATCCCTCGTCCAGTCAATCCGCTTCTGGCGTGCCAGAACCCATTGCAATTATTGGTATGCACGGGCGTTTTCCACAAGCAGAAAATCTAGAACGTTACTGGCAAAATCTGCTTGATGGAAAAAACAGTATTAGCGAAATTCCTGCTGAGCGTTGGTCTTTAGATAATTTCTTTGAAGCGGATAAAGATGTCGCGACTGATACGGGAAAAAGTTATAGCAAGTGGGGAGGCTTCCTCGACCATTTTGCAGACTTCGATTCATTATTCTTTAACATTTCGCCCCGCGAAGCACTGAATATGGATCCTCAAGAACGGATCTTTATCGAATCTTGCTGGCTGACTTTGGAAAATGCGGCTTACACACGTAAGCGTCTGCAAGAGCAACATAAAGGACAAGTGGGCGTATTTGCCGGTATTACCAAAACCGGCTTTGACTTGTATGGCCCAATATTGTGGCAACAAGGTACGGCAGCGTTCCCACAAACATCCTTTGGTTCGGTAGCGAACCGGGTTTCCTATTTATTGGACTTGAATGGTCCAAGCATGCCCATTGATACCATGTGCTCCTCTTCATTAACGGCGGTTCATGAAGCTTGTGAGCACTTGTGGCGTAGCGAATGCGAATTGGCTTTGGCTGGCGGTGTAAATCTGTATTTGCATCCATCGAATTATATTCAGTTGTGTGCCCAGCAAATGCTTTCTACTCATGGAAAGTGCGCCAGTTTTGGAGTCAGTGGTGATGGTTTCGTGCCTGGAGAAGGCGTGGGAACCGTATTGTTAAAACCGCTGACCAAAGCCCAAGCTGATGGCGATATTATTCATGGGCTGGTGCTCAGTAGCGGTGTTAATCATGGCGGTAAAACCAACGGTTATACCGTACCTAATCCGGTGGCTCAGGCCAATCTTATCCGTAAGGCACTGGCAAAAGGTCGAATCGACCCAAGAACGATCAGCTATGTCGAAGCTCATGGTACGGGAACACGCTTGGGCGATCCCATTGAAATAACGGGTTTGAAACAAGGTTTCGATCTGCCTAACGAAATCGGAATTTGTGCCTTGGGGTCGGTGAAATCAAACATTGGACATCTCGAATCTGCGGCGGGTATTGCAGGTTTGTTAAAAGTGATATTGCAGATGCAGTACAAAACCTTAGTGCCCAGTCTTCACGCCGACGATATCAATCCGAATATTAAACTTGAACAAACCCCTTTTGTGTTGCAGCGCGACGTTTCTGCTTGGGTCAAACCTCAAATTGGCGGGCGAGAAATAGCTCGTCGTGCAGGTATTTCGTCTTTTGGTGCTGGCGGTGCCAACGCTCATATCATTGTGGAAGAATATCCCACAGATGAAGACCGCATCAGGCTTGCGCCAACACCCAATCAACCCGCGTTAATACTGCTTTCAGGCCGAAATAAGGCCCGCCTTTTCTCTCAGGTTGAGTGTTTGTTAGAGCAGTTGTCCAGTGGGCGTTTTAGCGATGAAGACCTGTTCGATATCGCCTATACCCTGCAATTAGGGCGCGAAGCTTACGAATGGCGATTGTCTTGTGCTATCACCTCTATTGAAGACCTTATGGATAAGCTAAGTGCTTACCTAAATGGCAGAGGCTCAGGTGAGCAATTCAGTGCGGGCGAAGTAAGTTATGACGCACCGGACGAAGCGCCTGATTTGATAAGTTGTCTGGTAGCTGGGCAATACCAATCAATACTGGAAGGGTGGGTGCAAGGCAATGAACCTGATTGGTCATTGCTTTACGCTAATGGTGGATATTCCAATATTCGCCCACGCTTCCTGAGTTTGAAAAGTGCACCATTCGCACATAAACGTTTCTGGATTGATCGGGAAACGCTTTCCAAATATTTAACGCTCAAAACGGAGCCGGGTAGAGAACCACAAAGTGAACTAGGAACTAAAAAGTTACAAAGTGGAAATGGAGAAAGCCAACCAGCTCAGATTCAGGTTCAAGAGAACCAAAATCTAAGCACAGGTTCAGGTATCCAATTACTGGATCCTAAAAGCCTTATCAATACCCATGCATTAAACACTACGGCGACATCCGCCGCGCCAGGTAAAGTTGAATTATCACATTTGCCTATTGTCGAGAAGAGACCTTCCATTTCAGTTCAGTCCATTGCTGTTAAGCAAAAGGTCGCTTCTAAACCACACTTAAGCGCTGAATTTACGCCCATGAATATTGAAGATATAAAAGCTTCGTTACGCAAGAGCTTGGCAAAAGCTCTGTTCCTGGAAGTCAGTGAAGTTGAAGATAATAAAGAGTTTGTCGCTCTTGGTATGGATTCTATTGTTGGTGTGGAATGGACGCGAGAGGTTAGTCGTGATTTTGATCTGACCGTGTCGGCAGTTGAAGTCTATGACCAACCTAATCTCAATGCTTTTGCTGAATTCATCCAACAACAATTGGCACAAGAGGCTGCTTCCGCTCAATCCCAAATTGAACTGCAAGGGCCAGTTGGAAATGAAGCGGTACAGACTGCTGTTCCTCAAAAAGTATCGTTAGCGCCATTGGAAAGATCTGAGAAAAGAGCTGAATCAGAGACAATGGTTTCTGCGCCAGTGGTGCAATCTCAATTACAAGAATCTGCAACTACAGCTGTTAATTCCGGCGGGCTTACTAATATAAGCGCGACGGCAATTGTTGAGTTGAACGGCGAACTAAAAGCCAGTTTGGCGAAGGTATTGTATGTCGAGATTGATGAAATAAGTGACAACCGTGAATTCGTGGATTTGGGACTGGATTCCATTGTAGCCGTAGAATGGATCCGCAGTATTAATCGACAATATGATTTGGATGTTAGCGCGACAGATATTTATGATTATCCAACATTGGGGCAGTTAACAGAGTATTTGTCTTCTGTTCTATCTCAAGAAGTACAACCAACTGAGCCAAAACAAACGTTGGTTTCGTCAGTTCCTATTTCGTCTGCGCAGTTATCATCTGTAGAAACGGCACCGAAATCTGCGCCAGTAGTTGAATTAACGCCACCGGCACAATTTGCCACAGCACAGCCAATAGTAGAGCCAGCCACAAAGGTGGAATTAACACCCGCTTTGAATTCGGCATCAACTCCTATTAACACTCATGAAAACAAATTCAATAGCGCTCTGAATAACACCAAGACTCAAGCTCCTGAAGTAGCGAGTACTAAACCCGTTAGAGAGACCATCGCTATTATCGGTAAATCAGGCCGTTATCCGGGTGCTAAAAACCTAAGTGAGTTTTGGGACAACTTAAGTGCTGGGCGTAATGGCATTCAGGAAATCCCCAAATTCCGCTGGAATGCTGATGACTATTTTGATCCTACGCCGGGTAAACCGGGAAAAATTTATAGTAAATGGATAGGTGCGTTAGAGGATATTGAGTGTTTCGATCCGTTATTTTTCAATATCTCCCCGGTAGAAGCGGAGTTAATGGATCCACAGCATCGCTTGTTTTTGGAAGAAAGTTACAAAGGTTTTGAAGATGCAGGTTATAGCCCAGAAGCCCTAAACGGTGTAAAAGGCGGCGTGTATATGGGTGTTATTCCTGGCGAATATAATGCCATGTTGATGGCTCAAGGCGTTGGTACGGGCAATACAACTGGCAACAGCAATGCCATTGCGGCGGCTAGGATTGCCTATTATCTGAATTTGAAAGGGCCTGCATTGGCCATTGATACGGCCTGCTCTTCTTCGTTAGTGGCGACGCATTTGGCCTGTCAGGGACTTTTAACGGGAGATGTCGATATTGCCTTGTCTGGCGGGGTAACTCTGTATATTTCGCCAACATCACACATTGGCATGTGTGCTGCCGGTATGTTGTCGGCGGAAGGGCAATGTAAGACATTTGATAACGGCGCTAACGGTTTTGTACCGGGAGAAGGCGTATCGGTTTTGGTCTTAAAACGCTTAAGTGACGCACAGCGTGACGGCGACAGTATTTATGCCACTATCATCGCTTCAGGCATTAATCAGGACGGAAAAACGAATGGTATTACCGCACCCAGCAAGAGCAGCCAAAGCGCACTGGTGCGGGATATATATGCCAAGTACGACATTAATCCGCAATCTATCTCTTGTGTGGAAATGCATGGTACAGGGACTAAGTTGGGCGACCCCATTGAATTGGAAGCCTTATCAACCGTATATAAAGAACAAACCAACGAGTATGGTTATTGCGCCATAGGGTCGGTAAAAAGCAATATTGGGCATACATCCGCAGCGGCAGGCATTGCTAGTGTGCACAAGGTTTTATTGCAGCTAGAGCACAAAATGTTGGTGCCCAGTTTGCACTTTCACACGCCTAATGAACATTTCAATTTTGAGCGCTCACCATTCTACGTTAATACGCAATTACTTCCTTGGGCGGTTCAAGGTGGAACAGTAAACCAAGGTTCACAGGGTAGCCGTCGCGCAGCGGTAAGTTCTTTTGGTTTTAGTGGCACCAATGCCCATGTGGTTATTGAAGAGTATGTCGATAAGTCCGCTAATGTGCCTTTTGAGGACAGCCCACAATTAATGGTCTTTTCTGCTGATTCTATTGAGCAGTTACAACAAAGCATTGGGGCATTCCATCAACACTTGACGACGGCGATCCCCACGACGTTGGAGAATATCGCTTATACCCTGCAAGTGGGCCGTGCTCAGTTGCATTATCGTTTGGCACTTGTTGTTAATAACATGGCTGAACTTAAGCAGGGCTTACAACATTTTGCACAAGGTCTGTCATTCCCAAATTCATTCTGGTTTGGAGAGCATTTTGACTTAGCGCAATATGAGCAGCTAAATCAGCAGTTCGTTGAGCATGAACAAATCCCACATTGGCTTAGCGAGGGTGATTTAGCCAAGGTTGCTGATGTGTGGAGCCGTGGTTTAAATATCGACTGGTTGTCAATTTATGCGCAGTCAACAATTCAACGTCCTAAACGCGTAAGTTTACCCACGCATATATTCCAGAAAGAAGCGTATTGGTTGTTGCATGCACCGCAGGCGGAAGCGGGTTTCTTACAAAAAGATACTCAACAAAAAACCGGTTCACAAGAGTCGAATTGGATTCAAGCCAATACAAGTGCAGGCAAAGGGGCCTTTGTTGCACATTTGAGCGCTGACAGTTTCTTTATGCAGGATCACAAGGTCAATCAAATGCCGACAGTTCCTGCGGCGGCGTATCTGGAAATGATGAGTTCTGCGGGTTATTTGAATACATCGTCAATCCAACAAAATGAAACTCAAACACTAGTCTTGCGTCAGGTGCATTGGTTGCAACCCTGCGTATTGCAAGGCAAACAAGCCGTAACTATGGATATTCAGTTTGGGGAAGCGGCCCAGACTAATCAAGGTTGTAAGGTTGAAATTAGCCAGACTTTCATTAATCAAAGCCATGCTACAGAGCAAGTCTTGCATTGTCAGGGGTATCAAAATTGGGAAACGTTAGCACCTGAACAATTAGATTTAGGCGCGTTACAGTATCGCTGTTCTGATTCTGGCTTAACGCCAGATCAAATGTATGGCGTTTATAATGCGATGGGCATTGAATACGGCCCTGCCCATCGAGGTATTCAAGCGCTTCGTTATGGTAACGAAGAGTTATTAGTTAAGGTTGTTTTACCTGCACATTTATTGGCAGAGCAAAATAACTATCGCTTACATCCCGCGTTAATGGATGCCGTATTACAGGCATCTTTGGTATTGCCCCAAACTGCCCTACATCATGGACAAAATGGAGAAGAAACCGCAGCACAGAGTGCACAAACTCAATTGCCTTTTGCACTGGAAAGACTAGAAGTTCATGCTCAACCGCCAGTTGAGGTATGGGCTTGGATTAGGCCTTCTGAAAAGGACTCTATTCGCCATGCTCTTCATTCAAATGTCAGTGCTGGGAATGCTGATAGTGCTGTGCGAAAATTGGATGTGAATATTTGTGATTCACAGGGCAAGGTGTGCGTTAAAATTCAGGGATTTTCAACACGTCCTATCAAAACGGCAACACCGGATCTGACTTCAAATAATATTGAAGTTGCCACTCCTCTAAAAAGCTCTCCCCTTAAAAACGCTACCGTAAACAGCTTTTCGGCTGAGGCTTCTAACGTTAACAACGAAGTTTTGCATAAGCTGGTGCCCCATTGGCAACCGGTGCAATCGATCTTTGCGGAACTTTTGGATAATACCGCCAGCACCTTGGTGATAAGCCAGGCACCGGTAGCGGAATTGGAAAACTTGCTGAGTAATGTTCAACATTGCCAAGTTTTACCCGCAGATAGTATTGAAGATATTCAAGCTAAATTGGAAGCTTGTGGCAAATTTGAACGCTTGGTTTGGTGTGTTCCTGCCAGTGAAACCCATTCCTATATTGATGAAGCATTGTTGAGTGACCAAGAGTGCGGAGTAAGGCTTGGATATCGCTTGATTAAAGCGCTATTGGCGCTGAATTACGGTGTCCGAGCGCTACAATTTTTTGTGCTGACACAACAAAGTCAGGCCATATCGACCGCAGATGACATCGCCCCAAGTCATGCCAGCGTGCATGGTTTAATTGGATCACTAAGCAAGGAATACCATAACTGGTTGGTGCGTTTAGTGGATATTGGTGATGAAGATCTTGCCCGAGGAGGTTTAACAACCCCGGGTGATTCAATCAGTATGCTCTGGTCGAGGATTTTGCGTTTACAGCAACATCCTTTTGGTGATGCTTACGCTTATCGAAGTGGTGAGTGGTTCCAGCGAGTACTGTTGCCGTTAGTAGAAGAGCAAGCAGAAGATACTTCTCTGGTGTACCGCCAGCAAGGCGTGTATGTCGTTGTCGGCGGGGCAGGTGGTATTGGTAGTGTTTGGACCGAGTGGATGATTCGTCATTATCAGGCTCAAGTGATATGGCTAGGCCGCCGTGCCGAAGACAGCACTATTCGCCAGCGTTTGGATGAACTTGGGCAGCTAGGCCCCGAGCCTTTATATTTTCAGGCAGACGTGACAGACAAAGCATCGCTGGACGAGGCCGTTTCACTTTTACGAGGACATTTAAAGGATCATCTGGGTGGTCGTCCTGTTAATGGGGTGATTCATTCTGCGATTGTGTTGGCAGACAAAAGTCTGGCGCAGATGGATGAAGCCACGTTTATGGGGAGTTTACATGCCAAGGTGGCAGTTAGTGTGCGTTTGGCGCAGGCTTTTGCTCCAGAGTCTTTTGATCACCAGCCTTTGGACTGGATGTGCTTTTTCTCATCTCTACAGTCTTTTACCAAAGAGCCAGGACAAAGTAACTATGCAGCAGGTTGCACCTTTAAGGACGCTTATGCAGAACGTTTAAATCGAGATTTACCCTTCCCGGTAAAAACAATGAACTGGGGTTTTTGGGGCAGTATTGGCATTGTTTCCGGAGACAATTACCGGGAGCGTATGTCAGCAGAAGGCATTGGCTCCATTGAGCCTGAAGAAGGTATGGTGGCCTTGCAGGAATTGCTGGCTGGTCGATTGCCTCAGTGGGCATTGTTGAAAACTACTCGTGATGAAGTGCTATACAACCTTTGTTCGCCAGAAAAATTGCTAGCATATCCGCCTGAATACCAAGTACCCACTATCTCCCTCGATATGCCTTTGTTAACCAAGGCCGAAGTTGAAACTGGTTTGGAAGCAACCAGACCAATGTTGGAGCAAATTGAAAATGGCTTGGTTGCTTTGGCATGGGGGCAAATTCAACAGTTGAACCTGTTTAGCCATATCCCACAGAGCTTTGATGAGTGTGCTGCCCATATTGGTGGCGACTTCCGGCGCTGGTTGCGTCATAGCATGAATGCGTTTTTACGTGCCGGTTTGTTGGTTGAAGAAAATGGCACTTACCGGACAGCAAACCAGACTCAAGAATCAGACCCGTGGGTAAGTTGGGATCAGCAGAAATCAGAATGGCTTCAAGCGCCGAGTTTTGGTGCCCAAGTTGATTTGGCAGAACGAATGCTCAAAGCCTTGCCAGCAGTGCTAACGGGGAAAAAGCCAGCGACAGATATCCTGTTTCAGCAAAGTGACACCTTAAATGACGTTTATACCGACAGTGGCGGTGCCAGTTATTACAATCAATTGTTAGCCGCCCATGTACAGTCACTCGCTAAAACCTGTCAAAGTGAAGGGCGTAAACTACGCATTTTAGAAATTGGCGCAGGAACCGGCGGAACCAGTGTTTCGGTATTTGAAGCTTTGGCGCAGTATCAGGCGGTGGTGGCGGAGTACTGTTATACCGACATTTCTCGCGCGTTTTTAATTCAGGCCGAAGAACGTTTTGGTCCAACTGTGCCGTATCTCAGTTACCAACTTTTGAATATTGAAAAATTTCCTGTTAGTCAGGGTATTGCTACCGATCATTACGACATAGTGATTGCCACTAACGTGTTACATGCTACCAGCAATATTCGTCGCACGTTAAGCCATACCAAAGCGCTATTAAAAACCCATGGTGTGTTGCTGATAAACGAAATTGCTGACACCGGTGGGCTGCTTACCCATTTAACCTTTGGTTTAATGAAGGGCTGGTGGTTGTATGAAGATGAAGCTTTAAGAATACCTGGTTGTCCGGCCTTATCTCCGCACACTTGGCGGAAGGTATTGATGGGAGAAGGCTATTCTGAAGTCGATTTCCCGGCGGAAGTGGCTCACGGTTTGGGTAACCAGGTTATTGCTGCTTATAGTAACGGTTGTGTCCGCTTATTACCCTCTCAATTGTTACAGCAAGGCGAGGTTGCTTCTGATCTTATCTCCTCTGAATTTACCACGCCGATAAAAGAAGCTGCGGCAAGTACTAAAGAAACGATTCAAACCCTTGATAGCGATGACTTACGTCGTCGTAGTTTGGATTTTATAAAACAGCGTATCAGTAAAGTACTAAAGCTTTCAGCTAGCAAAATCGATGCACGAGTGCCATTGGAAAACTATGGGCTTGATTCTATTTTGTCGGTGCAGCTAACCAGTGACCTTGGTCAAATATTACCGGATATCAGCAGTACTATTTTCTTTGAATATCAAACCGTAGAAGCGCTGACGGACTATTTACTGGAAAGTTATAAGCAACTGATGGTCGATGCTTGTGGTGTAACAAGTGCAGCCACAAGCCAGGTTGAACCTGATATCACTGGAAATACGGATAACATTGATAGAAGTGATAACACCAGGGCGTTGGCATTAGACTTTTTAACACAGCGGGTCAGTAAAGTTCTGAAATTACCGTTGCATAAAATTGATGCTCGGGCACCGTTGGAAAAATATGGGTTGGATTCGATTTTATCCGTGCAATTAACCGGTGACCTCAGTGAAACTTTCTCTGAGATCAGCAGCACGATATTTTTTGAATATCAAACCTTGGACGCGTTGGTTGACTACCTTTTGGATAAACATGCCGACGAAATGCGCAAGGTCTGTGGTGTTACTGACGTTGGTGCGAATGAGTCGATTGCACAAAATGCGGCGCTCATCAGAACTGATAATGATTCTATTGAAGCGCCAATTGCACAATCTATGTCGCAACCTATATCTCAACCAGCTGCACAACCAAACTTGGAAGGGACAACACAATCAATAGAAAAAGCGCCAACCGTTTCTAAAGACATCGCCATTATTGGACTTTCGGGTAGATATCCCGGAGCCAATAATATGCATGAGTTCTGGCAGAATTTAAAATCAGGCAGAAACTGCATAACAGAGGTGCCAGAGGAACGTTGGAATTGGCGTGACTATGCATCTTCAGATTCTGGCAGTGCGAAAATTGATAGCAACAAACCAATCATCTATACCCGATGGGGTGGTTTTCTTGATGATATAGGCGCATTTGATCCGCTATTTTTCCATATCTCACCACTTGATGCGCAACACTCTGATCCACAAGAAAGACTATTTCTAGAACAAGCATATGCCTGTATTGAAGATGCTGGTTACACGGCAAAAGGGTTATGTGGAGACTCATCTGAAGACCAAAAAGTAGGTGTTTTTGTTGGCGTGATGAATAGCGCTTCTCCGGCAGGGCAATATTGGTCTATTGCGAATCGAGTTTCGTATGTATTGGACTTGCAAGGTCCGAGTTTGGCGGTGGATTCTGCCTGCTCTTCTTCTTTGGCCGCTATTCATATTGCTATGGATAGTCTTCGCAGCGGTTCAAGCACTTGTGCTTTGGCTGGTGGCGTTAATGTGATTGCTGAACCTGACCATTATGCGCGATTGTGCGCCAAACGAATGTTGAGTCAAGACGGACGCTGCAAAGCTTTTGGTGAAGGAGCTGACGGATTTGTTGATGCCGAAGGTGTAGGCGTAGTGTTGCTTAAGCCGTTGGTAAATGCGCAAGCCGATCGTGACCATATTTACGGTGTAATCAAAAGCAGTGCCTTAAACGCTGGCGGTAAAACCAATGGTTACACAGTACCGAATCCGCAAGCACAAAGTAAACTTATTCAAGATGCAGTGGACCGGGCCGGCATTCCTATGGAAGCCATTAGTTACCTTGAAGCCCATGGTACTGGTACTGAGTTGGGCGATCCTATTGAAATTAACGCCCTTAAACGTGCATTAAAAGATCATCAAGGCCATTGTGCCGTTGGTTCGGTGAAATCTAATATAGGTCACTGCGAAAGTGCGGCCGGGATTGCTGGATTGACTAAAATCTTGCTGCAATTCCAACATCAGCAACTAGCGCCAACTTTGCATGCGGAAACCCTCAATAGCAAAATTCAGCTGCACGACTCGCCATTTAATATTCAAACTTCTTTAGCTGATTGGGATACTTCCAGTACTGAAATTGGCAAAGCCTGGCCTCGCACGGCGGGTTTATCTTCATTTGGTGCTGGCGGTGCCAACGCCCATATCATTTTGCAGGAATATTGCGCGCTTGTAGAGCCAATTGCTGATAACACACTTCAACAATGCATTGTGTTGTCGGCTCGGAATGCCACTCGCTTAAATGAACGTGTTCAGCAATTAGCCCATGCTATTGAGCAAAAATCCCTGAGTGACGAAGATTTACCTAGCATCGCTTTCACGCTGCAAACTGGACGTGAAGCAATGGACGAACGCCTTGGTTTCATCGTGACCTCAATGGCAGATCTCAAAGCTAAACTCGCTGCTTATTTAGCTTTAAGCGTGGCAACCCAAGAGCAACAAGAAGATGACCAATCTGAGGATGACAGTGAACGATATGACCTGATTGCATCCGCAATAGAGCAGGTTTATCTGGGCAACGCTAAAGCGAATAAAAACACCATGGCCCTGTTTGATCATGACGAGGATATTCAAGAGACAGTAAAACGCTGGGTAGAAGGTGGCAAGTTAAACAAGTTTATGCAGCTTTGGGCCAATGGTTTATCCCTGAATTGGAACGGTTTTTATGCTGATAAAAGGGCAGGTTATCAATCTGTTCACCCTTACCGTTTGAGTTTACCTAGTTATCCTTTTGCCCGTGAAAAGCTGGGGTATTTGCGCCATTCATGGATGAATAGTCCCAATGCTACAGGACTGTCTGAGGTTGTATATCAGAGTAAATTGACACCATTGGTCCATGAAAATACGTCAACCTTTGCGCAGCAACAATTTTCCAGCCATTTTGATGGTTCGGAATTCTTTATTGCCGACCATGTGGTGGGTGAACAGAATATTTTACCTGGTGCGGCGAGTATCGAATTGGGACGTGCCGCTTTTGTATTAGCCTTGGGGAACACTCGCGAGGATATCAGTGATTATGCCATTAGATTGCGAGATCTAAATTGGCTAGTACCGATTATTCATACTAGAGAAAACGGTTCATCTTTGCCCATAGATGTGGTGTTAACACCGATTGAAAGCAATGCCGAAATGGGTGAGTTTGAATTTAACGTTTGCTCACCGGAAGGTGTGACATACAGCCGTGGTTATGTGGGATTAGTGGAGAAAGCCACGATTGATTCGATATCTGAATCCACCATTGACTTGGCGGCTGAAAAGGCTCTGGCAAACATTCATATTGATAAAATCCAGTGCTACGACACTTACACTAAATTGGCTATTCATTATGGCTCTGCTTATCAGGTTATTCAGCAGTTGTGGGTAAGCGAGAAAAAGGTCATTGCCCAGCTGTCCTTAGCGCAGGATTTAGCCGCCGGGTTTAGTGAAGCCGATTTGCATCCTTGTTTGTTAGATGGTGCCATGCAAACCACAATTGGCTTTTTGATTCAGCGTTATCTCGATGTTGAAGGTGATAATTCAAAACATGAAGAAATAGAAACTCGTATTGCCTACGCCGTGAGTGAAATAGATATTTTACGTCCACTTGGCAATGAAGTTTGGGTTGTCACCGAAGCGCAATTAGGTCAAAAACAAGCGGATCAGTATAACGTTACCTTGTGTGATGCTTATGGAGAGGTGTGCGTAACTATTGTGGGTTTTGCTACCCGTGCGCTTACCGCCAGTCCGAGTGCTAATCATATTGATGAAGACAACGCTCAATCGACTAGCACTCATACTCATAGCGCCTCCGATGTGGGGGATTTGTCATTTGCACCCGTTTGGATTGAACTGGACAGTAGTGAATTAGTATCTATTAACAATACTTGTGCTAATGAACAGATATTAGTGGTGGCCGATAAAACCAGCCAATCCTCATTTGCGGGGTACTTGCCGTCTGCAAACCTAGTTTTACCTGATGTTGATCTGTCTAAGGTATTAGCGAATAAAGCTATTTCTCATGTGGTGTGGGTGGCACCTTCAAGTATTCTTCAAAGTACAGGGTCTTCTTCTCTGGACTCCGTATTGCAAGAGCAAAACGTTGGACTGCAAGCGGGTTGGCGCTTTTTACGTAGTTTATGTCATAGCGCTGCCGGCACCGAACTAAAGGTGACCCTTGTCACGCAAAGTGCTTTGGTGGTTGGCTATTCAAGAAAAACTGAAACAAGTCATGCCGGTTTGCATGGCTTAGCAGGTGTGTTACGCAACGAAAAAGTGAACTGGCAAGTGTTGTCGGTAGATGTTGATTCGTTGGAAAGCGCAGACATCAAGACCTTGTTACAGTTAAAAGTGAAGACTGAAAGTAACTTGCCGAAAACGCCATTGGCCTACCATAACGGCACTTGGCTGGCACAACAGATGGCACCGATTGCTCGCACCGGTTTTACTGACAATCCGACTGTTTATCGCCAGCAAGGTGTCTATTGTGTTATCGGCGGTGCCGGTGTTATTGGTGAAATTTGGACTGAGTGGATGCTGAAGCATTATCAGGCTCAGATTGTTTGGCTAGGCCGTCGTGAACAAAATGCAGAGATCACCACTCAACTTGATCGACTTGAAGGTGTCGGTCCCCGTCCTGTGTATATTCAGGCTGATGCCATTAATACGGATAGTCTGGTTCAGGCCAAGAAACAAATATTGTCCAGATTTGGACTCATCAATGGTGTTGTTCATGCGGCGGTTGAACCCGGTGGCATGGGTGTTGCCATTGCTGATGCTGACGATACCTTAATTAATCAGGCTTTGATGGCCAATATCGCAGCAACAGTGAATGTTGCTCAATGCTTTGCGACCGAACCCCTGGATTTTCTACTCTATTTTTCCTCACTGGCTTCTTTTTCGTTCAACAGTAAACAAGCCAGCTACGCAAGTACTTGTGTCTTTAAAGATCATTACCTAATGGCGCTGAACGCGCAGTTAGACTTCCCGGTGAAAGTGATTAATTGGGGGTACTGGCGCAAAAGTGTTGAGCGCATGGGCAATCAGAATTTGATGTCTTGGCTGGAACAACAAGGTTTAGGACTCATCGAAGATGAAAGTGGTATGCAAGCCTTGTCTCAGCAGTTGGCTTCACCATTGGCACAAATGGTTTTTGTTAACACCAAAAAGGCAAAAGCATTAAAGACCTTGCCTGTGGTTAAATCCGAATCAATACAGGTTTTTCCTGAGCAAGTACGAAACCTGCCTGACGGATTAAACATGGCGGCGTTAGATTTGCCTGTTGTACCGGTATTGGCAGAGCAGGACCAGCAATTTCAAAGTCAGTTAGATGAAGCCATATGTGGTTATCTGTTAGTGCAAATGCATGCCTCTGGGCTTATTAAACTCAATGCATGGTTGGCGGAAGATTGTTATGGGGAAATTCAACCCCTGTATCAGCGTTGGTTGGACCAAAGTTATCGGGTGTTATTAGCGCAAAACCTTCTGGTTAGCTCTAGTGAAAAAACGGGCGACCAAGCACTTGTAAAATTACGTTTATCTGCCAGTGGAAAACATACGCTGGAAAACGGCCGTCAGTATTGGGAAAGTCACAAGAAAGCTTGGTTAGAAAACCCCATATTGGCGACTCAGGTTCGCTTGCTGAGCGATACCTTAGGACAACTACCAGCCATTTTAACGGGCCGAACTTTGGCGACCGATATTCTGTTCCCCAAATCTTCTGTTTCAAATGTAGAAGGGGTGTATCAGAAGAATACTGTGGCGGATTATTTTAATCAGGTGCTAGCCGAAGTGGTTAAATCTTATGTTTCTTCCGCCAAGGGGAAAGTACGTATTCTAGAAGTCGGTGCAGGCACGGGTGGCACTAGCAACTTATTGTTTGATGAGTTGATGCCTTATCAAGACAAGATGGGTGAATATCTCTATACCGACATCTCCAAAGCCTTTTTGAATCATGCTGATAAGGTTTATCGACCCAAAGCACCGTACCTGAAAACGGCTTTGTTGGATGCTGAAAGTCCAATTTGGCAACAAGGGGTGGATTTACACGGGTACGACATCATTGTCGCAACCAATGTTTTGCATGCCACTACGAATTTAAGCCACACCTTGCGTAATCTCAAAGCCACGTTAAAACCCGGTGGTTTGCTGCTGTTAAATGAAATGAGCGATGGCGGCGGTTTGTTCTTGCATCTGACCTTTGGTTTGTTGAAAGGGTGGTGGGCGTTTGAAGACGATGCTTTACGTATTCCTGGCTCCCCGGCGGCGCTTCCAGAAATTTGGAAACAGTTGTTACTTAGTGAAGGGTATCAGGATGTTGGTTTTCCGGCAGAACCGGGACATTTGCTGGGTCAGCAAATTGTGGTGGCCTGTTCAAATGGTGTTGCTCGTTTGCAGTCTGTTCCTGAATCGTTAGTCAAAGAAGCGGAAGCCACGTCAGTATCCACGTTTAAGGTAGCTGCCAGTATTGAGTCTACTTCTGAAGATATTGAATTCAATGCAAAAGACATGATTCGTCAAACCCTGTATCAAGCATTGGCAGAAGCATTAAGGCTAGATATTAATAGTATTGAAAGTGATGTTTCCTTTGCTGACTATGGTTTGGATTCCATTGTTGCGGTGGATTTGGTGGCCTCCATCAATCAGAGTTTAGCGACGGATTTGGAAACAACCGTTGTCTTTAGTTACGGCACTGTCGATAAGTTATCGCGTTTTATTGTGAAAGAATACGCAAATGAAATCAGCCAGTTATTTGCTACACGGCAACCTCAGCTTTCATCAACGCCTTTATCAACAAAGAGAGCATCAGCAAATCAATTATTAACAACATTGAAATCGACATCGGTAACACCGTCTCGGTTTTCGACGTTAGCAAAGCCTAGGCCTGAACCTGTAATAAACGCTAGTGAAGCGCTTTCGCAGTCAGAACAATCGGTTCAATCTAATGTTGCTACAGCCATTGCTATTATTGGTATGAGTGGACGTTTTGCCCATTCCAATAATGTGGATGAGTTGTGGCAAAATTTGGCAGTAGGCCGAGATTTAGTACAAGACGTGAGTCGTTGGAATATTCCGCACATGTTGGGGGATGCTTTCCAAGCGGATAAAACCTGTCAGCGAGGCAGCTTTTTAGATCGTATTGATGTATTCGACCCCTTGTTCTTTAACATTTCAGGGTTAGAAGCGACTCATATGGATCCGCAGCAGCGAATATTCCTAATGGAAGCTTGGAATGCCTTGGAAAATGCGGGTTATGTAGGGGAAGAAATAGAAGGCAAAAAATGCGCGGTGTATGTGGGCTGTGGAGCAGGCGATTATACCCAATTACTGAATGGGCAATCTGCTGATAATGCGGCGTGGGGCAATATTGGATCAATCATAGCGGCACGTATTGCTTACTATCTGGATCTTAAAGGCCCGGCAATGACCATTGATACGGCTTGTTCTAGTTCCTTGGTAGCCATGCATCTGGCGTGTCAGGCATTACGTGCCGGGGAAACTGACATGGCCCTTGCGGGTGGTGTATTAGTGCAGTCTACACCGGCGTTTTATTTAGGGTATGGCAGTATTGGTATGATGTCGGTTAAAGGTGCATGTTATGCCTTTGATCATCGTGCCGATGGTTTTGTTCCCGGCGAAGGTGTGGGGGTGATAACCCTAAAACGCCAGCAAGACGCGTTGGCTGATGGCGATTATATTTACGGAGTGATTCGGGCCTCTGGTTTAAACCAAGATGGCGCAACCAATGGTATTTCGGCACCCAATGCATTGTCTCAACAAGTGTTAATTGAAGATGTTTACAACGATTTTGGCGTGAGTCCTGAGAGCATCCAATTAGTCGAGGCTCATGGCACCGGAACACAGTTAGGCGATCCCATTGAGTTTGAAGCACTCACCAAGGCCTATCGTAAGCAAACGGATAAAACCCAATATTGTGCTTTGGGTTCAATTAAATCCAATATTGGACATACTACTGCTGCTGCAGGCGTTGCTAGTGTAATCAAGGTACTACAGGGATTGCAGCATAAACAAATTCCGCCATCGCTGCATTTTGAGCAAGCCAATCCTCGTATTCAGTTAGACAGCAGTCCTTTTTATGTGAATTCAAAATCAATCGATTGGCCTGCAAATTTAGCCGTTGATGACCATGGTAATAGGTTGCCGAGACGGGCCGCCGTTAGCTCCTTTGGATTGAGCGGTACTAATGCGCATATGGTGATTGAAGAAGCGCCGAAATCCCATATTGTTGCAGACCAATTACCTGCGCATTTAATTGTGCTATCGGCTCGTTCCGAGGGGCAACTTAAGCAACAAGCAGAGCAGTTATTAGCTTATTGTGATACTGATAACTGTGCCGATTTAGGCAATATTAGTTTTACCTTATTACGTGGTAGAAAACACTTTAACTACCGTTTTTCATGTGTTGCTAAAAATAGTCAACACTTACAAACCTGTTTGCGCGAGTGGTTAGACAAACAAGAATCTATTCTGGTGTGGTCTGGTAAATTCAGTGAGAAAACCAGAAAAGTCCAAACATCGCTAAGGGAGTTGGGCACTCAGTGTATTCAAGCATTACCCCTGCTTACTTCTGAAGCACAAAGTATTGAAAAGCTTAGTCTGCTGGCCGACCTCTATATACAAGGTTATCCGCTGGATTTTGCCAATTTATTCACACAGCACGCCTATGGGCGAGTGCCATTGCCGACCTATCCTTTTAAGCAGGATTCTTACTGGGTTCAAATGGAGCAGGAACAGGCTCTGGATCTAGAGTCTGGCGATCAGAAGATTCACGAACAACCAACTCAAGAACCGGAAAAAGTTGAAGCCAAGCAAGTAACAACAACTAATAGAGTCGGACCACAGCTATTTTCACCCACATGGGATGTGGTTATTGCGCCTGAGTACACTGAATTTTCTTCTACGACTAAAACTTTAGTCATTGCCCCTGCGGAAGAGCAGCTGCCGCACTGGATGACATCAATAACACGTATTGATTTTGCTGAGATTGAAGCTGATGCCGATAAAGCCGCCGATATTTTGGCAAAGGGTGCTATTGAACACTTATTGATAGTGTTGCCTGAGCAAACAACGGCAACCGGTGATGTGTTAATAAAACAAGCCACCACTCATACCGTGGATGGTTTCAAATTGATCAAAGCGGCCCTTGCCAGCCCTTTGCAAAATCAGCCGCTTATGTTGACGTTATTGACCCGGGATAGCTTGATGGTGAGGCAAACCGACAAGGTGAATCCCATCAATGCTGGTTTGCATGGTTTATACGGCACCCTCGCGAAAGAAATGCCCAATTGGCAATTGCGTTTGGTTGATGTGTCTAGCAGTGACAACTTGCCATGGCGAGACATTTTACGCTTACCTTGTGACCCTCGTGGTCGGCCTTGGGCATGGCGTGATGGGGAGTGGTTTAAACCACAATTACTCTCAACACCAATCGAAGATTGCCAAAATGCACAAGTTTATCGTCAGCACGGCGTTTATGTAGTGATTGGTGGTGCTGGTGGTATAGGGCAAATGTGGAGCGAACTGATGATTGAACGTTATCAGGCGCAAGTAATATGGATTGGCCGTCGCCCGGAAGATGAAGAACTGACCGCTAAAATGGATGTGTTGGGCCAAAAAGGGCCTCGTCCGCTGTATATTTCCGCAGATGCTAGCAATCGCGAGCAGTTGCAGGCTGCTTTTTCCCAAATAAAACAGAAATTTAATGTTATTCACGGCGTGATTAATTCCGCGTTGGTGTTTTATACCCAGTCATTACAGGAACTGGAAGAGCAAGGCGTGCGTGGATGTTTGCAAGCTAAAGTAGACGTGAGCGTTAATTTAGTTGAAGTGCTGGAAGGTGAAAAGCTGGATTTTCTCTTGTTCTTCTCATCCATCGTTGCTCTGACCAAAAATCCACATCAAAGTCACTACGCCGCAGGCTGTATGTTTAAAGATGCTTACGCCCTTTCCATGCGTCAGCAATGGCAAGCCAAAGGTTATAGCACCCCCATCAAGATTATTAATTGGGGCTTTTGGCATCAACCTAACAATCTCACTTTTGATGGCTATCAGGAGTATGCCCGTTTGGGTATTGGCATGATTGAACCGGAGGAAGGTTTTCAGGCTATAGAGAATTTGTTAGCGGGTGATTTTGCGCAGCTAGGTTTTATGAAAACCAGTAAACCCATTTTGATTGAGGGTATGGAAGTAGGGCATTCCATTCAGCGTCATCAGAATAATAGCGGGTTTTCACTCAGCAACATTATGTCTCGTTTATCCAGAAAAATGAATAACGAAACCGGCTCGAAACAACAGGTCGAAAGGGATTTACGACAAGCCATTGCTGAGGTGTTGCACTTACAGGAAGGTGATATTGATGGTGCAACAACACTCAGTGAATTAGGCGTTGACCAGGTGGTATTTAATGACGTGGTGAACCGATGTCGGGATGGCTTTGGCTATGAGCTAGTTGTGACAGATTACGATCCGGAATCGACCTTAAATATGTTGGCGGAAGTGGTTCAAAGACATGTGCAGCAAGAACGCAAAGAACAGGGGGCTTAACCTATGATTTTGTCAGCAACTTTATCCCATGTTTTTGGCTACGGTTTTTGCATGCCAAACAATCGCACCGTGGTAGATGATACGGCGAAAAGAATTACAGAGAGAACAGAGGCACCATGAATATGCAAACTCGTAATTCCGCTTCAGAAAAAGCACGTTTCAAACACGAGATTGAAGCGCAGTTGGCAAAAATAGTCTGGGTGCAACTATACAGTATGGGGCTGTTAAGCACTGCTGAAGAGATTGATCTTGGCAAAGTCGCTGCGGGTTTGCCTGACATGTATCATCGTTGGTTAGATGAAACGTTCCGTTTGTTGGTGATTTTTGGTTACCTGGAAACAACCAATGAAGGTTTTAAATTAGTTCAAGTGCCTACCGAATCTGCGGTTGACGATGTGTGGGCGCAATGGAATGAAAACAAAAAAGCCTGGGTTGCCGATCCTGATTTTGTGTCGCAGGTTGCTTTGGTTGAAGCCACGTTAAAAGCTTTACCGGAGATCTTAACCGGCAAGTGCTTGGCTACCGATATTATTTTCAAAGACGCAGCAATGGATCGGGTCGAAGGTGTTTATAAAGATAACGAAGGGGCTGACTTTTTTAATACCCTTTTAGCTGAATCTGTTGTTGCTTGTGTTGAAGAAATTGCCAGTACTTGTCCCGGTAAAAAAGTGCGTATTCTTGAAGTGGGTGCGGGTACGGGCGGAACCTCGGCAGTGGTACTGCAAAAGCTGGCACCTTATCAAGAACACATTGAAGAATACTGTTATACCGATTTATCCAAAGCTTTCTTAAACTTCGCTGAAGAAAATTATGGCCCCAGCAATCCGTTTTTAACCTATCAATTATTCAATATTGAACAAGGGCCCGCTGCACAAAATATCAAGAAAGATTTCTACGATATCGTCATTGCCACCAATGTGTTGCATGCCACTCATAACATCCGTCGCACTTTACGTAATGTTAAAGAAACCCTAAGTCGGCAAGGGCTGTTGATGCTTAACGAAGTAAGTGAACATGGCGGTTGGATGTTACACCTGACCTTTGGTTTACTTAAAGGCTGGTGGATGTATGAGGACGATGCTATTCGTATTCCCGGTTGTCCTGGATTGTATCCGCAAGCATGGCAAAAAGTGCTTATTGATGAAGGCTTTCCACAGGTGGTATTCCCTGCCGAAGCCGCTCATGATCAAGGGCAAACCATTGTTATTGCACAAAGCGACGGAATGTCCCGTGAAAAGTCTTTGAGCAAAACCTCATGTAAGAAAGCAACGAATAAGAAAGCAGAACACAAGAATACAGAGCATAAGAGCATAAGCAGTCAGTCGGCATTGCCACAAAAACAAGTTGAAGTACCTGTTTCCCAAGCTCATGTTCCAGCAGTATCTACAAGAGCGATTGAAGAACATGCTCGTACTACTATCCGAGCTCAGTTAGCCAGTTTCTTGCGTTTATCTATTGATGATATCGATGATGATGAGCCTTTTGCCGATTACGGTTTGGATTCTATTATCGGTATTAATTTGGTGCAGGAACTTAACAAAGTGTTGAGCATTGAAATGGATACTACGGTGGTATTTGATTATAGCTCGGTTAACGCCCTGGCTGATTTTGTGATCGAAACCTATCAAGACATTATTCGCCAGCTTATATCCAGTGAAGACGAGGTTATAGAACCGGTAGTAGCGATTCAGACCGTATCGTCAGATTCGCTTCAGCAAGTAACACCGAAAACAAATGCAAGCCCTTCACCGCAGGGAGTTAACAAAGCCCCAATTGCGATTGTGGGAATGGCCGGACGCTTTTCTCAATCCGACAATGTGCAACAATTGTGGGAGCATTTGGCGGCAGGCGATGACCTGGTAGATGAAGTTTCTCGCTGGGATTTAAGCGCTATTTTATCCAGTGCTAACCCAGATGTTAAAAGCGACTTTTGCAAACATGGTAGTTTTATTGATGGCATCGACAAGTTCGACGCCCTATTTTTCAATATCTCCGGGGTCGAAGCTAATTACATGGACCCCAAACAGCGCTTATTTCTAGAAGAATGCTGGCACGCGCTGGAAGACGCCGGACATGCAAGTAATGCTATAAAGGGTATGCGCTGTGGCGTTTATGTGGGTTGTGAATCCAGTGATTACAGCCAGTTTATTCAAGGGGCTGGTACTGAGAGTCCGCCACCACAGGCAACCTGGGGAGTAGCAAATTCTGTTGTTCCCGCTCGAATCGCTTATTTCCTCGATTTACAAGGCCCGGCAATTGCCGTAGATACTGCTTGTTCTAGCTCATTGGTAGCGACCCATTTAGCCTGTCAGGCATTGTGGGGTGGCGAAATTGAAATGGCATTATCCGGTGGTGTGGCGATAAATCCTGGCCCGGGAATTTTCCTTTCTTCCGGTGGTTCAGGCATGTTATCCATCACGGGCCGTTGCCATACTTTTGATGCCCGGGCCGATGGTTTTGTGCCCGGTGAAGGGGTGGGTGTATTGGTGTTAAAACGCCTGCAAGATGCACTTGAGCAAGGGGATAATATTCACGGTGTAATCAAAGGCACCGGCATTAATCAAGACGGGACAACCAATGGTTTAACTGCGCCCAGCGCTCGTTCTCAAGAGCGTTTAGAGCGTTCAGTATACGACAGTTTTGGTATAGATCCGGCCCAGATTCAAATGGTCGAAGCCCATGGCACCGGCACTGAGCTAGGTGATCCCATTGAATGGAATGCGTTAACGCGAAGTTTTAGAAAGCATACAGATAAACAACAATTTTGTGCCATCGGCTCTATTAAAAGCAACATTGGGCACGCCACCATGGCGGCGGGTGTGGCTGGGCTGTTAAAAATTTTGATGTCCTTTAAACATCGTCAAATGCCACCTTCTTTGCATTTTGAAAAGGGTAATCCGAATATTAAATTCGAGAGCAGTCCGTTTTTTGTCAATACTGAATTACGTGACTGGCCCGAAAACCATGATGAAAAGGGCAATCACTACCCACGTTGTGCTGCTATCAGTGCCTTCGGTATGAGTGGCACTAATGTGCATATGGTGTTGGAAGAAGCGCCACAGATCTCTCGTCAGAATCAAAATAAACCCGCTTACTTGTTTGTTTTGTCAGCGCACTCCAATGAACAATTACGTCAGCAAGCCGCAGATTTGCAGATGCATTGCGAACAAAGTTCGGGTGTTGTGGTCGGAGATGTGAGTTTCACTCTGTTAGCGGGTCGTAGGCATTTTAATTATCGCTTAGCGGTAATGGCTAATAATCTGGGAGACTTGTCGGTTAAGTTACAAAAGTGGCTAAATCAAGGTAACCCGGGTGCCGTTTATGCGGGAGTGGTAAACGAGAAAGAACGTCGCAGTGAAGGTGCGTTAGCTCAATACGGTGAGCATTGTATTCAGCAGTGTGCCGTAACGACTAACCCGGATGAATATCAGGATAAATTGATTGCCATTGCGGAACTCTTTGTACAGGGATATGCATTAGATTATTCTGCTATTTTTAACGGGCAAGATGTCCGTCGTACTTCATTGCCGGCTTACCCATTCGTAAAAGACTCTCATTGGGTGCCGATCCTCGATAACACTGATAAAAATGCCGCGCTAGTTGCTTCACAAGCCGACATAAAACCGCCGCAGAGAGTCTCGTCTAAGAGTGAAGTCTCGTCTGAAACTGAAGAACCTGAACTACTGCATACTTATGAAGAAGTGTTTTTGCCACAGGTGCTTAACCAAGAACATGAAACACCTAAACGCATATTGTGCTACTTGTCTAATCCCATTGCTCAGACAGCCTTTGCGCGCCGTCTTGCAGAATTATCTCCAAATACGGAATGCCTGTTTATTGCCAATGCGGATTACCTTACAGAGCTAAAAAATCAGTGGGATAGCATTGATGGGTTTTGGTATTTACAAGGCTTGGATGCAAAAACACAGGGGATGGAGACTTATCATGGTTTAGTGGATTGTTTGCAGGGACTGCATACTGCTGGTGTTAATTGTGACCGTGTATTAGTCGCGAGTCATTGGCAAGCTGACAGGCTAGAAGCCTGTTATAGCGATGCCATTGTTGGCTTGTTGCGCTCATTACGCGTGGTTTTACCGCACATACAGGCGGGCGCTGTGCAGTCTGACGCTTCGTGGGATATTACCCGCTGGGCAGATTGTTTATTGCAGGAACAACAAGCAGACAAACTCGCATTGGTGCGTTATTTGTCTGATGAACGACATATCAGTCACATGCAGCCCGTTGCGGTTAACGAAAATACGAATGAGTCAGGTAGCCTTAAATCTGGTGGGCACTATTTAATTACTGGTGGTTTGGGTGGCTTAGGTCGTCAATTGGCAGCATTTGTGGCACGCCAAACTGGTGGTAAGTTATTGTTGGTGGGCCGAAGTGAGTTAAGTGATCTTAAGCGCCAGCAATTACAGGAGCTTAGGGCTATCGGCGGTGACGTGGAATATGTCGCGGCTGACATCTCAGACTTGGACGCGTTACAAGCTCTAATTCAACCGTGGCAAGACAAGTGGGGCGGTTTTAATGGACTGTTTCATTTGGCTGGTAATCATGGTTATAAAAGCTTATTGGAAAACACTTGGGATGATTGGCAACCGGTGCTCGCTCCGAAAATTGCCGGTACATTGGCATTAGATGAATTACTCAAAAGCGACCCATTAGACTTTGTTTGTTATTTCAGTTCCAGTTCCGCCGCTTTAGGTGATGTGGGTTTAGGTGACTATGCCGTCGCTAACCGTTTTCAGTGGGCCTATAGTCGCTATCGTAAACAGCAAAAATTACCCGGTTATGCAGTCTGTCTGGCGTGGCCCATGTGGGATAATCGTTCAGTCGGTGGTGGTATGCAGATGGGCGATGAGCAAAATGCGTTGTATTTGCGCAGTAGCGGTCAGCGGGCATTGCAAATTGATGAGGGATTAAACCTTACGTTGCAGGCGTTTAATACCTTGCCTGGGGGTGGAAACTTGCTGGTGTTAGCGGGTAAAGCTTCAAGACTTGCGCGTTTTGTTAATGGGCCAGTGGCACCGCAAAAAGCATCATCGTCTGCATCTATAAATAACCTCGTTGCAAAATCCGAACAAGGGCACATTGCTCATTCAAAATCCGCAGGCGCGGGTTGGCGCATAGAAATGCGTGGCTTAAGTTTGGGGGAGCGTGTCGATTGGGATCTGTTACAGCTTACCAGTGATATTTTGCAAATTGATCGCCAGCGTTTAGATGTCGATCGTAATTTGTCCGATTTCGGATTTGATTCTATTAGTTTGGCGCAGTTTGCGACCAATCTAAGTGAACATTTTGGTCAGAATATTCAGCCCAACATTTTCTTTAGTTTCCCTACATTAGGGCAAGTGAGAGAGCATTTCTTACAAAGTTTTGGTGTTGATTTACAGGCGTTTTATCACCAACCTGTAGCGGCTACATACAGGGTTCAAGATTCCGCCCAAAATATATCTCAACCAAGTACTGTTATCGCAGAAAAGCATGAACAAGCGTCAATATCATTAACGCCTAATGTAACTGATGAAGCATCTCGGGTTCTTCAAAAGAGTGCAAATCCTGTTACTTCTAAACGCTTTTCTACACCGTCTTTTACACAAGAGCCAATCGCCATTATCGGCATGAGTGGCCTGTTCCCGGGCGCTAATGATATTGACAGTTTCTGGGAGGTGTTAAACAGCGAACGTTGTACGGTAGGGGAAATCCCTGCCAGTCGTTTTGATGTGGAGCGTTTCTTTGAGCCGGCTAATGTTGTGGGTGACGATTCTCTTGATAAACCGTCTCCTAACAAGATGATGAGTAAATGGTGTGGCCTGATTGATGATGTGTCCAACTTTGATGCGCTGTTCTTTGAGGTGTCACCCAAAGAAGCGGCTAGCATGGACCCACGTCAGCGGCTGTTATTACAAGAGTTTTGGAAAGCACTGGAAGATGCGGGTTACGGCAGTACGCAGTTAAAAACCTCGTCGGTGGGTGTTTTTGTGGGGGCCGAGCAGGGCGAGTATCAACACTTTGGTGGGGCACAAACCGTTACCGCTAATCATGATGCGGTGTTAGCGTCACGTTTGTCCTATTTTCTGGATTTATCGGGTCCGGCAATGGCGCTCAATACCGCTTGCTCTTCGGGGTTGGTGGCTGCGCATCAAGCGTGCTTGAGTTTATGGCAGGGCGATTGTGATACCGCCCTTGCCGGCGGTGTGAATTTAATGCTGACCCCGGGGCCGTTTATTGGCATGAGTCAGGCGGGGATGTTATCGCCGACAGGCGTGTGTCAGGCCTTTGGCCATGGTGCCGATGGACTGGTGCCGGGTGAGGCCGTGGTGTGTGTGGTGTTAAAACGCCTGAGCGATGCTGAAACCGACGGCGACCCTATTCACGCCGTGATTAGTGGCAGCGGGATTAACTACGACGGTAAAACCAATGGTATTACGGCGCCTAATGGCGAAAGCCAAAAAGCCTTAATCGCACAAACCTATCAGCGTTTTGATATTGATGTGGAAGATATCGGTTATGTGGTAGCCCATGGTACGGGCACCAAACTGGGCGACCCGGTTGAGGTTAATGCCTTAAGTGAAGTCTTTGGCAGTCACACAAGCAAACAACATTACTGCGCGTTAACGTCTACCAAGAGCAATATCGGTCATACCTTTGCGGCCTCGGGGTTGGTGAATCTGGTGACCTTGGTATGTGCCCTTAAGCATCACACTATTCCAGCCACGCTATCCAGCGAGCCGGGCAATGAGCATATCAATTGGGATGACAGTGCCTTTTATGTGAATCGGCATACCAAAGCGTGGGAACTGCCAGAAGGGCCATTTTCTGAAGATAAAACCTCAGTCAAAAACAAACGCATGGGGGCGTTAAGTTCTTTTGGTATGAGCGGCACTAATGCCCATATGGTGGTGTCGGAATATGTGCCTGAGCAAGTAGACACAGACTCAACTAAGCACATTACTGCACCAAGTTACTTGCTGACCTTATCCGCGAAACATCCGGATTCATTATTGGCCTTGAGTCAGCAGTTATCGAATTGGTTAGCTACCGATGAAGGGATAAGCACGGAGCTTGCCTCCATTAGTCACACCTTGCTTAATGGTCGTCAGCACTTTGCTTATCGTTTAGCGTTGAGTGTGCAAAGCCATGCAGAAGCTCAGGCATTATTGGCGGCTTATGGCAGAGGTGAGCGACTGGCTACGGTGCATGAAGGTGAAGTGAGTCGCCGTTTTCGGGAAACCGAAGCCATGCAAGATTATGGTCGTCAGTTGCTGGAAAATTTGGGTACATCAATATCAGAAGATGAGTACCATCGCAGCTTACAAGGATTATCGGACCTTTATGTACAGGGTTACCGTTTTGATTGGGGCCTGATATATGCAAATAATTCCATCCCCCAACGCGTTCATTTACCGACTTATGCGTTTCTTAACAAATCCCATTGGGTTGGTGGTATGGGGATTGGGAAAGGGTTAAACGTAGCGCAGGGTAATCTTACTGAGCCAGCGGCAGTGATGGCGGTTTCCAATAATAATTTACATCCTTTGGTTCACAGTAACCGCTCCACGTTGGACAGTTTGCATTTCACGTCCTTCTTTTCAGGTGAAGAGTTCTTCTTTAAAGACCATGTGGTTCACGGTGAGCGGGTCTTGCCGGGGGTGGCTTATCTGGAAATGGCCCGAGCAGCTTTAAATCAGTTACAGCCTGCTACTGATGAGGCCGGATGGCAATTATCCAATATTATCTGGCTACGCCCATTAACGGCGGGCAGTGCACAGCAGGCACGACCCACGGAATGCCATCTTTATCTGGATATGGTGTCGGATACTGAATTTCATTTTGAGGTGGTGAGTGTAGATAAAGACAACAATGAAGTTGTGCATTGTCAGGGCCGAGCGCAATGGAAAATCAACGAGTGGCAAATCAATGAAGAAGAGACAAAAGATAAAGCGCCCAAGCTGGATGTTGGTCGTATCCGTGAGGATTACCAACCGGTAGCCTCAGATATTCAATCCTTGTATGCAATGTATGCTCAGCTGGGGCTTCACTACGGTGCAGGTCATCAGGGAATGCAGGGGCTTTTTACTAATAATGAGGCTCGTAATGGAACGGGACAGGGTGAAGTATGGGTGTCTTTGGCACTGCCGGATGTTGCTAACGATGATAGTCTGGCGCTCAACCCGTGTTTGTTAGACAGTGCATTGCAAGGGGCGATAGCTCTACAAGATAAGAGTGACTTTTCCTCAGACGGTGATGGCAGTATGCAGGCTCAGGTGCCCTTTGCACTGGAATCGGTGCAGATAATTCATCCTTGCAAATCGAACATGTGGGCCAGAATTCAGTCGGCAGGTGATACGTCTAATAACAATCAGTCCAAAAACCCCCCGTCTGGCAACAAAAGCGTCCGCAAACTGAATATCGACTTATGTGACACTGAAGGCAATGTGTGTGTTCGCTTAGGTGGTTTTAGTGCCCGTGTCTTGGGTGGTGAAGAGTTAAGTAATGAGGTGGTTGTCAATAAAGGCACTCATGAAGATAAGGCATTAGCCACGGTACATTTTGAGCGTCATTGGGAAGTCATTGAGCCGCTTTCAACCCAAAACCAACACCACCAACATCAATGGTGGGTTGACTGCTCTGCACTTGGTAAATCAGCAGTTAATCACGAAACAGGTCATAACAATACTGTAGACATTCAAACTCAGGGTGTTAATCAGGGAGAACGTTTTGCTGCGCTGGTAACACAGTTAACTATCCGTATTCAGGAACAGCTGCAACAAGGCCGTACTCATCAGATTCAGATAATCGTGCCAGACACTCTGGGTGCTGGATTAAGTGGTTTTATCCACACCATTATGCAGGAGCATTCGGGCTTACAGCTTCAATTGGTGATGGTTGAAGCCGGAGCGGATGTCCCTGTTGTTGAAACCC
This sequence comes from uncultured Gammaproteobacteria bacterium, assembly GCA_942490545.1. Classification (GTDB taxonomy): domain Bacteria; phylum Pseudomonadota; class Gammaproteobacteria; order Enterobacterales; family Alteromonadaceae; genus Paraneptunicella. The sequence goes on along the minus strand of CALNXX010000017.1, from coordinate 22,129 downwards.
TTTTGGGCAATATCTGGGGACTGGGCAGCATTATCGCCATTCGAGATGGCAAGGCTTATCGCCCGGTGTGGTCTGAGCTTGCTGTTGCCAGTGAATTAACAGCATTACAAGAATCTCAAGCGTCACAAGCATTACCGTTGGTCAAAGACAAAGGCATTTATCTTATTACCGGGGGTTCCGGTGGCATTGGTTTGGTGATGGCCAAGGCCATGATAGAGCAAGCCATGCTGGCACAAGCAGCAACAGAGCAAACGACTACCGCACAGATTATCCTGGTGGGCCGTTCTGCACTGAGTCAGGAAAAACAAGCTTCCATAGAAGCGCTTGGACCGCAAGTGCATTACCGCCAGGGGGATATCAGTAACGGTGAGGATGTCCAAAATCTTATCCACAGTATCCAGCAAGAATTTGGTTCGCTGAATGGCATTTTACATGCAGCGGGCGTGCTTAACGATGGTTGGTTACGAGATAAAACGGAAGCGGCGATTCAAACCGTATTGGCCCCCAAAGTGCTGGGGTCAGAATATCTGGATGCTGCCACCGCAGAAATGGCATTGGATTACTTTGTGTTGTTTTCCTCGGGCAGTGGTGTCTTTGGTAACGCGGGGCAAAGTGATTATGCCGCGGCTAATGGTTATCTGGATGCCTTTGCACAGCAGCGCCAGAAGCAGGTTGAAAGCGGTCAGCGTCAGGGGCAAACACTGTCCATTGACTGGCCGTTGTGGATGCTGGAAGCCAGTTCAGGCGAAGGCATGTCAGTGGATGATGCCTCGGCAGAGATGATGCGTCAAAGTGTGGGTATGGAGCCTTTGCCTGCGAATGAAGGTGTGGCTGCATTACAATTTGCCCTACAGTTTTCGCAAGAAAATTCTGTTTCTCAAAAACAGGCACAAGTTCTTGTGGTGTATGGACAAACAGCTAAAGTTCGCAGCCAAGTGTTGGCGATTTTGAATGCCAATCTTCAAGAAATTAGTCTTCAAAAAAATACAGCGAATACTGAAAAAACAACTGTTGATGCATTAGACAAAGAGCAACATCAAGAGCTGAATCAGAGAATATTGGCCGATGTATTGCGCAGTGTTGCGACATTATTGGATTTGGAAGAAGAATTTCTGGATGCCGATGCAGAATTTAGTGAATACGGCTTTGATTCCATCACTTTAACGGAGTTCGCCAACGATTTAAATCGCACTTTTGTTTCTGACAACGGTGGTTTAAATGTGATGCCAACGGTATTCTTTGAATACCCTACATTGCTAGAATTTTCAGACCATTTAGCTTCCGAATACACTGACGTTTTATTGTCCTACTATCAGATGTTGTCTAACGATTCAGTAGCCGAAGGTTCAACTTCAGGGGCAGTTGAAAAAAAGGCATTAGAATTTACAGTTGCTAACAGTCATGCACCTCAGCAATCCACTGTTAACCGTTCTCGCAGAGGTGGATTACGTCCATCTTTTCAGATTTCTGCTACAAATTTTGCAAATACTCCTGTCACAGCACAAGAATCTGTTTCTCAAAGCAGTTTTATTCGAAATCATGATATTGCCGTAATTGGCATGAGTGCGCGTTTCCCCCAGGCCGCTGATGTTAATGAATTTTGGGATAATCTGCGTCAGGGGCGAGATTGTATAAAAGAAATTCCAGCCAGCCGCTGGGATTGGCAAGCGTGGCACGGAGACCCTCATGCGCCGGGTAACCAAACCAATATTAAATGGGGCGGTTTTATTGAAGATGTGGAGAAGTTTGATCCACTATTCTTTGGTATTTCACCACGAGAAGCGGTGCTGATGGATCCGCATCAACGATTATTGATGGAATATGTGTGGTTAGCCATTGAAGATGCAGGTTATGCGCCGTCCAGTTTGTCTGGCAGTGATACCGGCCTCTTTGTAGGAATTGGCAGTAGCGATTACAACAGTTTGGTTGCGCAAGCTCAGCTAAGTATTGAAGGGGTAAGTGCCACCAGCTCAGTACCTTCGGTCGGGCCAAATCGCATGAGTTATATGCTGAATTTACATGGTCCAAGTGAACCCATTGAAACCGCATGTTCTTCTTCTTTAGTGGCGGTACATCGTGCCGTTACGGCTATTCGTGCAGGTCATTGTACTCAGGCTATTGTGGGTGGCGTCAACTGTATGTTTACGCCCATGGCTCATATCAGCTTTAGTAAGGCTGGCATGTTAGCAGAAGATGGTCGGTGTAAAACCTTCTCGGCCAATGCTAATGGCTATGTTCGTGGCGAAGGCGTGGGTATGGTGTTCCTAAAGCCGCTGGTAGATGCAAAAGCCGATAGCGATGCGATTTATGGCGTGATTAAAGGCAGTGCTGAAAATCACGGTGGTCGTGCCAATTCCCTGACTTCTCCCAATCCAAAAGCCCAAGCAGCTTTGATTGTTAAAGCTGTCGATGATGCCGGTATTCCGGTTGATAGCATTAGCTATATCGAAACTCACGGCACGGGCACGGAGTTAGGTGACCCCATAGAGATCAACGGTTTAAAAAGTGCCTTTAGTAAGCTCAGAGGTCAGCAGGGTGCTCAACATGGGAGCAAGTGCGCGCTGGGTTCAGTAAAAACCAACCTTGGTCATTTAGAATTGGCGGCGGGTGTGGCAGGACTCATAAAAGTGTTGCTGCAATTACGCCATAAAGAGTTAGTACCCACTTTGCACAGTGAACCCGCCAATCCTTATATAGATTTTGCAGACAGTGGTTTATATGTGGTTGGAAATGGCGGACCGTGGGACGCATTGATAGATGAAAATGGTGATGTAATACCACGTCGAGCAGGCGTGAGTTCCTTTGGTTTTGGTGGGGCTAATGCGCATATTGTGGTGGAAGAATATATTGATGCCATTGAAAACAAAGAACTCCGCGTTAGTGATGCTTTTTATCCAATAGCCCTGTCGTCAAAATATGCTGCTAATTTAAAAGGGCAAATCGAAAATTTACGTGGGGCGTTGAAGCGCTTCAGCAATCAGGATTTACCAGCAATCTCTGCCACCTTAATGACGGGGCGAGATGCGATGGAATACCGTCAAGTTTGGTTGGTGAATAGTCTGGGACAACTCAATTATGCATTAAGTGCAGAATTAGCCGGTGAACCCTCACCGGTTAAAATGTTTCAAGGAAGCGTGCGTAAAAACCAAAAACAAGCTGGTAATTCGTCTTCGTTATCCAGTGATGCTGTTGAGATAGCACAAGCATGGATTGAGGGCGTAAGCATTGACTGGCAGCTTTGGTTTGATCGTAAGTTTGAAGATGCTTTAGAAGGCAAGCCGCGCAAGTTAAATTTACCGGGATATGCCTTTAGTCGTGATGAATATTGGCCTTACCCGTTTGGCGCGAATGCTCACACAACAGACAAACCTCAAATAACAGAACAAGTTCAAGTGTATGAATCTGCGCCAACACCAGAGCCTGAAAAGAGAGATCTTAGTCAATTAAATCAAAGTGTTAATGAATCCCCCCATAGAGATACGAATACGGTTTCTTCACAAGTCGAAAAGACGGATCGCGTGGGATGTCAGTTGTTTACACCTGTATGGGATATTGTTCCTTTAATCTCCGAGAAGAAACAACAAGCATTCCTTGGCGATTTATCCAAAGCGATAATCATTAGTGATACCGATAATTTTGCACTTTTGTCTCAAAAGCTTGGGGCAGGGGAATTGAAAAATGCCACACATATTACGCTGGAACAGGACCAACAATCTTTCACCGAATCCCTTGGACAACTTGATTCAATTACCCATGTTATCTTGCTGCCAACAGCTAATACCGCAGAAATAAAAAGCAGCGCGGAAATAATAAAGGGCGCAACCGATAGCATCGTTAATAGCTTTGCATTGATTAAAGCCCTGAATGATTTGAAATTCAGTGAGCAACCTCTTGCCTGGACTGTCGTTACCGTAGGCAGTCAACCGGCTAAAGCCAGCGATAATATTGATGTACAGCATGCCGGTTTACATGGTTTGTTTGCTTCGTTGACGAAAGAGAATCCTCTTTGGCAAATGCGTTTGGTGGATGTAGACGACTATAAAAGCGCACCCTGGCATCATATTTTCTCTTTACCTTATGATGCCAGAGGCCGAGCTTGGGCTTATCGTCATGGTGAATGGTATCGCCCGAAACTATTATCCGTGCCTGCTCAAGCACAAACAGAAGAACAAGCGACATCGCCGGTTTATCGTCATGGCGGCGTTTACGTCATTATTGGTGGTGCTGGCGGGGTCGGTAAACTCTACAGTCAGTGGTTAATTGAACGATATCAGGCTCGGGTGATCTGGTTGGGCCGTCGCGCGGAAGATGCTTCTATGCGTGAAGTCAGGGAAAGCATTGGTGTGTCTAATCGAGATCATCAAGCATCTAACCGACAGTCTCCTGAAAACGATTGTCTTGAAAAACTGATGCCAGAGTATAGGCAGGTAGATGCTGGGCAGCTTGAAGCTTTGCAGCACTGTATTGATGATATTAAGGCGCAATATGGTGCAATTCATGGCGTGATTAATTCCGCTTTGGCTTTTTCTGCCAAATCAGTGGCTGAGCTGGACATGCAAGCTGATATTTTGCCCTGTTTGAACGCCAAAATAACCACTAGCGTCAATATTTCCCAAGTCGTAAAACACGAGAATTTGGACTTCTTGCTGTATTTTTCTTCCATTGTTGCTTTGGTGAAAAACCCACTACAAAGTCATTACGCAGCAGCCTGTGTATTCAATGACGCTTTCGCTCATACCTTGAATAAACAGTGGCTGGCTGAAGGTGTTTCGACTTCGGTTCATACCATGAACTGGGGATTCTGGAATATCCCGGAAAACAGAGCTTTCGAAGGTTATCAGGAATATGCCCGCCTAGGGATTGGCATGATTGAAATGGAAGAAGGCATGCAAGCCGTTGAACACTTATTGTCTCAAGGGTTTGAGCAAATGGGCTTTATGAAAACCACTAAGCCGATTTTGATTGAAGGAATGGATCCCTCAGGTGTCATGCAACAGCATATGGGCAATATTAGCCGACAAGTTGAAATGGATGAGCTTGAGTATCTTAATTTGAGCATGGAATATGCGAACTTTCTAGAAACTCTGCAACAAAATGCGGATGAAGTAGAAAAGATTAATGACAGTTTGAATCAGATTTTGCTGCAAGTTTTGTGGCTGAAGCTGCAAGAGCTGCCTTTGTTTGCCGGTAAAGGACAGTATAGCTTTGAACAATTACAGCAGCGACTTGATAAGCGATTTGGCCGTTGGTTGAAAGTAACACTAAACCGTTTACAGCAGGCAGGGATTATTGAGCAGCAACAGGGGTTATATACCATTTCTGATGCCCCTGATAGCATCACCATATTGCATAACTGGCAAGAACGAAAAGCGTTGATGAACGCCAACGTAGACATGCGCGCACAACTGCCATTACTGGAAAATTCCCTCAACAATTTACCTCTGGTACTAAGTGGCAAAAAACTGGCAACAGAAGTGCTATTTGCTCAGGCAGATACTGAGTTGGTTGATGGTGTTTATCAGAAAAATATTAGTGCCGATTACTTCAATGCACAGTTGAGTAATGCAATTGAAGCCTACTTAAAAATCCGTCGTGAAGATAACACAACGCCGATCCGAATCCTTGAAATTGGAGCCGGGACTGGTGGTACAACGGCTAAAGTATTGGAAAATCTCAGTTCTTATCATCCTTTTATCGGAGAATACTGCTATACCGATATTTCCAAGCACTTCCTGATCCACGGTGAAAACACGTTTGGTAAGAACAATCCTTTCCTGACCTACAAAATGTTTAATATTGAGCAGTGGCCCGGTGAGCAGGAAATTGATACTGATTACTTCGATATCGTGATTGCTACTAACGTTATTCACGCCACTAAAAACATTCGCAATACCTTGCGTAATGTTAAAGCCACCATGCGTAAAGATGGCATTTTATTGCTGAATGAAATGAATCAAGGTGGCGGGTTGTTTACCCATCTGACCTTTGGATTACTCGATGGTTGGTGGTTATTTGAAGATGAAAGTTTACGTATTCCGGGCGGTCCTATTTTGTCCTCGGAAAGTTGGACTGATGTGCTCACCTGCGAAGGCTTTGAGCACATAAGATTTCCAGCTAAAGCGGCCCATCCGGCAGGTTCCCAAGTGGTGATGGCTTATAGCAATGGCATGGTGTGTTATCCGGTACTTCGCCCGGAAGAGCAAAACCAAGACATGGCAGCCCAAAAAATGGCATCTCAACCTGTTTTGGTGCAGACCGTTGCTAACGATGTGAGCCAAGGTGAGATGGAAGACCATGTGACTCAAATCATCATTGAACATTTATGTACTGCACTACAAATGAAACCAGGTCAAATTCGTAATGATGATGCATTTGCGGATTACGGATTGGATTCACTGGTAGGGGTGCAGTTTGTCAAATTGGTTAATGCCTCTCTGGATATTGATTTAGCAACCACGGTGATTTATGACTATCACTCGGTAGAACGATTGGCTCAATATATTGTTGGCGAATTTGGTTCGATATTGAAGATTGAGCAAGCCCAAGGTTCTTCTATTGCAGGAGCTTCTATTACAACAGCTTCAGCCCAGCCTTCAGTATCCAATAATGAGGAAACAACAAAGCAATCTGCTGTTTTAGATTCGAGTTCAGCACTTATTCAAGGCAAAGACGTTAATGCCCGCTCTTTGGATAAACGTATTGCAGTGGTAGGCATGAGTGGTCGTTATGCTAAATCGGATAATCTGCATGAGCTTTGGGAGCATTTGGCGGCAGGGGATGATCTGGTAACAGAAGTCAGTCGTTGGGATCTTTCCCCATTATATGCGGAGCACCCCGATGTGAATTTCTGTCGTTGGGGCAGCTTCCTTGATGGTATTGATGAATTTGACCCATTGTTTTTCAGTATTTCTGGTGCAGAAGCCACTTATACTGATCCTAAACAGCGGGTGTTATTACAAGAATGTTGGCACGCGTTGGAAGATGCTGGATATGCCGGTAAAGCGACTCAGGAAGTTAATTGTGGTGTCTATATTGGTTGCGAAGCTAACGAATATGCTCACTTGTTTGAAGGCGCCGCCCCAGAACAAGCTTTTTGGGGCAATTCTAATTCAGTGCTGTCGGCACGGATTTCTTATTTTCTGGATCTGCAAGGCCCTGCCATTACGATGGATACGGCCTGTTCTAGCTCATTGGTGGCGACGCATCTAGCCTGCCAAAGCTTGTGGACTGAAGAATGCGATATGGCTATTGCCGGTGGCATATCTATGTATCTCACCCCTGGCGCCTTTACTTGGCCCAATGGTGCAGGCATGTTCTCGACCACTGGGCGCTGTTTTACCTTTGATGCCCGAGCCGATGGGTTTGTTCCCGGCGAAGGTGTAGCGGTGCTGGTATTAAAACGCTTGCAGGATGCTTTAAACAGCCGAGACCATATTTACGGTGTGATAAAAGCATCCGGCACGAATCAGGATGGCGCTACTAACGGTATTACTGCGCCAAGTGCTCGGTCACAAGAGCGTTTGGAAGGGCGAGTATATGCCAGCTGTGATTTGGATCCGGCCAATATTCAAATGGTCGAAGCCCACGGTACAGGCACTGAGTTGGGGGATCCCATCGAATGGAGTGCACTTACAAGAAGTTTCCGTAAGGCTACCGATGAAAAGCAGTTCTGCGCCATAGGCTCTATTAAAACTAATATTGGACATGCCACAGCGGCGGCGGGATTATCGGGTGTTGTGAAGGTATTGTTGTCTTTGCAACATCGGCAAATGCCACCGTCTCTACATTTTGAGAATGGCAATCCTAATATTGATTTTGAAGCTAGCCCATTTTTTGTTAACACTGAATTACGTGACTGGCCGGAAAACTACAATAGTGAAGGTCAGTCTATTCCGCGTTGCGCTGTAGTTAGCGCTTTCGGTATGAGTGGCACGAATGCTCATGTGGTATTGGAACAAGCACCTGAAATACCGGTTACCAGCGTGACATTACCCGCTAGCTTAGTGGTGTTGTCTGCCAAGTCAGAACAGCAATTACAGCAACAAGCTCAAAATTTGCTGGATTATTGCCAAAATCAAAATCACTCAAATGAATCGTTAGCGAATATCAGCTTTACGCTGTTAATTGGACGCAAACACTTTAACCATCGTTTTGCCTGTGTTGCTCATGACATGCCGGAGCTAATTGCTTCATTGCAGTCAATGCTCGCTAATAAGGAATTGACCAGCACAGAAACCGCTGTATTCCATGTGGATTGCGTTAATGAACGTAAACTTCGCGAACAGGTGAGTTTGAAAAATTACGCTCGCCAATGTATTCGTGAATGCCAGTCCGGCGGTTTAGCGGCGGATCAATTCCGTAATCATATTGAATCTCTGGCGGAACTTTTCGTACAAGGTTACGCATTACCTTACGCTGACATCTTACCTCAAAGCGCGGTTGCCAGATTACCATTGCCAGTGTACCCCTTCGCTAAAGAACGCTATTGGGTGCCAACGCAAGACGCAGACCCAATATTGAAGTCAAAGGAATCGACATCGAAAATATCGACATCAAATATACCGAAAACAGGCCCCTCAGTTGAATCTATAGCCAAACAAGACGATAGCGAATTACTCTTTTTTACGGAGCAGTGGCACAGTCAAAGTCTGGCAATGGCCTCTTTGACCACCGCACCACAAGGTGTTGTAGTCTGTTTTGTCGGTGGTCAGCAACGTTCGGCTTTAATTGAACAACTAACTCAGTTCATGCCACAAGCCAGCATTATCACGGTGGGGGATAGTGGTGATCCGCAAGCCTCTTCTGAAGCTCATAAAGTGTGTGATTATGTCATCGATGGTCAGAACGAGAGTGAATTCGCTGACATATTGGTTAGCATCCAATCCAAGTATGGTGCAATAGCCGCGCTATGGTATATGTGGCCATTATCCGACCGTCGGTACATTACTGATTGTGCAAGTATTGTTCACTTGCTTAAAGCAGTGGCTTTGCAAAGAACCCCAATGCAATCGCTGTTATTGGTGGCTGAAACCGAAGAAGATTCACTAGAAAGTTGTTATGTAGATAGCTGGCAGGCATTCAAAAAGTCGTTAAATTTCTTGCTTCCAGATATTCAATTGGCATTGGTGCATCGTATTGTAAAAGAGCGACAAGTTCCTGATATGGCTTGGTATGGCAGTACTTTATTGTGCGAATCTATAGGTCATCAACCAACAAATAATGAAGCCATGGGGCGAACGCTGGAAAATGTTCGTTACCTTGATAACAAACGCTATGTATGTCGAATTGAGCCACAAGCGTTACATACCCAATCGTTGTTAAATATGGGTGTGCAGTGGCAAAGTGAAGGTTGTTATTTAGTCACAGGTGGTTTGGGCGGTATTGGTCTGATAATGGCCGAGCATCTGCTGAAAACCGCCGGAGTGAATGTGGTATTGACCGGACGAAGCCCGTTTGATGCTGAGCGTCAGCAGCAGGTTGAACGGTTACGCCAATTTGGTCCCGGTGTTGAATATATTGTTGGCGACGTTAGTGATCGTCAACAATTACAGAGCATTATCACCACTGCTAAAACGGCTTTTGGTTCCATTCATGGGGTGTTGCATATTGCTGGCGCGCCAAGTCAGAATATTTTGCTGCAAAAAGACATGGCAGAGTTTAAGCGAACCACTGTCGCCAAAATTGAAGGTACTCTGCTACTGGATGAGTTGTTAGAGGAATTACAGACAGATAAACCGTTAGATTTTGTCTGCTATTTCTCTTCTAGCTCGGCAATATTGGGCGACTTCGGTAATGCTGACTATGCTATCGGCAACCGCTTTATGCAGAATTACGCGCATTATCGCAATGCCAAATTAAAAGAAGATGGAAAGATTGGACATGCTATCGCCATTAACTGGCCCTTGTGGCAAGACGGTGGTATGTCAAACAAGGCCACCGAAAGTCGTGAGTTTTACTTAAAATCCAGTGGTCAACGACCCTTAACCGCCGCCGAAGGCGTACAGGTGTTCGAACAGCTTGTGGCAGACCAAAGTTTGGAACAAGTGCTGCTGATGGTAGGTGATGAAGAACGTATTACTCGCTATTTGAACAATCAGGACACAAGTTCTGCTGAACCTGTCATTGCTCCCGTTCCTTTGAAACAAAAACTAAAAACGAAAGAAGAAGGCTCTGTACCGAAGACTTCACCCCGTGAGCGAATAGAGTTACGGGGATTATCGTTAGAGGCCTGCATTTTGTGGGATCTAAAAGATCAGGTGAGTGATTTGTTACAGGTGCCGCGGGATAAATTGGATATTGATACCAATTTAGCCGATTTTGGTTTTGATTCCATTACCTTAGCTCGATTCGCCACCAGCCTAAGTGAATTTTATAGCACGGAAATTACTCCTGCGTTGTTCTTCGCTTATCCGACCATGGCTTTGGTTACCGAAGCATTGTTGGAGCAACAAGGCGAGCTGTTGGAAACGTTTTATAACAGCGGTTCAGATACGGTTGAAGTCTTAGGGGTCTCAGAACCGGTTTCTCCAAATAAGATAACGCCTGAACTGATTGCGACAGAATCATCGCAACCAATATCACCTGAATCGGTAATATCAACACTGAGATCAACAAAGCCATCTCAAACACCTTCCGCTCAATTTCCCATTGCCATTATTGGGATGAGCGGACGTTTTCCTCACGCTCGTTCTGTTGCTGAAATGTGGCAAAACATGCTTGATGGTGTGGATGCGGTACAAGAGATCCCGGATCATCGTTTTGATTGGCGATTGTATTATCACCCTAACGACGTTGTATCAGGAAAAATGGTGAGTAAGTGGGGAGGATGGATCCCCGGAGTGGCAGAGTTCGATGCCATGTTTTTCGATTTAACGCCATGGGAAGCAGAGCGAATGGACCCTCGCCAGCGCCTATTATTGCAAGAATCTTGGAAGGCGCTGGAAGATGCAGCATTAGGAGAATCCCATATTAACCAAAACACCATTGGCGTGTTTACCGGGGTTGAACAAGGCGAATATCAAAGTTTACTCGGTGCCCATGCCACTTTAACGGGAACCCATGAAGCCATTTTGGCTTCCCGTTTGGCTTATTTCCTTAATTTGGATGGTCCGGTTTTGGGCATGAACACCTCATGCTCTTCCGGTTTAGTTGCGGTGCATCAAGCCTGCATGAGTTTGCGCAACGGCGAGTGTGATATTGCCATTGCGTCTAGTGCTAATTTGTTGCTTTCGCCCTCTACCATGATTGGCATGAGTCAGGCTGGCATGCTGTCACCAGAAGGTAAGTGTTTCACCTTTTCCAAACAGGCGGACGGCATGGTGCCAGGAGAAGCCATAGGCGCTTTAGTGTTAAAACCTTTGGCTCAGGCCGAATGTGATGGCGACCCAATTGAAGCGGTGATCCTTGGCAGTGGTATTAATTACGACGGCAAAACTAACGGCATAACTGCACCAAATGGCAGTGCTCAATCGAAGCTAATCGGCAAGGTTTATCAACAGTACGGTTTTGAACCTAAAGATATTGGGTTGTTAGTGAGTCACGGCACAGGCACGCGCTTGGGTGATCCGGTAGAAGTGAATGCATTACACGAGGTGTATAAGGGCAAATCCGAGGCGCAATCAATTCCGGTTATTTCCACCAAAAGTCATTTAGGACACAGTTTTGCGGCCTCGGGTATGGTGAGCTTAATGTGTTTGGTGCAAGCACTTAAACAGCAGCAAATTCCCGCCAGTTTGCATTGTGATGAACCAAGTGACTATATCAATTGGAATGAAAGCCCGTTTTTTGTGAATCGAGATGTTCGCTCCTGGCCTACTGAAGCTGGAAAGCAACGGTTGGGTGCGGTCAGTGCCTTTGGTATGAGTGGCACGAATGCCCATATGGTGGTTGGCGAATATCAACCCACATCAGTCCGAGCTTTGCCAAACGTACAACCTTGTTACTTGTTGACTGTTTCGGCTAAGCATAAAGATGCGCTGGCAACCAAAGTTCAGGATTTATGCGCTTTCCTTAATAGTAAAACGTGGAGTGGGCAAGAACTTGCGGCCTTAAGTCATACGTTATTAACCGGTCGTTATCACTTTAATTATCGTTGTGCGATTGTGGTTGAAAGCAGTGAAGAAGCGCTCTACGTTTGGAATAAATTTGGTGATGCTGAAAAGCTACCGAATATGTTTAAACGTGAAGTGGAGCATGATTTTGTTGAGCAGATTGCATTAAAACAATACGGGCAAAAGGTATTGCAGGATTGTGCTTTAGAAGTCAACGCCTTCAATGCTAATGCTATTGATAAAAATAACCGCTATCGCGACAACCTGATTGCCTTGGCAGACCTTTATACTCAAGGATATAACTTTGAGTGGATGCCTCTTTTCAATACCGAAAATCTTGATAATAAAAAACTTGGTAATCAATCTCCGGTTCGTCTGCATTTACCAACCTATCCTTTTATTCGCAAACAGCTGTGGTTAAGTCCGGAACCAATACCAGCAGTGCAAGCGGCTTCAACAGAAACAACGATTTCTCAACCTGCGGTTACACAATCAAAGACTACTCAATCCGTAATGGAACAATCTGTGTCTACGGGGCCAGTCGATAAAGTATCCAATCCATTACACGGAAAGCGCAAGGGCAAAAACTCGTTAGAGTTTGGACTTAGGTTAAACGGAGACGAATTCTTCCTTGCTGATCATTTAGTGAATAATCAGCCGGTATTACCGGGTGTGGCTTATTTAGAAATGGTGCGTTCATTGGTTGCGGAAGCGTTTGCAGAAAGCCTGCATTCGGAACAGAAAACCATTGAAATCAGCCATGTAGTTTGGTTGCATCCTTGCAAAATTGATCAAGGTAGTAGCGCTAACTTAGTCGTGAGTTTCGAGCAAGATAAACACGGTTTCAAATTTGCAATTACAGATTCAATCCCTGCAACGGCGCAAGTTTATTGTCAGGGTCGTATTGGGTTTGTTGACCGTTCTGCTGCACAGGTCAATGTTCAAAATATCCGCAAAGTCTGCGGGGATATGGCACCGGCACCAGACACTCTATATAACATGCTGGAACAAGCCGGGTTGCATTACGGTGACAGGATGCGCGCTATTGGTGGGATTAAGCTTGGTGTTGCTAACAACGAAGCGGGTTCTAGCCAAGCCTTGGTTGAACTGACATTACCGGAATCGCTTCAAATTGATGCTGACAGCTACGGTATTCATCCCACTTTGTTGGATTCTGCCTTGCAGTCTTCCATTAGTTTAGCGTTTGCTGTTAACCAGGATTCCAGTCAGGAAAATGTATCTCAAGCAGCACCTCAAGGCGCTCATAAAGGCGCACCATTACCTTTCGCTTTAACAAAGCTAAGTTGGCACCAGAGTTGTCCAAATCATTGTTTTGCCTGGATTCGACCGGCAAACAATGAGAGCAGTAGCCAGAATGCGCTGGATGTGGATTTATTCGATGCAGAAGGTAATGTTTGCTTGAGTTTGCAGGGTTTTGTTTCTCGCAGTCAGCCGACAGCGCCTGCTGTAAGCGAAAAAAGGGCTAACGAAGAACATGTTGAAAATAGCATTTCTGCACAAAAACTGGTGCCCAGTTGGCGCAGCATTACGCCCCAATGGCTAACGAAAGATATTACCACTAAGCCCTGTTTGTTGATTTGTGAGGAACAGGGACAAAATGAGCCAGCGGTAATCTCTGAATTAATACCCAATGCTCAAGTATTGCTGTTAAAAGCGGGTATGTCTGAAAAGGATATTGAGGCAGGCATTAAGGAACGCTTTTCCAATACATATAATATTGAGCATATTGTTTGGCTGGTGCCAGAAGCGAACGCTGCGGATTACAGTGATTTGGCACAAGTGACAGATCAAGACCAAGGTGTGTTGTTCGGGTTCCGTTTAATTAAAGCCTTGCTAGCGCAACATTACGGGGCTAGAAAAATGGAATTTACAATAGTGACCCGTCAATGTGTTGCGGTGTCTGCTAGAGATAAAACCAACCCTACCCATGCCAGTATTCACGGCTTGTTTGGTTCCTTAGCTAAAGAATATCGCAATTGGTCTGTGCGATTAATAGATATTGAATCGAGCTTGGAACCAACGCTTGCTATATGGCAGCAAATATTCAAATTGCCGTGGGATCCATTGGGGAATGCAGTGGCTTATCGCAATGCCAATTCACAAACGATTAAAGCAGCTGAAACGCTTTCAAAACCTATTTGGTATCAACAAGTGCTAATGCCCTGTGATACAGACGACGCTATTAATAAGCCTGAGGTTTATCGCCAGAATGGCTTGTATGTAGTTATTGGCGGTGCTGGGGGCATTGGTGAGGTGTGGACTGAATGGGTCATGCAGCATTTTAATGCTCAAGTGGTTTGGATTGGTCGTCGAGCCATTGACGACAACATTCGAGAAAAGCAGCAACGCTTGGCTCAAATTGGGGAAGCACCGGTTTACGTGCAAGCAGATGCAACGGATGTTTCTGCCCTACAAAAAGCCAAAGAATGCATTGTTCAGCACTTTCCTAACCGGGCCATCAATGGCGTGATTCATTCCGCCATTGTGCTTTCGGATAAGGGATTGGCAAGCATGGATGAACACACCTTTAAAAACAGTTTGAATGCCAAGGTTGCCGTTAGTATCGCCATGGCAAGGGTGTTTGCGCAAGAACCTTTAGATTGGATGCTGTTCTTTTCCTCCTTGCAGTCTTTTACCAAGGAACCGGGGCAAAGTAACTATGCCGCGGGTTGTGCCTTTAAAGATAGTTACGCCCATAGCCTTAACCAACAACTTCCTTGTGATGTAAAAACCATTAATTGGGGGTATTGGGGGAGTGTCGGTATTGTTTCTTCAGATGATTATCGAAATTCAATGGCGGCGGGCGGCATTGGTTCTATTGAGAAGAAAGAAGGCATGCAGGTTTTACATGACTTTTTGAAAGCGCCTTTTGCACAAATGGCCGTTTTGAAAGTCACCAAACCGGAAATTATCGATGCGCTTTGCCCGGCTGAAAAAGTTACGGTGATGGCTAAATCATCTCAGCCCAAAATTAGCGCGCTAAAACAGCGATTTGCGAAGAATAAGAGCAGGAAGAAGCCCGCCACAGAGGCGTTACTGTGATGCCTGTTACGAAGCCTTTTTTGATGCCTGTTATGGCAGTAAAAGCGGAAAATGAATGATGAGAGACGATAATATGACATCCTCGACTGAAAAGCCTAGTTCGCAACCCGCTGATCTTGAAAAAGTAATGGGGGATATTGAAAACCTGTTGGCAAAGATGTTGGCAGCCACACTGTGTTCGATGCAAGTGGTGACGGAGAGTGCTCAATCGTTGCAAAGCATGCAATCGAAACTGGACCCTCAGTTTCATCGTTGGTTGAAGACGAGCTTGGACACTCTGTTGGAACAGGGGTTGGCAAAAGAAGAACAAGGCCAATACTCCAGTCATTTTGATGCTGAACAACAGGAAGTGTGTCGTCTTGAATGGGAACGAATGCAGCAAAAATGGTCTCAACAGGCGCAATTGGCTGGGCAAATAGGGCTACTGAATAAAACCATTACGGCTTTGCCTGCCATATTAACTGGCAAGGTATTGGCAACAGATATTCTGTTTGCTGATGCTTCGGTTAATCAGGTGGGGGAAGTCTACAAAGACGGTTTAGGTGTTGATCAGTTCAATCTATTGATGGCTGAAATGGTGACCACCTTTATTGATGAACGTATTGAATTAGCTAAAGCAGAAAACACGCCAATTGAGCCAGTTCGTATTATCGAGGTCGGTGCGGGTACAGGCGGCACTAGTCAGGTGCTATTTGATGCGTTAAAACCTTATCAGGAGCATATTGCCGAATACGCTTATACCGATATTTCTGTCGCATTTTTAATGCACTCTCAAAAGAATTTTGAACCCAATCATCCCTATATCAACAGCTTTCTTTTTAATGTTGAAAACGCACCTGAGACGCAAGATGTGGGTATTGGAAAATACGACATTTTGGTGGCAACCAATGTGTTGCACGCCACCAGTAATATTCGCAACACATTGCGTAATGCCAAAGCGGTTATGCGTAATGGGGGTTGGATACTCATTAATGAAATGAGTCGCGGTGGCGGCTTGGTCATGCATCTTACGTTTGGGTTGTTGAAAGGTTGGTGGTTGTACGAGGATGAAGAACTTCGCATTGCTGGCAGCCCGGCATTGTTACCCGAAATGTGGGAACAGGTATTGCAAAGCGAAGGCTTTGATTCGGTATTTTTTCCAGCGGAAGAAGCCCATGAGCATGGCACCCAGGTTATCGTTGCTGAAAGTGACGGTGTGATTTATCAGGCTCGAGAAAGAGCATCGGCTAACGCTGCTGCTCAAACATTGGAAAGTCCCGTTGAGCAATCGTTTACAGGGGAACCTGAAATTGGTGAAGCGACGCTTGCAAAACCACCCTTATCAGAACTAACCCTATCGACTTCAAAGACAACGTCTACTCAAAACAATAACAAAGTTGTGACCGACAGTATGTTGGAAGACCATGTTCGTGACCTAGTTCGGGAAAGCATCTGCGAATCCCTGAATATGGATGAGGACGACATCAAAGATAGCCGCAGCTTTTCTGATTATGGTATCGATTCCATTGTGGGCGTTAATGTCGTCAATCTCATCAATTCTCGCTGTGATCTGTTATTGCAGACTACGGTGTTGTTTGATTACACCAATGTTAATTTGCTCACGGCTCATATTCTTAATGAACACGGGGATGACATTCGTAAACTCCTAGATGATTCAAAAGGCGAAGATTCTTCGATTGATGCTGTAGCAGAGGTAATTGCTCAAGTCGCTGACATTACCGTTGCTAGTCTTCAGCCTGTTATGAATCATGTTTCTCAGCATACTACTGTGCCCGCGACACCGGTTTCTCAAATGGGTAGTAACGAGTATCAAAAAGTACTGCTAAACGGTCCGGGAACATTGGATCAAATGCAATTTGTCACCGGGCAAATGGCACCACTTCAACCCCATGAAGTGCGTGTGGCAACCCGCGCGTTCGCATTGAATTTTGGTGACCTGTTGTGTGTTAAAGGCTTGTATCCCACCATGCCACCGTACCCTTTTACTCCCGGTTTTGAAGTGGCCGGTGAGGTAATAGAGGTTGGAAGCGAAGCCGAAGGTTTTAACGTCGGAGATCGGGTTGTAGCCAGCATGGGAGAAGCGCTGGGCGGCAATGCCACCATGGTGGTGTGCCATTTTGCCCAACTTTCCAAAATTTCCACTGAACTCAGTTACGAACAGGCCAGTGCTTTACCGTCGGCAGCGATAACCATGATTGCCGCTTTTCATCGTGCAGATGTAATGCCGGGCGAGAGTATTTTGATTCAAACTGCCGCTGGTGGCACTGGGCTTATTGCGGTGCAATTGGCCAAACACTATCAAGCCATAGTGATTGCGACCGCCGGTTCACAGAGCAAACTGGATTACTTGAGAGGGTTAGGTGTAGAGCATCTGATTAATTATCAAGAGCAAGACTTTGAACAGGAAGTGCAACGCATTACCGAAGGGCGCGGCGTGGATGTGGTGATCAACACCCTAAGCGGCGATGCCATTCAAAAAGGCATGAATTGTTTGGCTGATGGTGGTCGTTATATTGAAATTGCCATGACGGCGATTAAATCGGCACGCAACATTGACCTGTCAGTGCTTAGCGCTAATCAGTCTTTCTTTAGCATAGATTTGCGTAAATTGTCTTTCACTCAACCTCAAAGAATGCTGCGTTATCGGGATGAAATGCTGGATTTGGTTGAGCGAGGCATCATTCAGCCTACCATTTGTAAAACCTTTGCATTTCATGAGCTACAAGATGCTTACCGTTGTATGGAAGACCGCCAAAATATCGGCAAAATTGTAGTCACGGCCAATGCTTATGCTCATATGGCGCAAGCGCCACAAACGGTGGTTAATCAAGGCGTGAGTTTTGTCAATGCGCCTGCCAGCAAAGAAATTGCTGTAATAGGAATGAGTTGTCGTTATGCCAGTACCGAATCACCGGATGAATTTTGGCAGCATTTAGCCAATGGCGATAACTTGGTTTCACCTGTGAGTCGGTGGGATTTACCCGCCATTATGGGAATGATGGCTGGGGAGTCTCAAGGACTGGAAGGAAACTCAGAGCAAGGAGGTTATTGCACTCAAGGTGGGATGCTGGATGCCATTGATGAATTTGATCCGAACTTCTTTAACATTTCAGGTTTAGAAGCCCGTTATATGGATCCTCAGCAGCGCTTGTTTTTAGAAGAAAGCTGGAAAGCCTTAGAAGATGCGGGTTATGCCGGAGAGGAAGTACGTGCTTCTTCTTGTGGTGTCTATGTAGGCTGCGCCAATGGCGATTATCAAAGCTTATTCCGTGGTCCTGCACCGGCTCAATCGTTCTGGGGTAATGCCGGTTCAGTGATCCCTGCACGTATTGCCTATTATTTGAATTTACATGGCCCCGCCATTGCTATTGATACGGCGTGTTCCAGTTCATTAGTTGCTTTGCATGTTGCTTGTCAGGCGTTATGGAATGGTGAAGTGAATATGGCCATTACTGGCGGTGTGCATGTGCAAACATCGCCCGGATTTTTTATGTCCGCGGGCAAAGGTGGCATGTTATCGCCCAATGGTAAGTGTTTCACTTTCGATCATCGTGCCGATGGTTTTGTGCCCGGTGAAGGTGTGGGCGTTCTGGTACTTAAATCTGCGGAAAAAGCCAGAATGGAAGGCGACCATATTTATGGGTTAATTGCGGGAATTGGCATTAACCAAGACGGTGAAACCAATGGTATTACTGCGCCAAGCGCGATTTCTCAAGAGCGCTTGGAATTGTCGGTGTATGAGCGGTTTAATATTAATCCGCGCCAAATCGGCTTAATGGAAGCCCACGGAACAGGCACCAAACTGGGTGATCCTATTGAGTTTAATGCCTTAACCAAGGCTTATTCTCAGCACACGGATGCCAAACAATATTGTGCCTTGGGTTCGGTAAAAACCAACTTGGGTCATTCATCAACGGCAGCAGGAATTACCGGTGTCATTAAGGTGCTATTAGCGCTTAAACATCAGCAGTTACCACCTTCGTTAAATTATGAGCAACATAATCCAGCGATTAATTTTGAACAAAGTCCGTTTTATCTGAATACCGAGTTAAATAGTTGGCAAGCGCCAAATGATGAAAAAGGCAATGCTTTGCCTAGAATGGGGGCGGTCAGCTCCTTTGGATTCAGTGGCACGAACGCCCATGTCGTATTACAAGAGGCTCAACAGAAAGTTAATCTACCCGCAGTAAAACCGGCTTATTTATTGGTGTTTTCAGCGGTGACCGAAGTACAGCTTAAACAATTGGTTGAGCGCTACGTAGATTACTTTACCCACCACGATGAGCTTTCGTTGGGTAATCTCAGCTACACCTTATTGTTGGGGCGTCGTCATGCCAAATATCGCTTAAGTTGCGTCGTACAAAGCTATGCAGAGTTGCAAACGCAACTGTTTCGCTGGGTGAAAAAAGGCAAAGCCAGTCAGGTACAAACCGCGAAATTAACGGATAATGATGTACGCGAAAAAACATCATTAAAACGCTATGCCAACCAAAGCATTGTTGATTCTTTAAAAACCACGAATGCAGAAGAATATGTGGATCAAATGTCAGTAGTGGCTGATTTCTATCTGCAAGGTTATGGCTTGGATTACGCCAAGCTGTTCGATAATGGCCAATACTCGCGCTTATCTTTGCCTACTTATCCTTTTGCGAAAGAAAGCTATTGGGCTGATGTGGTGGAGTTGAAAGATATTGCTGCCAATGAGGCTGCTTCTAATACTCCTTATTCTAACAAGACTGCGGCGCTCGAGCCGGAAGTGCCTGCGGCGGTAGCTGAGGCTGAAGTTGAAGCGCCACCATTGCTGGCAGATTCACAATCTATGAATAATAGTCAGCCCAATGAGCTGTTAGATTCTCTACACGTTTATCAGGAACGTCCTTTCCCGAAAGCGCTGCCTATTAACGCGCCGGTGAAAGTAGACAATACACAGCAAACCTGGTTATGGGTGTTGTCTTCATTGGATGCCTATGAGCAATTGGTGTCTCAATTTAGTCCGAAATTTTCTAACCTGAGCGTATTGGTGATTTTTAAATACGGGACGATTGACCCGGTTGCCATGCCTGAAAATGCCCGGGCAGTTAAAGAAGATGAATTAGGCGCGTTGTTAGCAAAAGTGCTTCCCGAGACGGAAAATCTGCGCGGCATTATCATGGACTGGGAATGTGTCGAAGAAGAATCTTTGGCTGAGAGCGGCAACTATTCCTATCAAGCATTATGGGATTTAACTCGGGTTGCTACCTTGCATGTTCCGGATTTGCATAACCTTTTGATTACCGGGAAATATCAGGAAGATTCATTCGCCCGTTGTTTTTACGAAACCATGATTGGGTTTGGGCGCTCATTAAATTTAATCTTACCCAACTGCACCGTGCAAACAGTGCTTCATGCTTATAACCAAACCCCGGCGGAAGCTTATCAGTGGGGACAGCAGTTATTTGAAGAAGTGAAATATGGTCAACATAACGGGGTGTTATATCGTGGAGATGAGCGTTTTGTTATTGATTGTGCAGAGGAAGCGGTACAGAAACAGGACAAAAATCTACTAGAAAATGGTGGCCGATATTTGATTACCGGCGGAATGGGTGGACTCGGCTTGATTTTCGCTCGTTATTTAGCAAAAGAGTACTCCGCCAAGCTTATTCTGGTAGGGCGTTCCGCGCTAAACGAAGCGCAGGAAAACCAATTGCAGGTGTTACGTAAAGACAGTGCTTCGGTTGAATATGTGCAAGGTGATATTGCCAACCTTGAGCAAATTGGTCCTCGATTACAAAGTGCTATCAATAATCTTGATGGGATTGATGGTGTCATTCATGCCGCAGGCACACAGTTAAAACGTAATTTGTTAGAGAAGGATTACCGAGAATGTCGGCAAGTGCTGAGTCCCAAGATTGAAGGGACTTTAGCCTTAGAATTATTGTTGGCTAAATTCACGCCCAAATTCGTTTGTTATTTTTCCTCTTCGTCTGCCATTTTAGGAGACTTTGGCATGGGCGATTATGCCTTGGCCAATCGGTTCCAAATGGCCTATGCCCGCTATCGTCAACAACAAGGTTTGCCGGGACATACATTGTGTATTAACTGGCCGTTATGGCAAAACGGCGGCATGAACTTTGATGATGCTGATGCGAAAGATTTCTACTTAAAATCCAGTGGTCAAAAAGCGTTAACCGAAGCCGAAGGTGTATCGGCGTTTGCCGCGTTAACAAGTACCAATGCTGAACAAGTACTGCTGTTAACGGGTAATAAAAAACAAATATCACAACGATTAGCTTCTGCTAGCACTTTTGTGCGTAGTGGCAAGGCTGATGCACTGGCTAGTAAACAGGCAGCCAAAATTTTAGTCGTGGTTACTGAGCGCTTGGTCGAAGATATTAAGCTGCAAATGTGTAAATTGCTGGAAGTGGATATTGAAAAGCTGGATGAAGACGAAAATCTGGCTGAGTTTGGTTTTGATTCTATTTTGCTGACCAGTTTTGCCAAGCAGTTAAGCGAACATTTGGATATTGCATTTTCACCGGCGGAACTCTTTAACTATCCGACAATCACTAAATTAAGTGGTTTCTTGTTAGGCAATTTTTATGAATCTTTAGCCAACGTGTTTTGGACAGAGAAGGAGAAAACGGCACAAAAATCGGCTCAATCAGGTAGGTCATCGGTTGATTCTGAAGTATCAGGGGGCGCGTTAAAACTGGTAAGTATGCCGTCGCCAAATGCCATTAAACCCGCCTCTAAAACAAATTTGGAACGGGAAGCCATTGCCATTATTGGTATGGCGGGACGGTTCCCGCAAGCGCGAGACACACAAGGTTTGTGGGAGCACTTATCCAGTGGGGAATCAGCGGTAGATTGCATTCCCAAGGCCCGTTTTGATTGGGAGCTCTTTTACAGAGAACAGGATTCAGAAACAACAGAGTACGTGCCTGGCACCATGACCTCAAAATGGAGCGGTGTTGTTCCAGGGGTGGATGAATTTGATTGTAGTTTTTTTGAAATATCACCTCGTGAAGCTCAAAGCA
>CALNXX010000016.1:127500-392820 GCA_942490545.1 uncultured Gammaproteobacteria bacterium | reverse complement strand
ACTTTTTTGGCTATACGCCAGCCGATGTCGCCATCATGGATCCGCAAATGCGGATGATGCATCAAAGCGTTTACCATGCCCTCGAAGATGCCGGTTATGCCAATGACAACGGCGGCAAAAAGCGCAATATTGGTTTATTCGCAGGAGCGTCTGGCAACTTTACCTGGGAATTGGATACCTTCTTACAGGCAACGCAATCTTCCGCAGGGCAATTTGCAGCTTTGCAATTGAATGATAAAGATTTCGTAGCCACACGACTTCGCCTTATAAGTTGAATCTGCACGGGCCTGCTATCTCCGTACATACGGCCTGTTCCACCTCGTTGCTCGCCATTGATATGGCTTGTCGTCACATCATATTTATACCGGTGCTTGCAGAATGGCGGTTGCCGGGGGTGTTGGTTTGTCATTGCCTAGCAAAAACGGTTACGGTTATGAAGATGGCATGATCAAATCTGCTGACGGTAAATGCCGTGCGTTTTCAGACGACGCTAATGGCACTATTGAAGGCAATGGTATGGCTTCCGTAGTGTTAAAATCGCTGGAAGATGCCGAAGAAGACGGCGATCAGGTTTACCGCCATTGTTCGTGGCAGCGCCATTAATAACGATGGCGAACGCAAAGTGGGTTATACCGCGCCAAGCGTTGAAGGTCAGGTCGAAGTTATTCGCAAGGCACTGTTCCTTGCTGAAGTAGAAGCAGAATCCATCAGCTATGTTGAAGCCCACGGTACGGGTACAAACCTAGGCGACCCTGTAGAAATTGAAGCGCTTAAAAAAGCGTTCAGAAGCAACAAGCAACAGTTTTGTGGTATCGGTTCCTTAAAATCCAACATTGGACATATGGACACCGCCGCTGGAATAGGCTCGTTTGTAAAAGCCGTGTTAGCACTACAACATCGGCAGATCCCACCAACGATAAATGTGTCTGAGCCAAACAAAAAAATTGATTTCGCCAATAGTCCATTTTATCTGGTAGATAAAACCACACCGTGGCAACGACAAGCTGCCCCAGAAAACCCAGAGGATGAATTGCCTTTGCGTGCTGGTGTTAGCTCCTTTGGCATTGGCGGCACGAATGTTCATGTCATTTTAGAAGAAGCCCCCGTTGAGACATCTACGCCGTCACAGCAACCATTACATGTATTATCACTGGCTGCGGCTGACCGGGAAGGTTTAAGTCGTATTCAAGAACAACTTATTACCTTTTTGGAACAACATCCGGATACCAATCCAGCAGATTTATGCTGGACTTGGCACACCGGACGAGGCGGTCTGCCAGTACGTCAGGCGATTGTGTTCAAGCAGGTTTCTGAACTAACAGACGCTATGAAAAACCAGCAGTTTGATCCCGAACTGATGGCAAAAGATCAACTTATACAAGCCAGAACCGCGTTTATGTTCCCGGGACAGGGAACTCAGTATCCGGCAATGAGTCAGCAGCTTTACCAAACCCTGCCAAACTACGCCACGGAACTTGAGCAATGTTTGTCTATTTGTGATGCTCAAGGGCTTACACAAGCAAGAACCTTGCTTCTAAACAATGCCTCAGAAGACGCCACCGCTCAGATAGCACAAACACAAATGACTCAGGTTTGCCTGTTCATCGTTGAATATTCGCTGGCAAAAACGCTGATGAAGTACGGCCTAAAACCGGATGTAATGATCGGGCACAGTTTAGGCGAATTTGTCGCCGCTACACTGGCCGGTGTATTCACGGTAGAAGACGCCATTGCTGCCGTCAGCCTACGTGGTCGTCTGATGCAATCAATGGATGCCGGCACCATGCTGGCGGTAAATTGCGATGAAGCGACACTCACACCGCTCTTAGATGAGTCTCAATTAAACGGACAGGTGAACCTTGCCGCCGTTAATGCTCCGAAACAATGTACCGTTGCGGGCACATTAGATGCTATTGATGCTTTGTCAAAACAGCTGACAGAGAAAGACATTAAGCATAAAGCACTGAATACCTCTCATGCCTTCCATTCCTTTATGATGGAGCCGATGTTGCAGGAATTTGGCGAATTTATGGCATCACTGTCGCTACAGTCGCCGACTATCAGCTATTACTCAAATGTTACAGGTGAGCTGATTACAGCGGAACAAGCCACTGATTCAAACTACTGGCAACAACACATTCGTCAAGCCGTGCGCTTTAATCAGGGTATTACCGAAATAACCGCTGACCCTTCTACCTTATTGATTGAAGTCGGCCCCGGCTCAGTCTTAACAACCTTTGCTAAACAAGCCGCAGGAAAACCCGTTCGCACTGTCGCTACCCTCGCCTCGGCAAGTAGCAGTGTTGAATCCGACGACCTACAGGTTTTTGTGCAAGCCCTTGGAGATATTCAAGCCAACGGTGTGAATGTTGATTGGAAGGCCTGGTATGGCAAAGAACAACGGAAAAAAATCCGCCTACCACTCTACCCCTTCGCCAAGCAGGAATTTTCTATTGGTCGAGGTGACATCATCACCTTATTGTCCGAATTAGAATTCGACGAATCAAATACATCCAGCAACACAAAAGCAATTGGCACATCCGCATCTAACAGCAACGAGTCAACCGGACCTCATAGCTTTAGCTGGCACAAGGCTCTCGCACCGGTGCAGCAATACAGCGAAGGAGTTCAGCCGTGTTTGTATTTCCAATCAGATAACAGCAAAGCACCATTGATTCATGCGATTGGTGGCTTGCGAGTGTCTAAGGTGGTGCATACGCCAAATCCGGGTTTAACGGAGCTGTCCGTTGGCAACAATCAATATCGAACAGATTTGGATTCTCCTGCTTCAATCAGACGATTGCTAACCATGTTACGCAAGCTGGACGACATTCCTGACTTAATCGTGATGCTAACTGATCTTAGCAAAACACCGTCATTGCAGAGTATGCAGCAACGAGCCAGTGCATTATGCAAAGTGTTAAGCAAAGACTACTCCAATCAAACCTTTACGCTCATGATGCTGATTCAATCCAATACCGGCATGAATGAAGCGGACGAGCAACAACTTGCTGCATGGCAATACCAACTACAAGCGGGTCTGAGCAAGATTGCAGTGCGTCTGATTTACATTCCTAATGACAGTAAACCTGCGCTCATTCAAGCATTTGCGAAAAAGCTGGAACGGGAAATATTCGATGAACAGGCTCAAAATGCCATCATCCGACTAACGCTACGTGACCGATACGCCTATGAGCTATCTGCAGATAGTCAGTACCAATCCGGTCCGGTGCGTTTTAACCAAAAACACCTTGCCTTATTAGTCCCACAAGGTTACCCGGTTGAGGCTTTGCAACAGCGATTGCAACAAGCCTCTGGTGCAGCAATCACGCCAATCGAACTCAGTTTACATAAGCCTGTGATGCCAGCGATTAACCAGTCGCTAGAACACATCACCACAGGAATGCAAGACACCCAACTTTCTTGGCAACAGCACTATCAATTACCTGATTTAACCAATGCTCATCGCCTCGTTGACGAATATTGTATATCCCGACTGTCTGTTTTTCTAATGGCGACATTAAACCTGACGACAGGCGATACCGTCAGCACAGAGATATTAATTAAACGGTTGGGCCTTACGGAGCAATTGCACCGCTATGCTGATTACTTTGTTCATATGTTGCTGGAAGATGGCTTTCTTAGTCTGAACAGCTCTAGTTCGAATGCGACGAATGCGAGTGACTCAAATAGCTCAAATGACTCAAATACCAATAGCCCTGAATTAATCTACACGCTTATCAAACCATTGGATGAAGTCCGTTCGGCGGACGTCATTTTGAAGGACATTCAAAAAATCACCCATTTATTTGATGGTCTGCTTACTCTGGTCCGCCATACCATAGACAGCTTTGACAAGGTACTAAGCAACGAAATACAACCCATTGAAGTACTTTATCCTGATGGTTCACACCAACTCATTCAGGACACTTACACCGGTTCAATTCAGCAAATTGAAGACGAGCTGATAATGAGCTTGTTTGAAGATGTCTTTAAACACTTGGTGAATGGTGTCTCCTCTATTCGCATTTTAGAAGTAGGTGGCGGCTGGGGAATGGCTATGCGGCGCATTATGCCGATGCTCGCCCATGTTGAACAGATAGAATTCTGGTTTACTGATGTCGGTAGCACCTTCTTGGCAGATGCCAAACAATTCGCGCTGGAGCAAGGCTACGATAATATGACTTTCGGTTTGTTTGACATCAGCAAACCGGCGGAAAGTCAGGGATTACCTGAAGGCTACTTTGATCTTATTTACGCCTATAACGTGGTTCATGCGACTAAACATATTGGGCAGGTTGCCAATAATCTGGAACCTCTTCTCAATGACAACGGTATTTTCTGTTTACTTGAGCGGACCAATACTCGCCACTATGTAAACCTGCCCTGGGGTATGGCCGATGGTTGGTGGCATTTCGACCAGCAAGAGCGAGCACTTTCTCCATTGGTGTCATTGCCACGATGGGAAGAAATTCTACAAGCCGTTCCCTTTGAAACCGTTGCCACTTTTCCAACGGATACAGCAACGCAAAATAGCACTGACGTAGGATTAATCATTGCTCAAGCCAAAGCTGGCCCGAACCGGAAGATCAATCAAGCAGCTAGCGATAAAAGCATCTGGAACCATCATCAAACACAATTGCAGCAGGATGTGACCAAAAGCGCTGACAATAGCGCTTTTAATAACGCCTCTATTGATGGTGTTTTGGTACTAGACACCGTGCTTGCTAACGGCACAGATGCATTTGATCACATTAATGGTCGAGTTCATCCCGGCTGGCTGGCCTATGACAACTACTATCATCAGGCCAGTAAATGGGCAAATGCTCACACCAAGCATGGCGTACCAACGCCAACGATAGCGATCATCTCCGATGGAGAGCTTGCTAACGGCGCATTTCACAATGACACCCGCTGGCAAGCAGCCAATGGCTTCCGTTCGATGATATCAAGACTGACTGATGATCTGTCATCTGGAAACCACTACATCCTGCCGTTCAACGATGTTTCTGAATCACCTGAAGAGACTGAATCACCTGAAGAGACTGAATCAGCTGAAGGCTCTAACCCTGTCGATACGAAATCACGTTGGCAGCATGTGCCATCAGTTAACGACTTACAGCATGTATTGGCAGCAATGGACAGTGGCTGGGAAAGTGCATGTGTTCGACCAACCCATTGCACCATGTTAGTCAAACCCGTTAAAGAAGACACAACAACAGCAACCGCAGACACCGATGAACTTAACCTCTCCGGCGGTAAATCTGATTATCTCGCTCTGCTGGTTGAATTGATGAAAACCTTATTCGGACTCGATCACATTTCAGCAGAAGATGACTTCTTTGCACTGGGGGGAGACTCGTTAAAAGTCGCCCAGCTCACCACTGAACTTGAAAAACATGGCATTAAAATAATGCCGAATGAAGTTTTTAATTTTCCAAAAGTGGCACATTTAGCGAACTATCTCCACCAAAACTACGGTGCAACATCACGTCAGGTAGACACCGATGAAGAATTGATTGAGCATTTACAGCGCCAGCCAGGCTTACAAGCGAATATTCGCCATTACAACCTAACAGTTCAACAGGATGAAGACGCTGGAACGCCAACCGAGCGGTCCATTAGGGTACTGTATCTGGATGACAAAGACCTCACAGCCAGTAACCACCAAGGTCAGGCATTGGTAGAAGAAATGCTGGCATTGGATCTGGATAAAACCTTACAACCGGATTACGTGTTCCCGGCATCTAAAATGCTAATCGCTGACGAAAATAGTCAACTGAGCCAAAGCGATTTTGATGCACATTTTGCCACAGCAGAGCTATCACAAGCGAAGTTACAGCAAATGGTACAGCAAGTGAAAGCAGCTCAGCGTCGCCTGAGTATGTCGATCACCAATCAGCCAGTTGAGATGGAATACGCCATTAGTCCATTCCAGAAAATGTACCTGAAATCCGACAACCGCGTTGCCTTATATCAAATTGAGTTGGATGAAATTCCGGACCGTGAACTGTTGAACCAAGCATTTGTTGACGTTTTGCGCCGTCAGGGATTAATGCGCAGCAGTCTGCAACGCAATTTCATGAACAAACATCGATGGTTGCAACATCAAACGCCAGCCACGCTAGCGCTACCGTATCTTGATTTATCATACCTAAGCCTATCAGCCCGAGAACAAGTGGTTGAAGCCTTGATGGCGGCGGAATATGAAGCCAATTTCGACGATGAAAACGGCATTATGTTTCACGTTGTTCTGATCCGACATCAACTAAACCAATGCACCTTGTTGTTCAATTTGGATCACTCCATTTTCGATAACATGAGTGGACAAGTATTGCGTCGTCAGCTTGTAAATCGCTACCGCGCATTACGCTCTGGCTCAACAGCATCAATGCCACAAGTACGCAGCTTTAGTGAGTACCAGAACCAAATCAATGCCGGTCCGCTGGGTATTACGCCACAGCAAATGATCGAATTATTTGAACTGGACAAATATGGTGAAACCCGATTGGTGGTAGAAAACCATATTGTGGCCAACCGTCAGCCTAATATTTCACAGTTACAATACAAGGTTCGCCTCGCCGACTTGAATATTAGTGACGACGACGAAGCAGCCTTTGAAACCACGCTGTCATTACTAAGTTATGGCCTTGCGCGATATTTCAATATTAAGCATGTACCCATGAAACTGATTTATCAGGGGCGCAAATATCACGATCTTCCTTTCTTTGACACCTTAGGCTTGTTCGTCGATGTGGTTCCTCTACTAATCGATACATCAGGCACACCATCACAAATGATTACCGGCATGAATCAGAAAATTCAAAGCCTTAATCGTTACAACATCAGTTTTATGAACATGGTGTTAAACCTTGGCATGCTGGTTAAATGGCGCGATGTAGTCGGCTTAACCAGTCCGAAAAAACTAGCACAAAAAGATCCGATGATCCTATTGAACTACGCCGGAAAGGCCGGACAGGAATACCGCAAAATCATCGACTTTGCGACCAGTCAAATGATCGATTCGCCAGGCAAATTGGATTACGCCAGCTTCTATGCCATTGCAACGTCGGACGACGAACACATAGTGCTGGACATTTTATGTAATTTTGAACCGGACATGTCGCGCTTTAGCGCTGTCATGGACGACGCTCTGAACACTTTACTTTTAAATTCTACACCGCTGGAGTAACCATGAAACTAGCAACTTACAGAACATTGGTTCTGTATCGAACCATAACAACAATAAATGGAGACGAATATGCTGCTTAGCCTGTCAATTCGGAACCTCTTTCGACATCGTTGGCGCTTAGTCATCAATATTTTGGTGGTGATGATAGCCAGTTGTTTACTCGTCGTTGCCCTGGGACAAATCGGTGGGATAAACCGCACACTGACACAAAGTGTCACCAACACCCTAACCGGACACCTAGTGATAAAACCGGAAGCCGCACCGGTAGACTTTTTCCAATTCACTTCGTCGAAAAAACTCCCATTAATTGCCGCCGACGACGTGCAAAAAGTCTTGGCATCGCTACGAGGTTCGTCTTTTGTAGAGGCTGCCTCTGAACGAGTCCGCTTCGGCTCATTAATTGGTGATGATAACCAGTCAGAGCCGGCAATGATTATTGCCGTTAACCCGCAAACAGAAAGTTTGGTTTGTACTGATTTAACCGAGATTATCGAACCACTGAATAACGGTGAAAATGCCGTCATCTCAAACTATCTGTCTAAGAAAACCCGGTTGAATAAGGGTGAAAGCATCGTAGTATTCAGTGAAACACCCAACGATTCATTCAATGCCGCTGAATACACCCTTGCCGATATCGTCGATACCCCAGTGTTAATCGACGAATTCATCAACAACGTGTTTTTCATTAACATTGATACCGCTCATGAGTTGTTGTATCTCGAAGGCGAAGCAACTGAAATCGTGGTGCGGGTTAAACCAGAACACCAGAACAAAGCGTCCATTAATGCACTGAAACAACAACTTAATGAACAGCTAGCAGGCGATTTCCCATACCTGAAAACGTATTCCTACTTTGATGTTGAAACCTCCATAGAAAACATTTCAGTCATTGCAAAAGGTATGGGTGTCATTCAGGTAGGCACTATTATATTGGTCATGCTCGTCACCGTGTTAATTCTAACCAGTATCACGCTGCATGAACGCCGCTTTGAAATTGGCACACTTATGTCAATTGGCATGACACCGAGCAAACTCACAAACATGTTCATGCTGGAGGTATTTTTGAAACTCGTCATCGGTTACGGAGTTGGGTTCTTGCTGGGGGTTACGATTCTCTCGGGAATCAATCTATCTGGCGGGATTCAGGCGGATACTTTAGTTGATCAGTACATTTATGGGGGCAAGGTTATGTTTCCTATAATCAACATCAAAGACAGTTTATTGGGCGGTGTGCTGGTGATTACTGTGGCGATGCTCGTCACTTGGGCCACCTGTTACAAAGCCGGACGCCAGAATCTGGTTTCACTCCTTAGTAATAAGAAATAAGCAATGAGAGGACACTATTTATGAATGCGATTTGGTCTCTGGTTTTTAAAAGCCTGATCCGAAACGGTGGCCGTAACTTGTTGCAAGCCGGACTGATTTTTTTCGCCGCCTTTGTTATGGCTTACTTTTCCCAGTTTTTAGCGGGAGTTACCCGTAACTTTACTGAAAATCTGGTAGAACTTGCAACGGGCGAGATATACGTTTCATCCACCATTAACAAAGAAGTTGACCACAATGTTTTTGACCGTGAATACAAGTACCTGAGTGTACCTACCACGTTTATTAACGAAGTGGATAAACTGAAAGGGGTAGAAGCCGTACACCCCAGAATTGACCTGCCTGTGCGTCTGAACTTGCCTGATGATACGGTCACGTTCAAAATGTCTGCGTTTAGTCCAGAGCAAGAACCACGTCTGGTTAATAACTTTACGCTAACAGACGGCCGAATGATTAAAGACGGCGCGTTTGAAATCATCGTGCCACAAGATTTAGCACGTCGTCACAATATCCAAATTGGCGATAGCGTGCCTTTGTTGGCAGGTACTGTAAACCGTCGTGTTAACTTAGTCACATACACAGTGGTGGGTACATTCCAGACTAACAGCTTGTCCGCTTGGTTTAACAACTACCTCTATACCAGTCTTCAGCCAGCACGTGTGCTACTTAATGATGAATCGGTGATCACTAGGTTGAATATTCACCTAATGGAAGAAGCAGAAAAAGATGTCCTGATGCCGAAGGTGAACCAGCTTATCGAACAACATCTCATTAATGATAAAAATCCTGAATTGGATGCAACTTGGTGGGAAGATGGTGCAGAGTTTTTCTCATCACTGGTGTTTGGTATTGAATCTGGATTTTTCATCGTTGTTGCTATTATCATGACAATTCTTGCCTGTAGCATGGGATTTGCCACGGTTATGACGGTGTTAGAGCGAACCAAAGAAATCGCGACCTATGGCGCATTAGGCGCTCCGCCGAAAATGATCCGCAAAATATTCATGATGGAGAACATATTACTATCGGACCTGTCATCTTTGGCGGGCACGGGAGTAGCCATTATTGCCTACTTGCTAACGGTTGATGTCGGTATTCCGATCAACAATCCAGAATTTGAAGGTTTTATCGGTGCATCGCACTTCTATCCGGCATTGGATATAGCAGGCTTTATTGTGCCATTTCTACTTTGTAAATTAGTCACAGCACAAGTCAGTTTCTTTATCGTAACCAGTGCTGCCAAAAAACCCATTACAGAAGCCATTGCTGACCGCTAGTCAGTGAAACTGAACAGAATTTTCGGAGAACATCATGGAAATTAAACTGACTAACGTCAGCAAAGAATACGACTTAGGTGCTACTAAGGTTAATGCATTGAAAGACATTAACTTCACGGTCGATTCAAATGACTTCATTACCATTGCCGGGCCATCAGGTAGCGGGAAAACAACCATTTTGAACATGCTGGGTTGTTTAGATACACCCACATCCGGTTCAGTAACATTCGATGGCGTGGACTCAGGTAATCTCGATCTGACACAACAAGCCCTGCTGAGAAATGAAAAGATTGGCATTATCTTCCAGTCCTTCAACCTTGTGCCGGTATTGAGTGTTTATGAAAACATTGAACTACCCACCTTGATTGGTGCCAAACCACAAAAACGGAAAGACTCCAAAGACTGGATTATGCATTTAATTGATTCGGTTGGTTTAGGTGATCGAGTGGATCATAAACCTGAAGAGTTGTCCGGTGGTCAACGTCAACGAGTTGCTATCGCCAGAGCACTGGTAAACCGCCCTCAACTAGTACTGGCGGATGAACCCACTGCTAATTTGGACTCGGTAACCTCAATGCGTATATTGGAATTAATGCGCCAGCTAAACAAAGACGAAAATACCGCGTTTGTTTTCTCTACTCACGATCCTGACATCATCGAACATTGCGATGCCGTAGTCAGAATGCGAGACGGCATGATTTTGTCTTCCGAAGAAATACATAAACGTAAAGACGTTAGCCAAACAACCATTGTTGATGGTATTGCCCAAGTACCAGAAAGCGCATCAGAAACAACGCCGGATAATAAGGAGGAAAACCATGCGTAAGTCATTATCAGCAATTGCACTATCGCTGATTTTCGCCCTTCATTCAGGCGTTGTCGCTTCCGAGCCAGAAGCCGCTTCAGATGCAATAACAAAGGCCCCTCAAACTAAAGAAGTTGCCCTAGAGGTTGTCGCTGATAAACAAGTGGTTTCAGAAGACATTAATGCGCTGTTTCATAGCTTGGATAAAAACAGCTTTCCGCCGTCTGCTATTGCCACCATGAGCATCACCAGCTTTAAAGGCGAAAAAGTGGCAAAAAGCCTGTCTATGGAGTTTTTCGCTAAAAACGACAACGTACTTATCGAAATTCTGGCCCCTCGGGTAGACAAGGGCAAATACATCCTCAAATCAACCGACGATTTATGGATGTACTTCAGCAAGATTAATCGTTCAATTCGCATCGCTGCCCGGGACAGTTTCATGGGCACCGACGCCAATAACTATGATCTTCTGGAGTTAAACCTGGTCGATGATTACGATATAGTGTCGCACACTGAAGAGATGTTCGAAGGCAAACCGGTGATCCGTGCAGAGCTTAAAGCTCGCCCAAGCACTCAAGGTTACGCCCGGATTGTTAGCTACATCGATCCCATCAACAAAACCATTATTCGTAATGATTGCTATGCCATCTCAAACACCATGATCAAAACAATTGCTTATTCTAACCATCAGATGATTGGCGATTATAAAGTACCGATGAAAACCACTATCCAGAATCATCTGGAAAAGGGTCGTCATAGCGTCATGACATTTGACGCAGTAGAAGCACAAGATGGCATCGAAGACTTTATGTTCAGCTTGGGATATCTGGAATCACTGAATTAATATGAAACAAGACGTTATTACCCCACCCTGTCACCGTAC
The DNA here is from genome assembly GCA_942490545.1 of uncultured Gammaproteobacteria bacterium. GTDB lineage: Bacteria > Pseudomonadota > Gammaproteobacteria > Enterobacterales > Alteromonadaceae > Paraneptunicella. The sequence continues at coordinate 381,340 of CALNXX010000016.1, read as the reverse complement.
TTTTGGGCTGTGCTCGCTAATACTAGCGAGTGCAACGTTTACCAGTATGGATACACACGCCTTACCTCGCCCAGGACAAGGCGTTCGAGTCGATTCCGAACTAAACCTAAACTTTGGTATGGAAACACTCAACGATGACAGCGTTTTTCTGACTGACAAAGACGGCTTTAACACCGTTAACGAAATTATAGGCACCAAAATAAAGGTACGACCTAATCGTAAAACCACCTTTATTTTTGATGCCTATATGCTTAAATTCGACGATGGCATTTTCAACGACGATGGCAGTTTTCAGACAGAAAGCGATTATAAAACCACGGTTAACCAGTTGTTCGTATCACACCGCTTTGGCGGGAATATGAAACTTACGGTCGGTAGGCAACGAATCTTATGGGGACACGGACTAGCCTATGTCCCATCAGACTTTATCAACCCACCACTGGACCCCAGCGGACTGGATTTAACCAATGCCAAAGGGGTAGATTCCATATCGTTGGACTGGTTTACTCGCAACAACAGCTACACCCTGTTGTTTAACGTCGATGACAATGCAAAACGCACCGGTATAGGCGCTAAGTGGACCAGTAACAGCATTGATGGTTTTGACTTTAACATGGTGTATTACAACTCCGCCGAAACCGGTAATGCGGTAGCGGTGTCTTTTGCCGGCGATCCTCTAGTGTTTACCGACGAAAGCAATGGAGAATGGGCTACCACCGTCAATATCGCCCTACGTGAAAAATCCCAATATCGCCAAACAACCACAGCACAATTTACGGGCGAGCAAATCACCGACGAACTTTTTGATGATACGCAAAATGCTCTCACCTACCCTGCTCCCGGTGATGTTAAAGACGACCATGATATCTGGCTGACTTACCTGCTTGGGCTAAGCTACGAAATGTTAGAAAATCACCTGACCTTCAGAGGTGAGTACTACTACATCCAAGACGCTTACAATAACGACAACCTAAGAACCATTTATGGTGCCCTAGAAGACCCAGCCTCACCACAAGGTAAGCTAAGCGCCAACTGGTTAAACTCACTGGCTTATGGTCGAAATCAACATCGCTATGTCACCTTCACCATGAGTCAAGACACATTAACGGAAGGAACTGGTAACCGCTTTACCGACAACTTTGGTTATAGTGTTGGCCTCACACGGGGCTTGGAAGACCATTCAACACTTGGCTCCATCAACCTAAACTCACGATATTTTGAAAACGCAGAAATTACGCTAGATGTGCTACTTCCCTTTGGTAACAACGACAGTGAATTTGGCAGTATGTCCTTCGACTGGCGTGCAGACTTCGGGGTCAATATAAGTTTCTAAAAAATGGGGTCAGAGTCGATTTAATGGCGAGCATAAAAAATGGGGTCAGAGTCGATTTAATGGCGGGCAGACTTCAGAAAATGAACAATAAAATGAAGGTCAGAGAACTTTCAACCAAGCTAAAAACGACTCTGACCCCAAAGGAAAAAATGAATGAGTAACGTTAATAAAATCAACTTCTTTGCCGTCCCCTATGCCGGAGGCATTGCCGAATCCACTTACGGAAAATGGCAACAACCATTGGGCGACCGCTTTAAGGTTATTCCATTGGAACCTGCCGGCCATGGCAGACGCATGAAAGATCCATTCACCGACACCATGCAAGCGACCGTTGATGACCTGTTCGAGCGAATCAAACCGGAAATTCAACAAAACACGCCCTGGGTAATCTATGGTCACAGCATGGGCACTATTATCGTTTATGAACTCGTGCGCCGTGTTATTGCCGAAGGGTTACCGCAACCATTAGGGCTTTACCTATCAGGACGAAATGGTCCAGAAAACCGATATACCGCACCGGACTATCACGTTCTTAATGATGCCGATCTTGTTGAAGAACTAAGAAAAGTGGATGGCACCCCCAAAGAACTCTTTGAACTTCCCGCACTGCTACAAACCTTTTTGCCCATTATCAGAAACGATTACAAAGTGATTGAAACCTACCACCACCAAGGCCCAGCCACACAAATAGACGGCTTCATCACCACCTTTTACAGCGACAACGACAAGTTGGTATCCAGAGACGTTTTTGAACAATGGGGCAACTACTGTAAAGGCCGTTTCACCGTTCATGAATTTTCAGGTCATCACTTCTTTATACATGATCATTACCCAGCCATTTGCGAACTCATCAAAGCTGAATTGCTGTAGCTATGAAATAGCAATTGCAAGTAAACCGGGAATAGTTACTGCAAAGAATCGATTAGACTTTTCATTAGATTAATCATCAAGCAGCTTCTCTATTCTCAGCGCTATCTCATTTTTTCAGCAATCTAAAGTTCACATCAACGGTTAAAGTTAATTCGTCTTGCGATTTTACTTTCTCGATCCCTTCTTTAGGCGCTTTGTGCATGTGGGGTGTCATGCCTAGCAATCGCTCAATATCGACTTGCGGAAGTGTTATTTGAAATGTCAGACGTTCACTACTTTGCAGTTCGAACCCTGTTGCTTCGGCTTTTTCATTACTTAACGATTTGAATGGTTTAATTGTGGGATACAGTTGCTGGCGCATCTCTATCAAATGCTGTTCTTCTGTATCGACAAGTAAGATTGCTCCGCCGGGTTTGAGTATTTTGGCGAATGCTTCATAGACAGGAAATCCAAACGCGCATATTATTAAGTCAACGCTATGTTCTGCCACCGGGATTGCTATATTGCTGGCAACCAACCATTGAATAGTTTTATCACGCTTAGTTGCCGCTTGCACTGCCCATTTAGAGATATCCAACCCACACAATTCAACACTCTCGGGCGCTTCGTCATCTGCCAGCTTTTCTCCCAATGTTGTTAAATAGTATCCCTCTCCACATCCTGCATCGATAACCCTCGCCCTTTCTGCATTTTGAACCTCTTCAATACATTTGATACTTATTTCACTGATTTTATCTGCTATTTCATCGTAATACCCTGCATTCAAAAAATCCCTACGCCACTGCACCATTTGCTTAGAATCACCCGGATCTTTACTTCGTTTGTTCTGTACGGGTAATAGATTGATGTAACCGAACTTGGAAATATCAAAGCTATGCTCAGAAACACAGCGCATGCTGTTTTTTTCCTGACTCAAGGGGGATTGGCAAAGAGGGCATAATAACGATAAAAGTGGGGAAACATTCATTTTGAAGACCAAGGTTTATTTTAGCAAATTTAGCGAGCTTGTTATTTCAGTGAGCATTTTAAAGTAATCATTTTAGAACGCCAGATTCATCCAAACTTTTCAGTACTTATCTTGAAATGCTTCTGCCATTGTTCCTAATCTAAACATGATATCTCGATTTCTGGCTTGCTTATGAGCATCAGGGGAAAGAATCGCCGTCAATCACTCTTTGCAGGGACTATTTTGAAAAAGCGAAAGCAAGACCATGAATGCTGATAAATTGTTCAATCAGGCACTAATAAGGGATTGTTGATAAAAATTAGCCAAAACATACTTTTCAGGGATGAAAAGTTTTGAGCTTATAGGGATATACTTGCAGCGTTTTTGGGTAATATTTATCGACAAGCACTACGCCAAATTTGTTATTTATGTTTGCGTGTACGGAGGTACTTAAATCCAATTAATTATCACCGCTTTAACACAACCACATGCTTAAGCATTTAATCCACGAAGCAAATATTTAGATGATGAAATAACCTTCATTTTTAGGGGCCTTTGTGAGCCATCAAGCCTTTAAAAACCAATTTCCCTATTAAAATTCAACACTATATTAAGCCCTAAAGACATACCTTTAGTGAAACATTAATACCCTACGAGCATTGCCATACTTCTCTTTGTAAGTAATATTTATATTTCGCAAGGTAATTAAGCGAACACTTATTAATCACGGACTTAGGAAGACGATTATGAAATTAAGTAAAATATCATTAGGACTATGTGCCCTCATTTCTGCTAACGCTTTAGCCGCCACTGTTCCCATTACAAATGCCGATATTGATGCCCAAGCTACTGTCGATGGCGACATTCGGTTTGCAGTACAAGGATGGGTTTCACAGGCAGGCGCTACCGGTTTATATAACCCACCTGGAGATGTATTTACTGGGGAAGCAGGCGACGGTGCTCACAAAAACACGTTGTTTTTATTTCAAGAAGCAAAAATCTCACAAACGCTAAATACGACATTAGAAGCCAATACTGATTACGTTTTGGAATTTGATGTGGGCGAACGACTGGATTACTCCATTCCAAACTATACCGTTACGGTTAAAGCTGATGACGAAATTTTATTGCAAGCCATCAATCCTTTATTCCCAAGCACAAAAGGCACCTTTTCACGGGCCCAATTAAGCTTTGGCAGTGAAGCCATTGCAGGAGTTGGCAGCAATATTGTGATAGAAATTGAATCGGAAGGTGATGGACAAGCTCACTTTGATAACTTTAGTTTGACCTCTACACCTGGTTCATCAAGCGGTGCTGGTGGAATTGCGGGCTTGGGATATACTACTGTTGCATATGGTCTAGAATTAGCTGGAAATTCTAGCACAACACAAGTATATGCAACTCAAGAATCAGAAAACAGTTTACCTTATATGGTTGAAGAACCAAATTCAGTGCTTACCTGCAACCAAGGTTCTACAAGAATAGTAGTGGGAGTAAGTGGAACTGCGGGAGGCTACGAATCAATCCAATGCGTAATCTCACATCAGCAACCATAATGGTTAATCTTTGAAGGTTTAGTAGGCTGCAATAAAATAGCATCCCTGCTTCCCCCCCCTTCACCAGGTACTTTTACGTACCTGAGTTTAAAATAAGTTCCTCCATTAACGGAGGAACTTAATTCTAATTAATGATCGACGGCTTTTGACACATCCGTTGCCAATTCAGCAGCAATTAATTGCTCGTCGAACATTTGTCTATCTTTTTCAGCACGCTCACTACGGTCAAATAGCGATACCACTATCATAGTGATAAACGCTGCTGAAATAGTGAATAAGCCAGGATAGTCATAAGGGAATAATGGCGCATCAGCCCCTATTACACTTACCCAAACTTTAGGTCCCATAACAATTAATGCTACTGAGCTAACAAAACCAACTAAACCACCTATTACAGCACCTTTAGTTGTTAAATTCCGCCAGTACATTGCCAATATTAATATTGGGAAATTAACACTTCCCGCAATAACCAAAGGCATAACTGCAATAAACGCCACGTTCTGATTTTGGAATAAAATCGCCAATAAAACACCGATGGAACACAATACCACCGCCGAAATTCTCGACAACATAAACTCTTTTTTCTGATCCGGTTTACCGTGGCAAATTAGCTCTGCATAGATATCATGTGATACCGCAGCCGACCCAGCAACAATTAACCCTGCAACCACCGCAAGAATAGTGGCAAATGCAACGGCAGACATAAAGCCCATCAACAAATCACCGCCCAGAACCTGTGATAAATGGATGGCAACCATGTTAGTTCCACCAATCAATTTTCCATCTACAAAGAAATCTGGGTTAGTCGAAACAAAGATAATTGATGAGAATCCAATCAGTATAGTTAATAAGTAGAAATAACCCATTAGACCGGAAGCATAAAACACCGATTTTTTGGCAGTTTCCATATCTTCAACGGTAAAAAGACGCATTAATACATGAGGAAGGCCTAATAAACCACACATCATAGAAACCGAAATTGTAATGGCTTGAATTGGATCACTAAACAAACTGCCTGGCTGTAAGATTAAATCGCCTTTCTTATGCACCTCAGCCGCTTTTGCAAACAGAGCGTTAAAATCAAAATTTAACTGCATCATTAATAGCATGCACATAAATGTGACACCCATTAATAGTAATGTTGCTTTAACAATTTGAACCCAAGTTGTCGCTAACATGCCACCAACAGTGACATAAATGATAACCAGCACGCCGATAATGCCCACGGCCCACTCATAATCCAGTCCGAATAGCAGTACGATAAGTTTGCCCGCACCAACCAATTGTGCGACCAAATAAAGAATAGTGACGGATATCGATCCAAGCGTTGCGGTCATTCGTATCGGTTTCTTTTTTAATCGATAAGAAACCACGTCGGTAAAGGTAAACTTACCAAGGTTACGCACTCGTTCAGACATAAGGAAAAGCATAATTGGCCAGCCAGATAAGGCACCAACCGCCAAAATTAAGCCATCGAAACCAGCACTGTAAATGAGACCACTAATACCTAAAAAGGAAGCCGCCGACATAAAATCACCAGCAATGGCCGTACCATTTTGGCCTGCTGAAATTTGCCCACCGGCAGTATAAAATTGACTACTGGATTTAGTATGTTTGGACGCCCAATAACTAATACCCAAAGTAATTAACACAAAACTAACGAAAGTCATGATAGCAGAGTAATTCAATGATCCAGAACCGGATGCTTCACTTGCCAACGTTACTTGCGACCACAAACTTCCACTAGCAACCATAATTTTTAGCAAGGTTTTATTCATAATCATCGAATTCCTTTTTTACTGCCGCTTGCATAGGATCCAATGTCTTTTGACTAATTGATACATACAGCCATTCAAGAAACACCATTGCCACAATGACAAAAATAGTGACTATTATTCCCACAGGAATTTTACTTGTTGAAGAAATTGGTTCTGCGAACCATTGGTTATAAAAGGCAATGCCTCCAACAAAAAAGCAATAAGCAACAAGCGATAAGGCCGTTAGGGCAAATCGTACATTATTTCTTTTCTTTACTAACTGTTGAAAACTGGAAGACTTCAAAATGGCTTCCGATTTGGCGGGTGTACTACTCATTCAAGACCTCTTTTCCCAATAAAAAAGCGATGTAACTCCATGCAGAGCTACATCGCTCCAGCCCATATCACCGGATTTGGACTAATTTAGTATTAAAATGAATATTCTACAGTAACACCAACTGTTCTTGGAGCGCCAAAGTTTGCAAAGGCAATTTGGGCACTACGTTGTGAGTAGATGTGAGTTCTATATTCCTCATCCGTTAGGTTTTTAACCCAAGCGGTTACCATCCAGTTATCATCAACATCGGTCCAAGTAAGTTGCGCATCCCAAAGAGCGTAATCTGGGATCATAGTAATTTCGTTATTGTCCGGATCATAGAAGCTATCATCCTGGAAGCGATACGAAACTTTTGCTTTTAACATACCTGAATCACCCAAGTCATGATAATAGCGTGCATATATATGCAGCATATTTTCAGGCGCTTGACGTAATGTTTTACCTGAAAAGTCAGGAATACAACCATCAACAGGGTTAGCACTTACCGCATTCGAACCAGCAGCACAAGCACCTGTACCACCATTTGGAGCCAAGTTAGCTACATTTGGTGTAAAGTCTTGATAGGTTGCATCCAAGTAGGCATAACTACCACCAAACTCAAGATCTTCACTGGCCATCCATGCAAACTCAAGTTCAATACCTTGAATTTCTGCTGAAGCAGCATTCTCAGTAATAAACTCACCAAACGGGTTAGTTGGGTTATCCGCTAATTGAGTAAAACGCGTTACTTGTAAATCTTCATAATCAGTGAAGAACAAGGCACCGTTAAGCTTAAACGTGCTGTCGAACATGAACGATTTAAAACCAAATTCATAGTTAATCGCCGTTTCTTCATCAAACGACTGTACCGCACGGCCAGGTGTAGAAGGCGAACCTATAAAACCACCGGATTTAAAGCCGTTTGAAATACTACCATAAAGCATTACATCGTCAGATGCTTGAAAGTCAACCACTACACGACCCGAAACGTTACCCCAGTCGTCGTTAGCAACAACGGAGAAGTTTTCTTGGATAAAGACACCCACTGGCGCAATACCGTCGTCAATGTCACCTTTAAAAGCAACATCTTTTTCTTCATAGGAATAACGAAGGCCACCGGTAATTTTCCACGCATCACTAATTTGATAAGTACCCTGACCATATGCAGCCCAGCTAACACTATCGTTACTTTGAATTGAGCGATTAAGAATTAACGCATCAGGTAAACGATTGGTGCCTGCAGGGTAAGCAATTTGAGAGGCTGGAATAACGTTGAATCCACAATTTGGAATACAAAAAGTTTCTGTACGGTTAATGGTTTCTTCACTGTAGAACAAACCCACAACCCAATCGAACTTTTCGCCGCCTGGAGATAATAAACGCAACTCTTGAGTTAATTGTTCACTATCTTCAATAGCAGTATCGGTAACGTCACGACGGAAGCCATTTTCTGGTGCAACCGTAGGATCTGTGGTCGTAAAACCAGGCAAACCTTCTGAATCTTCCCACCACAAGAAATCACTTTCACGATAAGAAGTAACTGAAACAAACGTGTAGTCTTCTGTTTCATAGTTTACTTTTACCGCATAACCAGCAACATCTCTATCAGTGCTACCAATCTCATCGTTGGCTGCTCTGAACGGGTCGCCATCAGCACCAAATGCAGCAGCAACCGCTAAAGGGTTATTGGCATTGTTAGCGGTTGAATCGCCTGCTGAACCTACGGGTACACGATGCGTGTCACCCATATCATCATCAGCACCATCAAAGGTAAAAGTAACGCTTAAATCATCAGTGGCGAACCATTTCAATTGTCCACGCCAAGCCAACGTTTCTTGAGTGTCGTGCTTTTCACCCGTGTGTACGTTAGTAATGTGACCATCGTAACTACGACGGCTAAATGAGAACTTACCAAGCAAGCTTTCACTTAAACCACCACTTAACATTCCTCCAATGTCGAAGCGACCATTGTCACCAACGGTTACACGGGTACGACCCGTTAACTCTTCGGTTGGTTTAGAGGTAATGAAGTTGATGGAACCACCAATGGAGTTTTTACCATAAAGCGTACCTTGGGGACCCCTAAGTACCTCAACTCGTTCCAGATCGAAAATGTCAAACACTTGGGCTGTTCGAGCCGCAATGTATACATCATCAACTGATATTACTGTTGAATCTGATGCGGCGGCACCGTCTTCTTTAGTACCTATACCACGGATAGCTATCTCTGGCTGGCCAACGCTAAATGCGGCGAATACCAAACCGGGAGTTCTACTACCAATATCTTCTACCGTGCTTACACCATCTTCGCGTAATTCATCACCAGTAAAAGCCGAAACTGCCAATGGCGTTTCCTGTAGACTTTCGCTTCTTTTCTGTGCAGTAATGATGATCTGTTCGAAGCCATACCCTTCTGATTCATCACTAGATTCTTCTTGTTGAGCGACAGCTTGCCCAGCCAGAATCATACTAATTGCGACGGAAAGAGCGAGAGGCTTTGTTGCTACTGATTTATTGCGACTCATAATAATTGCCCTGTGTGTTGTTGACATTACTTATTGTAGAACGATTGCTAACTTCTATTATCAATCACTCGTTTTGCTTTTCCCTCTGAGCGAGGTAAATCAAACGGATTTGATACCTCTATCGCCGCCGAAATTCCGATATAGTCCTTTATGAATTTCGCCAGTTCTTTTTCCAAAACTGATTTATCTTTATTAGTGACTTCTGGATCGCTTTCAACTTGAATTTTTACGCTATCCATATTGCCGCGTTTCGACACCTCGATTAAATAATGCGGGGCCAAACCATCAATACGGCAAATTTGTTCTTCGATTTGAGTAGGGAAAACATTAACCCCACGAATGATTAGCATGTCATCACTGCGGCCAGTGATTTTGTCCATGCGACGCATGGTTCTTGCTGTTCCGGGAAGTAATCTGGTTAGATCGCGAGTACGATACCGAATAACGGGCATCGCCTCTTTTGTTAGGCTGGTAAATACCAATTCACCTTCTTCACCATCCGGTAGTACTTCGCCAGTCACCGGATCAATAATTTCAGGATAAAAGTGGTCTTCCCAAATCGTGGGGCCATCTTTTGTTTCAATGCATTCAGATGCGACACCCGGCCCCATAACTTCCGAAAGGCCATAAATATCTACCGCATCCATCGACAAGCGCTTTTGCATTTCCCCTCGCATCGCTTCAGTCCAGGGTTCAGCACCAAAAATCCCAGTTCTTAACGCCAACTTATCGGTATCAACACCTTGCCGAACAAATTCGTCAGCAATGTTCAGCATATAAGAGGGCGTCACCATAATAATGTCGGGATCAAAGTCCTTAATTAACTGCACCTGCTTTGCAGTTTGCCCGCCACTCATGGGAATTACAGTGCATCCTAGTCTTTCCGCACCGTAGTGCGCACCAAGTCCACCAGTAAACAAACCGTAACCATAAGCTACGTGAACCTTATCTTTTGGTCGTCCACCGGCAGCGTATACTGACCGAGCAACAACATCAGCCCAAATATCAATATCATTTTGAGTATAGCCAACAACGGTTGGCTTGCCAGTTGTCCCACTTGACGCATGCACACGGACAACTTGTTCCATAGGAGTACAAAACATACCAAACGGATAATTATCTCTTAAGTCCGCTTTATTTGTGGTAGGGAATTTACTCAAGTCTTCAAGCGTTTTTAAATCATCGGGATGAACTCCCTTTTCATCAAACTTCGCTTTATAGACAGGAGAGTTCTCATAAACATGATACAGCGTCTTCTTTAAGCGTTGTAATTGCAGTGCTCTTAATTCATCAACACTGGCTGACTCGATGGCATGCAACCCCGATTCATTTCCTGTCATTTCTTCTATACTCCAGATATGGATATTTCAAATAGCTTTTACACAAGCCGGTTAAAAAAATTCATTTCATCGGCTTTACCTTTTCAATATAATACATTAATTTGATATATATCAATAATTATGTATCATATTATTTAACTTTTATTTTACAAGTTTAGACCAATAGTTAAAATTTTGGAGCATCAATTGATGAAATCAAATAGTTATGTTTATGGCAACTGGGTTGAAGGTCAAGCCGAAGGCGCGCAAGTGCGCAACGCTGTTTCAGGCGAAACCGTATGTCATGTCACCAGTGATGGCGTCGATTTCAAAAAAGTCGTTGAATACGCGAGAGAAGAAGGTGGTAATGCACTCGGTAAGTTAACTATACATGAGCGAGCAATGCTGTTAAAGCAGCTGGGGCTTCATCTACTCTCCAAAAAAGAAGATTTCTACAAGATATCTGCGTGGACTGGTGCGACCAGAAGCGACAGTTGGGTAGATATTGAAGGTGGAATTGGCACCATGTTGAGTTATTCAAGCATGGCTCGTAGAGAATTGGGGAATGAAACATTTATCGTGGAAGGCGATACCGAAAAGCTATCAGCTAACGGTACGTTTGTTGGACGACACATACTCACGCCTAAAAAAGGTGTTTCAATTCATATAAATGCATACAACTTTCCTTGTTGGGGAATGCTGGAAAAAATCGCACCCAGCTTAATCGCTGGTGTTCCCGTTATTGTAAAACCAGCAACGGTTTCAGCCTATTTAACTGAAGCCATGGTGAAAGAAATAATTGACTCCAACATATTACCAGATGGCGCAATTCAACTGATTTGCGGCAGAATTGGCGATATGTTTGATCATTTGAATGAACAAGATGTTATTACCTTCACGGGCTCTGCATCTACGGGAAAAATGTTAAAGCAACATCCCAATATTTTAACCAATAATATTCCATTCAACCTAGAAGCCGATTCACTCAACTCCTGCATACTTGGTAAAAGTGTATCGGAAGAAGATCCGGAATTTGACTTGTTCGTAAAAGAAGTTGTCCGGGAAATGACCACCAAAGCAGGTCAAAAGTGTACCGCTATTCGCCGTGCACTTGTTCCAGCTGACAAAATGGATTCGGTTATAAAAGCACTGAAAGCCAGATTAGGTAAAACCACAATTGGTGATCCTGATACAAAAGGTGTTCGCATGGGCTCTTTGGTTGGGCTATCTCAGCGTGAAGATGTCAAAGCAAAAGTAAGTGCTTTAGCAGAACAATGTGAAGTATTGCTCGGTGGGAATGACGCAGAATTTGATGTAGTCAACGGCGATGCCACCAATGGTGCATTCTACCCTCCTACCCTTCTTCTTTGCCGCGACCCACATAACAGTAACGCCCCTCACGATATCGAAGCCTTCGGACCAGTAAGTACCCTAATGCCTTACGATACCCTTGATGAAGCGGTCAGTATTGTTGCAAAGGGCAAAGGTAGCTTGGTTGCTTCTTTAGTCAGTCATGACAACGCCGAAGCAGCCGAAGTGGTATTAGGAGCAGCTTGTCATCATGGTCGAATGATGGTGCTAAATCGTGATTGTGCTAAAGAGTCAACCGGACACGGTTCGCCATTAGCACCACTAGTTCATGGTGGCCCTGGACGTGCTGGCGGCGGAGAAGAATTAGGCGGTATTCGTGCAATAAAACACTATATGCAACGTACGGCTATTCAAGGTTCTCCAACCACGTTAATGGCAATTACACGGGAATATTCATCGGGTGCTAAAACCATAACAACTGATGTACATCCTTTTAAGAAGTACTTTGAAGATCTACAAATCGGTGAAAGCCTAACGACTCATAGGCGCACAGTGACTGAAGCGGATATCGTCAATTTTGGTTGTATATCAGGTGACCATTTTTATGCGCACTTTGATGAAACAGCTGCTGCTGATTCGCTTTTTGGCAAACGTGTTGCCCATGGTTATTTCGTTATATCAGCTGCCGCAGGCATGTTTGTAGAACCTTCACCAGGCCCGGTTTTAGCTAACTATGGTTTAGAAAACTTACGTTTTGTTGAACCCGTTGGAATCGGTGACACCATTCAGGTAAAAATCACCGTGAAGCAAAAAATCAAAAAAGACAAACGTCCAGACGAAACTCGTGCAACCGGTGTTGTTGTTTGGGATGTGGAAGTTTATAACCAAGAAAAAACGGTTGTCGCTATATACGACATTATGACTCTGGTAGAACGGCGTGATGCCTAACTAGCGGCTATACTCATAAATTAGTGGCCCATTACAACGGGCCACATTATGAGTATTAATTTGTAAAACTGTTAGCTACGACGCACCTTTAATCTTGTGATTACTGGCAACAAATCTGGGGCGATCATTTTGAATTTGAGTCAAGGGTTCAATTTCCCTAAACGAGTTGAAACAACGCTCGGTCAACCGCTGGTACTCTTGAGTCCCTTGGGTTTTCCAAGCCACTTCATCTGCTCTCAATTCGCGCCGAATGGTAGCGGGATTACCAACCAGCATACTTCTGGGCGCACACTCAAAACCAGACTTTACAAACGCAGACGCCGCAACGATGGACTCAGCGCCAATAATGGCTTTATCCATCACCACAGCATTCATGCCAACCAGTGCATTTTCCCCAATGGTGCAACCGTGCAAAACAGCGGCATGACCAATATGGCCATTAGCCTGCACGATGCAATCTTGACCGGGAAAACTATGCAAAACACAATTGTCCTGAACATTACTGCCGTCGCCAATAACAATGCGACCGAAGTCACCTCGCAGCGCAGCACCAGGACCTATATAACAACTTTTACCAATAATAACGTCACCAATAATCACCGCAGTAGGATGAACAAATGTCGTTTCGTCAATAACAGGAATCAAATCTTCAATGGCGTAAATGGGCATGACCTATCCAACTTCAACAAATCAGTATTTAAACAGTAACACACACTGAAAAAAGCGAAAGACGATAAGAGATACCAATCATGAGTTTTGAAACCATCATTTACCAAGTAGAAAACAATGTAGCTAAACTTACGTTGAATCGCCCAGACGCCTTAAACAGCTTCACAGCACAAATGCATGATGAAGTTCGTCAGGTTCTAAAAGAAGTCCGTGAAGACCACCAAATACGATGCTTGCTTATAACCGGTGCTGGTCGTGGTTTTTGTGCAGGACAAGACCTCAACGACCGCTCAGTTAAAAGTGATCAAGCTGCGCCAGATTTAGGCGAGTCAGTTGAGAAAAATTACAACCCTCTTATTCGCACCCTGTTTGACTTAGACAAGCCAGTTATTTGCGCCGTTAACGGTGTTGCAGCCGGAGCGGGTGCCAGTATTGCCTTAGCTTGCGATATCGTAATTGCTGCTCGTTCAGCCAGTTTTATTCAAGCGTTTTGCAAAATTGGATTAGTGCCAGATTCAGGCGGAACATGGAGTTTACCTAGAGCGCTTGGTTTACCAAGAGCAAAAGCTCTTGCTCTATTAGGGGACAAACTTTCTGCCGAAAAAGCGGAACAGTGGGGCATGATTTGGCAATGTGTTGAAGATGATGCCTTGCAAGAAACAGCCATCGCCTTGGCCGAACGCTTAGCAACTCAACCCACAAAAGGCTTGGCCAGAATTAAAAAACTGCTTAATGACTCAATGAATAATCCGCTTCACGTTCAATTAGAAGCAGAAAAAGCAGCCATGCGCGATTTAGGCAAAACCCACGATTACAAAGAAGGTGTTGCAGCCTTCATTGCAAAACGTGCACCGCAATTTAAAGGAGAGTAATGGTGAGCAGTACCCCAACACCAGAAGCCACACAACTTGCCAGACAATGCGCAGAACATATGTTTCAGAACGACACGGCGTCACAATCTCTGGGCATGGAAATTACAGACATAAACGAAGGTTTTGCCGTAGTTACCATGACAGTTAGAGACCACATGCTAAACGGTCATAAAACCTGCCATGGCGGCATCTTGTTCTCGCTAGCCGACTCGGCGTTTGCCTTTGCATGTAATTCCCATAATGAAGTGGCCGTTGCCGCCGGGTGTCATATTGATTTTGTGCGTCCAAGCAAGGTGAATGACAGACTGACAGCCACAGCAAAAATGCAGCATCAGGGCAAGCGTGCCGGTATTTACCACATCACGATTACCAACCAAGATGACAAGATAGTTGCTCTGTTTAAAGGCAACTCTGCACGACTAAATCAATCCGTACTTAGTAAAAATTAATTAGTGAGCTAGACAATATGAAAGATGCATTTATTTGTGACGCAATCAGAACTCCTTTCGGAAAATATGGCGGTACGCTTGCCACAGTTCGTGCGGATGATTTAGGAGCCGTTCCAATAAAAGCCTTAATGGAACGTAACCCATCGGTTAATTGGGAAGCAATTGATGATGTGTTTTATGGGTGTGCCAACCAAGCAGGTGAAGATAACCGCAATGTTGCCAGAATGAGCGGACTATTGGCAGGCCTGCCAACACATGTTCCTGGGGTAACAATTAACCGCCTTTGTGGTTCTGGTATTGATGCTGTTGGAACCGCATCTCGGGCTATCAAAAGTAACGAAATATCCATAGCGATAGCCGGTGGCGTGGAATCCATGTCCCGCGCCCCTTTTGTAATGGGTAAAGCTGAATCAGCTTATAGCCGCAGTGCCGAAATACACGACACCACTATTGGCTGGCGTTTCATTAACAAAAAATTCAAAGCTGATTTTGGGGTAGACACCATGCCCGAAACAGCAGAAAACGTTGCTGAACAATTTGGAATAAGCCGTGAAGATCAAGACCTTTTTGCCCTAAACAGCCAAATGAAAGCGGCTGAAGCTCAAGCCAAAGGGCTATTCGACGACGAAATTGTGCCCGTTGAAATACCGCGCCGTAAACAAGAACCACTCCTGTTCAAACAAGATGAACACCTGCGTGCCACGTCCTTAGAATCCCTAAGCAAACTAGGTACGCCGTTCAGGGAAAATGGGTCTGTTACTGCTGGGAATGCTTCTGGTGTTAATGATGGTGCCTGCGCCCTACTTATAGCGAGTCAAGAAGCCGTTAACAAATATCAGCTGACACCAAAAGCCAGAGTCGTCGGTATGGCAACTGCCGGACTTGAACCCCGCATCATGGGATTTGGACCAGCTCCCGCCACCAGAAAAGTATTGGCCCAAACCGGATTGTCTCTTTCTCAAATGGACGTCATTGAACTAAACGAGGCATTTGCTTCTCAAGGATTAGCAGTATTGCGAGATCTGGGATTAGCAGATAACGATCCCAGAGTTAATGCCTACGGAGGTGCAATTGCTCTAGGCCATCCTTTAGGGGCCAGTGGAGCAAGGCTAATAACCACAGCGGTATATCAATTACACCGGAACAATGGCCGGTACGCGTTGTGCACAATGTGTATTGGTGTCGGGCAAGGAATAGCCATCATTTTGGAAAAAATGTAAATAGAATTTCACATATATTTTCTTAACATTTTTAACAATATGAACTTTATTTATGATACGTATAATTGATTTTTTCATTTTTATGTGTATCATTTAGTAATGTCTCTTAGCAGCTATGAGCAGAATGAATATGACTGATAAAAATCATGAAATTACATTTCAGCAAAAAATCGATAATGAGCAAAAGATTGAACCAAAAGATTGGATGCCGGAAGCCTACAGAAAAAACCTTATTAGGCAGATGTCACAACATGCTCATTCTGAAGTAATAGGTGAACAACCAGAAGGAAACTGGATCACCAGAGCACCGTCTTTGCGAAGAAAGGCAGTTTTACTGGCTAAAGTTCAAGACGAAGCTGGTCACGGATTGTATTTATACAGTGCAACTGAAACATTAGGCACAACCCGTGATGAAATGATCGAAGCATTACAAACTGGCAAAGCCAAATATGCCTCAATATTCAACTACCCAAGTCAAACCTGGGGTGATATTGGCGCAATTGGATGGTTAGTAGATGGCGCAGCCATTTGTAACCAAGTGTCGTTGCAACGTACATCGTATGGTCCCTATTCACGTGCCATGATCCGCATCTGTAAAGAAGAAAGCTTTCATCAGCGCCAGGGATATCAAATAATGCTCACGTTAGCCAAAGGCTCTCCCGAGCAAAAGGCAATGGCGCAAGACTCGTTAAATCGCTTCTATTGGCCATCATTAATGATGTTCGGACCCCATGACTCTGAATCAGCACACTCACAAAAAAGCATGAAATGGAAAATCAAGCGTGAGTCCAATGACGATTTAAGACAGAAGTTTATTGATCAAACCGTGCCCCAAATTGAATACCTTGGACTAGAACATCCAGACAAAGACATTAAATGGAATGAAGAACGTGGTCATTACGATCATGGGGAAATTGACTGGGATGAGTTCTATAATGTAATTAATGGTAACGGTTACTGTAACAGACAGCGTATCCAACACCATGTTCAAGCTCATGAAGAAGGGGCTTGGGTTCGTGAGGCTATGCAAGCTCACAGAAACAAAAAAGCCGCGAAAGCAGCAGTGCAAAGTGCAGCATAGACGAGACTAACGGAGCGTTAAATGAGTACAGGAAACCAAGAACTATTTGAAGTATTTGTTCGTTCAAAGCGTGGTTTAGATCATAAGCATGTAGGTAGTTTGCATGCTGAAGACCATGCCCAGGCATTAGAGTATGCAAGAGATTGTTATACCCGCCGTAGCGAAGGCGTTAGCATTTGGGTCATGAAGTCTAGCGACATATGCGCCTCACAAGAAGATGATAGTGCATCGTTCTTTGATCCATCAGACGACAAACCCTATCGACAGGCAACTTACTACCCGCTTCCCAAAGAAGTGGGCAATATGTAAGAGAGAATCGCTACATGACTATGTCTAAAACTCAAGAAGATATCAGAGATTACGCGTTGCGATTAGGTGATGACGCGGTGACCTTAGGCCACCGTGTTTCAGAATGGACAAGCTACGGTCCATTTTTGGAAGAAGATATTGCATTAAGCAATGTCTCACTTGATTACATTGGTCGCGCACGTATGTTTTATAACTATGCTGCAACATTAACGGGTGAAGGTAAAACTGAAGATGATTTTGCTTACTTGCGTAATGAACGTGAGTACCAGAACTATCTTATAAACGAGCTTCCTCGTGGAGATTTTGCTTTTACTATCGTTAGGCAACTATTTGTAGATGTTCTAAACGCCCACTTTTTGCCCTTGTTATGTCAATCCAAAGACGAAACATTAGCGGCAATTGCGGCCAAATCGCTAAAAGAAACGGAATACCATTTGCGTAGAAGTCGCGACTGGACCATTCGACTCGGTGACGGTACTGAAGAAAGCCGTAACCGCATGGTAAAAGCCGTATCAGAATTGTGGGGCTACACGCCTGAACTATTCGAACCTGACGAATTGGAAATGCGTTTATCCGAAGCGGGAATTGGCGTTAACACGGCCGATATTAAAGATGCTTGGCTCAATGATGTGTCTAACATTTTTAAACAAGCCACCCTTGACGTACCAGAGACCGAATGGACGATACGAGGTGGTCGAACCGGCTACCACACAGAGCACCTTAGTCACTTACTAAGTACGATGCAAAGTGTTCATCGCGCCCATCCCGGCTGTCAGTGGTAAAACTCCATTGATAAAAACCATTTAGTCAATCAAGCAGAGTCAGCATCATGCAACAAATTCCTATTGTTACGCCCGAAAGACACGCAAGGGAAGCGGTTAGATTTAATTCGAAATACCCAGAAATATGGAATTTGCTGGATGATGTAAAAGACCCAGAGATCCCGGTTTTATCTCTATGGGATATCGGGATCCTGCGAGATATTGAGAAAAACGGCGACAAGATTATTGTCACCATTACCCCAACCTATTCAGGTTGTCCGGCAATGGATGAAATAAAAGAAGACGTGGCCGCTTATCTCAATCAAAACGGTTTTGCACAAGTTGATGTAAAAATGGTGCTTGCACCTGCCTGGACCACAGACGATATGTCTGAAGAAGGCCAAATCGCACTTCGAGGTTACGGCATTGCACCGCCAACAGATGCCCCAATGGGTTGCATCAAACACCAAACACCAACCGCCAATGTTAAATGTCCGCATTGTGGTTCACAGAATACCGAAAGTGTTAGCGAATTTGGTTCTACAGCTTGTAAAGCCTTATTCAAGTGTAATGATTGTCACGAACCATTTGATTTTTTTAAAAACATCTAGGGCGCGTTGACCTTTCGAGTTTAAATTTAGTTCAATCTCCAAGGAGTTACTATGTCAGATACACAGTTTTATCCGCTTATTATTGCAAGCGTTGAACCGGAAACGGAATCAGCTATATGTGTATCATTTCACGTCCCAGATGATCTGAAAAACACCTTCAGCTTCAAACAGGGTCAATTTCTAACACTTACAGCCAATATAAATGGTGAAGAGGTTAGACGTGCTTACTCAATTTGTTCAGGGGTTAACGATAACTCCCTGCGAGTCGCAATTAAACGTGTAAATGGCGGAAAGTTCTCGAACTATGCCGGTGATAATTTTAAGGCCGGCGACACCGTTAATGTGATGCCTCCTCAAGGTGAATTTTTCACAGAATTATCCCCTGAAAACAATAAAAACTACATGTTAATAGCAGTAGGAAGTGGTATTACCCCCATAATCTCTATTGCTAAATCTATTCTTGATAAAGAGCCTGAGAGTAAGGTCAGTCTTATTTACGGCAATAGTCAAACTTCATCCATTATGTTTAAAGAAGAACTGAGTTTCATGAAAAACCAATTCATGAACAGGTTTAAATGGATAAACATAATGAGCAAAGAAGATCAGGGTAGTGATTTATTACTTGGCCGAATTAACAATAAAAAGGGTTTTCAACTTCAAAAGCAAAAAATGATCAGCATTCGAAATACTGATGATGTTTTTATTTGCGGTCCTGAGTCTATGATGTCTGAAGTTTCCAGAGGCTTCAGAATGGAAGGTTTAAATGATGACCAAATCCATTACGAACTTTTCAGTAGCTCCAGTGAAGACGCCCAACAATCATTGGCCAAAGCTAAACAACGGGTTAAAAACTACGGTGAAGATAAAACCAGCCGTATTACTTTAACCTCAGACGGCAGAACCATTGGCTTTGATTTAGCAGCAGTAGGCGAAAACATATTAGACGCCGGTATGGACAACGGCATGGAACTGCCCTATTCCTGCAAAGGCGGTGTTTGCTCAACTTGCAAAGCCAAATTAGTAAAGGGTCAGGTCGATATGGATATTACTCATGGCTTGGAACAGCATGAAATTGACGCAGGATACATTTTAACTTGCCAAGCTCATCCAATTTCAGATGAAGTTGTTGTTGATTTTGACCAACGTTAAATAGAGAGTCGAGTTTCTACCGTGAATTCTTGTACAATGTCTATTCTCGATAAAAAGCAGGATAAGCAACAAGTGTTGGCAAATAAAAAAATAATTCACGCGCTGGCAACTCACATAAAAGAAAATAACGTTAGTTGTACATCCATGACCGTCACCATTTTTGGTGACGTTGTTTCACAGCATGGTAATTGGATATGGCTGGGAAGTTTAATTAACTGCATGGAGCCGTTAGGCTTTAATGATCGTTCAGTTAGAACCTCTGCATTTCGATTAGTACAAAACGGTTGGTTAGATGTCAAAAAAATTGGCAGAAAAAGCTATTACTGTTTTACCGAATATGCGAAAGCGCAATATGAAAGAGCGGCACGAAGAATATATGCATCAGAACCACCTGAATGGGATAACAAATGGTTATTTGTATTAACTAATTCAGTATCTGAAAACAAACGAGAAGAGTTGAAAAAAAGCCTTACTTGGCAAGGCTTTAATATGCTCACAACAAATCTGTATGCGCATCCTTCATCAGATCGCCGTTCACTGGATGAAACCCTGATAGAGCAACAGCTTACCCAAGACGTTGCGGTATTCTCGGCATCCACTGGTGACCCTTATTCCCAGGAAGTTATTCGAGGGTTAGTAAATGTAAAATGGGGAGTGGAAGAGCTTGCAGAGTTTTACCAGCAGTTCCTCGATTTTTACCGTAGTTTGCAAGTCAAAGCAGACATTGAGGCATTAACCGACGAAGAATGCTTTATATTTCGATCGGCGTTAATTCACGATTATCGAAGAATTCAATTGCGAGACCCCGATCTTCCTGACGAGCTTTTACCCAATGGTTGGGTAGGATATGAAGCGCTAGATTTAGCCAAACGTTTATACAAAGGTTTAGCAATGCGCTCGCTAAACTATATTGAAAAAGACTTATTTAATGCTCAAGGCTTGTTACCTTCAGCAAATTCCAAATTCTATACTCGGTTTGGAGGGTTAGAAAGCTAAAGATGCCAAACCTATTAACTGGTCGCATTCTTTAATATCTAACAAACTGAGTAAATCCAATACCCGTTTTGTTTAAATAATTAGGATCGACCAGCATGGCAACATCCCCGGTAACTATTGAAATTCAATCTAATATTGCCATTCTCAGAATAGACAATGCGCCCGTAAATGCACTTTCACAGGCAGTAAGACTAGGCATAATGGGCGGCATTCAAACCGCCAATAAAAACCCCAATGTTCAAGCTATTGTTTTGGCTTGTGCAGGAAGAACCTTTATCGCTGGAGCCGACATAGGGGAATTTGGTAAGCCACCATTAGAACCCCATCTTCCAGATGTTCTAAGCTGCATTTATAACAGTGCTAAACCTGTCATTGCGGCTATTTTTGGCACCGTTTTAGGGGGAGGATTTGAAACCGCCCTCGCCTGCCATTTCCGCATTGCCAGAAAAGCAACAAAAGTAGGACTTCCCGAAGTCAATCTAGGCTTAATCCCCGGCGCAGGTGGCACTCAAATGCTCCCTCGCGTAACCGGCGTAGAAACCGCCTTGGATATGATTACATCGGGTAAACCGCGCACGGTAGAGCAGCTACAAGACTCAGGGCTTTGTACTCTTATTGTGGAAACAGACGAAGTAGCAACAGCGGTCACATTTGCTCAGGAAGTTGTTGAATCAAACACTCCCGTGGTATCGGTTCCACAGCGCGGTGTCCCACAAGTTAATGATGTAGATGATTTATTAGAACAATATAGTAAAAAGCTCGCGAAACGCGCCCGAGGCCAACAAGCCCCACAACGCGCAATCGAATCCATCAGCAATGCTTATCATTTGGATTTTGAAGCAGGTATGCAAAAAGAGCGAGAATTGTTCATAAAATGCCGCAACTCAACTCAATCCGCCGCACTACGCCATGCGTTCTTCGCTGAAAAAGCTGCTGCCAAATTTTCCGCAAAATCCGATAACGCAACATTAAACATACAATCTGTCGCTGTTATTGGCGCAGGCACGATGGGCAGTGGTATTGCCATGTGTTTTGCAAATGTTGGCATTAATGTGACATTGCTCGAAGCCAGCCCAGAAAGATTAGAGTTTGGACTTAACGCCTTGCGTGATCGATACCAACAAATGGTTGATAAAAAACGCATCAGCCAAGAGCAAAAACATGCCTGTTTAAACAATATATTGGGCACATGTGAATATGAAAATTTAGCCAATGTTGATTTAGTTGTCGAAGCCGCTTTCGAAAGCATGGATGTAAAAAAAGACATCTTTTCCAAATTAGACGCCATTTGCAAACCAAATGTCATCTTGGCATCCAATACTTCCTATTTAGACATTGATGCCATTGCCGCCATGACCTCCCGCCCTGAAAACGTCATTGGCATGCACTTTTTTAGTCCAGCCAATATTATGAAATTATTGGAAGTGGTTAAAGGGGCCAAAACATCAGACAGCGTTATTGCCGCCGCCATGAACATTGGCAAACGCATCGGCAAAATATCCGCCTTAGTCGGCATGTGCTATGGATTTGTTGGTAATCGTATGTACGCGGCATATGGGCGTGAAGCGAATATGCTACTAATTGAAGGCGCATCTCCAGCACAAATCGACACCGCCATGACAAACTGGGGCATGGCAATGGGACCATTAGCCGTTAACGATATGTCGGGCATTGACATCGCCTACAAAGCGCGACAAGAAAACCTCAACTTACCCGACGACCCCCTTTACTTCCGGGCCGCAAACATAATGGTGGAAAGTGGCAGACTAGGCCAAAAAACCCAAGCTGGTTTCTATCACTATGATGAAGCAGGCAAACGCCACTCTGACGACAGTGTTGTCGCTATATTTGCAGAAGAAGCAAAAGCACAAGGCATGTCTCGCCGAGACATCAGTGAAGAAGAAATTCAGAACCGCTTAGTCCTAGCGTTAGTTAACGAAGGTGCCAGAATACTGGAAGAAAACATCGCCTCAAAAGCCAGCGACATCGACGTAATATGGCTCAACGGCTACGGCTTCCCTCGCTATCGTGGCGGCCCCATGTTCTTTGCCCACACCATGGGGATTGATAAGGTGGTCGAACACTTAAACCGCTTCTATCAAGAATCTGGCAAAGATTGGTGGAAACCGGCTGACTTGTTGGTTGAAATGGCAAAAGAAGGAAAAAGCTTTTATTAGAGCAATTAAATTCTGCTGGTCGAATTCAGCTGAAGGAAATGCATGACTCGCCCCACGAGTCATGCATGCTGAACCAAAACTCTGTATGCATCCCAAACCTGTGCTAACATTTGTACACACATAAAATTCATCATCAACGATAGAAATCAATTATGGACACCAGAATTCAATTTCGAGTCGAAGAAGAAACCAAACGCCTTGCGCAGCTAATGGCTGAAAGCCAAGGACGGACATTAAGCGATGCATGTCGAGAACTCACCGAACAACTTGCCACCGAACAAAGAAAAAAGAATACCCACGACCAATGGCTAACAGAACAAGTAAACCAAGCCTTTGACAAAATGGATTCTGGTGAAGCAGAATTTGTGTCCCATGAACAAGCCAAAGCAAGTATGGCCGAACGAAAAACCCAAATTCGAAATAGAAAAAAATAACGGGATCACAAATAGAGGACGAAGCATGATTTATTGGGAAGAAGGATCTCTCAACGACCGAGAAAAAATATTCGAATACCTCTATGAATTCAATCCAAACGTCGCCGAAAAAACCGACGAACTCATCGAAGCCAAAGTGGAAAACCTGCAGACACAACCTCTCATGGGCATGCAAAGAGAAAACATAAATAGCCGACTATTGATTACCCCTGAAATATCCATGATTGTTTCCTACTGGATAGAAGGTAACCACATACATATCATGCGCGTCTTGCATCAAAAGCAAAAATTTCCTCCTGAACCCAAGCAACAATAAACATTAACGGGCTATATGCTGAAAGGCTCACATGGGTTTAAACCATAGAGTTCTCAGATTTTTCAGACCTACCATTTTCGGAATCATTTACACTCTGTTTATTGATTACATTATCTCCGTCAGCCCGAAAAAGTGGAGCGGATTTAAAATAAAGTCGATATCCAAAGCTTGAAATATAAGGGCATAACACGCCGAACGTACCTTTCAAGATGGGGAACTCTCCATAAAAAGTGGAAATCTAATTTCAACTGCTGCCGCATAATCCCTTAAATGTCGAAACCGGATCGCAAAGCCAATCATTAAACGTTAAACAGTACGCGGTCCGGTTTTATAAGAGATTTTAATTATTTTGAGGGGGAACTATTCAGCGCATTATCGTAATTGTTCAGTTCTAAGCCATATCATTCGAATTCAAGGCAGAAGCGCACAATGCATGAGTATTACTAGAGCACTTCGAACATAGAAATCGGGCGCTCTTCTAAATAAAGAAGACAACGAGCTGAATAGTTAACCTCAGCTCGGGATAAGCGATATCGTTTTATATTGATAGGTAATTGCATATTTCTTTCAAAACAAAGAGTTAAATAACAAATGTAGGTTGTTTTCGGTCCAGTGCTGAAAAATACGCGACTATCAAGGCTTGTTTGTGAATGAATATCGGGGCTCTTTAGAACAAACATAACGATGAGAGCCGCGTATTTAGCTGTGCTGGAAGGTATTACTTATCCCGAACTGAGGTTAGTAAACTTACGCAAACGGATTACCGCCTTGAATCTCTATTGCCTGGCAGTTTAATCGCACCTCTCTGTAACGACGCTCAATTGTAGGTGGCAGTATCAGTCCTGTCGGTAACATGGCAGAAAGCTGTTTGCGATGGCGGTAGATTTGAATATTCATGTACTGTTCTTGTGTTCTCAGCTCTCTACAAAGCACTGTTTTGTCTAACCACCCACAGTCCATTTCCGGAGTACCTTGTGCTTTTTCAGCTAGCCAATGCCTTGCCAAAAGCAACAGTAAGTAGTGCTGAGCTTTATTGCCCAAATCGAACTGATGCTCCCCATAGTTGAGCATCAAAGAGGTATGCTCTTCGTTTTGGCTAACCTTAAACGTCAGGGAAATGGCCGCATCGGTATCAGCATAATCGTCGAAATGTGTTTCCTCGTCGGAAACATTACTGATAAACGTCCAGCTTTTGTCGGCAATATTCAGCACTTCGCCATCCTGCAAGATATGCGTATCTTGGGGGGTTTCACATAACCAGTTGTGTTGCTCATCCTGATAAAAAGTAAACTCCGGCGCATTTTCGTCTGGTAATGCTAAAACATCTACCAATTCTACTTCCGGTAAACAATTGTCGTTTGGAACTAACATGGAAACGGGTGAATCATCCGACACCAATTGCCACTGTTCCGAACGCAAGGAACCAAACTGAATAATATCTAGAACTCGCAACGAAACCTTTTCGTCTTTTTTAACCCTAGTACCATTTACAAAAGTGCCGTTGGTACTTTTGTCCTGCAAAACCCACTCGAATTCCTGCCAGACAATACTGGCGTGTATCCGTGATACGTTGGCTTGATCAATATTTGTATTTGTTGCATTGGTGGAGCGACCAAAAACATGTGTTGTGCGAAGTAGCACAGGTTCCTTGCTTTCCAATCGAAGCACTTTGGCCATAGTAAAGATTTACCTCTATATAATTTTTACTCATTAGGGCGAATTGGCTTTTTAGTTTATTAAACAGCGAGCAGATCTGATTTGCAAAAAATATCACATGTTTGGGGTAGTAATTACGATAGAAAACGCAGGTGAAGAGCATGGATGCTTATAAGTTGGTCAATCAGGCTCCAATAAGAGCGTTTTCGATAAATATTAGCCAAAACATCCTTTTCAGAGATGAAAAGTTTTGAGCTTATAGGGATATACTTGCAGCGTTTTTGAATAATATTTATCGAGAAGCACTGCGCTAGATTATTTGTTCTCATTTGCGTGATTTTACTCTTAGCTCGGCCTGCCTAAAAAACCTTCTGCATGATGCATTTTTACAAAAGCCCTAACTCAAATGCTATAAGTTGTAATATTTTTAATTTCTGTATTTGTTAACCTTTAACTCAGTTGATAACAACACACCTGACCCAACATAAAGTTGAGGCACAAATTGAGGAAATAAAAATGGATACTTCTACAGGTATTACTATCCATAAGGACAGTACAACGCCCGACCCTTTGAACATTAATATTAACAAAAATTTTCACTTTCATAATAAAAGCGGAGGTAGTATTTCCATTGGGTTACCCAATGGTTTGGTTGAGAATATAACTTCGATCACCCTAGAAGATAATAAACTTTCGGAATTTTTACCAATAAGTCCAAATGCATCCGGAGATTATAGCTTTACAATTACCCATCATAGCGGTGGTCTGGGTGGCGGAACCGGCAAAATCCACGTAAATGATTAAAAAATCTCAAGAGGTTGAATTCAAAACCATTCAGCCTCCCCGCTCCTGACATGAGGGAATTCTGAAGCTTCTACCGTGTAGAATAGATCGCCGGATAATGTTTTGCTATCAAAGCTTTCAACGCCTGTATCTGCAACCTTAATGTCGCTTTTAGCTCATCATCAGATTCAGTTGAACTTTCCCAACGCTTCAAATGCTGCAATTTGTAACGCCATAATAACGAGGGATAGTATTGCTTAACTAACCCAAATATGTGCGCCGCCTGCTGGTAGTTTCCCGCCTGCGAATACCACTCAGCTCTGGCTATCAGTGCCCCAGCATTAATAGGCAAATTGTTCACGTCCTCTTGTTTGATACCTTGCCAATTATTATTTAGCAATTGCATCAAGATATATTCCTGATTGCCATAACCTACTCGTGTTTTACTAATACTCAGGGCTTTTTCTAATCGTTCTTTGCTCTTAGTGTCAGACTTAACGTCAACTTTAACGCCAGAAAAATATCCAAGTTGATGCTCAACTTGATACACAAGCACCAGATTATCAATCAAAACCCGATTGTCTGAATTATCCTCTAATGACGAATTTAATATCGCTTTACTTTGCGCCAAGTAAGATTGATGAGGTTCCCCTTTTTGCCAGGCATAAATAGCCAAATCCAATAACAACAAAGCTTTCTCGCCATGTAAAAATGGATGCTCTGGCTGCTCTTTTTCCGCCACTTTCAAATACCTTTCGGCTTGTTCTATATTGCCAATATTTGGCTGAAATAAATGATTATTTAGCTTCGCCATCCAACGATGAGCAGCCCCCAAATAATAATTCACGACAAAGTGATTTGGATTTAGCGCAAGTGCAGCTTCATAACTCTTAATCGCTAATTGAAGCTTTTCATGTGCTAGCGCTAAATCAGTATACGAAGACCATTCCAGATAGGCAGAGGCTTGATTAATCTTGGCACCAATACGTTCGGGCTTTCGAAGTATGGCGTTTTGATAACTGGTAATCGCACGCTGGAAGTAGTCATTAAAGTCATTAGTTACACGCTCACCTGGCTCTCTCAGGCTGTTTGCTGCATTTTCCAAAAAAACAGAACCTTTGAGCTGTGTTCCTACCGTTCCTTTAGCCTTTTCCACAGCAATGTTCGTCAATAACCCACCATAGGTATTAAAATAAAAATAATCACGGCTTTGCTTTGGTATGTTTTCGAATGACGTTACTGCCTGATCGAGATAAGTTTCCATTGGCATTTCTCTGTCTACCAACAGTTTAACTCGTTGATAATTCGCCAAGCTTAAGGTGAACAACACATCAGTATTTTGGGCAGAAAAGTTTCGCGCTATTTGCAACTGATTGATGGCGTTATCTAGAGACTCAAGCGGGTCACCTGAAAACTGATCCTGATAATCACTTAATTTCGACAGCAACTGACCTTTAATAAAGTAAGGCAAATGATCATTAGGTGCTATCAACAAGGCGTTATCCACATACGACATTGCTGCACTGTGGATTTGTTTAAAATCTTGCTGGTCGCTATACAGGGCATCGGTTAATAACCGAAAATATACCGCCATAGGTTTAAGTTGTAATTGCAGATCGGAACGACCTAATTCAGCCGCTTTTTTATAATAACGAAGAGCCAATTGCGCATTATTTTCTACTTGCTCATCGCCATGGGCACCACCTGCCGCCTCTGCTTTAGCCAGATGAATGTCTCCCGCTAATACATGATGTTCATAAAACCAAACGGGTAAACTACTTGAAGAATTTAAAGTATTAAGCGCCTCATCAAAGTTTCCCTGATAATATTCCATCAACGCCTTTGCATAGGACCGATAGGGAGACCTATGCATCCCTTGAGTTAAATAATTAATGGCAGGTTGTTTATGTAGTGTATCTAAAACGGCCATTCTGTCTTTGCGAGCCGAACGACTACCAAGATTAGCAATAATGGCTTTTTGCCGCTGATAAATACCACCATGAGTGAGGGCTAAATTGTAAGCCACCATAGAATCAGTAAAGCCACTGTTCCAGGCTGTTTGTAGATGCGCCAAAGCATTATCATACTCTTGCAAAGCATAGTACATGCGCCCTATCGCGTTATTGCCCGGGCCGATTGCAACCTCTCCAAGCAGTGAAATTTCATTTTTCAGGCTTTCGATTTCACTTTGCCACAGCTCAGTTTCAGCGCTTTTGTCATGAATAGGTGCCATTTTGCTCATTTGCACTCTAGCTTCTAAGGTTTCTACCCGACTCGTAAATTGAGTAAGCAATCCTTCCCGCTCGGTCTGCTCTGCCTTTTGGACTTGCTGCCAAACAAAATGGCCTGCGCCTCCCAACGATACGACTAACAAGAACAATACCGGCCATTTATGTTTCAACGTTTTCTTTTTCAACCAATAACTTTTATCCGTGATGACAGAAACGGGTTCGCCTTCAAGATAACGCTGAATATCTTGCGTCAGCTCAGCCGTGCTTTGATAGCGTTGCAAAGACGCATGCTTTAAACATTGATAGACAATCGCCTGCACATCCAAAGGAATATGGCTGGGTAATGGACGATATTCCCCCGTAATAACCGCTGCGTTTTTCTCTTTCGCATTTTTACCTTCAAAAGGAGATTTCCCCGTTAACAGCTGATAAAACAAAATGCCAAACGCAAAAATATCCGAGCGCTGATCCAACAGCTTGTTGCCCAGCGCCTGCTCAGGTGATACATAACCCGGCGTGCCATTGAAGCCTCTGCTTTTACCCTCTGCTTTTAATTCATTGGCGGTGTAATCCACTGGCTTTTGAAGCAGCCCGGCAATGCCAAAGTCCAGAATTTTTATATCCCCATCGCGGGTAAGCATAATGTTTTGAGGTTTAATATCGCTGTGAATAACCTGACTTTGATGGGCACTGATAAGCCCATTAACAACCTGACGGGCGTAGCTTAAAGCGGTTTTTAAGTCCAAACCATCAGCAGGTATCAGCTTGTCCAAACTTTCGCCTTCGATCCACTCCATAATGATAAAGTTGCTATTTCGACTACGGGCAACGTCGAATACTTTCACTATGTTTGGGTGGTTCAACTTACAGATGGTGCGAGCTTCTTTCAGCAAGAAATCTTTTCCTGCCTGATCTAGCCCTTTATTTTGTCGCAGAACCTTGATAGCCACATCCCGCTCAAGGGTTTGGTCTGTGGCACGATACACAGTCCCCATGCCGCCTCTTCCAATAATTTCCTGCACCTCAAAATGGGCTAAATCTCCCGTCAAATTGAAAGAATGCATCCCTTCAGATTGCCATTGCAAATCTGGCACACCAGCCTGACTATGAGACGTTCTTTGAGTAACTTGCTCTCCACTGGGTATATCGTTGAGTTCGGTGACTTCAGTAGGATGAGTCTCTTCATCCTGTAATTGCCAGCCACAAAATTCACATTGATGGATTTCAGGGGAGCTTTCTGGGGATGTTTCAGGAGAATTTTCAAAAAAACATTTGGGACAGGTAATACTGACATCAAAGGTCATAAAACAATCACGCCTAAATTAGTACTCATTCTCAAAGAGTGATAGTTATATTCTCTTGATAAAAAAATGCAAGTTTGACTGCAAAATATAATGAAGGTGTCCTAAATAAGCTTTATAAAACTTAACTTATGGCACGTAGATAAGGGAATGTTTTTCTTAATCAGGGAAAGCGATATGATAGAGAGCCATTTGCATGATTATCAAGGGATGATTGCTTAGGCATTTGTTTTGGGAAAGCTTTTAGTCGGTTTATCAGAAAAAATTAGTTACCGATAGTTTCCTTTAAGGACACTACCAGTAACCAAGAATTCAAGAAAATGCGATTCAGAGAGACAAAAATTAAAGTGAGAAGCAAAATCCCCTTAAGTCATTAAGTGATTAACCACACAAATTACTGACATGGTCCTAACTTTTGACACATCCAAGTTAAAATAGCTTCCTCCGTTTTATCGACTGCTTCGATTTGCTCTCGAACAGTATCAGCAGTCAAGTTTAAAATATTTGAAAGCATTAAAATAAAGGGCGCAGGAAAACCACTTAACATATATGCAGCAATTGCTCCTGTAATTGCACGACTTAGCACTGCTGATAGAAGTGAACGGCATTGATCACAGGTAACCGTTACAGCACCCAGAGTATCTCGATCGTTTGATGCAGAACCTTTATTCAAGGCATTTAGAACATCTTCTCTAGAAATATCATAACTCATATTTGACTCCTTAATATTAAAATGTATGCCACTTCTGTTGACAAAATTAATTCCAAGGATCTGAGCACCGAAAAATATTTCATTTTATTACAAACACTATAAAGTCGGTGTTTTATTTGCCCTATCAGAAGTATGATTGGCAACACATTTCAAACTAGGGCTGGAAGCCATGAATAGTAAACGACTTACCAAACCACTGGCTTTTACGACCTTAACCGAACGAGGCCTGCGCCACACAAATGCCGATTCAGTATTTGGCAAAGATAATCTATTTATCGTAGCCGATGGAGTGGGAATAACGGGTAATAGTGACCTAGCCAGCAAGATGGCCGTGGATCTGGTTCAGCAGTCTTTTTTTACACAAATAGATTTGATTAGCGCCATTAAGCAGGCTCACGTTGTACTCAAACAATACAACCTGAAACACGCAGAGTTACCACCTACCGGTACGACCATCGTTGCAGCCGTTTGCTCAAACCTTGAATGCCATATTGCCTGGGTGGGAGACAGCCGAGCCTATTTGGTAGACTTGAAATCACAAACTATTGAGTTGTTAACCGAAGACCATTCATTAGTAAATGAACTCCTCAGAAACGGGGAAATCACACCAGAAGAGGCCATGCTGCACCCTCGTCGTAATGTCATCACCCGAAGTCTTGGGCTTACCCAAAACAACGATATTCAGGTAGATGCCCGTGTAGTGAAATGGAGTCCAAATCAAATCTTGCTGCTTTGCAGTGACGGAGTATCCGATTACGTATCTGATAAAATGATTATACAGTGCCTACAGCAGCCAAAAAGTCAGGAGGATATAGCAAAAAGCTTATTACAAAAGGCATTATCCGAAGGTTCCAAAGACAATGTAAGTGTCGTGATGGTTACTTGCGCCTGATTGCGCACTGGTCGAATAAAAATGGACACCATACTCTTTTGCCTACACCATCGATATTGATAAAGTGGTCAAACACTTAACCGCTTTTATTAGGGCGTGTTAATTCAAGAACTTGTTACCCTAAAACGTTTCCTCGCAGTCGTACCCGTGACCACGAGAATCCACCTGCGTAGTGTATGAGTGGGTTACATAGGTAACAAGGACTTAATTCTAAAAAAACAATGCTGGGGAAATATTAAAGCGACGAGAAAGTGCCTCAATATGCTTTATCGTTAACTTACGAGAACCATTTAAAATCATTGAAACCAGGCTCTTACTGCCAAGTTCATTTTTTAAGTCTTCCGCTTTTAATTGATGTTGTTCCATTAGCGTTTTTAATACAGCTACTCCGCCATCCATACTCTCAATTCGTTGATTAAACTCAGCAAACTCGGGAGCCTGACATTCCCACTTTTCAATAGCCATTGCGAGCATATCAATTAATGGTTCATTGGCATCGTAATCTTCGAGTAACAACTCCATAAATTCCATTGCGCTAGAATATTCAATCTTGTTGTTGATGCGCGGTAAAAAAGCCGCCTCGTTAAACAAAGCATTGGCTTTAGACTTAATTGCTTCAAATTTCATTAACGCTTCTCCTTTGCATACTTTCTACATAACCGAGTGTACTCCGCGTGGGTCGATATATACAAACAACTAAATATCTTCCAAAAAAGACACATCAGACAAATAGTTGTCAATATACCTTAAATTTGAAATGTAACCCCACAGCTAAACGTACGCGCTTTAATCCGCTGATTTAACAACTATATCGGTGTACTTTACAACTATACAGACGTGAGATAAATGACTAGTATCAGGTCCACTGGCAATATTTCAAGAGACTTTTTTCTATCGATACAGTTAAAAAGATATTTATGCGCGCTGAAACCATTACCTACCTGAAAGAGCATGCTAATAATCTCAATCTAGATGAAGAATTACTTATTACCAAAAATGACAAAGCCGCCTATGCCGTTCAAAACGCCTCAGACTACGAATACAAGCAAGAATCACTGGCGCTACTTAAATTACTAAAACTATCAGAAAAATCCAAAACCATTTCTTTGGAAGATGCTTTTAAATAAGGGAATTAGACTACAGTGGTCAGCTACTTCCTATGGATAAGTATCCGCCTGAAAATAAGCCCTCTTTCCTGTATACCGATCGTAAGAAGTTGTAAATAAGATTTTTCAGTAGGTTAAGCCTATGAAGGCCAGTTGGTGAGTTACACGCTCCCTTTGCCATCACCTCAAATATGTTCAATTTAATCGCAGAGATCAGGTTAGGCAGCTTAATGCCAGTACGATTAATGCCTCAGTGCCGCAAACAAAACGGAAGAACAGATCTTGGCTATTCTGGAAGGCAAGCCTGTTATGGGTAGTACTAGTGAATTGGATGAAGTACGGGGTGCACTTCTCGCAATTGTCCACAGGAACCCGCAGTCGCATCGCCGCTTCCTGCCCCACAATACCCAGGTAATGTGGTTCTTTAAATAAAGGTCGAACTAACCCCAGAGATAAAACCTCAAGGGTATATTCTGTGTTGATAGGTTCTTCTAACTGCACTTACTTGATGACTTACATCGCACAGCTATCGGCTGTCACTCCATCAGGGCCATCAATATAGATGCATAATGTAGAATGTTTACCAGCCCTAATAAATTCAATTCCTGGCAACTCAAAACCCAACGCCTCTATAGGAGGGGTTAACATTTCTGTCAGCTTTTCATCAAATTTCGACAAAGCCAAGCTCCAAAAATAAAAAAAGGGCATTAAGCCCATATGTAAAAACCAATTTCTACTTTCTGTTTTGCATCTGCCCGCTAAATAGCGACAGCTAGCGCAAATTCAGAATAACAAAAAGCCCCGTACTAGCGGGGCTTTTGCTTAGACAAATATCGTCTCAAAATCCTTTTATCTCTTCCTTTTAATTTAGTCGTCGTTGAAGACTTTATCAATCGACTTTAAATTGGTTGCGGGAGGCGGATTTGAACCACCGACCTTCGGGTTATGAGCCCGACGAGCTACCAGACTGCTCCATCCCGCGCTTGTTCTTTTATTCTCAGCAAGCTTGCCTGCCCTGAATCTGCTGCGCATTATACATAGGACTTGGCAGTGCGCAAGCTGCAATGTGAGGCATTACCCAATTTAAATCCAGCCACTATGGACGACTTATTAACTGCTCATGGTTTAATGATGTCCGATGTATTAAAAAATGCAGGCTCACCAGTAGTGTATTTCATTATGAGTTTGAGTTTATTCACCCTTTCGCAGATGGTAACGGACGCTTGGGGAGACTGTGGCAAATTCTGACAGATGAATGAAGAGCCTTTAAGTTGACTTTTAAATTCCGAGACAAAATTTTAGGAAATAAGAAACAGCCATTACTCTGCGTTTGAAGAACACAGATCCATCGTCTCAAGCTGCTTTTCCAACTTTTCTAATGTACCGACAAAATCTCGGTATTCTGCGGCGCTAAGGGTGTTGATAACGGTGTTTTCCCAATCAAGGGCTTTGGGGACAATTTGGCTGTATAGCTTTTTGCCTTCCGGGGATAACGATAGGTAGGTGGCTCGATTGTCTTTTGGATCTTTCTCTTTTTCCAACAAGCCTTTTTCATCCATTTGCTTAACGGCTCGGGATACTTTGGACTTGTCCATAAAAGCAATGTCGCCCAAATCTCTAGCATTCATATGGGCATTTTCAGCCAGTCTTGCCAAAATTCGCCATTCGGGAACCGTCAGTCCAAATTCCTTTTCATAAATATTGGAACACGAATCGCTTATTTGTTTTGCGAAGTTCGCCATGCGATAAGCAATAAAATTGTTTAGAACAAGGGATTTATCAAGATCGACCAAAACTCACTCCTAATGCAGCTCAGTTTCTTTTAGGAATAATCATTTAGAAATGGCCCTCATCATACATGAGAGCCATATAAGACGGGAGACTAATCTTGCAGCTTATCCCACACTTGTTGATCTATTTCAGCGGTCCAAATTCGAGGCCAATCTACGCCATCAAATTCGTCCCATAAACGCTGTACATCAAATGGCAAGCAGTGCTCAAAGATTGGCCACATACCAAATTTTGGATCAAGGTGTTCGTGGGTCGCTTCAAACGCTTCTTTTAACGTGCCACCACGACGATGAACTTCACCGACTTTGTCGATCATGCCTTGCAAGAAACCACGAGTTTGCTCGATAGCAGCATCAACCTCGTCTCTGCCCCGTGCAACCGCACCACGTCCACCCACTAATATTTCAGCTTGATAAGCTTTAACTTTGTCCAATGTGCCTTTAGACCAATCGAAATGGAATGCATCACCGGTATACAACGCTGCGGCAGCTTCTACCAAATCACCTGCAAACAAGACTTTTTGTTTTGGAACCCAAGCACAAATATCGCCTGCGGTGTGACCTCTGCCACAATACTCAAGAACTAAGTCGCCTCGGTCACCCCCTAAAGGAATAACCAATTTGTCATTAAAAACGATGTCTGGATGGGTTAATCCAGGGATCTCGTCTGGTTCACGGAACAAGCGAGGCATACGCCCAAATTCACTTGCCCAATCTTGTTCACCGCGTTCTTCAATTAATAAACGAGTATTTTCGTGAGCAATGATGGATTCGGCATTATAAGCTGATGCGCCCAACACTCGAACAGCATGATAATGAGACAACACCAAGTATTTAACTGGCTTGTCAGTATGTTGACGGAGAATCTCTAACCAATCTCTTGCGGCTTTAGGTGTTGCGCGTGCTTCAAAAGCGACGACAAAGTCTTCACCCTCAACAGCACCAATATTCGGATCACCTTCTGCGGTTAAGGCATAAATACCGTCACCAAGGACTTCCAACGTTTCTTTCTTCACACCTAAATCTGCTGATGACGCAAATGGTTTCTTAGCCATAATCGAATCCTGTTGTTACTTCTTACCAAGAATAGCAAACAATATACTCTCAAGAGAGAATATAAACAACGGCAAAAATTCACCCTAAAAGCTATTTCAAGGCATTAAAATCGAAAATAATCGGTGTCGCACATTAATATATAGTTGCAAATGCAACTATATTTATGGTATTAATTTTTAACAATACACGGCAACGACTAAGATTTAATTTATATATCTTACTAATACAGGTTAGCACTTATGCACCAACCCCACGTTAATCCGACCTATGATTACCGGCACAGCTCAGATCAAGACAAGCAAGAACCAACTCATCATCCAGTGATTATAGTAGGTGCTGGGCCTTGTGGCCTTGCAGCGGCTCTGGATTTCGCAACCCACGGTATATCTTGCGTTGTTTTAGACGACAACAACACTGTTAGTATTGGCTCTCGGGCGATCTGCTTTTCAAAGCGCACCCTAGAAATCCTCGACCGTTATGGCTGTGCCGAACGAATTGTGGATAAAGGTATTACTTGGAAGCATGGAAAAGTATTCTTTAAAGATGATTTAGTTTACAACTTCGATCTTTTACCTGAAGAAGATCATAAGCACCCTGCATTTATTAATTTGCAGCAATACTATGTTGAAGAGTACATGGTAGATAATTGCGAGCAGTTCGATAGCATCGACTTACGTTGGTTGCATAAAGTGACGAATGTTGACGCGCAACCTAACATGACCCAAATAGACGTTGAAACCCAAGACGGTACTTACTCATTAACCTGTGACCATCTATTAGTTGCCGATGGTGCAAACAGTCCTATCCGGGCCCAATTAGGGCTAGAAAGCAAAGGACAAGTATTTCAAGACCGTTTTCTAATTGCAGACGTGCATATGACATCCGACTTTCCCAGCGAGCGTTGGTTCTGGTTTGATCCGCCATTTCACCCTAATCAATCTGCACTATTGCACAGGCAAGCAGACGACATCTGGCGCATCGATTTACAGTTAGGTTGGGATGCCGATCCAGAAGAAGAAAAGAAAGAAGAAAACATCCGCCCTCGCCTTGAAGCCATGTTAGGAAAAGACAAAAACTTCGAATTAGAATGGGCAAGTGTTTATACATTCCAATGCCGTAAAATGGACGATTACATCCTAAATCGCGTCTATTTTATTGGTGATTCTGCCCATCAAGTATCACCATTTGGTGCTAGAGGTGCGAACGGCGGCGTGCAATCAGTTGAAAATTTAGTTTGGAAAATTGCCAATGTCATGCAAGGCAATGCTCCTCTTTCATTGATATCTACATACAATGACGAACGCCAACACGGTGCGGAAGAAAACATTCTAAATTCCACCCGTGCCACCGACTTCATCACCCCTAAAAGCAAAATTAGTCATGTCTTCAGAGACGAAGCATTGCGTTTAGCAAAAAACCATAACTTTGCCCGCAGGCTAGTAAACAGTGGGCGATTATCGGTTCCTTGCAGTTATGCAGACTCACCACTTAATACCGACACTCAAGATTTATTCTCTTCAGACATGCAACCAGGCACCGTTTGTAAAGATGCACCAATAGTGATTAACGGCGACTCTACTTGGCTACTAGAACAATTAGGTGTGAAATTTACGTTACTCGTCAATATTAACGTACCTTTAACTGAACAATCTGAGCTGCAACAATTTTTAACACAAGTATCACAATTACAACCCAACATTAATATACTACTGTTTAATGATTCGGGGTCTATTCCAGATGAACTTTCTTCGTTACTTGATAACAAGCAATTTAGCGTTGTTTCCGACAACAAAAACTTAGTTGCTGAACGTTATAACTTGTCACCCGGAAATGCTTATTTAATCAGACCAGACCAAATTATATGCGCACGTTGGAAAAGCCCAACAAACGAAGCCGTAAAAACAGCTTTACAATGCGCTCTTGGCCATTTTATTAAGGAATAATCATGATGGAAAATAAACTTAACACTCAACCCAACATGACCGACCCTGATGCATTTTATGCAAGTTTAACGAGTGCCCATAGGGATTTGGACCCAGAACAAAGCGAACGATTGAATGCCCGCCTAATACTGCTGTTAAGTAATCACATTGGTGATACTGGCGTATTAAGCGAAGCATTAAATATCGCTAGTGATTTATCATTAAGTGATGATGAGTAAAAAAGACTTCAATTAACTTATTTTGGTAGTAATATGAGTATCTTACCTGAAATATCTTACATCAACGGCTTCGGGAACGAACACGAAACTGAAGCCTTACCCGGTGCACTTCCTATAGGCCAATTCAACCCTCAGAAGTGCCCCTACAACCTTTATGCAGAACAATTTAACAGTACCGCTTTTACCGCCCCGCGCGCCCATAATCGGCGCACTTGGATGTATCGTATTCGCCCATCAATTGCCATGGGAGATTACACATCAACCGATAAAGGCATGATCCGCACCGGCCCAATAACGGAAGCCGTATGCCCACCCAACGTTATGCGTTGGGATGCCCTTTCAATTCCAACAGAAGCAACGGATTTTGTACAAGGATTAACAACCGTTGCCGCTAATGGTGATGCCAAAACCCTGACCGGAATAGGCATCCATGTTTATACCGCCAACACTGGCATGGGAAATCGATTTTTCAATAATGCCGATGGCGAAATGTTATTTGTGCCACAAGAAGGCGAACTACTCGCTTACACCGAACTGGGCTTATTACATGTTAAGCCCGGCGAGATCATGGTTATTCCCCGTGGCATCAAGTTCAAAATTGAACTACCAAATGGCCCAGTTCGTGGCTATATTTGTGAAAACTACGGCGGAGACTTCCACCTACCAGAGCGCGGCCCGGTTGGGTCCAACGGCTATGGCAATGACCGTGATTTTCAATATCCCACAGCATGGTTTGAAGATGTGGATGGTGACTATACCCTTATCACCAAATTTGGTGGTGAATTATTTCAAGCGCCAATGGACCACTCTCCATTAGACGTCGTCGCTTGGACCGGTTGTTCCGCGCCCTACAAATATGACCTGTCTCGTTTTAACGTCATGAATACCGTGAGTTATGATCACCCTGACCCTTCAATTTTTACGGTATTAACGTCCCAAACAAATACTCCCGGCGTTGCTAACTGTGACTTTGTCATCTTCCCACCGCGTTGGATGGTGGCAGAAAACACATTTCGCCCACCTTGGTATCACCGCAATATCATGAGCGAATTTATGGGCTTAATTGAAGGTGTATACGATGCCAAAGAAAAAGGCTTTGAACCCGGTGGCATGAGCCTGCACAACTGCATGATCCCCCATGGCCCAGAGGCCGATGTGTTTGAAAAGGCGAGTAACGCAGATTTAGCGCCACAGCGTTATGAAAACACCTTAGCCTTTATGTTTGAGTCTTGTTATCCCATTGCGCCAACTAAGTTTGCTTTGGAAACACCGGCTCGACAAAAAGACTATTTGAAATGTTGGGGAACACTAAAAAAATACTTCAACGGTCAGCCTTAATCTCAGCGGCGTTTGATATCAAATATATTCGATTTCAGACGCCTTTGACTTTATAAAATATTTGCAAAAATAATCGCCACTTTAAAGAATCAGTACAGAGAAGCACAATGACGTTAATAAATGAAACGCACGATATATCCCTGAGCAGTTGGGTAACCAGTGCCAATGCCAAAGGCTGTGATTTCCCCATTCAAAACCTGCCCTTTGCCATTTTTAAACGCCAAGCAGACACCACCTTTCGAGGCGGAGTTGCTATTGGTGATCAAATTTTGGATCTTAATCAGGTAGCCCAAGCCAATATCTTTGAGGGTGAAGTTCAAGAAGCCCTATCCGCTGCCGCAGAGTCCACTTTAAATCACCTAATGGGCTTAGGTGCATCTGTTAATAGCGCATTACGTTTGGCCTTGTCTAGGGCATTACGAACTGATTCTACTCAACAAGAAGCGCTCACTAGCTGCTTAATACCCCAATCCGAAGCGGTATACGGCATGCCTTGCCATGTGGGAGATTACACCGACTTTTATACGTCAGTGCACCATGCAACGGCAGTCGGCTCTTTGTTTCGTCCCGATAACCCTTTATTACCCAACTATAAATGGGTGCCAATTGGGTATCATGGCCGTGCCTCTACCATCGGTGTGTCAGGACAAACATTCCATCGCCCCAAAGGGCAAACTAAAGCGCCAGACGCTACAGTACCTAGTTTTGGACCTTGTAAACGCTTAGATTATGAATTGGAAATGGGCATTTTCATTGGTCAAGGCAATGAAGCAGGTCATCCCATTCCAATTGAACAGGCAGATCAGCACGTATTTGGTTTGTGTCTTTTCAATGATTGGTCCGCCAGAGACATTCAAGCATGGGAATACCAGCCATTAGGTCCTTTCCTTGCTAAAAACTTTGCCTCCACAATTTCCCCTTGGATAGTCACCATGGAAGCATTGGCTCCTTACAGAGAAGCCTTTGTTCGCCCAGCAGAAGATCCACAGCCATTGGAATATCTAACATCCGACTTCAACAGCCAACAAGGCAATTTTGATGTGAGTTTGGAATGCTTATTAGAAACAAAACAAATGCGTGATGCTGGCGAGTCAGCAACCGTATTATCAAACTCCAGTTTCAAGCACTCCTATTGGACGGTGGCACAAATGGTGACTCACCATGCCGTTAATGGCTGTGCAATGTTACCGGGTGATCTACTTGGTTCAGGCACACAATCTGGCCCTAACCAAGAAGAAGCCGGTTCATTGTTAGAGCTATCTAAAGGCGGCAAGCAGTCCATTGCCCTACCAAATGGTGAACAACGTACCTTCTTGGAAGATGGCGATACCGTAATCATGCGAGGATTTTGTGAAAAATCAGGCTACGCACGGATAGGCTTTGGCGAAGTAACAGGAACCGTACTTCCCACACTGTAATTATCCTAAGCATTTTTAAGGGGCTAAAATCAAAAGGGTCAGGTTCATTGAAATTTCAACGACTCCGAACCTGCTGATTTTAGCTCCTTTGATTTTGCCTTTTGAATTGAATATCTGGTAATTTTCGTCTACTCGCTGTATATAGTTTACTAACGATGAAACGCTTGGTATCCAATGGAACAAAAACTGGCAGAACATTCCAAAGTCCTTGTAATTGACGATCAAACTCTAGCTAAAGGGTATATGAAATACGCTTTGGAAGAGCTCGGCTTTGAGAACATCACCTATGTAGACAGAGCCCAAGATGCCCTCGCTAAAATCCGTTCTCATCGATTCGATCTTATTATTTGCTCTTACGACATTAAAAGAGAACACGACGGTTATTTCTTATATGAAGAATTAAAGTCTAAACAAGAATTATCTCCCAGTACCGTATTTATATTTATCAGCGCAGATACCAGTGCCGAACTTGTACACAGCATAGTTGAGCTACAACCGGATGATTTTCTGGTTAAACCCTTTACGGTCGCGGATATGGACAAACGCCTATCCAAGCTTTTGATGCGAAAAAGCGTCTTGAAAAAGATTTATCGTTTAATGGATAAAAAGAACCCTGAAGGTGCCCTGGAGGAAGTTGAACAATTCCTCACGACTCCTGAAAAAGCAGAGTTTTTCCCCCAAGCGTTAAAAATAAAAGGGGATTTATTGTCTGCTTGCGGACGTCATCAAGACGCAAAAGATTTCTATACCGCCATTCTTAATGTACAAGACTTTAGCTGGGCACAAGTAGGGCTTGTTCGAGCACTTTTACAGCTTAATGAAAATGAAGAAGCTGAGAAACGCATTTTACGTTTAGCTTTTAAGCCAGAAACCCAATTATTAGCCTATGATTTGCTCACCAACCTACATATTAAGCAAAAAGATTACGATACCGCGTTAGAAAGCGCAGTTACCGCATCCGAGGTTTCCCCACGAAATATTCGTCGCCACCAACAAGCGGTGGATTTATCACGTATTACTAACGACTACAAAACCCTGTTCGAAGAAACCAAGAAAATCGCTAAATTTGCCAAAAACTCCATTCATGACAAACCCGAAAACTATTTAAACGTTGCACGAGCCGGCATTGATTACGCCTTAACAACCGATGAAGAGGAATCTCAAAAAGTCGCAGAGCAAGCCAGTGATTTTCTGCAAAAATTTGCGACCTCGGGGAAAAAAGCCGAAATAGAAGATCAACTCACCGTAGCAAATGCCAGATTAATGTTCCTCCAAAACGACAAAGACAACGCGTTAAAAATGATGGATCAATTAAATAATGAGCACTGGGAAGACACCAGCATGGATGATTTATTAGATCGCGCCAAAGCCTTTCACGAATTGGGATTACACCCGCAATCTCAAGCCATCATGGACGAAATTGAACAACGTTGCACAAATGAAGAACAAGAAAGTCACCTGTTCTTAAAATACGTACAAAAAGAAAAGCAGCAACGCATTAACATCAAACAAAATCCACGTGAATTAAACAATGAAGCGGTAGAATTCTATCAACGAGGCAACTTAGAACAAGCTCTTAAAGCCTTCCGACAAGCCTTTACCGTTATGCCTAAAAATTCTTCAATTGCACTAAACCTGCTACAAACCATTGCTATCAGGGCAAAAGAGAAGAGTTTACCCAAAAGCGCAACCAAAGTTATCTTCAACTGCATCAAAACCATTGAAGATGGAGAACTTAACGAAGAACAGCGCACACGCTACGAAAAAGTAAAATCCTTTTTAGAAGGTGCCAATTATTGCTAAATAGCTGGTACACTTGTTTCTCATTTCTACGCGGTAAGCCTCAACTTAAAGACACATTTGATGCGACATAATCGATTTCCTGTTGAAAAAGACACCGAAATAAGCTGGCAAGTACTTAAAGATCTCATACCCTACCTAACCGAATTTAAGCAACGCGTATTTATCGCTCTTATTTTCCTAATTGCCGCCAAACTCGCCACCATTGGCCTACCCTTTATTTTAAAACACATTGTTGATGGGCTAAACGTTCAGCATCCTGATGCACAACTCATTATTGTTCCTGTCGCTCTCATCATCGCTTATGGCGCATTGCGCTTGGCGGCGGTGTTATTCGGGGAAATACGAGACACCCTGTTTGGCCGAGTTACCGAACGAGCCATGCGCCGTGTTGGACTTAAAGTATTTCAACACCTGCATAACCTAGATTTAAATTTTCATCTCAATCGACAAACTGGCGGCTTATCCAGAGACATGGAGCGCGGTACTTCCGGTATCAGCTTTTTAATGCGCTTTATGGTGTTTAATATCGTCCCTACCCTATTTGAAATAGCCGCCGTTGTTGGCGTGCTGTTCACACAATACGGTTATCAATTTGCTTTGGTTATCCTAGTTGCCGTTGTCGCCTACGTTATCTTTTCAATGAAAGCCACCGATTGGCGTACCCAGCATGTGAGAGAAATGAATCGAGCCGATTCCACCACCAA
This sequence comes from uncultured Gammaproteobacteria bacterium, assembly GCA_942490545.1. Classification (GTDB taxonomy): domain Bacteria; phylum Pseudomonadota; class Gammaproteobacteria; order Enterobacterales; family Alteromonadaceae; genus Paraneptunicella. The sequence continues at coordinate 338,464 of CALNXX010000016.1, read as the reverse complement.
CTCACGTGCCATCGACAGCCTGCTTAATTACGAAACCGTAAAATACTTTAACAATGAACAATACGAAGCAGGCCGTTATGACGCCGAATTAAAAACCTGGGAAACCGCTCGGCGCAAAAACCGGTATTCAGTTTTTGCACTTAATGGTGGGCAAGCATTAATCATCGCAACAGCCATGACCACCATGTTAGTTCTTGCAGGATTTGGCGTGCAAAGCGGCAGTATGACCATTGGTGATTTTGTATTAGTAAACGCCATCACCATGCAAATATTCATGCCCCTGAACTTCCTTGGATTTGTGTATCGTGAAATTCGAGGATCACTTGCCAATATTGAAAACATGTTCAAGTTACTCAAACAACAACCCATGGTGGTAGACAAAGAAAAAGCCGACGAGTTAACAGCCAAACAATACCAAATTAGCTTTAACAACGTGGCGTTTCATTATCAAAAAGAACGCCCCATCTTACAGAATGTAAACTTCACCATTGAACCGGGGCAAAAAGTCGCCGTAGTCGGTGAAAGTGGTGCAGGTAAATCCACTCTGGTGAAACTGTTATTTCGATTCTACGATGTAACCGACGGCAGCATCAGCATCGACGGACAAGATATTACCAACGTTACTCAAGAATCGTTGCGCAAAATTATTGGCATCGTGCCACAAGACACCGTGCTATTTAACGACACCATTTTTGAAAACATCCGTTACGGCAGACCCGAAGCAAGCGACGAAGAAGTTAACGAAGCCATTAAACTCGCCCACCTGGAAAACTTTATCTCCAACCTCCCCAAAGGCGGTGACACCCAAGTTGGCGAGCGAGGACTAAAACTGTCTGGGGGTGAAAAGCAGCGAGTAGCTATTGCCAGAACCGTATTAAAACGCCCACCCATTATGCTATTCGATGAAGCAACATCGTCGTTAGATAGCCAATCAGAACAAGCCATACTTCACGCCCTACGAGAAATTGCTCAAGGCCATACCAGCTTGGTTATCGCTCACCGCTTATCAACTATTGTAGACGCCGATAAAATTATCGTTATGGATCAGGGGCAAATAAAAGAGCAAGGCGATCACCGAGAGTTGCTTGAGAAAAACGGCTTATACGCCAAGCTTTGGGCTGCTCAGCAGCAATCAGATGAACATACAAACCCTAAGTAAATAGTCAATCTATTCATCGATTAAAGTCCTAAAAATAGCCGGTTATCAGTAACATGCTGATAGCCGTTTAACCCCCAAATTATGACCCTTTTACTTTCCTTCCATCACAGCAATTATTGTGTCCTTATACCTTTCTATCAAAAAATGATGGGCCACAATTCCGAATAGTTATAGTTGTTTTTGATAATCATTTAAAATATATGTTATAACTATTCCCCATATAAGAAAGTAACATTACATCGGCTTAAAAATACAATTTTGTAGACGTTTTTAGAAATTAACTCCATTTAATCAATGGGTTAGCTAGCCATTAGCAATAATAACATCAGTGTTTACTTATCAGCCATTGCGTTTCCATCAACAGGAAATGTCAAAAATTCGTAATGACAAGGGTTACAAACATGTTGCCCCAAAATCAGTAAAAAACGTTCAAACAAGTAACCAATTAAATAAGAGGAAGGTTATCCCCTCCTCTGGAGAAAAGTATGCATGAAGCAGTACAAGTATCGCCATTCCTTGATAATGACAGCGAAACTTTTACCTATGTAGTGCAGGACACCGTGAGCAAATGTGCTGTTGTGATTGATCCTGTGTTGGGTTTTGATTACAAATCCGGACGAACCAATACCCATAATGCAGAACAAATTCTAGATTTCATTAAGCAACATGATCTGAAAGTAGAATGGGTGCTAGAAACCCATGCCCATGCCGACCACCTATCAGCAGCCCCCTTTTTCAAAGAAAACACCAACGCAAAAATTGCCATCGGAAGTCAAATTACGCAAGTTCAAGAAACCTTCAAGCAAGTATTCAATTTAGAACAAGAATTCCTACCCAATGGTAACCAGTTTGACCGGCTATTTTCTGACGGCGATTTGCTTAACGTTGGCAATATTCAGATTAAGGTAATGCATGTTCCAGGACACACGCCGGCGGATATCGCTTATTTAATCAATGACGAAATGGCCTTCGTTGGCGATACGATATTTATGCCAGATGTAGGCACCGCTCGTTGTGACTTCCCCGGCGGAAGCGCAAACGACTTATATGACTCCATCACAAAAATACTATCTCTTCCAAGTGAAACCCAAATTTACGTATGCCATGACTACCCAACAAAAGGACGAGAACATCAGTGCATGGCCACAGTTGCCGATCAAAAAGCAAACAACATTCACGTAAAAACAGAGATTTCAAAAGAGGCGTTTATTAGCAAACGAGAAAGCAGAGATGCCACGTTACCCATGCCACAACTCATCATACCTTCCATTCAAATCAACATACGAGCCGGTTATATGCCTCCTGCGCAAGACAACGGACAGATTTACTTAACACTGCCCATCAATCAACTATGAACAGAAAAAACGATTATTTTGATATCAGGCAGAGGTCAAACGGATGATAAATGCGATATTTGGCGCCTTAATCGTGGGATTAAGTCTTGGTGTATTTGGCTCTGGTGGATCAATACTAACCGTGCCCGTGCTGCTTTACTTAGTCAATATACCGCCCGATATAGCCATTGCTTCATCGCTGCTAATAGTAGGCGGCATCAGCCTATTCGGTAGTACCTTGAACATACACAAGAAACTGATTTCTTGGCGTCATGTGGTTTTATTCGGATTGCCAGGAATGGTAGGCACCTATTTTGGCGCTTGGTTTGGCGTAATAGCCGGTAGCAAGATTCAATTAAGCGTGTTTGTCATACTCATGGCCATTGCAGCCAAAAAAATGTGGCCAGCAAAGCCATCCACCTCTTCAGAAAACACACCAAATGACTCACTTAATACGCTTGATACACAAGAAGCAAATGCATTCAAAGTCATCATAATCGGCGCCATTGTAGGCGTTGTAACCGGATTTGTTGGTGTGGGGGGAGGCTTCCTCATCGTACCCGCACTTACCTTACTGTGTAGGTTGTCCATGCCCCTAGCTGTTGGAACCAGTCTACTCATTATTGCGCTTAAATCATTTGTGGGATTTTTCAAATATTACAGTGTATTAAGCGCACAAAGTTTACATTTTGACTGGATGCTCATTGGCTTAATGATTGTCGGTGGCACCCTCGGTAGTTTTGCTGGAATTTGGTTAGGTAGCCGGTTACCCAAAGAAAAACTACAAAAAGCATTTTCTATATTTTTAGTGGCTATGTCGATGGTGGTATTTACCCAATCAATACTTTAAAAAGAGGTCGTAATGATAAGTTATCAACAAATGGTTGAAGCAGTAAAAGCAGAAATAAAAGAAGTCGATGTGGCAGCATTAATGTCGGCACTTAATGCTCAAAGCACCGTGTTAATCGATGTGCGGGAACCCAGCGAATATAGTAAAGGTCGTATTGAGCAATCGGTTAATTACCCACGAGGAATATTGGAAAGCCAGCTTTGCCAACATCCGTCAGTGGCCCATCATAGCGATTCAACAGACGCACTTGAGGAACTTGGCAAAAAGCCAGTTTACTTAATTTGTCGCTCAGGTGCCCGAACCGCATTAGCCGCTCAATCACTACAAAACATGGGGTTTGAAAACGTCATGTCCGTAGCGGGTGGTATGCTCGCGTGGGAAAAAGCAGAGTATCCCGTTAAAGTTTAATGAGCATTAACGGGTAGCCACCTGCCACAGATTAAAGAAACAACAAAAAGAGCGACAAAAAAGCACAATCAAAAGAACGATTAAAGCCCTCAGCAATGACAGGCTTTATTTTCAAACACAACTACTGTTAATATATACAGAAACCACCAACATAAACTAAAAATGCAGCCAGACGAAGAACTATTAAAAGCCATTAACACCACCATGCCCTTCGGAAAATACGCAGGGCGTAAGCTGCTAGAGCTACCCGAACCTTATTTAGTGTGGTTCAACAAACAAGGCTTTCCAGAAGGCAAACTGGGCGAACAACTGGCCCTAATGTACGAAATAAAATGCAACGGACTAGAAGGCATGCTAAAGCCACTACTCACTAGCAACTTCAGCAGAAGCTAAAGCCGTCATGCCTTTTGGACATCACCAGCAAAAAGGAAGCCGAGATCGCCGCCAACAACGTGGCTATCAAGTAAAGAAAAGTAGCGTAAAAGACGAACTCATCGACCGACAAATACTTGCCATACATATGGCCATGGTCGAAAAAATCCTAAACCACCCCGAATTACATCAACAAGTTTTCGATATCCTTGAAGAGCGACTAGCAGCCGGAAAAATCCGTTACGGCGGTTACATGGCGTGGTTTAGCTTAATGGACAACATCGACAACCAAACACTTTTTAAGCAAGGCGTATTAGAAAACTCCCCCCGCATGAAAAGACTACGCCGCAGCACCCCATTCGTCGGTATTATCACAGAAGAAGAAAGAGAAACCGCCCTAAGGCGAGCCGCCTGTGGTGAAATTGATATCGATAGTTTGATTTACTAACCCCTATAACTACCCAAACAGACTTCTTAAGCTCAAATGATTTTCGTCCGACCTAACGATTCGAGTTAAGTAAATAAGTCGAGTAGATTTAAAATAGAACGTATTTATTGGGAATTATTTAACCAATAAACACGCTATCATCTTGCGTAGAATTACAGAGTAAAAGAGTCATCTGATACTGAGCAAAGCGCATCATCGTTCTGTTGATTAAACGCGATTAACCATCCTCTTAAATTGCGAATGATTGAAGTATTACAAAAACTATGTAGATGTGTTCCACGCTCAAACCGCTTACGCTCACCATGCTGAATTCGATAGTTTTTTTGCTTACTATCTGCTTCAGCAAATTTCCCTTTGATATCCGCAACAGCAATTGCCAAAGACGTTTTATACAATTTGTTAGTAGTGTTCTTAATAACCTGATCGTCAGCATTAAGCCAGTACTCAACTGGGTCGCCTTCAACATTCGTCTCTAACACTTCTACCATATTCTGGTAAACAGGTTTTCTCTCTCCCGATTTATAGAGATTAACGATGTGTTTTACAGACAAGGAACGAAGATCTTTCGAGAAAAAGAAGATAGGTTTGCTATCTAATACATATTCGGCTTCGGACTCATTAAAAAAGTACTCCCCATGCTCATGGATTAACGCATTGGTTTTAAGCTGCTCCAAAATCATTGAGAGAGGTTGCAACGCATTGTTCGCCGCCTCCTGCATACTAGCTAATTTAGAGGTTTGCGCAGACTGGTTAATAGCATTATGCACCAACACTTGAGCTAATAAACCTCCGACCCCAGCGCCTCCTTGATATAAAATAGAATTAGCATCAACTGTATTGTTCGACTCGTAAATCGCTCTAAAATCTAACGACTGTTCTGAATCCAATTTTACAAACAATGGAGCGTCGAATTGGTCTACCAATATTCCACTATTATTAACATAAACACTATAATCATCTCTTTTAGGTGTGCCACCACACCCAAACAGCATAAGACAAAGTATTAAACAAACGTATTTCATTGATGCTTCTCTTTTAACTAAACTGGCGCTGGGGTAAAACTAAATTACTTGCTACCCAATCCGGATTTATTGGTATTTTCAATAGCAGTATATTTAAACTCTTCTCTTACCTGATCTTTTGCCAACTCAAGAGCTTCGTAAAATGCATTTGTTAAACCCGGAAAAGCAGGAGGCTCATCCCACTCTCCTTGAACAGCTAATTTTAATTCAATACTTTTGAATTGATCCAATTTATTGGTCTCCAAATCAACCATAAAAACAGAACCATTAACATAGCTGGTAGGTGGTCCATTCGGAATATAACCACTGTAATAACGAGCAGCACCATGAAAAGGAAAATTAACAACAATAAGCTTATCTACACCCAAAAGTTCTTTTAAACTACGAAAGTCATTTTTGTGGTAATTAATTTCTTTAGTACTGAATTTTTTCAAATTACCAATATTGATCTCAGTTTCAATATTTTTAACATTTAGCCCTTGAGCCTTTAACCTCTGGGCTAATTCATCCCCAATGATAGACAACTCTTGCGCCTCAAGCGACTTAAAATGTGAAGTTAAGCTACTGTTTGCAGCCGCTGCCGCCATGTAACAGAGTAAACAATCAGCACCATATAAATAGGTATCTGTTTGCTTATTTATTTGGCTATAAACACCAATAACAGTTTCTTTATTTTGAAAGAAATTTGAATCAACAGACACATTACCTTGAGGGGTAGAACCACAAGCAGTTAACAGAATTGAAACTGCGATTATAAATAACTTCTTCATATAAATTCCTACTTCCAACTATATACAACATTCCAAAAAATAAATTTTTACACAATTTTACATTTATAAAAATCGGGTGGGATTGTAGATCATGGAAAAGTGATATTCAATTAGTGATAAAAAATATAAAGAAAAATATGAAGCTATTTTATTGATTAAATAAATTTAAAACTTATCGACAAACATAATAAGTAATCTAATCAATCAGGTTATTCATATGAATACCTTTTTAGAATAATTTTAAGTATTCAAATGAACATCCAAAAAACTCAAAATATTTAAACCCGAATTAAACTCCAATAAAAAACAAACTCCCTAAATGAGTAAAAACAACATACAACCAAGGGAATGTTTGAGTAAAAAATGGTGCAATTTAGCCCGCAACATTTGAATTGGTGCGTATTAATTTTTTAGTTTACTTCCATTAAAAGTGACACTACCGTTTAACCAAATCAAACGATATATTCAATGCTATGTCGTTGTTTAAAGAGTCAGAGTCTGAGATATCCCGTTCTTAGCTCAGGTTTATTACTTTACCACCTACCCAATTTATTCTAATGGTATTACACTGATATCTATCAAAGGAGTTTGTTTTCTCATGGAAGATCAAATATTTAAAAAAGGATCATCACCATGAAACACATCATAATATTTGCCATTCTTCTCTTCGCCATGCCACAGGTTTTTGCCCAAGCAAATACCTCACCGGGCATCACTACAGATGCCATGCCCATTCAGGCGATAACCACGCAAGATACAAACGCATCAAATACGTCTAGTGCCACCGGTAAAGACGCCAAACAAAGCGACACACAAGACGCATCAGTCACACTGACGCAACAACGGTACGATGAAATTAAAAACGAAACAAAGTGGTGGCAAGATCTACGGTTTCTGGTTTTTATCTTGGCAATTGTCGTCATAATCGCCGAAGTGTATCTTATCAAAGTGATCAAATTTAATTGGTCACCCTATTCTGTCATTCGATTATTAGGCTTAACCCTAATAATCTTTGCCACCTTAATATTATCCGTCGATCCCACTATTCAAGAAAAAACCCTCACCCATGTCATTGGCCTTTTAGGTGCAGTAGCCGGTTATCTTTTAGGCAAAGATTCCAAAGAAGTAGATTTTCCCACGGCACCTGAGGCCCCAGCACAACCCGGCTCAAAACCAGATAAACAAGAAGAATAGTAGTACCGCTATTAAACTACAGTGGAACAATACTCACAAAGTTGCTCGCTAGGAAAGCATCCAATATAAACACACATAAAAGTGACATTAGCTTATGTACGACAAAATAATAGAAGAACGCGAAACACGGGCAAAGCAACATGATGAAAGAACCCGTTCACAACCTTCATGGTATAGCGAAAAAGCGAATAGCAACCAGCAAGCCTTTCGTATTATTGGAATAAGCATTGTTATTCTTGCTGCAATTGTGGGCATTGTCCCCTTAATTAGCGGCGGTCCACCTTCCACAGCAGACAAAATTGTAGCAGCCATCGGTGCCGTAATCGTTATTTTAAAAGGGGTAGAACGCATCTGGCTACCGGAAGAAAAATGGATGAATTACCGAAAAGCCTCAGAGGCATTACTGCGAGAAAAAGAGAAATACGTAGAATGTATCGCGCCTTATGACAAAAAACATGACAAAGAATATGACAAAGAAGAGACAGAGGACGAGCTTTATAAATTATATGTAGAACGATGCATATTAATTCGAGCAGAAGAACAAAATAACTTCTGGGGAATTAGCAGCGGCGCAGATAAAGGCAATACATCCGAAAATAACCAACAATCCCAAGGCGACTAATTAAACCATCGCTCCGGCGGCTCGGTATGGCTGTCGGGGTGCTTCCTTCTTTTTGGCTTGGTCGCCTCCGGCTCCCTGGCTCAAAAAGCGCACTCCTCTGGCCTTACCTCGCAACATACAGTGCACTTATCAACCACAATCGAAAAACAACCCTAAGTGGTAGTAAACAATCCCCTGCCCCTAAAACGCTCCGCTTACTTGGGCCTACCGGCCACGGGTGAATCGACCTGGAGAACACGCAAGCCCCTGCTCCTGCTACGGGGGTCAGGGTGGTACCTATCGCGCTGCGCTGAGCGGCAGTAAGCAGCCCTGCGGAACCAGCTACCACCGCGCACTATACGTACTTCAGTATCCTGCTCTTGTCTCTTATAAACAATGAGCCCTTGTTCGTCTCTAAGTACAGATTGAGGTAATACTTCCGGGTCTTTTAATATTTGCGAAGCTGCTTTTCCCTTTGGGTAGTCTCGTTTTATATCCAAGCACCATTCCCATACATTGCCATGCATTTGTTTTAAACCCCAGGCATTAGCAGGATAAGCGTTAACATCGGCGGTTTTGCCAGAATTGAAGTCTTGACCAAAGTTAACTGCATCATGGTTCAGTTCTTCCCCCATATTGAAAGCTGTTTGGGTCCCACTACGACAGGCATATTCCCATTGGGCTTCGGAGGGTAAAGAAAGATGTAACTGGGGATGCAAGTTATTGATGCGCTCACAAAAATCCATACTCTGGAACCAGTCAACGCTTTCAACCGGCAATTGTTCATTTTCTGAAGTAAAGTGGCTGGGATTATCTCCCATCACCGCTTGCCAAAGCGCCTGAGTCACGGTGGTTTCGCCTAACCAGAAGCCTTGCGTAATTTCTACCGGATGTTGTTGTTCATCAGCATCTCTCCCCAATTCATCTTCTGGGGAGCCCATTAAAAAGTTACCAGGGGGAATATAACGAAGTCGATAAACCTCATCATTTATTTGTAACGATTGCCACAGACCATATTCATCAAAACCCCATTCACTGGCCCACGGGGCAGGAAATAATGCAGGTGGATGCAGCTCCCAGCGTTCGCGAATATTGTGCTCGGTAAAGTCAAATGAAGCGGGTTGGTTAGAAGTGACTGCCGTGTGGGTGTTTGACATGGCTTATCTCTGTTTTGTTGTAAGATAAATCAACCTAATGTAGAGTCTCAGCGAGCGTTCAATTGCTGTTACCACCTATTAAACCATTATCCACAGGCCGGCTTAGAGGCACAATTTACTAACGCACTGAGTTTTTTTCGTTCGCCCATACGTTATACGACTGCCTGTTACAGCGAAAAACGTTGGTTTACACCGGGACAAGATATGGCGCTGGTCTTATTCACCTGTGACTTAGCCCTTCTTGTATTAGCAACTTTTCCGATACACTTTCTGCCGCATTGGCTTCTACCATATTGGCCGTATCATTTCATCGCAAAAAATCAGGGCTATATTGTCTTAAATAAGAGCTGGAGAACACGCAAGCCCCTGTTCCTGTTACGGTTGTCAGGGTGGTTCCTATTGCGCTGCGCTGAGCGGCAGTTAGCAGCCCTGTTGAACCAGCTACCACCGTTTTTACGCTCGCTTATTTGCACATCAAAACAACCTATAAACCGGTTATTTATTCGCGACAAATAATCATTGCGCGCCATACCTTTTTACTTCTTTTTTACATCTTTTTTATTTGCTTGCTTGTTGTAAATACAACAAGCAAGCGGTGAAATTTTCTCTTATCTTTAACAATAACACAAGCCCCTTAGGCTTCGCTCAGAGGCCAATTAATAGGCAGAGTAATCAAACACCGGCTGGCTCGGCAAGCCCTGCTTCTGTGCTTCCCTCTTTTGGGGGCGGTCGCCTCCGGCTCCCTTTTCCCAAAAGCGCACACCGCTGGCCTTACCTCGCACACAGCGCTCCGCTTACTTGGGCCTACCGGCCTCTGGTGAATCGACCTGGAGAACACGCAAGCCCCAGTACCAGTTACGGTAGACAGGGTGGAGCCTACTGCGCCGCGCTGAGCGGCAGATAGCAGCCCCGAAGAACCAGCCACCACCGCGCATTATTCGCCATTCGTTATCTTCCACTTTTTTCTTGTACTCAATTAGACCCTTTATGTTTCTATGCACTGATTGAGGTAATAGCGCCGGGTCTTCTAATATTTGCAAAGCCTCTTTTCCCTGTGGATAGTCTCGTTCTATATCCAAACACCATTCCCACACATTACCGTGCATTTGTTTTAAACCCCATGCATTAGCCGGATAGGCATACACATCTGTTGTCTTACCAATCTTTTCATCAAAATTCGCCTTATCGTGACTTAAATGATTTCCGGTATTAAACGCTGTTTGGGTGCCACTACGGCAGGCATATTCCCATTGGGCTTCGGTGGGTAAACCCATATTCAGCAAAGGTTGGTATTGATTGATGCGTTCACAGAAATCCATGCTGTCAAACCAACTTATACTATCAACCGGTAATTGTTCATTTTCTGAAGTAAAGTGGCTGGGATTATCTCCCATCACTGCTTGCCACAACACCTGAGTGACGGTGGTTTCCCCCAACCAAAAGCCTTGGGTAATTTCTAGTGGATGCTGATGTTCATCGTCACCTCTCCCCTCTTCATCTTCTGGGGAACCCATCATAAATACGCCAGGGGGAATATAACGTAGATTAAACGGCACATTTTTTACTGTAACCGTGGCATATAAGCCGTGTTCATCTAGGTTTATTTTGGCTTGTTTCAGCCAATGACTTCCTTGGGGTTTTATGTGAATCTGCGGATTATTGATATTTATCGACGATGCTAACGTTTTATTTGGCGTTTCCCAGAATACGCTAACGGTATCGGTTTCAGCCAACACCCCTTTTTTTGTTACGCTAACTCTTTTTGCCCAATAAAAGCTTTTTGCACTGCGCCTCACAATTTCCAATTGTTTGTTTTGGGTATGTAGCTGTATATGGTTGGCGCAGGAAAGCGCTAAAGGTGTTACATTATTTTCTTGCGCTTCAAAATCTGGCTGAAGCAATTGAGAAGAACCAGTGCTTTCCTTACTCTCTTCTCTTACTAATACGGGCAAATGGGCTTTATGGGGCAAAAAGGCTAGTGACACGCCAGTAACTAATTTAAGTGTTGGTTGTTCGCTTTGGTTATGCGTTGCTTTTACCTCTCCAGCTCGCCTACTCAACGGTTGAAAAGTAACGTTATCAGCCCGATTTTCAGACATCGATGGTTGATATAAGCAAAGTAAATCTCGCCGAAAAAATTCAGAGATACCTTCCCGCTCAGTGGGTTCCCTTCCCCTTTTTTCTGTTATTTCTTCTTCATGTTCCACCAAATATTGATGCACCTGCTGCTGCATAAACTCAGGAACTAATAACCCAAACTGATGCCCATAGGCACTGCCTTTAATTAAGGTTTGCTTTACGACTTCCGGCGCCTTTAAGGCTTTATTACCCAAAACATCTACCATTTGGGTTAAAAAACGCGCTTTGTGGTATTGCTCATCGGGATTGCCATCAAGATGATAGCCCATTGTGGCAAAGTACTGATGACTTTGTTCAATATCCTGTTTTTGCCACTGGTCGTTAAGTAAGGAAATTATGATGCGATGCTCATGCAGTAATACTGATGGACGAGACATTAAGTACGCATCAATGAGTGCCAAGCCTTTATTTATTTTTTGCTCTATTTGTTTCTCAACATTACTCTTGTCATCTTTCTTGTCACAGAAGGCTGACAAATGATAAGCGCTATCAGGACGGTTAATCACACTGCGGTCAAATTCGCCTTTATCGTTAGGCGGGTCGTAATGCATAAAAGCTTGTTGCCAAAACTGCGGCTCCAAACAGGCAGGCAGTTGCAACGTTTGAATAAGTGCTCGTAACAAACTGCCATAAGCCATGCGCACTGTTGCCATAAGTGCAGTCAGTAACTGCAATGCTTGTTGGGTGTCTCGGGCATTTAATGGATGACTCACTCGCCCCCAATGCAGTATTTGGCCTAAGGTTTGTTTTGCCTCAACAGCATAAGGTGCATTGAGTGCTAACCATACTGGCGTTATTTGGTTAGCCGCCATTTGTTTTACCAGCGGTAGCCAGGCATCGTATGTTTGTTTTCTTGTATTGGATAAAGTGCCAGATTGTGGACTGGAAATAATTAAGCACCGAGCATTCGCATGTTGTTGCAGGTCAGGAACCGGCAGCGATTCATGCAAAAAATCCTGAGCGCGTTTAACTCCCCGGTCAAAACGTTTATTGCCCGACAATACGTACCACTCCCCTTCCGGTCCTTGAGGAAATTGAACCTGTACTACATTGGTATTCACTAATTGCTTTTCCAGTCGGCTGGCAATTTCAACCGCATCATAAGCAGCCCCATGATTACGCCAACCCAAATCGATATAAATATACAACTCGGAAGGTTCGGCAACACTGGGTTTATAGTCTAATGGAATGGACGATTTTCCGGCAGCAATGCGTTTAGTAATCGATTTAACATTGAGCTTTTTTCCCATTTTTGAACCCGATAAAACATGTTGTAGTTTATTCCACAGTGTTGGCCAAGGTTCAATTTCTGGTTTAGTAAATTGGCCTGCCTCAATGTGTTGGGTTGTAGGATGGGTGTTTTCTGGTGTTTGCTCAATGCTCGCGTCATTAAGCGTTTGTTTGTGAGATGGTTCAATAGTTTGGCTAGACTCCACAGTATAAATGGGAAAATCAAAGCGCTCCTTAACTGGGGGGAACTCCCCCTCAAAATGAACATTAGCATTTCGTTGTTGTGACTTTGCTTGCTCATCGGGTTGATGTTGTTCTTGTGTTCTTTCACCAACAAGGGCTGCCAAATCAAAATCATTAGCTTGCAAATAAGCAGAAACATCGGTATCACCGTGATAATGCTTGCCATACAAAGTGGCAATATCGGCCAGACTAAATGGCACTTTTTGGGTCATGATTTATCCAGAATATGCTGACTAATCAAATTCAGTGCATTTTCTTGTTCAGTTTTCCGGGCTTCCTCATTTAATAGACTGTAATCTTCTTGTGCCAATGCCGTGAGTAAATCCAAATATTCTGAGGTGCCGGGTTTATATTGGTCTGCGTAGGCAGATTCACGCACTTCAATGACTTTTTCAGCGGCTAATTGAATGATTTCTTCTGATACGGCCTTAAAGCGTTGCTTATGCACGTTAGCAATTTGTACTAATTGGTCAACGCCAGCTTGCTCTTTTTGTAGCTGCAATTCCAGCACAACGCAACGGCGCAAAAAGGCATGAGGCAATGCACGTTCGTCATTAGAAGTGATAACGACAAAGGGTAAGGTGTTTTCTTGGGCCTTAATGGTGGTTTGCTGTGGATCAACATGAAAACTATGATTATTAAGTACTTCCAGCAAGGAATTGGGCAATGTTGCTTCGGCTTTGTCAATTTCATCAATCAGTAATACCGAGGGGAGTTCAGGTTTAATTTCTTGAGTGAGATCGGAATGATAGCGGGCTTCATTGGTTTCATAAAATTTCAACGCTGATTTCGCATGATAGGCCCACCATAAAGGCCCAGGCTTTACATAGTTTTTGTGATCTATAGCAGTCAAGTGCTCTTTAAGCTGTTCTTGAAATTTTTCTTGAACTTGCTTTTGAAATAGCCCTGATGCTTCTGAAGAAGCGGTTGTTGGTAACTGCGTTCGTAGATTGCCTAATGCGCCCAACATTTGTGCTTGAGCCAAACGCTGTACATGATCTTCCTGATACAGCAAGTCGGTAGACTCTGTCCCGCTATGTACTACCTGCACTAATAAATTCCAGCCTTGTGCCGTTGCAATAGCATGAGCTATTTGACTTTTACCTAATCCCGGGTCGCCTTTAATAAGCAAAGGGCGACCAATTTTAAATGCGGTAGCAATAGCCGTAATTTGCGTATCATCAAACAGATGATAGCTGGATTTAAGCCCTGCTTTGGCAGGCAAATAGAAACGCTCTTGAGCTTTTGCACTTTTTAAATGACCGACAAATTCCTGTGCCTGCTGCACTCGTTCGGATTGCGCCTGTAGCTCTTGCTCTTCTTGTTGTTCTGGGCTGGTATTAGGAAGATTCATAAGTATACCTGTTAAGATTACACTGCATGGTGTTTGTTTGACGGGTTTTCATGTTGTTGGAAGGCTTTTTCTATAACCCTTAATCCTTCTTTAATGCCGTTATAAGCATATTGATTGAATGATACTTTCAACCCTTTTTCATTCCTGTTTTTACCTTCTGCCTTTAATACAAAAGCCGGAATATTTACAGAAGATTTGTCTTCTTCTAGGTTTTTGTTGAGTATTTCGAATGCATTACTTAAGACCGGAAAATAATCAGTACTATGCTTGTCTGCCGCTTCGCACAAAAGTAAACAAAGCCGACTATCTGGATTTAGGGGCTTGATAATATGCTCCCGAAGCTCTCTTAGAAGCTCACTATTATTTTCAATGTCTTCTGCTCTTTTACGCTCAGGTATATCCGTCAAAAACAATTCAAACGCCAATGTTCGCAACAGATCAATTGCTTTAATTTTGAAGTTATCACTTCCATCATCACTTTCCGCTAATGATGACGTATTAACGAAATTTGATACCCCCCAAGAAGAAACATTATCAGTTTGTAAAGGCGTATCCAGTTTTACTGATGGGATGAAATCAAAAACCGCCATCATTACCAAAACGGCATATAGTTGATTTTGAAAGTTGACTCCCGACTTTAACGAATTTACTTGAAAAAAAGTGCTCACCTTTAAGTGACGTTGAAACTGAAATAGATAAACGGTTTGAGAGCAATGAAACAAACAAACGCTGCATAACTTATAGATTAAGCCTTTAAGCGTGGGATGTAATATTTCTGGGTAATCTTCTATTATCTCTGCGATTTTCTTACAAAACGATAAAAAATCAGATTCGCTATTTATTTTTTCGATCCGAGCTAAAAGTTCAGCCTGATTCCTAAATTTCAATTTATTTCCAAGTTCCCGAATGGCCTTACGGCTATAGAGACTTTCAACAAAATAGGTTGTTTTACGCGCTAGCTCTTCTGCTCCAGATTTACCTAATACCTGCACTCCATAACCATAAATTGAGCGAGCTAATTCTCCTACTTGCTTAGATTTATCAATACACTTTATATGCTTACCAACTTCTCCATAGGTTTTACCCAAAAGCTTTTCTAATTTTCCTTGAAAATAATTTCCCTGCAATGGCTCCAAGTTGTAACCCTGCCAGCGTTTTATTTGTCCTTTTTCTATTTGTTTACAAATATAATGATGCATTTCAGAGAGGGCAGCTGCTAACGTAACCTGCTTATTTATGAATATCGTTGTGCCATTGTCTTCGAATGGTATGGCACAACTCAGATTACTACTTAATAAAGTAGTTTCTGGATTGGAAATCTCCTGAACAATTAATAATGGAAAAACTTCGCTTTCAATATGCAATGAACACAAGCTCATACACAATTCTTGCATACAGGTTTTGCTTTGCAGGTAATCGGGAGTTATCACCATGGCTCGCAACAGGTTACCGGATATGGCTTGCACTAATTCCAATATGGATTGACCCGCTTCCAGTTTTGGCTCCCATTCTCCGGAATCTGATTTCTGCCACTGATAGGTTTCTAAATCAAAACGGGTCTTTTGCAACACACCATTGTCAGGATTATTTTTGAAATAATCATCAGAAATTTCTTTTTCATTTTCCAACATTGCGACACGAATATCTTCGACAAGTTGCTTTTGCTGTCCGGAATAGCTGATCCAAAAATCCAGAGGGATCGTGGGAGATTGGGGCTGAAACATATTAATTCCTTATTAATCATGTAGCGCCAATAACAGCAGGCGGGTTAATTAGAATGGTTTTTCACTACAGCTTAGATTATTACTGTGAACACAGCGTGCCAGAATAAAGGTAATTTTTTACAACTTCAATGAGTAAATAAAGAGAAAGCGCCTGAAAACCCTCGCCTTGGGACTACACCTTTAACCAAAGTGAGAACGGTTATTTAGCACCTCTAATTGAAAGATACCTTAGTGGCTAAAAGCACTAAATTCCGGTAATCAAAAAATCCAAAGCGCCTATTATTTCGTCTCTAAACTCTTTGAGATCGGCAATGGATTCTTGTAGGTGTTTAGCTGGAATACTTGAAAGTTGATGGCTGAGAATAACTAAACCATTAATGAAGATGGATACCATTTCGCTTTATGCATCAACAACACTTTACCTTAGCATTATCGGTCAATATTAGCCAAAACATACTTTTCAGGGATGAAAAGTTTTGAGCTTATAGGGACATACTTGCAGCGTTTTTGGATAAGGTTGACCGATAAAGCCTCTTTTATCCGTTTGTTTTATGATTATGATTTTACCCTACTATTGCAGACTATTTCCCCTGAATTAACTCCTGCATAAACGGAGTAGTATCAACCAACTTGCCTTCGTAATGCTATTTTTGTGCGCGTTCAGCGCGTATTTTTAGCATGGTTAATCGCAATTCTTCAAGTTCCTGATAATCATCCATTGAAAGAACGATGGCGACTGGTTTGCCATTGCGACTGATCGGCATTGGCTCTCGTTGTACTTTTAATAGCATATCGCCAAAGTGGGTTTTTGCTTCGAAGACTAGCTTGTTAATTTAACACCCCAAAAAGCGCCAAAAAAATCCCGAGGCAAGCTCGGGATTGTCATTTAATACTGAATCTAGAAATGAAGAAGGAGGTCTAACTTAATCCTGCTCGCCATCATCTAAAATGTGCATTTCTAAATTAGTTAGTTCGTCCAGATCGTTGTCGCTTTTACTGTTGTCGCTACGTGCCATATCTAATCTTTCCAAATAGGCTTGATTGATATCGCCAGTAACATATTGCCCATCGAAAACTGACGTTTCAAAGGCATTTATATTTGGGTTTTCTTGGCTAACAGCGGCTTTTAAGTCTTTTAAATCTTGATAAATTAAGCCATCTGCTCCGATAAGCTCGCAAATTTCCTCGACGTCTCGGCCATAAGCAATTAGCTCATTGGAGCTTGGCATATCGATGCCGTATACATTTGGAAAACGTATTTCAGGGGCGGCAGAAGCAAAGTACACTTTTTTAGCACCGGCATCTCGGGCCATTTTGATAATTTCGCCAGATGTCGTCCCACGTACAATTGAATCATCAACCAACAGCACATTTTTGCCTGCAAATTCAGACTTAATGGCATTCAATTTACGGCGCACTGATTTTTGTCGCATGATTTGACCAGGCATAATAAAAGTACGTCCGATATAACGGTTTTTTACATAACCTTGGCGATAGGGTAAATCTAACTCGCGGGATATTTGTAAGGCAATATCAATAGAGGTTTCAGGAATAGGAATAACCACGTCGATATCGAGTTCAGCCCATTCTTTGGAGATCTTCTGACCTAGTTTGGTGCCCATATTGACACGAGCAGCATACACAGAAATACCATCAATAAAGGAATCTGGACGTGCAAAATAAACAAACTCAAAAATACACGGAACGCTTACCGGCTTCTCGGCACATTGATGCGTGAACAACTTTCCTTCTTCAGTGATATAGATGGCTTCACCAGGTGCAATATCACGAATAAAGGTAAAATCCACTGCATCTAATGCAACCGATTCAGAGGAGACCATGTATTCGTCCCCTTCTGGTGTTTCGCGTTTTCCTAACGATAAAGGGCGAATTCCATGTGGGTCACGAAATGCCACAACACCGTTACCAACAATAGAAGCAACGACTGCATAAGCACCACGAACCCGTTTATGTACGGCAGTAACGGCTTCGAATACCTCTTCAGGCCCTAAGATTAAGGTATTATTCTTTTGTAGTTCGTCAGCCAAAATATTTAATAAAAGTTCTGAATCTGACGTTGTGTTGATATGGCGTTTTGAGATACGCAATACTTCTTCTTGCAGCTCTCTGGAATTAGTAAGATTGCCATTGTGTGCCAAGGCAATACCATAAGGAGAATTAACGTAAAACGGCTGCGCTTCCGCCGAGCTGGAAGATCCCGCGGTTGGATAACGAATGTGCGCTATGCCAACTTTGCCTGTTAGGCGTTGCATATGGCGATTGCGGAACACGTCCCTGACCAACCCATTTGCTTTTCGAAGATGAAACATTCCCTTGTCGATGGTTATCATTCCAGCGGCATCTTGACCACGATGTTGCATTACCGTTAAGGCATCAAACAGATCTTGATTTACCGGACCACGACGTCCAACTATTCCGACTATTCCACACATATATTAGCACTCACTTAACTACTTGCTATAAAGCTTGAGTTGTTCCGCAAATACTCGAAGAACCACTCAATTATTACTGAAAATTCTGGGATTAGTACCGAATTTTGCCACCATACAGACGATGCGAGGGGTGTAAAGGTATCGAGAAAAAACAGCACCGCACTGACGATTAAACCGCCGCGCAATAAACCAAATACCGCCCCTAAGGCTCTATCGGTACCGGACAAACCAGTAATATGAACTAATCGTCCAATAAGGTAGTTCAATAGCCCCCCTAAAATCAGGGTGACTATAAATAAAATAGCAATAGCAACGCCATTGCGCACAATTTGATCTTGAATATTGGAAAGATAAATAGCGAGGTAAGGATAAAAGTGTCTTGATATGAAAAAGGCAGCTATCCAGACAGACAAAGAAATAGCTTCTTTTACGAATCCTCTCACTAAACTAACGAGTGTAGAAAGAAGAACAATGCCAATAATGGCGAAATCTATCCAATTCATACTTTTATACTATGTAGTTACCGATGATGCACATTCTTGTGTACTTTAATCGTGTTCATTGCCAACCATCGTTTATTATTGAATATGCCGTGTAAACCGCACAACTAGTGCCTTTTAGCTGTACTCAAACGATGTCTCAGCAGATGCGGGCGCATTCTAACAGATGAACTATAGAATGTCTTTAATGCTTTTTACTTCACTGAAAATGGCGTGAGCTTGCCCTGTAAACCTGTCAATTCTTTTAGGTGAGGTAATGCCTTTTGCAAGCTTTTTGGTTGCAAGTCTGGACCAATAAAAACCTTGGTTAGTAAACCCGAACTGGTTTGAATAGGACGTGTAAATGTACGATAGCCAGCTTGGTCTAATTTATCCAATAATTCGCGTACATTTTTTTGATGTCGGAAACTGCCTAGCTGCACAACCCAACCTGCATTTAATGATTCAGTATTTTGAGTTTCATCAGAAGCACCTGCGGAACGACTAATTGATGTAAAATTTTCGTTTGATTCTTGTTCTTCCGGCGCTTGAATAGTACCAGATTCATCCAGCGGCTTTTCATCCACAATTTCTACATGACGTGTAACCGCTTCTTCGACTTCTTGAATGGGAAATTTGTCGGCTTGAGACAATGAATTCATTGGCGGTGGTTTAGGAAAACTCTCGAATCGATCCTGATTACGTTGTTTTTCGCCATCAAGAATTTCTGGCAAAAATATCACAGCTAACGCGACTAATATGATCGTACCGACCAATCTATTTTGAAATGCAGATGCCAAACAAACCGCTCCTTTTGCGCTGATGTAGTGAAGGCAATAAAGTTTAACGTATCACCGTTAGATTACAATACGCGGTTTTGTATCAAGTGAATGCAGGCAAAACCGCTGCCACTGTGTAAAACGAGCCAAATACCAAAATACAATCGTCTTTATTCGTGCTTTGCTTTGCCTGCTCAAACGCTTCACTAATGGTATTACATACTTGGGTCTTTTCTTGTAAGCCAATGCCGGCAAGCAGCTCATCTGTACTGGCTGTCCGCCCAGTGGGCAAAGAGGCTATATACCAAGACGCACCACTGTTTTTAAACGGTGACAAGCTAGCCCCCAAATCTTTATCAGCCAACATGCCAACCACGATATGTAAATTGCCTTGATGTAATTTCAGCAGTTTTTGTTGTATATATTGGGACGCATCTGAATTGTGAGCAACATCCAAAACCACCAGAGGCGCTGAGCCTACTATTTGAAAACGTCCGGGCAATGTCGCCTTATCACATGCATACTGAGCAATGGCATTATTCACAGGCCAACCCAAGCTATGAGCACAAGCGAATGCGGTAGATAAGTTCTGGAGAGGAATTGAAGGGTTAATTTCCCCTTCTAAGGATACTGTTTCACCATTGCATTCCCAAACCATATCTGAAATAAGGGCTGGGTTAAGAGCAAAGTTAACAGCAGTGTCTAAATCAGTAACAAACCCAAAGTCTTGCTGCTGCCATTTGGCATCAACATGCAACCTTGCAACTTCATCAATTAATGTTTGTGGAGGGTCTATATCGCCAATAACAGCTTTGCCCTTCTCTCGCAGAATTCCTGCTTTTTCCAGTGCAATTTGCTCTTTTGTCGTGCCTAAGTATTCTTGGTGATCAAGGCCAATACTGGTAATAACAGCCAAATCAGGATCGACAATATTAACAGCATCCAGTCGTCCACCAAGGCCCACTTCCAATATAAGTACGTCTAAAGGCTGGTTGTCGAGAATACAAAAAGCGGCTAGCGTGCCGTACTCAAATGGGGTGAGAGATATATCGCCACGGGCTTTTTCAATTCGTTGAAATGCCTGACAAAAATCTGCTTCTGATAATTGCTGACCGTTGACTCTAACTCTTTCTTTATAATCAACTAAATGGGGAGAGCTAAACACGCCAACCCGTTTGCCTAAGTAGAGAGCCATACACTCCAATGCAGCACAGGTTGTGCCTTTGCCGTTTGTGCCGGCAACAGTAACAATGGTTGCAGTAAATTGTATATTGAGCTTATCAAATACTTGCTTAACTCTTTCGAGCGTTAAATCTATTTGTTTAAAGTGAAGCGTTTCGAGGTAGGCTAACCACCCGGCCAAATCAACTGGCTGGGTGGTGAATTTGTCTGTCATACAGCGTTTTTCGCAAAGGTGAGTTTTTCAAGCAGTCCATGTAAGCGGTCGCGCATTTGACGGCGATCTACAATCATGTCGATAGCACCTTTATCCAATAAAAACTCACTGCGTTGAAATCCTTCTGGCAAGGTTTCACGCACAGTTTGCTCGATAACTCTTGGTCCCGCAAAGCCAATTAATGCATTAGGCTCTGCCACATTAATATCGCCCAACATGGCTAAACTAGCAGAAACACCGCCCATAGTAGGATCCGTTAATACGGAAATATAAGGCAAACCTTGCTTGCTCATTTTAGCAAGTGCAGCGCTGGTTTTAGCCATTTGCATAAGCGATAAAAGCGCTTCTTGCATACGCGCTCCCCCACTTGCTGAAAAACAAACCAGAGGGACGTTATGTTGTAAGCAATATTCAACGCCTTTTACAAAACGTGCACCCACTACGGATGCCATTGAACCACCCATAAAATTAAATTCGAAGGACGCAACAACAACTGGCATACCTTTAAGTTTGCCATGCATAACAACCATTGCGTCTTTTTCTTTGGTGGCTTTCTGGGCAGCTGAAATGCGGTCCTTATAGCGCTTGGAATCCTTAAACTTAAGGATATCTTGAGGTTCAAGCTCAGCGCCTATTTCTACTTTTTCAGAAGAATCGAGAAATTGGTTAATGCGAACTCGAGCGCTAATGCGCATGTGATGGTCACATTTAGGACAAACTTCCAGCAACTTTTCCAATTCGACTCGATATAAAGTTGAATGGCAGCTAGCACATTTGGTCCATACACCTTCGGGTACGTTGCTCTTGATCGCCGACTGGGTACGCGGCAGTATTTTTTGAATCCAGCTCATATAAAAATAATATTCCAGGTAAACGTGCACTGTTGTCGGTTTAAGGGGCGGTGACTCAATCCCCCAAGAACATTCTTAATAACGCCCTATTCCAATAAAAAGCGAAAAATGATAAATGCGCTTCTATTCTCAATCGGAACAACAATGTGTGCGTTGATATATAGTAGTTAATTCGTTTTTAGCGATGTTAGCAACTAAATTCTACGTTTTTAACGACGATAATTTTTTAATATCCTCTTTGCGAATCACTTTTAATGACAAATCAGCAAAGAGTCAAAAAGCCTGTATCGATTATTTAGCGAATATCTCCGCCATTTACGAGGCTAAATGCAACAAAATGACTGCTATCTACCAAGTAATTAATCAATAATAAAAATTATCATACTATTAGTAGACATGTGAGCATAAATTTTCCCTACTCAAACTTAAATTGCAACAATAAATTTTTTCAGCAAACAAATTGCTTAATGAATATTGCGGGTAATTGGGCCTATTGACCGTTTATGCTCAAATTTTGCAGCGTATTGTAGCAAAATTTATTATCTGTCTGGTCAGAGAACTTACATTTCCAAAAATAAAGGACCTAAAACACTTTCTGGTAAACCAAACCTCTTGGGATAATCGACAGCAACCAAATACAAGCCATTGGACTTGCCAGTGGCCGCGGCTTTAGATCGATCTTTTCCTGCCAATAATTCAGCTATCCAATTTACGGATTGGGCACCCGCCCCGATTTCACACAATGAACCAACAATATTGCGTACCATATGGTGTAAAAAAGCATTGGCCTGAATGTCTAGAATGACAAAACTGCCTCGCCTTACAACTCGGGCATGATGAACATTTCGAAAAGGGGTTTTAGACTGGCACATGGCAGCCCTAAAAGCGGAAAAGTCTTGCTCACCCAATAAACTTTGGGCTGCGGCATGCATCCGTTCTACATCGAGTTCCCTATGAAAATGGGTCACTCCATGGAGCAATATGCCACCACGCAATTTTTGATTACTGATGATGTAACGGTATCGTCTGGATGTCGCAGAAAATCTGGCATGAAAGTCAGACTCTACTTCGGTAGCCCATTTTACCGCTATGGTATCTGGGAGATTAGCGTTCATACCAAATGTCCACGCCTTTATGGGACGTTCACTATTGGTGTCGAAGTGAACAACTTGGTTGGTCGCGTGAACACCAGCATCGGTCCTGCCAGCACATTGCACTTCAATTTTTTCGTTCGCAACTGTGGATAGGGCTTGTTCGATCTCTGCCTGAACACTATTAACTTCTCGTTGACGCTGCCACCCAAAGAAAGCGGCACCATCATACTCAATACCTAATGCAATTCTTGTCATTTTTGATTTTCTCATCCTCAATCGGGCGGATTTTATGACAAGCAGGTCAACAACACAAAATTAATGTCCGTCGGTGCAAGACAATCGATTATTTTAGCGACCGATTTTAACATTCATGGACACATAACAACTCTTTCATTGCAATGTTGTGTTCAGAGGGGTAACCAAAGGCATTATTGATGTACTTCACACCATCTATCGTGACATGACGATTAACATGGCTATGCCCGTACACATGAATTAATGGTTTAAGCTCTCTAATTTGTTCTTCCAAACCATTACATCCCAACACTGGATATACAAAACGATAGCTCTGAGGAATATAAGGCGGCATTAAATCGATGCGTGGCAAAAAATGAGAAAAGCTAATAACGGTTTCATTTTTTGTTTGTAAATGTTCGATGTTTTGATCAAGAAAGAACTTTGTTACATCCGCTAACTCTGTACCTTTAGGCCACCGACATAATCGAAAGTCCATCCAAGTATCCAGAAGCATACTGCCAGGTTCCGCAAAACTGAAGTCGTACCAACCCAGTAACGGCACTATAGACAACCCCTCAATGTGGTAAGGGTCTAATCCGACTCCTGATTCGACGGCGATGTTACAAACATGCTGAAATTTTTCTAACGAATGAGACTGACTATCCCGTCCAACCCACAATTCATGGTTACCCGGAACAAATAGAACTTTGCGAAACTTGCTCACAAGCGACTCAAAGCTTTTACTTAATGAGATGAGGTTTTCTGTTAAATCACCAGCTAATAGCAATACATCGTCTTTGTAATCCACATCAGAAAGATTGAACAACCACTCTTTATTCTCGGCGTAATCAATATGTATATCGGAAATGACAAAGACTTTCATTGGTACCACTGTCTGCCGTTGATTTATTTACTCCCCTCTCTATGACGCCGAAGGGAAAGTACCTGAACAGAAGAAAACACCTGAACAGAAAAATTGAGTTATATTAATATGAAGAACAATAAAGGCCCTTCTTAACCGAACAAACACTATATCTAACGGTTAGGGTAAGTCAATTCCCGAATAAAATGTGCATAAAACAAACATCTTTTAACTGATTTTGGAACGTATTTTAGAAAAAAACCGCAATGTGATTTTTTCTGCAAACGAATCTAATGAGTTAGACCGGCGATGACAGAAAATATGTCGAACAAGATATATGATTTTCGATTGAAACTAAATTTATTGGCTTTTCTGTCCTAAACCTTGAACGTAAATTTCACAAAGATCTTCGATAGTTTTTATATCACCAACGATAATGTCATCGTTTTCAAATGGATCCACATCAAAAATCTCTTCAAGATTAGAAAATAAAGCCACCACACTCAGAGAGGTAAAACCAAGATCATCGATAATATCGTGACCTCCGCTAAGATTCGGTAAGTTCAGATCATGCCGTTGTGCAACTTCCTGAATAATTTGTTCTATTTTTTCTTTTACTTCAGTGTTCTGCATAATTTATTCTCCAATAAACCAAAGCTTAACTTCACTGAACGATTTTACTCTTTACTACTTAACCTGAACTCTGTACCAACTGCATACTCACTACGGCCACTGTCTCACTTCCTATGTAAACTGAGTAATCACGTAAATTATTAAACAACAAAAATATAACATATTTACCTTTAAGTATACTTTATGGATAGATAATCGATGCGGTTTACAGCATATTGTTTTGTATCGTTTTCTATGCGGTTTTAAATAAAGTTTTTAAAATGTTATTTTGAGTACCGTCACCAGAATAAAGGCAAGATCTTATTTGGGTACGTATTTTTGGGGCTAAAAAATAGATGAGGCGTAACAACAATACAATGACTTAATTGGATAACAGCTCATACAAGCAGCCTCAGTTGATTAAAATATACACCTTAAGACTTTGGATTAACTGAGACTGTAAATTGATTACAGTCCCTTTATAACAGCCCTTGGTTGTTACTCTAATGTACCTAACAACTCATTCACTTCTACAAGCTCTTCCGGCGTACAACTATCTTTTATCTCACTGAGTATTTCTTTGGCAGATTCAGCATCATCAATTTCCATATAAGCCCGCGCTAAATCTAGCTGCGCACTATTACCTGAGCTTTTATCAACATCAATGACATCTTCATCCCCGATTACACCTGAATAATCAGTCAATAAATCATCTAAATTTAGATCGTGCTCTTCTTGTGGTCGGCCCTCAGCTTCCAAGCTTTCCTCAAGGAGTGTTTCAACATCAGTAAAATCAGTATCAAGACCGACAGATTCACCCGTTTTGGCGGGTTCTAATTGAATGTCGTCAATTTCGACATCTGGCTCGCTGTTCAGTAAGGCAGCCAAATCCAAATCTGGATTATCCGGTAACTCTAAGTCGTTTGCTTGAGTTAATGGTTCGTGCTCTTCGTCTTCAGGTTCATCTATGCTACTTAATAATTCATCAAAGCTGATATTTTCCAATTCTTCCAGCATGGAATCATCTTCGCTATCTTTTGATAATGATGGCGCTTTTTCTTGCTCCAGCTCATCACCAAGCTCTTCTTGTAGCTCAGATTCCGCATCAGAAAGCATGGATGCCAACTCATCGTCTTGCTCAGGAATACCACTGTTTTCATCTCCACCAATAGAAAACTCAAGGCCATCTAATGGAGGTAGGCTTTCATCTTCGTCTTCATCTGAGGTTGAATCTGAGTCTAACCACTCTTCCAATTCTTTTGGAATATCAGACATGGATTCAACACCAGACTCATCATCGTGCTCCCCACCACCTAACCACTCACCCAAACCAGGTACGTCATCCAAATCTTCACTCAATTCAGTGGTTTCAGTGGTTTCATGGGAGGTATTTGTTTCTATTTCAGCAGGTGATTCGGTTTCTAACGACGGTTGAGAATCTAATGATAAATCCGCATCATCAAACTCTTTTAATGCTTCTTCAAACTCATCAATGACAGGTTCTTCTGCCTGTTCTTCTATCGCATCTAAAAACGCGTCAGGTTCAGGTGATGACTCATCCTGCAATGATTCTTTAGATTCCTCTAGTAGAGATTCTTCAATAGGCGAATCTTCTAAAGTGTCACCTTGGGAGTCCTCAAGCGTTAATTCTTCTGATGTAATTTCTTCCAACTCGGGCTCTAACTGTGAATTTGGTTCGACACTTTCCATTTCCAACTCAGGCTCATCATGGTCCGCTTCGATTTCTGGTTTATTCGATTCGAGTTCAGTTTCATCTGATTCGAGTTCTAGTTCTGATTCTTGATCGATTGACTGAGGGTCTGCTAATTCTTCTATAGATGGTTCAACTTCCATTTCTAACTCATCATCAACCATATCAGATTCCATTTCCAATGCTGGCTCTTCATCATCAATTTCAAGCTCTGGGGATGTTTCAGGAGAAAACTCAGAAGAGGACTCATTCTGCACATCATCAGAAATTGCCTGCCCCTGTTGTTCGTCATTTGTTTCAGTTTTCTCTAGATCATGATTACTCAAATCATCCAGCTCACTTATCTCTTGTTCAATATCTATAGATTCTGGCTCATTACTTTCAATCTCGTCCACATGCGCTTCTTCAGCATGCCCTTCATCAGTACTCTCGTCAATTTGACTCTCGTCAACGTGAGTATTTTCAATATGAGCATTTTCAACATGGGCGTCTTCAGAAACCTCCAATGACTCCTGACTATCATCGTTCACCGAACTTGATTCCTGCGTTTCGTTAGATTCATGTGTTTCATTTAATGTTTGGGGACTTGACTCTTCATCATCATTTAGCTCAGGCTCAACAGAATCAGTTTCAAAATCTAACTGATCAAGTAGCTGTTGATAATCTACTTCGGATATTTCATCAATCGCAAACGTTTTTGGCTCTTCCGGTTGTTCATCGTCAACCTCTGTGTCTGCAACTTCTTCTTGATTATCTTTATCTGCCGCGCCTTCATTTACGTCATCCATTCCTAATTCGGCAAGCAACTCATCCGCCAATGCTTTTTCGTTAGATTCAACCTCTGAGGTTGCATCTGGTTCTTCTTCGATACCTAATTCAGCTAGTAGTTCACTAGCCAAATCATCTTGAGGGGATTCCTCCGATGTTTCAGTATCAATACTTTCTGGTTCGACTGCTTCTGGTTCTGGCTCGTCTTCAATGCCCAATTCAGCTAATAGCTCACTGGCTAGATCATCCTGAGGT
This sequence comes from uncultured Gammaproteobacteria bacterium, assembly GCA_942490545.1. GTDB lineage: Bacteria > Pseudomonadota > Gammaproteobacteria > Enterobacterales > Alteromonadaceae > Paraneptunicella. The sequence continues at coordinate 310,962 of CALNXX010000016.1, read as the reverse complement.
GACTCTTCCGGTGTTTCTTGCTCAGCTGGTTCTGATTCAGGCTCGTCTTCAATGCCCAATTCAGCTAATAGCTCACTGGCTAGATCATCCTGAGTTGGTTCTTTCGGCGTTTCTTGCTCAGCGGGTTCTGATTCTGCCTCGTCTTCAATGCCCAATTCAGCTAATAGCTCACTGGCTAGATCATCCTGAGGTGACTCTTCAGGCGTTTCTTGCTCAGCGGGTTCTGATTCTGCCTCGTCTTCAATGCCCAATTCAGCTAATAGCTCACTGGCTAGATCATCCTGAGGTGGTTCTTCAGGCGTTTCTTGCTCAGCGGGTTCTGATTCTGGCTCGTCTTCAATGCCCAGTTCAGCCAATAGCTCACTGGCTAGATCATCCTGAGGAGGCTCTTTAGGCGTTTCTTGCTCAGCGGGTTCTGATTCTGGCTCGTCTTCAATGCCCAGTTCAGCCAATAGCTCACTGGCTAGATCATCCTGAGGAGGCTCTTTAGGCGTTTCTTGCTCAGCGGGTTCTGATTCTGGCTCGTCTTCAATGCCCAGTTCAGCCAATAGTTCACTGGCTAGATCATCCTGGGGAGGCTCTTTAGGCGTTTCTTGCTCAACTGGTTCTGATTCTGGCTCGTCTTCAATGCCCATTTCTGCCAATAGTTCACTGGCTAGATCATCCTGAGGGGCATCTTGAGGTGGTTCTTCAGGCGTTTCTTGCTCGGCTGGTTCTGGTTCAATACCCATTTCTGCCAGCAATTCGTCGGCTAAATCATTTTGTGGTGATTTTTCAGGCTTAGGTTCAGGTTCCGCTTCTTCGCTGGAATCATCTTCCATAAAACCAAGATCACTTAAAAGGTCACTTGTTAATTCACCATCAAATGCTTCAAATTCTTCTTCTATCTCTTCTTCTTTTTCAACTATCGGTTCTACAGGTGCTTTGTCCTGCCCTTCAATAGCTAATTCGGGGTCATCGACGGATTTCTCTGGTGCACTTTTTAGATCTCTCATTAATTGCTTAGTTAGATCATTAAGTTGCTTGTTGGTCTCATCTAACTTGTCACCTACTTTCTCAATGGCGTCCTCTGACAACACATCTGAATTTTCAATTTCCAAGTCGTCTTCTGGGCTATATTGTTCTGGTTTCGATAATGCCTCAGGCTCTATACCTGCCCCTTCAATTTCAGCAGGGATATCTAATTCAGCAAAACCTGCATCGGCCTCAATTTCTATTTCTTCTGCAAGTTCTTCATCGCTTACATCCAGAATTTCTTCAAATTCATCGGTAACACCGCCAAGCTCTTTATCTAATTCGGATTCTTCAGCATCAGTAATTTCAATGCCTTCATCCAAATCTATGACGCCATCCAGATCATCATCAAGATCACCTAATGGATCGTCAAATGCTTGCTCAAATTCGTCCTGCTTATCTGCATCTTCAGAAATCAACATGTCATCATCTAATTCACTGTAAGAACCTAACTCGTTTTCTAATACTTCATCCAACGAATCATCAAGCTCTTCAGCCAATACATCATCTAGTAGGTCGTCATCTCCGAATAAATCATCAGACTCCAAGTCATCCATTGTATCCCCGGATAACTCGCCAGATAACACATCCGACAGATCATCCATCTCAGCAGCTAATTCCGTTGGCGCTTCCGGAATATCCAATGAGGCAGTTTCTTTTTTATCCGATGGCTTTCTTTTCATTAACCAAAAAGCAAAACCACCTAAAAGTGATAGCGAGAGTAAAACCGTTAAGCTAATAAGAAATGCAGGGCTGGAAACAAAAGCAAAAGTATCTTTTTCTGATTGTTGTTTTTCTAATTCTGCCTTACGCGCATTTGAGACCAGTTCATTCTGCAACGCCAAAATTTGATCCATTTGCTGTTGCACTTCACCGTCGGTACCAATGCGATCTCGCAGACCTTCGATATCTTTATTAACACCGTCCAAACGCTCATAAATCTTCTTGTTTTCATTCAATAGGGACTGAACACTGTTAATGGACTCGGCAAATTGTTGCCGTATAACGTCAAAATTCTCCTGTCGAACAGCATCAATTTGATCCAGTTTGTTTTCAATTTCTTGTTTAGTCTGCGTAAGATCTGTCTGGCTGGCTAACTTTTCGGGCGGCTTGAGATTTTTTAAACTGGAACCAGCAGAACGGGATTGAGATGCCCAAGCATTATCATCCTGATCGGATTTCAGCTTTGCAGAGTCAGAGTCAATTCGAGTGATATAGCGTTCAGACGGCAGCAATATTGTTGCCCCATCTTTCATATGATTGAGATTATCGCTGTAGAACGCGTCAGGATTTAACTCTTGTATTGCTACCATAACTTGGTAGATAGAGAGATTTTTATTTTGTCGATAGCGGTCAGCTATACGCCACAGGGTATCACTGGAATCAATGGGTCCGTAGGACACCCCTGAATACTGTTCAGTAGAGTCTTTGGGGCCTTTAATTTGAACTTGATTGAATTCCTGGGCATGAAGGGATAGTCCAGAAAACCAAACCTGCATAACCAAAAGCAACAACATCACCCCGGAAGATTTCCGAGAATTGTTCAAATTTTTTATTAATATTCCGTAACTGTTTTTAAACACTTAATCGTTTGCCGTCGTGGATTTGTTATTTTTATATTCGCATTGGCATCATACTCTTAAGAATGATTTCCGACCAATATTCAATGCACTTATACCAAGTCTTAGCAAGACACATTCCAAAAGTTACTATAAACCAGATAATCTATTGAATCTATAAATCTACAATGGAAAAAAAGGGTTAAATTCCATAAAAAGCCTATTATCAACACTCAAAAGCGTTACGGCTGATGCTTGTTACGTAAAAGTACCTGCTTACGAAACAATTTGATACGCCTTCTATCATCGGCTGATTGAGGATTTTATTGAGAGGATTCTGTTACGTCAATTATTCGACGCAATAGATTTATAGGGCCAATTAACATTTGCTGTTTAAATTAGCCCTAGTTGTCGCAATAGGCATTGCAAATAATGATTTATAAGTAGTCGCTGATCAAAAGCTCGGCAATTTGAACACTGTTAGTGGCAGCACCTTTTCGAACATTATCAGAAACAACCCACATATTTAAACCATTTTGATGGGTAATGTCCTTTCTTAAACGCCCAACAAAAACGTCATCTTTACCACTCGCATCAGATACTTGAGTCGGGAACTCTTCCCTATCGTCAATGAAGGTAATGCCTGGCGCATCACGAAGTAGCTCTTTAACTGCTTCAACGTCGATATACTGCCTAGTTTCAAGATGTACTGCTTCACCATGACCGAAAAATACAGGAACCCTAACGGCTGTAGCATTAACCAGAATGCCTTCATCTCCCATTATTTTCTGGGTTTCCCACACCATTTTCATTTCTTCCTTGGTGTAATCATTATCCAGAAAAACATCAATTTGAGGAATACAGTTGAATGCTATCTGACGAGAAAATGCATCAATTTCTACTTCTCTTCCATTTAACAAATCTGCGGTTTGCCTAGCCAATTCATCCATGGCTTCTTTACCACCACCAGATACTGATTGATAAGTTGAGACATTGACACGATCGATTCCCACAGCATCTTGTATCGGCTTAAGAGCGGCAACCAATTGAATGGTAGAACAGTTTGGGTTGGCAATGATATTTCGGTTACGGTAATCAGCCAGCGCACCGGGGTTAACTTCTGGCACAACTAATGGAATATCCGGTTCGTAACGATACTGCGAAGTATTGTCTATAACAATACAACCGGCTTCCGCTGCAATTGGTGCAAATTTTTCAGAAACACTCCCGCCAGCAGAAAAGAAACCTAACGACACTTGTGTCCAATCAAAGGTATCTGCATCTTCAACTGTAAGCTCTTCGCCTTTAAATGTAACTGTCGATCCGGCAGACCGCGCACTTGCGAGAGGGAAGAGTCTATCTACTGGGAATTTTCGCTCTTCCAGAATTTCGATCATGTTTTTGCCAACAAGACCGGAAGCTCCCAGTACAGCTACATTATAAGCACGTGACATTTTAACTCATTCTCCTGCAATTTACGTTTTACCAAATCCGAGACCTTGAATAATCTGCGGATCAATTAAAGAGTTAGCTTCAACACTAAATGACGAAAATTCCCGTCTAGCAGCATAAATTTTGCGGTAACGACGAAAGTCGTCGGCATTTTTTACGCTGCTTTTAAAATGTTGATTATCATATTCGATATCGTATACTTTACTTACCAAATCGAGCAAGTTTTGAATTTGATTATTACCTGTCGAAAACGACAACAGTTTATTATTAACTATTGGTAAAAATTGATTTAGCGTCAGTTTGGGAACTTGCTCAAGTTGATGGCATAAGGCCGAGTACATCATTGCCGTACCTCGCCCTTTACCTTCTAATGTGTGACCTGCAATATGCCCAGTAGCAATATCGGCATACTCAACCAATTCAAATAATATATCGGGTTCTTGTTCCCACACGTCCAAAACCAAACCAAATTGGTGCCCTTGTTTTTTTAGTGTTAACAAGGCTTGATTGTCTACCACCTCTCCCCTGCACGCATTAATTAAACACTGCTGCTCAGAAAGTCTTGATAATTGCGCTTCATCGAACATATGCCAAGTTGGGTGTGAGCCTTCCTTAATCAAGGGAACATGCAGTGTAATCCAGTCACATTGCATAATATCCTCAAATTCGCTCCATCTATGGCTTATACCTTGATCCCTCCCAATCTCTTGCAGAGGCGGATCATACAAGCAAGTTTCGATTCCCATTGCTTGTAAACGTTTATCCAACAAAGATCCTATGTGGCCAACACCAACAATGCCTACTTTTTGACTAAGAAGGTCTATATCTTTTTTTGCAGACATAAACAGCATGGCGCATAACACATACTCCACCACTGCTATAGCATTGCTACCCCCCGCGTTATGCACCGGTATATTTCTGCTATTTAAATAATCTAAATCAATATGGTTGGTTCCAGCGGTTCCCGTTCCAACAAAGCCAAGCTTTGTTGAGCTGTCCAGCAATGCTTCTGTTACTTGTGTGGTGGAACGAACCACCAACGCATCGGCGTTAAAAAGCGCATCACTGGTAACTGTTGAACCAGAAAAAAAAGTGCACTCGCCCAAAGACGAAAAAAACGCCTCGGCGTACAATAAAGAGTCTTCACAAAAAATATTCATCGAGTCAGAAAAAGTTGAGAATGAAGCCTAGCATCAGGCGTTGAAAACTGTGCGGAAGAATGCCATAAAAATCGCCTCTAAAAAAGGCGATTTTAGGCGGTTTTGCCTCTTTTGTACCAACGAGGTAAACAAAAGAGGCCTAGTTGTACTTACTACTACAATTTATTGCATAAGCCACATACGAGCGCTACGAGCTGGAATATGGAATTTATGCCACTGTGAAGTAATATATTGTGTATTGCCAGTTAGCGTATCTTTGTAATTGCGATACCACCATAGGCCAGCAGAATTCGTGTCTACCCAAACATCTTGACCACTTCCACACTTATTGATACCAACAACTCCGGCGTGATCACGCTTGAACAAGATGAAACAGTTGCTGTTGCTAACAACTTGCATCCCTCGCCCTTGCATGGCGTTGTGGAACTCGACCATATCGACAATGTCACTACGCTTATATAGATTCACCCATCGGTTATCACCACTTTCATTATGATCCGAATACATTAGAGGAGTACCACCATCTCGTCCCAAAATATAAGCATTCGCCAAGGTTTCATCTGTTGCGTCCATTATTTGATAGCGGAAACCATCATTTAATGGAATATCGTGAGTAACACTAAAAGTAACGGCTTTGCTGCCCGCTAGCGCTTGACCATATGCGCCAGGATCAACCAATTGATTCATGGAACCACTCATCCCAAAAGCTGAACGCATTTGTTGGAATAATGGAAAGTCGTAGGCACTATGGCCTGTTGCATTCAAGTATGGCGTAAGAAATCCGTCATGTTCAGAAGTCCCTGCCCCACCAGACGTTATAATTTCACCAAATACATGTACGCCATTTTTAATATTAGAATCAAATACAGAGTTAATATGGTAATTGGTCATATGCTTAGCAGCATCAACCCGAAATCCGGTTACACCATAGTTTTTGAGGGTTTGCAAATAGGCTTTTTGTTGAGCAATAACCCAATTACTGGAATCCAAATCAGGTAAACCTGGATCGCTACCACCACCACACAAACGCCAATATTGAACATGACCAGGGTCATTCCAATTAGTGATACAACCCGCAGGGTGAAAGTCTCCAGCCGTAAATAAATTAGTTGTAATATCACCGAATAATTTGATGGAATTATAATAGCTACTGCTGCCCGAATAATTTGAAAGCACACCACTGCCTGGATAATTCAAATCAGATCGAATAGACGCTTCGTTTGCCATATGATTGAACACGATGTCTGCGTAAACATCGACACCCTTGGCTTTAAGAGCGTTAACCATATCTTTAAAATCTTTGGTATCACCTAACGGATTATCAATAACTCGATAATCTTGCGGTTGATAACGAGCCCACCATTGACTTCCTGTCGATTTATAAGCCGGAGACACCAGCACCTTTTTGTATCCCAAATTGGATATTTCCTGAGCTTTTGATGCTACATCATCATAAGTCCAATTAAAGGCGTGCAAAATAACGTCAGCATTAGTTGAAGCGCTAAATAAGGTGGATGCACTAAACATTGCAAATGAAGCAATAGCTCCAGCCGCCAGTTTTTGGGCCTTAGAATGCGAAAAATGACGCTTCTCGCCACCCATTTTGTTCTCATTAAACATACTTATTCCTCTTACAAGAGTAGATAGCAAAACTCGATGCATGGATTCTTTTACCTATTGGACCCAAAAAACAAGTTCCAGCTAAACAATAATAACCGAGAACTATATTTACCCTTGTTAACAAAAAGATAAATAGCCTGCATACGTATTCACAAACAATTAACGGCAAAAGAACAAAATAAAACCCGTATGGAGCATTTTATTTCTCAGAAGTTCGACTATTAGACTGAAAACAAATAACAAGCACGGCACAAATTGAAAAATACAAAATGCTGAATGAGCGAACACACTCGCATCGAATAAACTATTCGACAATAAAGTTATTGATGAGAGTAACAAACCACAAATAAAATTTTTACAATGACTTAAATGACAAATTAACCTAATTGAAACAATCGATAGAAATAAATACTCGTCGTAGTCCACATTTAAATATTATTCACACATCCCTCTTAAAAACCATTTAATATCATTAAATCAAAACCTTATAAAATGGCTCTTACTTAACTATTAAAAACAAATTAAAGAAATCGAATAGAGCACTAATTAGACCCGTTAAATTTAACTAAATATCATTCCAAAGAATAAATCATGAGCTAATATCTAATAACAGGTAATAAGCGAAAAACCGTAAATATTGTATATGTTGATTAACAAAAAAAATATTCCTGAGCGACTTGTTTTAATATTTGGCCTATTTTGTATAGCGCTAATTGTTATTGCTTCAGGATATTCCACTTTTAAAGACCGGAATGATTTATCAACAATATCCAAACAGTACCAAAGTGATCTATCTCGTGCTTACGGACATGCCGTAACCCAACACAGACTAAAACTATCTTCCATTGCTACGCTTATTCAGCAAGACAATAACGTTAAAACTGCAATGATTAATCAATCGCGTTTTTCCCTATATAAAGTCGTTAAAAAGCAATTTGACGCACTTAAACTTGATGATAGTGTCGTCGCTATCTATTTCTACACACCTACAGGTGAAAATTTCCTTCGAGTCCACCAACCAGAAAAGTATGGGGACACGGATATCAGATACACATTGCAAACGGCTATGCGCACTGGAACAGCAGCAACAGGCATTGAATCTGAATTTATCAATCAACCTTTGCTAAGCGTTGTCCAACCCTGGCGCAAAGATGGAGAGGTTTTAGGCTATATTGAGGTTGCAACCAAATTAATGCATATTCTCAATGAAATTAGTGATATCTATCAGGTGGGATTACTTTTTGCAGTCGATAAAAAAATGCTGAAAAATGAAAATAGATTACCTGACTCTTCTACTATCTCCCATGAGCTAGCCCTAATTGAAACTAAGAAATACTTACTTAACAAAACTAATAACCAACTAATGGATGACAGCCTAATTTCCATTATTGACAACAATAGTGAAAAAGACGCTTTTTACTCAAGCACTTCAGATTCTTATCAGTTCATTTCAACCATTCCAATTAGAAATATAGAAAGTAAGCTAGCCTCTAAATTATTTTTTATTGCAAAACCCACTTCACCATTACTAAATAACACCATTCCCTATTATTTAGTCATTCTTGTTAGCTCCATAATCACAATATTAACCCTGAGTGTGTTTTTTTATTATGGACGGCATCTACAAATCAAATTGGAAAAATATAAAAATGACCGCGGGAATATATCCAAGGCCATTACAGATTTAAAAAAATCAAATCAAGAAAACTTGCAACTACAGTCCGACATTTCGGAACAAAAGCAACGTTTAGAAGCAAGTAAAAAACGCTACCAAGCTCTATTTGAAAAAACAGCTGATGCATTACTACTTATTGATGGGAGTAACTTTATTGATTGCAATCAAGCTACATTGGATATGCTTGGATACACGACTAAGAAAGAACTTTATAATGCCCACCCTTCTCAAATCAGTCCCGAATTACAACCCGACGGCAGAGAATCTGGCGAAAAAGCCAATGAAATGATTCAAATTGCATTTCAAAAAGGAAGTCATCGATTTGAATGGGACCACAAGCGAAAAAACGGAGAAGTGTTTCCCGTAGAAGTACTACTAACATCGATTCCTTACGGCGATAGAAATTTGTTATATACCGTAATTCGAGATATATCAGAGCGGAAAAAAGCTGAAGCTGAAATTTACTATCGAGCTCATTATGACACCTTAACAGGGCTGCCCAATCGAAGCTTGCTATTTGAACACTTAGAGCAAGCCTACGAAGCAGCAAAAGAAAATAACATATATCATGGGTTACTATTTCTGGATATTGATAGATTCAAAAACGTAAACGATTCAATGGGTCACTCCATTGGAGATGAATTGTTGATTGCTTGTTCTAAAAGAATAAAATCCCAATTAAGACAAGATGATGTGTTAGCCCGCTTTGGTGGCGATGAATTTGTCATTTTACTCAATAATTTAGGCAATCAATTACAAAAAGCCAATTTTAATGCTGAGAGAATAGCCGAAACAATTCGTGAATGCTTTCAAACTCCTATTCAAACGGAAAATCATGAACTCCAAGTTACCCTTAGCATAGGAATTACCACTTTCCCATTGACCGATGAGTCAGTTGAAGATGTATTAAAATATGCTGATGCAGCAATGTATAAGGCCAAAGACACGGGTCGCAACAAAATAGCGTTTTTTGTCTCCAGTATGCAGGAAGATATTTTAAGGCGTTTAAATATAGAAAAAGACTTACGTCAGGCTATGGAAAAAAATGAAATCTACCTTGATTATCAGCCTCAATTTGATGGGTACGGAGATATGGTTGGTGTTGAAGCACTCGTCAGATGGAAGCATCCCAAATACGGTATGGTTTCCCCAGAGGAATTTGTGTCGGTTGCTGAGGAAAGCGGGCTTATTAGCGATTTAGGCAATTACATTTTTCAAACCGCTTGTGCAGAAATGAGCAAAGTTAATAAAGAGACAGGATTGGAACTGGCTATTTCTATTAACGTCAGCCCTCGCCAACTCACTCAAGCTGGTTTAATTCCTGCCATCACATCCATCATTCATCACTATGCAATAAAGCCTGAAAATATTACGTTAGAAATTACGGAGCATGTGGTAATTGAAAACTTTAACTCAATTAAGCATAAGCTGAATGAGTTAAAAAATTTAGGACTGAAAATATCGCTGGATGATTTTGGTACAGGTTACTCCTCCTTGAGCTACTTACATCAACTCCCTCTTAGCGAACTTAAAATTGATCGCACTTTTGTTATGAACCTTGAAGCAAACAGCAACGAAACTCATTTAGTTAAAACCATTATCGAAATTGGGCATGAGTTTGGTTTATCAATTGTTGCTGAGGGCGTTGAAACCCTGTATCAACTCAATTATTTAAAAAAGCTGCACTGCAATCACTATCAAGGCTATTACTTAAGTAAACCCATATCACCAAGCCAACTTGTTAGTTTGATTTCCAAAAATCGCAAGAAAATCCTACCCCGTAAACACAACTGAAAATATCCTCAACGATTTGAAATTATATGCTAAATTCCTCTTTCGGCTGGAGAACGGTGGGTAAAGATGAATATTACTTTCTTGCAGATAGTTTGCCCTCGAAAATTCGATTTATTCAAATAGATATTGATATTAAGAGAGAAGATTCACCATGTGTGGCAGATTAAACGTAACGGACGATCCAACAGTAAGAGCACTGTGTGACATGCTAAACATCAACCTGTGGTCCGATCCTCCCATATTTAAGCGTTATATCGGTGCCGCCCAAAAAGTCTCGTTTGTACGCCAAACCGAACAAGGCCGCTCCCTTAACAATGCCACATGGTGGTTACTATTAGAACCAACAGAAACAGGCTTCAAGCCTTCAAAATACACCTCCTTTAACACCCGCTACGACAAATTGAATGTACCTAGAAGTGCTGGCTATAAACCATTTCGTCAAAGCCGATGTATTATTCCTGCAAAAGGTTTTGGCGAATCGGAATTTAAAAATAAAAAACGCATTCATTGCCATGACATGGAAGCAGCTAATGGGGCAATAGCATTTGGTGGGTTATATAAAGAATGGATAAATAGAACCACTGGCGAAGCCACCTTTTCTTGTTCCGTTATTACCCTTCCTCCCACCCCTAAATTAGCCAATATTCATTCAAAATCGATCCCACTCATGCTACCTCAGGATCCCGATACGCTAAACGCCTGGCTTGATCCACACAATAGCAATACCGAGCAATTCGCAGATTTATTACAACCCGTACTTAGGCATAATTTAAACGTGCAACAAATAGAAAAGCCAACAGCTTATGACAAGCCGATTGGGGAGCCTTTTCTTATTGAACGTGATTGACTGTTTTTGCTTGGCTAACAAGTGATTCGAAATAACTGCAGAAGAGAATAAAACCACCTGTTAATCTTTCCTAACCAACAGGTGGCCATTTTAAATAGTAGACCTAAAATTAAGAATAACGTTGGAACACTAGCGTTGCATTCGTACCACCGAATCCAAAACTATTCGACATAACGGTGTCTAATTTTGCTTCGCGGGTAGTCGTCACAATATCCAAACCTTCCGCTTTTGGATCAAGGTTCTCGACATTGACTGACGGAGCAATAAAGTCATTTTCCATCATCAATAAGCTATATATAGCTTCATTAACGCCCGCAGCACCTAGAGCGTGCCCCGTCATAGCCTTAGTTGCCGATATAGCAGGACTATTATCACCAAACACAGCTTGAATAGCTTCTAGCTCTTTCAAGTCACCAACGGGAGTAGATGTACCGTGAGTATTCAAATACTGTATTGGCCCTTCTACATTTTCCATCGCCTGTTGCATACAACGGACAGCTCCTTCACCAGAAGGCGCAACCATATCACTGCCGTCAGACGTTGCACCATAACCTACAACTTCAGCATAGATTTTTGCGCCCCGGGCTAACGCGTGTTCAAGCTCTTCAACAACGACCATACCGCCGCCGCCGGAAATAACAAAACCATCACGGTCCGCGTCATAAGTACGAGACGCTTTTTCGGGTGAATCGTTAAAAACGGTAGACAATGCCCCCATGGCATCAAATTCCATTGCCAACGTCCAATGTACTTCTTCACCGCCACCCGCAAAAACAATATCTTGCTTGCCTAATTGAATCTGTTCCAATGCATTACCAATACAATGCGCACTGGTCGCACAAGCTGAACTCATTGAATAGTTCACACCTTTAATCTTAAATGGCGTCGCCAAACAAGCGGATACCGTACTACTCATAGAACGAGTAACCATATAAGGCCCCACTTTTCTCACACCTCTTGTACGCAAAATATCAGCAGCTTCAACTTGCCATTTTGACGAAGCACCACCAGAACCAGCAACTAGACCTGTGCGAGGGTTGGATACATCAGATTCTTCCAAGCCACTATCGTCAATGGCTTCTTGCATGGCAATATAGGCAAACGCAGCAGCGTCGCCCATAAAACGCAAAACTTTGCGGTCTATCATTGCCTTGGTATCAATATTTACGGCACCCCATATTTGGCTGCGTAATTTAAGTTCTTGGAATTCTTCGGATGTTGTTATTCCCGATTTACCTTCGCGTAAGGATGCAAGCACTTCGCCTTTATTATTTCCAATGCTGGAAACAATACCAAGTCCTGTTATAACTGCTCTTCTCATTGGTGCTACCTTAAATAAATAATTGCGTCTATTGTAACGGTTAAAAATACAAAAGTGGTCTGCTTTTTAAGTCAATCTCATGACGGTAAGCAACATATTAAGTATTATGCGCCCCTACAATTATAGAAGGTTTTTGTTTTGCCAATTCAAACTGCCGATATTTCATTCAATGACAGTGGTACACCGATTTCGGCCGCTTTTGAAGATATCTATTTTTCTGATGGTTACGGGTTGCAAGAAACGCACTATGTTTTCATAAAAAACAATTACTTACTTGAACGATGGCAGCAATGGAATAAAGCAAGTTTCATTATTGCTGAAACCGGGTTTGGTACGGGTCTAAACTTTCTAGTCACATTAAAACTTTTCAAAGCCTTTAGACTTGCCAACCCTACACACCCTCTAAAGTATTTATTTTTTATCAGCTTTGAAAAATTTCCGCTCCAAAAACAAGACTTAATCAAAGCGCTTTCAGTTTGGGAGGAATTGCAAGATGAATCAAATGAACTACTTGAACACTACCCACTTCCCATTGAAGGTTGCCATCGCCTACAATTGAATAATGCGTCCGTGCATCTAGATTTGTGGTTAGGAGACGCAAATCAACTACTACCACAACTGCCAAAAAATCATCAAAATACCGTTGACGCCTGGTTTTTAGATGGTTTTGCTCCCAGTAAAAATCCAGAGATGTGGCAAAGCCATTTATTCCGCCATGTTGCAATGCTAAGCGCCCCCAATGGCACCTTTTCGACCTTTACCGCCGCAGGACTAGTAAAGCGCGGATTACGGGACGTTGGTTTTGATGTTGAAAAATGCGAAGGTCACGGTAAAAAGCGCGACATGTTACGTGGAACAATGCCAGAGGGGATAAACACGGCATTGCCATTAAAAAAACTCGCGGTATCGCCCTTTTGGCATCGAACACCAGCCAAAACGTTTAACTCAAGCAATAACACCTCCTTAAATGTCACAATAATAGGTGGAGGGTTAGCCGGATTAAATTGCGCCTATTCTTTGGTACAACACGGAATAAACGTTGAATTATTTCATGCCGATGAAAACCTTGCCTCTGGCGCTTCAGGTAATCGTCAGGGCGGCTTCTACCCTCACCTGAACGCAGACTTTTCCCGGCCCAGTCAATTCTTCAGCCAAAGTTTTCTATTTGCTTTACAGCGCTATAAACAATTAAGCGCCCAAGGATTTAACTTTGAACATGACTTTTGTGGTGCCCTGTTATTAGCCTTTAACCATAAGCAAGAAAGCAGACATCAAGCCTTAGTTGAAAATGGAGTATGGCCCAAGGAACTTATTCATCAACTTGAACAAGAGCAGGCAGAAAGTCTAGCGGGAGTTAAACTCGGGAGCAGTGGTTTATTTATACCTCAAGCCGGCTGGATAAATCCCGCTCAATTGGTTAATGCATTGGCTCAAGCCTCTCTCGCCCAAAATGAAATTGCGGCATCTGGGCAGATGAAGATTCATAATCAAAAAAAATTAATCAATATGTATCGGCATCAAGGTGAGTGGATTTTAGAGTGGGAGGATGGTTCAAGTTATCAATCCGAAATCGTTATAATGGCTACCGGGCATCATTCGATAACGCTTCCCTATGTAAACAAAATTTCAATGCAAGCCGTACGAGGCCAAGTAGAAACGGTGCAATCACAAGATGAAATTCAACACTTAAAAACAGTTGTCTGCCATAAGGGTTACTTAACACCACAAGTAAACGGGTTTCATTCTTTAGGGGCCACATTTGACAAACGAGATACTGACACACAATATCGACAGCAAGATGAATTAACCAATATCAATTCATTGAAAAACGCCTTGCGCAATTCTGAGTGGGTTGATGGTATTAAATTAAATCAGACTGGACGAGCGTCCATTAGATGTTCATCACAGGATCACATGCCAATTATGGGCAATGTCGCTAATTTTGAGGCTCAGCAAGAACAATACTGGGATGCGTATAAAGCCCTTCCCCATTCCCACTACCCATATCCTATTCAACAAGACAATTTATATGTACTAACCGGGTTAGGTTCAAGAGGACTTTGTACCGCTCCACTACTAGCAGAGGCATTAGCTTGCCAGATCAGCGGCAAACCTTTGCCGCTCACTCAAGCCCAACTCACTAAGTTGAGTCCTAATCGCTTTTTTATAAAACAACTAATGAGAAGAGATGTGGCTGCACTGAATAACTTACCCAAGCAACCTTTAGATTAAACGTTTATGGACTAGGAACCAGTACGTATTCAGGCACTACGGCGTTAACAACAAAATGTGGTATAAACCCTCTGGCGGTAGCCACCACGGTTTTCTTTTCCACCGCAATAATGCGAGCGTTAACTCGAACACCTTTTTCATCCTGATGCATGGTGCCTGACAACACGTAATCTACATCCGCATCTTTCAAATCCCATGAATTTCGACTAAACACTTTGTCCCCATCGGATTGAACGTGAATACCTTGCATCAATTTGAAGTCAACAACGGGTAACCCAAAGGCTTGGATTTCTTTAATAAAGCTTTCCGCTAATTGATTACCCAAAGCATTGGTGCGTTGCAGCGTATTATCAAATGCTACAAAACTAGCAACACCAATACGACTTTCTGCAGTCAAATAACGCGCTTGCTGCATCAATTGCATGGTGATCTGCTCGGCGTAATCATCCACCGTTTTATGGGTGTATTTTGGCTTGTAACTATTTGCAGGGGGAATTAAAACAGGCGTCATAGCAGTTGTTACGCTCACCTGTTGTCTTGAAACGGGTTCAGCTCTCAATGGCTCAGGCATAGCAATACCTTGCGATTGAGCTTGTTGCATACTAATTAAATTAGTGGCGCATCCGCTCAAAAAAGCAGAAACGATAATGCTCGATGAAGCAACGATATAAGCCAAACTACGCATATTATTCACCTTGCGAAAGCTTAACACCATCAACCAAACCATCACTGGTAGGTACTAGTGCATCAGCGATATAGAAAGGAATCATCATTTGGGCACTTGCCACCACAGCTTTAGACTCCATCCCCAAAATACGGGCGTTAACCAAATACCCACCCTGATGCTTGGTCATTGTACCAGTAAGAATATATTCAATATCGACTCGATTTTTCAGTTCAAGAAAGTCCCGAGACAATAGGTAGTCACCTTTAGGCGTGACACGGATATAATCCGTTGCTTTAAAGTCCACAACTGGAATTCGAAACTTGTGCAATTCATGCATAAAAGATTCGGCCAGCTGATACCCAAGCATATTGGTTTTCTGTAAATCGCTATCCACGAAAGCAAAGTTGGTTACACCTACAGGTGTTTTATCCGTTAGATACTCCATATTGGCGATAAGGTCTTGAGCCATGTTTTGTACGTAGTCGCCCACATGCTTTGTTAACGCCTGACCACGATATAAACCACGATTGCTGGCATAGGCAGGTTCTTGACTAAGCGCACCAAAATTATCCGTTTTCGTCTGATTATTAATAAAGGGATTATTTAACTCTAAAGACTGCTGTTGTTGCATTGGAGCAGGCTCTCTTACATTTAGAACCTGTATATCCTGAGAGTGTTCTTGAGAATAGTTTTCCTGAGTCGCAAACCAAGACGAATTCCAGTCAGAAAGATTTGCACACCCAGTAATCAAAAATGCCGCAACAACGACTACACTTTGAAATTTTACATTATTATTCATATTCTTCTCCACCCTACTCAGCACCAGTACGGTATATTAATCCACCACGGGTGGTGACTTTTTCCTCTTTCCAAAATAATTCAGATGGAAAAAACTTGGTCGCCGCAGCCACAACATCCTTGGTTTTAACATGTACAACACGGGCATTAACGATTGCTCCGTTTTGTTGTTCCGTTATCGTGCCTGACACATAAAAATCAACACCGAGATTGTGTTTATACAGCTCTTCAATATTTCGACTCATCACCCGATCAGACGTGCTATCAATTATAATATCGTTCGTAATCTTGTAGTCTTGAGTAATAAATCCACGTCGTGACGCTTCTGTCATCAATCCTTGTTCTAATTGATGCCCCAGTAACATCAGTGGATGTTGCGCTTTATTATTGAATTTCATATGTACTACAGGCACAAAACCGGCCACCGCAAAGCGATATTGAGCTTGTTTTTTACTGTGGCGGAAATTAGCAAAGAGTTCATCAGCAAATACCGACGTGTGATACTCAATATTTCCTAATGGGTTGTGCCCAGCCTGCAAAGTATTGGGCTGCACTTTAGCGCATGCTGTTAGCGCAATTGCCGTTAAAACAATGCCACAGATGCGGAATAAATTCTGAATTTGATTAATAGCTTTCATAACGGTTCAAACCACTCAGGTTGAAAACGACATTTCGACTGCCTATGTAAAAACATTTGAAAGCAATTTTTGCGCCAATTTATTCTTGACGCTTATTATTTTACACCAATCGTGCAAATGAATTAAAAACCAACTTAGCTTACTAACGCCAAACAACGTTCCCAAAATACGAAAACTTGATGTTGATCCTCCGTCTGCAATTCTTCATTGTTAAATGCAACCGATAGGCTTTCCTGCATTTTTCTATCCAAGTCATCAATTTCTAATAATTGCTCATTTATACATTGGCTGGTCACCAATGAAAAATGCCCATTTAAATAGCCTGATATAAACAACTCCTGATCGCTGCCAGCTTCAACTAAACTATCGAAATGAGACTGAATGCGGTCAATCTGTTGTATAAAAACGTGTTCTGTTGCCATTAACCACCTCTCGTTTCATTTGCTGCCAAAGCGCCAGGCTCATTATTATCCAACCCTACGCGATACAACACCTGATCGTGATACCCAGTTACAACCGGAATAAAGCCGGACAATTGCTGATCTAATTTGGCATCCCCCGTATCGGCAATAAGAGGCCGACCTTGCAATGCTTCCAACTTCGACTTAGTGGCAATAAGTAATATGTTTTCTTTGCCAACAAACCGAATAACTTCTGGGCTAAGTTGCTGATTGCCACGACCGAAGATATGTCCTTGTCCGCCAATTAACGTAATCACCAATCGAACAATACAATCTGGATTCAATTGCTTTTCAGAATTGAGCAAATCCAGCAATTTCGGGGCCGTAATGTCACTGGCAAGCAATTCGTTGTTCTTAACAACGTCCACACCCAACAAGGTGTTATGAGCCCCCATACTTTGCCCCATTTCCTGCATCACTGCCGCAACAGTGGAACCAGACCCCATGACATACACATTGTCGTCGTCCATACCTTCAATAATATGAGCAGCAATATCCATTAACACCAAATCTTCAGATTCCTTCCCACCGGATTTTACCGACTGCACATAACGCAACGACTCAGGAACTTGCATTTCACCGTATCGGCGAGCTTTAACACGACCGCTCCGAAACGCCTCTTCATCAATATCCATCACATCAGCGTTATTAACCGTTACTATTTCGCCTGTTACCATCATAGCAATAACACGTCCTGCGGCTTGGGGCGTTACCGCATAAACCCCAGAATGAATTTTACACCCCGCCGGTATACCCAAAACAGGAATAGCATCGCCTGCAATATGGCAAACATTACGAGCCGTACCATCACCGCCGGCAAACAAAATAACATCAACGTTTTCTTGCATTAAGGCATGGACTGTTGCTTCTGTATCTTCCGCTTCAGTTTGTTGATTTGGACATTGATATACCACATTAACGTTAAATTCCATTTCAAGCGCTAATGCCTCTCCCATCTCACCCTTTGCGGTATATATTGTAATTTGATCATGCAAGGTTGATAGTGCTTCCAACGCCGTTCGAGTACGAGAAAAAGCCTTCTGTTCAGCACCCATTGCCAGCGCCTTTGTGCGTGTATCCGAGCCATCGCTACCTTTAAGTGCTAAAGCCCCACCAATGCCAGCATAAGGATTAATAATCAAACCCAGCTTAAACATAGTTTCCCTCCAAAGTAGACCCTGAACAATTATCCAATCCCCGTTTATTCTTGCTGTCTTGATTCAAGCCATCCCATTCAAATTGCGATTTGGATAGCGTCGGGGTTTGATAAAGCTGATTCAAAGCATTAATAAACATTTGTGCCCGCTTGGGAATGCCCTGTTCAAGGTAACGCTGCACTTGCTGAAACACCTGCTCTTGAAAAACAAAACGGTCGCTTGCTGCGCCAGATAAATTATCCACACTCACTTTAAAAGGAAACCCCGCCGCTACGCTAAAACACCATTCCAATGCTTGTGGTTTAACTTCTACCTTTTCAAATTCAGATTGTTGCTGCGCATCACGTCCATCAGGACAATACCAATAACCAAAATCCACCAATAAACGTCTCGCTTCACCAGCTACGCACCAATGAGAAATTTCATGCAGCGCACTCGCAAAAAAACCATGGGCAAACACTATTTGATGATGCTTACATGGTGCATGTTCTGGTGCTTTTGCAGGTAAGTAAATAGGCTCATCATCACCTTTCACTAAACGAGTGTTGTAAGATGCGAAAAATACCTGATCGAATAAGTCGATCAATATTTGATACGTGTGCAAATTATCTTGGTATGAACTAGATTGACGCATTAAAGATAGTGTACCGCAGCATTGAGGCTTGAAATCTGTCAGGATCTTAGCGTTTGACAGGGTCCTCTGCAAATGAAAACAGAACAGCAAACATTCATTTAAGCTTGAGATATGATTCAAACCAAGTATCAACAGAATAAACGAACCAATAAATTGACTTCCGTCTTCATCGCGATGACAATCTGATTTTCTTCCCTTTGGTCATACCAGTTCCTTTAAATCAGGAGTATTGTCTTTACTATGGAATTCAACGATATCATGCAACAGCGCCGCAGTATTCGCGCGTTTAAACAACAAGACATTTCCGAAGATGTATTACAAGAGTTACTCAACCAAGCATTAGAATCGCCCAGTAGTTCAAACTCCCAGCCCTTTAAAGTCGCAATAGCCAAAGGTGACATAGCAAAAAAGATCGGTGAAGAACTAACAGACAAGTATCAGCGTTCCAGCGCAATTCAACGCCAACCTTTACCCAAAAAACTGCTTGGTTTTTTAACCAGCGATGCCATGCCGGATAGCGATTACAAGCCCATTTTAGGGAAATACCCGGGAATATTTCAAGCTCGCCGTATTGCAACCGGCATGGGGCTATATGAAACATTGGGTATAGGACGCAAAGATCGTAAGGCTCGTGAGCAACATATGGCAAGAAACTTCTATTTCTTTGATGCACCAGTGGCCTTGTTCTTTTTTATTGACCCTCGAATGAAACACACAGCAATGGTTGATTTGGGTATTTTTATGCAATCATTAATGCTTGGTGCAACCAATATTGGCTTGGGCACATGTGCTGAAGGTTCCCTTGGAATATGGCGTAGTCCGGTAGATAAATACTTCACCATCCCATCTGAATATAAGTTAGTATGCGGCATGGCAATTGGTTATCCCACAGAGGATAGTGTGAATAGCTACAAGCCGGAAAAGATGTCGCTTGAAGACCTTGTTATTACACCAAAATAGTTAATTTAAACCACATATAAAACCTTTAAATAACTCAAAAAAAGTCACTGAGGAACCTTGCAATATGAGCGATTCAGTCAGCAACATTATTCAGTATTTAGAGCATGCATCACAGGTGTACACTCAAATCAAAGAAGATGGCAAACTAGCACAATTGAACATTGTAAAAGAGTGGCAATGCGACCGTCTTTTGGCTAGCCACCACGATTTATGGGAAGTTAAGCGGTTTCAGCCCGCCATTACATTTTTTATTAACGAACTTTACGGCCCAAAAGATTTTAGCCAACGAGATGCAGATATTGCCAAGGTGATTCCAAAAATGGAAAAGTGGCTCCCGGAAAGTGCAATGCATTCATTGGAAGTGGCCATCCATTTAAACAGCCTTTCCCAAGATTTAGATTTGTTACTGCTTAATAATCTGGATATCAACCCTGCTGAACCTAACGCACTAAACCGCACCCATTACGCCAATGCATACCGAAAATGCAACAACCCGGAACAACGATTATTACAAATTGAACACATTGAGAAACTGGGAATGGATTTAGCAAAAGTGGTTAAAATCCCCGGAATTTCAATGATTTTGAAGATGGCGAGAACACCCGCCAAAACAATTGGTGTTGAAGCACTGCAACAGTTTTTAGAAGACGGATTTCAAGCTTTTAAAACATTGAAAAAAGTAGAAGATTTCATCATTCCAGTGGTTACAGAAGAACGACGAATTATGCAGGCTATATTTGATGGGGAAGATGTTCTGCCCGACATCTAAGTAACATCTAACCAACGTAAGCCAAATGTAAATAGAACCATCAATCACCACAATATGTCGAAAAATAATCAATTCAATGTTGTTGTTTGGTGCGTGAAATAGTATAAGTCGTAATTAATTACCCGTTGTACAGATTTTTGATTTGCGCATATTAATTCTGTTACTCACCGTACTATTGGCTCTCTCAGGGGCCATTAATGTCTATCTGTATGCGGAGCTAACCTTATTTAAAGCAAATTATGAAGAAATTACGCCCACCAAAACCCTTAATCAGCGTGAGCATAAGCCCAAGCAGCCACAAAATCCCTATGTTTTAAAGGCCGAACAAGCATTCTCCGAACGCAATATTGTTGAGGCGCTCGCGCAATTGGAGCAGCTTTACAAAAGTGATCCTACATTAGCCGATGAAATCGCCTTACTTTGGTTTGAAAGCATTTTGCATCAATTACGTCAGGACAAACGCTCACCCTATGGCGAATTTGTACGAGGGTTCCTACGTACTTATCCCTATAATCCACATTTTTTATACCTCGAAATAGAATTCGACAATTCGTTGAATAGCAGTACCGATACCTTGCTAGATTTGTATAAGTTACTGCGTACGCCAATGTCCCAAACCCTGCACTCCATTGTTTTGAATAGAATTGAAGACATTTACCAGCGTAGAACATTAAAACTAAAAGAGTTGGGCGCGTGGAGCATACTATCGAACATGTTGGAATCAGTACTCAGCATGTCACCTGACGACCAAATAATGCTATTAGATTTAGCGGAAGCCTATGCCATGCAGCAGCAGTTTAGCTTAATGGAAAGCGTGTTGGCATACCTGCCCGATGATAATGAAAAAGTCATCGAACTACTAAAATTTAAAGAATCTATTGTTGAACCGGCCCCAGTACCAGACAACATAGAATCAGGTACACCTTTAGTTAAATCTGGAGCACATTATCTGGTTAATGCCAAATTAGGTGAGCACTTTCAAGTATCACTGATGATTGATACTGGTGCTTCAACATCCGTTATCACTCAAAGTACATTCGACGCCTTACCCAACTACATTCGTCCGGAATTTGTCGGTAAATACAATATTAATACTGCAAATGGACAAGTTCTGGCTTCCGTATACCAATTCAGTAGCCTCTCTATTGGTGAAAACTATGTGGACGACATTGCTATTGTGGTGCTGCCATTAGGTGATTTTGGAGCCGACGGGTTGTTAGGTATGAACTTTCTGCGCTCATTTCGATTTGAAATTGATCAAGTTAACGACCAATTGATTTTAGCGCCTTTTGATAGCTAGCTTGAAATAGTTAACCCCAGTTAGTTAACTTGAATCTGTTTAACCAGATTACAATTGCTTTACTTTAGGCACGTTTTGCATCAGTAAAACCATCACCGCTCCAAGCAATGCAACGGCCGAGGCAGCAAGCCACGTTTCTTGTGCCCCTGCCCCTTGCATCCATAGTTTTCCTGCAAAGAAGCTTCCTATAGCGCCGCCCAGACCAAAACTAATGCTCACATAAAGTGCTTGCCCTCGACTTTGATAACGCGCACCAAAATACTGATGAATAAATTGAATAGCAGCCGTATGGGCAAAAGCAAAACTTAGGGCATGTAACAATTGGCTTAATAAAAGAAGAACCAATACCTGTGAAAACTGAGCCAACAACATCCAACGTACTGCGGTAGCAAATAAGCACAAAATCAATGCCAACTTGATTCCCGTTTTCTGAAGCAATTTCCCTGCATACAGAAAAATAACCACTTCCGACAACACGCCTAACGCAATTAACCAGCCCGTTTCTTGTCCGGAGTAACCCAGATCTCTTAGAAATAAAGCAAAGAAACTGTAATAAGGCCCAAAGCTCATTTGCAGCAACAGCATTGCGACAATAAAAACGAGAAAGGTTTTGCTAGTCACTTTCTGCCAAATGGATCCCTTGGCCTCAAACGCATCTTGATTGGGTTTGCCATTAGACAACAATAAAGTCACACCAAACAAACTGGCAAGCATTGCAATACTACAAAGTAAAACAACATCAGTGCCGATAAAATCAATTAGAAAGCCACAGACAACCGACATCAAAATAAAGCCAATACTGCCCCATAGGCGCACTCTGCTGTATCGAGAGGAATCGCCCTGCATTTCATTTAAGGTCAATTGTTCCAACTGAGGAACAATTGAGGTCCAAAAACCAATACTTAACGACAATGCAGCCGCAATTGCCCAAAAACCTTCCGCAATAAGTAACAAAAGAAACGACAGTAACGCTATGGCGCTACCCAAACGAATGATTTGCAGTCCTTTGCCAGATTTGTCAGCGAACGTTGCCCACAGGTTGGGCGCAATAAGTCGAGCAACAGTCATGATGGCAATCAGCTCACCGATGTCTTCTGAAGACAGACCTCTGCCATCAAGAAAAACCCCTAAATAAGGCGCTATCACGCCCAAGTGCCCAAAATAAAACAGGTAGGTTAACGATAGGAAAACAATATTTAACCTTAGCTTGGAATGAGAAATATTGTAGGACTCCAAAATGAGAATTATTTATCTAATAATCAACGGATTAAAGGGGAAGGATATGCCTGATTGATAAAGTATCGAAGAATTTTCACCTCTACGGGTAAACTCACTAACAATAGCCAATCTATTTTTAGTGAATCTACCTGCAGAGACATTTATTTTACAGATATTGCTGGGCCGTTATTAAGCCTGCTAAAAACCAGAAGGAAGTACTGGCGTGCTGCTTTCTACCCCCGCATTCTGCCCTCGGTTCCTTAACAGATGATCCATTACAACGAGTGCCATCATTGCCTCAGCAATAGGGACCGCACGAATACCAACACACGGATCATGGCGTCCTTTAGTGATCACTTCTTCAGATTCACCTCGAATATTAACAGTTTCCCCTGGAACACTTATGCTTGGAGTAGGTTTAAGCGCCAAATTAACCCGTAAGTCCTGACCTGAACTGATCCCACCTAACACACCACCGGAACGGTTAGAAGCAAAGCCTTTTGGTGTTAGCAGATCTCTATGTTCACTGCCTTTTTGAGTCACTACATCAAAACCATCGCCCACTTCAACGCCTTTAACCGCATTAATACCCATCATGGCATGTGCTAAATCTGCATCCAAACGGTCAAAAACAGGCTCACCTAAACCAACAGGCATATTAGTTGCCACAACAGACACCTTCGCCCCAATGGAATTACCTTCCTTTTTAAGGTCTCGAAGATATTGATCTAGCGCTTCTAACTTGTTTACATCTGGACAGAAAAACGCATTATCGTTAATTATACTGCGATCTATCTGCTCCATTTTAACCGGTCCCATTTGGGAAAGGTAACCATAAATTTCAATACCACATACCGCTTTCAAGTATTTTTTAGCAATGGCACCAGCCGCAACCCTTACAGCCGTCTCCCTTGCTGATGCACGGCCACCGCCTCGATAATCTCGCGTGCCATATTTTTGAATATAGGTGTAATCCGCATGACTAGGACGAAAAATATCCTTAATTTTGGCATAATCAGTGGAACGGTGGTCTGTATTTTGAATTAACAAACCAATTGATGTACCCGTTGTTTTCCCCTCGAATACACCTGAAAGAATTTGGATTTTGTCGTCTTCTCGACGCTGGGTTGTATACCGAGATGTACCCGGTTTACGACGATCCAAATCTATTTGTAGATCAGCTTCAGAGATTTCCAAACCTGGAGGACAACCATCAACTACACCACCGATTGCTGCCCCATGGCTTTCACCAAAACTGGTTAAAGTAAACAATTTTCCAAAGGTATTACCTGACATTTAATCTTCCCGAAATTAAACAACAAAAAATAGCTACTATTGCGCAAAATAATGCTGCAAACTCTCTTTTTGAATGGCAAAAACGCCATCACCACCATGCTCAAATTCAATCCATTCAAGAGCTAAATCTGGGTACTGCTCCTGTACGTGCACTAGGCTATTGCCAACTTCCACAATTAACCATGCGCCATCGTTTAAATGCATCGCTGCATTTTGTAAAATTGTGCGAACAATATCCAACCCATCATTCCCTGCCGACAAGCCAATCTCAGGCTCAATATGAAACTCTTCCGGCATATCAGCAATATCTTCAGCATCAACATAAGGAGGATTGGTTACAATCAAATCATATTTTTGCCCTTCAAGGCCTGAAAACACATCCGAATGCAATGGAAAAACCCTGTCAGCCAAATCATGTTCTTCAATATTAATGGCTGCCACTTCCAATGCATCATGACTAATATCGGCAGCATCCACTTGAGAAAATGGAAAAGCATGAGCACATGCGATAGCAATACAACCGCTGCCAGTGCATAAATCTAAAATATGCACTGGTGGTTTAGCTAAATATCCTTCAAATTTATTCTGTATTAACTCAGCGATTGGAGAGCGCGGCACAAGAACCCGTTCATCAACATAAAACGGTAAATCGCAAAACCAAGCTTGGTGCGTTAAATAAGCAGCAGGAATCCGCTCATTAACTCGCTTTTGAATTAGCTCTAACACCCGCTGTTTTTCGGCTGCTGTTAGTCTAGCTTGAAATAGTTGCTCATTAATTTGCTGGGGTAAATACAGAGTTTGTAGCACAATACTCACTGCTTCATCCCACGCGTTATCGGTGCCATGCCCGAAAAACAAACCAGCCTCATTAAAACGGCTGACACTCCAGCGCACAACATCCATGATAGTTTGCAGTTCTTGAACCGCTTCATTTAATTCTGCGTTTTCCAATCTAATACCTCATTAGTCATGCTTCTTTAGGGCTGGGGACGTTAAATATACTAAAAACCTGAGTTAGGGATAAGCAATACCTTCCAGCACAGCTAAATCAGCCCCTCTCATCGTTATGTTTGTTCTAAAGAGCCCCGATATTCTGAACTCAGATTAAAAAGACAATTCCCTAAGTATTCGTCTTCTAAACTATTGTGGCATCTTTTCATTGATTTGAATAAGCAGGACATGAATAATGCCCTAAATCAGCGATTAACTCGCTTCTGCCATTCTAAATTGAACCTGTTTACTACCGGATTTCGCGACAGTGAAGAATAAAACACCACCTAACGAAGAACCAGATCAGCTGTTTCGAGAAGCCATATCCGGAGTTAAACAATTTGAGCAAGATAAAATACCGCCTGAGCCGCCTCGCATCAAGCAAAAAGCCGCTCTCGACCCAAAAAACCCACGAAATAATCAACAAAGAAACCTACATGAAACTCGGCTTCGCAAACAAGCGGCGGCGGCATTTCAATTTTCAGATGGTTACGAAGCCTATTTTCCAGAGCAAGGGCCGATAAAATGGGTAAAGCCTGGCGCTGATAGCGGTGAAATTAAGCGATTAAGACGCGGGGAATACCCGCCAGAATTAACCTTAGACTTGCACGGATTCAATAGACAAGATGCTAAATTGGAACTGGGAGCACTGCTACAAGCAGCCGAGAAGCGCCATGTTCACTGCATTTGTATTGTGCATGGCATTGGCAGCCGAGTGCTTAAACATGCAATCCCAAGCTGGTTGGTTCAACACCCACTGGTATTAGGGTTTCACAATGCACCATTGGAATATGGCGGCAATGGAGCCTTGCTAGTGCTATTAGAATGCTTTAACGAAGCATCAAAATATTAAACCTAACCTAAACACCCGACTATACTAGCCCAAAAGAGTTCTAGCCAAAAAGAGTTCGCCACAACCAGCTACTATCTAAATCATCCTGACATGATTTTAACTGTTTACTGTAAGTAAAAGAGCGAGCTTTCACTTTTCGCGCAACCTTCTTAAGCCACCCCTTTTTATTGTAGGTTCTGCGTTTATAGCCCCCCCACCCTTCATGGTAATTCAAATACTGGGCGTAAGCGTCCCACTTCGAAATACCATTAATTTTATAGGTCTTACTAATGAACCAGCCCATAAAATCTATCGCGTCTTCAAAATCGTCTCGGTCTGCACCAGAGTTACCACTTTCGCGAATGTAATCTTCCCAAGTAAGCGTTTTAGCTTGCGAATAGCCATAAGCTGAACTGACTCTTCCCCAAGGGATTAGCCCAAATAAAATGTAGTCTCTTGGTGGTTTAGCATCATCTCGAAACGAACTTTCTTGATACATCATGGCCATGGGAACATGAATAGGCACACCCCATTTGTCTTTCATATCGGCAGCGGCATCATACCAATCTCGCTTTTCCGTAAAAACGTCACAGATATTATGCGCATTTTGCGGGGGTGATGTGCTGCATCCAGAAATAAATAAAAGCATAACCACAGGAAAAACAATAACTTGTAATTTTTTATAAAATATTTTGAACTTAAGGCCCATAACTGTCGTCATATGATTGTGTGTTTTATTTATTGTGTTTTCCCTGGAAGTGACTTGTGCCCAACTTTATGTTGGGCATTTTTTTGCCTTCTTCCAAGCATTCCTTTCCAAATATTTCCATTGTTCATTTCTCAAACGACGCCTTTTGTAGCATTCAACAAATAATCACGAGCCAAAATTTTCATTCATAAATTGCTCAAAACTAATGTGATCATCCGCTTCAATTTGCCCCTGCTGACGCAATGAATGCTCGGCCTGCTGTCGAAAAAACGCGTCATCATAAACTTGATAATCAGTAGCACTAAAATGCTGTCGATAGCGCTCAGCAAGATCCAACCCATACTCACCATTGTCACGAGGCTTTCCGCTACCAAACAAGTCAGTCACGATTTGACCAGATAACGTTTGCTCTGGGTCATTTACCGCAAGCCTTTCTTTTTTCAAAGCTTGACTATAAACATCCGTATTATTCGCCTTATCCAACAAATGAGCCGCATCTAACATTTCATCTAACAATGAATTACCCCATTCCTTTAAGGGTATTAACTTACCGTTTAATTCCAACTGTAAGTCAGGGTCTCGTCCTTCCAGCACCACCTTGTTTAGGTTTCTTTCAGTAACAGCGTAAGTCTCTTCATTAAGCTGCTCACTCGGCGATAGTAAACAGTAAAGTAAAAACACATCAAGAAAACGCATTTGCTGCTCTGAAATACCAACAGGAGAGAATGGATTAACATCCAACACTCGTACTTCTATGTAGCTTACTCCACGGTCCGCCAAGGCATCTGTAGGACGTTCCAGGCTGATCGTTGGCTGTTTGGGCCTAATAGGAGAATACAATTCATTCTCGATTTGCAGAACGTTGCTATTTAATTGCTGAAAATTGCCATTAACCTTGCCAGCAAACTTTAAATATTGTGGCGAAGGCGTGTTAATAGCCCCTCTAAGGGTATTGATATACGAATCGAGGTGGTTATAGCAAATATGTAAATCGGATTGAGCGTTGTTGGTGTATCCCAAATCACTCATGCGCAATGACGTAGAATTCGGTAAATACAAACTGCCTCTACCAAATTTTTCGAAATTCAGGTTGGTGGGATTTTCACCTAAAAATGATTGGCACATAGTAGGTGATGCACCATATAAATAGGGCAGCATCCAACAATAGCGTCGATAATTACGAATGAGATCAAAATATGCGGCAGATATTGTGCTTTGAGTAGATTCAACACCACACACACTGGGAAGATATGCTTGCCAAAACTCAGCAGGAAGAGAAAAATTAAAATGAATGCCAGAAATAGTTTGCATCATACTGCCGTAACGGTTCTTTAACCCTTTACGATACAGATGCTTCATTTGACCGATGTTCGAGCTACCATATTCTGCCAAACGAATATCATCTTCACTCGATATATAACAAGGCATACTCATTGGCCACAATCGCTCATTGCCAATTTGTTGCATGGTAAATTTATGCGTATCAGACAACTGCGCCAGAGTTGTTTTAGTATTTGGTTCAGGTGGAGTAATAAACTCCAACAAGGGTTCAGCAAAATCCGTGGTGATAAAATGATGTGTTAACGCTGACCCCAAGCCTTGATGATGGTCGGTTTGCGCTAAACTACCATTTGCATTAATTCTAAGAGATTCACGTTCAACCCCATGTTGAATCCCAGTAAGGGTAGACAACAAATTATCTTGGTTAAACAGGCTTAAACGTTCACTGTACTGCCGACTAAATTGCTGCAAAATCAATCCTAATTTTCTCTGATCGTGATGCCAGATTGATATGGTGTCATGATTATGGGGTACATAAACTTAAATTCAAGCACATGGCTAATGAATTATGCGAATCCTAGAATCTCATCGTTAACTCAAGCTTTCTATTAAATTGCACTTACCCATAATTTATTGTGGACCATACCTCATTTTATCAATTGGGAAAGCACAAAAAGCACTTCCACTAAAGCTATTACACTTTACAGACCTATTATTTACATTGAAATGTTCAATTGTACAATCTCTCTTCCCAACGCTTCAGCTAATGGCTGTAATTGTGATTGTAAAATTTCACTGTCACCAACGATGATCACTTGCATGGAATCAGCAACTAAATGCTTACTAGCAAGCTTATTTAGCTCTTCCAATGAAATACTATTAATAATTTTATTTTGCTGGTGCACAAAATCTTTATCCAACCCGTAAGTATATAATTGCTGTAAAAAGCCAGCTTTGTCTGAAGGCGTTTCATAGCTTAGGGCATCCCCTAAAGTAAAAGCACTCCGCATAAACGCTTGTTCATCTTCAGTCATACCCTGTTTTTGATAACTGTCTATTTCTTTAAATAACTCAGCAAGTGCATCAGCCGTATTAATGTGGTTCATTGCGCCACCTGCGGTAAATCGGCCAAGGGTTTTACCACTGCTTATTCGACTTTTAGAACCGTAGGTATAACCTTTATCTTCTCTTAAATTAAGATTGATTCGACTGTTGAACCCTCCCCCTAATGGAAAATTCATCAAACTACTACGAAATTGTTCCCCCAATGCATCGAAAGGTAGGAACGGTTTTAAAATTCGTACCAAGGATTGTGAAGATTCAGGTTTATTAACCAAGTAGATTTTAGGTGTTTTTGGCTCTGGAAACGACTGATAAGGAGGGATACTGTAAGGCTTATCTTGCCAACTTTGAAGAAACGATAACTTCGACAATAGCGCTTGTTTGTCCAGATTTCCGACGGCAATAAGGCTCGACAAATGAGGGGTATAGTAATGGTGATAGAAAGATTTCACATCATCCAACGTTATGTTGTCTAATGTTTGGCTATTCCCCGGGTCAGGTAACCCCATTCGGTTATCTTCACCATAAAGGATTTGGATAGTCGCTTGAGACATTAATGCGTGTGGACGTTTGGCTTTTTGCTTCATTTGTTGCGCAACACGACGCTTTATTCGATTAAAGTCGATTTCCAGAAACGCAGGCCGAAACAACTTTTCTTCCAGTAGCAACAGAGTCTCATCCAAATGCTCGGTTAAGCTGCTAATTTCAATCTGAGTATTCCGTCCACCCGCATCAAATCGAATATGACTACCGAGTAACGCTAGCTTATTTTCGATCTCAATATCAGAATAATTCTGGGTTGATGCATTCATCATTCGAGAAGTGAACGTCGCTAACCCTGCTTTGTCGAAGCTGTCTAACAGAGGGCCACCTTCCAAATTTAACGTTATCAACACGGTGGGTGTTTCAGAAGTTTGATGTCCCCAGACATCAATGCCATTGCTAAACTTATGCTGCCAAAACTCCGGTACTTTAACAATAGGTGGTGTACCCGCTGATGGTATTTGACGACGTTCAAAATCATCTTTCACTGCTTTTTTAGCAAGGAACTTTTCCGCTGTTTGTTGTTCGAATTTTCTCTTAAATTTGAAGTTTTCTTCCTTGGCGGCAAGGCTTTCCTGACCACGAGGTACAATACTTATTACAACAGAATGCTTGCCTTTCACATATTGACGATACACTCGCATTACATCTTCGGCAGTCACCTTGCCATAGCGTTCCAGATCATATTCCACCATGTCAGGATTACCGCTCATGTACTCATTATAAGCCAAGGTCGATACTTTCCCGGATACACTCTGTAAACCAAAAATCGTGGACGCTCTAATGCTCGCCTTGGTTTTTTCGATATCCTGTGCTTTCACTCCCCTGCTTTCGAATTCATCCAAAGTATTCCGAATTCGCTGCTCAATATCCTGTAAATTTTTTACTTTGCGCGGATTCGCTAGCGCCATTAATTCAAACTGACAAGCCAACTCAATACAAGGGTGGCCTACTTGCGCCTGCACAGCATAACCGTCTTGCACCATGTTTTTGTAGAATAGAGATGACTTTCCGTGACCTAAGATATTAGATAAAACATCCAATGGTGCTTCATCTTCGTGACGGATATGTACGGTAGGAAACGTTATCTGCAACAACGGTAAGTAAACATCATCGGGAAGCGTTAAATAGCGTGATTCGGCTAACGATACCGGAGCTTTCTCTTGTGATACAACCTCAGGACCAGCAGCGATATTACCAAAGTACTTATTTACCCAAAGCAGAGCTTGTTCAGAATCAATATCACCACCAATAGTAAGTACGGCATTGTTAGGCCCGTACCAGCGCTGAAAAAAGGTTTTCAAATCATCAACACTTACTCGGTCTAAATCTTCAACATATCCAATTACTGGCCAGGAATAAGGATGATTCTGTGGATATAGCGCTTCTGCCACTTTTTCATTAAGTAAACCATAAGGCTGGTTATCTATTCGCTGTGCACGCTCATTTTTTACTGTTTCTCTTTGAACCTCAAACTTTTCCTGAGTAACCGCACCAAGCAAAAAGCCCATTCGGTCAGCCTCCAGCCACAATATCTTTTCCAATTGGTTGGCTGGTACAGTTTGATAATAGTTAGTGCGATCGGTCGTGGTTGAACCATTCATGCTCCCGCCCGCTTCAGTTATTAACTTGAAATGTTGTTCATCAGCAACATTTTCAGACCCTTGAAACATCATATGTTCAAAAAAATGTGCGAACCCTGATTTACCCATTTCTTCACGTGCCGAACCAACATGATAAGTAACATCAACATGAACTAAAGGATCACTTGTATCCTTGTGCAAAATAACCGTAAGACCATTTTCCAGCTTGTATTTTTCAAAGGGTATTCCTACCAATTTATTCGACGGGGTATGCTCAGTAACTAATTGCACTCCATCTGGCAATGTCGGAGGCTTTTCAGATTCAAAGGATTGGCAAGCAATGAATAACGGGCTTAACAGGATAGCAAGGCTGAAACGAATGAAATTTTTTGGGTGTGGCATTATTGGGTCGCTTATTTTTATTTAACTTAGCAATACTCGTGTTTATTTCTAGGTGTTCTTTTTATCTTCCAATAAGAAAATTGCCCGGCTACATTTATCGGATTGATTTTCCAATGCATTTTACCGCATTAACCTATTCAAATTCTCTACATAAACGTAAATTTTTTTGAATATAACGCTGCAAACTTGCTCAGCTCGTAAATACTAAGATAAATTAAGAACCAATATTTTAAGACGACATTGAATGTTAGCTAACATGGTTGCTTAATTAACACTCAACTGATAAAAAAAGCAGCAATTGAATCATCGATAAGACTCATAAAATATTAATGGGCCGTTTTAACATGAGTCTTGATTGGTGCAAAGTGGCAAAATGTAAGGGAATACAACACAAATAATTAGGCAATAATGACGATTCTTGTCCATAATTTTAATGATATGATAAGCTGAAAGTACCAGCTATGAGTTTGTTAGTAGCTCTATTCTTCAATATTGAAAGCGAGGAAAATGCGTTTTGACAGACAATAATTTAATTATTGACATGAAGTTTAGCCTTAGCCAATTAAGCGGTAATCGTGAATTACTGCTGAAGATGTTCGACCGCTTTTGCAATGACTATGCGCCTTTTGCTGATGAACTCGAAGAATTGATTGCTAAGAATGAATTCCAGGAAATACGCCATAAAGTTCACACAATTAAAGGTGTTGCCGGTAACTTGGGCATGAATGCCTTGCATGCAATTAGCAAGGAATTTGAAGACGCAGCCAAGCGTAGCGACCCCGATACCAAAATTTACCTCAGGCCTTTTCAAGAAAAGCTTTCAGCGACTCTTTTAGAAATTCAAAACCTCAAGGATGAAGAGGATAAATCTAGAGCCGCTGGTGGAGCATCTGAATTAAAGCGTTTATTGCAAGAAAATGAATTTATATCCAATGAACAACTGGCTGAGCTTTTAGCCGATAGCGAACTTACCGACATTCAAAAAGCTCAAGTAAGTCAGGCTGTAAACGATTTGGATTACCCAACAGCCCTTTCGCTGTTGTAATATTCTTCGTTTCGCTCCTAATACAGTAGTAAATACATGCCTAACAATCCGGTTCATGTTGTATTCCAACATGAACATTTCATTATTGTAAATAAACCTATGGGTGTTGGTGTGCATCGAGAGGATGATGCCCTAGGCATTATTGATCTTGTTAAGCAACAATCTGACATAGAAAAACTGTGGTTAATACACCGCTTAGACAAGGTCACTTCCGGGTTACTCATTCTTGCCCTCAATGCCCAAGCCGCGGCTGAATTATCATCATTGTTTGCACAAAGAAAAGTGCAAAAATACTATCTCGCCATTAGTGATAAAAAACCGAAAAAGAAACAAGGTGCCATTATTGGAGACATGGAAAAAAGTCGCAACGGCACTTTTAAGCTCAATAAAAGCAAGCACTCACCCGCCATCACCCAATTTTTCAGTAAAGGATTAGTCACTAACGACGCAACGGGCAAACGGCTATTCGTGCTCAAACCTAAAACCGGCAAAACCCATCAATTAAGAGTCGCCCTGAAAAGCTTAGGTAGCCCAATTTTGGGCGATACTCAATATACAGGTACGAAATCAGATCGCGTCTACCTTCATGCCTATGCCCTACAATTTAACTATCTGGATAAGTCTATTGAAGTCTGCCACTCACCTGA
The DNA here is from genome assembly GCA_942490545.1 of uncultured Gammaproteobacteria bacterium. Lineage (GTDB taxonomy): Bacteria > Pseudomonadota > Gammaproteobacteria > Enterobacterales > Alteromonadaceae > Paraneptunicella. The sequence continues at coordinate 277,296 of CALNXX010000016.1, read as the reverse complement.
TGCAGGTGAGCACTTCGTAAATAACGCATACTCAACATCATTGGGAGAGTTTGCCACTCCTTGGCATCTAGATTGGCCTGATCTCAAGTAAAAATAAAAGTTAGCGTTAAAGTGATAGTCGCCGTTTAAACCAAAGAAAATAAACCACCGGCAGTATCAATAAACTTAAGAACAGAGAACTCAACATCCCGCCCACCATAGGTGCAGCGATTCTGCTCATTACCTCAGATCCAGTTCCCGTTCCATATAATATGGGCAACAAGCCAATTATAATTGATGCGGCAGTCATCATAACGGGTCTAACCCGCATGCCTGCGCCTTCCACAATAGCTTGTTTAAGCTGCTGCACAGTAATCGTTTGCTGCTGTTCTGTTATCTTTTTCGCTGCCATATTGAGATAGACCAGCATGATCACACCAATTTCAACCGCCACCCCTGCAAGCGCAATAAACCCTACACCAACGGCAATTGAAAAATGAAAACCCTGCAAGTACATCAACCAAACACTGCCGATTAACGCTAGTGGCATTGTGCCCATTAGCATAATCACCTCAGCAAAGCGTCTGAAATTAAGAAACAGTAACAACGCGATAATCGCTAACGTTAATGGCACAACATACATCAATCGCTTCTTGGCTCTTTCCATATATTCATATTGGCCAGACCACGTAATTGAATACCCGGAAGGAATATTCAATTGATTTTGTACAACAGTACGTGCATTTTCGACGTAAGAACTAACATCTACGCCTTCAATGTCTATCAATGTCCAGCCGTTAATACGTGCATTTTCACTTTTTATTCCCGGAGGACCATCCTCAATTTCCACACTAGCAACATCTCCTAGCGCAATACGTTGCCCTAATGGCGTAACAATAGGTAGTTGTCGTAACTGTTCAGGAGAATTTCGATAAGCTTGAGGATACCGTAAATTAACAGGATACCGTTCTAACCCTTCCACTGTTTGAGTTACGTTCATCCCACCTATTGCAGTTGCAACGACCTGCTGAATATCTGCAATGCTCAACCCAAAGCGAGCAGCCTTACCGCGATTAATATCAACCATGATATAGCGACCTCCAGCCACACGTTCAGAATAGACCGACGCGGTTCCTGGTACCGGCTTTAAGATAACTTCTAATTGCTTGCCGATACTCTGAATAACTTCAAGATCGGGACCTGCCACTTTTATTCCTACCGGGGTTTTAATACCTGTTGCTAGCATATCAATGCGCGTTTTAATTGGCATTACCCAAGCATTGGTTAATCCTGGCAGCTTCACTAAACTGTCAAGCTCCGCTTTTAAGTCCTCTGTCGTTAACCCTTCTCGCCATTGATCTCGCGGTTTTAATTGTATAAACGTTTCGATCATTGTCAGTGGAGCAGGATCTGTCGCGGTTTCAGCCCGCCCCATTTTTCCAAACACCGTTTTTACTTCCGGTACGGTGCGGATTAGCTTATCGGTTTGTTGCAACACTTCACGCGCTTTACCAATGGAAATACCCGGATAGGTTGTGGGCATATACATAAGATCCCCCTCATCCAGAGGTGGCATAAATTCGCCCCCAATCTTGCTCATTGGCCATAACGTGGTCGCCAAAAACAAGACTGCTACAAATAACGTACTTTTGGGATAATTAAGCACCATTTTAAGCGCCGGAACATAAATACCGGTTAATAGCTTATTGAGAGGGTTATCATGTTCTGCCCTTATTTTACCTCGAATAAAATATCCCATTAACACTGGAACCAGCGTAATTGCTAACGCGGCAGAGGCAGCCATGGCATAAGTTTTGGTATAGGCAAGAGGCGAAAACATACGTCCTTCTTGCGCTTCTAAAGTAAAGACAGGTAAAAAGCTAACCGTGATAATTAGCAAGCTGAAAAACAAAGCAGGACCCACTTCTTCAGCGGAGCGCGCAACAATTTGCCAACGATTTTCATCAGTAATAGGGGTTTGTTCCATGTGCTTATGCATGTTTTCAATAAGCACAATTGCACCATCAATCATAGCGCCAATGGCAATGGCAATTCCTCCCAACGACATGATATTGGCGTTAATACCCTGAAAATACATTACCGAAAATGCGATTAAAATACCTGCGGGTAAGCTAATAATAGCCACAAGCGACGACCGTACATGGAAGAGAAATGCCATACAAACCAGTGCTACAACTACAAATTCTTCCAGCAACTTAATCCATAAATTCTTCACTGCACTGGATATAAGCCCTGAACGATCGTATACAGTGACAATCTCTACCCCATCTGGAAGGCTATTCTTTAATTCAGACAACTTCTGTTTAATACCATCTATGGTCTGTTGCGCATTTTCGCCAAAGCGCATAACAACAACGGCACCAACAGTTTCACCTTCGCCATTTAACTCGGCTATGCCTCTACGCATTTGAGGTCCAACACCAATTTCGGCGATATCTTTTAGTAAAACCGGGGATCCGTTTTGATTAACACCTAATGGAATACTGGCAATATCTTCCACACTTTTTAGATACCCTGAAGCCCGCACCATGTACTCTGCTTCCGCCATTTCGATTACCGAGGCACCCACTTCCTGATTAGCTTGCTTAATAGACATTTGAATATGGGATAACGGAATACTGTAAGCACGTAGTTTTTCAGGATCGACTTTTATCTGATACTGCTTAACCATACCGCCAATTGCCGCGACTTCAGACACCCCTGAAACGGTTTGTAATTCATATTTAAGAAACCAATCTTGAATACTGCGCAATTGGCTAATGTCATGTTTTCCCGTATGGTCAACCAACGCATATAAGTACACCCAACCCACACCGGTAGCATCAGGCCCCAATTGCGGTTTTGCACTGGCTGGCAAGCTGGATGTCACTTGGCTTAAATACTCTAAGACGCGACTTCTTGCCCAGTACATGTCGGTATCTTCGTCGAAAATAATATAAACGTATGAATCGCCAAAAAAGGAAAAACCTCTCACTGTTCTCGCTCCAGGAACAGACAACATTGCTGTTGTTAACGGATACGTCACTTGATCTTGCACCACTTGAGGTGCTTGGCCTGGATAGCTGGTTTTGATAATTACTTGCACGTCGGAAAGATCAGGAATGGCATCAACAGGCGTGTTTTTTAAAGAATATAAACCGACTCCCATCATAATGAGAGTAACAAGCAATACTAAAAACCGGTTGTTGACTGACCAATGAATAATTGCAGTAATCATAGATTTCTCCTTACTGATTTGATTCATTGTTTAAGTCAATAATGCGTTCATAGCTAGGCTGAACATGTACGATAACAAATTCACCGCCTTGAATTTCGAACGTAAAATTAATCTGCTTTGCATCATCAAATAGATGAATGTCAATTTCACTACTCACCACAAAATCGATTGCCGCAGCAGGTCTATCCCACTTAGGGATCGCATCTCTATGAATATTAACAATGCGAGCACTGGCATCAACTGATTTCACTACGCCATTAACATTGGCAAAAGGAATATCAAACAATCCTCCGTTTTCATCGTGATACATGCGCTTAAAATCTGAGCTAATGCTACTTTCAGAATCCAGCAAGAATTGCGCCGAAGTAACCACCCTATCCCCTTCTTGAATACCCGAAATAATCTCTACGCTGTCTGGAGTAACTTGCCCTATTGCGACATAAACCGACTTAAACCGTCCTTCGCCAAGACTCAATACTAATCGAGCTTGCCCTCCTGTTCTTATTACAGACGAAGCCGGAACGATTAATTTTTCTTGCACACTTTGGGCATGAATGACAATCTGAGCAAACATATTAGGCTTTAATGCTTCCTCTTGATTACGAAAGCGCAAACGTACTCTCAAGGCCCTCGTTTTGGGATCAACTGTCGGATAAATATAATCAACGGTTCCTTGCCACTTCTTTCCCGGTAGGTACCCTAATGTCATTGATACCGGTTGCCCCAATTCAACCAATGCAGCTTGGCTTTCAAAAATTTCGGCTTCGACCCAAACTTCAACCAAGTTCCCAATAGACATCAAAGTTGTTCCCGGCTTAACAAAAAAACCTTCTCGAACATTTAAGTTATCCACTACACCATCACGCGAAGTGAAAAAAACCACGGTTTGTTGGACTTTCTTAGTGCGTTTTAAACGATCGATAAACTCTTGGCTAAGCCTAAGCGCAGAGAGCCTTTCTTCCGCAGCCCGCACCAAGTTTTGATTTTTGCGATTTAGCGCCAATACCAATTCTTCTTGAGCATTCACCAATTGTGGCGAATATAACGTATATAAAGGTTCACCTTGTTTAACCGGGTCGCCAGCTGCTTTAACATGCAAAGTTTCAATCCAACCTTCAACACGTGGATGAATATGTAAAAGTTGATCTTGGTCGTATTGAACATATCCCACAGTATGGATCTCTGAATGCAAAGGATGTTTGACTGCTACTGCAGTTCTTACACCCAAATTGTTCACAATATTAGGGGAAATAGTCACAGTTCCCGGACCAGAATCGCTTTGCTCTTCGGCATACACGGGAACAAGGTCCATTCCCATTGGCGATAACCCCGGTTGGTCGCGACGATAATTGGCATCCATAGGTGCAACCCAATACAAAGGTTCTTTAGGCGTGGAGTCTTCGGCTGACGGTTCCACGGAACCACTAATAAAATTAGGCATAAACTGGCTCACGCTGACACCTACTCCTACACCAATCAACAATCCGACAAACAATATCGACAAACTTTTTTTCAAAAAACTCATTGTTTCGTCCCTTCGATTTGAACTTGAGTATCAACGGTGCCCGCTAGGTAATAGTTAATTTGAGCAATGGTTTGAAGACGTTGTATTTGGATAACAAAAGCCTCAATTCGAGTGTTTAACTCAGCTATTCGAGCCCTCACAACTTCTGCAAAGTCCCCTTCGTCATTGGTATAGGCGGTTAAAGACGCTTCAGCCTGTTCGCTCATTGCATTCAGCAACTGTGTTTCGTAAATAGCCTGGCGGCGATTCAATCGTTGTAAGCGTGCTACTGATGTTTTGGCGCCAGCTAATAAACTTCGTAAAATTAGGCGCTTTTCAGTTTTTACGGCCTCGTTAGCAGCAATTGCCGCTTTAACACCACTATCCTGACGTCGGGAAGAAAACAATGGCATCTCCACGCCCAATCCTAATGACAGGAAATCGGCACGGTCATTACCCAAAGGATCGGTTGCTCGATAACTGTAACTCGCATTTAAAGACCACTGGGGGGCATAGTTTTGATTGGCAACATCAATACCCGTTTTACCAGCCGTAATCTTCATATCAATGGCTTTTAAAGCAGGATGTTCTTGCAATGCGCTTAGCCAACTTTCATTTCCCCAAGTAGCTTCTGACACCTCAGGTTCTATTAACTCTACTCGAGGTAAAGCGTTCCCTAGCGCAAGGCTTATATTTTGTTCTGTCCATCGTTGAATAGAAGAATGAATAGACGAATGCTTAGAAGTATTACTTGTTGGAGGATATAAACCTTTATGTAGAGGTGGGGCCGCAACCCATTCCAATAACGCCGACTGATTGGTTACCATTTGCTCATCTAATAAGGTGAGGCGATCTTCCAACCTTGTTATCTCAAGCTGCGCTCGCACCACGTCATGTTGTCGAGTTTTACCTAAAGCATTGGCGTAATGTGATTGAGCTACATCAGCCAAATGTTGGAATAACTCCCGATCTTGCTCAATTAACGAAATGCTATGTTGCGCCTGAAATGCAGCCAACCATATTTGCGTTACCTTGACCGTTAACTGATGTTTTCGGTCCAATCTTTGCCAGGGGTGTTGATTACCTAAATCTTGGAATTGTTGTTTTCTCAACGCTAATAACTCACCTCTAGGAATCATCTGGGAAACCCCAACCTTCACTTGAGTCATCGCTTCTCGATGAAAACTTAGCGATTCAGAAGGAAGATTTACCAAAGAAAAGGTTAGCTTGGGATCCGGAAGCGCTGTAGCACCTTCACTTAACGCTGTTAACGACTGCTGACGGTACTTGGACCCTTCCAACCAAGGGTCAAATTCATGAGCCAACGTTATGGCACGTTCAAGAGAAATTGAAGCAGAAGATAGAGAAAGATCAGGCTCAACTTGTGTGTTATCAGCAGCAAAAGCCAGTTTAAAAAAGGCGATATAAACCATTATCAAACACGTTAAAAATCGAATTCTATTCCTACGAATATGAACACAACTCAATTTTAATAGTTGTCGTTCGGGAAACACAAAAGCACTCATGTCTTTATTCCAGCCATCATAACGTGGCATTTAAAATCAATAGATTACCGGCGAGGCGACTAAAAGAACCTAATTTAAATAGTCTTAAATAAGAGTCTTAAACAAATAATGTTAAACAGGTACGCCAATCAGAACTGTCCATCTAAAAACAGAAACGTCTATCTTAAAATGGATCTCGGGTGTATCAGGAAATTATAGGGGGACGATATGGCACGATTAGAGCAAGCTGCTCAAGTGCAGAATTAGGAAGATCAAAACGAACTGAATGTACTTCAAAAGCAACCTCTCCGACTCTAGATACCCCTAAAAATAAGGCACTACAACCAAATTGAGAGCATTCACATTCTACAAAACAGCAATCTTCAGCTTCATCAACGGAATCCTGTTCCAGCATATGTTGATGGTGCGATGTATCTGACTGTGAACTCATTTGCATGTCAGAAACAGGCGTATCAGAAGACATATCGCTCATCACACAATTAGAAGCAGCCACCGCAAAAGATTGGCTGACAAAGGCCAATAACAATAATGCGACTAGTGAACTTCTAACGTTTTTCAAGAAAATCAAACCGTTGTGAACTCGATGTTAAATTAGGATAACGAATTGACAAAAAAGTTCAAGCCATGGCGACGAAAAACCCTTTTCAACCACATCAAAGCATGGTCATAAACTCTTTCAGCAATTCGCATAATACGCTATATCCTAAGACCCGCCTATCACGTTTTATCATTCAAACACTGTAGCTGACGTTATAAACCTCAGCTAATGTAATGAGTAACTAAAGGCAAAAACATGGTTCCAATAATTTACTGCCGTCAGTAAGTTTTGAAAATCGATATTATGAGCAGCTTGGAAATGTTTAAAGAAACCGTGTCAATTCACAATCACCATGAAGGTATAACCTATTGAATTTAATAATAATTATAGACTTATAGGGAAGCTGAGAAAAGTTATCCTAAATAGAGAGTTTTATGACAAATTTGCTCTTCTGTGAAGTTGGAAGTTTTTACTATTTGAGCATTATTAAAGCTATAAACATTCCTTTTAGGAAAGTCACCAAAAGTATCCTGTATCTTCAAGCGACTTATCCCAACATTCTCCGTCGGTTGCAGATAGGAGGGCATTTTATCTGCATATGACACATCTTCTATACGTGAAATTTCATATGGTTCAACCGCCAGAATTCCAATTACTTCATAATCCTTAACGACCCATTCGTTATATCTGTCATTTTGGCAAAGTGATAAAGATCGCTCTACGCATTTAATTGTTATTCCTTCTGATTGCGCTGTTGTTCTGCTTTCATCTAAATTTTTTACGGAACCGCTATCATTCGGGTTACGATGCTCTTCTCTTCCGCTTCGAAAAATCATTCCTTCAACACAGTCATACCCATGATTTTAAATAGAAAAAAAACCTGACGTTGACATTGTTACCACCACAAATTTATTAGATGCCTCAAAATAAATTACAAAACTTCTATTTAATGGTAATTTTTTTACCAAATGCGCTAACATTAATCATCACCATATTGTTCCACTTATTTATTGAGCCAAAGTCCATGCAAAAGTCACCTTTATTAACCGGATTGTTTGTATTAACAATTTTTCTGCTGATAGCAATACTCTCAGTTCCACTACAAAGCTTACCGGATCCCATCATGATTTTTGCAAGCACACAGGATAAAACTTCACACATATTGGTATTTTTATTACTTACTATGTTAAGTCGATGTTGTTTACGTGTTAGTCTGTTAAAGCGTGGTTTGATTTTGATGGCTATTGCTGGGGTTTCAGAGTTCATCCAAACTTGGATCCCTTATAGAGACAGCAACATTGATGACTTTCAAGCAAACATCGTAGGCATATATTGGGGCATAGCTGTCATCTTTATATTTGGTCAAGTTTCTCAATTTATTAGTAGACGTTATGAGATTGGGTATTCTGGGTAAAGGCGCGATTGGTTCTCTGCTGGCAGCTAAATGCCATGAGTTTGATATCCCGTGCACTTTGCTAACACGTAATAATGAAATCGCTGAGCTATCATACCGTCTTGCTGACGGTACAAATGGTAGTTTCACTCCCCGTATTTGCAATCCCGATATTTCCGAAACCTTTGATGTACTGCTAGTGACAACCAAAGCTTACGATGTGGGTGAGGCATTAAATCAGTGGCATAATAAAATTACTCCCGATACGTTAATCGTGCTAATGAATAACGGTATGGGGCCACATGAATCGGCAAAAGAATACTTTCCTCAAAACCCAATCGTTGCGGTATTAACCAGCTACGGGGCTCACCGTCCTGAAATTAATACTGTGGTAGAAACGGGGGAAGGTAATAGTGCAGGTGGATGGTTAACAGCACCAAATGAACAACAAGAATTTATTTTAGCCATGCGTGTTATTGAGTTATTTGATCGTTTAATGCCTCCTTTTGTCTGGCATGTGAACGTTTTTATTCCGCTATGGCAAAAGCTAGCCATTAATGCCGTCATTAATCCGCTAACAGCATTGTACAAAGTTCCAAATGGCCACCTAGCCACTGCACTTTATCAAAAAATGATTATGCATCTTACAGACGAATTACGCATGGTAATGGAAGCAGAAGGAATTAACATCACAACTAGCACGCTAACAAATACCGTTAATTCTGTTATTGCTGGCACCGCTAAAAATATTTCGTCCATGTATCAAGATATCTTGCAAGGGCGTCGTACTGAAAATGAATTAATTACCGGTTATTTGCTTAAAGTAGCGAAACGACACGACATTTCTTTGCCTCATCATCAGAATCTATACAACAAGATAAAACTACTGGAATCGAAGTCTGTAGTAGAGGATAAAGAAGAAGCAACCCCATAGTTTTTCGGGTTGCTTACTTTTTTGAATGTTTTGGATACGGAGCCTTCTTCTTAAAGCCTCATTTTAAAGAGTCTGATAATTTTCAGATGCCTATTTCTTTTCCGGCAAGTACAGCCACACATTTTTAAAGCCTCTTTCTTGCAATAACAGCGTATGGTATTTGCTCATAACTCCGCGATCACAGTATAGATAATACTGCTTATCCTGATCTAATCTATCAAACTCTCGCTCTAACTTATAAAACGGAATATGCTTTGTTTCTACATTTTCCATTGATAGAGGGTTATTCTCTTCTTCTTCAGGTGCGCGAATATCCAAGAGAATCGCTTGAGCAGGTAAAACAGCTGCACTTTGCACCTCTTTCGCCTCTTCACCAAATACCTGATTGATGTTGTGAATATCCAATACATTACTTTCTCGAACAACCGTTTCGAGCAAATCTAAATCAAGTTTTTGCTCCTCATCGATTGTTTTCTGCAAATCCGCTTTAACATTGGGATTAGTAGAAATAACGCTGCAGTATTCAGGAATAGTGGCAGATAAATCTGCAGTTCCAATTTCCCGCGCGCGCTTTATGATGTCTGACTTATCATTGCAAATCAGCGGTCTAAGCACCAACTTATCAGTTACTTGGTCAATAACATGCAAGTTTGTCAGCGTTTGGCTAGCAACCTGTCCAACCGCTTCACCTGTTACCAAAGCTTTTATTTGCAAATTATCAGCAACAATAGATGCCGCTCTAAGCATCATCCGCTTTAATACCACTCCCATATAACCGGGGGCACAATTCTCAACAATATCATTTACGACAGGCGCAAAATCAACTGAAATGAACTTTACACGATGAGATAAGCTGTATTTTTGCCAAAGGTAATAACAAATTTGTCGCACACCAATTTCATGCTCACGACCACCCAAATTAAAGAAGCAATAATGGGTTTTAGCACCGCGTCGAATAAACTCAAAGCTCGCAACACTGGAATCGAAGCCACCGGAAATAAGTGACAAAACATCTTCTTGGGTAGGCAGTGGCATACCACCCAACCCTTTAAAACGTTGATCAATAATTAGCAAATGTTCTTTGTCTACTTCCAACTGAATTTCTATATCTGGATTTTTAAGAACAACACCACCCGTTGGCCAGTTCTGATTTAAACCACCACCAACATAGCGAGCAACATCAACGGACTTAAAGTCATGCTTACCACGACGCTTCACCCGAACACAGAATGTTTTTCCTTCCAGCTTAGCTCCCCAAACCTTAGCAACCTGCTGGTATATGTCTTCAAAGTCTTGATAATCGCTCACTCGCACTTGCAAGCACTGCTCAATTCCAGGAATAAGCGTTAACGCATTCCGCAATCGGTCAAGGTGTTCAGGGCTGTTATCCTTGGATAGTACTTCCAATTTGTCCCAGCCATTTTTAATCACGGCATGAACATTACGATGCGTAAATACATTACGAATATTTGACTCAAGTAGCTTAGTAAATCGCTTGCGAACAGAGGCACTTTTAATGGTGATTTCGGGGTGTAGCTTTACAATAAATTTCATAGACTTACGGCACATTGGCTCAGGCCTGGCAATCATTCAATCAAGCTCAATTGGCAGGCGAATTTTCATGGTTCTAATTTGGCGCGGGATCATACCACTAATGTTTACATACCACTAATATTGGCGCGTCATTAAGGCGACTACGAGAAAGATTGCGAATGCAGAAACATTTACTTCTAAGGACGGAGGTTGGGAAATCTCGCTTTAACCAAGAGTTTCCCACCACACACTATATAAACTTAATATACAGACTTAATTATTTGCGTCATCGACAACAGAAATGGGTTTTGAATATTTAGGTTTGCCCTGATTAATCGCTATTTCAACCCGGCGATTACGCTGGGCCGAATTAGGTTCTTCATGAGGAACCAAAGGCATTGTATCTGCACGCCCCACTACTTCCATACGTTGCTGATCGAAATTTTTCACTAAGCTTAGTACTTCGGCCACTGCCACAGCCCGTCGAGAAGACAAATCCCAATTGGAGCTATACAGTTCATTAGAGATCTGCTGGTTATCACTATGACCAGACACTTCCAACTCACCCGGCATGTCCACTAACAACTCACCTATTTTTCTAATAATAGGAATAAATTGAGGTTGGAGAAAAGCAGAACCGGCTGAAAAGGCGCCATGCTCTCGAATACGAATAGTGATTTGTTGCCCAAGAGATTCCATTTCGATAGAACCATCTAGAATTTGTTTTTCCAGTTTTTGAGCCACTTTCTTCATTTGTTCATTAACGGATTCTTGACTGGATGCCTGAGTAGTTGAAGTTGAAGCCTGCTCAGATGCTGTTTGACTAGCAGAGCCCCCTCTTTGCTGACCACGTTGCTTCTGACGTCCACCGGCACTATCTTCCGTACCCGCTTGAAACTCCAGCATTTGCTGAGTCATCTCGATGGTTTGTTGCTGAATATTTTCAATAGGTGTTGGATCGGGTCTACCGGGCCGGAATTCCATCGCTATAACGCTGGTTCCTTTAGGGATATCTTTAACTTCAATTTTATTTTGTACCCCAAAAGCAAACTTCATGGAACCCGCGATTTGCTTGAATTTCAATACATCCATTTCGGAGAAGGCAAGAAGCAATACGAAAAAACACATCAAAAGTGACATAAGATCCGCGAAAGTGCCCATCCAGGGCGGCAACCCTGGGGGAGGACATTTGGGACATTCTTGCTCTTCCATATTTTATTCCTCGGTATCTTCGGAATCCGTTCGCTTGCCAGAAGCGAGATAATTCTTAAGAATACCTTCAATGACTCTGGGATTTTGACCATCTGCAATACCAACAATGCCATCCAGAACCAACTGTTGATTAATTCGTTCTTCATCCATGCGGTTATTTAACTTGGCTGCAATTGGCAAACAAATAACATTCGCAAAAAATGCACCGTATAGCGTCGTTAACAATGCAACGGCCATGGCAGGTCCAATAGCCTTTGGGTCATCCATATTAGACAACATAGCAACCAGACCAATTAAGGTGCCGATCATGCCCATGGCAGGGGCAACATCGCCCATACCCTTAAATATATTGGCACCAAAATCGTGGCGCTCAGTGGTCATAGAAATATCTTTTGCCATGGTTTGACGAACAACATCTAAATCGTGCCCATCCACCAGCATATCCACACCTTTCTGCATAAAAATATTGTCGATTTCAGCTTCTTCTAAAGCAAGAAATCCACCTTTCCTAGCAGCATCGGCCATTTCTACGATTTTTTGAATAAGTTCTTCAGGAGGTTCAATTTTGAACATGAAAGCTTTAGCAGCAATTTTACCCGCACCAAAAAATTGATTTAAGGTAAATTGCGATAATACAACGAAAATAGAACCGCCAAATACAATTAGAATAGAAGGTATGTTCATAAACATACCGAGTTCACCGCCGAGAACCATGGCCATAAAAACAAATCCAATTGCTCCGACCATACCGATTAAGGTTGCTAAATCCACGAAATTCCCCTATAAAAAATCAACGCTCAATAGGCTTAAAACAAACACATAAAATAAGCATATAATGAACTAGTCTAATTCATGTTCATTATTTGTCACTGTCTGCCAACCGTCCTACTTCTGGAAAAACCTACTTTTGTAAAAAACTCGGACAAGCCATATTACCAGCCTAGCCTTCATTTTATCGACATACAATAGATTTTCTATAGCGTATTTAATACCTGCATCAATGATTTAACACCATAATAAATTCTTTTCATCTTTTACACTCATTTTTACGTCCACTAATCATATCGTTCAGAGCGTAAACAATTAGACTTAACTAGAAGCTACAAAGCATTTTAATCGGGAATAAAAGCAGAAATATTACAATTCATGAGGTAAGGCCACTTGATCCACTTTTTGACCTCAGTTAATGTGCAGCATCATAACAATGTAACTAGTACTGAATTAATGACTAAGTCCAAAAAACCGTCTTTTGAAGAGGCCATCGAAGAGCTAGAACAAATTGTTTCAAAAATGGAACAAGGCGACCTACCTCTTGAAGAAGCACTAAGCTCTTTTGAAAGAGGCGTACAATTAGCAAACCTAAGCCAACTCAAGCTCAAACAAGCCGAACAAAAAGTCAAAGTGCTAGTTGAGAAAAATGGCGAACATCAACTCATCGACTTTGATCAATCCCAAGCTCAAAATAGCCAAGAGGATTTATTGTAGTGGAGCCTTGGAAGTCATTTCAGAAATCGGTTGCCAAAAAAATGGAATCTTTAATGACAGATGTCTTGGATTCCATGCCGCATCAAAACTCAGATTTACTCCCAACTATGCGCTACAGTCTGTTAGGGGGAGGCAAACGAATACGACCGTTTTTAGTTTATGCCGCTGGCGATATATTGGGCGTAGAACAAACAAACCTCGATATGTGCGCCATTGCTGTTGAGTGCATTCATTCTTATTCGCTAATTCATGACGATTTACCTGCAATGGATGACGATGATTTACGTCGAGGTAAACCAACAAGTCATATTGTTTATGGCGAAGCGAATGCTATTTTGGCAGGTGACACTCTTCAAAGCCTGGCTTTTGATGTTCTTGCCACCTACCCGGCACCAGCGACCTTGGAGCGAGTGCAATTAATAGGTATTCTTGCCAAAGCCGCAGGCTATAAAGGCATGTGTGGTGGACAAGCATTAGATTTAAGTGCCACAGACAAACAAACGACGTTGGAAGAGTTACATCAAGTTCATGAATTGAAAACAGGAGCATTAATTAGTGCCTGTATGGAAATGGCTTGTGTATTTGCTAATTTACCCGAACAACAGCTTGAACAATTTAAACGTTACGCACATTGTTTAGGATTGGCATTTCAAGTTAGAGATGACATTTTGGACATTACGTCCGATACCGAAACCTTGGGTAAACCACAAGGTTCGGATCAACAAGCGAACAAATCAACCTTCCCCAGTTTACTAGGATTGGAAGGCGCACAAAAATATTTAACCACGCTACACGCAGAATCCCTTCACGCATTGGACTCAATACCCTACAATACCGAGCTTTTACGCGCTTTCAGTGATTTTGTGGTACAGCGTGAGCATTAATTCTGGATAAAACAACTAGTATGACTCTAGACCTAGCCCATTATCCGCTGCTGAGTATGGCCGAAACGCCAGATCAGTTGCGTCGAATTCCTAAAGATAAACTAAAAATACTTGCTAACGAACTTCGTCAGTTTTTGCTTGCGAGTGTTAGCCAAAGTAGTGGCCATTTTGCATCCGGATTAGGGACCGTTGAACTAACGGTTGCCCTGCATTATGTATACAACACCCCATTCGATCGATTGCTGTGGGATGTTGGCCATCAGGCTTATCCTCACAAGATCATTACCGGGCGTAGTGACCGCATTACCAGCATTCGTCAAAAAGGGGGACTTCATCCTTTCCCTTGGCCCCCTGAAAGTGAATACGATACATTTGCTGTTGGACACTCATCCACTTCTATTAGCGCCGCACTCGGTATGGCCGTTGCCGCTGAAAAAGAAAACAAGGGCCGAAAAGTCGTCGCCGTTATTGGCGATGGAGCCATGACAGCCGGTATGGCGTTTGAAGCGTTAAATCATGGCGGTGATATGGACAAAGACATGCTGGTTGTCCTGAATGACAATGAGATGTCGATTTCCGAAAATGTCGGGGCGTTGAACAGTCATTTGGCCCGTTTGCTGACAGGAAGCTTATTCAATACGATTCGCGATGGCGGTAAAAAGCTTTTAAGCAACGTACCTCCCATTAAAGAATTTGCCAGCAAAGCAGAAGAACACCTTAAAGGCATGGTTGCACCAGGCACTATTTTTGAAGAACTCGGATTTAACTACGTTGGACCCGTTGATGGTCACGACATAGAAAGCTTAGTAGAAACTCTCGCCAATATGCGCGTAATGTCAGGCCCTAAACTTCTGCATGTCGTTACCAAGAAAGGCAAAGGTTACGAATTAGCCGAAAAAGACCCGATTAAATTTCATGCCGTCCCTAAATTTAATCCACAAGATCAATCCTTACCCGCTAGCAAAAACAGCAAGCCCACCTTCTCCAAAATTTTCGGAGATTGGATTTGCGATATGGCAGCTGAAGACCCAAAACTCATGGGCATCACACCCGCTATGCGTGAAGGCTCTGGCTTAGTAGAGTTTTCCCAAAAATTTCCTGAACGTTATTTTGATGTCGCCATTGCTGAGCAGCACTCTGTTACTTTCGCTGCTGGCATCGCCTCTCAGGGATACAATCCCGTGGTTGCAATATACTCAACGTTTTTGCAACGCGCTTACGATCAGTTAATTCATGACGTTGCCCTGCAAAACCTGCCCGTTTTATTTGCAATAGACAGAGCAGGAATTGTCGGCGCAGACGGCCCGACTCATCAAGGCGCTTTTGATATCAGCTTTATGCGTTGTATTCCTAATATGACCATAATGACCCCTTCAGATGAGCAAGAATGCCGAGATATGCTGTATACAGGTCACCTCATGCAGTCCCCAGCAGCAGTTCGCTATCCAAGAGGTTCCGGCGCTGGCGGTGAAGTTAAGCAAGAGATGACTCAGTTAGAAATCGGGAAGGCACTAAAAATAAGAGACGGAAAAGATATCGCACTACTTAACTTTGGTACCTTAATGCCCTTTGTAAAAGCAGCTGCAGAATCACTCAATGCAACAGTAATAGACATGCGCTTTGTAAAACCATTAGATACCGACATGCTAGAAAAAATAGCTGCCAACCATACTACTTTAGTATCCGTTGAAGACAATGCCATAGCCGGCGGTGCAGGCAGTGCAGTAGCAGAGTACCTAATGAGCAAACAACACACGTGTCAATTGCTAAAAATCGGATTGCCAGACCAATTCATTATGCAAGGAACGCAAGAAGAAATGTATACCGAACTAAAAATGGATACCGACGGAATTATCAATCAAGTAAAAGCATTTTTAGATTAGTTATGGGTTACTAATCATTCTCGCCTTAAGTATTAAGGCGAGAATGTAATCAACTAAGCTCTGCGCCACGTCGTCCCTTCTGGACCATCTTCCAATACGATATTCAGTGCTTGAAGCTTATCTCTGGCGTCATCCGCTAATGCCCAATCTTTATTCTTACGAGCACTATTGCGCTGTTCAATTAAAGCTTCAATCTCGGCCACATCATCGTCACCGCCTAATGAACCTTGTAAAAATGCTTCCGGCTCAAGTTGCAGCAATCCAATAATGCTACCCAGTTGTTTTAATACCCCCGCCAAATTGGCTTTCTCAGCGGTATCCGTTTCTTTATTTACCGCTTTAGCCAATTCAAATAAAACCGAAAAAGCTTCCGGCGTATTAAAATCATCGTCCATGGCTAATTCAAAACGCGCCAAATAACCAGCGTGGTCTAAAGCAATGTTCATATTAGGCGTGATGTCTCTTAAGGACGTATATAACCTTTCTAAAGCCGAACGAGATTGCTTTAGGTTGTCTTCAGAATAATTCAACTGACTTCGATAATGGGCAGTCATCAAGAAATAACGTAATGTTTCTGCGTCATAATCTTTAAGTACTTCACGCAAAGTGAAAAAATTATCTAACGACTTAGACATTTTTTCTTCATTAACTTGCACCATACCAGAATGGACCCAGTAATTTACATAGGGGGTGTCGAATGCACAGCAGCTTTGAGCAATTTCATTTTCATGATGTGGGAATATCAAATCCGAACCACCACCATGAATATCAAAATGAGCACCTAAATGCTTATGATTCATAGCAGAACATTCAATGTGCCACCCTGGACGCCCTTTCCCCCAAGGAGAAGACCAACTAGGCTCACCGGGCTTAGCCGATTTCCACAACACAAAATCTAAAGGATCTTTTTTATGTTGGTCTACATCAACCCGGGCACCAACATTTAATTGATCCAAGTCTTGTTTGCCCAAGCGACCGTAATCGCTATAGCTTGCCACTTCAAACAACACGTCTCCGTTGTCAGCATGATAAGCAAAACCCTTGTCCACAAGCTTCTGAATGACATCAATGATCTCATCCATATGAGTCGTCACTCGAGGCTCTACATCAACGTCTAATAAATTAATGGCTTTAAAATCTTCATGCATTAAAGCAATTGTACGTTCGGTTAACGCATCAACCGATTCGTTATTATCAATCGCTCTTTTAATAATTTTATCGTCTACATCCGTTATATTACGCACGTAGTTAACCTCGTAGCCTTTATGGCGCAGATAGCGAACCATTAAATCAAAGCTCAAGTAAGTGCGCGCATGGCCCATATGGCACAAATCGTAAACAGTGATACCACACACATACATGCCCACTTTGCCGGGGACCAAGGGTTTAAACTCTTGTTTTTCCTGAGTAAGGGTATTGTATATTTGTAACATCTACGATCCTGATATGTGTATTAGCGCTAATATAAAAAACAGTATAAAGCGAACTGTTTTAGTGGGGAAATTTTAGGGAGCCATTATACTTAGCAAATATGCATTTGATTAGCCCGATATTAAGATTAACCCTAAAAAATTAGGTATATTACCTCAAATTAAAGATTTGAATGAGCAGATAGCACAGTATTCTTTCAACAAACGTATGAATATGCTTTTTAACTTTAATAACTTTCGTTAAAATGCACACTTATATATTAATAAATAGGTAACAAGATGGTCATCCTGCACACCAATTTCGGAAAAATCACGCTAACCCTAAACGCTGAGAAAGCGCCTAAAACGGTTGAAAACTTTTTATCTTATGTACGTGATGGCTTTTACGACAACACTATTTTTCACAGAGTCATTAATGGCTTTATGGTTCAAGGTGGTGGCATGGAACCAGGCATGAATCAAAAACCAACTAAAGATCCAGTTGAAAATGAAGCCAACAATGGTTTGTTAAATACTACAGGCACTATTGCTATGGCCCGTACTAACGACCCTCATTCTGCTACCGCTCAATTTTTCTTAAATGTTAGCAATAATGAATTTTTGAATTTCCGTAGCGAATCGGCTGATGGCTGGGGATATTGTGTATTTGGTGAAGTAACCGATGGAATGGATATAGTAGAAAAAATCAAATCAGTAGAAACAGGTAACCACGGCTCTCATCAAGACGTTCCGACCGAAGATGTTGTTATCGAAAAAGCCGAAATCACCGAATAAATCACGTTTTAATATCCAAAAGAAACGAACAAAGGAGTGTACTTCTGGTATGCTCCTTTTTCCCCACAACACCGATTGTTGTTAATACGCAGTTTCCACAATAAAATAACAACCTCTAATGTCATTTACCTATTTTATTTCTGACCTACATTTAAGCGCCGACCGTTCGGATATTACCCAATGCTTAAAGCAATTTCTGTTAAAAGAAGCTCCTCAGGCAGACGCCTTATATGTGTTGGGCGATCTTTTCGAAGCCTGGATTGGAGATGATGATATTAATCCCTTTACTAACGAGGTCGCTGACGCATTTAAAGAACTAGCGGATAAAGACATACCAATATTCTTTATTCATGGTAATAGAGACTTTTTGATTCGTAATAAGTTCGCCAAACGAGCCGGCTTTACACTGCTTCCAGAAAGAAAAGTCATTGACCTGTACGGCACTCCAACACTCATTATGCATGGCGATGAGCTATGTACTTTAGATTTGGAATACCAACAATTTAGAAAAAAAGCGAGAGGTTGGTGGTGGCCACGCCTAATGTTAATGCTACCGCTGTCTACCCGTCGTTCAATTGCAGAACGAGGGCGTAAAACCAGCAATAACAATAAATCTAATCTTCAACAAAACATCATGGATGTTACACCGGAAGAAGTAATAATTGCTATGGAGCAATCCCAAGTAAGCAGATTAATCCACGGGCATACTCACCGACCCGCAATCCATGAACTGGAAATAACACAAGCCACCAGCAATAAAAAAATCGCTGCACAACGTATAGTGTTAGGAGATTGGTATACCCAAGGCAGCGTCTTAAAAGTAGGCGCAGATATGCTTTCACTTGAGCAACGTGTTTTTAACTAAATCACTTATACCACGTTCACCATTTTTTTCTGCCGTTCCCGAGTTTTGCGTACAAAAAAGCTAACAATACCTTTAAGACTCACCAAGCCCATTATCCGACCATTATCATCTGTTACAGGTAATGCAGAAATCCCTTTTTCCAGCATTAGTTCCGCAGCAACAATAATCGAACGCTCGTTATTTATACAAATAGGATTAGGAGTCATGATTTGATTGGCTGTTTTGTTTAAAGCGTTTTCCTCGGTATTCGACGCAATATCCGAAAAAGTATTAGGGTGAATCGCTTTAAGTAAATCACGATCTGAAATGATGCCTAAAAGCACGCTATTTTCCATTACCAATAAATGATGGGTTGAGCGTGCATCAAACAATTTTGCTAGGTAGCGTATAGATTCATGAGGTTCCACAACTACCAGCTTTTCAAGCATTGCTTGCTCTAAAGCCATACGTATTCCTCTATTTTTTATATTTATAAGCCGTGCAAAACAAAGCTATATATTTGAGATATAAATTAAGCGACGAAATTCTATTCGATTTTTATTCTAAATAACACGGTTGATGCGCAAATATTACGCTTAAAGTTCAATAATTGGGTTTCACTGTGCTTCTTTAATTTCAGCTTATTGCCAAACACTAAAATATAACGTTATAACATTATGTGGTATGACCTATTTCTCAATGTCATCCAATATTCATATGGTTGTAGCATATGACTCAAAGTAGTCACATATGCTTAATGTTAAAGATCCGGCTTATTGGCCTTTAATTAAATCAATCGCCCCTTACTCTACCTTTCCCCGATTTAACATCTCGTCAATTTATATTACCCCAACATTCACACAACTGACATATATCAACTTTTAATGCAATCCAACTGAAATATTAGTGTCTTGTTAAGTTAAACCGCCTGTCACATTTCCCCCCTATCCTCGCTCACGCTTAACGGGAACATCCCATTAACAATATAAATCCTTTACGCTTTAATATAGGAACACTCACTATGAACAAGACCTGGATAGCCAAGACTGGCGCGATTGCGTTGGCCGTGTCTTTCGCGGCGCAAGCGCAGGTTGTACCGCAGGTACAAACTTCCAGCAGCTGGTACACCAGTGCTCAAGCATCGCTAGCGAACAAACTACAACAAAATCCGACAACCAAAGCCAAAAACGTCATCTTATTCGTTGGCGACGGTATGGGTGTTTCAACCCTAACAGCTGCTCGAATTTTACAAGGGCAGCAACAAGGAAACTCTGGCGAAGAAGGATTACTAAGCTTTGAAAGCTTCCCGTTTTCAGCGCTAGTGAAAACCTATAACGTTGACGCTCAAACACCAGATTCTGCCGGCACCATGACAGCAATGATGAGCGGCGTTAAAACCGACGTAGGCGTTATCGGTGTAGATGAAGACATCCAACGTGGTAACTGCTCCACCGTTGCGGGTAACGAATTAGTTACCGCGCTAGAACTGGCTGAAATACGCGGTATGGCTACCGGTATCATCTCAACCGCCCGTATTACTCATGCCACACCAGCGGCCACTTTCGCAAAATCAGCTGACCGTAACTGGGAAGATGTGTCTGACATGCCAGAAGCTGCTGTTGCTGGCGGATGTGTTGATATTGCAGACCAGTTAGTTAACTTTGAAGGAAATCTTGAATCTCGCTTTCCCGGCGTAGATGTAGATGGAATTGAAGTAGCTATGGGTGGCGGTCGTCGTCACTTTTTACCTAAAGACGCAGCTTTTAATAGCACAGACGCTTCCAGCGAAGTGGAAGGCGACCGTACTGACGGACGTGACCTTACCGCAGAATGGAAAGCGGCCTATCCAAACGGTGCCTATGTAATGGACCAAGCTGGATTTGATGCCATCGACCCAGCCAATACCGAGCGTGTGTTTGGATTATTCAACGAATCCCACATGCAATATGAAGCTGATCGCAACAACGACATCGCCGGTGAGCCTTCTTTAACGGAAATGACTACCAAAGCCATTGATGTATTAAACAACAATGACAAAGGATTCCTTCTGGTTATTGAATCTGGCCGTATTGACCACGGTCACCATGCTGGTAGTGCTTACAATGCACTAACCGACACCATTGAATTTGCCAATGCAGTACAAGCTGCCGTAAGCAAAACCAATGCAGAAGAAACCTTAATTATGGTTACCGCCGATCACAGCCATGTATTCACCATTGCTGGTTACCCTAAACGTGGCAATCCCATTCTTGGAAAAGTGGTTTCCGTTGGTTCTGACGAACCAGCTTTAGCGTCTGACAATCAACCGTACACAACCTTGGGTTACACCAATGGCCGTGGCTTTAAAGATTTAGGCAGCGAAACCAACGCCGATGCCATTTATGGACATGACCCATTAGCAGGTCGCGTCGATTTGTCTGATGTTAATACTACTGCTTCAGGCTTCCACCAAGAGACCACTGTGCCTCTCAGTTCTGAAACCCATGCTGGTGAAGACATTACGCTTCACGCCAGCGGACCCGGCTCTCAATACGCTCAAGGCGTTGTTGAACAAAGCGTAGTGTTCCACCTTATCGACCAAGCACTTGGCCTAATCGAATAAGCCTGTAGTAACAGAACATATTGAGAAGAAAAGAATCATGAAACAATTTATTTATACAGCAATTGCTACATCTGTCATTGGACTAACAGGCTGCCTAAGTGATGGCGACGACGGCTCTCGCGGTGAAAATGGTGTTCAAGGTCCTGCTGGACTAAACAGCTTGGTGGCACAAACCAATTTATCCGTTGGCAACGAAAACTGCTTAAACGGTGGTGTTCAAATCGATTCAGGATTAGATGCCAACAGCAATAACACACTAGACGCTGGCGAAGTTTCGGCTACAGAGTTTGTTTGTAATGCAACCGTAACCGCATTAACGGCATCAGCCATCGAAGCGACGACCAATAATCCTTGGTTTGTGTCCGGGAAAGCAGAAATTACCGAAGCGAAAAAACAATGGAACGCCGTCACCACTGGCAACGTTGCAACAGCAAAAACATCCGCCACATCGAGCATATCCCTTGAACAAGTGAGCGCAGGACAACTCGCTAGCATGCGTGGAAAAGCCAAAAACATCATCTTATTCGTCGGTGACGGCATGGGTGTTTCAACGGTTACCGCTGCGCGAATTATGGATGGTCAAAGCAAAGGCTTAATGGGAGAAGAGAACACCCTAAGTTTTGGTGACTTCCCATTTTCCGGATTAGCCAAAACCTATAACGTTGATGCTCAAACTCCAGATTCTGCTGGAACTATGACAGCCATGATGTCTGGTGTAAAAACGGATGCTGGGGTAATCGGTATTTCAGAAGCCGTCCAACGAGGCAATTGTGCTTCAACTCAAGGCAATGAGTTAGTCACCGCACTTGAACTTGCCGAGATTGCAGGAAAAGCTACCGGTATTATTTCAACGGCACGTATTACTCATGCAACACCAGCAGCCACTTATGCCAAATCAGCTGAACGCAACTGGGAAGATGTGTCTGACATGCCAGCAACGGAAGCAACAGCCGGTTGTAAAGATATCGCAGACCAATTAGTTAACTTTGAAGCTAACCTTGAAGCACGTTTCAGTGGACTAGACGTTGACGGTATCGAAGTGGCATTTGGTGGAGGTCGTCGTCACTTCCTACCTAAAGACCCGGCATTTAATAGTCCTGATGCCGCCAGTAGCACGGAAGGTGACCGCACCGACGGACGTGACCTAACCGCTGAGTGGCAAGCAAGCTACCCAAATGGTGCCTACGTGTTTGACCAAACCGGCTTTGATGCTATCAATGCCGCCACTACTGAACGTGTATTTGGCCTATTCAATGAATCACATATGCAATACGAAGCCGATCGCGGTAACGATATTGCGGGTGAACCGTCATTAACCGACATGACCTCAAAAGCCATTGATATCTTGGCTAAAGACAACGATGGGTTTTTCCTAATGGTTGAATCCGGTCGAATCGACCACGGTCATCATGCAGGTAGCGCGTACAACGCACTTACCGACACTATTGAATTTGCCAACGCCGTACAAGCAGCGGTAAGCAAAACCAATGCAGAAGATACCCTGATTATCGTTACCGCCGACCATAGCCATGTATTCACCATTGCAGGCTATCCAAAACGCGGTAACCCTATACTGGGTAAAGTTGTACCGGTTGGATCAGACGAGCCAAGCTTAGCGTCTGATGATATGCCCTACACAACTTTGGGGTACACCAACGGTCGCGGCTTCAAAAACTTAGGTGCAGAAACCAATGCAGATGCAACTTATAGTTTAGCGGAAGTCACTGGACGTGTTGACCTAACCAATATTGATACCACCACCAGTGGTTTCCACCAAGAAGCCCTTGTGCCAGGTTCATCTGAAACCCATTCAGGCGAAGATGTAGGAATTCACGCTAAAGGCCCAGGAGCCAACTTGGTAACCGGCACAAACGAGCAAAGCGTTATCTTCCATATTATGGATTACGCAGCCAATTTAGTTAGCCAAGCAAACGCCAAGCTTAACTAACTAAGCTTACTTGGTGATATCGCTAGGAATAGCGGGAGCATGGGAACAACAGACTTGTTCACCTTGCTTCCCCTATTCTTTTTAAGCGTTATCTCAAACTCCAAGCTTGCTTTTTAACTCAATACAATCATTCATTAACGGACGTGATATCCCATGAATAAACAAACCCTGTTGCTCGTGATAGCCATTACCACCATTTCACTATTCAACTTTAGCTCCGTTGCATTTTCAGCTGAATGCCAATTCAACGACCCAGCAACATTGGCCGCGACTTATCGCATAGAAAAAAACCTCATTAATGGTCAACATAACCATAAAGAACTGACAATTTGGCGCAAAGATCACAGCGTTGCCCACCAAGACTCTAATCGAGCCGTTACTGAAATTTGGTCAAAAATACACGACAACCGAATTAAACTATATCGCCAATTCGACGCACATCAACGAGGCATCGAATACACTACCGAAGAAATCCAATCCCAGCACTTGGATTGGAGCAGCAAATACCAGCTCATCCCCTCGCAATTAAAGCAACAACTGGTGAAAACCAAAACCGAACAACAAGCCTGTTGGACTGAAGAACATTACAGTAGCGCATTCCCATCCCAAACGAATAAGAACCAAACCAAGCTCGTTTGGATCCCAGAACTACAAATTATTCAATCACTAGAATTAAGTGGCGATTTAGGCACAAAAATCTGGACCCTCGAAGCACTAAATCAAGACCCAAAAACCATTCAACAAGCCTTTGCACAGTGGAACGACTATCACCTAACCGACTACGCCGACATAGGCGATAACGAAAGCGACCCGTTTTTAATGAAAATGATCAATTTAGGCTTTATAGAACACGGCGCTTCCGGCTTTTACAATGATAAAGGCGAGCAGTTAAAAGCAGAGCACGGGCACAATCATTAATATAAAATCATTAGGCAAACTAAAGGACTTAGTTAACATGGGGAGGGAGGTAAATATTAACCAAAAACGCTGCAAGTATGTCCCTATACGCTCGAACTTTTCATCCCTGAAAAGTACGTTTTGGCTAATATCTATCTCCCCCTAATTTAATGTCAGCCTAGTGAATAATTGACCGCTTATGAATTTTCCGTACTAACGATAACCAGCACTCATTCCGCCAGAATGCAGCTTCGCCTCACAATTTTCACTAACATTAATAATTTAGATGCAGGTAAACTTTTTTCTTAATCAAAGCAATGCTAAAGTCTTAACAAGCGAAGTTAGCAATACATTCCCAAAAGCAAAGGAATATCGTTCCATGTATGACGTTACGTTTAAAAATATCGATAATATTCAAGTCTGCGCAGTCGAGCACAAAGGCCCATACATTAACTTAGGGAACACATTCGAAAACCTCGAAGCCAAAGCAATGTCGTACCCCATCATGTCTGGAATACCCAAATTTTTCGGTATCTTCTATGACACCCCAGAAGCCATAAAATCCAAAGATCCCGAATCTCTAATCAGCCATGCTTGCATATCTGCTACCCCAGACCAAGCCAAAGCAGCCAACCTAGAATCGAAAGAAATAAGTGGTGGGACATACGCCATAGTGCGTTTTATTGGCCCTCACGCCCAATTAGAATCCGTTTATGAATGGTTATACGATACATGGCAGCCAAATAGCGGCAAAGAAATAGACGATAAACCCCATTTCGAAAATTACATCAGCGATCCCAAAAACACAGCTCAAAGCCAGCTGATTACCGATATTTACTTGCCTATTAAATAATAACCACTGGATAGCGCACCAAATGATTTGCGAAGACCCGCCGCAAATACATTCCCGAGAAGCATATTTCAAAGATCATTCACTAATGCCCCCTCAGCACTCCGATGTTGCTGAGGGCGTTATAGATCAAAAAGATTAATACTTTCCGAAAATGACAAAGCTTATGCATTGTTAATGTGGCACGGTTAGGCTACACTTTGTATCAATTATCTTGAGAGGCTATTATGAGCAGCGCGAAAATTGCCACCGTTAGAGCCAGAGTTTCTAGCCAATTGAAAGCAGAATCTGAACAAGTATTAAGCCAGTTAGGAATGAATGTGTCAGATGCCATTCGCATTTTTTTAACACAAGTTGCTCTGCGCAAAGAATTTCCGGTAGAATTAAAAATTCCTAATATGCAAACACTTGAAGCGATGAAAGAAGCACCTGAAGCCCAATCCTACCAATCGGCCAGTGCGTTGTTTATTGAGGCCATGGAAGACGAGGTTAAGGAAGACCATGTTACTGATAAAAGCGACCAAGACCTTTAAAAAAGATTTGAAAAGAGCACTTAAAAACCCGAAACAAAACACGCTTATTTTACAAAATCTAATAGATAACCAATTACGAGTCTCCGGCACTGTCTCAGCTAAGTATCGTCCACATCCATTAATTGGAAACTGGTTTCCTCATTTTGAATGCCATGTTCAACCAGATTTTTTGCTCATTTGGCGAGTTGACAAAGAAAACAAAGCCCTTATTTTGGTCCGATGCGGCTCCCACGCAGAACTATTCAATCAATAACTCAAAACGGTGTAAATAAGCCACAATGGGCCACCACTCTTAACCTATAATTCTAAAAACGCCTTCAACTTGAATTTCTTGTTCTAAATCCGTCATCGTGAATTTATTTCAGGATCTTCTCAGCATAGCCAGTTTCAAATTCCTTTACCCCTTTACGCCAGAAGTAAAAAGCTACACAACAAGCCACTAACGCCGTAACAATACCAAACTCATCAATATACCAACGCGAATCAGGGGTTTCTGCGGTCATTGGAGTAAAGACTTTCTGAATGAAAATGTTGGAACTCATATGATAAATTACCGCCGTCCACAAACTACCAGACTTCATCCGTAAGTAAGCCATAATGACCCCGGTTGAAGTAATAAACAGGGTAAAAACCGCTAATTGATAATACAGCGGCGTAACATCGTTGCCGTATAACCCTTTAATAATCAGAGGCCAATGCCAAACAGACCATACCAAACCACTCACCAACGCCACACCCGTAAACGACATAAACTTAGACAATTCAGGCACCAGCAAACCACGCCATCCCATTTCCTCACCCAAAACAGACGGCAAAGAAACCACAAAGCTCATGGTTGCCGTTAGCAATATATGAAACAGAAAAATGCTGCCGTCACTCCAACCCGCCAAGTTATAACTTTGCTTCTTCTGCATCAAAAAATCAGGGTTATGCCAATCACCCAAACCAGCCAACCAAATAATGGCAGAAGCCACCAAAATAATGAAAAACGGAATAAAGTAACTCATCCATTGATACTTCCACGGCCCCCACTGCCATCCAAGGTCAGCCAAATCTCGCTTTCTAAGCAAGCACGTAATAACCGTAGCAAGCCCAACAGACAACATCAGCGGAGTCGCCTGCCCGGTCCGAAAAATAAGCCAATAACCCAAAAAATAAAAAGCCGTAACTAAGGTAAAAAATACACCAAGCGTAACAATAGAATCCCTATATTTGGTCAACTCACTCTCCGATATCATAAAACATGTGGTAATAATGAAAATGAATGCTCATAAGCAATAAGAACAAATACCTTAAATGTAGAGCCAACACATCACCAATATTCTTTGTAAGATTTAGTGATGGCGTAACTTGAAGCTAAATAACTGTTCCAAAACTATCAATCACCCATAGAGAATTGAGAGCATCTCCTCTGCCGCAGGGATGCGGCTGCGGAGCCTACATGGAAGTATTTACGGCGAGTTTGCGATCGATCGCTATGGGTGACTGGTTATTTAGAGTGCCACAAAGTAAAAAACCACCTCTAGAATCCAACTCAATTTGCAGACTGCTTTGCTAGTTCATTGTGAACATATTTATTCGAAAGGAATTTCGCAAATCCCATCCCCACCCAAAACGAAAAAGGAATAAGTAAAATCCCAGTTACAAAATACTTAAGAAGTTTTCCGATGTCGTCGGTATAAAGTAAAAATGCTGAAATCATATAGAAAAAACCTGATAAATAGAGAAATAAGCCGCCAATCAAAGCTACAACTCCCCACAAACGGCTCAGAAAATTAAACTTAATAGATAAAACGCCATCTTTGAAGAGCAATTCATCTTGGCTCCGGATAAAATGGCGAAACCCGATTTCTCCATTACAATTTTTGTGCGCTTTTACAATTGCTTCCCGATATTCCTTTTCACATTGTATTCCTGTAGCTAAACGCCAATACTCCTTCTCCAACTCATTTTCTAAATGCTCACGAGTCACCCCAGAAATAGTGCCACATTCCAAGGCTTCTTTAATCTTAGTGATTTTGGCTTTGCGACGATCATCCCAAAAATCCACAACTGTTTTTACTTTAAACAGCAAAAACACAAGAACAATGGCAAACACCATCCAAATATTATCTTCTGATATCGCCTTATTTAACGTTCCAATCAACTCAATCATAACCCTTCCCGATCCTGTCTATTTGCTCATTAACGCCGACACATTATGCCGATATAAATTGCCTTATTCTCGATATCAACACAAAATAGGTTCGCATTTTACACATTGTTTCATATACCAACCAAACATCATGTTTATAAGGACTTGCACTTCATGAGCGAAACCAGCATCAAAGACATTCCAGACTATCCCGCATTTAAAAAGCTAGCAGCTGCTCTTTGGAGAGAGGATACATCCACGAATGGCGCTGCCGTCATGATAGGTTCCGGCTTCAGTCGCTCCGCAGCATCTAATGCAAATCCTAACCAAAAAATGCCATTATGGAATCACTTCACTAATCGGGTAAAGCGCGAATTAGGTAGGGAAGAGAATGACCAAACGACCCCTCTAAAACTTGCTGAAGAATATAGGGTGTATTTTGACCAAAGTACTCTAAACGATCTGATAAACGAAGTTATTAACAATGATGTTTGGCAGCCCGGGGAGCTACATAAAAGCCTATTACAATTGGGTTGGTCCGAAGTGCTAACAACAAATTGGGACACTTTGCTTGAAGATGCACATAAGAAAATAGATTTATTTCATTATGGTATTGTCAGAAAACAATCTGATTTAGTTAGCCAATCATCTCCTCGCATAACCAAGTTACATGGCACCATCGGTTTTAGTGAAAAGTATATTGTGGCAGAAGAAGACTACCGTAAATACCCTCAAGAATTTGGTATCTTTGTAAACTTCGTTAGGCAGGTTTTTATAGAAAATGAGCTTTGCCTGCTTGGCTTTTCAGGTGATGACCCTAACTTTCTCGAATGGATAGGCTGGATTAGAGACAATTTACAAAACCAAGCCAGAAAAATCTATTTGGTTGGTGCATTCAATCTCTCGCCATCAAGAAGGAACTATCTGGAATCATTAAATATTTCCCCAATCAATCTTACTCCACTCGTAAAACATATTGATGACGAAGATGCTAGACACAAAATGGCAACCAAACTGTTCCTAAACTCTTTAGAGAATGAACAGCCTGAAAAAAATCACGATTGGCAACCTACCTCCCTCAACCAAAAGTTTCCTGATGCCGACCACGAAAAATACGCTAAAGATCATCAATATGCAGCCACCTGCTTAGCGGCGCAATTGCCCACACTAACTAAAGATAGGGAAAATTACCCCGGCTGGTTAATCCCCCCTATTGGCATCCGTGAAGATATTAGAGACCAAATCAACTCACCAAGACCATCAGCTGAAAACATTTCAGAGTTAAGCAAAGAGAATGAAGCTAAATTGCTTTACGAAATATCATGGCGATACTCAATAACAAATGAAGTACTTCATGACTGGCTAGTTGATGGTTTATTCAACTTAGTGAAAGGCGGTCGTTCGGCATATCTAAACGAACAACAATTAGCCGATATTGCTTTGCTCCTGTTAAACTATACACGGTGGGAAGAAACACAAAATGTTAAAAACGAAGATATAGTTCAAACAGCAAAAAATATTCTTAGCGATAAGTCAGTATTATTTCCGGATTTCAAAACTGAAATAATTTATTACGATGCTCTTGTTGCTCGGGATAACTTCGACTTTATTACATTAAAAGGAATTGAAAGCCAGATCGAAGGACAGGATACTATTTGGCTTTTACGGAGAGCGGCAATACTTGCGGAGTTGGGGTTATGGGGAAAAAGTAAAAACCTAGTACAAAAGGCCCATCAAATCTACCGTCGGGAATACAAGACTTCACCAAACTCCATCTATTTACTTTCCCGTATGGCGTGGGCCAGATACCTGTTACAACAACATGTGGACTTTAGCGATTGGAATACCCTTCCTAAAGAACCCGGCAACACTTCGGAGCATAAATGTTCAAAAGCCCCACATATTGACCACCTAACAGAACAAGTAATCGGCTTACAAAAAAAACACCAAAAATATACCAACCCTATTGAACCCAGTTTTACTCCCGGAAGTTATCAAGACAACGGAAATAATCAATCATTTAGATTTGGCACCCCCCCCATTGTTTCGCTAGATGGCTATACACGGAAAGTAGGGATCCCACTTTTTATTGAACACTATAGTATTCTTTCACAGGTTGCGCATGGTATGTGTATTTACGCTACTGACTTTGAAAACTTCACCAATCGCAGTCATTTTATTTTAGCCATTCGTGCAGCGCACAACTATTCTGACGATATAATCAAAAAACAGTTTTCCAGAACTGGAATAGCCCGAACACCACAAGAAATAATTGATGACCTCACCCCAAAGCTACTTGGTTTGTTGGATTACTGGATTGAAAATTTTGCCGAAACATCAACTTATGCCATACAACGTATAGGGATAATACTTGAGATTTTATCCCGATTAACCGTCAGACTTTCTACGCAATACAATAAAGATATTTATCTAAAAGCCTTAACTTTGGGACACAATTCCATAATTCAAAACATATACCCGGAACCATTGACAAACTGCCTAGAGCATTCCTTATTAGCAGTCCCGAAAAGCCAGCATGATAAACTGTTAAACGAAACTCTATACTTTCCTATGAGGAGTGAAATAAAAAAGGATCACCACTACTGGCCTAACCCGGTAATAAAACACCTTAAAGAACCAATTATTACAGGAAAAACGAAAGCCCGAATTGCGGAAATCATTGATAGCCTGGGTTCCGACGATGCCAACTCAAACACCGATGCATTACTAAGAATTCTGCCACTTTATGATAAAAATCTTTTAGACCAACAAGAAAAAGAACAAATAGCACAAAAATTATGGGGAAAAATTCCTGAATACAATCATCTGCCCAAAACAAATCTGTATTATCATGTTTTTCTCACACTCCCTTCACCTGAATCAGATAAGGTAAAAAGGCGGGTGATGCAAGCATTGTTTGACTTTAAAGAGGACAAGGCTTTGTTCAATTCAATCAATCTCAAGATTACATCTGCTGCCAGTTTAAGTAAAAAAGAGCCTTTGTACCCAAGTAAAGATAAAGCCAAAGAGTTATTTACAAAATTGGTTAAATGGCAAGCTAAACCAGAAAAAGACACCTTTTCTCTTATGAACACTGACAAGTTCAACCGAGAGTATCTTGCGAAAGACATTGGACAAATTCTATCCTACTCAATTGTACCTGCACTCCCACAAGTTGACTTTTCCCAAGAAAACCTTAATAAATTATTAGAACTCAAACAGCATTTTAAAACGGAGAAATTCGCATCTAGCGCTCTTCTGGAGGCTCTTGTCCATTTCGCAATTAAAGATAAATCGTTCAGAGACATTAGTGCTCAACATATACTGCTTAGTATCGCTTTTGAAGAACGAGATATGTATTACCCAGTTAATGCCATATTAAAATGGATTGACAAACAACCAGGTAAAACACCGCCCGTGTTGACTGAATTAAAAAATGCCATCGTGGATGCAGTGTCTCCGGTAAGAACTGAAGGTCTGAATTACATCATTATAGGATGTATTGAACTAGCAAAAAGGGAGCTTCTTGACGATAAAAACGTTTCACGTTTAAAGGAAATGATGCCAATCCTGTTTCATTCAAATGATTATCAAAACATCAACCCAAACTCTCAAAAAGCGGTTTTTTCACCGATTATCAGACAGCAGGTTGTTTTGTTGACTAAACAGCTCCTTTTAAAAGAAACAAACAAAATTGATGAGTTAGAAGAAATTATTAACAAAGCCAAGCTAGATCCCTTACCCGAAGTAAGGTTTGCAGCAATGTATGATAATGATGAATGACAACAAATAAGACATATTAATACCCCTAAAGTTTTTTGGGTTAAACTCGGTTCCAGTTAAAAAGAAAAAGGAATTAACATGTTATTTATGGTCGGAATAGAAAAATCAACAAATCCAAATGAGGCATTTTGGACTTGATATTGATGCACTTAAACCCAAGCAAAAACGCATTAACATCAACATGTACGGACCATTGCTAAAACGCGTGGATGATTTTGTAGTGAATCATAAAAATTACAAAGATCGTTCAGACTTGCTAGCAAAGGCCACCATTAATGAAATGGCCCAGCATAGTGCCTAAGCCTAAATATTCGTTCTAGCAAATACATCTGGTAATAAAAGCGTGTGAGGCCATTGGCCTTAGCTATGTCGCTGCTTCTCTAACACCGGGGGGCTAATTCGAAGGGAGAACAAGCAGATTCATAATTTTGACGGAAACTGCTTAATCAATTCCAAAGTAACCTGATAACACTCTTGGTAAAAGGTTTCAAATTGGTTCAATAGTTCAGGATCAGGCCACCAACTCATATTTCTTCTCCATATCCTCTATTGTTGCCAGCATCTCATCGACTGTTTCTTGCAATTCCCCACCCATTTTTTTTATCTCATTGGGAAACTCACCCTGCATTAAACTCATCAAGGCATACCAAACCGGTTTTATCCGATCCTTTAGTTGGTATTCATCCATTTCAAGGTAGTTTTTAGCTTGGTAATACTGACCTTTTGCCAGTAGTAATAGAAAGTACGTAGTCAAGTCATTGTCAGCCTCAATGGCTGAATCAAACTGTAACCATTCATTAAATATGCGATAGCTTGATGTAAACTCCTCAGCCCATAAAAGTAACACTGCAAGATTATGAGTGTTTGCATATCCTTTAGCTGAAGAATAACTTCTTTTAGCCGACTGCATGGCAGCTTCTAATTTCTCCCCTTGCTCAAAATAAAGCCAAGAAAGTAAAATATCAGCATGTCTATCACCGGCTTCTAAGGCTTTCAGATAATAATGCTCAGCCTGTACGTAGTTTTCCTGTTCGTAATACATATTCCCCAAATTGAATAGGGCGTCAGTATCACCAACCTCTATCGCATTCAGAAAATATAGCTCAGCCTGTGTATCCTCTTTTTGTTCGCGATATATTACCCCAAGATTATTTAGCGCAACGGTATCGCCAGCCTTTAGCGCTTTTAGAAAGTACAGCTTTGCCTGTTCGTAGTCTTTTTGCTCATTATACATAATCCCCAGATTCATTAGCGCGTCTGTATCGCCAACCTCTAATGCTTTCAGAAAATACGACTCAGCCCGTGCATAGTCTTTTTGTTCAGCAGAAGTAATCCCTAGGCTATTTAGCGCACTGGTATCGCCTGCCTCTAGCGCTTTTAGAAAGTACCGCTCAGCCTGTTCGTAGTCTTTTTGTTCGCCATACATATTCCCCAAATTGAATAGGGCGTCAGTATCGCCAACCTCTATCGCTTTCAAATAATACTGCTCAGCCTGTTCGTAGTCTTTTTGTTCGCTATACATATTTCCCAAATTATTTAGCGCGTCAGTATGCCCAGCCTCTATCGCTTTCAGGTAATACAACTCAGCCTGTGCGTAATCCTTTTGTTCTCGATACATAATCCCCAGATTAAATAGCGCTTGGGTATCGCCAACGTCTATCGCTTTCAGGTAATACAACTCAGCCTTTGCATAATCTTTTTGTTCAAAAGATAGAACTCCCAAATTAAATAGCCCGTCGGGATCGCCAGCCTCTAGTGCTTTCAGGTAATACTGCTCAGCCTGTACATAGTCTTTTTGTTCTTGATGAAAATAACCTAACGTCAGATTGTAAACAGGCGTTGCGATGGTATTATTTTCCAGCAAGCTAATCGCTTGTTTTACTTCCCCGGTTTCATATAACTCCATCGCTTTATCTAATACTTTGTTATCTTCGGCTGCGTTATCTGAAACCACTTTATATGAGCCGACTTTATCTGCGACTGCATTATTAGAAGAAGAAACCATTTTGGCTAAATCCGGTCCTTCTTGATGTAAAAACGCCCTTACATTTTCTTTCATTTTATATTCGGTTTTCGCCTGTAAGCCTGCGTAAGACAACGCTTCGGACATATGATAGGCATGACTGACCGTTACATTTCCGTTTGTTACACCCTTTAATAATCGTTGTGCACGTTGTTCAAGTTCGTCAGGGGAGCACCAAGAGTTGAGAAAATGTACTAACCATTCGACTTTTTGGCGGTCTTTTTTTCGGCCAAAACGCATTAAGTACCAGATATTAAAAAAGCGTTCTTCCAGTTTATAAATTTTATTTTTACCAATTGAAGTTGACTCGACAATGCCGTACTTATTTTCTAACTGTTTTAGTTGAGCTGATACTTCCTTACTCTTCAACCGTGTTTTCGCAGCAATTTCTTTCGTGGCTAAGCCATCCCAATTCATCGCGATTACATGGGTAATATCTTGAAGTGCGGTGGGTAAATCATCCATCCGGTGTTTGTATAGCGGGGTTGCTTCGTCAAGCACTCTTAGCAGGTCTTCAAATGCATTACCTTCGTCATCTGTAAAGATGTCAAACAGCATCACCATGGTGCGCGGGACCCCACCCGTTATGCGCCTGAGTGTTTCGATACGCTGAGGGAAGTCAG
This sequence comes from uncultured Gammaproteobacteria bacterium, assembly GCA_942490545.1. Lineage (GTDB taxonomy): Bacteria > Pseudomonadota > Gammaproteobacteria > Enterobacterales > Alteromonadaceae > Paraneptunicella. Next base: position 242,746 of record CALNXX010000016.1, on the reverse strand, counting down.
TAATAATATGTTCTATCGCTGTTTGTTGTGGTTCGTCACCCATAACCTTTAAAAAACGAACACATTCATCCTGATTCAGCCCTTGCAACCGTACAATTTGAAAAAACTCATAGAAAGGTCGCCCGTAATCATAGTGCTGCTCAATCATTTTTGTTGAGCCACCGACGATTCTGAAAGTAGGAGAGGAAATTAAAATTTCGCGTAATCGATGCTGTTCTTTTTCTCTTAACTTACCCAGTAATTCATCAATATTGTCAATTAACAAAAGCAGCTTTTTGTTTTTTGATTTCACATATTTTTCGAGATAAGAAAAACACATTAATTCGTAATCGTCATCTTCGAATCGTTCTTCCATTTTATCCAGAATATCTACAAATTCTTTAGGGTAAATACTTTGCAAATAATCCGCGACTTCTTCCCACAAACGGCACAGAGACCTGATTTGATATTGTTCCTCGGTAAATTTCACTGGGATCAAAAACGGTGACAAAGCTTCATCTTTTTCAACCGCTATCATCAGTCTTCTAAGTAAGGTGGTTTTGCCTTGACCTCGTTGCCCAACAATAATGAAATGTTGTTGTGGTTTTTTATAATCCGCGTGAACTATTTTGTCGAAAAGTTCATCAAACTCTTCGGTACGAACGACAAATTGATCAACAAATCTGTCTTCATCCATTTCGTCAGGATTATATTTGTATCTTGAATAATTAATTGGCGACATTTTTATTCCACCACTGTCTTAATATTGGGGAGTTGAAGCGGTAAACCTTTGATTGATCATTATTATTAATGTAACCATCGTAAACCAGTGAACGGACAACACCTCTTGCAGACTCTTCATCCATATGATTCTTAGATGCCAGATTAACAATTTGTTTGAATGTTATTGTTTGTTGTTCTGATATTTCATTTAGCACCGTTTTAGCAAAAAGAAATTCGTTATTTTTAAATGACGTTTTTATCTTGCTTAGCCAACTTTCAAAGTATTGTTTATGCTCCAATGCTTCTTCAAAGGCCTTATCTATGACAGATGTTTGAACATCCTCAGTCTCCCTTTGTAGTTTCACGACTTCTTGCACAATCAATTGAATGTAAAAGGGAATTAACCATTCAATCTTATTCAACAAATAAGTAATATTTTCAGGGGTGATTTTTTTGTGATTGGACTTGAAAAGCTGAAGGAGAAACTCCGCTGCATCATTTATTTCTAGTGGTTTAACCTTGATACTGTTTAAATCATTTATGTGACGTGAAGCATCAATTTTAGCCACTACACTTTCCAACCCAATTGAGCCAGCATAAACAAAAGTGACCTTTTCCGAAAATTTCTTGTCTTGCCTAAGTTCTCTGTGGTTTTTCAACAAGCTGATAGCATTTTTTTCATCTTCGTACTTAATAATGTTTTCAATGGTCTGGGCGAACTCATCAATCATCACAATCAGCTTTTTGTCACTATCGAGATCGTTTATAAGTTGCTTAAATGCTTCAATAAAACCTAATTCGGCGCCATCTCCAAACTCAATGCCATTGGCCGATACTTTTTTGATTTTGGTGCTTTTAACTTTTTTCCAAAATAACTTCGATTTTGTTTTTAATCCATTAACAAAGTCTTCATCTAAAAGCGCATGAAATAGTTTTTGCCAGAACTCCTGCTGGCTATCCGCGGATTCGGTATTAACGTATATTGGGATATAGTCCTCTTTCGGCTCATCAACAACCTTATACATTATTGAGGTTTTTCCAACACGTCTTGGGGCGGAAATAAGTATATGGCTGCCACTTTCTATCGCCTGCCAAATATCTATTATTTCATTTTTTCTATCCCAAAAGTCCTTTCCTCGCGCAACCTGACCGACTACCGTTTGCATAAATCACCCTGACAAAATTTATTTTGCCAACAATAATAGACAAAATATAATTTGTCTACCCGTTTGACAAAATATAATTTGTCTATTTTACAAGTGTGAGTCAATACAAATTAAAGAGACAACCTCCAAGGCACCCAACCTTGAACTAGCCGACTATGAAAGAGCCGACTTATCCCATGCAATAAACTTAAATGAAACAATAAACCTCGACAAAGCCATTCTGCCCGAAGGATTTCAAATTCCCGACTAGCCTAAATAACAACTCAATTAGCTTGGATAGTACTTTGAATTGACACTTGAATACGCGTGTGTATACTCAATTAAAAAGGGAGAATGGATTCGATGACCTCAAAAGAAATGATTGCTCAGTTAACAGCAATGGGATGCTTTTTCATTAGGCATGGTAAAGGTGATCATCAAATATGGTACTCACCCATTACAAGAAAAAAATTTACGGTTCCGCATCCAAAAAAGAACATTCCCAAAGGAACCATACATAGCATAAAACGCGCGGCTGGTATTAATTCAGGAAAAGGTGAATAACATGTTATTTATGGTCGGAATAGAAAAACCAACAACCCCAAATGAAGCCTTTGGCATTATTGTTCCTGTATTTGAAAAACATGGCTACGCTTGTATTTCCGCAGCAGATAGTGAAGACCAAATTTTACAACAGGCCAAAACCGCTATTTTAGAAATGCTACAGGAAGTACTCACCGACGGGCATTTACTCGCCAACTTAGATGTGGGATTTGCTGATTTCACCCATGATTATCCAGATTACTCTACTTGGGTAGGACTCGACATTGATGTTGATGCTCTTAAACCCAAGCAAAAACGCATTAACATCAACATGTACGAACCATTATTAAAGCGCGTGGATGATTTTGTGGTCAATCATAAGAATTACAAAGACCGTTCAGACTTTATAGCTAAGGCCGCCATTAATGAAATTGCCCAGCATAGCAGTTCGCTTAACAAACTCATCAGGTAATAGAAGCAAGCGAAACCATTAATCTCGACGGTTTCGCCGCTTCTTTAATTCGATGGACAACAAAACAATTATGTAATTTTGACGGAAGCTACTTAATCAATTCTAAAGTAACCTGATAACACTCCCGACATAAGGCTTCGAATTCGTTCAATAATTCCGTAGCAGGACACACGCCGGATTGTGTAGTTATGGTTCCTGCCGCTACCTCGTAAACAGCAAGTGTTTGTATGTAGGTCTTGCGTTGCCCCGAAGGAATAATAATAAGCAACAAGCTTGATTCCAAATACGGCCACTTTAGAATGGCCGTATTAACTAAAGCATGTTTATTGGCACGCTTATGCAATTGTGTGCATAAGTGCTTAAACCAAGCTTTTACATCGCTACGATGTCGTCATTGAATTACGTTTACGCAACGCTAAAAATTGCGCACCAACCCCGACAATATAAAGAATTAAGAACAGTAAATAGAAGTTTTTTAACAAGGGATCTTCAATATTCGTAACAATGGGTGCATCTGTTGGTAATCGCATTAGGCCATCAGTAATTGCCGGGATCATATGAAACAATAACGTTGCCGAATAACTCATTGCTTGAATATAAGAAGAGAGTTTTCCAAACAAACCCGTTTTAGCGGCAATCGTTCCAACGGCTAAAGCAAGTAAGGTTAATACCGCCAGCCCATGGGCTGCGCCAAAGCCACCATGCCTGTAAATAGCTAAAGCCGAAGCTGCTGCGATGAAAGTACAAATTAAATAAATTTTACTGGTCTTATGCTCAAGTAAAATAAACTTGAATTTAGCCAATGAGTAAAAGCCTGCTACCAACGCTATTATCGCGATACCGGTGTGGAACCATCCAAGCAATGAAATTTCTGGCATAACGTTTTCTCCAATTTAGAATTTGCACAAATTAAAAACCCAAACTTAAATTGTGCACAATATAATTGCCAGCAATGGTATTTGAAAAAGTTATGATACACAAGTATATTGCGCACAATGTAAACGTAATAAGTTGGACTGAATAAATATGACTAAGGCAACCGACCCGACCGATAATGATTCAGCTCAGCAGCTTTTATTAGAGAATCAAATCTGTTTTTCTTTATACAGTGCGACTAATGCCATGATACGCGCCTACCGTCCTTTGCTAGATGCGTTAAACCTAACTTATCCGCAGTATCTGGTTATGTTGGTGCTATGGCGTAATAATGGTATTAATGTCAAAAGCTTAGGCAATAAACTTCATCTGGATTCTGGCACCCTTACCCCTTTACTTAAACGACTTGAAGCCAAAGGAATAATTGTTAGAAAGAGAAGTGATGTAGATGAACGAAGCCGCGACATGTATTTAACTGAAGCCGGAGAAAAGCTAAAACAAAAAGCGGCACAAGTACCAGAAACGATTTTTGGTAGAAGTGGCTTAAAATCAGAACAGTTGATTGCGTTAAAATCAATCTGTGATGAACTCACACAAAACCTAGCATCAAAGAGTTAAACAGCTGGTGATCCACTGTGAAATTTAAAATCTTCATCGGGCGATGAAATCAACTCGGCTTCTACCTCACCAAAAAAACCTACTCTCTCTGCTATGTCTTTACCGGAGATCTCTTCTGCTAAGGTTAAGTAGTCTTGATAGTGGGCCTCGGAACTTAATAACGATACGTAAAAGTCACCTAAGAACTTGTCTACTTTTATTCAATATGGATAGTTATTGCTCAATATGTCCGCTTAGTGAAGAGGTAATAAAGTCAATAAAGCACTTAATTTTTAAAGAACTTTGGTAAGGTTTATAAAATACGGCATTGATCGCTTGGTAACTTTCGGTAGTTGAGTCATCCAACACTTGTCGTAAATTGCCTTTAAGTACATCGTTATGTGTCATAAAATCAGCTAAACACACTATACCCATTCCACTTATAGCGGCTTGCCTTATCAATGAACCACTATCGAATAACACATGAGGATTAAACTCAAATGCCTTTTCTGTATGGTGCTTCAGAGGCCAGTTGTTTAGGCGAACAGGTTGCGAAAAACCGATGCATCGGTGTTGAGATAATTCATTAGGTGTTTTGGGTGCACCGTACTTTTCTAAGTATCCAGGGCTAGCAAGTATGCGCAGTTGAGAACGCCCTATAGGGCGATAATGCAACGACGAGTCTTTCAGCGGACCTATTCTAAAAGCGACATCAACTTGCTTTTCAATCAAATCAATTTGCTGATCAAAGCTCGCCAATTCAATTTCAACTTTAGGATATTTCGCCATAAAGGTATCGAGATAAGGGATTATACAATGTTCCAAAAATGGCGTAGGTGCATCCACTTTAAGTTTCCCTTGGGGAGCATCGTGACTCCATGCAGCATTTTCTTGAATTTCGTTTATAACATTGAGTGCTAGCTGAGCTTTTTCTACGACTATTTTGCCTTCATCCGTAAGCCTAATTCGCCTAGTTGTTCGAGAAAAAAGCTTCAAATTTAACTGTGATTCTAGCTGGCTGATTTTACGGCTAATTGCTGAAGGTGTTTGCCCCAATAACTCAGCCGTTTTACTAAAGCTACCGCTAGTGTTCACTGACACCAGCACTTTTAATTGCTCAATTTTAATATCCACTTATTCCACTTTCGCACAAATAATGTTCCATTAGTGATATTTTAGTCCAAAGTTTAGAAAGTTAATATAGCCCCAGATAAATTACTGGAGCAATGAAAATGAACTTACACCTAACTAATAAAAAAGCGCTCGTTACGGCATCTACCGGTGGAATTGGTTTGGAAATAGCAACGTCTCTGACTTCTGAAGGGGCGATTGTAATTGTTAACGGACGCTCATCAACTAGCGTTAAAAAGGCTATTGCAAAGATTTTAGCGAAAGTACCTAACGCACAACTTAAAAGCCTAGTTGCTGATAACGCAACGTTAGAAGGCAATGAAATAACAACAAAGACATTTGGCTCTTCTACGGTTGTCTGTATAGAAAAAGATAGCTGTCTGCATGAAACCCTTGTAGAAATAAGGTGTTGAAACAAATACCACAAGAGAAATACATGAGCGCAGCTATCTCGTCATCAATATTCAATATTCCAGGTCAATGTGTCAAGCAAATAGAGTTGTCAGAAGAACGGCAAACGTTAATCATTCGATGTGAAAGAGATAAGCGTTTTAAAGCAGTAGACAGCGCATCAGGCCTGTCAGGTCGCATCAATCGTTTGTATCGTCGAGAGATAAGGGATGTGCCATTATTAGGCAAGCCCTGTGTGCTTGACGTTGAATTTGCGGAAGTTTTTTTTGTCAGAAAAGGCATGTAGAAGCGCCACTTTTTGCCGATGTGGGGGCTCGTTATACCCATCGATTTTGCCGATTGATCAGTGGCTTGTGTCGTCATATGCCAATATCGGTGGTATCCAAACACCTTCAAATTCGATGGGAAACAGTCAAGGAAATAGATAAAACCTATCTCCAAAACACATTGCCAGAACAAGACCCAAGTCAGTTAACAGGTATCCGTTATTTGGGTGTCGATGAAGTCGCCAGAGCGAAGGGACATGACTATATGACCGTGGTTTATGACATGGATAGTGGCATTTTGTTATGGGTAGGAGTGGGGCGTAATAAAGCAGTGTTGAGCGAGTTTTTATCACAACTGTCAGCAGAGACCGTCAAGGGAATTGAAGCGGTTGCCATGGATATGGGTCGTAGCTATCAAGCGGCGGTAAAAGAATGTTTGCCCAACGCTGACATTGTGTTCGACCGCTTTCATATTATGCAAAACTTTTCAAAAGCGATAGCCAACCAACGACGAATTGAATTTAGACGCGCTTCCAAACCCGAAAAGAAATTGATGAAAGGTAGTCGCTACCTGTTGCAGAGAAATCGCGAAAACATGAGTAGCAAGCAGTCACAACAGTTGGATACGTTGCTTGAAGAAAACCAAAATCTTAGCACCATTTATTTACTCAAAGAACAATTACAAACACTCTGGATTGCCCCGAAAGACACGAGGGAAATGCGTTACCGACTTGAGCAATGGTGCTCACTTGCTCGTGAAAGTAGCTTGGTATACATGGAGAAGTTCGCTGGTTTCATGGAGCGTCATACTGTTGGTATTTGTAACTATGCTCGACACCCTTTGACCTCAGCAAGAATTGAGGCTGGTAATGTTGCTATTGGCATGATCAGAAAGAGAGCAAGGGGGATCAGAGATACTGATTATTTCAAACTAAAAATCCAACAAACATCCATTCCAGATAGTGGTGATATGTTTTATTCAGTGCCTTAATTTATACAGACAACCGTAGAAGAGCCAGACATTTCCTCAAATTGATATTCTTATCAATAACTTGGGAATCTATGAATCTGTTGAGTTTTTAAAAAGTACCGATGAACAATGGCAGCACATTATGGATGTCAACATTATGAGTGGCGTTCGCCTATCTCGTTTTTACCTGACTAACATGTTGGAAACGAACAAAGGCCGGATCATTTTTATCTCTAGCGAATCAGCAATAAACCCAGCGCCGGAAATGGCACATTACAGCGCAACAAAAACAATGCAAATGTCGTTATCTCGCAGCTTATCGGAATTAACAAAAAGAACCGAAGTGACGGTCAATACAGTACTGCCAGGCTCAACAAAAACCGATGGGGTAGTCAACTTCGTTCAAAATTTATTTCCAGAACTTAAATATGAAGAGGCAGAACAAAAATTTATGGTCGAAAATCGCTCCACATCATTACTTGGGCGATTAATTGAGCCAAAAGAAATCGCCGACTTTACTGCATTTCTGAGTAGCCCACTGTCTTCAGCAATTAACGGCGCAGCATTAAGAATTGACGGCGGGATAGTACGCTCAGTTTTTTAAGGATGGCTATTAGGCACGCCACTGTGAAACTTAAAGTCTTTATCGGGCGATGAAATCAATTCAGCTTCTACTTCCCCAAAAAAACGTACTCGCTCTGATATGTCTTTACCGGAGATCTCTTCTGCTAAGGTTAAGTAATCTTGGTAATGGCGGGCTTCTGAACGCAACAAGGAAACATAAAAGTCACCTAAACGTTTATCTACATAAGGGGCTAAGGCTGCAAAACGTTCGCAAGATCGGGCTTCGATGTAAGCACCGCAAATAAGCTTGTCTACCAACGCATCGGGTTCATAGGTTTTTACATTGGTGAGCAGCCCTCTGGCGTAACGACTAGATGAAATCTTGCTATAAGGTATTTGGAATTCATCCATTATTTCCAGTACTTGATAAAAATGATGAAGCTCTTCTTTGATTAACAACATCATTTTATCAATCAGGTCTTGACCGTAAGGCGAATCCGATTTGGGTAACATCGATTTGGACAGCGTATTGTTTTTTGCCAACTCCCGCCAATCGCCTATTTGTCGATAAGTAAAATCTTCGTAGGGTTTTAACCATTGCAGCAGTGCTTGCCCGCTTTCTTCATCAACAGCGTATTTACGAATTAAGAACATAGCACTCTGGGCTGCCTTGAGTTCACAGATCATATGATCGGCTAATATGACTGGCAGATTGTCTTTTTTTACTGCCTCATTAATCCATTCTTGAGGTGTTTCACAATTCAAAAACTGTTTAATGGGTACTAAAAGCTTTTCCAAAGTCTCTATCTCTCTAATTCTTTAAATCTCTAAAATAAGCCCAGCACACTAATAATTAGCACTTTAAGTGGATATAAAAACAAACGGCTAAAAGGAAAGAATTGCTTACCCTGCTCGACTGCCATCAGGCATTTGTGTTTCCGGCATTGCCAAACAAGGCTTTAATTTGTCTTCGTAACCTATATCGAAGAGCATGCCTTGAGAAATTTCACCGGCCATTTTCTGTTCTGGCAAATTGACAACGAAAAGCGCTTGCTTGCCTTCTATTTCCGCAGGATTGTCTCGTTCCTGTTTAATGCCAGCAAGAATGGAGCGAGTATGATCTCCAAAATCCACCGTTAGCTTCATGAGTTTATCTGACTTTGCCACTTCAGATACCGTAACAATGGTGCCAACACGTATATCAACTTTTTCAAAATCGTCGAAAGTAATTAAGTCTTTTATTGGTGTAGGGTGCATGGTGATATCCAATATATTTAACACATTACAGTTTGATTTTTATCCAATCATCCCTTTCCTTGCTCTATTTCCTTTTGTCTGTTTTTCTAAATCCGTGTATCTAAATAAAGTCATCAGTCGTAAATTGAACAAAAAACAGCTAATTCGAAATAGAAAATAATGTAAATAAGAAATTTGCGGCAAAGTTTAAGGTATATCAAAGATTAAACCAAGAAATGGTAGTGCCGATAGGCGTAAACTTGGTAACATTAATTACCTGATAATAAATGTTTTTCACGCCAACTTGATATTGGTCAACATTATTTGTTAAAAATATATTATATTAATGTTAATTATTACAAATAGGGGTAACTATGATTCTCAACCACCTATGGGGCATTTACGCTCACCCCAAAGAGGAATGGCAAGTTATTGAGCAGCGGCATGAAAGCATGAGCTTTAGCCTGTCTCACATTTTGATTGTTGCGTTAGTTCCAGCAATCATGGCTTATTTCTCGGCGGTGCATTTAGGATGGAGTATTGGTGTAGGCGATCGTGTGTTCTTAACTTCCAGCAATGGAATAGTTTTGGCGTTAGCAATCTACTTAGGATTAGTCGTTGGCGTGTTTGCTCTGGCTTATATGATCCGTTGGATGTCTAAAACATTTGATTCCGAACCTACTTATACCCAAGCTTTGGAAATTGCGTCTTATACCGCAACGCCCATGTTTATGGTGGCTTTCGCTGCTTTCTATCCTGAGCTTTGGTTTATTATTGCCGTTGGCTTAGTGGGATTGTCTTATTCTGTTTATCTACTCTATACCGGTGTTCCCATTGTGATGAAGATACCGGAAGAAAAAGGCTTTGTGTATGCCAGCTCGGTTGTTACCGTTGGTTTAATATTTTTAGTCGTGTTAATGACAGGTTCAGTTATATTGTGGGGTTGGGTTTTTAGCCCGGTATAGCTTGGAATTCCTGATATGAAGTAAAAGGGGTCAGAAGTATATTTTCAGCGACTCTGCCCCTTTGAATTATCCATCTATCGAAGATATTCCAACATTTGATCTAATCCAGCGAAACGAATAGCGGTTTGAGCTTTCTCTCTGACGACAGGTTTGGCTTTATAAGCAACACCTAGGGCTGCCTTATCCATCATCACTAAATCATTTGCACCATCTCCCATAGCGACTGTCTGTTGCATAGGAATGCCATATTGCTGCGCCAATGATTCTACCGTTTGTGCTTTAACCTGTGCATCTACAATACTGCCTATTACTGTGCCAGTAAGCTTATTCTCAACGATTTCTAAGGTATTCGATACCGCAGTATCCAATCCTAAACGCTCTTTTAAGTAGTCGGCAAAGTAAGTAAAACCACCGGATGCTATTGCGATTTTCCACCCATTTTGCTTTAACTCAGCAATTAATGATTCAATTCCCGGCAAAAGTGGTAATGCATCACGAACGGTTTGCAAAATCGCTTCATCAGCATTCACCAAACACGCGACTCTTTGGGTTAGGCTTTGAGAAAATTCTAACTTACCCTGCATAGCCAACTCGGTAACTTCCGATACTTGTTCCCCTACCCCCGCTAATTTGGCAATTTCATCTATGCATTCAATGCCAATAACCGTGCTGTCCATGTCCATTACCAGCAATCCTGGCTGGGTTAATGTCGGTGCATCGTCGATTACGGCAATTTCTAATTGGTGTTTTAAAGCCAGTGCTTCAATGGCGCTATTTAAACCTTGCGCTTTAATCACACTAATATCGGCTCGCGCGACGATTCGGCAACCAGAAGTACGTGAATTTTGTATTTGCCAATGATGAACTTGTATATGTTCAGCCATTGCTTCTTGAATTTGCCACAGCTTTTCAACATTTAATGCTTCTGCTGTCACTATCAATTTACTACTTGCTGAATCAAGAGCAAAGTCGCCTTCTATCTGCGCTTTAACAGACTGAGCTTCAGCATGGTCAGGCAGCTCTGTTGCTGTTTTTGTTAGCAAAGCCTCCTCATTCTGAAAAGCGAAAATACATTTGGATACACACAGCTCCTTGGCAAATGAAGATGCAATGCGTTGAACTTGAGTTAGGTTAGTTAAATACAATGGCTGGCCGGGATTTAGGTTTCTATTGCTTGGTCGAGAATTGTAATGCAACCAACAATAATTAAAAGCAGAACTTTAGACGTTGTTTTTCATTGGTAGATCTCGTAACTTAGCCCACTATGAAATTAGATACTGCTTATCACGTATTATTAGAATTACCGGGCAGGTATTCTATCTATAAACGCATTGCTTTACTGGCGTTGAGTATTTTTGTGTCGATCAGTTGCGGCTATGTATGGGTTACCAGCCATGTGGCGTTAAATAACCACTATCATTCCCAAGCTAATCAACTCGGCAGCGGGTTAGCGAATCAATACCAGGTTATTCTGCAACGGCACCTAAAAGAAAAAAATACCGATAGAATGCAATTGGTAGTAAACACCTTGGTTAATGACCAATTTGTGCTGTCGGCCAGTGTATTTGATCAATTTGGTCGAGAAGTAATAGCTCACCCTCAATCACCGAAATTCCGGCAGTTGTATACCAATACATCAGTACTCACGCCATTAACCTTTGTGAGTGAAATTCGAGAAGACGGTAAAATATTAGGTTATTTACGTTTGGTGATGGATGGCAAACTGGCTAGTTCTTACGTTGGTCAATTAGAGTGGGCGTTTTTAAGTCGTACTTTGGTGATCATGCTGTTAGCCCTGTTAACCGGCATCATACTCACTCGCAGTTTTTATAAATGGCGAATGAAATCGGTGAAGATAAAAAAAGAAAGAAAGTTTTAAACCGAAGACCTTAAAAACATCTCGGTATAGGTTTGCGTGGTCTTTTCCACAATCGTGCTTTCTTGTTCTTGCCTCAACTGCGCCAAACATTCCAGAATAAGCGGTAGATTGATAGGTGTGTTACGCTGCCCTTGCTTGCCATTTAATGGCATATCAGGTGCATCCGTTTCCAATAATATAGCGCTCAAAGGCACCTCAGCCAGCGTCTCTCGCGTTTTCTGTGCTCTAGGGTAGGTTATGCTTCCCCCTACACCTAATTTGAATCCCAGTTCGATATATTGCTCTGCGACTTGCAAACTCCCCGAAAAGGCATGAATTGCACCTCCGTGCTTGAATCCACGTATTTTAAGCAAACGAATAAGTTCGTTATGGCTTTTTCGATGATGCAGAATAACGGGAAGTTGATATTGTTCAGCCAATTGCAGTTGAGCCAAAAAGGCCTTTTCTTGCAGTGCTTCGCCTACTCTATCGGTAATGGCAAAATCCAGTCCGATTTCTCCGATTGCAACGATATGCTGTTGGTTGTCCGCAACGGCTTTTTCTAATTGCTGTAAATCATGGTCGAGGGAATCTGTGAGAAAAAAAGGATGTAGCCCGAACGCAATATCCAGCCCGGAATATTGCTGTGCCAATTGCAGCTGTTTGGAATAGCCGGAAGCGACGGTGCCAGGTATTAATATTCGTTTAATACCCTTTTGACGGCAGTCTTGAAGTATTTGCTCTCGATCATCATCAAACACGGTAAAATCAAGGTGGCAATGACTATCGATCATAGTGTTATTCCTGTTACGGCTATCATTACGATTTCAGCAACGGTACTTGCTCTAACAACCGATTAGCTATAAAAGAAAGCCTTAGGGCATTAACCTTTCAATAACCCAATCGTCTCCACTCTTGGAATAAACAAAGCGATCGTGCAAGCGATATTCACCACCTTGCCAAAATTCGATTTCATGAGGAATAATACGATACCCTCCCCAAAATTTGGGTATGGACATGTCTTTGGATTGAAACTGTTTTTTCACTTCATCAAATTTACTCATAAGCATTTGACGAGTTGAAACAGGACGGCTTTGTTGAGACGCCCAAGCCGCTAATTGACTTTCTTTAGGACGGGTCAGGAAATAACGAGCAGCTTCCATGGCTGATACCGGTTCGGCAACACCACAAATTTTGACTTGTCGTTCGATAAAGTGCCATGGGAAGTGCAACGAAACCTTATTGTTTCCTTTGATTTCCAATGCCTTACGACTACCTAGGTTGGTATAGAATACAAATCCACCTTGGGATACGTCTTTTAACAACACAATACGCTGTGAGGGCTGCCCGGTGGCATCAACTGTAGCAACGGACATAGCAGTTGGATCAGGTAATTTAGCGTCTACAGCATCTTGAAGCCACGCATTAAACTGCGCTAACGGGTCCTTAAGCAGGCTTTCGTTATCCAATCGGCCCCGGTTGTATTCTCGACGAATATCTGCCAAATCTTGCATTGCTTTATTCACCCATATTATGAATTAATATTGAGTGCCATCGTCCATATAACCTAGACTTCTTAAAGCGCGTTCATCGTCAGCCCATCCGGCTTTAACTTTTACCCACAGTTCGAGAAATACCTTATTATCGAACAAGTCTTCCATGTCTTTACGCGCTTCTTGCCCTATGGTTTTGAGACGAGAGCCCCCTTTACCTATTACCATACGCTTTTGCGTTTCTCGTTCAACCAAGATTAAACCGCTAATACGATAAACGCCATTTTCAGCTAATTTAAACTGCTCAATTTCAACTGTTACTGAATAGGGTAATTCATCTCCGGTAAACCGCATTATTTTTTCGCGAATAATTTCAGAAGCCAAAAAACGCTGTGAACGATCGGTAATGTACTCTTCAGGAAAGTAATGCTCTGATTTAGGCAATATTTCAAATAATTGCTTTCTTAAATCATTTACAGGCGATTTTTCAGTCGCTGAAAGAGGGATGATTTTTTCAAAATCAAATTGTTCCGACAACCATTGCAAATGCGGCAATAGCAAGTCTCGGTCTTTCACCTTATCAATCTTATTTACAATTAACCAACAAGGTAAACCTGAGTTTTGAATTCTGGTTAGCACTAGCTGATCGTCATTTTCCCAGCGGGTTCCGTCTACTAAAAACAAAACCAATCCCACATCAGACAACGAGCTAGTAGCCGAGCGGTTCATCAATCGATTAATCGCCCGCTTTTCTTCTTTATGTAAACCCGGAGTATCAACATAAATAGCTTGTCGATTGTCCACCGTGTCGATACCGACGATGCGGTGACGGGTTGTTTGGGGTTTACGAGAAGTAATACTGATTTTTTGTCCGAGCAATTGATTTAGTAACGTGGATTTACCCACATTCGGACGCCCTACAATGGCAATCATGCCGCAATAAGTTTCTTCATCGGTTGGGTTTTGAGTTGTATCACTATCAACTGGCATTCGTTAATTCCGCCAAGGTTAGTCTAGCCGCTTCTTGTTCAGCCTTACGTCGGCTTCTACCTGTTGCTTCAATCACTTTGGACAACCCTTCCACTTTGCATGTTACGAGAAAAGTTTGGGCGTGGGCTTTGCCTTGAACATCAACAATAGTGTAATCCGGCAATGGCAGTTGCCTACCCTGCAAATATTCTTGCAACTGTGTTTTGTTATCTTTGGGATGAAAGTCTGGATCCAATTCGTTTAAGTAATCGGCAAACCAAGATTGAATAAGATCAAAGCAAATATCTAATCCAGACTCTAAATAAATGGTGCCAATAATGGCTTCAAACGCATCAGCCAATATCGATTCGTTGGTGAAACCGCCACTTTTTAACTCGCCAGCACCCAATTGCAGAACATCACCAAAATCAAAATTTTTGGCCAATTTTGCTAATGTTTCTCCTTTCACTAAAGAAGAACGCATGCGAGTTAATTTACCTTCGGGCACATTGGGGAAGTTGTCATATAATATTTTGGCGACCACCATTCCAAGTACTGCGTCCCCTAAGAACTCCAGTCTTTCGTTGTGCTTACTACCTGCACTTCTATGCGTTAATGCAAGCTTAAGGTTTTCAATATCTTTAAACTGATAACCTAATCGATCACACAATGCGACATAAGGACGCATACTATCCACTACTGAATACCACCTACACGGTTAAATCTAACATCACTAGGAACCCAAGAAGGGAGAATACTGTCGCTCGGTCTTTCGAATTCGAAGCTGATCCAGATAGCAACGGCTTTTCCAACCAAGTTGGCATCGGGAACGAATCCCCAATAGCGACCATCACGACTATTGTCACGATTGTCACCTAATACAAAATATTGCCCTTCGGGAACAACCCACTCACCCAGAGGGGTGTTTTCTTGTTTATAATACCGACCAACGGGAGGAATAATTAATGGATTACGCAAGATTTCATGGTCTGTGTCACCCAATTGCTCATTAAGACGATCTAATGGCATCGGACCCCGATTAGGCAACCCGCTTGCCTGCATAAAGCTGCCACGTTCGATAAACTGTAACTCGGCCGGTTTCATTTCCGGGCAATTGTCATCTGTTGCGCAAGCTGGTTTGATATGGATTTGTTTATCTTTATAAATAATGGTATCGCCGGGTAATCCCACTACGCGCTTGATGAAATCAATGCTTGGGTCTTCAGGGAACTTAAACACCACGATGTCGCCACGCTCTGGCGCGCCTACTTCGTAAAACTTATTGCGCACAACAGGGTCTTTTAACCCGTAAGTAAACTTCTCCACTAAAATGAAGTCACCCACTAACAGTGTTGGTTTCATTGAGCCTGATGGAATTTGAAAGGGTTCATACAAAAATGAGCGCAAAATCAACACAAAGGCTATTACGGGGAAAATTTGCTGAGCGGTATCCACAATGTATGGAAGGGGTGCAATTTCGTTAAGCGTTGCATCATCAATTGAACCGTTGGTATTAGCCTTGGCTATCGCAATTTTTTCATTTCTTTTAGGTGCCCAAAGAATTGAATCAGCTAGCCAAATCAAACCTGATACTGCGGTTAAAATAACTAAAAATATAGAGAAGTAGTTTGCCATTATTTACTCACCTTAAGCACCGCCAAAAAAGCATCCTGCGGTAACTCTACATTACCGACTTGCTTCATTCGCTTCTTGCCATCCTTTTGTTTTTGAAGCAGTTTTTTCTTCCTGCTAATATCCCCGCCGTAACATTTTGCCGTTACGTTCTTACGCAATTGTTTTACCGTACTTCTAGCAACAACGTGATTACCAATAGCTGCTTGAATTGCGATATCAAACATTTGTCTTGGAATTAACTCTCGTAACTTATCAACCAGTAAGCGTCCTCGACCTTGCGCATTATCTTTATGCGTAATAACAGCCAGTGCGTCTACTTTCTCACCATTAACCATGATGTCTAATCGCACCATATCGGCATGTTGAAACTTGATGAAATTGTAATCCAGGGAAGCAAATCCGCGGCTGGTTGACTTTAGTCGATCAAAAAAGTCCAACACAACTTCGGCCATTGGCAATTCATAAGTAATTGCAACCTGCTTACCGTGATACACCATGTTAGTTTGAACACCCCGCCTATCGATACACAGTGTAATCACGTTGCCTAAAAATTCCTGCGGTACCAATATGTTCGCTTCCACAATAGGTTCATGAATTTCTTCAATATCATTTACTGGTGGCAGTTTAGACGGATTGTCTACCATAAAGGTTCGATTGTCAGTTGTAACAACTTCATACACAACGGTAGGCGCTGTGGTAATCAGGTCGAGATCATATTCACGCTCTAAACGTTCCTGCACAATCTCCATGTGCAACATACCCAAAAAGCCAATACGGAATCCAAATCCTAATGCAGCAGAACTTTCTGGTTCGTAGAATAACGACGCATCGTTCAAACTCAACTTGGCTAATGCATCTCGAAAATCTTCATAATCGTCAGAACTTATGGGAAACACGCCAGCGTATACTTGAGGTTTAACTTTTTGAAATCCAGGCAAGGCAATATTCGAAGGATTTCTTGCCAACGTGATGGTGTCGCCGACTGGCGCGCCATGAATCTCTTTAATACCAGCAACAATAAAGCCAACTTCACCGGCTTTTAATTCATTGCAGTCGGTGGCTTTAGGCGTAAATATGCCAACGCGATCAACTTGGTGAACCTGCGCATTTGACATAATTTTAATTTTGTCGCCTTTTTTCAACACGCCTTGCTTAACGCGCACCAAAGAAACAACGCCTTGATAATTATCGAACCAGGAATCGACGATAAGGGCTTGTAATGGCGCGTCCAATTCACCTTCTGGTGGAGGAATTCGATTAACAATGACTTCCAAAACCTCTTCGATACCCACGCCAGTTTTAGCAGAACAGCGCACAGCATCCAACGCATCAATACCAACAATTTCTTCAATTTCCTCGGCAACACGCTCGGGTTCGGCTTGAGGCAAATCGATTTTATTCAGAATTGGCACCACTTCCATATCCATATCCAGAGCGGTGTAACAGTTTGCGAGTGTTTGTGCTTCTACGCCTTGCCCTGCATCGACTACCAATAACGCACCTTCGCATGCAGCTAAAGATCGAGACACTTCATAGGTAAAATCAACGTGCCCTGGTGTATCAATAAAGTTTAATTGGTAAACTTCGCCATCTTTAGCGGTGTAGTTCAAGGTAACGCTTTGGGCTTTAATGGTGATGCCCCGCTCTCTTTCCAAATCCATGGTATCAAGCACTTGCTCGGCCATTTCGCGGTCAGATAAACCTCCGCAATGATGAATAAGGCGATCGGAAAGCGTTGATTTCCCGTGATCAATGTGAGCAATAATAGAAAAATTACGTATATGTTTGTGTTGCATGAACTCAGTGGGTTCCTGGCTAAATCTTAAAATCCGATATACAAATGCAAATTTGATAATTCAAAATGCGAGTGCAGGTCGGCTATATTCAGCAACCCGCAGCAATAATGGCGGCGATTTTACAAGGTTATGCGCAACAAAGCGACAAACATGTCGCATCTATAGATAATTTGAAACGAAATTTTTTGTTTGGGGAGTTGGTGGGTGCTAATTGCACATGAAATGCACAGAAAAGCAGGAAGAGATTCAGATACTAATTCAGGTGAGCCTTAAAAGTTTGTCGTGCTAAGCAACCTCAGTTCGGGATAAACATTTATCCGCTTTTATCAGCCATTTCTGAGGTATCAGGTTTTTCCGAAACAGTCACCGACCCCATTAATATTGGACTAAATTTTTGATGGCAATGTTTTTTAGTCCAAATTCGAATGCCACGATAAGCAAGCCAAACCCAAACCACCGTAAAAATAATCAACCAACTTTCACCTGAAAAACCCAGTATTGGCAATAACTGTTGTCCAATCAACGCTCCAGAAATTAACGCAAAGAGCGGAACCAGGTACATTATAGAAGACGCCGCTAGCAGGCTTTCTTCCTTTACCCCTAATCGCACTTGCTGCCCCACCACCAGCAATTCATTAGATGGCTCATAATCAACAACTACGTCACTAATACGGTCTGCAATCGCTCTTGCTATCACACCTGTTCCACAGTGACTTTTTTGAGCGCAAGCATGACAGGAATTTTGAAGTTCAGTTTGCACCACAATTTGATTGTCAGAAACCTGTTGAACTACGCCAACTTCCTCTATCACCGGTGATTTCCCTTTTTAGCGATTGGACGAATAGAACTAGCTATTCTATTGGCTGTTTTAGGTGGGATTTTCCCGACAACAGTCACTTCAACATTACTGTTGTTTAAAGATAATAAGGTTGTCGCTTGATGTTTAAGCCAACCACTTTCGGAAGATTGCCTTTTGATTTTGCGCATATACACAGACACATCAACCAATCCATCACTCAGCAACACATAGTCAACGAAATCTCCGGTAACCGGCAAATGATGCACATCTTGCTTAATCAGGCTCATCCCTTTAGGTAACCAATTAATTTCCCATTGATGTCGAACCGCTTGGGGAAGCGCTAAACTCGTGATTGCAGGTAATTTTTCTTGTTCTATTTTGGCAAAGTACTCGTCAGGTTGTTCCTCAATATGCAAAGAGGTGACTTGTACCTGTTCAATAAGCCTACCTTCCAAATCCAGCATATCGAGCTTCAATAACAATCCACTATCCTGATCTAACCAAGCCGTAAAGCTGTAACGACTATTATCGCGGCTAATAATACGAATTTGTTGCGCCGGCAAACCAGAAATACGACTTCGCCCTACCAAAACAATATTATAGGCATTATGAAGACGTTCAGGGGCTTTAAAGAACTGCTGGGGAATAGGACCATTAATGTAATTAGAGCGAATACTATAGGGCTGAACAGTGGGCTCAAAGTAACTCACTTTATTGCCAATGCGAAACGCTTCCCTTCCCGGCCCATTCAGCAAGCTTAAGTGCTCCATCTCAACGCCATTTACAATGCCATGTCGCCATAAATAGGGCTGTGATTCAGCATTGGGTTTAGAGACAACAAAGGAAATGCGATAATTGAGATTACGTAGGCTGATGCGAAGCTTATCTAACCAAACAGCGGCTGCGCCTGCTGTTTGTGAGGCATCTTTTAGCGTGTCGGAAGCGGTTCTTTGAGTGTTAGCGATCACTTGCGGAACGCTTGTCGTCGCACCTTGAGCGCTAGCAGCTTTGTTTTGGGAGCTAACGGCTTCACTTTGTGTGCTAACCACTTTGTCCTGAGCAATGGAGGGCATTGCCAGAAACAGGCTTACGAATAGCAGTAAACCTGTTGAAAAATGGCGCTTATTTACTTTCGGGATCTTGTGAATCCTGATTTTTCTTTGATTTAGGCGTTTGTTCAGTAGCGCTACCGATACTTGTGTCAACATTACTCTTCCGACGAACTTGCTGATTATGGTCGTTAAGATATGCATTTAACCTACGTCTTTGTTCAGCAACATCAGTTCTGGGTAAAGTTCTGGTTTGTTCAAAACTCACCGGAGACAATCCGCCCTGAATACCCGTAACAGGAATCGTTGGAGCACCGCTAAAAGGCTGTACCGCAACAGGTTGATTAAACTGCTGATATCCCAAGATCACAGCCACAGCAACGGAGGCCGCAATAGCAAAATGTCCGGTTTGCTGCAAAGCAGGACTAAGGCCTTTTCCGATAGGCCCTTTATCATTAGCAACCTTACCAAACCATCCTCTAAATCGAGACGGTTTAGGTGCCATAATAGTAGGCTCGTTTTCTAATGCTTCGGCAATTTTATCTGATAAGTCCAGATTTAACTCAACCGGCAATTCATTTTTAAGGCCATCTCTAATAATGTGATAGCGTTGCCATTTGTTTATTAGCTCTGCATCGTTACGGAGTTCTTCGAGAAAATTGCCATCGTCATCACCGTCAATAAACGCTGATAGACTCTCGATTTTACGTTGCGACATAATACCTCATTGCTACGGCTTTATTATTTTTTATTTAGCACACTTTTGTGTATCGAATAAACCAATAAAGAATTTCGATACTTACCTTTCTAACAGCGGCTGAATTACAGCATCAATTGCTTCCCTAGCTCGGAATATTCTAGAACGCACCGTACCAACCGGGCAATCCATCACATTCGCTATTTCCTCGTAACTCATTCCTTCCATTTCACGCAGCGTAATCGCCATACGCAAATCTTCAGGTAATTTTTCCACTGTTGCAAATAGTAATTTGTTTATTTCTTCCGATAGCAGAACCCGTTCAGGAGTGGAATTCTCCCTTAGTGATTCGCTACCATCGTAAAAGTCTGCTTCCTCGGCGTCAACATCATTTGTAGGCGCTTTTCGGCTTTGCGCAACCAAGTAATTCTTGGCGCTATTCACAGCTATTCGATATAGCCATGTATAAAAAGCACTTTCACCCCTAAAATTTGCTAACGCCCGATACGCTTTAATAAATGCTTCTTGGGTGACATCTGCAACATCACCAGAATTTTTCACGTATCTAGATACAAGGTGTCCGACTTTATGCTGATACTTGATTACCAATAAACCAAACGCATCTTTGTCGCCACGTTGTACCCGTTCAACAATTTGTTGATCTGTTAACTGCTCGCTCATTCGAGCCATAACTCCTTCATTACTCACTATACCCTGCGACGTTAAATCAATAAGCTTATTAATGTAGTCATTGAGAACATAATAAACATAAAGCTGAATAACGAGGAGTTTATTATTAATAAACCCGTTTTTACAACGTTATCCTAACGATAACCGCTTTATTTATCAGCGATATAACCCTTTTCAGAGTAATTCAGCTCAAGTAAGCAATTAAATAGACTGTGGTATTCATGAAAAGTTCTAAAAAATGTAAAAATAAATTGCATTAATTTTGAATTCATCTTTTCGGGGTGTTTTATTGGGCCAAAATTCAACTTAACTCGTTGCAAACGTTAAATTTAACTTTTCGATTATAGATCATACTCCACCAATATTTTGCGCTCTTTATTCCTGCCGCCTTTAATATGTTTTTGTTTTTAACCTGCGTAACGGTAGTATTAGCGGCAAAATAACCTTGGCTGATGGTTTTATCAGCAATACTATCGCCCCATCTCAGCAGAAGTAGATAAATAAGCAGAGAAATAATAAGGCGATAATAAAGAATAGAAACAGATTATTCCCGAATATGAATCAAACCACAGAACACCGATGTGACGTCCTTGTTGTTGGCAGCGGCGCTGCGGGGCTTAGTTTGGCCCTAAAATTAGCTGCCCATAGCCAAGTTACTGTTGTTAGCAAAAGTAAAATGTCTGAAGGCTCAACCAAGTATGCGCAAGGTGGCATCGCTGCTGTATTTGACGAAGACGACACCGTGGCTTCTCATGTCCAAGACACCATGCTCGCCGGTGCCGGTTTATGTGATGAATCTGTAGTTGAATATACTGCCCAAAATGCCAAACGGTGTTTAAACTGGCTTATAGATACTGGGGTAGATTTCGACGAAGAAACCGATGAGAAAGGTGCAACCCGGTATCATTTAACCCGAGAAGGTGGGCATAGCCATCGCAGAATATTACATGCCGCCGATGCAACCGGTAAAGCCGTACAGTACACGCTTTCGGATGCAGTAAAGGCTCACCCCAACATCCAGTTATTAGAACGATTTAACGCCATCGACCTCATCACAAGCAAATCCAATGAAAAGCATTGTTTAGGCTGCTATGTATGGAACCGAGAACAAGAACAGGTTGAAGTTATTCGTAGCCGCTTTTGTGCCTTAGCAACGGGCGGAGCAAGTAAAGTGTATCAGTACACTTCAAACCCAGATATTGCCAGTGGTGACGGTATTGCCATGGCATGGCGCGCAGGATGCCGTGTCGCCAATATGGAATTCAATCAATTTCACCCTACTTGCCTATATCACCCACAAGCCAAAAACTTTCTTATCACCGAAGCGTTACGTGGTGAAGGTGCTTATTTGTGTCATGCGGACGGCGAACGCTTCATGCACAAATTTGACGACAGAGCAGAATTAGCGCCACGAGATATTGTCGCCCGTGCCATTGATTTCGAAATGAAACGACTGGGGGCTGATTGCATGTTTTTAAATATTAGCCACAAGCCATCTGAATTCATCACCAAACACTTTCCTAACATTTACAAAAAGTGTCTCTCTCTTGGTATTGATATTACTCGCGATCCCATTCCTGTTGTTCCGGCAGCCCATTATAGCTGTGGCGGTGTAATAACAGATTTAAACGCACAAACCGATTTAAACAACGTTTATGCCATTGGCGAAGTAGCTTACACCGGGTTACATGGTGCCAACCGAATGGCTAGCAATTCTCTTTTGGAGTGTGTGGTTTTTGCCCATTCCGCAGCCAAGCATATATTGTCGCGCTTGGCAGAACCCTCTCAGGAAGAATCGATTATTCCGTGGGATGAAAGCCGTGTTAGCGACTCAGATGAAGAAGTTGTTATTCAGCATAATTGGCACGAACTACGTTTATTTATGTGGGATTATGTGGGCATTGTTCGTACCAATAAAAGGTTGGAAAGAGCGCTTCATCGTATTGAATTGCTTAAACAAGAAGTACAAGAGTACTACGCTCACTTTACCATCAGCAACAACTTGCTTGAGTTACGCAATTTGCTGAATGTGGCCGAATTAATCGTTCGCAGCGCCATGGAGCGCAAAGAAAGCAGAGGCTTGCACTACAATTTGGATTACCCTGATCAACTCCCAAAATCAGAACCGACAATTCTTAAACCTAAGCTCTGATATTACGGTTCAAATACCAGAGCCTGTTGAACTTAAGCACGTTCTGCTACGCCATGTTGATGACTATATCTAATGGCCAAACATATTCTACGATAGTCCGCATCCGGCACTTCGTCGCGAAAAACCCAAAACCAATGTTGTTTCCCGTTACCGGAAAGATGTAACCAAATTAACCAGTCAGTAAAACGGGAACGCGGAGATATTCGCCACTGAATACCGGCTTTATTCCCAATATCATGCTTATTTTCAGTTTTGATTATTTCTTCAGGAGAGCTTTTATCAGAAGAGACGGAACCAAGAGAGGCAGCATCAAAAGAAGCATAATCAACAGAAGGTTCAGCTAAGTAGAGCCAGCGACCGTCCTGATACAAAGAGATAACAGAGGCACTTTTTAAGCTTGTTTTACACGCTTGCACTGCATGTATTAGCAACAACAAACTCAGTAAAACCTGAACAGCCATTTGATAAGGAAACCAATTAGGCTCCCATAACCAGACATAAACCAACAGAATCAATTCAAACAGTAAAATAAAGGCTAAACGATATCTGCTGGGCGTAATTTCAATTCTATACTTTGACGCGCTTAATAATAACATCGACCATCCTTGCCAATTCTTTGTCCTCGCACTTGATATGTCCCATAAACCAAGCAAATAAATCAGGATCATCACTCGTCAACAAACGTTCGAATAACAGCTGATCTTCTACACTTAAATCATCAAATGCTTCATCCATAAAAGGCGTAAGCAACACATCTAATTCCAACATGCCTCTACGACAGGCCCATCGCATTCGCGAAATACGTTTTTTTTCCAACATTAATTCATCACTTCATTTAATCAGCAGTTCAAATAACAAGCACTTAAATTAAATAGTACTTTACTTAAATTCAATAATAATTTAATCATCCCGCACACAACATATTAATGATTATGCTTGAGAGTCGAGATTATAGCCCCATATTGTCCGCATATAAACGCAACAGTATCAAATTGCACATTTAGGAAGCGCTATGCACTGTCTTATTACAAATAAATCAATTATTCAGGTTACCGGCGAAGACCGTCAGACATTCCTGCAAGGTCAGTTAACGGCCGATATCGACAAGCTTAACGTTGGTGAAAGTTCCTTGGCTTGCCAGTGCAATGCAAAAGGGAAAACTTGCGCAATTTACCAAGTACTCACTATGCAAGACCGCTATTTATTAGTAACCGACCAAGGTTGCTTAGATAAAGGTTTACAAGATCTCAAAAAATACGCGGTGTTTTCAAAAGTAGAGATAACAAATGTTACCAATGAATATGGAATATCTGGCGTATTGTCCGAGTCATTGCCTAAAGACATACTTGCCGATTCAGACGCGATTCAAGTCCCCAAAGAACATTTTCAATCCAGTATTGTAAAAATAAACGAGAGCGACATTTGGCTCACAAAATTAACGCTACCTGTCCCTCGTTTCGTTATGGTTTACCCTAAAAGTTCAAGCCTAAACACCAAATTAGAACAATTACCGCAAATGCCTTTGCAAGAATGGCAAGCGTTGGACATTCAGGCGGGCATTCCCAAATTAGCCACCGATCAAAGTGAAGAATACGTGCCTCAAATGATGAACATGCAGGCACTAGACGCAATTTGCTTCACAAAAGGCTGTTATATGGGGCAAGAAGTTGTTGCCCGAACTAAATATTTAGGTAAAAACAAACGAGCGGGATGTATTTTAGTAAGCGACACCGAAGCCCTAATTGAACCAGGTGATACTTTGGAGCTACAATTAGGTGAGAACTGGCGTCGCATTGGCACCTGTCTTTACAGTGGTTTTGCATCTGAAATGACAGAAGAAAATTCGGCGAAAACAGGCCAAACTTGGGCGTTTGCAGTATTGCCTAATGACTTGGAAAAAGAAGCAATCATACGCCTTCAAAAGCAGCCCGATGTTCGGTTTACGCTGTCAGCACTGCCCTATTCGCTTGAGGAAAAATCCTAATAGCATGATGGCTTTTAAATCGAAAAAACGCGTTTATATTGTTTTGAATTAGTTGCTGAAAAGCCTTCGTGTATATGGAAATTATTCTAATAAAACATTTGCTTATGGGTTACACTTAAAGCACTTTTAAAAAAAATGGTTTTAGTTATGAAAATTGCACAAGATACTGTCGTAGCCATAAACTACACAGTCTCCAGTGAAGATGGGGTTGAAATTGATAGTACTGCTGAGTCGCCACCTCTTGAATTTATTTTTGGTCGTGGGCAACTCATTATCGGTTTAGAAAATGCTCTTGCCGGTCTTGAATCTGGCAGTAAACTTCAAGTTACCGTGCAAGCAGAGGAAGCCTATGGCGAACGCCATGAGGAGTTAGTTCAGTCAGTACCTAAAAACATGTTTGAAGGTATGGAACCACAAATCGGTATGCAGTTTCGCGCCTCAACAGAAGGCGGTGATCAATCAGTGATCATTATCGAAGTTTCCGATGACAATGTTATCGTTGATGGTAATCACCCTTTAGCTGGGCACCCATTGGCTTTCGACGTTGACGTTATTTCAGTACGTGAAGCGACTGCAACCGAGCTTGAACATGGTCATGTTCACAATGGTGACAGCTGCGGACACGATAACGAGTAAAAATAGCTGATCGCAATAATTGGGAGTACGGTAGCAGTATTCACTGCCTTACTCCTTAATATTTGTTAGTGTTTTCTTTAACCTCCCACCCAATTTAAGCTAACTATTCAAACGGTTACCTTCAAATCAGCACCGCGATCTAATTGCGTATATTCGAAACAAATTTGTATACTAACGTTCAGTAGGCGCTGACTTGTCACAAATGCATACAATTTTCTCTATACCTTTATACCAATCTGTAACCTCAATTGTTACAGATTTGCAATATAATCCCCCTCGCTCTGCAAATACATATTAAGACACCAAACAAGCTTTACCGGTAACATTACCGACACTGGTAGTAACACGCTTTGTTTGTGTCTTTGATTATTATAAAACGCAATAACCAGAGAGTCAGAATGAACAATTACCTCAAATTTTTGCCTACTACCAAAAGGCTTTTATGCCTTTGCCTTATTAGCTTAAGCTTTATTGCTTCTGCTGAGCAAAAAGGTATTGATGCCAAAGAAGCATCCGAAAAAGAATCTGAAAAAAAAGAGTGGGACGTACTTAACCCGCCATTTGAATTAAACACCCTAAAAATTAATACCGAAGAAACAACTTGGTCTAGCTTAGATGTAACACCTGATGGAGAGCACATTGTGTTCGACATGCTAGGCGACATCTACATTGTGGACATTAAAGGCGGCAAAGCTAAACCACTCACCCAAGATTTCGCTTGGAACATTCACCCTTCAGTTAGCCCTGACGGCAAAACCGTTGCTTTTACTTCTGACCGTGGTGGCATCTCCAATATTTGGACCATGGACATGGAAGGCAATGTGCTAAAACAAATTAGCACTGAGAAAGGCAACCTAATGCACTCCCCTAAGTGGAGTCCAGATGGTGAATACCTTGTCGCAACCAAAGGTATCATGTCTCGCCGCAGTATCCCTGCTGGTGAAATTTGGTTATACCATCGTGGTGGTGGCGCAGGTTTAGCCATTAAAAAACGCTCAAACGGTAATAAAGATCAAAAAAATACCGCAGATCCAAGCTTTTCTCATGACGGAAAATACATTTACTACACCCGAGACATCACAGGTGGTCATTCCTTCTCTTATAATCGCGATCCCTTAAAATCCACCTTCGCTATTACCCGTTATGATATGGAAAAAGGCGAAGAAGAACGTTTTGTATCCGGCACCGGTGGTGCAATTGTGCCAACGCCTTCGCCAGACGGCAAACACCTCGCCTTTCTTCGTCGCGTAAAAGAAAAAACCGCACTGTTCATTAAAGACATGGAAAACGGCCAAGAAACCGCACTTAACCTTTCAATGGAACATGACAATCAAGAAGGTTTTGGTTCAGAAGGTTACTTCCCTTACTTCGATTGGACACCGGATTCTAAACACATTGTTTATTGGACAGGTGGCAAATTCCACAAGCTTAAGTTAAAAGACAAGTCCACCAGCGTTATTCCTGTGCAGATAGAAGCAAATGTACAGTATGCCGATGCGGTTCGATACCCAGTGGATGTTGCCCCAGATGAATTCGACGTAAAAATGCTGCGTTGGTCTCAAAAGTCTCCTAATGGCAAGCAAATGGTGTATCAAGCGTTGGGCAAGCTATATATCAAAGACGTAAAGTCTGGTAAAACTCGCCGTTTAACCAAACAAAATGATCATGACGAATACTACCCTCGTTACTCTAACGATGGTAAATCCATTGTATACAGCACATGGAACGACACCGATTTAGGCAGTATAAAAATAGTGTCGGCGCGGGGTGGTAACGGTAAAACATTAACTAAAAACCCCGGGCATTACATTGAGCCATCGTTCTCTACCGATGGAAAACTGGTTACCTATCAGAAGTTCTCCGGTGGTTATTTACTTCCCGCCAAATGGTCTGTGGAACCCGGTGTTTACGTACTAAACCTAAAAACCAAAGACACTAAAAGAGTGAGTAAATCAGGTTCCGCCCCGCACTTTGCAGGCGATAACAAACGTGTTTACTTCACACAACGCGTATCGGGTACTGATTACCCTGAAGCCCAATTAGTCAGTGTTGACTTAAATGGCGAAGACAAACGCAAACATTTATATGGTGCCGATAAAGTACAAGAATATCGTTTATCTCACGATAAAAAATGGATCGCCTTTGTTGAACAATACAATGTCTATGTTGCGCCATTTGCTGATACTGGCAAGCGTCAAAAAATTAGTACTAGCAACAAGTCAATGCCTCTTACTAAGTTGTCTAGCCGCGCGGGTGAGTACTTAAATTGGGCACCAGATAGCAAATCACTAAGCTGGTTTCATGGCCCTCGTTTCTTCGAGCGCGATTTAAAAGATGCATTTACTTTTATAGAAGGCGCGCCGGAAGAACTGCCTGAGCCAGACCAAGAAGGCTTAAACCTTTCTTTCAAGCATAAAGCCGATAAACCACAAGGCTACAAAGCACTAGTTGGCGGAAACATCGTCACCATGCGTAATGCCAACAATGAACAGGAAGTTATAAAAGGCGGAACCGTGCTAATAAAAGACAACCGTATTGTGGTTGTTGGAAAAGATGTTGAGATCCCGAAAGGCACAGAAGTTATCGATGTGACTGGAAAAACCATTATTCCTGGTTTAGTTGATGCTCATGCTCATGGTGCTCAAGGTCGTCGTGAAATTATTCCACAACAAAACTGGATGATGTACTCCAACGTCTCTTTTGGTGTAACCACTATTCACGATCCATCAAACGATACCACTGAAATCTTTTCAGCTGCAGAGCTTCAAAGAGCCGGTAAAATCGTTGCGCCACGCATTTACTCCACCGGAACCATTCTTTACGGTGCCGAGCTTCTGACTCACAAAGCCGTTATCAAAAGTTACGACGATGCGCTTTATCATATGCAACGCCTAAAAGATGCCGGTGCCATATCGGTTAAGAGTTACAACCAGCCGGCTCGTTCACAGCGCCAGCAAATATTAGCCGCCGCTCGCGAACTGAAAATGATGGTGGTGCCTGAAGGTGGCGGTAAATTCCATCAGAATTTAAGCATGATGGTTGATGGCCATACCGGTTTAGAACACTCATTACCAGTAGCCAAAGGATATGACGATTTAATTCAACTTTGGCCTGCAACCGATTACGGTTACACACCAACCTTCGTCGTATCTTACGGTGGCATGATGGGTGAAGAATATTGGTATGACCGTACCGAGGTATGGAAAAACCCGCGTTTATTACGCTACACCCCTTCCTTTTTGCTAGATAAGCGTGCCATTCGCCGCCCTACAGCACCAGACAACCAATATAACCATGTACGCGTTGCTGAGTTTGCAAAAACCCTGCGCGACAAAGGTGTAAGCGTCAATATTGGTGCCCACGGTCAACGTGAAGGTTTAGCGGCACATTGGGAAATGTGGATCATGAACCAAGGCGGTTTCACACCTTGGGAAGCCATCCGTGGTGCTACTATCGACGGTGCAACTCACTTGGGCATGAATAAAGATATTGGAAGCATTGAATCAGGTAAATTGGCCGACATGGTCATTATTGATGGTGATGTGTTATCAGATATTCGCCGCAGTGAATTCGTACAATACACCGTACTAAACGGACGTGTATACGAGTCAGCCACCATGAACGAACTAGGCAGCAAGAAGAAGCGCAGTGAATTCTTCTTCGAAAACGACAATCAACAGTTTATGCCTAAAGAAACCGAAGCCGAAATGCATGCAAAAGCAGAAAGACATCACTGGGTTCACTAACCTTTTAACCTAAAGAAGTCAAAAGGGCAGTGTCACTGACGCTGCCCTTTATTCAGTGTTTTTTGTAGCATCAATAATGTCAGTATTTAGCATATAGACCTTCTAGCTAGATAACACCAAACTTCAATTAAAAACAAAACGATTCAGAGACCTTAATGGATATAACTACCATATTGGACCAATTAAGCATGTCCTCAGATGATGAGGGACTACCTGTAGAAGCACTTAATGCAAGCATGACCGAATGGCCAGCGATATACCCGCATATCGAAGCTATTATGGACCTCTTCATTGGAGATCCAGATGCATTAACTGATGAAAACAATTCATTGCTGTTTTTCGGGATTCTTATGATGACTGAAGCCAAACATACAGCTGGATTAGAAAAATTATTGCAAGTATGCGCTCATAACGACGATTGGGACTCCAATCTTGAATCAATTTTTGGTGATGCAATAACGGAACTAACACCAACGATTTTTTACCATTTGGCAGCAGGTGAACATAAGTTATTAAATGACTATATTCTTGGAGAACATCCTTCCTTATATTGCCGTTCTGGTGCAATAGAAACTGTTTTTGCGCAGCATGCCGAAGGAAAAATAGATGATGAACTATTTAATAATATACTGAATAAATGGATCACTCATTTTTCACAAGAGAAAACGGAACTGACCGCGTATATTTTAAGCTCCATTGCGAACTATTGTATGGACGGCAACTTTAATGACTACCAACCTATATTTATTAAATTAGCAAAAGAACAACGTTTGGATGACGAATACGCTTCACTTAAAAACGTTGAAAACTGGAACGTCAATACTAACACTTCCCCGGAAGCGTCATACCACATACAGCACCACTTTAAAGTAGTTGATGAACTTTCAAAATGGCATGGTTTCTCCAAGAAAAACAATGCTAAAACCAATGTTTTTGATGATCTGCAAAACCTAAGAGAAGCACTCAAGATCCAATCAAACGACAGTCGTTTAATATCAAACTCCACCAGCACCTATACTGCCCCTATCAAAGTTGGACGTAACGACCCATGCTCTTGTGGTAGCGGAAAAAAATATAAGAAGTGCTGCATGCTTTAATACCAAGAATCCTTTGGCGTTTTGGACAAGCGCCCTATTCAACACTTTAAATAGTGCCATAAACTGCACTCCCCAATTCTTCCATCCTGTCATCCCGGGCGACGAAAGAGACCCGGGACCCATTGTGAAAAGATTAAAACATTAACCACAATGCAACCATCCAACGATAAAATGGATTCCTGCTCGGGGGTCAGAACGACAAAGGAAAAGGATACACAGCTCCACCCACCAAATCTTCTATCATGTCATCCCGTGCGACGAAGGAGACCCGGGACCCATTGTGAAAATGTTAAAACATCAGCCACAATGTAACCATCCAACAATACAATGGATTCCTGCTCGGGGGTCAGAACGACAAAGAAAAAGGATACACAGCTCCACCCACCAAATCTTCCATCATGTCATCCCGTGCGACGAAGGAGACCCGGGACCCATTGTGAAAATGTTAAAACATCAGCCACAATGTAACCATCCAACAATACAATGGATTCCTGCTCGGGGGTCAGAACGACAAAGAAAAAGGATACACAGCTCCACCCACCAAATCTTCCATCATGTCATCCCGGGCGACGAAGGAGACCCGGGACCCATTGTGAAAATGTTAAAACATCAGCCACAATGTAACCATCCAACAATACAATGGATTCCTGCTCGGGGGTCAGAACGACAAAGAAAAAGGATACTCAGATCCTCACAATTATTTTTCGTTATCGTGAACCCTTTCACAAAACTCGTCGATAAAGCCTATTGACTCAACATTCAGCTATCTCAGCTTTGCTTTCCTTGCCGTTAAGAGAGTAATCACCTTGGGCATGTTGCCCTTCTCGGATTGGTTGACGGAGCAAAGTGCGAACTTACTTCTGAGCTTCGTTAACCCTTTTTCGACGGTATTTTTAAATTTTGAAATACCTTTATAAAACGACGAGGTATTACTTATGAAGCATCTCGGTTTACGTAAAAAACTTAAACTTCCGCTGACTTATTTAGGCTGCGCTGTTTTATTATTTTGTACCCACACAGTTCAAGCAGAAATTCATACCTTAGTAGAATTTGGATACTCTCCTGAATCCACAGTAACGCCCTACAAAGACTGGCAAGAAGTAATCTATCACCCCCAGAACATGACATTTGTAGGTGACCCGCAAGCCCCAGAAAACTCAGGATTATCGGAATCAGCATCAGTTCCTAGCAACGATTACACATCCACTTATGCAGGCATTAAAGGCGCCACCCCCATTCAATTTAAGCGTGGTGATAAAGTGATTGCGACCTTCTACAACCAAACCGATTATCAATTACGACTACAGGCCCGAATTAGTTTTAAAGATGACGATGCACCAAATGCAGACGCAGGCGTTTATGCAGATTGGAGTCGCCCCTGGAACACCATGTATGCTGAAAATATCGACCACAATGATTTCGTGCAACCTCACAGCTATGGAAAGTTAATCTTTAACATCACAGATGAACACAGCATTACGGCACCCAATGCATTACCCACAGAAGGTGCCCATTCCTTAATAAACATCAGCATGGATCCGCGTTACAACGCATGGCACGGTGCTTTTGTATTAACCAAATTGGAGTACTCCACCGATGCAGATATCACACCGCCCTCGTCACCATCAGAATTCAAAGCCACATTAACCTCGAATACAGAAGCCGATATTGGCAACACTGTGGTTGAATTAAGCTGGTTACCCTCCCAAGACGCTAAATCCAAAGTAGACAGCCCACCCAACAGCGGTGTTAATCGCTACATGGTGTATCGAGATGAACAGTTTTACGCAGTAGTTGATCAAGAGTGGATCCAGCACTCAATGAAACAACACGGAAGAATTGTTTATCATGATGCCAGCGCTCAAGCGGGAGAAGCCTATCACTATCAGGTATCCGCCATTGATGCAGCAGTAACCGGTCATTACAGAACACCCAATAGTAATATTCAGTTTGGTAACGAAAGCGCCAAAGCCTCTGCCAATATAACCATTCCAGACTTTGTTTCCGAACAATTAATAGTGCCGGAAAAAGACATCAAATTTGTGGGCGCTTTTCGCTTACCTCGCGACTACGAAGGCCAAACCAGCAACTGGCAATATGCCGCAATGGGGCTTGCTTACTATCCACAAGGCAATTCTGAAAATTCAAACAATAATAGTAACAACGAACTACCTGGCTCATTGTTTGGAATAGGTCACCCCCACGCACCTCAACTATCCGAAGTCAGCATTCCAAAACCCATTGTATCCAACAACCCAACAGAATTAAGACGAGCCAGAAGACTCCAAAATTTCAGCAACAACATTTGGCCTCAGGTTTATAACGACAACTGGAAACCACAGGGCGGTGGTGATGTTATGGCGGGTATAACCTACCATCCCGGTATAAACGCCGAGACTGAAGGCTTGTATTACAGTATCTTCAACACCTACTCCAATGGCGAAACAAAAGCCCATGGCATGATTAATTTAAGCCTAAATCAATCTCAAGGTGCTTGGCATTTAGGCGGATTACCCAATACAGAAAACTATCTTAAACCCGCCCTTACCGACCGATACCTCATCACGGCTCCGCAATCTTGGGCCAACAGCAACACCCAAGCTCGTTCATTACTTGTTGGCCAAGGTTATCAAAGCGGCGTTGGCGTACCGTCCCATGGCCCCACACTTTTTGCCATTGCTCCTTGGGAAACCACCGGGCGATTACCTGCTGATGGTGATGTGATCAACGCCACAACACTTTTGCGCTATGGTGGTGACGGCACCCCACCCAATCAGTGGCTGCAAAACTGGTCACTCACTCAAGGATATTCCGGTGCAGCATGGCTTAAAACCCAAGCCAATAAACAAGCGGTGGTATTCGCCCTCTCTAGACCTTTAGGCGACGCATGGTATGGCGGCATAGACGGCACCGTTACCTTCACATCCGATCTAGACTTACCAATGACCCGCTCTAGTTCAGAGAACATTCGTGGCCCAATGGCAACAGAACGCGAAGCTTCTTTTTACTTCTACAACCCTGACGACTTAGCCAAAGTTGCCGCAGGAATAATGCAACCTTGGGAGCCACAGCCTTATTTAATATGGGATTTCAAAAAGGATTTAATAGCAGGAATAACCGACAGAGAACCCAATATAGGGGCCATCGCATTCGATGCTGAAAATGGTTTTTTATACATGATACAAGCCAGTGCCGACACCACCGATGGCACCCAAGGCTATAACAAAAGAAGCTTGGTTTATGTTTGGAAAGTCGGAGACATTGACAACTACACCATTGAATACGGCTCCCCAGAAAACAATATTCCAGACGAACCAGCCCCAAATCCACCAAATGAGGGACCACCAATTGAGAATTTACCTATAGAGGATCTACCGATTTCAGATACGCCAAGCCAATCCGGCTTTCCCGTTATCGGCTCGACCTGTCATTTCGACATTGATGGCAACGGCATTGTCAATTCCGAAACCGATGGCTACCTACTCTACCGCTACATGAACAACCAGCAAGGAGAAAACCTAATCAAAGGACGCATTGGAGAAAATGCCACTCGAAACACAGCTAGGGCGATAACCAATTGGTTAAATAACACCTTTGATGCTCCCAATGAAAACTCAGAAACGAATTGCCATTTAGATATCGATGGCGACGGCATAACCTATGCGCAAACAGATGGCCTAATAGCCTACCGATACATGCAAGGGTTACGTCATTCACAACTCACAAATGGCATCGTTGCCGCCAACGCCGGCCGCCAAACATTAGAAGAAATCCTGAACTGGTTAAACAGCCATTATGGTCAACCTGCTAGAAGTTGCCATTTAGATGCCGACGGCGATGGACTCATGCATTCCGAAACCGATGGTTACCTTCTATACCGATACTTGGATAACTACCAAGGCGAAGCCCTTATCCAAAACAGAGTATCAACCACCGCCACACGCACCGATGCCCAAAGCATCACAGACTGGCTAGACAACACATTCAGCACCACTACCGATTCAAACTGCAACCTAGATGTTGACGGAGACGGCATCGCAATAGCAGGCACCGACGGCGCACTACTCCACCGGTTCCTAGAGGGCAAACAAGGAAGTGAACTCATCAACGGCGTGGTCAGCGCCAACGCCACAAGACAAAGCGCCGAAGAAATACACAGCTGGATGTTAGAAAACTACGTAGGCCAATAAATTAATAAATGGATTGTTAAAAGCGTTTTTTCCCGGGTAAAAAAGAGACCCGGGAGTCATCGGAAAAAATGTAAAACCACCAACCACAGTGCAACTATTCAACATAACAATGAATTCCGGCTCAGGGACCGCCCTTCGACTACGCTCAGGGGCCAGATTTTAGTTCAATTCAGTCTAAATACATTCAATCATGTCATCCCGGGCGACGCAGGAGACCAAGGATCCATTGTGAAAGCATTTAATGAACAACCAACATCAATCTATCACTGTCATTCGGCATTAGAATAGAGTCCAGCTCAGAGATCAGAACAACAAAAAATGAATTCTCAGCCTCACTAACCAAGTTTCCCACCATGTCATCCCGGGCGACGCAGGAGACCCGGGACCCATTGTAAAAAATTTAGACTAAGAATCTATTACCGAAACAGGAATCGCATAAGCATTTAATATTCAAGGAAGTCCTTATTACAGAGTAATGCGCTTTAATTGACGCCTTCAATCAAATCGATATCTTTTTTAAGTAGATCATTAATTAAAGCATTTAGCTCAACACCTTTTGCTTTAGCTTTTGAATAAAAATAGCGTTGCACATCGGCGTCTAAGTACAAAGGAAGGTTCAACTGCACGTCTTTATTGTAGAACTTACCTCTTGAACCTTTCGAAAAATCATATTCATTTTGCATAGTTTCACCCTTTCTCATATTGGCGAATTTCGTGTTTTGTCTCACTTCCCCTAAAACCACCCACTATGTCATCCCGTGCGACGAAGGAGACCCGGGACCCATTGTACAAAATATTAAATAATCAACTAAGAACAAATTTAAATACGATCCTTCCCGCCTAAAATAGAGTCCAACCCAAGAATACAAATCTTGAAATAAGTAAGAATGAATACCTTTAAGGTGTTGGAAATCAAAAGATTGGTAAACTTGAGAGGGGGTTTGGAACAACTCCAAGGATCGAATAGCCGTAAAATCCGCTTCTGCGGTTTCTAAAAGAGCAAAGCTCTTAATATTAAGCTTATTTATTAATACGTTTGTGCCGGGATAACAATCAGGTTCAACACTGTCGAAGAGAATAAACTCATCCACGCAAAGCCTTTAACAATGATGTTGTATCAATGCTTTTATTTTTACTCACTTGTTTAAGCATGTCATTTAGCTGTTTTGACAAACCCAACGACTCCAAACTAACATTAGCCAAAGCTTGTTTCACAAGTTTTTGATTTGCTACCAACATATAACCCCCTTTAAATAACTGCTTCAGAATTGTAGTGCTGAGGGCTAGGCAAAACAAGAAAAGTATCAACAACGTTTTTTCTATTCCTCAATGCGTAATAACCACACCCGCTTAATACCAAACATCCTACTATGTCATCCCGTGCGACGAAGGAGACCCGGGACCCATTGTAAAAATGTTGAGATATCAACGAATAAGAATGAATACTCATCTATTAACAAATTACCTGTAATGCTTTTGCCAATAGCATCAAAACAACGCTAGAATTCAGCACTATAAATCATCGATTCAGAAAGCTTTACGTCAGACCTTTCTAACAATAAAAACAGATAATACTCAAATGAAAATTAGCACCATTATTGAAACACTAAGCTCCCCTTCAGAGTCCGAGTTACCAACTGCTGCATTGCAAGCCGCGATAGAGCAATGGTCTGAGTTATATCCCCATATAACGCAAGCGATGGATAAGTTTATAGCACAACCAGAATCGTTAACTGAGCAAGAAAATAGCCTGTTATTTTTCGGCATTCTGCTAATGGGAGAGGCAAAGCACACCGATGGTCTCGAAAAACTACTTCTTTTGTGCTCAAGGGAGGATGGTTGGGAATCCGATTTAGAATGTGTAATAGGTGATACGATAACGGAGTTAATGCCCACCATTTATTATCATTTGGCAGCCGGTAACTACCAATCGCTCAATCAATTTATTTTAGGCTCTCACCCTTCTGAGTATTGCCGAGCTGCGGCCATCGAAGTAATATTTATGCAGTATTCAGAAGGCAAACTCACGGAAGCAAAATTTAAAGAGCTGTTCGCCGAATGGTTACAACATTTTCTTAATCAAGACGATGACTTAGGTGACTTTATTTTGGCCATCATGTGCAACCTTTGCTTGGCCGGCGGTATAAAAGAGTATCAAGAAACCTTTCTCGAATTAGCAAAACAGAAAAAGTTAGATGAAGATCTGATAACAATGGAAGACATTATGGCTTGGGATGACCTGTCAAGTTCGCCGGATTCCCCCACTTACCAGATTCAAAAAGACTTTAGTGTTAGTGAAGAATTATCCAATTGGCATGGATTTTCACTTGATGAGCTCATTTCAGACTTAGATCCCGAAGAGTTTGGCGAGTTTATTCCCCACGACTTGGATGATATTTCCAAGACATTATCAGGTAGCCTTGTACCGCTTGATCCCGAATTCATTAGCGAACAACCCCGCATATCTCCACCTAAGGTTGGAAGAAATGATCCTTGCCCTTGTGGAAGTGGCAAAAAATACAAAAAGTGCTGCTTGCATTAAATTAAAGAATTTAAGGTTACTACTGATTGTTACTCCAACACTTTCACAATAGGTCCCGGGTCTCCTTCGTCGCACGGGATGACACGAATGAAAGTTATGTGGCTGGGGCGTATTTCGACTGTGCTCAATGACCGGTTTAATTCTTAGTGAAACCCAGTAAAAATACGGTTCCTGAGCGAAGTCGATGGGTCGTCCTCGCGGACGCGGGGATCCATTTATTCAATGAACCGATGTTGAAGTTATATTCGGTTGGTTTATTAACATCGGTGGTTTTTACAATGGGTCCCGGGTCTCCTTCGTCGCACGGGATGACATGATTGAATGTTATGTGGTTGGGGCGTATTTCGACCGTGCTCAATGAACGGTTTAATTCTTAGTGAAACCCAGTAAAAATGCGGTTCCTGAGCGAAGTCGATGGGTCGTCCTCGCGGACGCGGGGATCCATTTATTCAATGAACCGATATTGAAGTTATTTTCGGTTGGTTGATTAACATCTGTGGTTTTTACAATGGGTCCCGGGTCTCCTTCGTCGCCCGGGATGACATGATTGGAAGCATTTCGACTGCCCTCAATGACCGGTTTAATTCTTAGTGAAACCCAGTAAAAATGCGGTTCCTGAGCGAAGTCGATGGGTCGTCCTCGCGGACGCGGGGATCCATTTATTCAATGAACCGATGTTGAAGTTATATTCGGTTGGTTTATTAACATCGGTGGTTTTAACAATGGGTCCCGGATCTCCTGCGTCGCACGGGATGACACGATTGAAAGCATTTCGACTGTGCTCAATGACCAGGTTGAACTAAAGGCCGATCCCTGAGTTCCTATGGCGACAGTCAAGCACTTTGTAGTAAAGGTGAACTATATTTGTTTTAACCCAAACTTAGGCCAAGTT
This sequence comes from uncultured Gammaproteobacteria bacterium, assembly GCA_942490545.1. Taxonomy (GTDB): domain Bacteria; phylum Pseudomonadota; class Gammaproteobacteria; order Enterobacterales; family Alteromonadaceae; genus Paraneptunicella. Next base: position 204,643 of record CALNXX010000016.1, on the reverse strand, counting down.
TCTGGTAAGGATTGAATGGAGTTGAGAGCTAATTCTATTTCTTGAATAAAATTATCGCCTAGGCCTGTAGTTTGAGATTGATACCACTATTTTGAAGCTTTTAATTCGAACAGGGTGTCAGGATGAAATTGTAGTTCCATAATATTAGAGTTGTTCTTTTATCTCCGACCATGACAATGTTTTAACTGCCCCGGTTTCAATTTGTTCACTTCTTTTTTCTGCTAATGATATCCAGTCTTCTTCTACATTGTCGTCCGTTGTTGTCTCTAATGCAAATAAAAGACAATGGGCTGCCATTGCTTTTTCGTGGGCAGTGAGCTTGTCAATATTTGATAAAAGTTGCTTTAATGCTTTTGACATACTTTAGCTCCTTTGAATTTATTGATTGAGTCTATCAAACTACATAGTAAATACTATAGCGGGTTTCGTTGTTGAATGTGTCATCGAATTTTGTTTACTAGGTTTACAATGTTATTGCTTAAGGGAACCGAGTGACAGGCTTATATTCAATGGTATAGGAACTGTATATTGCCAACTTGGATAAAAAGTAAAAGCGCAAATCGTTACGTGGCTCAAGAAGCTCACTTTGGTTGCATATGCATTGGGGCGAAGTGCCCGTGCATTTCGGCTGTGCTCAATGACCGGTTTAATTCTTAGTGGAACCCAGTAAAAATGCGGTTCCTGAGCGAAGTCGATGGGTCGTCCTCGCGGACGCGGGGATCCATTTATTCAATGACCGATATTGAAGTTATTTTCGGTTGGTTGATTAACATCTGTGGTTTTTACAATGGGTCCCGGGTCTCCTACGTCGCACGGGATGACATGATTGAAAACATTTCAACTGCGCTCAATGACCGGTTTATTTCTTAGTGGAACTCATTAAAAACAGGGTCTCTGAGCGAAGTCGATGGGTCGCCCTCACGGACGCGGGGATCCATTTATTCAATGAACCGATGTTGAAGTTATATTCGGTTGGTTTATTAACATCGGTGGTTTTTACAATGGGTCCCGGGTCTCCTTCGTCGCACGGGATGACACGATTAAAAGTTAGGTGGTTGGAGCGTATTTCTACGGCGCTCAATAACCAATGTTGAAGTTATTTTCGGTTGGTTAATTAACATCCGTGGTTTTTACAATGGGTCCCGGGTCTCCTTCGTCGCCCGGGATGACATGATTAAAAGTTAGGTGGCTGGGCCGCAGTTCTCGCTATCATTCAAATCAGCTAGAATTGACATATTAGTTACTCGCATCCATGTAATTTTATAGAAATTGCCTAGTGCTTATTGTTGCTAACTCTATTATCTTATGGGGAATTATCTTTTATTCACTGTTGTTTCGCAGTTAATGAGTGGAAAACTACTCTGATTTTAACTCTTAATTGTTGATGTACATTGCGTGAGGCGCCCTATGTCAGAATATAAAGCTCCCCTTAAAAATATTAATTTTTTAATTAATGATGTTTTCAATTTTCAGGAGCACTACGCCAAATTCCCTAGTTATGAAGATGCTTCTCCCGATATGGTCGATGCCATTTTAACCGAGTGCGCTAAGTTTTGTGAAAATGAACTTGTTCCGATTAATCAAAGTGGTGATAAGCAAGGTTGTCACTTTGAAAACGGCGAAGTAACAACGCCTGATGGTTTCAAAGAGGCTTACAACCAGTATGTTGAAGGGGGTTGGCAGTCGTTATCTTTTTCAACAGAATACGGTGGGCAAGGATTACCTCAATCACTATCACTCATTAAGTCTGAGATGATGGGCTCTTCAAATTGGTCGTTTAACATGTACCCGGGCTTAAGCTTAGGGGCGATGAACACTATATTTGCTCACGGTGATGAAGCTCAAAAGAATATGTATTTACCCAAGCTCACAACGGGTGAATGGACCGGCACGATGTGTTTAACAGAAGCACAATGTGGCACGGATTTAGGACAGGTTCGTACCAAAGCCGTTCCTAATGACGACGGCAGTTACGCGATTACCGGTAGTAAGATATTCATATCGGCAGGCGAACACGATTTAGCTGAAAATATTATACATATCGTATTAGCCCGACTCCCTGACGCGCCAAAAGGCACCCGGGGTATTTCTCTGTTTATCGTTCCCAAGTTTAATGTTGATGATAATGGAAATGTGCTGGAACGAAACCCGGTTGTTTGCGGTTCACTTGAAGAAAAAATGGGGATTAAGGCTTCCTCTACTGCCGTTTTAAATTTTGATGGCGCAAGAGGTGTGTTGATTGGTCCTGAAAATAAAGGGCTAGAATGCATGTTCACTTTTATGAATACGGCCAGAATTGGTACGGCTCTTCAAGGTGTTTGCGGCGCGGAGTTAGCCTATCAAAAGAGCCTTGATTACGCTAAAGAACGGCTGTCGATGCGTGCCCTTACTGGCACAAAGTACCCTGATAAAGTAGCCGACCCGCTTATTGTTCATCCTGATGTAAGAAGAATGCTTCTAACCCAAAAAGCGTTTGTTGAAGGTGGCCGTGCATTGATCTTTTACGCTGGGAAAATAAGTGATGAGTTTTTTGATGGTGGAACCGATGAAATCAAAAAACGCGGTGACGATAAGTTAGGTATGTTAACGCCGATAATGAAAGCCTTTTTAACCGAGCAAGGCTTCGAGTCTGCTAACTTGGGCGTGCAAATATTTGGTGGCCACGGCTATATTAAAGAATGGGGCATGGAGCAAAACCTGAGAGATCTTAGGATTGCCACTCTTTATGAAGGAACAACCGGTATCCAAGCTTTGGATTTATTGGGTCGTAAGGTAATGATGAACCGAGGAAGACATCTTTCAGCGTTAATCAAAGAGATTTTATTATTCTGTAAAGATCACAGTATGATTTCCTCAAATCCCCAAAAGAAACGCATGCATAAGTTCATTTGGCCGTTAAGCAAAGAAGCATTGAAATGGCAGCAATATGTTACTCGATTAATGCTAAAAGCTAGAAAAAACCGAGACGTTGTAGGCGCAGCCTCTGTAGATTTCTTAATGTATTCTGGGTACATCCTTATGGCGTACATGTGGGCTAAAATGGCACAAACCGCCAATGAAAAACTCACCGAAGGAACTGATGATAAGGACTTTTATCGTTCTAAAGTTCAGACCGCTGAGTTTTATTACAGCCGTATATTCCCACGCATTAAAACTCACACTGCAACTATGATGTCGAGCCCGAATCACTTAATGAAGATGAAGGATTCTGGATTTTAGTCGTTATTAGTTCGATTAATAACTCGATACCATCTAATTTCGTTTAATAATTCCGGCCACTGAGCCGGAATTTTTTTGAGTTAATTTTTAAGCGTTAAAATTGCTTTCGATTGATTAGGCACATCTGTAGTTTTTACAATGGGTCCCGGGTCTCCTTCGTCGCACGGGATGACATGGATTTGAATGCATTTCGACTACGCTCAATGACCGCCTCCACTGTCGTCCTCACGAATGTGGGGACCCATATCCTCAGAAGTTTGCAAAAGCACCTAACCAACATCGCACAGGTTAACAAGGGTATTGCTGGAAATTGAGCTGAGTGGTTGTTTTTATCTGTAGCGTTTATAGGTCCTATATTTGCTATTTTAAAACATGAAAAATGCACTTCTTCAAGCACTTACCTTAACACGCTTATCAAGAACTAATTTCCTTTCAATCTGGCCCCATGAATAAAGAGAAGCTATATTACCTACAGGACCTAATATCTAAATTCATGACTATTGGCTTTAGATTCTTCCACGTACAGGGAATATCAATGATTTCTCAAACCCCACACAATCACATCCCCCTAGAGGATGATGGTGAAGACGGCACACCCAATAACCGCGTGCATTTTTGCTGGCCCTTCTCCCTCAAACAAAACCAAAGCGCCGAAATACTGCAACAGCAACTGGAAAACCTAGCGCTTAAACAGCTGCCCGGGCATCATTCCACAAACGAACAAACAGAAAGCTGGGTATGGAGCGCAGGCGCTCCGATATCAGATCAAGACCTGTTTCCACGTATCAAACGCATTTTACAAAATCAAACTCAAGAACCAAAAACCAATCCACACACCTTCTTCCCCTGCAAACTCACCCCGGAAGCGCTAAATTGGTTAAACTTAGGCATGGGTAAAAACTCATTCACCCGTCAACCACAAATGCTAGGAATGCAGGTAACTAGCCGAAGCTCACCGTCCTACTTGTTCCCTCGTGAATCACCTGAAAAACTAAAGCAACAAACCTGCTTTTTCACATTTAACATCACCAATATTTACCTCTACCTCACCCAACTCGAAGCAGGTGTATTAACAGTAGAAGTGCAATACCAACAAGTACTACGCGTTAATCAACAAGGCAAAACCGAAGAGATTCGCCCGATTAGCGCAACCGACATACAAGAAGCCAACTATCGAATGTATCGCACCAACGCGCAATCTCCTCGAATAGTCGGCATTGCAAACATCACAGCACCACCTATACCCCAAAACCCAAAAGATTGCCGGCAAGTGCATTTATTAAAACAATTAGAAAAATTAGACGTTACTTTAACAAAAGACACATTATCGCAAAATGCAGAACAATCACTCTCTGTCCCCTACGCCCTAGACAACGATCAACATATGTCATTACTAAATCAATTTTTACCCATAATGGGAGCCGACATAAGTCAAACCATAACAATTGACGAACAGCGAGTATTTACCTTTAGCCAACTGCTACTAACAGAACATCCCAAATCAAATGAAAAACATAAACTCGGCTATCAAATAGCACAAAAAGAAAGCTACCGTTATGCCGTATGCGAACAAGCCGTAGCACAAGCAACTATTAGTGATAACCAAGATATAGTTCACTACCAAACCCACCAAGGTGGTTGCATACTCATAACAACAAAAACCCATACCCACGCCAATAATGAATTTCTAAAACAATATATCGCGAATAACGGCACAAAAATCTATCTGCCCATTGTCGTCATGGCACTAATCGAAAAACACTTCCTAGAACAACTTACTCAACAGGAATATATCAACTTACATGCAGTAGATAGCAATGAACTGCGAGGCATACTGGCAAAACGCATTCGAAAACTACTTAACTTTCGCACCAACTACCGTCTAACTAAAATAAGTTACCTAAGTAACCACAACCGAATTTACCAACATTGGCGCAGCCTAATGCAACTAAACCACCTGCTGGAAGAACAATTTGCAGATGTAAAAGATAGTCACGAATTAATTAACCTAGAACTTGAAAAACAAACACAGAGGAAGCTAAAAAGATTAGAGTCAGTTGGCGTGTTTGCTGCCGCCTTAATATTTTTGTTTGGTTTATTTGGAATGAACATAGCGGAAATCACCAACGACCCCAGCGGCATCTACCTATTCAGCAAAGAATGGGACTGGCAACACAGCGTATCCATTGGCACACTAACCATTGCAGGAATCTTTGTATGGTTAATTAACAAAAACAATAAATAAAACTAATAGCATAAACAAAAACATATCCCGTTATCCTTGCGAAAACAGGGAGCCTTAGCACCAAACTATCTACATCATGTCATCCCGGGCGACGAAGGAGACCCGGGACCCATTGTAAAAATGCAAGTACAACAAACAGTTGCTAATAAAATCCGTGCTATTCAAGAAATCAAATGTAAACCACCTGTCATCCCTACGAAGGTAGTGGTCCATAAGCACCAAACTATCTACACCATGTCATCCCGGGCGACGAAGGAGACCCGGGACCCATTGTAAAAACCATAGATGTGAACAATCAACCGAAAATAACGTCAACGCCAGTTCACTGATAAAATGGGTTCAACGAAGAAATAAACCGGTCATTGAGCGAAATCGAAATGCACGGGCACTTCGCCCTAACAACCCAACTTTCAATCGTGTCATCCCGGGCGACGAAGGAGACCCGGGACCCATTGTAAAAACCAAAGATGTTAACCAATCAACCGAAAATAACGTCAACGCCAGTTCATTGATTAAATGGGTTCAACGAAGAAATAAACCGGTCATTGAGCGCAGTCGAAATGCACAGGTACATCACCCTAACCACCAAACCCACTACAACGTCATCCCGGGCGACGAAGGAGACCCGGGACCCATTGTAAAAACCATAGATGTGAACAATCAACCGAAAATAACGTCAATGCCCGTTCATTGATTAAATGGGTTCAACGAAGAAATAAACCGGTCATTGAGCGTAGTCGAAATGCACGGGCACTCTGCCCTAATGCATATGCAACACGAGAACCTCTAAATGGGAGCCAATTTTTGTTTTGTTTCACGGGCACTTCGCCCTAATGCATATGCAACATGTGAGCTAAACCGTGTTGCAGGAGATGGATATAGTTTCACGGGCACTTCGCCCTAATGCATATGCAACAGCGCCATTTTGTAGCCCTTGTTTTTAAAGGGCTGTAGCGCTGCTTTTGCCACCATGTTTTTCAACGGTATAAATTCTGGGCCAGTTTGTGGCATTTTGCAATGTTTCATTTTTCTTCAATTGCCTGTTTTTAAAGGGTTACCACCATGAATATGATAAAACCTAGTAGAATGACTACTTCTATCACACTGTTTTTATTAAATATTTTCCCATTCAGTCGTCTTTGCGGCGCTATATATCAAAATTATGGTGATTTATTAATCTTTATACGTTTTTTATCTATTCCTACTTCAACCGTCATCCCGGGCGACGAAGGAGACCCGGACTCCATAAACACCGCAGCAAAATATTGTCGTAAACGTAAAGAATCAGCACTGATTTAACATCTGAGGTTATGGCCTGTTTATAGAAAGAATCAGCATTGAGCAGGCTTTTGAGGATATGGATTCCTGCCTTCGCAGGAATGACAAGGGACGGGCACTCTGCCCTAATGTCAGTATACGTTTTCAACCAAGTGCGACTTTTAACAGGTGGGATCAACAGCCTAAGTGCTAACACCAACCTTGTTTATTCGTCTCGTCCATGAGACTCACCCCTTCGGGGCCAGCCTTCGGCTGTTCAAAAACGTTCCCGACGTTTTTGTCACGGGCACTCTGCCCTAATGCATATGCAACGCGGAACGATAATAAAGACAGAGTAAAAACCAAAGTTTCACGGGCACTCTGCCCTAATGCATATGCAACAGCGGCTTTCTGGAGACCTTGTTTTTAAAGGGCTGTAGCGCTACTTTTGCCACCTTGTTTTTCTTCGGTATAAATTCTGGTCCAAAATGGTATATTTTGCAATGTTTCATTTTTCTGAAACCCTTGTATTTAAAGACTTGTCACCATATTTTCGATAAAAGCCTAGACAGTATTTAACTTTATCCTTTTGTTTTTATTAGATATTTTTACATTCAGTCGTCTTTGCGGCGCTATATATCAAAATTATGGTGATTTATTAATCTTTATACGTTTTTTATCTATTCCTACTTCAACCGTCATCCCGGGCGACGAAGGAGACCCGGGCTCCATAAACACCGCAGCAAAATATTGTCGTAAACGTAAAGAATCAGCACTGATTTAACATCTGAGGTTATGGCCTGTTTATAGAAAGAATCAGCATTGAGCAGGCTTTTGAGGATATGGATTCCTGCCTTCGCAGGAATGACAAGGGACGGGCACTTCGCCCTAATCGAATCTTCTTTCAACCAAGTGCGACTTTTAACAGATGGAATCAACAGCCTATGTGCTAACACCAACCTTGTTTATTCGTCTCGTCCATGAGACTCACCCCTTCGGGGCCAGCCTTCGGCTGTTCAAAAACGTTCCCGACGTTTTTGTCACGGGCACTCTACCCTAATGCATATGCAACAAACGCCAGATTGAGCTGGAGAAAAAGCTTCCGGTTTCACGGGCACTTCGCCCTAATGCATATGCTACTTGTCTATATATCTTATATATTGTGAGCGGAAAAAAGTTTCACGGGCACTCTGCCCTAATGCATATGCAACTTGGAGAAAAACTATGTGTGATGATTTCGTGTGTGAGTTTCACGGGCACTCTGCCCTAATGCATATGCAACTCTATCTATAGTACCTTTTGTGTTTTGTGAAGTAGGTTTCACGGGCACTTCGCCCTAATGCATATGCAACATATATTTTCAGTGGAGGACACTCCATTTTTGATCAGTTTCACGGGCACTTCGCCCTAATGCATATGCAACTAATAATGAGGTAACAGATGTAATGCCAAGTGATGTTTCACGGGCACTTCGCCCTAATGCATATGCAACAGCGGCTTTTTGTAGCCCTTGTTTTTAAAGGGCTGTAGCGCTGCATTTGCCACCTTGTTTTTCAACGGTATAAATTTTGGCCTAAATTTCTGTATTTTGCAATATTTCATTTTTCTTAAGCCCTTGTTATTAAAGACTTGTCACCATATTTTCGATAAAAGTCTAGACAGTATTTAACTTTATCCTTTTGTTTTTATTAGATATTTTTACATTCTATGGTTGGTAGTGCTGCATATAACCAAATAATGGTGACATTTTGAGTTTTTATACTCTTTTTGAATATTGACATTTAGTGTAAAAAGTATGCTTTCACCATCCAGTCAAGACATATTTTCATCCATTGATAAATTTGGCTTTCGGGTTGTATTTATGATGTTTTACAGCGTAGCAAAACAACCTTTAAAAAGCCTGTTTTATAGGTATATTTTGTTAGTTTTATTGGCTATTAGATGTGCATTTTACATACGTTTTAGTTCTGTTTTTTACAAGGCTTTTGCACATGTTTTGTGCTATATTTATGTCTATACCATTTGGCTTTTTAAGGAGTCAACCAAGGAGAAAGTTCAGCGATTTTTCACGTTAACATTTTAGTGTTTTATTTGTCTGTCCCAATATTTTGAATGACCTTTTGAAAGCAGAATTTTGAACGATCTTTTGAAATCAGAGTTTTAAAAGTTGTTTTAAAAAACAGCGTTTAAACAATGTGCATACATTAAGGCAGATGATTTAAGCGCTACTTTCAGGTGCGACGAACACCCGAAAGTAGCTAACCACAACTACCTACATCAGAGGTTATTATGGCTAAGGCGTATTGTAGCGGTCTTAAGGACTGTTTTGTCAAAGATTTTCGTATTAAATCACAAGGTATTGATTTGAAAGCCAAATGGATCACCCCGTTTGGGTTTACACAAAATACCGATGTTTCCATGCTGGTGTTACCAGAATATCTGGTGCTCACCACGCAACCCAACTTACGTCAGCAAATAGCAGCGATTCAGGAATTGCAGTTTCGGCAGGATGAACTAAAGCAGGATTTTGGTCATGCCATTCTAAGTTTGGCAACCCATATGCGTTATTCTCCATAACGTTCACAGTCGATATTGTTACTCAGGGAAGAGGCGGCTTTTAGCTGCCTCTTTTTAGTTATTTAAAGCATTGTTTTTGATTTTTTTACCAGCCACTTTCACCGTTCGAATATTAAGCTAAGCTTATTTGTGATTACGGTAAATTAAGGGGAAATGGAACATGTTAATCTATCTTGTTTGCTTTGATATTCAAGACGACAAAAGTCGGCGCAGAGTAGGTAAGGAGTTATTAAAACATGGCCGTCGGGTACAATATTCGGTGTTTGAAGTCGCTTTTAAACAAGCAAACCATTTAGATAATTTAAAACCCAGGTTAAAGAAGCTTCTTGAGCCAGGTGACGATTTGCGCTTTTACTTTTTACCCAAACTGGCCCGGGACAGCTCCCACACCATTGAAGATGATCCGGTAGCCTTGTTCCCTTCGGCAATTACGTTGTAAATAATAGGCAACCACAATCCTGCCATAGCTTATTTATAAGTTTGGGCTTTCGCGAGTACAACCCCTCGACTTCGCTCAGGGAACGTATTTTTACTGGCTTTAATTAAAGAAATACCCGGTCATTGAGCGGAGCCGAAATGCACGGGCACTCTGCCCTAACAACCCAACTTTCAATCGTGTCATCCCGGGCGACGAAGGAGACCCGGGACCCATTGTAAAAACCACAGATGTGAACAATCAACCGAAAATAACGTCAACGCCAGTTCATTGATTAAATGGGTTCAACGAAGAAATAAACCGGTCATTGAGTTCCTATGGCAACATCCAACCCTGTTTATTCGTCTCGTCCATGAGACTCACCCCTTCGGGGCCAGCCTTCGGCTGTTCACCAAGATTTGTTGGGAACAAATCAGAACAACCGGAGGTTGGCTTGCAACGCAAGTGAACCACATGGACGTGGTTCATCAAAACGTTCCCTACGTTTTTGTCACGGGCACTTCGCCCTAATGCATATGCAACAATTAATTCTACCGCAAACACAGCAATGAATAGTCTGTTTCACGGGCACTTCGCCCTAATGCATATGCAACAAATATATGTCAACACTGGTTAAGATAATATTATCGTTTCACGGGCACTTCGCCCTAATGCATATGCAACTTTTTATCTAATCTAATCTATTATATTTCATTATTGTTTCACGGGCACTTCGCCCTAATGCATATGCAACTTACCACTACTATTCATAAAATTAAGTATACAGTTTCACGGGCACTTCGCCCTAATGCATATGCAACAGGTTCTTCATATGAGTGGAATTTATTGCCTGTTTCACGGGCACTTCGCCCTAATGCATATGCAACTGTGCGGAATGCTTCAATAGCAGATACTATGAACGAGTTTCACGGGCACTTCGCCCTAATGCATATGCAACAGCGGCTTTCTGGAGCCCTTGTTTTTAAGGGGCTGTAGCGCTGCATTTGCCACCTTGTTTTTCAACGGTATAAATTTTGGTCCAAAATGGTATATTTTGCAATATTTCATTTTTCTTAAGCCCTTGTTATTAAAGACTTGTCACCATATTTTCGATAAAATCCTAGACAGTATTTAACTTTATCCTTTTGTTTTTATTAGATATTTTTACATTCTATGGTTGGTAGTGCTGCATATAACCAAATAATGGTGATATTTTGAGTTTTTATACTCTTTTTGAATATTAACATTTAGTGTAAAAAGTATGCTTCCACCATCCAGCCAAGACATATTTTCATCCATTGATATAGGTGGATTTTGGGTTGTATTTATGATGTTTTACAGCGTAGCAAAACAACCTTTAAAAAGCCTGTTTTACAGGTATATTTCATTAGTTTCATTGGCTATTAGATGTGCATTTTACATACGTTTTAGTTCTGTTTTTTACAAGGCTTTTGCACATGTATTGTGCTATATTTATGTCTATACTATTTGACTTTTTAAGGAGTCAACCAAGGAGAAAGTTCAGCGATTTCTCACGTTAACATTTTAGTGTTTTATTTGTCTGTCCCAATATTTTGAATGACCTTTTGAAAGCAGAATTTTGAACGATCTTTTGAAATCAGAGTTTTAAAAGTTGTTTTAAAAAACAGCGTTTAAACAATGTGCATACATTAAGGCAGATGATTTAAGCGCTACTTTCAGGTGCAACAACACCCGAAAGTAGCTAACCACAACAACCTTCATCAGAGGTAATTATGGCTAAGGCGTATTGTAGCGGTCTTAAGGACTGTTTTGTCAAAGATTTTCGTATTAAATCACAAGGTATTGATTTGAAAGCCAAATGGATCACCCCGTTTGGGTTTACACAAAATACCGATGTTTCCATGCTGGTGTTACCAGAATATCTGGTGCTCACCACGCAACCCAACTTACGTCAGCAAATGGCGGCTATTCAGGAATTGCAATATCGACAGGATGAGTTAAAGCAGGATTTTAGTCATGCCATTATGAGTTTGGCAACCCATGTGCGTTATTCTCCATAACGTTCACAGTCGATATTGTTACTCAGGGAAGAGGCGGCTTTTAGCTGCCTCTTTTTAGTTATTTAAAGCATTGTTTTTGATTTTTTTACCAGCCACTTTCACCGTTCGAATATTAAGCTAAGCTTATTTGTGATTACGGTAAATTAAAGGGAAATGGAACATGTTAATCTATCTTGTTTGCTTTGATATTCAAGACGACAAAAGTCGGCGCAGAGTAGGTAAGGAGTTATTAAAACATGGCCGTCGGGTACAATATTCGGTGTTTGAAGTCGCTTTTAAACAAGCAAACCATTTAGATAATTTAAAACCCAGGTTAAAGAAGCTTCTTGAGCCAGGTGACGATTTGCGCTTTTACTTTTTACCCAAACTGGCCCGGGACAGCTCCCACACCATTGAAGATGATCCGGTAGCCTTGTTCCCTTCGGCAATTACGTTGTAAATAATAGGCAACCACAATCCTGCCATAGCTTATTTATAAGTTTGGGCTTTCGCGAGTACAACCCCTCGACTTCGCTCAGGAACCGTATTTTTAATGGGTTCAACGAAGAAATAAACCGGTCATTGAGCGTAGTCGAAATGCACGGGCACTTCGCCCCAACAACCCAACTTTCAATCGTGTCATCCCGGGCGACGAAGGAGACCCGGGACCCATTGTAAAAACCATAGATGTGAACAATCAACCGAAAATAACGTCAACGCCAGTTCATTGATTAAATGGGTTCAACTAAGAAATAAACCGGCCATTGAGCGTAGTCGAAATGCACGGGCACTCTGCCCTAATGCATATGCAACTGGAGAAAAAACATGAAAAACATGACAAATAATGTTTCACGGGCACTCTGCCCTAATGCATATGCACCTTTCAGCTTGGTACGGTTTTGTAACAGGCGGAATCAACAACCTAAACACCAACATCCAACCATGTTTATTCGTCTCGTCCATGAGACTCACCCCTTCGGGGCCAGCCTTCGGCTGTTCACCAAGATTTGTTGGGAACAAATCAGAACAACCGGAGGTTGGCTTGCAACGCAAGTGAACCACATGGACGTGGTTCATCAAAACGTTCCCTACGTTTTTGTCACGGGCACTTCGCCCTAATGCATATGCAACTGAAGCATTGAAAGTTAACTTAACTCCAAATAAGGTAGTTTCACGGGCACTCTGCCCTAATGCATATGCAACAATGAGCAAGCTGAACAGGACATCAAAACGCAGAAGGTTTCACGGGCACTCTGCCCTAATGCATATGCAACCGTTTTGCACCGTTGGTAGAAAACTTTCGTCAAGAAAGTTTCACGGGCACTCTGCCCTAATGCATATGCAACTTATGATTAATAGGACAATAATAATGAAAAATAGTTTCACGGGCACTCTGCCCTAATGCATATGCAACAGCACCATTTTGTAGCCCTTGTTTTTAAAGGGCTGTAGCGCTGCATTTGCCACCATGTTTTTCAACGGTATAAATTCTGGGCCAGTTTGTGGCATTTTGCAATGTTTCATTTTTCTTCAATTGCCTGTTTTTAAAGGGTTGTCACCATGTTTTCGATAAAAGCTTCGACAGTATTTAACTTTATCCTTTTGTTTTTATTAGATATTTTTACATTCAGTCGTCTTTGCGGCGCTATATATCAAAATTATGGTGATTTTTTAATCTTTATACGTTTTTTATCTATTACTACTTCAACCGTCATCCCGGGAGACGAAGGAGACCCGGGATCCATAAACACCGCAGCAAAATATTGTCGTAAACGTAAAGAATCAGCACTGATTTAACATCTGAGGTTATGGCCTGTTTATAGAAAGAATCAGCATTGAGCAGGCTGTTGAGGATATGGATTCCTGCCTTCGCAGGAATGACAAGGGACGGGCACTTCGCCCTAATATCAGTATACGTTTTCAACCAAGTGCGGCTTTTAACAGGTGGAATCAATTACCGAACCACCAACATCCAACCCTGTTTATTCGTCTCGTCCATGAGACTCACCCCTTCGGCTGTTCACCAAGATTTGTTGGGAACAAATCAGAACAACCGGAGGTTGGCTTGCAACGCAAGTGAACCACATGGACGTGGTTCAAAAACGTTCCCTACGTTTTTGTCACGGGCACTTTGCCCTAATGCATATGCAACTTGGGAGACGGATGAACAAAAACTCCAACACTATTGTTTCACGGGCACTCTGCCCTAATGCATATGCAACTAATCCATTTGTGCTTTTATTATAAAGTAAATAGTAAGTTTCACGGGCACTTCGCCCTAATGCATATGCAACAGCGGCTTTTTGTAGCCCCTGTTTTTAAAGGGCTGTAGCGCTGCTTTTGCCACCATGTTTTTCAACGGTATAAATTCTGGGCCAGTTTGTGGCATTTTGCAATGTTTCATTTTTCTTCAATTGCCTGTTTTTAAAGGGTTACCACCATGAATGTGATAAAACCTAGTAGAATGACTACTTCTATCACACTGTTTTTATTAGATATTTTCCCATTCAGTCGTCTTTGCGGCGCTATATATCAAAATTATGGTGATTTTTTAATCTTTATACGTTTTTTATCTATTGCTTTACTTTGGCTCGCCATGCTTCAAAACGGTTTATATCTGCTCTTATCCAACTAATTAAACGCTGATTTTGCGCCATTATCAATGCTGTCAGGTGCTTGGGTTCGTTATTATTTTCCAGTTCAATTAAAGGCTGAGTTTCCTGCACTGACGCTTTTTGAAATAACGTGATTAGCAGGTTTGTCCAGTGTTTTCGCAGTTCTTTATTCATTAGCACTTTATTATCCTGTTGCGTAAAGGATTCTGGTTTATATAACGCCTTATATTTATTCAGTACCGTTAGCACTTGGTTGTCGATGTAATACCGAAAAGGTTCCATTAAATCTGACGCCAGCGCCTTATGGTCGCCTCGCATGCAGTGATAACCGCCCAACCATGGGTACAAGCCACTTGTTCGAATTAGGGTGTCTGTGTGGCTATAGAGCATGGAATAACCGTAGGATAGCAAAGCGTTTACCGGATCTCTGGGAGGATTTTTATTACGGTTATCAAACCCCCATTTTTCATCCAGCAATAATCCAAACCCTTCCCAATAATGTGCTGCGGCTCTGCCTTCTATGCCCAATAAATGCTCAATATTTCTAGCATCCAATACTTCTATTTCTGCTTGTTGAAGGTGTTTTACCAACTGATTTAAGCGTTCCTTTGCATTTGCGAGTCTTTCCCTTTGTACAGTGGAGCGGTTTGCATGTTTACGTAAGCTGATGAGCCTTTTTTCCAGTAAAAAATGCTGGCTACCAATTTTGGCCTGCATCAAGGACTTGGCAAAATGCATACGCAAATTTTCATCAGCAAATTGGGCAATTTGACCCAACCACAAACCCTGTCCAACAACGGGTTTGGCTGAATGACTGATGCCTTGATAATGCCCAAAGCTGTCGGCAAAGTGTATGGGAATATTGTATTGCATGGCCTTACGCAGTGCTGGCGTGGTGATATGGTGCGATCCAAATAGAATCACTTGCCCTATATGCTGCCAGGGAATTTCTGCCAGCGTTTCGTCGTTTCGAGTTACCTGTAATTGATTATCGGCGCTGTGCAGGTAGGCTATTTCGCCCGTTATGGACAACGTAACGCCTTCTATGCTGGTTTCATCTAAATGGTAGTGATGGGTGTTGTCTTTGGGCGGGATGAGTTCTGTGTGCTTTGAGGTAGCTGCCGTTGGCGCTGTTTTTGTGTCATTGGCTTTGCTTTCCAGCGCAATGTCGTTAAAAAAGAAGTAACCGAGAAAATGAAAACCTTTGGCGAAGCTGGTAATACGGGTTTTATTTTCGTTAAGCTCAAAGCCGCTTTCTTGCAAGCTGGCTTCCACTTTGGCTTGGGCTTTTTCGGCTTGTTCTTTGGTTTTACATAAAATAATAAAGTCGTCGGCGTAGCGAATAAGTTGCAGGTTGTGATCTTCCATGTCGGCGTCAAAGTCATCTAACATAAGGTTAGCCAACACCGGACTAATGGGGCTACCTAATGGCAAGCCTTGTAACTGAAAGTCTTGGTAATCGTTAGGCAATGCATCGCGGTTGATTGAATTTGTAAGCCATTTTTCTAGCAACGGCCATAGCGGGTCTTCGCCATAAATCGCCTTCAATTTTTGTAGTAACAGCGGCACGCTCACGGTTTGAAAAAAGCTGCGAATGTCGGCATCTACCACCCAGCGAAACCCTTGCCGCCAGGCGTTTTGTATTTTGTCTTTTACGTTTAGCCTAGAGCGACCTTTTCGGTAGCCATAACTGGCGTAGCTGTACAAGTTATCCAACGACTCGCTTAACCATAAGCTGGCAGATTTTTGCAGTACTTTGTCTCGAAAGTCGGGCAATAACAGTAAACGGGGTTTAGCCGTGTGTTCGTCGATAAGTTTTGGATACCAAGCTTGGGGTTGGTATTCCTGTGTGTTTACTTTTTGAATTAACGCCGATAATCCTTGTTCATCTTGCCAAGCGTAGCGGCTTTTTTCTGGTAGTTTTTTAAGCTCTTGTTGCCATACATCTTGCAACCGCGCTCCGGCACTTATTTGCGACTGAAGGCTGTTTACTCGCTGCATGGGCACTAAGGTAGATTCCTGATTTTCCGATGTTAGTTTATAACGCCCAAACCCCATTCCCCGGCTTAATCCCAATCCTAAATATTGCCCGACAACCAAATATTGCCATTGTTGCAAGCTTAAAGGTTGTAGCGGTTGCAAGGCCATGCCCCCTGCTAAACCACCCAATGCTTTGTTGGTATTCGTTTGAGATTGGTAGCTGCAATCTACCCAAAATAAATGCTGCTCGGTAATGTGCCACTTGGGCAAGGTGTAATAGGGCAGCTTTTCGGTTTGTTCGCCCGGCCCGGCTTGCTGATTATGCAATTGCTGGATGCTTTGGCCCAAACGAGTAAACAGAATATCGGCATCCAGTTGCACAGGATGGCGCATTACGCCGTCTTTGCCCTTGCCGTGGGTTTTTGGGGTACTTATGCGTACCGGTGACAACCATTTAAGCTGTATGGTTTTAGGGTTAAGTCCGTGCCATTGTTCCGCTTCGTAGGCAATAGATTCTGCGTCCAGCACTTGCGCATTTTGAGGTATATCCAAACTGGTTTGGGTTAACGCGTCTCGAATGGATATCAGTTCCAATTGTTTGCCAAATTGCCCTCGAAATTGATGGGCATATTCGCTATTGGGTAATGCACTTAATTGTTCAAACAATTGTGCTTGCTGGTTAAGGTTGTTTGCTCTTTTTTCATCTCTTTTTTCCGAGAGAGCCTTTTTCTCCGAAAGAGGAAAGGCCACACAATAAAATCGATACCAATCGCCGGGCGCATAGTGTAGTTGCCCGGTTTCCGGGGTATGAATGGCCCAGCATTGTTCGTAATCTTCCGGGCTACCCAGCACATTGCGCATGAAGGCGTTTACCAAGGGCTGATGAAAAAACGGCATTTCACCGGCTTCCAACCAACGCAGGTTTATTTCAAAGATTTTAAGGGGTAAAAAGGCAAACATCCGTTTTAGTCTTCCTTGCTAACGTTACTGATTTTGGCTTGATAGATGATATTGGCGGTGTCTTGCCATAATTTTTGGTAAAGGTTTACCAAGTCCGTATTGTCTGGCAATAGTGGTCTTAATACTTGTTGTGCAAGTGAACCAACGAGAAAGCGCAGGTTGTCAGCTTCCTTTTCTGTCCACAAGCCAGCTTCAACAAAGGTATTTTTAGCCTTTTCCAGTTGATTTGAATTAAGGGTTTTGTGGGTAATATCGTTGCGATATTGCGCTGGAGATTTTCCCCCTTTAATTTTAGAACGAAGTGCCTGTTTAAATTGGAATAATGGCCCATTTTCAGATTGTGAAACAAGGTAGCTTGCAACATTTTGCCAATTCATTGAGTGCAAAGCTTGGGTATCTGGCTCCCATTCGTTTTTGTCTGCATTGTACTTTAGTAACTTTTTTTTATTTCCATCCACTTTTTCAATTTGAAACGGGCGATTAACACTCAATGGTTGCAATTCAATCTGAGATGAAATTTTTAGTGCGTACCATAACTCCTTCGCCTGTGCTTCGGTTAGGGGATTTGCGTTGTCAAAATACCCATAGTCACCGTTATTGAACGCTTTACTTAAATAATCATAAATCAGCACTTCTGCCATATCGCTGGTATAACGTATGGCTTCCTGTATATGGTTTTGTTGTAATGCTGCTTCAATGCGAAACGCTACTTTTAAGGCATAAGGAATGTTGTTCGCTGCCAATGCTTTTAGCGGGTGCCATTCTGTAAAATCCGTTTTCGCCAAAGTGCCTTGCAGCCATTGGCTTACCTCAACAACGGTTTTTGACCAATAGTAGTTGTAATGGCTTTTAAGACGCCTGTCTCCAACCTCTTTTTTTATTTGCCCCTGAACAAGCGAGGCTATGGTTGCCGCGCCGGCATAATCACCACTTTGTAATAGATGAATCACCTGCTCTCGGGCACGATAGGTGGTATCCGGGGCGGGGTATTTATCGGCATCTTCTGACTTTAATTCTCGGTCAAAGTGCTGCGGGGCGACTAGTTTATCTACATTGCTAAAATATAAATGACAAGCCGCGCCAATTTGATGTTTATGTTCAGGGAACCCACCACCACTGGAGTAAATACATTTTAGGTTTTTCCATTGTTGTTTTTTGGCAATTGATTGAATTTTTCTAAACAAATCGTCCACTATTTGCATTGCCTGACGATTAATGGGGAAGTTGTCGGTTTCACCATCGGCTTCCATATCACTGTGCAGATAATGGGTATAAAGCGCTATGCCTTGGTTGGCGAATTCAAGTTTTTCCCGGTTAGAAGGGAATTCCTGTAAATTCTTTAACTCAAAAAAATCGGCTAACCACTCACACACTATTTTGGCTGCGGCAACAGGCTCACCTCGAACCATGTGCCCGAGTCCCTTTTGCTCCATTTGCGCCTTCTCTCTGGAAGACCCCAATACAACAACCATTTTAATGTCGTACTGTTCCCTCTTTTTAAGCTCCAGCGCCACAGGCATCACTTTGACTAACCAAAGCTGTAAGGGCTGTATCAGGCCAAGCCCTATTTCGTTTTTAAGATAATCGCGCTCTACTTCTCTTGAAGTCAGTCCTTTTAGCTTATCTATTCCCTGATGCCTTGGCTTAACACTATCTGGAAACAGCTTTCCATTGTCAGTAGGTGAAACTTCTAATTCATCGGGGTGAAACCCTTTTGGTAGTAAATTGCTGACTAGTGTGTTTTGCTCTCTTAACTCAGCATATGTTTGCCATTGCTGCTCACTGGCAAAGCTATAACTTGTTAGCTCGTTTTTTAGTTTTTCGTGCAACGCGCGTTCGTTTTTAAACACCCCAACAGGAAAGCATTGCCCACTTAAAGCGCAGTCTTTATTGTCTGCTACCTGCACGCCAAACTTAATATCTGTTGTGCCTACAGTAACAATTAATACTGCTGGCTGGCGGCCTTCGCCGCCATTGGTTTGCTGTTCGTCCATGTTATTTTTCCGGTAGGGCTTCTTTTAATTTGTGGTGGGGTTTTAGCAAGCCGTGGTTTGGCTCTTCTCCCTTAGCCTTAGGCACAAAAAGGTGCTTTTCAGAATCAACAATTCTTCGTTGTTCAATTTGGTTACCTCTCACATTGCTGTGATACTTCACGATTGTATTTGTTTCCTTATTCTTAACCTTTGCTTTAGCGCTCGGGTACTCCAATCGTTGCGGAGCGTTCTGGAAGTTGTGCAAAATTAACCAAGGTAACAGCACCTTATCCCAACAACTTTCTCCATGCTCATCCAACATACTCTTATCCATGTACTCTATCGCCGCACTTATCGTAAAATCCATTTCTTCATCTGAGTTGACTACACTTTCCAAATTTAACACCGCGCCTTTTTGTATATTGGTTCGCAACAACTTGGCGGAATCAATGTTGATTCCAACACTACCTAACCCCAGAGGTTTTCCGTAGCCTAATTTGTGAGCAAAAACAGGTGATTCGCCCGAAGACTGTTGGTCACGGTTAATTTTGTTAAAATAGTCACGTATGGAAGTCGGTAGCTTATTCTGAATATCGTCCTTTAATAATCGGTCGGGTTGAATAGCAATTAATAATATCCCTAATTCAATAGGGCTTAATCCTTTGAACCTGAGACTAGTACGATATTGGCTTTCTTTCGGAGAAACATAATTTAGAATGGGCGCGAAAACTTCTGCTAAATTTGGTGTTTGTTCGATTGCCTTTGGATTAATCTTATAATTTGCAGAGTTTCGTTGATGTCGATAAAATTTCCTTCCGGCCAATACAGTATCGGGATCATCAGCAACCCAACCCCAAGTAGACATTGAAGGTGAATCACTATATTGAATAAGGTTGTGTTCTGCATTTGGTCTGGGCGCACCAGCCCTTGGCATTGCAAAACAAATCTGGCTATTAGCAATTGACTTAGTGACGTTTTGTTCATGCACATACTCAAGTGCATGATTAACGTTTACACGACCAGCAATTCTGGAAAATGTATTAGACTCCTTCTTTTCTTCCGTTTTACCATTCGCATCCTGTTCCACATCGCCGAATAAACTTCTAGCTAAATTTAATTGCTCGGGAAGTGAATTGGTTTTAAACGCTTCATTGGCATCCAGCGTCAGTTCAGGACGAAGTACACCTTCGCCAAGTCCACTATTCAGCATTCTGACCGAATCTTTGTATAACCAGTAATAGCGAAAATGATTGCCAAATGAAACTATTCGATAAGGCTTACCCTTTTTGTCTACGCTGGCTTCAACATAAATTAACAGCGTACCTTTGTTATTAGGTATCCAGTCTTGAAGATTCCTTTGTTGTTCAATTCCCTCTAAAATTGCTTTCTGCACATTCTTTTTAGCTTTAAAGAAGTGAGGATGGTGTGATACTAAATGTCCCTGTTTGGTATCCTTAAGATGTTTCGTGGTTAGTTTAAATTGCTGAATAACATCATGCTCAATGTAAAATTCAAAATATTCAGAATTTTCTATGGACCTTTCACGATTTATAAGGGGTTCGCCATTCAAAGAAACCTCGCCACAAGGCTCAAAATTCTTATTCCCCTTAAACTCTCGTTTTAAATGGTGCTTTGCATCAACCCCTTCCAGATATCGCATTCGTTCTCCAGAACGCAATAATTCACGATTACCATTTTCATCTTCTCGCGGAAATTTTATCGAATTTAACGGGTATAACTTAACAGTGATTCTTTCGGGTTCGCCGGTAGCATGATCAAACAGGATATCCTCCACTGTTGCTGCAAATGCATTCTTACTTTTTTGCCAAGGTTCTTTTTTATCATCAGCGACTGTTAAATTTGGACGATAAGAACTTGTCTTTTCTGCGACTCGCTGCATCGGTGCCGAAACCAGAGAAGCAACATTATTACGCAACATCCCCATGATGCTTGAACCATTGATCATCGCTAACGGCTTACTGTCATCATTTACCTGATAAAAATTAGGCAATATCACGTTTTTTTTATGCACATTTTTAGTATTTTGGGCATTTGATTCAATATGTTGCCTAACTTTACTCAATACATTTTCACCACTAATATTGAGCTGGGAAATCTTACTTAAGCTTTCCTGATAATTACCAAAATGACCAGGAGTTAAACAGGTTATCGAACACTGTAACGTTCCACTATAAGCGTTTTCTTTATATAAATGATGGCCCGTTGAAGATACTTTTCCTGACGTTAGTTTGCCATTTTTCATTGCTTGAGGAATATGATGATAAGGGGCATCTACACCCTTTCTAATATTTGGGGCATGTTTTAGTTGCAATGCAGACTCATCAAAGAATTCTAAATCTGAATATACATCGGCTTTAGATTCTTCTTCTGATTGCTCCTCTGCCTCCTCAGCCCTTGTCTTTACTTTGGCGACTTCAATGACTCGTTGTATGTCACCGGTAAAAAAGCCAATGTCTATCAAATTTCCCGCTATCAAGTCTGCATAAAAAACACCGTTATTTTCCACCTCAATAAAAAGATCTTTATTTGACATTGGCTTTCTGTTGAACACGTCATGACGAACCTGCCCTGTATCTTCATCGAATTTATAAAGACATACATCTAAAGACTCAGGTGAAATAGAACTTTCGCCTAGTCTTAATTTACTAAAAGAGGATGGATGTTCTTTTTGCTCCTCATCGCCCCACTCAACCACCTTAAAGGACTTAGTACGATTTCCCTCTTTGTTTAAAGTAAATTCTTTAAATTTAAAAATACTCATAGCTCACCTCCCTTTACTTCTTGTTTATTCGTTTTTTTACTTGATGACAGAAAAAACGCGGCACCTTGCTGAATAAACTGCCATTTGTCTGGCAAGGTATTGTCGTTAAGTGTTTCTTTGCTAAAGCGTTGTTTTAATTGCTTGTGAGCGATGGCGGTTTGCGTTTCTGTATTCTTACTGTCGTCGTACTGCTGGCAATGGACTAAACAGGGTTGAGCACTTGCTGTTTTAAGATGGCTGGTGTCTGCTAATAAGCGTATAAAATGTTTTTCGGTGCTAATGATGACTTCGGCGAATTGGCGCGCTGGTTGTTTTTCTATTGCGAGTTCTAAATCGGCGATCTCAGCAAAATAGCTGGGGAACTGAATGTTGTTGCCCAAGGTAACGGGTTCGTTCCAAATAAAACAGGGTTGGTTGCGTATGTTTTCGGCTTTGGGTAAACCTGCATTTTTGCTGGTGTTAGCCAGCCAGCTTTCGAGCATGCCTCTTACACTTTGCTGTTGATTATCCATTTGCCACCTCCGCTGTTGCTGAGTTTGTTGTTTGTTCATACGCGCTGGTGTCGAACTGCCACTGCAACCAGCCGCTGTCTACCCATTGTTTGCTACCCACGGCTAGCAAACCGTGTTCGGCCATTTGTATAGCGGCCTTAAGCAGCTCTAATCGCTGGGGCATTTCATCTTCGGGAGCAGAAAGGATGATTTCGCCTGCCAGTTCACCAGAAACCAAGGTACAACGCATAAATTTACTGTTGCCATACACGCCACCAATAAATTCGTCTTGTGCGTGGTTGTGTAGCAGCATGGCTTGCCATTGTTCCCCTTCTTTTAGTCGGGCATCGCTAAAGAATATTTGGCTGCTGTCGTTGACCGTACCAAACAACCGGGCGTAAAGATTGTCCTGTTCAGCATCGGTGCGCTGAATATGACTTTTGTGTTCAAGATTAAGTAATCGCCAGCATTCATGTGCAAATACGCCTCGTATGCTGGAGCCGGGAATATAGGGTTGTTGATTAGCGTCCATTACTGGCTGCGCCGTGGGTTCGTTTTCCCATTCTTCTGGCAATGTGTAACCGGGCGGTGTTATACAGTGTTCTTTTACCGCATCCAGTGCATCATCCACATTGTGACCCCCGACTAAATAGCTATCTAGCCCGTAACCGTTATTACCGGGTTTTAAGGAATAGGGAATGCGAATTTGTTGCCATGTTCTTGGTTTGAGCTCTGCTAAGGCAAATGCTTTTTGCCAGTCTTTAGAGGATGCATAGGTTAATGCTGTTACATTGTCGTTTACGGCTAATGCTTTAGCCGCTTCAATAGGGGTTTGAGTGGCGTTTGGCCATTGTTCGGCATGTTCTGTTGTTAGCCTAACAGCCTGTAGTTGTTTTAACTTAAACCATCCCATACCGGTGGCGATTTTGCGGCCTAACATGGCTTGATGTTCGCACCAATGGCCTAGGGACAATGCTGCGAGTTGTTCGTCTTTTGGGTCACCTTTCCAGGTTTTCACTTCCATTAAAAACTGCCACTGGGTTGCCGCACCAGCTTCTGTTTTATGCGCTACCACTTCTAAATCGAATAATCCGCCGTCTTCCTGTGCGCCGGTAATTTCGTTAATTCTGACTTGCTGACGCACCATCACATCAGGGTAGCAACCGGGCATTAAATGCGCATTGTGTAATATCCAACTGGAAGGCGTGAGTGACCCCTCTTTCCTTTCTTCTACCCTTTCCTGTTCCCCCTCATTACTCTGTGATTTCTTGCCTTTGCTGGTAATGCTTTGTGGCATATCCTCTGCAAATAGTTTTCGAGCGGTATCAATTAATGCGCCTGCCAAGGATGTCCCGCGAATAATTAGGCGACCTTTGCCATCTTTGAGTAATGGCATATCTACAGTGGTATCCACTTCTGACCCACCAATGGAAAACTCGGATTGTTGCTCTAATGTGCCAATAAATAGTGTGCGATAGGGTTGTGTGCTCATTTTGCGCCCTCCTCTTCCTTGCTGGTTTGTGGACTATTTTCGGTGGTCGTTGTAAGAGGCAGCCAAATTTTGTCAAACAGGTATAGGCTGTAGATCAGTTGTTCACCAATATCTTTCGACTGGATAGCCTCTTTCCAAAGTTCCAACGCCCTTGATATGGCTTTCCAAGGGTTGTTATTTACTTTGCGATCGATAAATGGTTTAAAGATATTCGCTATCGCTTGCTTATGCACTTCCTCTTGTTTTTGGTCTGGTTGTTGATTATGTGCATATTCAACCTGCCGGAACTTCTGCCTTAACTGCTGCCATTGTTGTTTGCTGGGTTGTTTTGATTTTGAAACCTGATTAAGCGCTTCATCAAAACCTGGCCAATTAGCATCCACTTGCTGATAAATCTGCTCTCGCCGAGAATAGAACGAACAGGTGTTACTGTTGGAATGATTGCCATTGCTCCATTCAAGCGCTGGTGCGCCGGTATACACATAGAAACGGCCCAAGCCTTGTGCTTGTTTTTGCCCTACGGCGAAACAGGTATTGAGCTTATCCAATAAAGCATTTATTGCTTTACGCTGGTTCTGATTCTGGCTCTCGTTCTGGTTTTCAATTTCAAAACGAATCACACTGCCTGAGGCAATGGCGGTTTCAGTGCGTTTAGGTAACCCACTGGCAGGGTTAAACCCGGAAATAAGGGTGGTTTGGCTTTGAGCAAAGGTTTTGCCCTCTTCAAATGCATCCTGCAAACATGTTCCAAGGCCAAACGCATCATCTAACACTTTGGGCGTTAATTTGGTTTCAGGCTGCAATTGCTCGTTATATATCAGCCAAGGGGAAATAGTTACCAGAGTGTACTGGAAGTTTTTTTCGTTCACTGTTGGCAACATCTGTTCCAAAGGTACAGCGTTGGCTAACGTCACCTTAACCGGTGCACCACCGCGACCAATCAGTAATGGCTGACCTTGTTGATAAACAGGCGTGAGAATGGTTTCGATAAATTGTTTTCTTACATCGCGGTCGGTTATCAATAGCTGGCATTGAAAACGCGTTCCCTTTGGCACCGTTTCTTCGGTAAATAAGTCGTGCTTGCTAATGTCGTTGCGCATGTGCAACGACGTGCTTTGCTTGCTTAAGTGCCAGTTATTGGGGTGTGACGTATTTAAGCTGACGTAATGCCCTGCCCCTACTTTTTTCAGTTTTGTGTTTACTAATGGCTCTACCGGAACAGGCTTGGAGGAATTTAACCACCATGGCGTGTCTTGTTCTGCTTTAATGCCTTCTCCTTGTGCATCTAACCCTGCTTTAGGCGCTTGATAACTTTGCGGTAACGGAAAGCTAATATTGTTTTCCCCGCCTTTTAAATTACTAACGGGATAGGCATAACCAAAGCTGATTTGCCCGTTAATGATGGCTTGAAAACACGCATTTTTCTGATGTTGTTTACACCAATTGGCAAAAGCCCCTAATAGCTTATTGCCGTCGATGAAGGTTTCGGTGGTGACTAAATTACCGGGCTTATTGGTGGCTGGTAAGCGTAATGGCTCTAGCGCTTCCAAGGTGAGATTAATAAACGTTGTGGCATCAGTGGCAGATAAATTAAGGGCTTTATCTTCATGAGCTTTGGACCCCTTATGGGTGATCTTAATGGTTCCGGTGGCACGGTTTTTCTGGCTGCCCAAGGCATACATACGTTTTATAATTCGCTGCATGGCATTATTTAAACGCACTTCTTCCTCTGCTGAGAGCTCACCAAAAAGCTGATATTCGCAGCTGAATTTTGTACCCGCACGTACATACTGTTTAGTGCGCAAACTGCCTTCTTGGGCTGCACGATTAAATAGTCCGTCGCTATTTCTGTCTGTTTTTTTGCCCAGCGCCGTAGAAGACAAATTAATGAAAAATTGTTCAGGTGATTGGCTTTGGGGGTCTTTGATATAAGCTGAATACAGGGTCAAACAGCCCTGTTGCAAATTTTGGTTTGGCGCACCAAATAATTGATTGACCAAATTTTCCCGGTCATCTTCTAGCTCGGAGAGCTTTCCAAGCTCCACCCAATCATTGGCGGCTTCGCGTAAAATGCCTTTTAAGTGCTGACGCCAAATAACCGGATGTCCTTGCTCGTCGGTGGTGTTAAAACTGTCAACTAAATGATTGCCAACACCGGTTCCTATGTGCGTATCTTCTAACAGTTCGATTGTAAATTCGTATATCTGACTCATTATGCTGCCCCCTTGTGACTGCCCTGATGCGACAATCCCATTTTTTCCCTATCCATTTTTCGTTTTTTATTCCACAACTCAAAAACCTCAACCAAATCGCCGTAATGGCTTAAGTAACAATCCTGTGGTGATTGCTGAGGCAATACGGGTTGCCAAGGAAAGCTTTCAGAATTAAAAGACGGCAAGGCTTCTAGCACTGCCTGCCGCGTACTTAGAGGCACTTTTAGCCAAGCGTTTTTCGCCGCCAACTTTCCTTGCGGTAACACTTCCAGTAAATGGCGTAATTGACTACGAGCAGGTTTTATATCGTCGCTTAATATTGAGTTAGCACTTTCTTCATCCCCAAACGCTTTTTTCAAACCATCCGAGGCTTTCAACATCGCCACCAAAGAAACATCCTCTTCTTTAGGAGATTGACAAAGATAGGGTTTTCCCGTGGTGAGCAATGTTTCAATACCATTGAGCAATTGGAACCGATGCACATGACTTTGCAGACGAGCTTTAATTGGATCATCCACCCATGCTTGAGTAATGACTTCCCAATCCACGGTGGAATATTGTTGTTGCTCTTTGGGTAAACCTCGCCACTTTACTTTAGCGCTATTCAGTAACTCTTCCGCCACATGATGCAACCGATGAAAAGGCAATGACGCTTTAGCGATTGCCACGCCACAGGCCACAGAAACAGGTTTGTTATCCGCTAAGTTGTACTCTTTCTTATTAAGCTGTTCAGTTAAAGCGTTAACAAAAGGCAAGGCATATTTAGCTTGGCAGGCGAACATTAAGTCGTCACCGCCCAGCATTAAAATCTCGAACGGCTGTTTTTTAAATGAGGTATCAAAAGTAGCAGTAATTGCCTGCTTTACTGCCGCCCGCATTACGCATCGAGCAGTATAAAAAAAGCTTTCATAAAAGGCTTGCTGCTGTATTTGAGTGGTATTTTCAGAAAGTGTTTGCTTCTTTAATTCATTGGCCCGATTTCCCATATTGTTACCATCGACAACAATTAGGGCGAGATAATCTTCTCCGGCTAAATGATTGAGCTCTCCCGCTTTGTCTTTAACGACACCTGATAAATCAATGCTTTTTAGTAAGAGTGAAGCGGTGTCATGGGATGTATCTTCGCTTTTAGCTCGGCCTACTTTATTTTTTTGATAAACCGATTGCGCTACCCAATATTTACCCTCATCTTCCCTTGATTTACTCATTTGTGCTTGGGCAATATCTCGATGATTTAACTCACACGGCTGAAAAACAGATAGTGAGGGCAATGTATATGCGCCAGGCAATTCACAATGACCCTTAGTTTGTCCTTTATCTTTTTTTAAAGTTTCATCAGAATTTAAAACAGAGTGAGTAAACGTTATATCCGGGAGCTTCTCAGAGATTAATTGATGAGCCTTAGAAACAAAACAGTTTGCTTTTTCTTGATCAGAAAAATGCGCATAAAAATGGCCACCATCTCGACTAAGAATCCCCTTATTCCACATTTCAACAGGATTATCTTCTTTACTAATGGGATCAAATTCACATATCGACGTGATAGAAATGTTTTCTTTTGGTCCGATACACCCCGCTTCCACGGCTAAAACCACCAAATCCTTGCGAATAACATCTCCCAGTAACGCATTCGCCCCGCGCATAACAGCTAATCTAGGCACATCAAAAATAAACCGCTGTATACCTCCAAACTCAACCTTAACGATATAACCCACTATTTAATCCCTCTTCCTAAAATAAAACCAACACAGTTAGATAGCACAAGAATTATTTAATGCAAATATAAACACCCTTATTAATAAAAAATTTAATCGTGAACACAGATTTCAACTACGTTAGAATGGAAACGAGTGGATGGATATTTTGGCAATTCCGCTAACCTATTGTGCTCATAAGTAAAATATTGGCAAAACCATGCCTAATGCATTGAGTAATAAAGATAAAATGAGTCATTTATCGAAAAATGATTAGCGCTGGAAGAAAGCTCTTTAAAAATCAGGTGGTTATATTTATATCTAGAGCATTCAGGCTAGGTGTATTCGGTATATAAAGGTCAAAAAACAGAGACTAGCGCAAAACAGGAATACAACGCCCACGGAACAAGGGCTGTACAGATGGCAGGTGCAAAAAAACTCAGGGCGCAGTGCCCGTGAAACGTTGTAAACACTTTGCTCAACTCCAGCTTTACGGGTGCAAAAAACTCAGGGCGCAGTGCCCGTGAAACTATTGTGCAGCGCTTAGAGGACGCTTTGGTTAGGTGTAAAAAAACTCAGGGCGCAGTGCCCGTGACAAAAATGTATGGAACATTTTTGAACAGCCGAAGGCTGGCCCCGAAGGGGTGAGTCTCATGGACGAGACGAATAAACAGGGTTGGATGTTGCCACTTAGGTTGTAGACTCCACCTGTTAAAAACCGCACTCGATTGAAAAAGTGTGCTGGCATTAGGGCGCAGTGCCCGTGAAACCGGTTTGATAATCAATATCAATCGTACCGGGTACGGTGCAAAAAAACTCAGGGCGCAGTGCCCGTGAAACTATTATCTTCAAAACGTACCTTGAAAATGGAAGTTGGTTGCATATGCATTAGGGCAGAGTGCCCGTGACAAAAACGTAGGGAACGTTTTGATGAACCACGTCCATGTGGTTCACTTGCGTTGCAAGCCAACCTCCGGTTGTTCTGATTTGTTCCCAACAAATCTTGGTGAACAGCCGAAGGCTGGCCCCGAAGGGGTGAGTCTCATGGACGAGACGAATAAACAGGGTTGGATGTTGCCACTTAGGTTGTAGACTCCACCTGTTAAAAACCGCACCTGGCTGAACGAGAGTGCAGGCATCAGGGCGCAGTGCCCGTGACAAAAATGTATGGAACATTTTGATGAACCACGTCCATGTGGTTCACTTGCGTTGCAAGCCAACCTCCGGTTGTTCTGATTTGTTCCCAACAAATCTTGGTGAACAGCCGAAGGCTGGCCCCGAAGGGGTGAGTCTCATGGACGAGACGAATAAACAGGGTTGGATGTTAGCACTTGGAATGTTGATCCCACCTGTTAAAAACTGCACTTAGTTGAAAAGGTGTGCTGCTATCAGGGCGCAGTGCCCGTGAAACTATCTGTGTCGGAGTCATATGATTACCTACTAAGGTGCAAAAAAACTCAGGGCGCAGTGCCCGTTTATCTTGTCGTCCTCACGAAAGTGGGGACCCATGTAATCAATGAACTGGCGTTGACGTTATTTTCAGTTGGTTGATTAACATCTGTGGTTTTTACAATGGGTCCCGGGTCTCCTTCGTCGCACGGGATGACATGATTGAAAGCATTTCGACTGCGCTCAATGGCCGGTTTATTTCTTAGTGGAACTCATTAAAAACACGATCTCTGAGCGAAGTCGATGGGTCGTCCTCACGGACGCGAAGATCCATTTATTCAATGAACCAATGTTGAAGTTACTTTCGGTTGATTGATTAACATCTGTGGTTTTTACAATGGGTCCCGGGTCTCCTTCGTCGCCCGGGATGACATGGTTGAGTGTGTTTCTACTATGCTCAATGAACCAATGTTGAGGTTACTTTCGGTTGGTTGATTAACACCTGTGGTTTTTACAATGGGTCCCGGGTCTCCTTCGTCGCACGGGATGACATGATGTAGTTAGGTTGGTGTTGGTTGTTCCCTACTTCCGCAGGGATAATGAGGTTGGATTTACTGTTTTATACCCCAACAACTCACCCGAGCATTTTTGTTGCCCGGGATGACATGGTTGAAGCAGGAATAATGGCACAAAATCAGCGTTTAATAGACTGGATAAGATCGGATACCGATGGTTTTGAAGCATGGCGAGTAGCAAGTAAACAATAGTTGAAAAAGTAATAAAAAAGTAAAAATCACCATGATAAAGGAATATGGAGAGAAGTTTTGTAAGCAAGGTGTAAAATACTAATAAAATGAAAGGGTTACAGATTTTAAAAGGCTTTATAAACGTACGGACATGGTGACAACCCAGCAAATACAAGGGTTTCAGAAAAATGAAACATTGCAAAATACATTATTTTGGACCAGAATTTATACCGAAGAAAAACAAGGTGGCAAAAGCAGCGCTACAGCCCTTTAAAAACAAGGGCTACAAAAATCCGCTGTTGCATATGCATTAGGGCAAAGTGCCCGTGAAGCTCATTATCTGATTTATATGAGCCGGGTAAAAATACTGTTGCATATGCATTAGGGCAAAGTGCCCGTGAAACGCTACCTGCAACCGTATATCTTTGTAATTAGTGGGGTGCAAAAAAACTCAGGGCGCAGTGCCCGTGAAACTTAGAGTCTAAGCTGGCATCTCCAGCGGAATTTGGTGCAAAAAAACTCAGGGCGCAGTGCCCGTGAAACTCCTTGCTGGCGGTAAGTAGTCCCACCATGCGCGGTGCAAAAAAACTCAGGGCGCAGTGCCCGTTTATCTTGTCGTCCTCACGAAAGTGGGGACCCATGTAATCAATGAACTGGCGTTGACGTTATTTTCGGTTGGTTGATTAACATCTGTGGGCTTTACAATGGGTCCCGGGTCTCCTTCGTCGCCCGGGATGACATGGTTGAGTGTGTTTCTACTATGCTCAATGAACCAATGTTGAAGTTATTTTCGGTTGGTTGATTAACATCTGTGGTTTTTACAATGGGTCCCGGGTCTCCTTCGTCGCCCGGGATGACATGATTGAAAGCATTTCGACTGCGCTCAATGACCGGTTTATTTCTTAGTGGAACTCATTAAAAACACGATCTCTGAGCGAAGTCGATGGGTCGTCCTCACGGACGCGAAGATCCATTTATTCAATGAACCAATGTTGAAGTTACTTTCGGTTGATTGATTAACATCTGTGGGCTTTACAATGGGTCCCGGGTCTCCTTCGTCGCCCGGGATGACATGATGTAGTTAGGTTGGTGTTGGTTGTTCCCTACTTCCGCAGGGATAATGAGGTTGGATTTACTGTTTTATACCCCAACAACTCACCCGAGCATTTTTTGTTGCCCGGGATGACATGGTTGAGTGTGTTTCTACTATGCTCAATGCCCCCCTCACTGTCGTCCTAACGAAAGTGGGGACCCATTTAATTAAAACAACAAAAGTTAAATTCGCTTTCGATGGATTAGATACATCTGTGGTTTTTACAATGGGTCCCGGGTCTCCTTCGTCGCACGGGATGACATGATGTAGTTAGGTTGGTGTTGGTTGTTCCCTACTTCCGCAGGGATAATGAGGTTGGATTTACTGTTTTATACCCCAACAACTCACCCGAGCATTTTTTGTTGCCCGGGATGACATGGTTGAAGCAGGAATAATGGCACAAAATCAGCGTTTAATAGACTGGATAAGATCGGATACCGATGGTTTTGAAGCATGGCGAGTAGCAAGTAAACAATAGTTGAAAAAGTAATAAAAAAGTAAAAATCACCATGATAAAGGAATATGGAGAGAAGTTTTGTAAGCAAGGTGTAGAATACTAATAAAATGAAAGGGTTACAGATTTTAAAAGGCTTTATAAACGTACGGACATGGTGACAACCCAGCAAATACAAAGGTTTCAGAAAAATGAAACATTGCAAAATACATTATTTTGGACCAGAATTTATACCGAAGAAAAACAAGGTGGCAAAAGCAGCGCTACAGCCCTTTAAAAACAAGGGCTACAAAAAGCCGCTGTTGCATATGCATTAGGGCGAAGTGCCCGTGAAACTATATTTGCCCAGAAGTAATCTCTTTGAGGCTTTCTGTTGCATATGCATTAGGGCGAAGTGCCCGTGAAACACACTCAAGCCTTTTTCATAATCCCGAAAAGCCTCGTTGCATATGCATTAGGGCGAAGTGGCCGTGACAAAAAGGTATGGAACATTTTGATGAACCACGTCCATGTGGTTCACTTGCGTTGCAAGCCAACCTCCGGTTGTTCTGATTTGTTCCCAACAAATCTTGGTGAACAGCCGAAGGCTGGCCCCGAAGGGGTGAGTCTCATGGACGAGACGAATAAACAGGGTTGGATGTTGCCACTTAGGTTGTAGACTCCACCTGTTAAAAACCGCACTCGATTGAAAAAGTGTGCTGGCATTAGGGCGCAGTGCCCGTGAAACTTTTTAAAAAGAAAAAACAACGTAGCTTTTATCCGGTGCAAAAAAACTCAGGGCGCAGTGCCCGTGAAACCATTGTAATCATTAATTCTGTGACGATCAGGGTTGGTGCAAAAAAACTCAGGGCGCAGTGCCCGTGACAAAAATGTATGGAACATTTTTGAACAGCCGAAGGCTGGCCCCGAAGGGGTGAGTCTCATGGACGAGACGAATAAACAGGGTTGGATGTTAGCACTTGGAGTGTTGATTCCACCTGTTAAAAACCGCACTCGATTGAAAAAGTGTGCTGGCATTAGGGCGAAGTGCCCGTGAAACAATGATTTCGCTAGCCATATTCTCAGGGATAAGGGTGCAAAAAAACTCAGGGCGCAGTGCCCGTGAAACACCCATCTCTTGTTCAATAAACTTCTTGTAGGGGGTGCAAAAAAACTCAGGGCGCAGTGCCCGTGACAAAAATGTATGGAACATTTTTGAACAGCCGAAGGCTGGCCCCGAAGGGGTGAGTCTCATGGACGAGACGAATAAACAGGGTTGGATGTTGCCACTTAGGTTGTTAATTCCACCTGTCAAAAACCGCACCTGGTTGAACGAGAGTGCAGGCATTAGGGCGCAGTGCCCGTGAAACAGACTCAGCAGCAGACCTAGCAGCAGACTCAGCAGGTGCAAAAAAACTCAGGGCGCAGTGCCCGTGAAACAATTCCACTGCACCTTGCATTTGACAGGTACTGCGGTGCAAAAAAACTCAGGGCGCAGTGCCCGTGACAAAAATGTATGGAACATTTTGATGAACCACGTCCATGTGGTTCACTTGCGTTGCAAGCCAACCTCCGGTTGTTCTGATTTGTTCCCAACAAATCTTGGTGAACAGCCGAAGGCTGGCCCCGAAGGGGTGAGTCTCATGGACGAGACGAATAAACAGGGTTGAATGTTAGCACTTGGAGTGTTGATTCCACCTGTTAAAAACCGCACTCGATTGAAAAAGTGTGCTGGCATTAGGGCGCAGTGCCCGTTTATCTTGTCGTCCTCACGAAAGTGGGGATCCATGTAATCAATGAACTGGCGTTGACGTTACTTTCGGTTGGTTGATTAACATCTGTGGTTTTTACAATGGGTCCCGGGTCTCCTTCGTCGCACGGGATGACATGATGTAGTTAGGTTGGTGTTGGTTGTTCCCTACTTCCGCAGGGATAATGAGGTTGGATTTACTGTTTTATACCCCAACAACTCACCCGAGCATTTTTTGTTGCCCGGGATGACATGGATTTGAATGCATTTCGACTGCGCTCAATGGCCGGTTTATTTCTTAGTGGAACTCATTAAAAACACGATCTCTGAGCGAAGTCGATGTGTCGTCCTCACGAAAGTGGGGACCCATGTACTCAATGAACTGGCGTTGACGTTATTTTCGGTTGGTTGATTAACATCTGTGGTTTTTACAATGGGTCCCGGGTCTCCTTCGTCGCCCGGGATGACACGAATGAGTGCATTTCTATTGTGCTCAATGACCCCCCACTGTCGTCCTCACGAATGTGGGGATCCATTTAATCAATGAACTGGCGTTGAAGTTATTTTCGATTGGTTGATTAACATCTGTGGTTTTTACAATGGGTCCCGGGTCTCCTTCGTCGCCCGGGATGACATGGTTGAAAGCATTTCGACTGCGCTCAATGGCCGGTTTATTTCTTAGTGGAACTCATTAAAAACACGATCTCTGAGCGAAGTCGATGGGTCGTCCTCACGGACGCGAAGATCCATTTATTCAATGAACCAATGTTGAAGTTACTTTCGGTTGATTGATTAACATCTGTGGTTTTTACAATGGGTCCCGGGTCTCCTTCGTCGCACGGGATGACATGATGTAGTTAGGTTGGTGTTGGTTGTTCCCTACTTCCGCAGGGATAATGAGGTTGGATTTACTGTTTTATACCCCAACAACTCACCCGAGCATTTTTTGTCGCCCGGGATGACACGAATGAGTGCATTTCTATTGTGCTCAATGCCCCCCCACTGTCGTCCTCACGAATGTGGGGATCCATTTATTCAATGAACCAATGTTAAATTCGCTTTCGATGGATTAGATACATCGGTGGGTTTTACAATGGGTCCCGGGTCTCCTGCGTCGCCCGGGATGACATGGATTTGAATGCATTTCGACTACGCTCAATGAACGGTTTATGTCTTAACGGTCTCCGAGCGAAGCCGAAGGCCGGTCCCTGAGCGGAGCCGAAGGGTCATCCTCGCACAGGAAATCCATTAATTCTATTTAGGTTTTGAAGGCGATTTACTCATGTATTTTTTAAAGTCCATTGCCATTAGTTGTTTTATCCATGTGTTTCTATTCTGGGCGATTACATTGAAATTCGCTTGTGCAGCATAGGGCATTCTAAATGAGAAAAAGCCTGAATATACTCTGTTTGAATCCCTGTAAATCCGGTGTATAACATGCTCATAATAGGCTCTGTTAGGTGATATTAGTAATGAAACTACGATGACTTCATCTTCATATTTGCTTTTTTCTGGCGTTAATATGTCTGGCTTCATTGCTGCGGTGGATTTGATGCTGTTCATATAAGCTGACAACTCTGTATCCAAATCCGATTCAATTTTATAGGCTCTAAAGGCGAGCATTTTAGTCCAATGTTGAACTGACTCTTCCTTGCGTACGTATTCAAAAGAGATGAACTCTCCAACTTTACCAGCCCATGCCTTACAAAACTTTTCGTCATCAAACGTTATGCAAGATTCTGCATTGGAATAAAAGGATGTGACAATAAGAATGAAAAATAATATCCGTTTCATAAAGTTTCTCTTAAATTTTAAAACTGGCGGCTACTTTGTGTTCCGCTTCTCTTATTGAAAGATTGTACTCAAATTGACATCAATTCAACACCCCTATATGGGTATTTAGCAACCCTATAATGCAACCAATTTTTGGCCGCTTGGGTTTTCCTAAATAGCACTGGATGACATGATGAAGATAGTTGGGTGTTGGTGGTTCCCGACTTCCGCAGGGATGATGGGCGTTTGATTAACTACTGTTTGTTGTACCAGCTTTTTTACAATGGGTCCCGGGTCTCCTTCGTCGCCCGGGATGACAGGAGTAAGCAAAAATGACGGGACTTAGTTTAAATTTTCACACTTAAGTCTAGGATGTTCGCCTCCACTGTCGTCCTCACGAATGTGGGGACCCATTTAATCAATGAACTAGCGTTGAAGTTATTTTCGGTTGGTTGATTAACATCTGTGATTTTTACAATGGGTCCCAGGTCTCCTTCGTCGCCCGGGATGACAGGAGTAAGCAAAAATGACGGGACTTAGTTTAAATTTTCACACTTAAGTCTAGGATGTTCGCCTCCACTGTCGTCCTCACGAATGTGGGGACCCATTTAATCAATGAACTGGCGTTGAAGTTATTTTCGATTGGTTGATTAACACCTGTGGTTTTTACTATGGGTCCCAGGTCTCCTTCGTCGCCCGGGATGACAGGAGTAAGCAAAAATGACGGGAGTTAGTTTAAATTTTCACACTTAAGTCTAGGATGCTCGCCTCCAATGTCGTCCTCACGAATGTGGGGACCCATTTAATCAATGAACTGGCGTTGAAGTTATTTTCGATTGGTTGATTAACACCTGTGGTTTTTACAATGGGTCCCGGGTCTCCTTCGTCGCCCGGGATGACAGGATGTATTTAGGTTGGTGTTGGTGATTCCCGACTTTCGCAGGGATAGCAAGGTTGGGTTTGCTGCTTTATGTTCCAACAACTCACCCGAGCATTTTTTGTTGCCCGGGTGAAGTTGTTTGAGTTAGTTGTATTGTGGGGTTTTACTTTATTCCGCAGCGCCTTCTGGCTTCATATGCGGGAATAATATAACGTCTTTAATGGTGGATGAGTCGCTAAATAGCATGACCAAGCGGTCGATACCAATGCCCTCACCCGCTGTAGGCGGTAGTCCGTATTCTAGAGCACGAATGTAGTCTTCATCGAAGTGCATGGCTTCTTCGTCGCCGGCGTCTTTTTCTTGCACTTGTTTGTTGAAACGTGCTTTTTGGTCTTCGGCATCGTTAAGCTCCGAGAAACCATTGGCTAGTTCACGCCCACCTACGAAAAACTCGAAACGGTCGGTAACGAATGTACTGTCGTCACTACGGCGAGCTAGTGGTGAAACTTCCCACGGGTAAGCTGTAATAAAGGTCGGTTGAATTAACTCTTCTTCCGCTACTGCTTCGAATATTTCTGTCAGGTATTTACCCGGCCCCCAAATACCGTCAACTTCCGGCTCTTTTATATGCAGAGACTTAGCTAAAGCTTTCAGCCCTTCCAAGTTGTTTTCAGCATCGTTTATTACGTTGGCATCTGCTGCTGGGTGGTATTTCAAAATAGACTCAGCCATTGTCATACGCGCAAAGGGCTTGCTTAAATCGTATTCGGTACTTTTTAGTACTTCTCCATCTGCATCTTTTTCCGTATTGATGATGGTTGTGGTGCCCAATACGTCTAGTGCTAACGTGCGCAACATGTCTTCGGTCAAATCCATTAAATCGCGGTAATCGGCATAGGCTTGATACCATTCGATCATGGTGAATTCTGGATTATGACGGGTTGATAGGCCTTCGTTGCGGAAGTTTCGGTTAATTTCGAAAACACGCTCAAAACCACCCACAACCAAACGCTTTAAGTATAGCTCTGGTGCGATACGCAGATACATATCGATGTCCATGGCATTGTGATGTGTTGCAAACGGTTTGGCTGTCGCTCCACCCGGTATCACTTGCAACATGGGGGTTTCGACTTCCATAAAGTCTTTTTTGGATAGATAGTGGCGAATACCTTCTACAATTTTGCTGCGCATGATAAAGGTATCGCGGGTTTGCTGATTAATAATCAGGTCAACATAGCGTTGGCGATATTTCGTTTCTTGGTCTGCCAAGCCATGGAATTTTTCAGGTAATGGACGCAATGATTTGGTCAGTAACTCGTACTGTTCCATATTGACGTACAAGTCGCCTTTCCCGGATTTATTCAGATTGCCTGTTACGCCAATAATGTCACCCGTATCGAGGTTGCCGTAACGGGCTTTTAAGTCTTTTTGTACGTCTTTGGCTGCATAGGCCTGAATGCGACCTTTCATGTCTTGTAATACTAGGAATGGACCACGTTTAGCCATGATGCGACCAGCCACACTCACGCGAATTGACTTCTCTATGAGTTGCTCTTTGTCGAATTCACCAAACTCTGCCTGTAGATCAGCGCTATAGTGTTCACGGCGAAAGCCGTTAGGATGTGCATTGGCCTTACATTCTTTGCGGATTTCTTCCAGTTTTGCACGGCGTTCAGCGATTAATTTGTTTTCATCTACTTGCTGGGTCATGGTTTTTCCTACTTAAAGTCCAGATTTCAAACTGGCTTGAATAAATTTGTCCAAATCGCCGTCGAGAACGGCTTGCGTATTGCGGGTTTCTACCCCTGTGCGCAAATCTTTTATTCGGGAATCGTCTAACACGTATGAACGTATTTGACTGCCCCAACCGATATCGGACTTACTGTCTTCCATCGCTTGTTTTTCGTCCAGTTGTTTTTTCATTTCCAATTCATACAGCTTGGCTTTTAGCTGTTTCATGGCTTGATCTTTGTTTTTATGCTGCGAGCGTTCGTTTTGGCATTGCACCACCGTGTTGGTTGGCAAATGGGTAATACGTACCGCAGAGTCGGTTCGGTTTACGTGCTGACCACCCGCCCCTGATGCACGATAGGTATCAATGCGCAATTCAGCCGGATTAATGTCAATTTCGATATCGTCATCTACTTCAGGATAAACAAATGCGGATGCAAATGAAGTATGACGACGGCTACCAGAATCAAAGGGTGATTTACGCACTAAACGATGCACTCCGGTTTCGGTACGTAACCAACCAAAGGCATATTCACCACCAAAACGAATGGTGGCCGATTTAATACCGGCTACTTCGCCATCCGACACTTCAATAAGTTCGGTTTTAAAATTGTGTTCTTCACCCCAACGCAAAAACATTCTCAATAGCATATTGGCCCAATCTTGTGCCTCTGTGCCACCAGAACCTGACTGAATATCCAGATAACAGTCATTGCTATCATTAGGACCAGAAAACATTCTATGAAACTCTAGGTCTTCCAGTTGTTGTAGCAGATCATCCAGTTCTTGTTGCGCTTCGTTGAAGGTATCTTCGTCTTCTGCTTCCACAGCAAGTTCAAGTAAACCTTCAACATCTTCCGTGCCTTGATTCAGAATTTGAATGGTTTTGACGACCTTGTCTAACGCCACTTTTTCTTTGCCTAGGGATTGGGCACGTTCTGGCTGATTCCAGACATCGGGCATTTCTAACTCTCGACATACTTCTTCTAGTCTTTCAACTTTCAGATCGTAGTCAAAGGTACCCCCTAAGAAGCTCGGTGCGCTCCCGGATATCTGCCAAACTATTTTGTATTGGATTTATTTCGAACATAAAAGCTTTGTTTCTTCCGTTTTACGTGATTAACGACGGTCTTTTTAACACCAAAATTGCAGACGCGGATTCTACCGGAAATCCCCTATCAATGACAGATAGATTACAGGGCAATTCACCCTGTTTTTTTACCCCTATTTTTCTTCCTCGGTAAGTATTACCTGGCTTCGGGAATAATAATTCACTCATTTACACTTCATTAACTTTGGGTGCCAACAGCTTGGCATCGACAGTCACTATTTTTTGCACAGCATAGATTAGTGTCTCTTTAAACGATTTTAGCAAATTCGATTAATACGTTATGGCAGTTCAAATATAGCGGTCTTTCCGAGTATTGCTGAATTCGCTTTAGCGCCAAATAAGGTAGTAAGATGCTTAGTAGTAGTCAGTATAGTGTTAGTAAAGTCGCTTTGGCGTTAACTGTTGCGTTAACAGCAGCAATTCCCGTGACCAGTTTCGCTCAGAAGATTTCGAATACAGAGCAAGATTTGGGACTAGAAGTAATTATGGTCACCGCCCAAAAACGGGTTCAAAATGTCAAAGAAGTGCCCATATCCATGAGCGCACTCGATCAAAACAAATTACTGGAATCGAATATCTCAGACGCCGAGCAGCTTTCCAGCTACATTGCCAATTTCACCGTAAGCGAAACCTCCCAGGGTTTTAATGTGTTTATGCGTGGCCTTGGTTCAGGGCCAAATCAGGGGTTTGAACAAACCGTTGGTACTTTTGTTGATGGCGTATACCGAGGCCGAGCGCACTTAATGCGCAGCACCTTTTTGGATTTGGAACGAGTTGAAGTATTGCGTGGGCCCCAAAGTGCTTTATTTGGAAAAAACACCACCGCCGGCGCGTTGAATATAACTAACGCTAAACCCACCGATGATTTGAGTGGATATTTAAATATCGGCTATAACTCTAACTTTGATTCCACCACACTAGAAGGCGCCATTTCTAATGGATTAACGGATAATTTAAGTGCACGATTAGCATTAAAATGGGTAGACGAAGGTGGATATTTACACAATTCATTAAGTGGCCAAGATGAAGTCTCTCGCGATACCATTTTAGGCCGTTTAACCTTAGCATGGCAGCCAAGTGACAACGTAAATGTGATTTTTACGGCGCAACATGATCAAGACAAAGCTGACGGTTTTACAAATAGCCAAGCTTTTGTTGAACCTGCTATAGCTGGCAGTGGTGCTCCTATTTTGGGTGTGCTGCAAGACATTACCATTGACGATAATACCCACAAGGCCAACCCTCAGCTAGGCGAACAAGAAAAAGTCGATTTTAACGCCGACCATTTGACCCTGAATGCAGAAGTCGATTTTGGTAATACCACACTCACCTCAATTACTGCATGGCAAGACTATTCAGTGGAACAAGCCGATGATGGCGATCATAGTGCATTGCCTTTAGTATTCCGAGTACGTGGTGATGAAAATTTTACGCAATTAAGCCAAGAATTACGCTTAACTTCCTCCTTCGATGGACGCTTTAATTATATTGCGGGAGTGTATTACCAAACTTCGTCGTTAGATTATGAAGAAGATTACTTAGTATATCCTTTGGCGGTAATCGGCGACCGTGAATTCAGTGTCGATTCCGACACACTTGCAGTATTTGCCCAACTTGATTATGAGTTATCCGATCACTGGCAAGCTACGTTAGGTCTGCGCTATTCTTCAGAAGATAAGGACGGCTCCAGACGTTTATTTGCTGTTGATCCTGCTACGCGCACCAAAGTAGTGGATATGCCACTAATTCAAGCACCAGTCATTGCTGATTCCTTTCCAAATGGTTTACCCGGACCAATATATTCTGCTGTTGTGCTAGCCAGCCAGAACTTGCTGGATCACGACATTTCAGCAAGCCGTTCTGAAAATAGTTTTACGCCATCAATAAACCTAAAATATAAACTAAAAGATGCCATGTTTTATGCTGCTATTTCAACGGGTGCAAAAGCGGGCGGATTTGATTCCCGAGCTAATACGCCACTAGATTTTGAGTTTAATGATGAACAGGTTACCGCTTATGAATTAGGTGCCAAACTGACCTTATTGAATGGCGATGCGGATGTAAATTTAGCATTGTTTTCGATGGATTTTGAGGATCTACAAACTTCTGTATTTGATGGTAGTACGGGCTTTTTTGTAGAAAATGGCAGCGAAGCCTCATCCGTTGGTTTAGAGCTAGATGGCAGGTGGCGCTTAGCTGACGATTGGTTGCTCAGTGGTAGTTTGGGTTGGTTGGATTTTGAATGGGACGATTTTACCGGCGCAAAGTGTTTTAGCAGCGTTTCTCAAGTGCCCAGTCATGTTGAGGCCAATGGTATATCTTGTGATCTTTCTGGAAAAACCAACGCTTTTGCACCTAAATTTTCAGGCAGCTTAAATATCGAGTACTACACCGAGTTAAGCGAATCTGCTGACTTTAAGGCTAATTTAGATGTGATATATAAATCGGATTACTACACTAATTCAGATCTCAATCCGTTTACGCAACAAGACGCCTATACTAAAATTAATGCTCGCTTGGCTTTACTCGATTCTGCGGGAGAATGGCAGATTGCTCTGTTGGCTAAAAACCTGACCAACGAAACCACCATAAACTATTCTACCGATATGCCATTAATTGGACCTGGGTTTTATGGGGTATGGGTTGAACAAGGCCGTAGTGTGTCCTTGCAATTAGATTATCGCTTTTAATGCGCTCGCAGTTTATGAAGACTAACGAGACTTAACGTCATTAATGCAAGATATGATGACAACTTAAAGTAATTGAGACTAAAAGTAAGGTAGCCAGTTAAGATAGACTGGCTACTGTTCATTGTTCTTTAAGAGATATGCAGATGAATAACACGTCCAATTAAGGTGGTTATGAAGCTAATAACTAAGTCAATTCTTCTAATAGTGCTGATTATTATCGGCATTAAGGTGGTTACATATTCATCTGAAACCAAAGATCCACCTAGACTACTTCCTTGGACGCTACCGGATTACACTCAAGCAAAAGTAACCTATGAAATCCTAGATGATGGGCGACTTAAGATTGAAATTGAGCATTTATTTTTACGCAATATCGAACCAAAAATGATTGCTTGGTTTTATCAGAACTTACCGATTGCAAACGTTAACCTTAATGGCACCACTTACCCGCTTTATCATTTATTTCATCCAACCGAGCACGGTAATATTACCGTAAAAGAACCAGCAACAAATGGTCAACCAGGTATGGGTGAAGGCGCTTTAATATCGCGTTTCGAATGGTTTGGCCCCTATACCAGTAAAGGTGCGGGTAGAGTAATTGAATTTACCACAACAGGCATGAAAGTAAGCCCAGAAGTCGCAGGCCTGAATTTTGGAGTCATTCACCATGAGTACGTGTTCAGAGACGTCGCAGGGGACAAAGGCACTCAATATTACGTACACAGTATTATTGGTTCTGACTGGCCTTTAGTGGGCCCAATCATTAATTATTTTATTCGCCATTACATGTTCCCACCAGAAAAGCTGGCGCAATGGTTGCGACATCAAGTGGAGGAAGTGAGCAGTTTACAGTTCTTTTTGCCTGTGTTATATCAGACTGAGGCCAAACAAAATCACTATAAAATAGACATTTAATCAATGTTATTGTAGCTCTGCATTCCAACTTTGGCACGTCTAATAGATAAGGTCACCTATGCCCAAAATTGCGCTGGATACATTACGATCGCTTGTGAACAACTTGTCAGAAAAGGGGTTGCCGCGCGATCAGGTTTTGGCACATGTGGGATGTTCCGAACAGCAGCTTAGTCAGTCCGGTGAACTTATCGACACATCGGTTTATGAGTCGCTATACAATTTTGCGGAAAGGCATTTAAACAACAAGAGCATTGGTTTTGAATTTGGACAAGTGATTGAACCTGACCGTTGGGGCGTACTGGGTTATATCGCCTTCACCGCCGCTTCGGTAAAGGCGGCAATGGAAAAACAACGGCAATATCAAAGCTTGGTTGGCAATATGGGAACGCCACTGCAGGAATCAGAAAATAACGAATTAATATTAAAATGGATGCCCGCCTACCATTGTAGTCATCATACGGTTGAAGAAATCATTACCGGCTGGACCTCAATGGCACGTAAATTAAGTAGCCGACGAGCAAACCCTCTGAGCATTTATTTTAGTCATTCGTGCCAATCCAACGTACAGCAATTCGAAGACTATTTTGATTGCGAGGTCCGTTTTAATTGTGATTATCATGGCATTAAAATAGATCAAAGTTTTGCCGAGATCCCTTTTAACAAACACGACCCTGAAATTCACGAACTACTGTGCCAACACGCCAATGGCCTATTGAATCGATTAGCAGAAAGGCGTCCTGTGGAAAGTGTCACTAAATTTATTACTAACCATCTTCCTATTGGTGTACCTGAAATAGAAGACGCCGCTAAAAACTTACACGTTAGTGTACGCACGTTACAAAGAAAATTGAGCGAACACGATCTCACCTTTTCAGGTTTAATCGACTCTATTCGAAAAGATCTTTCTTTAAGCTATTTACGCAATACCAATACTAAAATTGTGTACATTACCCAAATGTTGGGTTTCTCCGAACAAAGCGCCTTTCAACGTGCCTTCAAACGCTGGACAGGCAAAACTCCAAGACAATATCGCAACATGCCAAACGAAGTTCAAAAGGGCTAGAGCCGGAAAAATTGATTTTCAACGACTTTACTTCCTTTAATCTTGGCATCTAATGTCATGACTTTGAATGCTAGATAACCTACATTAATGGACAATAATCACAGCTAGAAAAGTATTTATGGAAGTAGGTGCAGTTTACTACAACGCCAATACACAGTGGATTTTAAACATTGTGTTAGCCAGTATGATATTGGGCGTGGCTTTGGATATCCATTGGCGTGATTTTAAAGCCATTTTAAAGATGCCCAAGGCAATTATTGCTGGGCTTTCGGCGCAATTTATCGCTTTACCAGCAGTGACCACAGGATTAACGCTAGTATTAGATCTTAATGCTGGCATTGAGTTAGGCATGATTTTGGTATCCTCTTGCCCAGGCGGTGCTATTTCCAACTTTGTCACTCACTTATCCAAAGGCAATACTGCCCTCTCTATTTCAATGACAGCGGCGGCGAGTTCCATTGCAACCTTTATGTTGCCCATCAATTTTGTATTTTGGTCTCAAGTAAATCCTGATACGGCGGCACTTATTAAATCCATTGATGTCAGCGGCACGGCACTCTTTGTTAATCTGTTAGTGGTACTCGCGGTGC
Source organism: uncultured Gammaproteobacteria bacterium (assembly GCA_942490545.1). GTDB lineage: Bacteria > Pseudomonadota > Gammaproteobacteria > Enterobacterales > Alteromonadaceae > Paraneptunicella. The sequence continues at coordinate 160,545 of CALNXX010000016.1, read as the reverse complement.
CTTTGATGCTGGGGTTATTCATCCAACATAAATGGCCATCCTTTTCAAAAACACTACACCATATTTTAAAAGTCACCAGCCTATTAGCCCTTACTGCTTTTATTGCCATTGCCATTTATCGCAATCAAGAGGCTTTCATGTCTCACTTTGGCCTTATTTTCTCAGTGGTGCTTATACACAATGCTATCGCATATTTATTAGGCTTTTCCGCTGGTAAATATGCCAAGTTGAATACTAGAGATATTAAAGCCACAACCATTGAAGTAGGTATGCAAAACTCTGCTTTAGCTATTGCCATTGTCTTTACACAATTTAATGGCGAGGCTGGTATGGCATTGGTTAGCGCGTTTTGGGGCACATGGCATATTGTTTCAGGGCTATTAATTGCAGCCATATTAAGCCGTTGGAGTAACTCACCCACGAATTCAGCAGAAGAGACACACCCATGAAAATTTTAATAACCGGTGCTGCCGGTAGTCTAGGTCGTCGCTTGGTAGAGAAGTTACTACAAGATAACACTACAACAGTTTACGCCACCGACATCAAGACAAGCCCGTTTAGCAATTCTGAGAACCTTAAGTACCAAGAATTTGATTTAAGAGATCTTGCATTTATTGATTGGGTTGAAAGTATTTCACCTGATCAAATTGTGCATCTGGCTTCCGTACTCCAAATTTCGGCCACTTTAACGAGAGAAATGGCTTATGAAATTGATGTAGTCGCGACCACAAATTTACTTGAGGCCAGTATAAAAACGGGTGTACAAAAGTTCATTGTTACCACTAGTGGTGCGGCTTACGGCTATTATCCAGAAAATAAAGATATTATTGTGGAATCTCGACCGACTCGTGGAAACAACGATTATTTTTACTCTGCCCATAAAGCTGAAATTGAAGCCTTAATGGCGCAATATCGTGAGCAACATCCAAGCCTTAAGCAAATTGTATTTCGCCCAGGGGCCATTCTCGGACCTAATTTTGAAGGGCCAGTGGTTAACCTATTTCGCCAAAAAGTGTTAACCGGCTTACTTGGCTATCCCGGACCTTTTAATTTTATTTGGTCTGAAGATGTCGTGAATTTTATTATTGAAGGACTGCAAACAGACGTAACTGGCCAATTTAATATGGCTGGTGATGGCATTCTTACCATGAAGCAAATTGCTCAGCGTTTAGGTAAGTTTTACATTGCCCTTCCCGAGTTGTTAATTAAGACAATATTGTCCGTCGCCAAGCCCTTAGGTTTAACGCAATACGGTCCTGAGCAAACCAAATTTATTAAGTATCGACCGGTACTGGACAACACCAAGTTAAAAACCAGTTTTGAATATCAACCACAGTACAGCACGTCGGAAGCACTGAACGCGTTTTTAAAACATAAGCAAGAGGAACAAGCATGAATAGAATCCTTCGTTTTTTGGCTCTGGGATTATGCTTACCACAAGCGACCCTTTTCTTAGCATCGGCTCATGCCGCTAACACAATTACGGTTTCAGATAGCCACGGTAAACCGCTTTCAAATGTAATGGTGATGCAAACCCCTACCGTAGGTCACACCTTGGATATTTCCGATTCAGGTTATCCACCACCAGGGATTGTTAATCATTCCGACGCCTCTTACACGCAATTTACAGATGCTCATGGTCAAGTAACCTTTGATACTTATCCGAACCAAACATTACGAATTCGTTTACGTAAGCCAGATCATCAGGACATTACCTTTGAATTGGGTGAAAACGAAAATAAGTCTATTGCAATGGCTCGCATTACCGACCCATTAGCATTGGCAGAATCTCGACCAGCAAATGCTTGGCTGGCCGAGCTTAATTTAGACAACGATGAAGATTTAAAAAAACATTACGTCATGCAGTGTGGCTTTTGCCACCAGCAAGGTTCACACTTTTTCCGTCGGCCTCGACCCGAAGAAAACTGGAATGAAGTGATTTACCGCATGGTGGGTTACGGCTCTCGTTTGCATAATGAAGCACAAGAAAAACTGCCTAAATTGCTTTTTGAAGATTATGGTCGTTTATACCAAAATCCCACTTTAATTCCTGAAGCCACACCGTGGGACCCTTACTTGGCAAACGCTCATATCACCGAGTGGCCAATTGGTGATGCGTTTTCTCAAATGCATGATTTGTTATTTCACTCCAATGGCCTGGTTTATGTAGGGGATAACCTACAAGACAGACTTTATGAAGTTGACCCCAAAACCGGTAAATATGAGGTCTACAAATTAAAGCGTGAGTCCTTCGATAAGCACGGCGGTTTAATGGGTAAGCGCTTAAGTTCTTTTCCTAAACATGAGGCTTTTTCGGGGATCCACTCTTTCGCTGAGTCGGCAAAAGACGGGCACATTTTCATTACCACGTCTTATCAGCAACGCTTGGTTGAATTTGATCCGGTTACAAAAGAATTCACCAATCACCAAATGGATGATGGTTACTACCCCCACACGGTGCGCATAGATCAGCAAGATCGAGTTTGGTTTACTATGGCGCTATCTAATCAAGTGGCGATGTTCGATCGCAAAACCCAATCCTTTAGCATGTTTGATTTACCTAGCCGTGGCATCCGCGAAAGCTTAACAGTTAGCGGCATGGGCTTTATTTTAAAACTGATGGATTGGGGTTTACCCTTAGCAAATTGGTTTTCTATTGACGAACAATCTACCGGTGTCCCTTTACCTTATGGCATAGATATCACACCTAATGGCGATGTGTGGTTTGCACGTTTACATGCAGACTCAATTGGCAAAATTGATGCTAAAACCCAAGAAATAACCCTCTACGACACACCCTTTTTAGGACCTCGTCGATTACGTTCTGATTCTAAAGGCAATTTATGGATAGCGGCATTTCCCGAATCCATGATTGTAAAATTCGATCCGGTTAATGAAACCTTTACCAACTACCCCATGCCGGTGAAACCTATCGGTAGTGAAACGCCCTACTCCCTGAATGTAGACAAAAAACGGGACATTGTTTGGGTAAATGGCAATACCTCGGATGCCTTATATAGCTACGATATCGATTCGGCCAATTGGGCGCACTATCCGATGCCTAAACGCGTGACGTTTACTCGTGATGTTGAGTTTGCCCCTAATGGCGACGTTTATACATCTAACTCCAGCTTCCCGAGTTGGCATATTGAAGACGCTCAACCGACGTTAATTCGATTGCAAACCAATAAAGCCAAGAGTGAATAGAGAACATGCCAAAGGGGAAGTTCAATCTACCATTACTCACTTATCTGCTCTCGTGCTTGCTAGCATTTATTGCGGGCCATATCGTGAACTACAGCGTGATTTTTCTGGCGTTGGAATGGTTTGATTCTCATGCCCTAGCGGGAATTGGGTATGGATTGTGTTTTGGTCCTCCCCTTATTTTGGGTTGGTTTGCCGGGGTTTATTGCGATCGCTATTCCCCCAGAAGAGTCATTCTAATTGCCCAAAACAGTTATTTTGTCAGCTTGTTGTTACTACACTTGGCATTTTCTGCCACCCCCGACAACCAACGGATATTGTTGTTGGTGGCAGCCTTTTTTTCCGGTATAGGTTGGTCTTTTGTTGCTCCTGCCCGGTTTGCGACTCTGCCTTTTTACGTCAAGCCCTCAAAACTAACTGGCGCGTCCATTGCGTTAAATTTAATGGTAATGACCGGATTTGGTTTAGCACCAATGCTACTGAAACAAATAAAGGTGAATTTTGACTGGGAAAGCGTGCTGATTACTGCCGCTGCATTATTCTTGGTTTCTAGTACTCTGTTATTACCACTGCGCTTTAAATTTAAAGCAAAGCCCGCAGAAAAAACCATTCAGGAAATCAAAAACAGCCTGCTTTTTGTGAAGCAATCTGAATTTCTAAAACCATTATTATTGTTGGCAATGATTACTTATTTGCTCATGGGCCCTATGCAAGTAATTTTGCCAACCATCGCAGAACAAATGCTACAACTTAATGAGACCGATCAAGGCAAATATCTTAGCTTAATTGCATTTTCTCTCATTGTGGGTGGCTTATCCGCAATGTGGTTGAAAAATAAGGGCAGAATAGGCATTAATACAATGGTCGCTATCGCGTTTGCTGGTGCTGGTTTGGCGTACTTGAGCATAGAAGATAGCCTCGCCCTATCTGTTGTTGTTCTTGTCTTGGCGTCCATCTGTGGCGGCATTGCTATTAGCTTTATTGTAGCAGGGTTACAAGCCTATTCAGCTGACGAGCATCGAGGAAGGATCATGAGTTTTTACAGCATAATCAGCCAATTTATTCCTGCGGCAAGCGGAGTTGGTGCTGGCTTTTTAGCACAATCCTTCACACCCATGATCGCGTTACAAGTGGTTGCCGGCATTATTGTTTTTAGTTCAATTACTTGCATGGTCGTGCTTTCTAATATCAGGCAGTTACAGGAGTTTGAGAATGTTAACGCCGTTTAACAATAAAATTGTTGTGATTACAGGAGGCGCTGGCGGATTGGCTTCGGCCTTAATTCAGCAATTGCTTTCAGCTGGCGCAAAAGTAGCCGCTCTCGATCTCAATATAGATAATTTACAGCAAAGTAATAACCTGTTGCCATTGGCTGTGGACATCACGGATTCGGTTCAACTACAGCAAGCCATAAAGCGTATTGTTAACGAGTTTGGCAGCATTGATATCTTATTTAATAATGCTGGCATTACTCACATGAGTAAGTTTGCCGATACCAGTGAAGCACTATTCGATACCATCATGGCCGTTAACTTTACTGGCAGTGTTAATATTTCCCGGCTTGCTTTGCCCCATCTAAAACAAAGCCAGGGGCAAATTGTGGCCATTTCTAGTGTAGCGGGATTTGCCCCTTTGTATGGTCGTTCGGCCTATGCTGCAAGTAAGCATGCGATGGAGGGTTTCTTTCAATCATTGTCCGCAGAAGTCGCTGATGATGGCGTATCCGTGTTGGTTGTTTCACCCTCATTTGTGAAATCCCGGCCAGAGCTTCAAGCCAAAGTTAACAAGGGGATTTCTTCTCCTGGTGCCATGAAAAAAAGTACCAGTGGAGAGCAACTTTCGCCAGGAGCTGCAGCCCATGCTATTTTATCTGCCGTTGGTAAACGTAAATCGACTTTACGATTAGGAAAAGTATCGAAAATTGCCTATTGGCTCCATACTCTTTTCCCAAACTTATACCTCAAAATAATGACTAATGGCGCAAAGAAGGAATTTGAGAACTAACCATCGATTACAATGAGATAAGAAAGTTTTCTATATTGCTAAAATTCAATAATTTACCTGATTACCTACTTAACTCAGCCATTGTGCAGCCATCCCAGAGAAACAGTTGTCTCCAGAGGCATCTGGCAAATTTTTGACTTTATCATTACTTGTCAAACTCCTCTTTAGCCCTCATAAATAGAGGTGCCGCGAGTCTGATCTTGAGGCAGGATGAACAAAGTGGGTAATCAGGATAATTTATAGCATTATCACAATGAATTTTTGCGCAACTTTGGTGTAATAATGGGGATTGTGTTCATATCGTTTACAAACATTTTAAATTTCTCTTGTGATTAAAACACCATAAGGCAATAAGCAGTCGGTCTTGTTCAGAAAGAATCCTTTACTGGCTAAAATTTCATGATGTTTATTGAAGTTAATGGTTTTTTGAACCCTATCGAAGTTTATTAGGATATGAATAACCTCTTCATTCCAGCGACGTGAGATAGACAATAATTTATCGTCTAGGGTTAATGCTTCGTAGTCACCATAACTCAATGCATTAATGTCGCTTCGTAACGCAATTAATTTACGATACCAATGCCATAGGCTGTTGCTTTCACTTATTTGTTGTTCAACATTTGGTTGATTTTCAATAACCGTATTGCCAGCAATCCATGGCGAACCAGCGGTAAACCCTGAATAACGTTGCTCATTCCATTGCATAAATAAACGAGATTTATCTCTGGATTTTTGTTTTGCTTTTTCAAATGCCTCTGCTTGATTATCTCCTTGTTCTAAAGCCAGTTTTAAGTGATTGCTGGCCTGCACATCACGTAAATCATTTACCGTTTTTGCTAAATAATCCGGCATACCGATTTCTTCGCCAAAATATAAAAAACTCACGCCCTTTAATGTAAGCACAAGTGCCGCCAGTGCTTGAGCTTGGTCAATGTCATCATTGCAAAGCCGACTCATTGATCTTGGCATATCGTGACTATTAAAAAATAAGGTGGGCAAGCCTGAAAGCTGTTTATCCATATCGAATAGCTGTTGATAAACATCATCAATATCAAATTTTTCTATTGAGCCTAAGTTAAAATTGAACACAACATCAAGTAAGTCATCTCGTTGATAAGGAGCTAGCTTTTCTAGTTTGTCATGACCAATTTCGCCGACTAAAAAACATTCTTTATTAAGAGAAGAGCTGTGTTCTCGCACTGCGCTACAAATGTCGGCTATACAGGTAAATATTCCGTCTTGATCGATATCGTTAAGGTGAATCTGCAAGTTATTGCTGCCCACAGGATTATCCTTATCAATACCGCTGCAAGATAGAAAGTTAATAACGTCTAAACGAAACCCATCTACACCTCGGTTAAGCCAAAATTTCAGCATCTCAACCATTTCATTTTTAACGGCCGGATTTTGCCAATTCAAATCAGCTTGTTCTACAGAAAACTTATGATAATAGTATTGTCCAAAAGGGTCTTTTTCCCATGATGAACCACCGAAAAAAGACTCCCAGTTATTGGTTTTATGCTTATCCTTAAAAATAAAATAATCACGGTATTTGTTATCTAAGCTTGAAACGGCTTCTTTAAACCACTCATGCTCTGTTGATACATGATTGAGTACAACATCGATAATCACTTTTATACCGCGTTTGTGCGCTTCTTTGATAAAACGATCAAAATCGGCTAACGAACCAAAATCTGGATCAACATCACAATAATCAGAAACATCGTAACCATTGTCTACTTTGGGTGATGGATAAAATGGGGTAATCCACAGTCCTGTAATACCAAGCTCTTGTAGATAATCTAATCGACTGGTCAAGCCTCTGAAATCGCCAATTCCATCGTCATTACTATCTTGAAAACTAGCGATATATATTTCATAGAAAACGGTCCCATGCCACCAACTATTTGGGCTGGTTCTGGCTGTACTAGCTGTCGTTTTATTATTTAAAATCATATTGTCATGCTACGTTAATCGTTAACCTTAGTTAAAATTATTACTGCCATTGATTGCTTCCAAGATAGTGACACGCCTTCCCTAAAATGCTTTCTGAAAAAGTGAACTGCAGTAGAGGCAAGACCCGAATCACTACCCCGCAATAACAGGACCAAGCTATTCGCCAAACTATTTATAAAATGTGGAAAATAATACGGCTAATGGCATCTTATCTACTTCAGATATAACAGTGAGATGCCACATGAAATTGTGCCAAGTATCTGTGAAAGTCAATAATGCAACAATAACTCAGGTTAAATTTCAACACATCTTCACTCTACAATGCCCAAATTCAGAGCCTTTGCAACGTCTATTATTTTACCTACCCAAATAAAACAACAACTTACGTTTACATCTGATTAACTACTATTTTTATTAATCGTTAGTGTTTCAATGGCTTTTCAGTATAGAATTTACCCCCGCACGGAATTCAAAATTAAACTACCTTTCAGGCCATAAAACACAGTCAATAAAGATTACCTTATTGGAGGCTTGTTTGCGCATTATAGAATTCTAATTAATAGGTTAGGCCGGGATCTATATCACCCAAGATCAAAGTCACAACCATAGTGGGAGCACATATGAACAATAAAAGCATTACAAAAATACCATTTAAATTAGGTGTATTAGCTGCAACAACTCACTTACTTTTAAGTTTTCCTCTACAAGCTCAGGAAGCATCAAAAAACGGTGCTGACGCCGAAGACATGGAAAAAATCATGGTGACGGCGCGGAAGCGTACTGAGAGTTTATTTGAAACACCTACAGCAATTACCTCCCTTGGGGAAGGAATGCTAAAAGACGCCAACATTGGGAATGTTGATGATATTGGTAAGTATGTTCCTAACCTCAACATTAGCCGTTATGGCGTGGGTAGCACGGCTCATGCCGCAGTATTTATTCGGGGCATTGGTTTGCAAGACCATATTATTACAACCGACCCTGGTGTAGGCGTATATATAGATGGTGTTTACTTGGGTAGACAAATGGGGGCGAACATGTCACTCCCTAATGTTGAACGTGTTGAAGTATTGCGTGGTCCACAAGGTACACTATACGGTCGAAACACTTTAGGTGGTGCTGTTAATATCATTACCAAAAAGCCGGGCGATGAGAACATTGTATCGATGGCAATAAAAGCCGGTAGTCGAGGTCGTGTTGCATCCGATGTTTATATGAATTTCGACGTAACCGACGAGTTCAGTTTTTCTGCCAGCGGATCGTTCAAGAAACGTAATGGTGTAGGCACCGCCGTCAATCTTGAAAATCCAGAAAAAGAAATTGGTGAAGAAGAAGAATTCAGTGGTCGTTTTGCTGCCAAGTGGGATGTCAGCTCAGATTTCAATCTGCTTCTTTCTTTTGATTCCGTTGACAATGAATCCGGTCAATCTCCTTATACCATTGAATTTACTGGGCCTGTCGATCCAAATGACATTTTTAACGGCGATTTTCATCTTTTAAATCCGGGATTACTGCCAGAAAACCCGGATGATTTGGGTACGACCGTTGCAGGTTTAGAATCCACTGCACATGATGGTTGGGGTGCTTCTTTAACAGCTGAATGGATAGTTAATCAAACTATTACTGCCAAATTTATCGGTAGTTACCGTACTTCGGATTATGAAGGCGGTTTGGATGATGATGCATCACCGTTAAATTTATCGGAATTCCCTGAAGAAGGCGGAGCAGACCAATACTCGTTGGAACTTCAAATCAACGGTGTTTATGAAAATATGGACTTTGTATCCGGTTTATATTTCTTTAACGAAGATGGTTTTACTAAATCTGGCCCTTGGACATTCAGTCCGTTTAATACACCAGATGGATTGTTAAATGATGGTGTTAGCCCTTCTTTTGGCGGCTTGGGTTTCTTCGATTTAAACCAAGAAACTGACGCCTATGCGGCCTACTTCAACATGTCTTATGATCTTTCAGACAAAATGAGTGTTGGCGGTGGTATCCGTTATTCTAAAGATGAAAAAGACGCCAATGCACTATTTCCTACGTTTGAGTTTTTACCCCCTATTACTGGTCGTAAATTCGTAACCGCAGAATTTAGTGAAGTCACTTGGGACATTAATGCTTCTTATAAACTTGATAGTGGTATGAACGTTTATGGTCAAGTGCAGAAAGGTTATCAAACTGGTGGCTTCCCTCCTCGTCCATTTGGCGGTTCAGCGCAATTTGTTTCCTTTGATGAAACCACAGCGATTAACTACGAAGTGGGTTTGAAGGGTAAAGTAACCGATGACTTATCTTTGCTATTAGCGGTGTTCTACACTGAATACACCGATTTAGCATTACCGTTTTCTGATCCAACTGCAGGCGGTGGATTCGTTACTATCGTAGAAAATGCGGGTGAATCTGAAGCCCAAGGTATTGAAATAGAAGCAACGTGGCAACCCACTGACAACTTCACAATTCGTACTGCTATTGGTTACATGGATGCAGAGATTACCAAGGTTGATGCTGGTGTAATTGGCATTGGTGAAGGCGATACACCAGCGCTTACGCCTGACCTAACCTTTATGATTGCACCTTCCTATTACATGGAGCTGGAAAACGGTGGTTCGCTTAACTTTAACGCCGACTACTCTTTCCGCGATGAAATGCAGGGACAGTCTGTATTCAATGCAAATGAATTAATTGATGATCGTTCATTAGTTGGATTCAACGTAACTTATGAGTCGGAAGCCGGTGATTGGTCAATGACCTTATACGGCGAAAATGTCTTTAACGAAGTCTATGATCAAGGTCGTTTGCAACAAACCGGTTATGTGGGTGTTGTACGCAGTAACGATCGAAGCGAATTTGGTCTTCGATTCTTCAAAGAATTAGAGCTTTAACCCCCTCCCAGCCTCCCCCTTTAAAAGGGGGAGGAGCCTTGTAGTGGTCAACTATTTCCGGACAGTAAATTAAGTTTTTCTTCTGCTAATGCAGGCACAACCATTCCGTTATTACTATGTGGCCGTTGCCTGCTGTAAAAATCCATCAAATAGTAGCGAATATCGTGTTCGGCTTGTTGATATAAATCATCCCCTCCCCTTTTTAAGGGGAGGGCTAGGGTGGGGTTAAATTGGAAGAGAGAATTTATCTCGAAATTCTATAATACTTACCAAAACACCTTCCAGATTCTGCATTATTTCCAAATTTGAGAATCGTAGAACAGTAAGTCCTAGACTAACAATGTACTTGTCTCGTTCTAAATCTGCTTGTTTATTGTCAGGCGAATAGTGACTATCACCATCAATTTCCAGTACTAACTTTAGTTCAGAACAATAAAAGTCAACAATGAAGTTACTAATACCGTGCTGTCGCCGGAATTTTATACCAAGTTGTTTATTTCGAATGACGTACCAGAGTTTCTTTTCTGGTTCTGTGAGATTACGTCTCAATTTAGAGCGGTATGATTTAGTTCGAAGTGGATTAAAAATACGTTCTTTGTTGTTCATTTTAACTTTCCTTGTTTAACCGTCTTCCAACCTTCCCTTTCAAAAGCAGAAGGCATTTTACTGTAACCTTCTTAATAACCGGAACTTATCCCTCCCCTTTTTACGAGGAGGGTTTTTACAACGCAACTGTCAGGTTACATTTTCTCTAATGTTTCGATACCTAGCAGTCCCAAACCAATTTTTAAGGTATTGGCAGTGGCAGCCGCTAACATTAATCGACTATTTTTTGCGTCTTCAGTCACGTCATCTTTCAAAATTGGACACGCTTCATAGAAACTCATAAACAGGCTTGCCAATTCATACAAATACCCACATAAAACGTGAGGCGTGGCTTCTGTAGAAACAGCATTAATGGCTTCAATTAACTGGGTTAATTTTACAGCTAGAGCATGTTCTTGCTTTTCTTGAATGATGACCTGAGCATTTAACTCATTAGCATTCACGCCAGCTTTTCTAAAGATACTCACCACTCGCGTATAGGCGTACTGCAAATAAGGTGCAGTATTACCTTCAAAACTAAGCATGGTATCCCAATCGAAAATGTAATCTGTGGTACGGTTTTTACTGAGGTCTGCATATTTCACCGCACCAATACCAACGATTTTAGCAACTTGCTTGCGCTCTTCTACAGATAAGTCTGTCGCACGTTCGGCAAGAAGTTTTTCAGCACGCTCTACGGCTTCATCTAGCAATTCAACCAGTTTAATTGTGCCACCGGTACGAGTCTTAAATGGCTTACCGTCTTTGCCCAACATCATACCGAATGGACAATGTTCGTAGGTGGTTTCTGGACGAGAAAAGCCGGCCTTGCGTCCAACAATTTCGGTTTGTTTAAAATGAAGTGCTTGGCGCGCATCAGTAAAAATAATGTTGCGATTGGCTTGTAAATCAAAAGAGCGATATTTCATTGCAGCCAAATCTGTAGTGGCATACAAATAGCCCCCACCTGATTTTTGCACAATGTATGCTGCCGGCTTGCCTTCCTTATCTTTCATTTCGTCGATAAAGCAAACTTGAGCGCCTTGATCTTCAACCGCTATGCCCTGCTCTTTTAAGCTTGTTATTACGCCTGGAAGCTCTGGGTTGTATGTACTTTCACCCATAACATCTTTGCGCTGTAGCGTTACATTTAGCGTGTTATAAACTTCTTCGCTATGTGCAATGGAAACATCAATGAACTGCTGCCACAATTGCGTACAGTGCGCCTCACCGCTTTGCAACTTAACAACGTACTCACGGGCACGATCGGCAAAACCGTCTTCGTTATCAAAGCGCACTTTTGCTTCACGATAGAAATTTTCTAAATCTGCCAAAGCTGTTTCAGCAACTTCTTGTGATGCTAATTTATCGCTTAAATGCGCCAACAACATACCGAACTGAGTACCCCAGTCGCCCATATGGTTTTGACGAATAACTTTATGTCCCAAGAACTCCAATACACGTACTACTGAGTCTCCAATAATAGTGGAGCGCAAATGCCCTACGTGCATTTCTTTCGCAAGATTTGGAGCTGAATAGTCAACCACGATGGTTTGTTCGGTTTCTTTTTCTATTCCAAGGCTTTCACCGCTTACTAAACAAGGAATTTGCTTTGCTAAAAAGTCCGCTGAAAGGTGAATATTGATAAAACCCGGACCGGCAATTTCCAATTTATGTGCGATGTCATCCAACTTAACAGCAGCCACCAGCTTTTCAGCTATGTCTCGTGGTTTTTGTTTCAGTATTTTTGCTAGCGCCATTGCACCATTAAATTGATATTCACCAAATTCTGGGCGGGTGCTTCGAGTTAATGGTGTGGGAGCATCTTCTGGTGCATCAATAGCGATTAAAGCCGCTTTAAATCTTGCTAATAATAAGTGCTGGATATTCATGACTTCTTAATGTTCCCGAGTGGTATTAAAGGAGATGTCTGGGTAGCGTTCTTGTGCCAAGGATAAATTGACCATTGTAGGCGCAATGTACGTTAGGTTATCGCCGCCATCCAACGCTAAGTTGATATCGCTCTTACGTTTGAATTCGTCGAGTTTTATCTGATTATCGCAATACACCCAACGGGCCGTGGCAACATTAACGTGTTCGTATATGGCATCAACATTATATTCGGCTTTTAATCGCGCCACTACCACGTCAAACTGCAACACACCTACAGCACCAACAATTAGATCATTATTCATCATAGGACGAAAAACCTGTACTGCACCTTCCTCAGCCAATTGAATGAGTCCTTTTAACAGTTGTTTTTGTTTTAAAGGGTCTCTGAGGCGAATGCGCTTAAACATTTCTGGTGCAAAATTGGGGATACCGCTAAATCGAAACTTCTCACCTGAAGTAAAAGTATCACCAATTTGAATAGTGCCATGGTTATGTAAACCGATAATGTCCCCGGCGTAGGCATCTTCCAAAAGCGAGCGATCGCCAGCCAAAAAGGTAACCGCATCTGAAATGCGTACATCTTTGCCAATACGAGGCTGATGCATTTTCATGCCTTTTTCGTACTTGCCTGACACGACCCGGCAAAAAGCAATGCGATCTCGATGTTTGGGATCCATGTTGGCTTGAATTTTAAAAATAAAACCACTGAATTTAGCTTCTGTTGGGTCAACAGCACGCGAATCAGTTGCTCGACCTTGGGGCTCTGGTGCCCATTCAGTTAATCCATCCAACATGTGGTTTACACCAAAGTTTCCTAATGCTGTACCAAAAAAGACAGGGGTAAGTTCGCCATTTAGAAATTCTTCCAAGTTAAATTCGTGGGATGCCCCTTGAACTAACTCTAACATTTCACGTAGTTCATCCGCGTAATGCCCAATGGCTTCATCTAGCTCAGGATTATCCAGACCTTTGATAATTCTGCTGTCTTGCATGGTGTGACCTTGCCCTGTTTGATATAAAACAGTTTCGTCACGCAATAAGTGGTACACCCCTTTAAATTCTTTGCCCATGCCAATTGGCCAAGTTATTGGTGCACATTTAATATTTAGGACATCTTCTACTTCATCAAGTAAATCAATTGGATCACGGGTATCGCGATCCAGCTTGTTCATAAAAGTAATGATTGGCGTGGTGCGTAATCGCGTCACTTCCATTAATTTAATGGTACGAGCCTCTACACCTTTAGCTGAATCGATAACCATTAAACAGGAATCAACCGCTGTTAGTGTGCGGTAAGTATCTTCTGAAAAATCTTCGTGTCCTGGGGTATCTAGCAAATTAATCAATTTGTTAGCGTAAGGGAATTGCATAACAGACGTTGTAACGGAAATACCCCGCTCTTTTTCCATTTCCATCCAATCAGATTTCGCATGCTGACCAGACTTCTTACCCTTTACCGTTCCTGCTTTTTGCAATGCATTTCCGAAAAGTAACACTTTTTCAGTAATGGTGGTTTTTCCCGCATCCGGGTGAGATATAATCGCAAAAGTTCGGCGTTTGGACACTTCTTCCAGAATTTGAGAATTCGACATTAACCTAATATTTTCCAGAGTTTGACACTTCGATTGGCTCGATGTTTAGCATCTATTGTTAATAGACAATAAACAGAGCGCAGATAACGAAAGTTTCGTTAAAATTTTGGCGGGTATTCTCTCTGATCTTGAAGCAATAGACAATCAATCCGTCTATTTGGGCCTGTTTAAAAGCAAAAAGAGAGCCGTTTTAAACAATTTATTTCTTTAATGATGAAGTATCTCGGGATTGATTAACCAATTCATCAAATATTGAATGGCTCACTATGCGATCTGGCGTGAATAAATAATAAGACTGAAACACATTATCAATTTTGCCGATCATGCTCATACCAAAGTTCTGTTCTATTTCGTCCTGCACCATTAATGGAGCAGGAAAAATACCAAAACCACTTTTCCCAAGAGACTTCATCAACGCGCTATCATCAACATGCCCCGCAATACTTACCTGCAAGTTATTTTCGTGCAACCAGTACTCTATAGCACGGTTTAATGGATTATCTTTACCTGGTAGCAGCAACTTTTTCTCGGTAATGCATGCGGGGAAAGCAAGTTTAAAATCTTCAACCCATTCTTTTTTTGCAAATAACCCTATTTCACTTTTTCCGATTTCGTGACAATACACTTTAAGGTGGTAATGAGTATCCGATGGGATATCCGCTAAGACAATATCTAACTTATGCACGGCTAACTGAGCCAATAAATCCTGCTGAGTGCCATCAACACACGTTAAATTAATGGTCTGTTCGTTTTTCAATACGGGTTCCAACCATTTCGAAACCAATGATTTCGGTAGCGCATCAGAAATCCCAACGTTAATATGCTGAGCGTAATTTCCTTGCTGCCCAGACGTGGTTTCCAACCATTCTTCTGCAATAGCAAACATATCATCAGCATATTGCTTGGTAAGCTTGCCAAATTCCGTTAAGACCAAACTCCTTCCTTCTCTTTTGAACAACTTTTTACCCTGTCGTTGTTCTAACATGCTAATTTGGGCACTGATTGTTTGCGGCGTTAAATGCAGAACTTTACACGCTTTTGCTATACTGCCTTCATTGCTTACAACCCAAAAATAATAGAAGTGGTTATAATTTATATTTGTAATCATTCGTTATTACCGAAGTAAAGATAAGAAATAATCAGATTTATACGAGCAACGCACCTTAGTAAATTAGACTTATGAAATCCAGCTGTATCTCTTAAAACTTTAAAAGGATCCTCCATTAAATAATGAATACTTTGAAGCAGTTTTTCCAACTGGAAGCCGCAAGTGGCATTCTTTTGATGGTCGCTACCGTTATTGCGCTAATCGTGGCGAATAGTCCGTTAGCTACTTTCTACAACATGCTGATTTCCGTGAGTGCTGGCGTGCATATCGGTGATTTCATCTTAAACAAACCACTATTGCTATGGATTAATGATGGATTGATGGCCATCTTTTTCTTTTTAGTTGGCCTAGAACTAAAACGGGAGATGATGGAAGGACAACTTGCTCAACCCAGCAATGTTGTTTTGCCAGTGTTAGGCGCAATAGGTGGTATGCTGGTTCCGGCGTTAATATATCTCGCATTCAACCATCAAGACCCCATTTTTAGCGCTGGTTGGGCCATTCCCGCAGCGACAGATATTGCTTTTGCCTTAGGTATTCTGGCATTGCTCGGTAAGGGGATTCCCTCTTCCGTTAAACTGTTCTTGGTAACACTCGCTATTATAGACGACATTGGCGCCATTCTTATTATTGCGTTTTTCTATACCAATAACATTGCCACTTTACCTCTGATCATTTCCGCTATATGTATAGGCTTATTAACCTTTTTGAATAAACGACACGTAAGCGATGTGCCTGCTTATATTTTAATTGGTATTGTGTTGTGGATTGCACTTTTAAAATCCGGCGTTCATGCGACGTTGGCGGGTGTGGTTTTAGCGCTATTTATTCCAATGAAAGATAAGCGTAATCCGGATTATTCCCCGGTTAAACACCTTGAACACAGCCTACACCCTTCCGTCGCATTCGTTATCTTGCCGATTTTTGCTTTTGCGAATGCAGGCCTGGATTTATCCAACATCAGTATTGATTCTTTGTTGCACCCAGTCACCATGGGAATAGCTTTAGGGTTATTTATAGGCAAACAAGTCGGTATCTTTGGGCTTTGTTATTTAGGAATTAAAACTGGAATTGCAAAGCTGCCCAAGAGTATGACGATGCTGCAATTGTATGGTGTTTCAATATTGTGCGGCGTAGGTTTTACCATGAGTTTATTCATTGGTTCATTAGCATTTGAAGAAACGGGTACTAATTTATTAATTGATGAACGTTTGGGCATTCTACTGGCGTCTCTCGTATCTTCAATCATGGGATATATTATTTTAAAGTATGCTCCAAATCCTCCTATATCTGAGGAGACTATTGCCACAAATAGCTAATGCGATAATAGATTTGGCCGTCGAGAATAACCTTAGGCGGCCTTTATTACCTGCCCCATATTCCGCAAGGCAGACCTTACTCCGAGTATTAGGAAAAGATTTACAGACAACAGCCAAACCATGTTAGCTGTATGAATACCCCCTCCAAGCAACTCTATTTGCTACTAACGAAGTAATTTGATTAAAAGCACTCAATCAACATTCACAATAAATTATCACCCCGTCAGAAATTAAAATTTCTTTAATTTTTTTAAGTATTTCCTTCCATACATCATCACTTTCGTATGAATTGACCACTCCGCCCAGCAAGGTAGTATTTTTAACCTCGAAAATTAAGGTTAAGGCACATGGAACTATTTCAAAAAAACCTGGTTTTTCTTTCAAATCATCAACCTGAGCTGTTTAAAAAGTTTGAACAGTTTCAACCTAAAAAGGTTTTTTCTCGGAAAAGCTTAATTAATGATATCGAATATGAAGGCGAACCTTTTTATAATATGGATGGCCGGATAGCCTGCCAGATACAAGCTGATCATTATTTCAACTTTCCTACCCATTTTTCGCTCACCTACCGCTCTCAACCAGAAAACGGCTACCTTCATCAAATAGTCATTAATCAACTAAATGAAAAGGCCAAACAACTTGGATACAAGGCACGTACCAAACCCAAACAAAGTAACTTAATTGCACTAGGCAGTGGGCTGGGATTTCAACTAGAAGCTCTACAAAAGAAGCTGGAATTTATCAATATTGTGTTAGTTGAACCAGAAGACGACATGCTTTTCCATTTTCTTCACTATGTTGATCTCGACCAATTGAGCCAGTATTGCGCAAATAACGGCGGTACTTTCAATATCCTTCAACCTGATAGCTATCAATCATTTTCGAATATGATGCTAACACTTGCTGAACACATTGGATTTAGCATGTTCGCCGAAGTAAGTGTTTATCGACATTACGAAACTAATTTGTTTGATGAAATTCTGGAAAACTTTAAAAGCCTGCGCAATGGATGGGTGTCAGCCTGGGGATTTATTGACGATGAATTATTAGGCATGATTCACACTATCGAGAATGCAAAGTCCCACGACTTTGTCACTGAAACAGTCTCTTCCGACGCCAATTCACCCTCCGATGAAAAGACCTTTATTATTGTTGGAAATGGCCCTTCTTTAGATAAAAACATTGAATTGCTAAAAACGAATCAAGATAAATTTATTATTGTTAGCTGCGGAACAGCATTAGCCGCACTTTTACGTTCAGGAATAAAACCTGATTTTCATGCCGAAATGGAACGAAGCAATTTCACTCCCATTGTACAAAATAAATGGTTCACACCAAATTTCTGTAACAACACAACATTGCTAGCCCTCAACACGGTATCTCCCAAAATCACGAATCTTTTTGCGCATTGTCTGATGTTTGCAAAAAGTAATGATGTGGGCACTCATATCTTGGAAAAAGCCGGAGAACAACCTCTAAAACCTCTGTTTCATTGCAACCCTACCGTTACGAATTTTGCGGTTTCAGCAGTACTGGCAATAGGTGCCTCACGTATTGTGTTACTTGGGTGCGACTTTGGATTTAGAGAAAACACTAAACATCATGCGAAACAATCTGACTATTTTGAAGACGGTAGCCGACTTGCCAATATTCAACCAAACACTGAAATGCAAACCGTGGACAATCACGGTAAGGCGTTGTCCACGACTCGAATTCTCAATATTGCTCGCCAAAATATGGAAAGACTAGTAGATAAGTCTAGACAGCTTCAGTTCTTAAACTGTTCTGATGGTGCGAAAATAAAAGGATTTAAATGGTTATCTTTTGAACAGGTTATTCACCAATGTGGGAACAATAGTAAAGAAACCTGTTTTTCCATTTCCATGGCTAATTTAAAACTTAACAAAACGACACTAGCACAGGTTGTTTTGCATTATGCCAATGCCTTAAAACATCTAATCAGCCTTATGAAACAGGGCTTCCAAGAACATCACATCCACAAACTTTTTAACCAAATAGCCGAGTATTTAAAACAAACTCAATACGAGCAACGTGCCGATATATTTTTATCCGGAAGCACTAAATATGTTGCCGTTTGTGCGGCCGGACACCTTTCAAAAATTGCACCTAATAAGAAGCAAGAATATTGTGATTTTGCATTAACGGAAATCATCAATATGTACGAAAGAGCGATTCAAAAGCTCATCACATTAACAAAGGAATAGTAAAATGAAATTTAGCGTTAAATCAGCCTTACCTTCCGCTGCTATCGCCATGCTGGCAATTAGCACAGTCGCTAAAGTAGAAAAAGCATTGTCATTACCAGACAATGGTTGGGATACACAAACCTATACTGAAAGTGCTCCCGGTTTAGAAAATAATATGTCCGCCAACGATAGTTTAGGCGCAGGTGATAGTTTTGGTAGCGGTGATTCTTCCGGATCCTCTGATAGCATGAGTGCAAATAACTCTTTTGGGTCGTGCAACCTAACCGCACAAGACAGCTCTGGTTTTTGTGGAGGTGGCAATATTGGCCGTGGCGTATTTGTTATTGAACGTGATTTTGTTCAAGACGGACAAATGTCGGGAGAATTCGTTACTGACACTCTTTGTTTTAAATATGACCGTAACCAAATTATTGCGCAATCCGTTAATCCGCCAGAAAAATCCTACCTTGCTTTAGGTGAATTCACGTCGCCTTACATGCTTGATTTAAAACTGTTATCAGACCCAAATGTTAAGGGTGATCGCAGTGCATCCATTAGTATCTCAAAAGCCTATTATTCCAATGAATGGACTGGTGCCTGGATGAATTCAAAAGGACGGGGGGACGCAAAAGCCGTTGTAATGAATAACGTATGGGCTTATGCATCGTTTAATTGCAATTACCTCTTTGGTAATAACTAGTTTAGTTATTTAGACATCGCTCCCTCTTTTTTAGAGGGAGCGTAGATATTCAATTGCGGATTTTAATATTTTACATTTCGGCTTTATTAGTTTGCCATCGATATAAAAATTGGCCCAATTTATCCAACATTAGATGGCTCTAATAGCCACCTAATGTGGTCTTAAGCGTCTTTTTGCAAATGAATGGGCATTCACTAAGCGGGATAGAAAGCCGGTACAGTAATGTTGTAATTACCATCCAGAATGCCGTCTTTAATTACTTGTATTTCATCATTCCCTAAATCAATGGTTGCTTCATTAACATCCTTTATCCAAGCATGTTTACATTTGTGAGCATAATGCAGGAACAAGCGGTTAGCTTTCGGTGATTCAGAACGCTCCAATAAAGACTGTAAATATTCAACATTGACAGAAGTAAGACACTTCATTACAACGAGTGCTGCAGCAAATCGTTTCTCGTCGGTAACCTGTTCAATCAGTTCCAACATTGCCAACTCAATTCGGCTAACTTTTAAAGGATGACCACCAACATTCACTTCAACGATATCATTATTTTTATTTTGCTCGAATAAACGACTAACCTTATGCACAACCGACCATTCTTGTCCGTGTGCCCATTTAGGTAATTTCACAAATTGGTTAGATATCAGCTGAATTTTTGCATTTTCCGGCTGCTCAACAACACCTTGCAACGCCAAACTTGTTAAACCAGATATGCGAACAGGTAAACGCATCTGATTTTGAATAGCATTAAGTATGTTTTCCCAGGAAATGGGGCCTTTTTTCTTGGCATATAATCCAATGGTTATTCTTTCTATGTCGCCATTATCAATGAATTTTTGAATTTGTTCGTGAGGAATGCCATGTTCGATAATATAAGTGCTAACCAAAACGCCGGCTTGTGACAATTGTTGGTCTATCCATTCTAACTGAGACGACATGTTAACTTACCTTGCAGGGAATATAATGACACGATAGCGTCACTATTTCGGATCTGGAAAACGAATGCAAGTAAAAAATTAAAATTGGGGATATGTCTTGTTTTTATTGGGCTGAAAGGTCTAGTTCATAAATTTTAACTGACTTTAGGTACAGGTTATTGTCCTAAGATCAATCGCATAATTAACGCATCTTCACGACCATCGGCTAACGGATAGTAATTCTTTCTACGCTCAATCTCTTCAAATTCCATTTCATTGTATAAACTGATAGCAGGAAGATTCGATACTCTCACTTCTAACCATGCTTCTTCGGCCTGCCTTCTGTTACTCTCTCGCAAAAAGTGCTTTAACAATTCCTTGCCTAATCCCTTCCCCCGCTGACTTTTCGCAATCCCTATATCCATAAGTGTTGCTTCAACAGACACCTTTAATCCAACATAATAGCCAATAACATTTTCATTCTGAGTAGAAGCAGAAGCAGATTTACTATGGCCATCTAGGCACATTTGATAACAATAGTAAGGGGGGGTTAAACAATCTAAAAACTGTGACCGACTCCAAGGAAAGGAGTGAGAAGCTGTTTGTAATGTATAAGCAGCATCGTAATCATCTTCAGAAACAGGTTTAAAAATAATCCCCAAGCGATCCCCTACTTCACTAACGCTTTTAGATGCGCCCACAATAGCTTTTTATTATCAGACATTGCAAAATCGAGAGGTAAAGTTAATACGTTATTACTTAGCTCGCACTTACTACCGGACTCAGCTATGAGTATGGCTTGATCCCTATTAATTGTGCCTTGTTTTGGCTCCAAAATAATCAATTGGGACTCAGTCAAACCCAATGTTATTAATACATCATTTACCCACCATTGTGGTAAACCTTGTTTTAATGCCAAAGGCAAAACCACATATCCGCTTAAATCAACAAGTGGTCGTTCATCTTGCGGTTTAGGCTCTTCATTAAACTGTTGTTTTAATTGATTGTTTTGATTCTCATCAGGCAAGCTTTCTTCATGAATTTGCTGATGATTTTCAGAGGCATGTATTACCGGCTCAATGACAGATTGAGAGGTATCTGGAGATGATTGATTTTTTAGATTCTGTTTTTCTTGGACTTTTTTTTCTTGAACTTTTTTTTCGTGAACAAGAAAAGAATCTTGAATTTGACTATCGAGAAGAGACTCATCAGACAACTTCCAAGACGGTATGCCTAACTCAGTTAGAATCGCACTTTTGAATTCGTTTTGGTCAGACATATTTTTACCCACATCACGTATTTCTGCGAGCATGGCAGGGGTGGAGGGACTCGAACCCCCAGCCATCGGTTTTGGAGACCGCTGTTCTACCAATTGGAACTACACCCCTATCCTGTTTTGCTAGCGTATTCGAATACTTTATATGCAAAAAAAGTGATATCGAATCCGCTTATTGCCGGCCCTATCCAAGGCAAGCTGCGGCATTATACCTGTGCACTTAAAAAGGTAAAGTGCTTTTTGCAGCCAATGTACATGTATTCTGCTCAATTGCTTAAAAATTTAGCAATTCTTCATTTTGATTATTATAAGCTTCCCACCACAATTCCGCCGTTAATGTCACAACAGGTTCCATCACCGAGACTTTTTCTTCAATATCATGGCTCAACTTAACTGACGCGTGTTGTTGATAGATATTTAAAAAAATTGGTATTTCCATTTTTGATAAATGGTTAACTTCAATCGCAGAGGCTAAATCAAAATACGGATTACTCATCGCTGCATACTCCCAATCATAAACAATACGACTTCCCAGGCTGGATAAATGTTCAAACGACAAGTCATGATGGCATAAGCAAGTCAAATCAGAGGATCGCCACAGGTGAAGATTCTGTTCGATGCGTTGCTCATAATCATACTTATTTTCAGGTGAGCACAAAACAAGGTACTGCTGCCAATGTTCTGGAAGATCAAGAATTCCGGTTGTGCTCACTACTTGATGTAGTTGCGCAAGTATCGTTGCCGCGGTACAAATCATTTGTTTTCTGGAGGATATTTCCGTTTTTTGTACCCACTCTTCTATTTGAATTGTTTTATCAGAGGACAAACTAATGGGGCGGGCAGCAAAACCGTGCTCTGAAAGTTCTCCTTGTACATTAAAAATCCGCTTTCTATCGAATGGGATAAAGTGTGTTTTTCCAAAGTGTTTTACAAAGTAACGTTTGTTATCAATAACAAGTTGGTAGGTTTGATTACTAGAATTAGTATTCAATGGGGTTAGCTGGAAACATGAAGATGCCCAACTCAGCGAATTAACATATTCCCAAACTAATTCATTAATCTTCTCTTGTTTTTGCATCACGGCTTAAATCGCTGGGTTTGCGTTTTTGGCGGAGTGCAAGCTCTCTCGCCATGACTTTAAGCCATAAATAGACATAACAATATAAACGCCGAACAAGATAGTGGTGAAATACAGCTCCTGAGTAAAATACAAATAGGCTGCTGCCGAATTTATCACAATCCAATATCCCCAATTTTCAACATACTTTTGGGTAACCAGAAAGGTAGTAAATACGCTGAACACTGCAATCCCAACATCCAGATAAGCAGTTACCAAATTAGACTGCAATGAAATAGAAGCCTTAACCAAAAGGAAGGACATGATGCCAAGCATTGTAAGAGCGACAACATGCCATTTAATAGCAAGTGTTTTCACTGGCGATTCAAATTCACTTGTACGAATTTTATTCCAGGCAACCCAGCCATATATAGCCATTAGAACATAGTATAAATTTAATATTCCTTGATAAGGCAATTCTGCCTGCAAGAAAATCCAAACGTAAATACCTGAACTAATGAAAGCACATGGCCAACATAAAATATGTTGTTTGGCTGCCAACCAAACATAGGCAAATGCTAGCAGAGCGGCGATCAGCTCTAGGCCGCTCAGACTTAACATTTCATTCAATATGTTGTCCATGTACAACTCCTGCTATCTTGCATTCACTAAATGCTGTTTATGAGCATCAGGCCGACTAAAAACTGTAGTCCACAGAGATTCCAATTTGACGACCATCGGCAATTTGATAATACGGCTTAGGTATGGCGTAAAATTCTCTTGGATCATTACTAAAGCCACCAAAACCGCGCACGTAATACTCTTTGTCCAACAGGTTTTTACCCCACAGTGATAATTGCCAATCCCCCATTTGGTAGGATAGGTTTGCATGCCATAATACATAGGCTTTGGACAATTCATCATGTCCGTCTGAGAACCTATATTCATCTTTACCATCAGCTTCGATGTTAACCCGCAAGTTGTCACTCAGGTAAACTTCCGCTCTAACGTTAAAGTTATAATCTGGGGCTTGGGCTTGATCTTGTTCTGCTATAAATTCGCCCTTGGCGTTGGTATAAGATTCAAATTTGGCACGGAGCAATCCCAGATTAGCGAATAAGGTGGCGTTGGACGTAAGCTCATATTTTGTTTGCAGCTCTAATCCGTAGTTTTCGCCTACATCGGCATTGTCAATAATGTCAATAAAACTGATGGCGCCAGAATTGCCGATTGCAATGGTTGTAAAATCATTTATCTGAGTGTTTTTACGATCCATGTAAAAAGCAGATAAGCCCATATACAATTTGTTATTTAAAAAATGCCGTTTAAGCCCTAACTCATAGTTCCAATTGTACTCGGCATCAAATAACCGGCGCTCATTGGTAATACGTGAATCGGGGTTAAATCCTCCTAACTTGTACCCTCGATGAATTCCAGCATAAAACAAACCTGATGCATCGGTTTGATATTCCAATACTATCTTGCCACCCACGAGCGTATTGTCTGAATAATCAGTAAAAGAATTACTATCGTGATATTCCACATCGTTGGATTCAACTCGAAGTCCAGTAAGCAGATTTAAATTTGAAGACAATTTTGTTTCTAACTGGCCATAAATAGCCAACGTATCGACTTGGTAGCGACTAGAAAAATCCGCATCAGCAAATGTGTATTGTCGTATTAAGTCTTCGTCAGTCTGTTTTAAATAGGCCCCAATAAGCCATGCTGTAGAGTGGTTGAATAAGGCGGATGAGTCATTGGAAGTAAAGCGAACATCTAAGCTAGTGTTGTCTCGATTTCTAAAATATTGGTCAACAGAACGATATTCCAATGGATCGAATCCGATAAATGTCCAGTCTTCGTCGTATCCATAATCCAAATCGGAGAAATTATGGGTTAGGATCGCTTTTGCAGTTCCCCAGTCCTTTTTCCATGTGGTATTTAAACCAAAAGCATGAGTTTCTTGTCGGTCGAAGCCCGGCTCATCGGACCGAGTTTTCCGATCATTGTCTAATGAAAAAGCATCGTATCCATTATCAATGTCGAAATATTGATAGGAAAAATCTAACGTTAATTCTTTAGACGCTAAATAGCGTAATTTCAGCCGTGTGGATAATTCATCGATATTATCAGTATCTTCTCGATTCAAATGAATATTCTCTACAAATCCATCACTCTTGTATTGCTGAATTGCTACGCGATACTGCCATTGATCATTAATGCTATCGCCATAAGCGCCCGCAACTTCCCACGTATCTTGTTGTGCAAGACTAACTTTAAACTTACCGCTAGTACGTTCACTTGGATCAACAGTTTTAAGCTTAATCACACCAGCCATTGCCGATGCGCCAAAACCAGTCCCTTGTGGGCCAAGCAACACTTCAACTTGCTCCACATCGAACAAGGTTCCAATGCCTGCCATTCCCGAAAAATCCATATCATCAATAACAAATCCAACTGACGGATTAATAGGCTCAGCAAATTGGCTTCGTTCGCCTATACCACGAACCTGAATAAATCGGCCACGCCCAGCGCCACTGTTAAAGTTAATGTTGGGTGCTACATTGAGTAATTCTTCGATATGTTGTGCTTGACGGTTTGCAATAATGACATCAGTTAAAACCGAGATGCTACTGGAAATGTCTTCTATGGACTTGCCTCTTAAATCGGCGGTTACTTCAATGATTTCAATGGACTCAGACGCCAATACGGGCTGCATTGCAATGAGCAAAGAAAGTGCTAAATAGTGCTTTTTCATTTTGGATCTCTTCTTGTATTTTCACATGAAAAGATCCGGTTTTACGGCTGGGTAACAGATGTACTAATTCGAGCATGACTAGAATCACCATCCCTACGCCGGCATTATCCGGATCAGGTTTTAGGGTTCCGATTCAAATCGATCTCAGCCCGCTATTGTTAGCAATGTTTTGCCAACAGGACACCCCTTGGTTCACAGTTGTTGCTTAAACGTTATTTCAATACGATAAGAACAACGTGGGGGATTGTAGCAAGGTAATTGCGACTTTCAAGCAATAACGATGTTTAAAATGATTAGATAATTTAGGCGGAGAAAGAAACTGACCAGAAAGATAATCTAGTCAGTTTTTAAATTTACTAAATGTCTATTTTAATGAAGAAGAAAGTACGGCTAAGCAAAGTGCTACATTTTCACTTCGAGCAGCATAACCCATTAAGCCAATTCGCCATGTCTTACCAGCGAAGGCGCCTAAACCGGCTCCAATTTCCAAATTATACTCTTCCAATAAATGCTTACGTGTTGCAGCATCATCAACACCATCTGGAATATAGACGTTATTAAGTTGAGGAAGGCGCTCGCTCTCAGGAACAACCAGTGACAAACCAAGTTTGTCCAAACCATCCACAAGTTTAAGGTGCATGTTTTTATGTCGTTGCCATGATTTCTCAAGCGTTTCTTCTTTCAAGATCAATAACGATTCATGCAAAGCGTAAAGAGAGTTTACTGGAGCAGTGTGGTGATAACTGCGTTTACCTTCACCAGACCAATAACTCATTACTAGCGACTGATCCAAAAACCAACTTTGGACCGCTGTTTTACGAGCCTTAATCTTTTCTACCGCCGCATCACTGAAGCTCACAGGAGACAAACCAGGTACGCAAGACAAGCACTTTTGGCTACCTGAATAAATGGCATCAATGCCCCATTCATCTACGCGTAATTCAACACCGCCTAATGAAGTAACAGCGTCTACTATTGTTAAACAGTCATGTTGTTTTGCTAGAGCACATAATGTCTTGGCATCACTTAACGCGCCAGTGGAGGTTTCAGCATGAACAAACGCTAAAATTTTAGCATCCGAATGTGCTTTCAAAGTATCTTCTACTTTTTGAGGATCTACTGCTCTACCCCAGTCCTGCTCGATAACAACAGGCTCACCACCACAACGCTTTACGTTTTCTAACATGCGCTGACCAAACACACCGTTAATGCAGACAATAACTTTATCGCCTGGTTCAACTAAATTAACAAAGCATGCTTCCATTCCAGCAGAGCCGGGAGCTGAAACAGCCATTGTTAATTTATTTTCAGTTTGAAATGCGTATTGAGTTAAGGCTTTTATTTCATCCATTAATCCAATAAATAAAGGATCTAAGTGTCCAATGGTTGGTTTAGATAAAGCAGCTAGTACTTGTGGATTAACATCTGAGGGACCAGGTCCCATCAAAATTCTTCGTGGTGGGTAAAAATGCGATATATTCATATTATGGATGCGTCGTTGATTATAATTGGTGAAAGATTACCACTACTTAAAAACGTTGGACAGTAGGAAAAAAGAGTTCTCTATTACCAATTATGTTAAGTATGTAAAAAAAATAATAAGTGGCATACGAAGGCGAGTAATTATTTTCACTATTATAAGAAAATAGAAAATTATACTTAGAAAACATACACTATGAGCTAACTAGGTATACTCAAAGCAGTACTGTATGTATTCACGTCAAGATATAGACCAATGGCTCACTCAACGAAAACAAATGCAATGCCATAGACAATTGATTGTTCTATCGGGTAGCGAGCAATGGGGTATCCAAACGGCGCAGTACATTATTCAGGCACTTGAACCAAATATCAATAACAACATACTCTCTGTAGGATTGCCTTCGTTTATATCGAACATATCAAATAATGAATACCGCCAGTTTTTGGGACAGGAATTTAATGTCATCATTTACAATACTTGGACTGGTATTCGTGCCAACGCCATGTCAGCACTATCAGGAGCTGTTGCACAGAGCGGGGTTATGCTACTTCTTTGCCCTGATTTTAATGAATGGCCACAGTACCATGACCCAGAACTGAATCTACGTGTTTCCCATGGTTTTAACCAGCACTTTAAACATAGTGTGTTTATTCAATGGTTAATTCTGCGTATTCAAAGCGACAATGATGTAAATATCATCAGAGAAAGCAGCAACATAGAGTCATCACTAACCAACTCTGTCATAGCAACACCAAAAACGATTGATGAATCTATTTCCCCCTGTATTACACCAGATCAAAATGATGCAGTAGAAGCAATTATAAAGGTGGCGACCGGCCACCGGAGTCGCCCGATGGTTATGCAAGCCGATAGAGGAAGAGGAAAATCCACATCTATAGGTATTGCCGCATCGATATTGTCTAATCAATTCGGAAAAAATATTATTATTACTGCCCCACATAAACGTAATTGCCTTCGTGCCTTTAAAATATTTGAGGAATTGGAAAGCAATAATAATAATCTCACCTTTTGGGCACCAGACAGCCTGATAGAAAACACACCAAACGCCGACCTTATTGTTGTAGACGAAGCTGCAGCATTGCCAGTAGAAATATTAAAACGAATTTGTCAGCATTATCGTCGCATTGTGTTTAGTACGACTATTCACGGCTATGAAGGAAGTGGGCGTGGATTCGAAATTCGATTTAAAGATTACCTTAAACATACTTTTCCAAACTATAAAGAAGTTCACCTAAAAACCCCCATCCGTTGGCAAGAGCACGATTCTCTTGAACGTTTTTGGTTTGAATCACTTTGCTATTTACCCTTAAGCAAATACTCCGATGAAAACACAAATAGTTCTGCTGCATATCAGCTGGAAAACTTTATTGGAGTTATCGACAAAGACCAATTATTGCAAACGCCTGATCTACTATTTAATGTGTTTTCACTGTTAATAAACGCCCACTATCAAACCTCCCCTGATACATTTTCCAGCATGCTGGACTCACCAGAAGCAAGCATATTTATCCTATTAAAAGAAGGTGTTCTTGTCGCTACGGCAATAACAATGCACGAAGGAGGCAAACACCTGCAAAGCATTGCTGATGATATTGCCGTGGGAAATAGGCGTCCGAACGGTCATCTTCTCGCTCAAAAGCTAGGCTACCTTTCCGGCGAAGCTAGTTTCGTTCATACAAGCTATTTACGCATTGTTAGAGTTGCGGTTAAGCAAGAGGATAGACGTCAGGGCTATGGCTCTCGTGTAATAAAGACTATCGTCGATTGGGCAAAAACAAATAACACTCAATTTGTGGGAGCATCGTTTGGAGCGGAGAGTAAATTACTAGCGTTTTGGATAAAAAACAGATTTGAACTTGTTAACCTTGGACACAAAAAGGAAACCGCTACAGGAGAGCACAATGCAGTTGTGCTATGCCCTATCGATAAAAGCCAAGGCCCTTTATTATCAACATTAAGAGAAATTTTTGAACGAGATATAAAGCATAACTTAGGCTATTCTTTCAAATACTTATCTATAGATATTCTCATGCAGGTACTAAAGCAGCGTTTTTCAATATCCAAACTAAACGAACAGCAAAATAAAGAACTAAAGCTGTTTTCTCATTCCAGTAGAATTTTAGATATGACAGCAGAAGCTATTTCAGCACTGGTATTGAGTCTGCAAAATCTAGATCAACTGATGGATAAACGAAAAATTGAGCTACTGCTCAAATACGCAATCCAAAGACATAGTTCAAGTGAACTTTCTAATAGCGGTTTAATTACGGGGAAAAAAGATCTCGAAATAAAGTTAAGAGAAATAGTTGGTATTCTAATAACTGAAAGAGAGACACACTAGTCTTTTTTACTAACTAACCTCAATTCGGAATAAGAGATATCGTTTTATATTGATAGGTAATTGAATATTTCTTTCAAAACAGAGAGTTAAATAACAAATGTAGGTTGATTTCAGTCCAGTGCTGAAAAATACGCGACTATCAAGGCTTGTTTGTGAATGAATATCGGGACTCTTTAGAGCAAACATAACTATGAGAGCCGCGTATTTAGCTGTTCTGGAAGGTATTATTTATCCCGAACTGAGGTTACCTACTTTCTATCTCGCTTTAATAGGCTGTATAAACACATGTCATGAAAGCCCCCGTTCCAAAAGCATTTATCTCGCATTATGCCCTCATAAACAAATCCACATTTCTTCACCAAGCTAATAGAAGGCTTATTATGGGGAAGTATTAACGCTTCTATTCTATTAACAAAAAATGGAAATTTTTTGCTAAAAGCATACTTCAAAATGGCATCTAACATTTCTTTCGCAAACCCTTGTCCCCAAAACTCATGGGCAAGGTCATAGCCAATCATGGCACTATGATCAAATTCATTCCAGGTAGTGAACCCTGCCGTACCAATCAACCTATTATCGCCTTTCCGGCGAATAGCCCATCGAATACC
Source organism: uncultured Gammaproteobacteria bacterium (assembly GCA_942490545.1). GTDB lineage: Bacteria > Pseudomonadota > Gammaproteobacteria > Enterobacterales > Alteromonadaceae > Paraneptunicella. The sequence goes on along the minus strand of CALNXX010000016.1, from coordinate 130,628 downwards.
CGTATTAGTTTCGAATCGAGCATTAAAATAATCAACTAAATTATCAGCTTCCGTGATGTCTTTAAAAATCTCAACATCATAGTTTTGAACAACAAGAGGGTCCGAAAAAATTGCATAGATATCATCACGATCGGATTTCTGTAATTGGTTAAGTTCCAATCTTTTGCAATGTAACTCAGGAAACTTGTCTAGTGGCATAATGTGGCAGCTTATTTATTTGTTAGTGAAAAAGTATGTCATAAACGGGGCAATAGATAAAATGGATGAAGACTGCAAACATGTATTTAAAGCAGTTTGTTTTCTACTAATCCGTTTCGACAACTTTCTTTCAAGCAATAAAAAAGCCCTTCACGTTAGTGAAGGGCTTTTTTACTTCGAATGAGAGCCTGGCAGTGTGCTACTCTCACATGGGGAATCCCCACACTACCATCGCCGCTAATACGTTTCACTGCTGAGTTCGAGATGGGATCAGGTGGGACCGTATCGCTATTGCCGCCAGGCATAAATCGATATTAACAATTAGGAAAAATAGCTGAAAAATATAAAAGTACAGGGTCTTAACTCTTCATCACCCTATCCTACAAAACAATAATTACTCATTACAACCCGCTTGCAAAGCAAACTTGGGGTTGTATGGTTAAGCCTCACGGGCAATTAGTACAGGTTAGCTTAACGCCTTGCAACGCTTCCACACCCTGCCTATCTACGTTGTAGTCTTCAACAACCCTTTAGGGACCTAAGTCCAGTGATGACTCATCTCAAGGCTCGCTTCCCGCTTAGATGCTTTCAGCGGTTATCGATCCCGAACGTAGCTACCGGGCAGTGCCATTGGCATGACAACCCGAACACCAGCGGTTCGTCCACTCCGGTCCTCTCGTACTAGGAGCAGCCCCTTTCAATCATCCAACGCCCACACCAGATAGGGACCGAACTGTCTCACGACGTTCTAAACCCAGCTCGCGTACCACTTTAAATGGCGAACAGCCATACCCTTGGGACCGACTTCAGCCCCAGGATGTGATGAGCCGACATCGAGGTGCCAAACACCGCCGTCGATATGAACTCTTGGGCGGTATCAGCCTGTTATCCCCGGAGTACCTTTTATCCGTTGAGCGATGGCCCTTCCATACAGAGCCACCGGATCACTATGACCTACTTTCGTACCTGCTCGACGTGTCTGTCTCGCAGTTAAGCTGGCTTATGCCATTGCACTAACCTCACGATGTCCAACCGTGATTAGCCAACCTTCGTGCTCCTCCGTTACGCTTTGGGAGGAGACCGCCCCAGTCAAACTACCCACCAGGCACTGTCCTCAATCCGGATTACGGACCTAAGTTAGGACATCAAACATACAAGGGTGGTATTTCAAGATTGGCTCCACACATACTGGCGTACATGCTTCAAAGCCTCCCACCTATCCTACACATGTAGGGTCAATGTCCAGTGCCAAGCTATAGTAAAGGTTCACGGGGTCTTTCCGTCTAGGTGCGGGTACACAGCATCTTCACTGCGATTTCAATTTCACTGAGTCTCGGGTGGAGACAGCGTGGCCATGGTTACACCATTCGTGCAGGTCGGAACTTACCCGACAAGGAATTTCGCTACCTTAGGACCGTTATAGTTACGGCCGCCGTTTACCGGGGCTTCGATCAAGAGCTTCGCTTGCGCTAACCCCATCAATTAACCTTCCGGCACCGGGCAGGTGTCACACCGTATACGTCCTCTTTCGAGTTAGCACAGTGCTGTGTTTTTAATAAACAGTCCCAGCCACCTGATCACTGCGACCACCAACAGCTCAAAGAGCAAGTCTTATCACCGTCAGCGGCGTACCTTCTCCCGAAGTTACGGTACTATTTTGCCGAGTTCCTTCACCCGAGTTCTCTCAAGCGCCTTAGTATTCTCTACCTGACCACCTGTGTCGGTTTGGGGTACGGTTCGTATGCACATAAGCTTAGAGGCTTTTCCTGGAAGCAGGGCATCTGCAACTTCAACTCCGTAGAGTCTCGTCTCGTGCCTCGAAATTAAGAGTCCGGATTTGCCTAAACTCTCTTTCTACACACTTTCACATGGACTACCAACGCCATGCTCACATAGCCTTCTCCGTCCCCCCTTCACTGTACATACAAGTACGGGAATATTAACCCGTTTCCCATCGACTACGCATCTCTGCCTCGCCTTAGGGGCCGACTCACCCTGCCCTGATTAGCATGGGACAGGAAACCTTGGTCTTTCGGCGTGGGAGTTTTTCACTCCCATTATCGTTACTCATGTCAGCATTCGCACTTGTGATATGTCCAGCAAGCCTTTCGACTCACCTTCAACCACTTACACAACGCTCCCCTACCATACGTGTAAACACGTATCCGCAGCTTCGGTGCATAGCTTAGCCCCGTTACATCTTCCGCGCAGGCCGACTCGACTAGTGAGCTATTACGCTTTCTTTAAAGGATGGCTGCTTCTAAGCCAACCTCCTAGCTGTCTTAGCCTTCCCACATCGTTTCCCACTTAGCTATGACTTGGGGACCTTAGCTGGCGGTCTGGGTTGTTTCCCTCTCCACAACGGACGTTAGCACCCGCTGTGTGTCTCCCGGATAGTACTCACAGGTATTCGGAGTTTGCATGGGGTTGGTAAGTCGGGATGACCCCCTAGCCCAAACAGTGCTCTACCCCCTGTGGTATTCGTCCGAGGCTCTACCTAAATAGATTTCGGGGAGAACCAGCTATCTCCCGGTTTGATTGGCCTTTCACCCCCAGCCACAAGTCATCCCCTAACTTTTCAACGTTAGTGGGTTCGGTCCTCCAGTTGATGTTACTCAACCTTCAACCTGCCCATGGCTAGATCACCGGGTTTCGGGTCTATACCCTGCAACTAAGCGCCCAGTTAAGACTCGCTTTCGCTACGGCTCCCCTATTCGGTTAACCTTGCTACAGAATATAAGTCGCTGACCCATTATACAAAAGGTACGCAGTCACAGAACAAGTCTGCTCCCACTGCTTGTACGTATACGGTTTTAGGTTCTATTTCACTCCCCTCGCCGGGGTTCTTTTCGCCTTTCCCTCACGGTACTAGTTCACTATCGGTCATTCAGGAGTATTTAGCCTTGGAGGATGGTCCCCCCATCTTCAGT
>CALNXX010000016.1:0-125000 GCA_942490545.1 uncultured Gammaproteobacteria bacterium | reverse complement strand
AATACAGACATGATTTTTTAGGTCAATACTTATCTGCAAAAAATCTGTAATATTCGTCTGTTTGCTGCTTTAAACAACGGATCGTACTTTTTTGCTTCAATACACTGTTCACTAAGCCAGCACAGAAGTTATTTATTAACAAATCACACTTACACTAAACTCATTTTAATACTGATCACGCAACCATCACTTACTTCGATGATTCCGTATCTTCATTATTCTTATTGCTCTCTTTAGTGTTCACGAAGTCTGCATCGCTTTCATCGGCATCGCCAACAACATGTTCCAACTTAATAGACTTCACACTACGAAAAGTATTAATTGGTCCCGCAAGGGTATATAGAGCAAAAACAATAAACAGAACTAATGCAGGCTCAGTTGCAACAACAACAAAAATTAACATCACGATTAGTATAGCAACAAATGGAACTTTGCCATGCCAGTTCACTTCTTTAAAAGAATTGTATTTAAAATTGCTGATCATCAACGCACCAACAAGGGCTGTAACTAACGCTACGAAGCCTTCAACAAAGAATGAATTGAAAACCTCCCTAACTTGATATTCCTCACCAACCCATACCAGTCCAGCAACCAAAGCCGCAGCGCTCGGGCTAGGCAGTCCTTGAAAAAACCGCTTATCCGCCGTTTCTATTTGAGTATTGAATCTTGCCAATCGCAATGCGGCTCCCGCCACGTAAACAAATGCAGCTAACCATCCTAGTTTATCTAACCCTGACAACGCCCAATTATAAGCAACCAATGCGGGGGCCATACCAAATGACACCATATCCGCCATCGAGTCGTATTCGGCTCCGAATTCGCTTTGGGTTTGTGTCATCCGAGCGACCCGACCATCTAAACCGTCAAAAATCATAGCCACGAAAATGGCAATAGCTGCAGGCTCGAATTGCCCTTTCATAGAGGCGACCACAGCATAAAACCCTGAAAAAAGCCCAGCAGTCGTTAATAAGTTGGGCAATAAGTAAATACCCTTTCGTTTTGATTCTGTCATGTAAAGCTCCAATTTGAGCCGGAAAAATAACACATAAGAGGATAACAGGTGAAGCTAAAAACCCATTGAACTGTATTGAAATATGAAAGGGGAATAAGTTGGCAATTAGTTTCGCCCAGATCAACAACACAACCACTCTCTTATTTATAGATAAAGAGAGTGGTTCTTAAGCGCCCCAACTATTTAATATCAAAAGCACCATCAATAACATCGATAGTCACTTCGCCTTGTTTCTCTAACGTACCAGCCAGTAATTTTTGCGCCAATGGATTTTCTATTTGGCGTTGAATTGCCCGTTTCAAAGGGCGGGCTCCATACACAGGGTCATAACCAGCATCGGCCAGTTTATCCAATGCCATTTCAGAGAGATTTAATTCAATGTCTTTTTCTTTCAAACGCTCGGTTAAATGAGCGAGCTGAATACGCGCAATCTCTTTGATTTGAGTTTTTGCCAATGGATGGAATACAACGGTATCATCAATCCTATTAATAAACTCAGGGCGAAACTGTTCCGACACTACTCCCATAACCGCAGCTTTCATCTGTTCATAATCAGCTTCCGTGTGTAACTCTTGAATCAGATCAGAACCCATGTTGGAAGTCATGATAACTACCGAGTTTTTAAAATCGACAGTACGCCCTTGGCCATCCGTTAATCGACCATCATCCAAGACCTGCAGTAAAATGTTAAATACATCAGGATGGGCTTTCTCTATTTCATCTAATAAAATGACTGAATAAGGTTTACGCCTAACAGCTTCGGTTAAATACCCACCTTCTTCGTAACCGACATAACCAGGAGGTGCACCTACTAATCGAGAAACGGAATGCTTCTCCATAAATTCCGACATATCTATTCGAACCATGGAATCATATGAATCAAATAGAAATCCAGCTAAAGCTTTGCACAATTCAGTTTTCCCAACCCCCGTAGGACCAAGAAACAGAAATGAGCCTATGGGTCGATTCGGATCAGAAAGTCCCGCACGAGAACGACGAATGGCGTTAGACACTGCTTCAACCGCTTCACCCTGCCCTATCACATTCTTGTGCAAATCATCTTCCATTCGTAGCAATTTGGATTTTTCGCCTTCCAACATTTTAGAAACAGGGATCCCTGTCCAGCGAGACAGCACATCGGCAATTTCATTGTCGGTAACTTTGTTCTTTAACAATGTCGTTTCTTTAGATTCACCTTCTGATGCAAATTCCAGTTTTTGTTCCAACTCCGGAATTCGACCATATTGCAATTCCGACATGCGATTTAGATCTTGTGCTCGACGTGCAATTTCCAAATCTAATTTAGCTTGCTCAAGACTGGCTTTAATATGCTGTGTTCCTTGCAGAGCCAGCTTTTCAGCACCCCAGATCTTCTCTAAGCCCTTTAATTTCATTTCCAATTTTTCACGTTCAAGCTCTATTGCTGCCAATCGCTTGTAACTAGCATCATCGGTTTCTTTCGATAAGGCTTGCTCTTCCAACTTGAACTGAATTATTTTTCGTTCCAATCGATCCATTTCTTCCGGTTTTGAATCAATCTGTAACCGTATACTCGCCGCCGCCTCATCAATTAAGTCAATGGCTTTATCCGGTAATTGTCGATCACTAATATAGCGATGCGATAAAGTAGCAGCTGCAACAATTGCCGGGTCAGTAATATCAACAGAGTGATGCAATTCATAACGTTCTTTTAAACCACGCAAAATGGCAATGGTATCTTCAACGTTTGGCTCATCCACCAACACTTTTTGAAAGCGGCGTTCTAAAGCGGCATCTTTTTCAATATATTGACGATACTCATCAAGAGTCGTTGCCCCCACACAATGTAATTCACCTCTGGCTAAAGCCGGTTTAAGCATATTGCCAGCATCCATTGCCCCATCGCCTTTGCCTGCGCCCACCATAGTATGTAGTTCATCAATGAACAGAATGACATTCCCTTCTTCTTTAGACAGTTCATTTAGAACGGCTTTTAATCTCTCTTCAAATTCTCCGCGATACTTGGCACCTGCTACCAAAGATCCCATGTCCAAAGACAAAACTCGTTTATTCTTCAGCCCTTCAGGAATTTCAGCATTCACTATGCGTTGAGCCAAGCCTTCAACAATTGCGGTTTTCCCCACACCAGGCTCACCAATTAACACCGGATTATTTTTAGTTCTACGCTGCAAAACTTGAATTGTTCTACGGATTTCATCATCACGACCAATAACAGGATCTAATTTTCCTTGTTCTGCTCGTTCAGTTAAATCAGTCGTGTATTTTTCCAAAGCTTGGCGTACATCTTCCGCATTAGGATCTGTCACTTTTTGTCCGCCACGCATTTTCTCAATTGCTTGCTCAATGTTTTCTTTAGTTGCACCCAACTCCTTCAAAATCTCACCAAGCCGCCCCTTATCTTCAAGAGCAGCCAAAGCAAATACTTCGGAAGTGATATAGTCATCCTTGCGTTTTTGAGCAATTTTGTCGCAAAGATTAATAAGAACTACTGTGTCTTTGGCTAATTGAACATCTCCACCAACGCCTTCTACACGCGGCAATCGTTCAATAGCTTGAGATAATGCTGATCGCAAACCATTCCCATTAATTCCTACCGCATCCATGAGTGGTCTAACCGACCCACCTTCCTGATTTAGCAGAGACATCATAATGTGAACTGGTTCTATATATTGATGATCACGCCCTAATGCTAACGATTGAGCATCTGAAATGGCGACTTGGAATTTACTTGTTAATCTGTCTAACCGCATATATACACCCAATAACTTCGACTTCAATATCCTTTTTATGGGTGTTCATTCAAAGAGATTCAAGCCGGAAGATCTGATTAGTTGTGTTGGATCAAGATATTTCACTAAATCAAACAATTAAAATGGGACATATGTCCTATCCCTATTCATCGCATATACAAATCATAGCAGCCATTCTGCCTGTTATGCCGTCCCTTCGAAAAGAATAAAAAAGGTCCGGATTAGAAAAAGTACAATACTCCCCACCAAAAACCTGATGAATTCCTTTACGAAGTAGCTTCTCTCTTGCTATTGCGTAAATATCGCACAAATACTTTCCACTATTATTAGTACTGGAGAAAGCTGATGAGTAATCTTGAAAAACATTAAAAACATCCTGACCAACTTCAAACGCATTAGCACCAATTGCAGGCCCTAACCAAACTAAAATATCTTCAGCTTTAAAAAAGTCAGGATAACTATTCTGAATATTAAGCAATGATTGTTCAATTATTCCATCAGCCAGCCCGCGCCAACCGGCATGAATTGCAGCAACCCAGCGCCCCTTTCGATCACACATTAAAATAGGCAAACAATCCGCGGTCATTACCACGCAAGCAATATTTGATTTGCGGGTGAAACTGGCATCCGCTTTTAAATCATGTTCTTTTATAGGGAGCGGCTTTATGGAGGATTCTTTTATAGAGAGATCTTTTGTAGCAATTTTTTTTGTAGGAAGCTCGATTACATGAGTGCCATGTACCTGCTCAAGCCAAGTTACATCATTAAACGGTAACTGTTGTCTATTTTGATAAACATGCTCTGAAACGTCGCCGACATGCAAGCCAACATTGAACTGTTCAAATGGCGCTGCGCTGTGCCCATTAAAAGCATATCTTGTGGTACAAAAAACCTTTATAAAGTCCGGCGCAGGCCAAGATGGGGTAATGAGTTTTTGCTGTTTACTAAGCGCTTCATTATCTCCATGCTTTGCTTTTCCCGGACTCCTTTTATTCACAATGGCGATTCTTTCCGCAAAAGATTCCTTAACGACACAAAATCCTCAGGCAAAGGCGCTTGCCATGTCATCCACTCTTTAGAAACCGGATGAACTAGCCCCAACTGCACGGCATGCAAAGCCTGTCGTCCAAATCCGCGCAAACATGCAACCAATTCTTCTGAAGCCCCTTTGGGTAATCTAGTCCGCCCACCGTACAAAGGGTCGCCAACCAAATGATGCCGTAAATGTGACATATGAACTCGAATTTGGTGAGTTCGTCCAGATTCCAATTTCAACCTCAAGTGGGTGAAATCTTTAAATTTCTCGATAATACGATAATGGGTAACCGCTGGCTTACCATCTTTTACAACGGCCATGCTAGTTCGCTTGGTCTGGTGCCTACCTATAGGCGCTTCAACCGTCCCGCCAGAAACCATGACACCATTAACAATAGCTTCGTATTCCCTACTAATATCTCTTGCTTGAAGTTCAGCCACTAAATGAGTATGTGCAGGAATCGTTTTTGCCACCACCATTAATCCTGTAGTGTCTTTATCAAGACGATGCACAATACCAGCTCTTGGTACTACCTCAATTCCGGGACAATGATTCAAGATAGCATTCAGCATAGTGCTATCTCTGTTACCCGCTCCTGGATGCACAACGATTCCCGTAGGTTTGTTAATGATTAAAATATCATCATCTTCATACACAATCGGTAAATCGATAGGTTGAGCCTGGTGAGTAATCTGTATTTCAATTTTTCCCTGGACAATGACGCTTTCAGTTCCCGAAAGCTTGGTCCGAGGCCGATCAACGACTACGCCATCAATCTGAACACCTCCTTCCAATATCCATTCTTTAATACGAGAACGTGAATAATCAGGAAAGAGCATAGCTAATACCTGATCCATTCTAAGACCGGCATGTTGCTCTTCGAGTGTTGCTTCTAAGTGAATAACTTCTTGGTTTGAACTCATGTATGTTCTTAATCTGTTCCGAAAATAAAACTAAAGGCGATATTGAGTGTCTACCTCAATCAATGCACCTGATTATATAGCAATCTGAACTTTAATCACTCATTTGAATTCACTCTTCACAACATCATTTAACATAAATAACTATCAATCTTGATCAAAATGAACCAATAATCCTCTCCTTGGTCAGAGAAATACCAATATAATTAAACGTGAAAATGGAAATACCGCGCGCTAGACGGTAGAATCTCGGTCCTTGCTTATAAAGCAAGGTTAAGATAAGCGCATCAGCACTTACACACTCGTATTAGCAGGAAAGAATAATTTCATATATGAAAAAGATAACCATTTTGCGTCTTGTATCCGCAGCCTTAATTGTATCGATACTATCAGCATGCTCATCATCACCAGACGATGAAGATATTGTTATTGCTAACAAAGGTGCTGAAGCCCTTTATGAAGACGCAAAACAAAGCATGGAAGTAGGGAACTTTAACCAAGCCGCTGCAACGCTAAGCGCGCTAGATTCACGTTACCCGTTTGGTCCTTTATCTCATCAAGTCCAACTAGATTTGATTTATGCTTTTTATAAAGCCTCTAAATCAGACGAAGCATTAGCCACAATTGACCGATTTATTCGATTGAACCCCAATCATTCAGATGTTGATTACGCTATGTATATGCGGGGATTAGTCAATATGGGCTCCGATAGCAATTTCTTTCAGGACTTGGTTGGCATCGACCGCTCAGATCGCGACGCAACCCAAGCCCGAGGTTCATTCAATGACTTTAAAGGATTGATTGAGCAATACCCAGACAGCAAATACGCCCCAGATGCTAAAAAACGCATGCAGCATATCAAGAACAGGCTAGCAAAATATGAATTAGCGGTAGCCCGTTATTACATGAAACGAGAAGCCTATGTTGCTGCATCGAATCGTGGGCAATATGTAGTAGAAAGCTTTTCCGACACAGGCCATGTAAAAGAAGCATTAGAAATTATGGTGGAGTGTTATGAAAACTTGGACTTGCATGATCTTAAAGCAAATGCACTGCAAACATTAAAACTCAACTTTCCTGAAAGCAGTTATGTTAATTAGTGAATGGCTGAAATCAAAAGCCAAGCATTTAAATTAAGTTCTTCAGACCTGCTACCCAATCAAAAAGCGCCTTATAATAAGGCGCTTTTTGTTAAATACCGTCTTCGCAATAAAAACCTACAAACAAACCTCTATTGAATCGCCATAGGTATAGGTAAATTCATAGACATCTTCGGGGTTAGTATCAATATTTGGCGCAATTCCTTGAGCAGACTCGTTCCAAAACTCCACTTTCAAACGATGCCCAAATTCATTGAATGTGGTTCGTGTAATCGTATCTTCAAATGAATAAATACCCCCGGAGTTTTCGCAACGCGTATCACTCGAACCAGATCTGCGTACTACTAATTCACCATCCGAATCGAGATACTCATTTTCCACCTCAATTCTTTCACATGCATCCACAACCGTCCCAGCATCTAAAAGCGTAGATTCAAAAAGTCCGAATTCCGGTCTCCCAAGCGCTTCATGGGAAGACCAAATAGTCTCAGAAGAAAAGTCCGAACCTCCTGCCCCGCCACCCAAAACAATCGATGAGTCACGTCTTTGAATAACCAAAAGGCCTTCACTATCAAAAATATTTTCTTTCGTACTGCTGGAGTTTTGATCGGCTAAAGTTTCACTAGCAGTTTCAAACTTAAGCAAGCCAAGTATGTCAATTTCATCCTTAAAATCTTCAACACTGGCATAATCGTATTCATAAACGGATGTACTGGCACCATTTTCATCACTAACAGATGTAATCACTGTAAGCTCTAATGCTGCTTCATCCCACGATTTGGATACTTCATAAGAACGTTGCAGACCATCACTTCGGCTTTCCTCAAAACTATATTCTGTAGGAAGCGTAGAGCACACTTGAGGCGGTGGAAGGTCTACATCGTTAAACCCGACGGCAACAATAATACCTCCACCACACCCACCTAAAACTAAAGGAGAAAGCATCAACCCCTTTTTAATCACGCTATAAACATTACAAGATTCAAATTTGATTATGCTTCTCAAAACCTATCCTTATTCAATTACATGTTTATTTCTGTAAGGACAACCCTGCTCGTTATAAGAGTTCTTTCCCTTTGAATTGAATGACAATCATACTTCAACAAAATCATCATAACTGTAAGAATATTCTATCGTAGAATTAGGGGCACCTAACGGTAGTAAAAGTACCTACTGAAATTCGATCTCCTGCCGACCTTTATACAATTGAAATTCCCTCATCCCCATCAGGTTCTATTTGCACCATTCGCTTCATTAGTAGCCCTACCTAATCGCTATCCCAGAGCGCACTTAACCACTGAGGAAGCTCTCTCAACGAAGAAAGAGAATTATAAATCACTTAAAATCACACTCTATTCATATCAATTCAATTATGCGTAACAACTTGATATCAATATATTTACCCAAAAGCATCAATAAAACCTGCCCACACGATTAAAATCACAATAAAAATTGATTTATTACTCAGTCGTAAAAACACTAAAGTGGGATTTTATATATTATTGAAATTATCAGGTAACGCATTTTACAAGCCCAAAAATCCAAAACACAACAGTTCGTCAGTTGCGTAATGGTAAGATTAATACTAACATGCTTGCTTTGGGATAAATGCCAAATAATATTAATAGGTAATGACCTTACTTATTATGCTTATATTTATAGAGACACAATGGATGGAAATGACAGAAAATATAACTGTTTTTGATAGATTTTCATGCAATAACTGTGCAGACAAAGCTAGCCTTCCATTTGACTTCACTATGGCATTTCAACCGATTATTAACTGCCAATCTAATCAAATATTTGGTTATGAAGCTTTAGTTCGCGGGTTAAATAATGAATCTGCGTATTCTATTATCTCGAAAGTTAATGACAAGAACCATTACTTGTTTGATCAACTTTGTCGTGTCAAAGCTATCGCTCTTGCTTCTCAATTAAATTTAGATTCAATGCTGAGTATAAACTTTCTTCCAAATGCAATTTATAAACCCGAGCGATGTATCAGAACTACCTTGGAAGCCGCCAGAAAATACAACTTCCCAATTGAAAAAATAATGTTTGAATTTACCGAAGTAGAGAAAATTGAAGATAGCAATTTGGTCAAAAATATCGTTGATTATTATCGAAAATTAGGATTTAGAACTGCAATTGATGATTTTGGCGCTGGTTATTCAGGATTAGGATTGTTGGCTGATTTTCAAACGAACATCGTAAAAATTGATATGGCGCTTATTCGCAATATTCATAAAGACAAAACTAGGCAAGTAATCGTTAAAAATTGTTTGTCTATGTTCCGTGAACTAAGTATAACACCTCTAGCCGAAGGCATTGAAAGCATTGAGGAAATGCGCTGGCTGCAAGAGGCAGGTGTTGAGTTAATGCAAGGTTATCTTTTCGCTAAACCTGGTTTCAAATGTTTGCCAGTGGTCGATTTTAATATTTTTAGTTTAGCCAACCAAAGGCAAGGTCAAAGCCACACCCTTTCAGTTTAATTAAGCCCATTGAACACATAAAATGGACTTAACCAAAACAAAAACTCAATTAAAACAAAAAATTTTATGTTTTTACTCTAACGCGCCTAAACCTTATTCCTCATCAGAACTTCCATTGACCTTTTCTGCAATTTCTTTCAAGCGTTTAACAGCAAGGTAATTTACAGAGCCTTTGGGATATTTATTGCGGCTCGACAATTCACCGGCCTCTTTACCGGTAAGCAAGGTAATCGCTTCATCTACGGTTTCAGCGGTATAAATATGAAATTGGCCTTTTTTCACTGCTGCTAACACTTTTCTGTTCAACATTAAATTAATCTGATTGGGCTTGGGAATGATTACGCCTTGTGAACCGGTAAACCCACGCTGATGGCAAACATCAAAAAAGCCTTCAATTTTTTCGTTAACACCGCCAACAGGCTGTACCTGTCCATATTGATTAATAGAACCGGTTATCGCCAACTCTTGGGTAATAGGCACCCCCGTTAACGCAGAAATCAATACAATTAACTCGCCTAAAGACGCACTGTCACCATCAATGTGCCCATAAGACTGCTCTATCGCAATATTCGCACATAAGGTTAAAGGAAAATCCTGCGCATACTTATGACCAAGATAGCCGGTTAAAAGCATGACCCCTTTAGAGTGAATAGATCGCCCAAGCTCCACTTCCCGCTCAATATCGACTACCCCACTCGACCCAGGATAAACAGTTGAAGTAATCCGTGAAGGCGTACCAAATACACTATCCCCAATTTCCAAAACCGTTAATCCGTTAACCTTACCAACATCCATTCCTTCGGTTGCAATTAGAATTTGGCCTTCTTTCACGTCATCCAATAAAGACTGGCTAATTCTGCCACTGCGTCGCTGCTTCGCATCTAGTGCTATCTCAATATGAGACACATCCATTTCTTCTGAATTATCCTGACGGCAGAAAAATGCGGCTTCTTGCAATAATTCAATAACATTGGCAAAACGTGCAGATAAACGCTGCTGGTGCTCAGCTGAACGTAAACTATATTCAATCAATCGCGACATAGCCGGTTTAGAAATACTGCCTAAATCGAGCTTATCGATATGATTACGCACCCTGCCCACAAATTCGAACAATGTCGTTCGTTCCAAACTGATTTCGTGATCAAAATCCACCAGCACACGAAATAACTCATCAAACTCGTCATCATATTCCTGCATGGTGTAATACAGTTCTCGTGTTCCCATTAGCACCACTTTGACATCAATAGGAATTGGCTGAGGATTCAACGTAATAGAATTGACCATGCCGTAATCATGCTGAGAAATATCAATTTTGATACTGCCAAATTTCAACGCTAATTTTAACGACTCCCACACAAATGGTTGCTGGATCATTTTGTCAGCATCTAATAACAAATAACCACCATTTGCCTTGTGTAATGCCCCAGGACGAATCATTCGATAATTGGTGTACAAAGAACCATGGATACTACTGTATTCAATTCTTCCAAAAATATTCTGGTAAGTAGGGTTAGGCTCATAAACAACGGGAGCACCGCCATCCAAATCATGGCTAGTGACAATATTGGGCATGTATTGTTCTTCGAGAATACTTCGTTTGTCGTATTCATCATGCTTGTCATCTTTTGTATCAGTAGCAAGTACATCGACAACAGTTTGAACCAAATGTGGTTTTAACTGGCGCAAGAACTTCAGAATTCCCAGATCAGACGTATATTTATGTTCAACTTCTTTTAATAACGGCCGAACCGCTTCTTCTGCGGTCTCTTTTTTAAGTTTTCTTAATCTCTCCGAAGACTGACGTTTCCACTGCGGCATCTCAATAAGACGTTCAGCAAGCACCTCTTCCAATTCATCTATTAATCCGTAGTAATACTGGCGCTTTTCATCTGACAGCTTTGCAAATTCTTCATCGTTTATAGGCTTATCGTCAATAATGGGGGAAAAGCTAATAGTGCCATCGTCTTCATATAACGAAACGCCTTTTTTCTGAGCGCTTACTTCCAGCTCATCAACAACGCTGTTATACAATTGATCGTATTCACGATTAATTGCCCCTTTCTTCCTTTGATAGCCCGGGTTATCAAATACCGCTGGAAAGGTATCTAATACTTCATCAAATAATAACCCCATTTCCTTTTGAAACTTTTTACCTTCGCCCGGGGCTAATTTTAACGAAAAAGGTTCACGCTCATCGTCAAAGTTATTGATATAACACCAATCTTCCGGTGTAGAGACCTTACTAATGGCTTGTTTCTCAACATATTCATGAACGAGAGTATAACGACCCGTAGCCGGTTCCCCCATTACATATAAATTATAGCCTTGCGCCTCAATTCCCAAACCAAACTTTAACGCTTCACGTGCCCTTTCCTGACCAATAAAGGTACTTTGTAAAACCGCATCGTCTTTTAAAGCCGCATCTAACAACCTAGTACTAGGTTGTGCGGTAAGTAATTGATGTTCAAGTGGTAAGGGTTTCTTCATTCTATTTTATCCGTTCCCAGCATTCTGTCGGTTAATCATTTTATTTTTTCTTATAAATAGCAGTGAAACGTGATTAACGTTGTGTGTCAAACATCAATGAAAAAGAAACTCTCAATCGCACATATTTCAACCACACTTGTATAAAATAAAAACCAAATATTTTGTGACTTATCTAAAGGCTCCAGACATAATAAAATAAAAAAAGGCCCTACCTCTCATATGAAAAAGCTCCTTACTTTAATAATGCTCGTTTTGTCTTTTAGTACGCAAGCCAAAGTCATATCCAACACTGAATTTGGCTTTACCATTGAAAACGAAGTCACTCTGTCTCAATCCGTTGATGTGACATGGCAACATTTCACCAAAGAAATAGATAACTGGTGGCCCAAAGACCATACATGGTGGGGTAAACAAAGCACTTTGTCTTTAGATACATTCGCAGGCGGCTGCTTTTGTGAACGAACAAACAAAGAACTTGGCAATTCTGCGGAGCACATGCGAGTTAGCTTTGTTGATAAACATAAACTACTGCGTATGACCGGTGGACTCGGCCCCTTACAAGGTATGGGTATTTATGGTGCATTAGATTGGAAATTCGAAACCTTAGAAAAAGGCGGAACCAAAATAACAATGCGTTACCAAGCCAACGGGCATAATCCAGATAGCTTTGAAAGGCTCATTCCTATCGTGGATAAGGTACAGGCTATGCAAATTGGCGCTTTTGCTAAGTATATGCAAACCGAAAAATATCTCCCCACTAAAAACCTCTAATTTACAGCCAATGTTTATGATAAGACCCACAAATTCGTGGGTCTTTAAATTTTCAGATACCTCTTGCCGACTTTTTGTGACAGTATTTACATTTTTATAACATTTCAGTTGCAACGTTTTGCTTCAATGGGCTACTCATAAAAATTAGAATTCAAGGATATAATCATGCAGTTTACGAGAAGAAAATTCCTACATACGTTGGCTGTTACAGCTACCAGCGCATTTGCATCCACTTTGGTGGGTTGTGGAAGCGGCGGTTCCAGTAATATAGAAGTTGAAAGACCGGCCCCCATTCTTACCGACAGTACTGGCCAATTTTTCCCACAATCTGTTGCCTCCGGCGATCCTAAATCCAGTTCGGTAATCGTTTGGACTCGGGCCATAAAGGCTGACGGAGACGTACCAGTAGTTCTACAAGTTTCCACCAGCAACAGTTTTGGTTCTGTCATTGTCGAATTTGAGGCAACCGCTGAAGCCGCCGCTGACAACTGCTTAAAGGTTCGCGTTGCAGGACTTGATCCAGATACACAATACTACTATCGCTTTTTAATAAGTGATGGCACCGATTTAGTAAGCAGTCGCACCGGCCGTACCAAAACCGCCCCTCTTGAAAATAACGAACGCGACGTGAAATTTGCCTTCGTTTCTTGCCAAGATTACATTGGCCGCTACTACAACAACTACTTATCAATACTAGAGCAAGACGACTTGGATTTCGTTGTGCATCTTGGCGATTACATATACGAAACCACTGGTGATGAATCTTTCCAAAGTGGCGGAGATGAACGCAATATCGTATTTAACGATCAAGACGGTGCTTTAAAGATTGGTGTTGGCGATAACAAATTTCAAGCAGCGGCAAGTGTAGACAACTATCGTCAACTTTATAAAGAGTACCGCTCAGACGATTTATTAAGACAAGTTCATGAACAATTCCCCATGATCGTTATTTGGGATGACCATGAATTCTCCGATGATTCCTGGCAAGAC
Source organism: uncultured Gammaproteobacteria bacterium (assembly GCA_942490545.1). Classification (GTDB taxonomy): domain Bacteria; phylum Pseudomonadota; class Gammaproteobacteria; order Enterobacterales; family Alteromonadaceae; genus Paraneptunicella. The sequence continues at coordinate 111,442 of CALNXX010000016.1, read as the reverse complement.
AACGCCACTTATCTAGACGAAACAGCAGATGAACAAAACTTAGAGCGTAAACGAAATTCTGAGCAAGCTTTCTTTGAATACATTCCAATCGATCATGAATCACTGCACATGGAACCCGATGCCAATAGCAACCAATTAGGTGTATCTGAAGAGCATTTGTTCCCCAATACCCGAATCTATCGCGATTTCCGTTTTGGTCAACACCTGCATTTAGTTATGAGTGATTACCGTACCTATCGCCCAGACCATATTGTTCCAGAAGACGCCTTCCCGGGCACAGTCGCCATGGACACTGCAACCCTAAATGGATTTTTACTGGGCACTGGAATGCCACAAGCTCAAGTGGATGCAACAATTGGACAAATGTCACCTTATGTTGATATTGACCAGCCGCAATTTGGGCCATACAAAGGTGCATTTTTAGAAGTGTTTACTGGACTCTATATGGAGGCACTTGGTGCCAAGTTGGAAATGAGCCAAGAAGCATTACTTGCAAAAGCTCAAGGCTTAGCCGTAGCCAATATTCAAGGCAAATTAGCAACCAGTTACTTAAATGCAGTACTACAAGGCGCGCAGGCACAATTGCCAGCAGAACACCCATTACAAGCACTACCGCTTTTACCGGAAGAGGGCGTTGAACGTGGTATTGCGTTTTTCACTTTAGGTAAAACCGTATTGTTCAACGACTTGGGCGCACGATACGTTGTCATTAAAGAAACCTTCGATTTATATGCAGCCTATCGAGAATTTGTCGCTAACCAACAAGACGGCACCGCTCAAAATGCCTTTGCCAGTGAACAAACCAACTGGATGGCAGAAACCTTTGCCACTTCCGATGCAACATGGAAAATGCTAGGCAGTTCCGTATCGTTTTCGCCCTTAATGTTCGACTTGTCTGCAAACCGTCCCTTTTCAGGGTCCGTGCCATTGGAGTCAGCATTAAACTCTGATGCCCTGCCAGCGAACTTACGACAACGTTTTTATATTAACGTTGATCATTGGGATGGTGCGCCGCAGTTTAAAGCCAATTTCATCAATGATGTCTTAGCTAGAAACAACGTTATTACCTTGGGTGGTGATATCCACTCCACCTACGTAACCGAACACGCAGCAGACAGCGTTACGGGCAATAAATCATTTAACTTTACAGTGAGTTCGGTCTCTTCTGGCACCTTTGGTAGCTTCCTGGAATCAGGGTTGAATAGAATTTTTGCTCAACTTGGCGATGTACCAGCCGCTGTCAGCCAGTTACCATTGTTTTTCAATATACTGATGGAAACAGCAACAAAACGTGCAGACATTGCTGACGACTTAAAATTCGCAGAAATGTGGCAACATGGGGTGGGCATAGTAACTGTCTCGGGTGAAAAAGTAGACGTTGAGTTTCACAATGTAAACAGTGAAATAAACGGCGAGTCTACCGTTGCAACCAGCTACTACAACCGCGTTCAGGAATACTTAAACTTGGTAAATGTGCATAAATTTACGGTAGCCAATAATCAAGTAGAAAAAGTTAACAGCTAATTATCATTTACTCTAAAAGGCTCTATAACTTAAAGAAATAGAGCCTTTCAACACCCATTGTCAACTTCATTCACGCTACCTGCATAAACGCTCTATACACCTATTGTCTTAATAAATTTAAGTGTAGAGGAATTAAGTTTCTATTTGACTTTTAAACTCACCAGCTTCTGTCTAAAAGCAGCCTCTCGTTTTCCCGTCCAAATCCAGATTGGAACCAATATTAATGCTAATATTACAGCCGATATCCCTATTTTATTAAGCAAATAATCCGCTGCGTAATAGTCAAAATACCACGCACCGACAAACATAACTGTAAATAATACCGGCATTGCATAAACAACTAATTTAGTACTTCTCGCCAATTGTATGTTTTGTTGGTACTGCTTTTCCATCAACGATAAATATTTACTGGTGGATGCGCTTCGCTGAAACAATGCCAACCTTCTTAACCAGATCACATAGACAGTAAAGGCCAAAGCTAGCATTTCCACCAAAACCAGCCACAGTAATTCAAACCAATGCAATTCTTGATACAACAACAAAAATAGTACTGGAACAACACACAATCCAAACAAATCTAACAACAAGAATAAGTATTGGTTTTGCTTTTCCTTTAGCCACAAGACTTGTAATTTCTTCGAGCTTGGAACATCAACCCTTTGTTGCTGCCATAAATTTTCTAAAGGCTCTTGCTCGCTCATCATCCCACTCACTCAATGTTTTTAAAAAGGTTCGTAAGCACCTTTCTAGTACGATTTAAAATCACCCCAACATTGGACTTGCTCAGCCCACATACCTCAGAAATCTCTTGATAATCCAAGCCTTCCATTGATAACGTCACCACTTGTTTCTGTTGAATAGGTAAAGCTTGAACCGCAGAAACCAGTTGTTCGATTTGCTTTTCCTGCTGAACCTGTAAATAAGGGGTTAATTTCTCCGATAGCGTTTGAATATCTTCACTTAGCGACTCTACACCGGGTTGTTTTGCGTGATAAGCAACATGATCAACCCCCTTATTATGTGCTACCCGCAATATGTAGGTTTTTAAGCTGCTGTGACCTTCAAAGCGCTTTAAAGCTTGCCAAACAGCCACGCACATTTCCTGCACCAACTCCTGACGTAGTGCAAGATTGATCTCATAACTTGCAGCAACACGCCCAAGTAGCGGGCCAAACTCTACCAATGTAGTCTCTAAATTCTGTTTCAAGCAGCTTTTCCAATTTTAAAATCCAAATGAAATTTAGTAGCGAAACCTATGTTTTTTAATGAATTGAGCTTTATGTGTATCCACTATGTCATTAGTAGTCCTTTCAATTTAAAAAAACTTACAACCACTATGTAATATTTTTTAATTCTTCAAGACTATAGCTTTCGACACTATTATTTACTGGAGAAAGCATGGAACTTTTTTTATTTGGAATTTTTTTCATCACAATGTTTGGATTGCAAATTGGAGCGTCTAGATTAGGAAAATCACATGATTTACAATTGTCCGATTGGCTAAACGGTAAAGTAAGCACACCATTTACCAACGTATCAACGCCTCAAAAAGAAGCACATCACGAAGACATCAATAAACTAAAAGAACGCATTCAGGTATTGGAAAAAATAATTACAGATGATGCATATCAACTTAATCAACAATTAAACAAGCTATAGAAAAATTCATATCTCAATCAGATTTTTCAAGGGCGTAACGTTTAAATGCACATGGATGTGCTTAAAGCAGTTTTGAACAATAAATTCTTGCACTCCACCCAATTTAATTTCGAAAATATCTGAATATCCCTATAATAATGCCAAGCTATTGTTATATCCCCGCTCCCTGCGGTATCCTATGGCGCTTTCCAATTAACCTGATTTTTACACATTCCGAGACCCCTGATAGTCCGCCGGTAAAATAAATAAATGGCGATGACATAATATCCAAATGAGACTACAACAAGGCTCATTAATGGGTCTACGGAAGTAAGTAAACGAGTATCGATAAAACGGAACGATTATTGTAATGGCAGTAGACTACCAACCACAGAAACTAGAACAAGACATTCAGAAACAATGGGATTCGGAGCAAACTTACAAGGCAATCGAAGACCCAAGTAAAGAAAAGTTTTACTGTCTCTCCATGTTTCCTTATCCCAGTGGTAAATTACACATGGGACATGTGCGCAATTACACCATCGGCGATGTTATCAGCCGCTTTCAGCGCATGCAGGGAAAAAACGTCATGCAACCTATAGGTTGGGATGCGTTTGGATTACCTGCCGAAAACGCCGCCATACAAAATAACACCGCACCGGCTAAATGGACCTACTCCAATATTGACTACATGAAGCAGCAGCTCAAGTCATTAGGGTTTGGCTATGACTGGGATCGTGAAACAGCCACCTGTGAAAAAGATTATTATCGCTGGGAACAATGGTTCTTTACCCGTCTTTATGAAAAAGGATTGGTATATAAGAAAAACTCGACCGTAAATTGGGATCCAATAGATCAAACCGTTCTGGCCAACGAACAAGTTATTGACGGTCGCGGCTGGCGCTCTGGTGCACTAGTTGAACAAAAAGAAATTCCTCAGTGGTTTATTAAAATTACTGATTATGCTGAAGAGTTATTAAACGATTTGGACCAATTAGAAGATTGGCCCGATCAAGTTCGTACCCAGCAACGCAATTGGATTGGCCGCTCAGAAGGCGTCGATTTAACATTTCAGGTTGCCGACCAAAACACCAGCTTTGATGTTTACACAACCCGTCCAGATACATTGATGGGAGTAACCTATGTCGGCTTGGCAGCACAGCATGCTCTTGCAACAGAAGCCGCTAAAACCAATCCTGAATTAGCCGCGTTTATCAACGAATGCAAAAACACCAAAGTTGCTGAAGCAGAACTTGCCACAATGGAAAAGAAAGGCTGTGCGACAGGCTTATTTGCAGTGCACCCCATTACCGGTGAACAAGTCCCAATTTGGGTCGCTAATTTTGTTTTAATCAATTACGGTTCAGGCGCAGTAATGGCAGTACCGGGTCACGATCAACGTGACTGGGAATTCGCTACAAAATATAACTTACCCATCAAACAAGTTATTCAACCCGCCAATAAAGAAGAAACATGCGATTTAACCCAAGAAGCCTATTCCGAAAAAGGCGTATTGATTAATTCAGGTGATTTCGATGGGCTAACCTCCCTAGACGCTTTCAGCAAAATAGCGGAAACACTGGAAATTGCAGGTAAAGGCAAGAAAACAGTTAATTATCGCTTACGAGACTGGGGCGTATCCAGACAACGGTATTGGGGAACTCCCATTCCGATGTTGAATCTGGAAAATGGCGAATCCGTTCCGGTTCCAGTAGATCAATTGCCGGTTGAACTACCGGAAGATGTGCAAATGAATGGGGTTACTTCTCCCATAAAATCTGACCCAGAATGGCGCAAAACCACTTATTTAGGCCAGCCAGCAGAGCGTGAAACCGATACCTTCGATACCTTTATGGAATCATCTTGGTACTATGCGCGATATTGCTCAGCTGGTAATACCGATACCATGTTAGATCCTGCCCAAGCCAATTATTGGTTACCGGTGGATCAATATGTAGGCGGTATCGAACATGCTATCTTGCACCTACTCTACTCTCGCTTTTTCCACAAATTATTGCGTGATGAAGGCATGGTCGATTCCGATGAGCCGTTTAAGCGCTTATTGTGCCAAGGCATGGTATTAGCAGACAGCTATTATCGTGAAGATGAAAAAGGCGCAAAAACCTGGTTTAACCCTATTGATGTTCAAGTCGAACGTGATGAAAAAGGCCGCATTACCAGTTCTATTCTTGAATCTGACGGCCAACCAGTGGTTCACGGCGGCATGACCAAAATGTCCAAGTCCAAGAACAATGGCATTGACCCACAAGAAGTAATCGACTTACATGGCGCAGATACAATTCGCCTATTCACCATGTTTGCAGCGCCACCTGAACAAACCCTGGAATGGGTAGATTCTGCGGTTGAAGGCTCCAATCGATTTATTCGTAGAGTATGGCGAGCAGTACAAGAACACTTACAGGCCGGTGAAATTACTCAGCCTGATTTAACCAGCTTGTCTACCGACGAAAAAACCTTGCGCCGTGACCTTCACAAAACCATTGTCAAGGTAACTGATGACATGAGTCGTCGCCAAACCTTCAATACTGCTATTGCCGCCATAATGGAATTAACAAACAAGGTGCAAAAAGCAAAGCAAAATACGCCACAACAACGAGGCTTGGTACGCGAAGCATTAGAAGCCATTGTGCATATGCTTAACCCTATCACCCCACATGCCAGTCATGCCTTATGGCAGCAATTGCGTCCGGGTGAAGACATTGAAAGCAGTTGGCCTATGGTAGATGAAAGTGCATTGGTTGAAGACGAAAAACTGATTGTGTGTCAGGTAAACGGAAAGCTAAGAGCAAAAATTACCGTTGCCGCTGACGCCGATCAAGATAGCGTGCAAGCCAAAGCCATGGCAGAAGAAAATATACAGCACTTTGTAGAAGGAAAAACCGTTCGCAAAGTTATTTATGTTCCTGGCAAGTTGCTCAACATCGTAGCAAATTAACCTAACAGCTAACTAGAACAGGCATAATATGCTCACTTTTTTAAAGCCAAAGCAAATTTCCACCCACATCATCATGATGGTGAGCATCGCGCTCACCATCAGCTTATTGCAAGGTTGTGGTTTCAAATTGCGAAGCGACTATCAATTGTCAAAACAATTCAGTCAAATGCAAGTCAGCAGTGATGAACGCCATTCAAAATTGCAAAAAGCTCTTGCTAATCGCCTGGCCTTTTTAGACGTAAATGTGGTTGAAAAACGTTCACTATTTAAAGAAGACATCCCAACGGTTTATTTACGACCCGAAAAACTGGAACGCAAATTATTGTCTTTGTTTCCCAGTGGCCAAGTTGCAGAATACGAATTGATTTATCAGGTACGCTACCAGTTCTTTACCAGTAAAAACCAAGATCCCATTGAACGAGAGTTTTCCCTGACCCGTGAATATCAGGATGATCCCGATCAGGTATTGGCAAAATCCAGAGAGCTGGAACTTATCTTGGATGAATTACGTCAGCAAGCTGCCGATCGTATTATCCGCTCGCTTAGCATCACTAACTAACTCAGTACCCTAAAAATGCAGGTTTACCCTAATAGACTCACCCAAACCTTGGCCAACAACTTGCCAAGATTTGTATTAATTTTTGGTGATGAACCCCAGCAAAAAATGGATGCTATTGAGCAAGTTAGAAAAGCCGCTTTGCAACAAGGGTTCGATGAGCGCCAATCATTAGTTGCCGACACTCAATTCGAATGGGCAAGCTTAATAGAGGCGAGCCAAAGCTTATCCCTGTTCTCATCTCGTCAATACATTGAATTAGAATTACCCACTGGCAAACCCGGAACAGAAGGCAGCAAAACGCTTATTGAAGTTGCTTCTCAAAACAACCCCGATGTCATGTTGCTAATACATGGCGCAAAAGTTGATAAAGGCGTAACAAATAGCAAATGGTTTAAACAGCTAGATCAACAAGGCATCTACATTCCTTGTTATCCGCTGGAAGGCGACCGGTTGCGCTCATGGCTAAAAGAGCAAATGCAAACTCTTTCCATACAAGCCAACAACCGACTGGTCGAGTTTTTCGTCGATTACTTCGAAGGAAACTTATTAGCTGCCAAGCAAGAATTACAAAAACTGACGCTGATATACCCCGATGGCAACATAGATGTAGAAAACATTGATAAGATCTTGGTTGAACAATCACGATTTAATGTTTTTCAGCTCGCCGATATGTTATTAGCGGGCGATGCTCAAAAAGCCGTTAAGCTGCTTAATAGACTAGAAGCCGAAGGGCTGGAACCCAATATTATTCTGTGGGCATTAGTAAGAGAATGGCAAACCTTATCAACTCTGCAAACGGCACAAAGTCAGAACCAATCTTTGGACAAACTCTGGCTCAAATTACGCATCTGGCAGAATCGTAAAAGCTTTTACCTAAATGCCCTAAGAAGATTAGACAAGCAACAGCTGGATCAAATACAACACAAATTATCGCAGTTAGATATCGCATTAAAACAATCCCAAATCGTCCGGCCTTATATTGAGCTTTGTCATATTTGTTTATTGTTTATGCCTATGCAGTTAAACAATATCCCTTTAGATTACGCACTAGAATATGCCCGATAGTACAATTGATAGCGCAATCAATGATTCAACTACCAATACGACCAAAAATACGTCGGTTCTTGGTGTTTATGGTGGCACGTTCGATCCCATCCACAATGCGCATATAATCCCGGTACAACAGGCAGCAAAAGAGCTTGGTATCAACAATATCACATTGATTCCATGCCATATTCCACCCCATAAAGAGTCTCCCATAACCAAACCCAGCCATCGTTTAGCCATGGCAAAACTGGTTAGTCATCATATTCCATTATTTAATATCGATGACAGAGAGCTAAAACGGCATAAAGCCTCATACACCATAGACACAGTGCAAGAATTAAGGAAAGCTCATCCACAACAATCCATTTGTTTTTTTGTTGGCATGGATTCCATAATGAGCTTTCACAAATGGTTTCGCTGGCGAGAAATTTTAAACTATTGCCACATCGTGGTATGCGCTCGTCCGGGGTACACATTGGCTGATAACAAAAAGCTATCCCCCTTTTTACAGGACAAAATCACGAACCAAAAAGATCAGTTACACACGCATCTACATGGTAAGATCTACTTCGCTAACACAAGCGAATTACCCATATCTTCAACCATGATTAGAGAAAAGCTGGCTAAAAAAGACAATGTTGATGAATATTTACCCAAATACATACTTTCCTACATTCACCTGCATCATTTATACTTAGCCTAATTCATATGTTTTATTAATTTGTTTTACTCGGCGCCATTTGAATCAAATAGTCATTCAATTGATACCGATTAACAGGGGAGATCCTTTGGAACACGAAGAACTTAAGCAATTTGTCATAGACAAAATCGAAGATCTCAAAGGCAGAGATATTATTGACCTAGACGTACAAGGCAAATCAACAGTAACCGACACAATGCTAGTTTGCTCCGGCAATTCCAAGCGACACGTTATTTCTATTGCTAAAAACGTCATTTATGAAAGCAAACAAGCCGGTATACCTCCACTTAATATTGAAGGCGAGAGTTTAGGTGAATGGGTGCTAGTTGATTTTGGTGATGTTGTGCTTCATGTTATGCAGGACGAAACACGCGATTTCTATCAGTTAGAGAAATTGTGGGGCTAGAGTTGTCGTGCCGAAACCCTTAATTTTAAATTATTTAGAATAAAGAACTCGGCATAAATACTCTCAATATAACGTTCTCGACATAAAAGCCTGATGCAATGCTTAACCCAGCCACTTGGCGGTTGTTATAGAGCATCTGCAATAAATAAGGGCTATGAATACAAAAACACGCTTTAAAAGGACGCCCTAGAACATGCAAATTCAACTTGTTGCTGTTGGCAGCAAAATGCCTTCATGGGTTACTCAGGGCTTTCAAGAGTATGCCAATCGATTTCCGGCAGATACCAGTTTAGTGCTAAAAGAAATATCAGCAGGAAAGCGAGGCAAAAATGCCGATATAAAACGCATACTGCAAAAAGAAGGAGAGCAAATTCAATCGGCTATCCCCCAAGGGAACCATATTGTTGCATTGGATGTCTTAGGTAAGGCTTGGGATACCCATGAATTAGCAAAACAATTGACAAAATGGCAGTTGGATGGACGTAATGTCAGTTTAATGGTGGGTGGTCCGGAAGGGTTATCCCCGGAATGCTTGGCGGCTGCAGGACAAAAATGGTCATTATCGCCCTTAACCCTGCCGCATCCCTTAGTAAGAATTGTATTAGCTGAAAGTTTGTATCGGGCTTGGTCTTTAAATAACAACCATCCTTATCACCGAGAATAAGCGACCGGGAATTAGTCTTGCCACCAAAAAGAATAACAATAAGAGACCACACCGCAGAAGCTAATCTCTTTGCCCGCAGAGCATTAATCGCTTTGCTGGTTGTTTCCCTAATGATGTTTGCAGTACTGAGCAATCTGTATTACTTGCAAATCACTCGCTTTGAAGACTATCAAACCCGCTCCAACGGCAATCGAATAAAAGTCTTACCGGTAGCCCCAAATCGAGGGCTGATATACGATCGAAATGGCGTGCTTCTGGCAGAAAACAGACCTATCTTCAGCCTGCGAATTGTCCCTGAAGAAGTTGATAACCTAGCGGAAACCCTTAATTACCTGCAAACCTTATTGGATATTGACCAATCCGAAATCGACGACTTCCATAAAGAATTTAAACGCCAACGTCGATTCAAACCCGTCAACTTGCGCAACCGACTAACGCAAGAAGAAGTTGCACTGGTATCAGCCAATCAACATCACTATCCCGGAGTATCCGTTGAGGCTCGACTGACGCGTCATTATCCCTATGCGGAATCCCTAACTCATATGTTGGGTTACGTATCTAAAATAAACAAAAAAGATTTGAGCAAACTAAAAGAAGCCGGTTTAGAAGCTAACTATGCCGCAACCTACGACATAGGTAAGCGAGGTATTGAGAAATACCATGAACAGCTTTTACATGGCAATGTGGGTTACCAAGAAGTTGAAGTTAACAATCAAGGGCGCATCATTAGAACCTTGGAGTTTCAGCCACCGACTCCAGGTCAGGATATAATGCTCAATATTGATGTTCACCTGCAACAAGTTGCCCAAAAAGCATTAGAAGGAAAACGCGGGGCTATTGTTGCACTTGATCCTAACGACGGCGGCGTTTTAGCGCTTTACAGTAACCCAAGTTACGACCCTAATTTATTCGTGCACGGTATTAGTAGTAAAAACTACAATAAATTACTGGCATCTAAAGACAAACCACTAATAAACCGAGCTACCCAAGGTCAATATCCGCCCGCCTCCACAATTAAACCTCATTTAGCCTTACTCGGTTTAGAAGAAGAAGTGATAAAACCCGACACCCGCATGTTTGACCGAGGTAAATACAAACTTAAAAATGTAGAACATGAATGGCGAGACTGGAACCCCTGGGGACATGGCTGGGTTGATGTTACCAGCGCTATCGAGCAATCCTGCGACGTATTTTTCTATGACCTCTCCTATCGGCTTGGCATCGATCGCATTAACAGCAAAATGGAAGACTTTGGTTTTGGCCAATATTCTGGATTAGATTTATACGAAGAATCCAGCGCAAACATGCCTTCAAGAGGTTGGAAGCGGGCTCGATTTAATCAACCTTGGTATATTGGCGACACTATTTCAGTAGGGATCGGACAAAGCTATTGGACAGCCACGCCAATCCAGCTTGCAAGCTCCATTTCTACCCTTGTGAATTACGGCGAACGTTTTGTACCGCAATTATTAAGAGGTTTATATTACGAAGGTCAGGTTCAGCTTGCCGAACCCAAATTACTGCAACCCGTAACAATCAAAAACCGGGAAAACTGGGATACAGTGCTTGATGCAATGTACGGAGTAGTAAACAGAGATACCGGCACAGCAAGAAAAGCCTTTAAAAAAACCAACTACATTTCAGCCGGAAAAACCGGAACAGCGCAATTAGTCAGTATCGCAAAAGATGAAGAATACGATGCTGAAAAACTGGCCGAACACCTACGTGACAACGCAATGTACGTGGGTTACGCGCCCTATGATGCCCCAGAAATCGTTATTGTTATTGCCTTGGAAAATGCCGGCGGAGGTAGTTCACAAGCTGCGCCCATTGCAAGAACCATTATGGATCATTACTTTAAAGATCGCCCTGCCCTCATCTCCAAAAGCGTAGAAATTGACGGCAACGAATCATCTCACGAACACCCTTTACAACAGGTTCAAACCCCAAATGTTACGGAATAGTCTGGAATCCAATCGCACCAGCATGCTCTCCAAAATTCATTTGGATGGGCCATTACTTTTAGCCCTTTTGCTACTTATGGCCGTTGGCCTAATCACCATTTATTCAGCAGGTGGTCAAGATCTGGATTTGGTTAAAAAGCAAGTTATCCGTTTAGGCGTGGCCTTTTTCACAATGCTCATCGTGGCCCAAATTCCTCCTTTAGCTTACCGGCGTTTATCCATTTATTTTTACGTGGTAGGAATATTATTACTGGTAGCAGTACTGATTATTGGCGTAACCGGTAAGGGGGCACAACGGTGGTTAGACTTAGGTTTTTTCCGCTTTCAGCCATCCGAGGTCATGAAATTAGCCGTACCCATGATGGTGGCATGGTATATCAGTCGTTATAACCTGCCACCTCGAACATTCAGAATCGCCATAGCCTTTACCATCGTTATGGTGCCTACATTACTCATCGCCAAGCAGCCTGATTTAGGCACCTCGTTGCTCATTGCCAGTTCCGGCATATTTGCCATATTTTTATCCGGCTTAAGATGGAAACTAATCGGCTTTCTTACCATTCTGGGATCTGCGTTTGCGCCAATATTATGGTTCTTTTTAATGAAGGATTATCAAAAACAACGAGTACTCACATTCTTAAATCCCGAAAGCGACCCACTCGGATCCGGTTACCACATTATTCAGTCTAAAATTGCCATCGGCTCAGGCGGATTAGAAGGAAAAGGCTGGCTGCAAGGCACTCAATCTCAACTTGAATTTCTGCCAGAACGTCATACCGATTTTATCTTTTCGGTGTTCAGTGAAGAATTTGGGTTTATCGGCGTAATTGCTTTGCTCATTTTGTACGGCTTTATTGTGATTCGTGGATTATTAATCGCCACCCGCGCTCAAGAAGCGTACAGTAAGCTATTAGCAGGTAGCATCACCCTCACCTTCTTTGTTTATGTTTTTGTTAATATGGGAATGGTGTCGGGAATATTACCCGTAGTAGGCGTACCACTGCCTCTAGTCAGTTATGGTGGCACGTCAATGGTGACAATATTGACAGGATTTGGCATTCTTATGGCGATATCAACGCAAAAGCGTTTTTTATCAAGACAATAGATTGAACGTTAAATCCCAAAAATGCAGAATAAAAATAGAAAGCAAAAATAACAAGACACGATTAAACTTAACGTGCAAATAAACGTCTTACACTTATTAATAAAGCCGTGTTGTTAACAAAAACAATAATGACAACAGTAAGATGTAAAAATAATAAAAATGAATTCTCACATTCATCAGATTTCTCATACCAAGAATCAAACCGAATGGGAGAGATGGAATTAAAATGCGCAAAATAAAACAAAAAATAACCAAAGCAGCCTGTTTTGCTTTGGCATTAGGCCTGTTCGCTGGACCTATTCAAGCGATGAAAAGCCCGGACAAGGCATCATCAAGCACTCAAAACACCGAACAAGTAAATGAATTCATTCAATCCATGGTGGAAAAGCATCAGTTTGATGCAAATTACCTGAATGAATTACTACAGCATGCCAAACCCAATCAACAAATCTTAAATGCGATTAATAAACCGTGGGAATCGAAACCCTGGCATCAATACCACCCTATTTTCCTAACCGAAAAACGAGTAAATCGCGGTGTGGAATTTTGGGAAACTCATCACGAAAGCTTAATTAAAGCCGAAAAAGAGCTGGGCATTCCGGCAGAAATCATCGTAGCCATAATCGGAGTCGAAACCTATTACGGCACATACAAGGGCAAATACTCCGTATTAGACGCCCTTTATACTCTAGGCTTTTACCACCCGCCCCGCGCCAAATTCTTCAAAAAAGAACTAGAAGAATTTTTCGTATTAGCCCGAGAAGAACAGTTTGATGTATCTAACTTAAAAGGCTCTTACGCGGGCGCAATGGGATTAGGGCAATTTATCTCTTCCAGTTACCGCCACTACGCTATCGACTTTGATGGCGATGGTGTTCGTGATCTACTCACCAATCCAGTAGACGCCATTGGTAGTGTTGCCAACTACTTTAGAAAACACGGTTGGAAAACAGGCGAACCCGTCACATTTCCAGCGCAAGTGAATGGCAACAACTTCGATGATCTAATCAGCAAAGACTTAAAGCTAAAACATTCATGGCAAGAGCTGCAAAACAAAGGCGTAATATTCACCGACAAAAACGCCTTAACCGTTGCGGATACTTCTAAAGTCAAACTTCTGGAATTTGAACAGGAAACCGGCAAAGAATACTGGGTTGGATTACATAACTTTTATGTGATTACTCGATACAACCACAGCCCGCTTTACGCCATGGCCGTTTATCAATTGAGTCAGCAAATCAAAGCGAAGAAAATGCAAGAGCAGGTTCAACAATCATGAGCGCCCAGGCAATAACGGTGTCGGTCTTAAAAATAAACAACGTGAAACTCGTTATCGTTGCCCTAATATTCAGCTTGTTATTAACAGGCTGCTTTAGCACAGGCCGATATTCACAACGAAACGACTCAGCACCACACCGTGCGCCACAAGACATAACCACTCAAGATGCCGTTCCCATTCACGAAAACTACAACCCGGCCAATAACAATAGCTATGCTGTTTTTGGCAAACGTTACCATCCATTAGATTCAGGAAAAGGCTACGAAGCCATTGGCGAAGCATCTTGGTACGGACAAAAGTTTCACGGGCACTTAACCGCCAACGGAGAAACCTACAATATGTACCAAATGAGCGCAGCCCATAAAACCTTGCCTATACCTTCCTATGTAAAAGTAACGAACCTAAAGAACCAAACTGCCGTGGTTGTTCGCGTTAATGACCGAGGCCCCTTTCACGATAACAGGCTAATCGACTTGTCCTATGCCGCAGCTAAAAAACTAAACATGCTCAAAACCGGCACGGCTCACGTTAAGTTACAAGTCGTGCATGTTACGCCTGACGGTTATGTCACGATTGGTAAGGAGCAGCCCCCATTGCCAACGGAAGACATTCAAAAAACGGATAAGGCACTATTTATACAAGTCGCAGCACTGCAAGATGAAAAAAAAGTAGACGCATTAGCCAAAGGGTTAACTATGTTGTACCAAGTACCCTCGCACGTGCCGTCAGACAACGGTATTTACCGATTGCGCTTGGGACCGCTAACAAGCGAACAAGAAGCCAGCAAATTACTACACGAATTAAAGGCTAGTGGTTATAGCAATGCTTATACTGTTTACGACCAATTTGAAACAGCAGAGTAAACTTTCTGCCGGATTAATGGTCTGACTTAACAATTGGTTGCAAACTGGTGTCAATTAGCTGTAACACAGCATGCCAAAGCAGTTGTATTCTGTGATATATTTGCGCCCGCATGTGAGCATTTTCTAACATCGAATAGCCACCCTTAAAGACAACCACTAATAAAGAGTAACAACGGACATAGAATGGGATTATTAAACAAACGCCTTTATTCTGCTTTTACCAGTATTTTTCTTTTTGCAGTAACACTCACAGCCCAAGCAGCAACCATTGTGCCCCCGGCTCCCTCCGTAGCAGCAAAAGGTTTTGTTTTAACCGATTACGACACCGGTCATGTCATTGCCAGCAACGGTGCAGACATTCAACTGCACCCATCCAGCCTGACCAAAATCATGACAACCTATGTCATCGGTCAAGAAATCAAAAATGGCACCATTACCCTAGACGATTTAGTCACCATTTCTGAAAAAGCCTGGTCCAAGAACTTCCCAGAATCATCCAAAATGTTCATTGAAGTGGGTAAAGAAATCAGTGTCTCCGACCTATTAAGAGGCATTATTGTTCAATCAGGCAATGACGCTTGCGTCGCAATGGCAGAATACATTGCCGGCAGTGAAGACGCCTTCGCCAGCATGATGAACGCCCATGCACAGTCATTAGGCATGACCTCAACCAACTACGTTAATAGCCATGGCTTACACGACCCAGAGCACTATACAACGCCTAACGACATGGCCATTTTATCCGGTGCACTAATACGTGAACTGCCCGGCATTTACGCTATTTATCAAGAAAAAGAATTCACATTTAACGGCATTAAACAATACAACCGCAACAGCTTATTGTGGGACAAAAGCCTAAACGTAGACGGCATGAAAACCGGCCATACCTCAGCAGCTGGATACAGCTTAATTACATCAGCAACCCAAGGTGGCATGCGCTTAATTAGCGTTGTTATGGGTACCGAAAGCGAACGTGCTCGTAAAGTCGAAAACAAAAAACTGCTTAAATACGGATTCCGCTTTTACGAAACCATTACCCCATACCAAGCCGGCGAAAGCTTTGTTGCGCATCGTATCTACATGGGCGACCAAGAAACCGTGGACTTAGGCATATTGCAAGATACTCCAATTACCATTCCTCGCGGACAGCGTAAAAACCTAGAAGCCAACTTCCAATTAGACAACAAACTGGAAGCGCCTTTAGAAAAAGGCCAAGTTGTAGGTAAACTATTCCTACAAATTGATGGCAAAGACATTGCAGAATACCCCTTAGTTACCCTGCATAGCGTAGCGGAAGGTGGATTCATTGATAAAATTGGCGACTACTTCAAATTGAAATTAGGGCTGGACGACGAGTAATTCGAATCCACTTTTATTTGTTCTTTTTATGTATGCAAATCAATTAACTTTACACACCGCAATCTAACTTTACATTGCGGTGTGTCGTCCTCCCCCTTGAAATGTGACTTTTTCACCCATACTTGGGTATAATCACACGTTAATAACCCCCGCAGTTTTGAACAGAGAAGAGATGCCGCATGGATACCAAATTTGATGAGTTGTTGGACTTTCCGTGCCACCAAACATTTAAAGTAATGGGCGTAGCCCACGATGATTTACCCGTACACGTAATCTCGTGCCTAAATGTGCACGCGCCAGATGATTACTCCCCAACTGTAAAACCAAGCAGTAAAGGCAACTATCACTCTATTTCCATTAGCGTAAAAGTCACCAGTAAAGATCATATGGAAACGATTTACACAGAGTTAGCTAAACTAGAGTTGGTCAGAGTCGTATTATAAAACAGAGGTTATCGAGCAGGTTTTATAAAACTCATTGATTGAGCCTTACGACAAAAACATCCCAAATAAGTCTTCTTAAAAAGTAGTATCAAAGAGGCAGTGCATTGCAAAAACATATCATTGTTCGACAACTTGGACGTCAAGAATACATTCCTCTATGGAAGGCGATGCAAACATTTACCGACAATCGCACTGCGGATACATCCGACCAAATTTGGTTAGTTGAACACAATCCGGTATTCACCCAAGGGCAAGCCGGTAAAGAAGAGCATATCCTCGCTCCTGGCGACATTCCTATCGTGCAGGTAGACCGAGGCGGCCAAGTTACCTATCACGGCCCTGGCCAACAAATGTTATACATACTGCTAGACTTAAAGCGCTTTAAAATTGGGGTACGAGAAGCCGTAACAGCGCTAGAAGACTGCGTAGTTCAAACCATGGCTAAATATGGCATAACCGCTTATCCAAAAGCCGATGCCCCCGGCGTATACGTTGGCAACCAAAAAGTATGCTCTGTGGGATTACGCATTCGCAGAGGTTGCACGTTTCATGGCTTAGCATTCAACGTTAATACGGACTTGTCACCCTTTCAACGGATTAATCCATGCGGCTACGCGGGCTTGGAAATGATCAACAGCGCCACACTCGGTGGTGTAGACAACATGGAACAAGCTGGCATACTTTTAGTTAATGCCATATGCGAACACTTAAAAATAGAATCCATCGAACACATACATTCGGAATTAACAAATATTCCGGAATTAAAAGAACAGAAATAACACCAACAGCAGCGAGACGAACCGAATGTCAAACCCTAGTGGTCGCCGCGTAGCAGGCGAAAAGCTTCGAGACGAAGACAAAGTACGTCACATTCCAGTGACCATCCTTCCGACCGAAAAACAAGAAATGCTGCGCAAACCAGAGTGGATAAAAATTAAACTTCCCCGCTCAACCGAACGCATTGACGAAATCAAGCGCACCCTTCGGGAAAACAACCTCTTCTCCGTTTGTGAAGAAGCAAGCTGCCCCAACTTAGCCGAATGCTTTAATCATGGTACGGCCACCTTCATGATCTTGGGCGAAGTGTGTACCCGCCGCTGCCCATTCTGCGATGTTGCCCATGGCAAACCACTTCCTCCGGCAGCAGAAGAGCCGGAAAAGCTAGCGAAAACCATCGCTCAAATGAAACTAAAATACGTTGTTATTACCTCGGTAGACCGCGACGACCTACGCGATGGCGGCGCACAACACTTTGTAGACTGCATAAACGCAATACGAGAACAAAGTCCAAACACCAAAATAGAAATACTCGTGCCAGACTTTAGAGGCCGCATGGACCGGGCATTAGAAATCTTCAAAAATGGCCTACCCGATGTATTCAACCACAACCTGGAAACCATTCCTCGCCTATACCGAGAATGTCGCCCCGGCGCAAACTACAAATGGTCTCTAGAACTACTCAGAAAATTCAAAGAACAAAATCCAGGCATCCCCACCAAATCAGGTTTAATGATGGGCATGGGCGAAGAACTGGATGAAACACGAGTAGTACTTAAAGACCTGCGGGAACACAACGTAGACATGCTAACACTAGGCCAATACCTACAACCCAGCAAACACCACTACCCGGTAAAACGCTACGTAACACCAGCAGAGTTCGACGAACTAGACCAAAACGCCAAAGACCTAGGATTTACCCACTCCGCTTGCGGCCCAATGGTAAGAAGTAGCTACCATGCCGACAAACAAGCAGCAGGAGAAGAAGTTGTGAATTACAAAGCTAAATGATACTGAACATCGTTATTTGGTACTGCACAACGATAAATGGTACTGAGAGCATAGAAAACGATGCCAGCATCTCACCCAAACCATACCACAATATCCATTGATGAATTTCCCAAGGATGGGAGATTCTGGATCGTTGATTGGTTAGGCACGATAGAAAAAGCCATTGAATGCCAATTTAAGCGGACAAAAATTGTTGACTCTAATTGTATAGCGGAGCGAAACAGCCAACGGTTTTTGAAAAAATAAACCGCACAATAGGGTGAGCTGAACGTCTAGCTAGATAAGAAAGATCTATCGAGTGTTCTTTGCGACGGATATGCAATTAAGCATGATATTACAGGTAAATATAGTCGCGTTATAAGCTACTTGGCCTTGATTAGACACCCCATTGGTGCGCATTAACAATGAGCAAAATTGTTCACACCTTGGTTGAGCCTTTAACTAACTGAACTTAGCATAAAAGCGAGTAATCATATGCTTGAGTAGCGCCTTCATAAGGTCAGCCGATAAATGTCTAGTGCCCCTAAACACCAAATGGAATGACAGATTTAGGCTGTGATGAGATCACAATATAAGAGCCTTTATATGTGTTTGCTGTAAACAATTTTTTAACGGTCACAATGACATAACGAAGTAGATATTTTTGCTGATTGATGATTATAACTAGCCTAAAACATTGTATTATTGTTTTTAGATTCCTTTGGAACAGGTTGCCCTACCCCCCCAATGCTCAACAATTTTCCCCTCTTTCATTCGAAATATATGGATACCAGCACCACCAAGGGAGTCAGGCGTGTGTTTGACGTGAAGATGGAGCCAAACAAGATCACCTTTGGAAGCGGTTCGCTTAATAGACATTGAAAGTTCTGGGTACTTCTTATATCGGCTTTCAAACAAACTTAATAACGCTTCTCGCCCATCCTCTATGTTCGGAGCATGCTCAATAAAGTTTTCGCTATAGCATTCATTACGCAAAATATCTATCCGCTGCGAAGGCTCAATATCAGGCCGATTTTCGAGGATATCCATACAATACAGCACCTTCTTTAGGTTAGATTCCTCTAAAGCAGTTCCTTCGCTTTCTTTCGCATTAAGTTCACCTACTAAAACAAGCGTGAAAGCTCCGAAAAGTAAGGCTTTAATCGATATTAATCCAGTACTCATATATTTCCCTTATATTAGCTGAAGCCAAAATGTACATGCATATAACAGTATATTACTGCAAATTCGCGGTATGCTCGATTTTGTTTCGTGCCAGTTTCCCACAGCAATTACTTTTTCCCGATAGTAACAATAGGTTGGCTGGAACTTCTAGCCTTTTATCTAATTGGAATTTTGGAAAAAGCGAGAGTTGAGATTTATATAGGTCCCTGTAAGTATAGATCTTCAATTTTGTTTACTTATGAATCAGTAAATTAAAGATGTCTTACCTGTTCAAAGTGAGAATTCCGCTGTATGAAAGGGAGAAAAACAGTTGTCAAATGTGGATAGTTTCATTACAAACGGTGAAGAGCCGTATTCATACAGTTATAGTTAAGAAGGGAATCACATGTCATCATTTATTGGCTCTGTACGTACAGAGCTGCGAACTAAACACTATATTTTGCTTGGATCAGGCGTTTATTCGGTTTCGTGATCGAAAGCACCCGAAAGACTTACCCAACGCCGAGATTGAGCAATTACTCAATCATTTGGACATAGCCCAACTAGTTAGCGCTCATTTTATGTACAAACAGGTTATTAAACGTGAAATTGTAGGGCTTAACTATTCGCTTACCAAAAAGCCGAGGTGGGTGCCGACTAAAACTAAAAGGGACACCCAAATTCAATCCAATCCTTTTAGCAAAAATTGATTTGCCTAAATTTTCTTGTTTATTGGGTGTCTCTTTTTAAACTTCTATTCCAATTACAACCGCATGTTCCAGTGTGTTGTTATCAAAGATGGTGTAATTGACCTACCCTGTTTATTGGTTCAAGCACGAGTGTGCTTCATAGGACAAACAACAGGCTCAGGCCCTCCAATAGCTTCCTCTGCAGCCTCGGTCGGGAGCTGAATTGGCGGCAGGCGGTCTTCTGGCGGAATGTCCTTCTCACGTCGTAGCGTGTTAACTTGGATGTGGGGCCACAGCGTCGTCCCGCCATTCGAGCCAAACATGAACTCAAAATCCACGATCTGCTCATACTGCAGTTGCTCGATGATCTTTCCATTTTCCTCGATCTCCTCTATCCACATACGGTAACGCATCCGGGCGACTCGGCAGTAACGCTCAACCATCACGTTGTTGACGGTGGCACCTTGAACACCAGTATCATGAAATGAGTCCAACTCAATCATGTCATATTTCTTAAATTTCAAGTCATCGTTGGCATCTGTCAAGCTTAGGTTCGGCTGAACAGTGTATGGGAACTTGGCGCCAAATTGATCGTAGTTGAAAATTTTCTCGAAGTAGGCCCGGCCACTGTTAACGCCTCCGCCTTCTTGATCTTCGCGAGGAAGTTTTGTCCAATCCGGCTTTTCAAGCGATCCTGGGATGAGGTCTTCCTCGGGGTTGATACCCATGGTTGGCGACACAGCCAGATACTGTTGTTCCCATAGGTCGGCAATATGCGGCGGCTTTCCCGTATTGTCGGATTCTGTCACACTGCCGGTCAAGTGGATGGTTGTACCATGGGGGATCACACCAGAACGCGAGATTGAATGAGGTGGCACAAATTGGGGGCCGAGTTCACCTGGGCCCATAACAGGCTCTGCACCGTCCATCTCCACCGACTCCTCAGTTGATGCATGACTGAACATAGTTGGTGGGTTTTGGTACGGACTATCCGCTTTCCAAGGCATTTGGTTGTCGCCCAACCACAGGTACATTCCGTTCTCAAAATGCTGAAGTTCGTCATTATTGTCGATAATCGAAGTTTCGTACTTAACGGCGCCATTAAACTGCTCGTTGGATCCGGCACGATTACGCACAGGGGCGTTAATTTGAGTGAACTTAAGCTGCTCTCTATACTCTTGGGACTTAAAGTGGAAGACGCCAAAAATCGTCTCCGAAGATGTGCCCGGAGATGGCATTGGAGTGGTGTGTAACCCTTTAGGACCGCCCTTCCAATTAACCCAAGTACCATTGAGCTTTGACAATATACCGAACTGCGGCCCTGTAGCTGACATTGATCAGACCCCAAAGGCACTTTTTTGAATTTTATACAAATGCATCGAATGTCCCCCAATCAAACCAATGATTTTAGTCCTGAGTTTATCCAAACCATCTAGATAAACTTTTGCTTTATCGTAAGTTTCCTCTGATTGAACTAAGTGAATACCTTCGAAACATTGAAATACCCACCGCATGGTGGGCGTGGCAATGGCTTTATTAATTTGGTTCGGGATGGTTTCATTTGCATCCTTCATGTTCGCTCTCAAACGGCGTTGAGCGATTGAGTAAACAAGCAACGATAGGGTCATAATCATTAACAATGCGTCTATACGGCTTGGTTTTTTTATAAACAATGATGAGACAAAAAAGAGCGGGTCTTTTAAGAATCTAAATCCCCTCTCAACCGCAGACTGTGCTTTGTAATGATGTAGAATAGACTCCGGGGCAAGGTTTTTTGAGTCTGCATTCGTCGCTAGTATAAAACATGATTTTTGTTCGATAGCGTCTTGAATCACCTCGTTTTTCTGCTTTATTTCAGCGCTCACTTGCCAAGTGATATTCTTCACTGGTGCATCTTTTTTAGGCCGGCCTTTTCCTTCATAAACTTTATGCGCAATGCAATCAAACTCAGTAAGTTGGTGATATTTTTGTTGTTTGCTCAACTCACCTAGTGCCTTGAGTGCATCTTGTTTACAGGCAAAACGCTGCGCTTGTAAGTGAAACAGATCTTTATCAAGCGAAGATTTGGCACGCTCTATTTGTCTGCCTATGCTTTTTGTCGCACGCTCACCCGCTGCTTTTGAGTTCACCACCATCCATCGCTGTTGTATGC
The DNA here is from genome assembly GCA_942490545.1 of uncultured Gammaproteobacteria bacterium. GTDB lineage: Bacteria > Pseudomonadota > Gammaproteobacteria > Enterobacterales > Alteromonadaceae > Paraneptunicella. Next base: position 89,163 of record CALNXX010000016.1, on the reverse strand, counting down.
CCATATGCTCGACCTCTTTGACGCTATATTGGTAGTTATCATCAATGTAGATCCATTGTTGCGCGGCTAAAGCTTCACTAATCAGTATTTTTTCAAGCTTAATGGTTGAGGGGATAAGCGTAATAAATGTCAATTGCGATAAAAATTCAGCGTTATCTTTGTGATAAAGCTTACTGTCAGCCACCAGATAACTAGGCTTCTTGGCTGTCTTTATCATGTTAACTAGCGCCTTAGCCCGCTCTTTAAATACTTTTGTATCGGCACTATTTCCATCCCAATTTTTACAGGCTAAGGGGACCCCTCCGTCTTGACTGACTATCATTTCCTGAACAACTTGTTTTAAATCAGGGCGTTGGGCTTTGCTATGACCATACGTGATTTTAATCGCATGTTCGTCGCATTCTTCTTCATTATCTGCATACTCACCTGTTAACGAGTGACTTGTTGTATCAAGAGATTTGAATTGACAGTCAATATCCTCTATTTCACAAGCTTGATGTGACACTAATGAAAATAAGCTTTCACAACCAAAGTCATAACACTGGTCGAGCGTTCGTCCTAATTTGTGACGATTAAAATGAGAAGCATCAATACCTTCGCGAAACAAATGCTATATAGGAAGATTGGTAAAAAACTGAGGGCTAAGAGATAGAGGCCGATTCGAAAATCCTAGACCATTCATGATCATGCCTTTGATTGCCTCACCGGGTGTGATTTCCTGCTTATCATCTTGTGGCAAGTGTTTATCTAGTAAAGGGACTATGTTTAAGTCGTCGATGACGCCAGCAACAATGCCATGATGATCTAACCGTTTGATTTTTAATGTCATATTGCCCTCGATTGTTGAGGTAATATAATACTAAATTGGTGATCATGTGGTAAATGTTAAAAATAGAAATAATGCATTTTCGTCTGATCAATGTCAGCTGTAGGTAGACCTTCCTCCCACTTCGGGTAGGGTTTCACGGAAGATTCTTGTGGTTTCTTTGACATTGTTTTTTCCTATTTTGTAGCTCTGTTGACTTCTTTCTCATATTCAATTGTCATCGAGAATTGCGTAGTCTTTGAAATGATCTAGTTTCGATCATGGCCAATATTTCTTAATTCATTAACTGGTATTTTTTTATTTGAGTAAGACGCTCTTCAAGAAAAGATCAGCTGGATACACCGCAGATAATAAGTTACGACCCAGAAGTTAACTTTCGTAGGCGAAACTCGATTAAGTGTTTAAAACGCTTAAAGGCATTTCCCTTAGCTGCCCTCAACAGAGAGAACAATGCCGCTTCATCTTCAGCGGTGCACTTATTATATGAATTCGGGCCTTACCAAGGCAATATGCTCACAAATCTTTCCATGATGTATAACCGTATATTTCTGCACAATATTTGGATAGTAACAACATAATAGCCGATTTATATAGCCTTTTGTTTATTCAATTCCAGTTTTAGATAAAGCAAGAGCGGGGATTTTTATAGATTTCTGTAAATTTTACTTTTCGATTTTATTTTTATATGAATCAGTAAGTTAAATATGAAAGGTTTGCCAGCTCAAAGCGAGCATTGTCTTGTGTGAAAGAAAGAATGGTAGTAGTTAAACTTGGTAGTTGAATTCGCGCCTCATTACAACTGAGTATTGACATTGTTTTCATTAGGAAAGAAATCGCATTTAATCATTTATTGAATTTTTACGCACGGAGCTGCAAACTAAACGCTATAACCTGTAAACAGAAAACCCTGACTTAACCTAAGTTAGGCGGTTTATTCAACACTCCGGTACAACTTGCCTCGCTACATCATTACAATCGGCAGTATACTTCTCGCAGAGGCTATAATGATAAGTGAAAAAGTAAGTAATACTCCGTAGAACCCTTTATTACTGAATAGGCTCTATCAATTCCATTGATTTCGAGTTATGGAACAAAATACCCCTTCAGAGACTAACGTACACGTGTTTGTGCCGGTAGCGAGAGATTAATTCCTTTGTTATAAGACATTGCCAAATAGCACAACCAATAACAATCCGGTTGCAATATATTGTATGGTTCTAGAAAGACCAAAAAACTTTAAGTAACTTATTGGAAGTTCTAGCGATTTTAATTTTGATTGAGTTGTCATAAAATTTACAACCAGAAACAAAAATAAAACAACCAGATATAGAATATTAATAGTATTGTAAGAGATGCTTGTCTGATGAAGCGCATAGTAGTACGCACCAAAAATACATACAATCGGAATTAAGTTGAAAGCTCTCATTCCGCTAAATGCATCGATCAAGCGTACTTTTTCTTCTGAGGAAAGCGATCTTAGTGCTTTTTCCGCTAAAACTCTGGAAATCAAAATTGCTATCAAAAATAAACCGATAGATAGCTCATAACTCATATATAGTCCTTTAGGCTTTAAAATCTAGCGTGTAAATGGTTGAATTCCATTTTATACGGTCATTGTAGATTATCATAATATGGTTCATGGCTAGCTTCCAATCCCCGACTTAATGCCTCTGATAGACAAAAAGCTTGGAATACACTCCATCATCGCTCACCTTATCAATTTTCACAGCCCGTAGTCTTACATAAACACTATTAAGTCCAAGCAATTGAATGCAGCATCACTATAGCCACCCATGACACACCTTGTCACTCTTTTATCTGCTAGACATTTCATCTCTTGCTACCAAGCTTGGTATTATTCTTAATAAGGCACCTATTAATCGGTTCATTTTTTGGTGCGAATAGGCACTGTTCATCCGGTTAGTAAAAGTGTATATCAGCAATAGAATAATAACGTTCAGCTATTTGTTATCGACGGTGAATGACCATCTATTAAACAAGTACAACGAACACAGTATAGGAATTATGTATGCTTAAATTACGCAGTCTTGGCTTGCTGTTTATTATGGGAGCTACGCTGGGGACAACGCTTGGCACTTCTGCTTTAGCGAATGCAGCAGAAGCTAAAATTCGCACGGCGAACAATGGCAATTTAGTCATGGAAGATGTGCCCGAAATTCCGCAGCAATTGGTAAATGATTTAAGTCGTTACCAAAATATGCGCTCAGCACCGTTTCGAGGTTTTAGTCTCTCAGGAGATAGTATTTTTATTTCGACTCGGTTTGGCGATGTGAATCAATTGCATCGAGTGTCGAAGCCCGAAGGTGCTCGGCAGCAAATTACTTTTTTCAAAGAGCCCGTTGGTGGAATATCACGACGCCCCAATTCTGACAACATTGGTTTTTCCATGGATGTTGGCGGCAGTGAATTTGCTCAGTTATATTTGCTCAACACCCAAAGTGGCGATTATGAAATGCTCACTGATGGTGAGTCAAAAAATGACAATATGCTATGGAACAAAGATGGCAGTTTGTTTGCGTTTCGAAGCACCAAACGAAATGGCGCATCTAACGACTTATGGGTAATGTCACCTGATGATAAAGAGTCGGTCAAAATCTTATTGGAAGCAGAAACAGGCAGTTATTGGGGACCTGTAGATTGGACTCAAAACAGTAAAAAATTGCTGGTACAAGAATATGTAAGTGCTGCTAATTCCCATGTTTATATGGTGGATGTCGCCAGCAAAGAAAAAACCTTGGTTGCCGGAGACTCCGAAACTGATTCTGTTAACTTTGGTTTGAGTTACGCCAAGAATGAAAAAGGCTTCTTTTTTATTACCAATCAGTTTAGTGAGTTTAATCAATTAGCTTATAAAGATTTCGCCTCCGAAAAAGTGACTGTTATCACTAAGGATATCAACTGGAACCTAAGTGGCTTTGAAATCGGCTCTAAAGGAAAGCGGGCAGCATTTACCGTAAATGAAGAAGGCTACAATGCCCTGTATTTAATGGATGCTAAAACATTCAAATACAAGAAAGTACAAGATTTACCCATTGGATTAATCGCTGGTTTAGAGTTTAGCGAAGACAGCCGCAACTTAGGGTTAACCCTAAATACGGCGCAATCCCCTAGCGACAGTTACGTGCTTTCCCTTGGCAAAAAGCCGCTACGTTATAAAGAGCTGACTCGTTGGACCTTCAGCGAAGTGGGTGGCTTGGATACGTCTAAGTTTGCCAAACCTGAGCTGATTCGATTTGAGAGCTTTGATAAACGTTCGATTCCCGCCTTTATGTATAAACCAACTACAGCTTCACCAAGTAAAAAATCACCGGTTATCATTAGTATACACGGTGGACCAGAATCACAATATCGCCCATCATTTAGCAGTACTTATCAACTGTGGATGAAGCAGTTAGGCGCAGTAGTGATTGCACCCAATGTGCGCGGTTCTTCTGGTTATGGTAAGGAATATATCAGCCTGGATAACGGCTTTAAGCGAGAAGACTCAGTAAAAGATATTGGCGCACTATTGGATTGGATTAAAACCCAGCCGGATTTAGACGCTAACCGAGTGGCGGTAATTGGTGGCAGTTATGGTGGTTACATGGTGCTTGCCAGCGCGGTGCATTTTAGCGACCGTATAAAAGCGGCGGTGGATATTGTGGGTATTTCTAACTTTGTGACCTTTTTGGAAAATACTAAATCCTATCGTCGAGATTTACGCCGAGTGGAATACGGTGATGAGCGAATCCCTGAGATGCGAGCACATCAAGAAGCCATTAGCCCAAACAATCATGTGGAAAAAATTAATATCCCCTTGTTTGTCGTGCAAGGCCAAAATGATCCTCGCGTACCGGTTACAGAAGCCGAACAAATTGTGAAGGCTCTGCGGGCAAACGGTAAGCCAGTGTGGTACATGAATGCCCTTAACGAAGGTCACGGTTATCGCAAGAAGGAAAATCGAGATATTTACACCCAAGCAGTTGTGTTATTTTTTAAAGAGCACTTGTAATTAAGTGAATTAAAATTGTGGGTACGGAGGGAGTAATGCTCCCTCCGTATTATTTATAGGCTGATAACGTCTTATACGGATCCAATTATTAAATGGCCCGTTGTTGTTACCGATAATCCGGAACTCACTCACTTCCACAACAGTCTCAAATACCCTTGCTTAGAAAACACGTCTCATTGTTAAAAACTTGTTTTTGATTGAAGTTAAAACCGGTAAGATTTAATCCTTTCCAATTTAAAGCTAAAGCAAGAAACACTATGTCCGTGAGCATTTTACCCCTAAATAATCCGCAGCTTGATGTTGAATATACAGATGCACTGGTTCAATTGGATAATAGAGTTCGTGAAGCGAATGCTGCCCCTTACTTGTACCCACAGAATGAGACGTTTTATCGTGATAATTTAGCGGGAAATACACACAATATTTTAGCAATGAACCAAGAATATGTGGTTGGATATGCGGCTTTACGCTGCATGAATCCTTGGCCTGATTATCTAGCGAAAATGGATGTGCCACCAGTTTTATGCGGGATGATGTTAATTGCGTTAGTAGATCCTAATTGGCAAAATCTAGGTATTGGAAAACGTCTGAATTTGGCTCGCTTGGATGTAGCAAAACAATTGGGTTTTCGTTATCTATTTTGTACTGTACACCCTAACAATGCACCAAACATAAACAATTTACTTAAATTAGGGTTTAAGGTCATTGCGCAAAAGCCCATATTTAGTGAGCAGCTTCTACGCAATATAATGTTCCTGGATTTGCATGCTTAAGATTGTTGCAAGGGATGAGCCCTATCTGTTTAAAGCGCTTCCCCTTAGTTTCTAGAACTTAGCTGGCAGCTAAAGGGGTAACGGTTCATCTTCCGTTCCTTCATCTGCCAGTTCTTCACGCATATAGGCTTGCGCAAGCGTATTGATTCGAGCTGGTACTTTGTATTTATTACGGTGCGCTGCGCAATAGACAATCATACTGATTAAGGTATCGAAAGCATGCTCTTGTAAATGCGTATGTGCCTCTGCCTGCATTTTTACAATCATTTGCCATACCGTAGTACTAAATGGTAATTCCAAGCCCGGCAGACCATTTACGTCAAACGCCTTTAACAAACCTTTTGTGTCCAAACGGCAATCTATACGGGTAAATTCGGTAATGCCCACTGCTTTGCAGGCCGGTATAACAACCGAGGCTATTTGCTGTAAAAGTTCAGGATCGGTTACTACCCTCAGCCATTTACCGTCATTCCAATCACGCTGTCGAACGTCATAATCTAATACTGCCCCTGGGTCGTCATATATTTTGGTGTCGTAATAGGTCGCTAAGATTACCGGTTTCTCTGGCGTCATGAATACAGAAACAGTGATATCTTGCCCGGGCAGATATTCCTCAACCATCACGGGATAACCATGCTCGTCGCCCAAAGACTGAACCCGTTGGCGTAAAGCTGCAACGCTATGAATGACGTTGTCTTGGGTAATGCCTTTACTGGTGGATAAATTGTTAGGTTTGATAAATAGTGGAAATGTTAACTGACGAACATCAAGAATATAAGAGAGGTCGTTGAGCATGGCTTCGTCGATTACTGCAAAACCGGGGATCGCCACATTTTGAGATTCAAGCAGTTGCTGACAGTGGCTTTTAAGCAGCACATTTTTGAGTGCTGTCGCATTATTACCAATAGTATCCATGCCATGAGCATCAAGTACGTCACCCAGCCAAACAGCTTCGCTGCTTCCTTGTGTTTTATTCACTTGATAGGCATTCGGCCAAACCAAACACGGCGTCGTTTTAAGTGTTCCAAGCACGTTATCTAACTGAGCTTTACTCGCCACTTCAAACACCAATACTTCTACATTGGCTCGTTCTAATGAGCGAATCACATCCTGTTGACTTGCTGGGTCCGTTGCCCATCCCATATCCCAAAACCCAACGCTATTAATGATAGCTATTTTCATCCAACTTGTCCTTTTGTCATGCCTTCGCTGCGGCATTAAAATCGGGCAGTATATTAACCTTGGATTCGAATAAATTTCAAGACAGAAATGCTGGTTTGGGAAAAATATCTTTCATTAGATCGATTATTTATTCAACTACTCCGCTTCGATACCGAAGAAAGTGCTGCCTCCATTGCTCCGCCCGCTTAAAATCACCTTTGTCTTCTAATGCATGAGCCAAGTTCAGCGATGCAGGCACAAGTAACTCAGGGGAATTTAATCGCGACCGCCAAATATCCAAGTACATTTTTGGAATGAAAGGTTGATCGTGAAATTCCATAAAGGTTAGTTTACCGACAAACTTATAGGCTTGGTTAGGATGATTATTGCAAGTACGTGCCTTAATCAAGGCAATGCTGTTACTAAAGGATTGCCAATAACTCAGATCAATAGAATTTTTTCCCGTTTTTGATGCGGTGGTAATGGCTTGCACTTCGTCATTAAACACTTGTTCTACCCCGGCATTTTGAATAGCAGGTTGAGGCGAGCGTTTTTGAATAGCAATATTAGGGTGGGTATGATTGGAATAACCATGACTTACATCACACACTTGTTCGGCCATCTTGTCACTCAAAGGATACTCATCGATAAACCCGGCAAAATGTGCCAACTCATGCACAAATACCGAGTATTGATCGGCTAAATCAAGAAACATAATGCCGTTATTAACGTTGGCCTTGCCTTGCTCAGTAAACACTACCGCATGAGTAAATTGATGCGGTTCAAATATGTCCGCTAACCCGCTGACATCACAGGTAATGCGGTAGTCGTTAGTAGCATAGTACTTACAACCCAATTGCTTTTGGTCCAACCATACTGGCTTGTTAATGCATATGGGCAAATCGGATAATCGTTTGTCGGCATTAAACTGACGCTTAAAATCCTCAGCTTGTTTAATTGACTCCAAATTGTTGGCAACAAATTGCAATCTCATAGCACATTGCTTAGCAACCATTGGGCTAATAGGTGTGGTGGTTATAGATGCCCTTTTCTTCCAATAATGTTGAATCAAAGACAAATAGACTTTTGCTTCCGATTCACCCAAGTTTTTTGCTTGTGCAAACCAACGCTTTGATTCCGTAAATGAGTCTGATTTCCAAAGGTATCGTGCTAGCAATAAAGCACTCTGACCATGATTTTCTGCCACTTTGGTTAACCACGGCAACGCTAGCTCATACTCTTCCTGTAACCAATACCACTGATAAAGGGCATATTGAGAAGGGCGATGTTCTAAAATAGACGCTTTGGTTAAGGATTGCGTTTTGGTGCGATTATCGTGGCTACTTTGGCCAATTTCATATAACGCTTCAACATGATCTTGATTAGCCGCTTGATGCAACATTTTACTGCGCAAAGACTTGTTGTCGGTAAGTATGCCTAAATAGTACTGCGCATCCGACAAATCCATTTCAGCTAATAATGTCAGCCAATGCAATTGGCCGGTTTCGCTAGCATATTCAATCAACCGACCAGCTGCATCAGCACTACCGAGTTTAGCCGCCAAATACCAATTCACTGCGGGATCAATATCTTGTTCAGCCCAGAATTGTAACTGTGGAATGTAGCGACATGAGCTAGCAGACAGCATCAAAAAGAGAAAGCCCATTAACAAACATTTAGGGGCTAGTTTGAATAGGACAGACGACAATGTCATAGAGCGCGACTCCAAGAATCGTCGTCTAAAATAAGATAGCTAAATGTATGAGCCGGTTTTGTCATTGTTTTTTTCATTGGTTAATCCCTACCCAATACTTCAACGTGACTTAATCAATACATTCATCATAACGAGGTTGGAAGCAGATAAGCAATAAACGCTTCTAATTTCATCCTGTTAATAGCGCTCGTTCAGTATTTATTCGGTAAGCGTTCTTTCACGTAAAAGATTAAGCTCTAATCGTGCGTATCGATGCTCAACGTATTGATATACATTGGTACTTAGCGACAATTTAAAATAGTTGGACGCCTTAGCTTCCCTGCCTCGTTCAACTTGGTATTTACCCAAATAGAAATAGACTTCGCACAACCTGCGTGTAAGTTGTTGATTGCTGGAGATGTCTACCATTAACCTGTCTAGCAGTTCACCTTCCGACAATTCTCCCAAATACAAAGCAATGATATTCGTTTCCCAACGACTGCCATCTAATTCACTTTGTGACTTTGCCAATCTTTCCAAGGCCGCTTTAGGATCTAATTCTCGCTCAACAATATACAACCAAAGCGCTCTGAAAGGGTCAACTGGGTTAATATTGTAGAAAGCTTCCAAATCACGGACCGCCAATTCTGGACGTCCTGCGTAATATAACGAAATACCTCGATTCAGGAATGCAAACTCATGCTCGGGATCAACTTCCAAAGTAGAATCAAATGCATCAAACGCTTGGATAAACTCTCGATTCTGAGTGTAGTGAATACCTAAAAAATTGTATGCTTCAGCCATATCAGGTTTGTATTTCAAGGCAGCATCAAAATCAGATTTGGCTAATGCCCAAAGCCCAAAACCGTCGTATAACATACCTCGTTGATATAGCAATTCAGCCCGTTGTTCATCAGTCATTTGCTGTACTTGACCCAGAACATGGTTTAAGCGAGCTAACCACAACTGGCTTCTACCACTTATAGATTCAGGCTCCGCAATTAGGATACTCCCCATTTGCGCCCGGCTATCTTGCATTTGGTTAAACGAGGAACAACCCGTTGTAACTAATACGGATAGCAACACTAACAAACATTTAATTCGGGGCATTCTTTTTCCTTACCACAAAAATCGACTTCAACAACCCTATCAACATCAAAGGTTACAGCTTACTGTGCGAGTATAAATGCTCAATCGCTACTATATTCCAAGACGATTAGTACGAGCTTCTTAATCTTGTTAATTTTACTCTGCGTTCTGCTTTTTCGCTTGCTTGGCATCAAACGCTGCCATTTGTTCTGGCGTTGCTTTAGTTTGATGTTTGTCTTTCCATTCGCTATAGCTCATTCCATACACGACTTCTCTGGCGGTATCGTAATCGACTTCTTCACCCAATTCCTTTGCCTCTGCCATATACCATTTAGACAGGCAGTTGCGGCAAAAATCAGCCAAAATCATTAAATCAATATTTTGAACATCTTTGTTGTCGTCCAAATGTTTGAGCAATCTTTTAAACACGCCAGCTTCTACTTGTTGGATCTGTTCTGGTGTCATTTTTTTACGCCAACCTTTTGTTAATCAGTCGTTTAACCTAAATTTGGGATAAGGAAATAATAACAAAGAATTCCGTATTTTCTTATCCGAAGTTCAGGTTGTTTAGGGCTTTGTGAACAATAAAAACAAACTTCAATATTATTCGACCCAAATATTTAATAAAAAAAAGGGAGCAACTTGCTCCCTTATTTTTAATAACGCTAAACGTTAATCAGATTCATTGCCTCTCTCAGGACGACTTTCTGTCTGAGGTTTTTCTAGCAATTCTTTCATGCTTAAACGAACACGATTCTGACGATCGATTTCCATTACTTTAACATCGACCATTTGGCCTTCTTTCAAGTAATCAGAAACTTTGTTTACGCGTTCATGAGCAATTTGTGAGATATGTACCAGACCTTCTTTACCTGGCAATACTTCCACAAAGGCACCAAAATCGACGCAACGAGTCACTTTACCGTGGTAGATTGTACCCACTTCCAAGTCAGCAGTAATCGCTTCAATTCTGCCAATTGCAATTTCGGCTCTGGCCAAATCAACAGCATAAACCTTAACGGTACCATCGTCTTCAATTTCAATGTTACATTCTGATTCTTCGGTAATTTGACGAATAGTTGCGCCACCTTTACCAATAACATCACGAATTTTATCTTGAGCAATTTTCAAGGTATAAATGCGTGGTGCGAATTCAGAAAGCTCTTCTCTGTGGCCATGAATGGCTTGGTCCATTACACCCAAAATGTGCAAACGTGCTTCTTTAGCTTGCTTCAAAGCCATTTGCATAATTTCTTTGGTGATACCTTCTATCTTGATATCCATTTGTAATGCAGTAATACCATTGGTGCTACCTGCCACTTTAAAGTCCATATCGCCTAGGTGATCTTCGTCACCCAAAATGTCAGATAGAACAACAAAGTTTTCGTCGCCTTTAACCAGCCCCATTGCAATACCTGCAACAGAAGCTTTAATAGGTACACCAGCATCCATAAGAGCAAGAGAAGTACCACATACTGAAGCCATAGATGATGAACCATTTGACTCAGTAATTTCAGATACAACACGTACTACATACGGGAAGTCTGCATGGTCAGGCATAACGGCTTGAATACCACGTTTAGCCAAACGACCATGACCAATCTCACGACGCTTAGGTGAACCGATAAAACCAGTTTCACCAACACAGTACGGAGGAAAGTTGTAATGCAACATAAAGCGACTGTTACGAGTGCCGCCAAGTCCATCAATCATTTGAGCGTCGCGTTCGTTACCTAATGTAACAGCAACCAATGCTTGCGTTTCGCCACGAGTAAATAATGCTGAACCGTGAGTTCTAGGCAAAATACCAGTACCAACATCCAACGCTCGAATCATTTGAGGGTCACGACCATCAATACGTGGCTCACCCGCCAAAATACGAGAACGAACAACATCACTTTCTAGATCGTGAAGTAAATCGCGAACTTCTTTTGAATCTTGACTTTCGTCTTGTTCAATAATGGCAGTCGTCGCTTTACTAGTCGCGGCATCAACCGCGTCTTTACGCGCCATTTTGTCGGAAATTTGGTAAGCCGCAGCCATTTCAGCTTCTGCAAGCTCTTTTACTTTCGCTTTTAATGTCGTATTTTCTGCAGGTGGTTGCCAATCCCATGCTGGCGTCCCAACTTCTTTGGCAAAATCAGCAATGGCATTAACAACAGTCTGCATTTCTTGATGACCGAACATTACCGCGCCAAGCATAACCTCTTCAGACAATACGTCAGCTTCAGACTCAACCATTAATACGGCGTTTTCTGTACCAGCAACAACCAAATCTAGTTGGCTCGTTTCTAGTTCTGAATTTAATGTATTCAAAACATATTGGCCATCAGTATAACCAACGCGTGCTGCGCCAAGAGGACCATTGAAAGGAATACCAGAAATCGCTAATGCGGCTGACGTACCAATCAAAGAAATAATATCAGTTGGTATTTCAGGATTTGCAGATACAACCGTAATAATTACTTGAATTTCGTTTTTAAAGCCGTCTGGGAATAGAGGACGAATTGGACGGTCAATCAAACGTGCAATTAACGTTTCGCCTTCTGCTGGCCTGCCTTCTCTTTTGAAAAAACCACCTGGGATTTTACCCGCAGCGTACGCTTTTTCTTGATAATTAACTGTTAACGGGAAAAAGTCCTGATCTGCTTTTGCTTCTTTTCTACCAACAACAGAAACGAGGACCGAGGTGTCATCCATGCTTGCCATTACTGCGGCAGTAGCTTGTCTTGCGATTACACCAGTTTCCAAGGTGACAGTATGTTTTCCATACTGGAAAGTTTTAGTAATAGGAGTCACTTAATGTATCCTTTGTCTATCATTTTTTACTTGCAATTTGCGGCGCACAGTATAGCCACAGTTACCCCGCAACAACAGCTAAATTTACGCAATACAGTGAATTATTACGGTTTATTTTAGGCTCGTGGCAACACTAGCTTAATGTTGAGCTTTTGTTACATTCGAAACAAACTCAATTAGAATGTATTAAATAGTCCACTTTCTTATTAAAATCAACCTATTAAAAGCCCATTCAAGCAATATAAACCTTCAGCATTATTGCGATTGAATTTACTCAGCATGTATCGATAAAACGACAGGTGATTATTGGCCGAATAAAACAGGGCACTTGAACAAGAGATAATAATGGTCAGCTATTTAGGGCATCAATGTGGGTCAGAAAGGCACTTATAAACAATATGTCAAAGAATTTCCTGATTACCTACTTAACTCAGCCATTGTGCAGCCATCCCAGAGAAACAGTTGTCTCCAGAGGCATCTGGCAAATTTTTGACTTTATCATTACTTGTCAAACTCCTCTTTAGCCCTCATAAATAGAGGTGCCGCGAGTCTGATCTTGAGGCAGGATGAACAAAGTGGGTAATCAGGAAGAATTTAAAGAAAAAGTGGTTCAGAATAAAATTTGATTGGGGGTTAGATACTCTCGCTCGGACAGTATCTAACCCAGACATGTACTAATCACTTGACTAAATCATAATCACTCAAGTGAAACCATTTACGTGAAAATATAAACCCGGTCACCGGCTCTGGGGAAAGGCTGGTAACCTCTTCACTCATGTTCTTTCTGTAGAAAGCGGTGCAAGTCGCATTTTGCCAGACCGTCTTTTTCATCTTCTCTCTCATTTCAGCCACGTATGCATCCTGAAGATCCTGTTTGGCATCGATGGCTTTGATGCTTTTATCCCGTTTCATCGCGCTTATGGCTTGAACAATATAATCGGTCGCCACCTGCATATAAGACATTTGCGAGCTGTGACCGGTACCTGTGTTCGGGCCATTCACTTTAAAATAGTTGGGGTAACCAGAAACGGTAATGCCCTTATAAGAAACGGCCTCTTTTTCCCATTCGCTGTTGAGGTTTCTGCCCCCTTGGCCATAGACCAGAAAGGTAAGCGCCTTTTTCATATTCGAATAGGCATAATAACCGGTGGCGTAAACAATGACGTCCAAGGGTATCTCCTTACCATCCTTTGCTTTAATGCCCTGGGGCGTGATGCATTCAATTCCGCTGATATCCACATCGACATTGTCACGTGCCAGCGCAGGAAGATAGGTATTGGTCGGTATCACTCGCCGACAGCCCAATTCATAATCAGGTATCATATGCTGGCGTAACTTGTCGTCTTTAATGTATTTTTCGAGATGCTTTATCAGTCTTTTTCTATAATTGTTTTTCATGAACTGACTGATTGTTGTGGTTCCTGGGTAGCGGCGGAAGGCAAGAAACCGGATGTCATAAAAAATAAAAACGAACAACCTGATAAGATGCCGGATGCCCGGCAATGTTCTAAAGAAACGCTCAAGGGCGCTGTAATTTCGATCTGAGCGAGGAAGGATCCACTGGGCTTTGCCCATGAACAGCGTTAATTTGGAAACCTTGTCAGCAATGGCAGGAACGATCTGAGCTGCTGAGCACCCCGAACCAATCACGCCGACACGCTTTCCTTCATAATCGACAGAGTGATCCCAATGTCCGGCGTGGAATATCGCCCCTTCGAAGTCTGCTGCACCTTTAATTTTTGGGGTATGCGGATTCGCCAGCACACCGCTGGTGTCGATAATAAAGCGAGCGCTATACCTTTCACCCGACTCGGTCTCCACATGCCACAAACAAGCGCTCTCGTCATAAGTAAGCTTGATGACTGTCTGGTTCGTTTTTGCCTGTTTTCTTAAGCCGAACTTATCGATAATATGGTTGGTATATGCGAGCAATTCGCTTTGCGGAGAAAAAGTCTTTTTAAACGGATAGGGAATAAAAGAGACGGAATAAAGACTGGTTGGAATATCCACCTCAGCTCCGGGGTATGAGTTGATCTGCCAGGTTCCACCTAACTCTGGGCTTCTTTCCAACAAGACAAAGTCATTACTATTCTTTTTCTGCAAACGAACAGCTGCCAGCAACCCTGAAAATCCTGAACCAATGATCACTGTCTCAAAATACTGAACGTCATCCTCCGCCTTACTACTGTGCGCAGTCTCTTTTGTTGGCATTGACTCTGATGCACTAGTCTTCAAATTTTTTTCGGCTTTCATTTGGTAACTTATCCTTGAGGTGAACGACTGTTCCGATTGCTCTTGGCATTTGTTATTGCAAGCATGGTTTGTATTGCTCTGCTGTTGAGCACTAAGTTCACCTTGATGAAAATAGGTTTCTTCTGACACCAGCAAATATCTTTGTTATGAATTAAGTCAGATAGTAGTCATCAATTATTAAGATAAACTTAAATGAATTATTTGTTTCAAGTCGATTTATACCGCTACGGATTGGCCTTAGGAGGAAATGTTGGCAATGGAGTTTCTATTGGTCGTAATTTCACTTGTTAACGCTACAAATATTTTGAAACTACTGCTTAAAGCGAGGGAAGAGATTGCAATTTGTAAGGTCTCAGTTAGCGCTACACTACCAATTTTATGTGCAGCGCTATCTTGCAATTGTTACCGGTTTTAATTCCCTTTTACTCTGGGAAATCGGTCACCATTCTACCATTGGGCCGCATTACTACTGTAGCTCTGTTGGTATTGTGGTGTGTTATGTGACCACCGCCACCTGCATTCCAATGTGAACGAACACCAGTATTTCGATTAGCACCCATCTGAACATTGAAGGCAAGGTTCCCATTTGCTTGTACAGGTTGGGCTGCGCCTTGCATTTGATTTTGACGAAATTGGTTTATTGCAGTGTGCCGAGTCGCTAACTGCTCTTGTTGATTATTATAATGAGATGAATTCCACACGTAATTGTGATCGTGGCTACCATCTGGTCTTTGGCCGGTTAGTATTCGATGATCATGCTGGCCTGTAGTCGTTTGACCACCGTGACGACCATGACCATGACCGCCGTCTTGTCGGTCATACATCTGATTAACTCGTCCAGCACGCTGCTCCGGGTTTTGTAGTAAAGCCTGAAGTTGGGGCACTCTGTTAGCAACGCTATGTTCACGTTGATAGTCAGGATCCAAACGCATTAATCGCATGTGTCGCATTTCTTCGGCATTGGAAGCCGGGAGACCACCAAGACGATGTCCCGGATCAGGAGCCGGATTATTTCGCGGTTGGTTCATGGTTGAAGTTGAACTTCCACTTGGGTCGGGATCTCCTCCAGGAGCACCTGTTGCAACTCGCGTTTGGGGCTGCCTCAATGAAAGCTGCAGTGTAGGTGTTTGATTAACACGTTGTTGAGATGCATTAACTTGACTAGAGACGTTGGTTTGTTGTTGAGTGCTGGTGCTTTGCCCACTACGTCTTTCTATTGCAGCCAACATTAGCGTTCGTCTGTCTTGGCCTTGAGCTGCTTGAGTATTACTTCCTGCATTTAGGGAATGTCCGGTTCCCCAATTATGTGGCTGGGGATTCGAGTCCACTCTTCGCCCATGCCTGTATACAGTAAACCCTGGGCCGCCAGAATTTGGGTGCGGATTCGAAGACGTAATCGTTTGGGTTTGACCCGATGATTGATTTGTTGGTCGAGATCTATTCATTTATACCACCCTCTTGCCTAAGGTAAACATTATAAACAAATATGACTTTTTGCAATTTTTATCTGAATTCAGAAGGGTAGAAAACAAAAGAGACTCCTTCACGCATCAAGACAAGTCCTTCTCCAATACTTTTTTTCAGCATACTTATTAACGCTAAATAATTGTTCAAACTATTAGTCACATATGGAGAATTAGGAGCAAACCCTCTGCCGCAGGGAAGCGGCTGTGGAGCCTACATGGAAGTATTTACGGCGAGTTTGCGATAAATTTCTATGAGTGACTGACTATAAAGCGCCGTTATTTAACTTAAAAATGCACAAAATCTTAATAATTCTGTCGTTCCGCACCTAAATAAATATTAAAATAAGCTTGACGCGGATCTCCAGTTTTGATCTATTACTCTCTTTTGTGAGAGTAATAGAAGTGACTTATCCTTCAACCAAATCCCTCGATCATCTCGGCCTAGTCGCCGGATTTTGTAAAGATATCAATTTGGCTCAGCAAATTGACCACGCCCTCGGTGATTCTGGCGAGCGCAAAGTCAGTTTCGGGCAGTTGTTTGTTGCTATGCTGCTCAATGGCCTTGGGTTTACCGGCCGCACGCTGCATATGTACAGCGAGTATTTTGAAAGCAAGCCGCTTGAACGTTTGCTAGGTGAAGGAATTGCTGCCGAAGATATTAACGACGATGCATTAGGCCGTTGTTTGGATGCGTTGTACGACAAGGGCGTATCATCACTTTACCAAAGCATAGGTGAAAGCGTCGTCAAGCATTTAGGTTTGTCTTGTCATTCTGTCCATCTGGACTCAACCAGTTTCCATTACGATGGCCAGGAAAACTTAAGTGAGGAAGACTTAAACCCCATCAGCATTACGAAGGGGTATTCACGGGACCATCGACCCGAATTGAACCAAGTTATCCTCAACCTTATTTGTGAAAATCAGGCGGGTATTCCTGTGTATATGAAACCCGCTAGCGGCAACAGCAATGATATGGAGGGCTTTAAACAGATAGTGAAATCTCATATTCACAGCTTAAAAGCCGCGCAAGCCAGTCAGTATTTGGTGGCAGATGCCGCGCTTTATGTCAAAGAAACAGTGGAAGAGCTGCATAAACTTGAGCAATTATTTATCACGCGCGTCCCGCAAACATTAACAGAAGCGAAAGATTTGATTAACCAGGCACATACCTTGGAGTTTTCCCCAATGGAAAATGGCTACTCAGGGATATGGGCAGACTCAAACTATGGTGATGTGCCCCAACGTTGGTTGCTGGTGCGCAGTGAGCAAGCCTTTAAACGAGAGCAACACAGTCTAAATAAACGCATGTTGAAACAAGCTGATGCAGAGCGTAAGTCGTTTAAGAAATTGACTCAATCAGAGTTTGCTTGTGAAACAGATGCCAATAATGCGATAACGCAATGGCGAAAAAAGCAACGTACATTAGATGTTGTGCCTGAAGTGACACGTATTCCGGTCTACCAGACAAAAGGCCGCCCCACCAAAGGGCAATCCCCCACACGGCACTATTACCAAATCTCAGGAAGTCTGTTTACCCCCTTATCGAATCGACAAGTAGCGCTCAGACAACTGGGCCTGTTCATCATTGCCACTAACGACCTGAGTGATAACTTGTCCATGGAGCAATTGCTAGAGCATTATAAATCGCAGCAGTCTGTAGAAAAAGGATTTCGATTTCTTAAAAGTCCCGACTTCTTAACCAGCTCAATCTACCTGAAAAAAGCAGAGCGTATAGAAGCACTGCTGATGGTGATGACCAGTTGCTTGATGGTTTACGCTTCGTTAGAGCATCAAATCCGTAAAACGCTAAAAGAAAAGAAGCGTTACTTCCCGGATCAAAAGAAAAAACCAGGACAAAATCCCACGGCACGTTGGGTATTTCAATGCTTTGAAAATATCACTCTACTGTACCAACAAGAAACGAAGCCGCTCGTATTAAATCTAAAAGAGCGACAGCGCATCATTATTGATTGTCTAGGCGAGCAATACAGACAAATTTATTCTTAAAAGGCGTGCGGAATGTCAGATAATTGGCCTCTTTAACTATTTATTGGTTAACTTCTTTTTATCGTTTGATATAAAAAGCTGATTAAAGCCCTATAAAGTCAGTTATTTCATTTGGAATAGTAATTGCTTTGTATGGAAACGAATAATATTTATAAGGATAATTACTATGACGGATAAGCAACTTTCACAGGCAAAAGTATATTTTGTTAGCTTGATAGCAATAACAATCGGATCCATTTTGATTTGGCAGTATTTCCATGGTGGCGTTCCAAACCATCATCTATTACACCGAGCAGACTTACCTGCAATTTCAAACTGGTGGGGAGGGATATTACTACCGATATTGTCATGGTTTCTACTTGGTCGCATTCAAACTCGTCTATTAAAAAACGCTTCGGAAAACATTAATAACTCAACCAAAAAAGTAACTTTTAGTTTTGTTATTTCATTTATATATGGCGCTGCACTTTCATTAGCGTTTGTTCAAGGTTATCAAGACGTTTCTTCCATAATGTTTCCTGGCATACTCTTTTTTGCCATATTTTTTAGAATTTATAGAGAAGAGTTTTTACTGGGTTTCATTATCAGTATGAGCTTCACCTTTGGTGCTGTATTACCCACTATTTTTGGTTCTTTAATCGCTTTAATTTCAGTAATTGTCTATTTTTCAGTCCGATTTATCTGGCAACACGTGAAAAGTGTTTTTCAGGTAAAAGAAGTCCGTTAATAGTGTTCAGGTCACCTAACAATTAATCTATATATGCATCAAAATCGACTTTTGATCTTTCTTGGTCATTTTGCTAACGACCAATTTAAATGAATTGTCGATTAACCTTTCAACTTCTCCGTCAGGAGGTGACGTAGCATAGTTTTTCGTATCAAAATAAACCGTAATCCAATGCTTTTTATCCATATGATACCCGGGTTTTATAGCAGCGAATATATCTCTGAGTGCCGCACTCTCATCAGGGTCACACTTTAAATTTATGCTCATCACCCCTTCCCTCCACCCGATTAAAGCAAACATTTTTCCTTTCACTTTGAACACAAATACATCATCCCCAAATGGAAAATCCAATGTGGATTCGGGTTTGTTCAACAAGTATTGCTTTATCGCCTCAAATTCCATATTCAAACCTCGGTTTGTTGCTTTTGGTTTTTGGCCACTAAGTCTCAATTACATCACTCTTTTCCTATGTAAAGGACATACAATGACCTCTGTGATTCAATCAAAAACCATGCTGAATAACAAGAAAATCTTATCTGAGTTTTACTCTATAATATGACTTGTAACATGGACACCAAAATACCTACAAAATCAAAGGTTGCTGAGACCCTTGCACCGCCCTCCGCCAAAACAAAAACGAACCTTGATTAAGCAAGTTTAATGTCCAATAGGGTCAATATATTGGAGAACATGTAAAAGAAACCAATTTGCGATTGCTAATTGACCTTGATTTGATTGATAATGCCCCTCTTAATGCGAACTTAAGTTACCCATGACAACTCAAAAATTGCCGATTGAAAAACTGATTTCAGATACTGACAAAATGTCAAAGCGGTTACGTGAAAATCCTAATTGCAAAGAAACAGCCACTGCTTACGAAAAAATAAAAGAGGAACTGAGAGAATCGCTAGTTGGAATGCGAGTAGCATTAGAAGCCATCAATAGTAATGATGAATAGTTATACAGGCCCTTCTCTTTACTGGGTTTGCCCCCTGAAATTTCCCCTCTAAGCATTGGACACTGCACCTTATTTAACCTAAGATTGCATCATTGGTTTTCCTTTCTGAAGTTAGTATTTCTCATATGGCTTATTTGACAGCCCAAGATGGCAAACTAATATACCTGTCGAGTCTACATACAATAGGTCGCTTACCTAATTCTGTGGACACGGTGATTAATCGCCCGGAGGTATCCCGATACCATGCTGCAATAGAGTGGAACCAGAGTGAATGGTTTCTAAGAGATTTAAGCTTAAATGGCACATGGGTAGACCAGCACAAACTCAAAAAAGATCACCCCCTTAAGTTATCCAAAGGGAGCGAAATAAAGTTTGGCGATTCAGCCAGTGAATCCTATGTTCTGTGCGACGATTCTCAACCTGTCGATATTTTGGTCTCAGGAACAAATGCCGAACAAAATCCTGAAAATGTTATCTTTCTAAATGCCTACCATTTACTACCAAATGACAAATCTCCCGAAGCAGCAATATTCAGGAAAAATGGTCAATGGCAAGTGGAAGATTTAACAACCAGTAACAACTCTGCCAGGCCGTTACAAAATAAAGACTGGATTCGTATTTCCTCTCAAGAATGGCAAGTTAGATTAGCGTCCTGCGACGCCCCTACTGTTCCACTCTCACCTTCAATATCGTTAGATGATATATCACTAACTTTCAATTTGAGTCTTGACGAAGAAAGCACGCAATTGATAGTAACCACATTAAACGATGTTTTTAATTTTCAGGTAAGAAGCCATCATTACATGACATTGCTTCTTGCACGACACCGGATTAACGATGCCGCCAAAAATATTGATAGAAGTGAACAAGGCTGGATTTATACTGATATTTTAGCGAAAGAATTAGGACTGGAAGAAAACCATCTTAACATTCAAATCCACAGGGCCAGAAAACAGTTTTGCGAGATTTTAGGCAACAATGATACTTCTGGACATTTAATACAAAGACGCTCAGGTAAAATCCGATTGAGTTGCCACTCCTTTAAGATATGCAAGGGTGACAAACTGGAATACGATTCAGAAGTACCTGATACAAGCTTGTATGTCGCAATCGGCTAACACTACACCCCAGGCTACCAATCTACCGGGCTATCAGATACACAAAATTATTGGTACTGGCGGTATGGGTAAAGTCTACCAAGCCCTAGACGAAAGGCTGCAACGAAAAGTCGCCATTAAAGTACTTAATCCTATTCCCGGGGACAGTACTTCTGCAAAAGCATTTGCAGAAGCTCGCGCAATGGCTCGCGTTAACCATTCAAATGTTGTACAAATTTACGACGTTGTAGCCCAAGACGGGCAAGTTGCCCTGATAATGGAATATTTACAAGGCGAAACACTTGCTTCTTTTCAACGCCAGCAATTACTCTCTTTAGAGCAAAAACTCACTATACTGCATCAAACCTGCAATGGTGTAGCGGCAATCCATGATGCGGGACTTGTCCATGCTGACATAAAAGCCAACAATATTTGGATAACCGACCAGCTCACGGTCAAAGTGTTAGATTTAGGAATATCGCAACCCACGTCGGGCGACTTACCAACTTCCCAGAATACCTCACACGAAGTCAGTTTTGGCTCACTCAATACCATGTCACCAGAACAACTAAAAGGCGATGCGATTGGTCACAAAAGCGATATTTTCTCTTTGGGTGTGCTTGCCTTTCAATTGTTTGCTGGCAGGAGTCCATTTCAAACTCAAATTGCCACCACCCAGGACCCACAGGAAACACCACTACAAAAAGTTGACCGCAATCAATCAACAGAAGATGCCGGACATATTTACCCACCGTTGCCCCCTGCATTGAGCAATCTGCTCAATGAAATGCTGTCCGTAGATAAAGAAAAACGCCCTGTCAGTATTACCGCTGTATCCAATCGAATAGTTCAAATCAAAAATGACTTATTGAGCGCGGTTGCAATGGAACAGTTAACCGCTCCCCTAGAAAAAACCGACGTCAATATTCAAGCCAGTAAGAATCCTACACTGGTTAAATCACTCACAGGGCTATCAGCTTCCAGTGTCATCGTATTTCTGCTTGCTGTATTAACCATTACGGCATTAATTCGTTTTAAACCTTGGGATACTGGAAGCAGTTCCATTACGCAACCCCAGCAATACAATGAAAGATTCGTAGCAGTACTACGGCCAACACTTACAGCAACAACCAAGGTTGATAAAAGTAAACTGGACTTAATCGTTGCCACGGTGGACGATGCCGTGCGCCAAACCATTCTGGATGCCAAAACACTTCATTTATTATCCAGACAAGAAACAAATATTGCTAAAGGTAGCATTCGTGAAATCGGAAAAGCACTAGCGGCAACTGACATAATTACTACAAACATTGAATGCTCAGAAGAAAGTTGTGAGATCCGACTGGATCGAATTACCAATGAAAATTGGAGTGTTGTTGAACAAAAGCAATGGTTTATCAGTAATGACACAACCTTTAATATGTATCAGGAAATCCGCTCATTACTCGCAAAAATGATTACGCAAGACTCTTCCAAAGGCACTAATACCTTAACAGAGCTTGGTTCATTTGAATTAAATATTTCTCCTGACTCATACGACTCCTTCGCCAAGCTCTATGCAAAAATAGTGGTAGCAGGCGAGCATAATCTGAAGACGCTCAGTGAGCTAGAGCACTTCATTTTAAATAATAGCTCTATGGAACAGGCTTATGAACTATACCGCTGGCTCGCTTTAAAATTATATGACGACAGAAAAGATTCTACGATTACCCTATCCTTTCAAAACCTTTTAGATTCTGCCCCGGCGACTTATCAAGGCAGTGTGTTTTTTGCCATCAAACGCTTCTGGCTAGCCTTATACCAAGGTGACATACAGTCAGCAAAACACGCTATTGATTTGGCGCAAATTAGAGAAGCAAATCAATATCAGTTATTAGAAATGCAAGCGGCTTACCATTTACAAAACAACGAACCAGAAGTGGCATCTGAATACTACAAACAGTTACTTTCTAGAAGATTCAATCAAAAGCACCTGTTTAACCTAGCAATTTGTTATTGGTATATGGGGGAAAGTGAAGAAGCTGAAACAACCTTAAACAACTTACTCAACATCCAATCTAAGCATTACCCCGCCAATCAGTTATTAGCCTCCATTAATTTACTACAGGGAGATATTTCGGAGGCCATAGATGCCTACAAAAGGCTAACTATAGACAATGCCTACAGCATGGACTTAAATAATTTGGCCGTGGCTTATATGCTGCAAAGAAACTATCAAAAAGCAAAAGCATTGCTAATAAGAGCGATCGAGCAAAGCCCTAACAACCCTTCCTTACATCTTAATTTAGCCGACGCCTTCACTCTAAATGGAGAAATAGAACAAGGAAAAACCTACTATAAAAATGTCATTGCATACTACGCCGACAGTCAAGAATTGAATGGACAGCTTGAAAAAGCACAAGCACATGCGCATTTAGGTCAATTTAGAGAAGCAATAAAAACGTTGAATTTGGCGAACAAAATGGCGCCTGGTAATGAAGAAGTTGCTTTTGTATCTGCGCTGGTTTATCAACTTCTAAATGAGCCATTATTTGCTTTAGCGAAAGCAGAAGAGGCAATGCAAGCGGGTATGGGATACATTTGGTTTACCCTTCCCTGGTTTGATAGCTTATGCAACGAACCCGCTTACAGAAAATTATTTAAGGAAAACAATAATTCACATTGTATTCCTATTCATCCTTAATGTGCCGCAACACTCAATTACTCGCAACCAAGGCTAGCCCGGTTTTGGAATAATAATGATGGGATCATTCGAGGTATAAGTTCGCTGAGAACAATCATCGTTTTCGTAATTTGCAACGAAATCAAAGTCGATAGTGGCACCATCTGAATTGCCAGTAAGGTTAACCAATATTTTTCTGGCACGATTGCAGGTTTTACCCACAACATGTTGCAAATCACCTTCTACTTTAATATTACTCAAATTATAAAGTGACCAATGCTTATCCTTCGCATCCAACTCATAGACAATGGTCGCCGGTAAATCGACTTGAACCTCGTTAGGGCAAAAATTCCAAACCGGCTCTTGATTACCTTCTTCAAACTTAATAGAAACAATTACTGTTTTATGGTGTGAACTAGACATATAAAATTCCTAATTAAAACTGTACTTCATCCCAATACAAAATTGACGTTTGGGCGTTCCTACAAAGCTCTAAAATTCCCGAGATTGCAGGGCGAGAATCAAAATACTCTATTTTTATGGGTAGATAAATATCTAAAACAATAATCACGCACTAAAGCAAATATATATCAAAGAGATAGAAGATATTGAAACATTTAAAAGTAGAGATGAGCGAAAAAATCAAAAATTGTGGTCGTCAGTTACCCAATTTCGACTCGACCTTTCGAACCGCTTTTGAATTTCTTTCAAACCCGCATAAAATGTGGCTTTCAGAGGATATAGCAGACAAGAGAACAGCACTAAAACTAGTGTTTACTGAAAGATTACCCTATGACCTAAAATCAGGCTTTCGAACCGTTTATACTACCCGAACCGCCCAGCCATTCAGGGTTCTAGGGCTGTTAGAACAGGGTTATCTGATTTTAGTAATATGATTTGGTGCGGATAGGGAGACTCGAACTCCCACGACCTAAGTCATAGCCCCCTCAAGGCTACGTGTCTACCAATTCCACCATATCCGCTGGTTAGATATTTGAGCCTGTGTTTATGCAAGTGGCTCGGACTTGCTAAATACTAATCAGCAATGATTATTGGCTATTGGCCATCATCATCAGATTGCTGTGCAGCTGTATTATTCTTGCCATCATCAGCATTGCTAGATGAAGGTACGTCACTAGCATCACCAGGCACTAAGGAAGCAACTGGAACATCAGCATTTATCGGGGTCGTTGAAACAGCAGGTGCATTTAAGTTTTCCCACTCATCAACTTCCTTTTCAACTTCGCTGGACATGTTACCTAACGCCAAATTAATAACGAAAAACAAGGCTGCGAGTATGGATGTTGCTTTAGTCATAAAGTTTCCAGATCCACTTGACCCAAAAACAGTATTCGAACCGCCACCTCCAAAAGATGCGCCCATATCGGCACCTTTACCTTGTTGAATTAAAATCAGACCTATCAACATTAAGGCAACGACTAAATCCAGTACTAAAAGAATTTGGTTTAACATTATTAATCTCTATTGTTTCGCAGCACTACAAATGGCTACAAAGTCTTCTAACTTCAAGCTTGCTCCGCCAATTAAACCACCATCAATATCAGGTTGTTTAAAAAGCGCTTCGGCGTTGTCTGCTTTCACACTGCCACCATATAAGATGGTCAGCCCTTCTGCAATTTGTGCATCTAGTTTATTAATAAAACCACGCACAAATTGATGAACTTCTTGTGCTTGCTCAGGTGTAGCTGTCCGTCCAGTACCAATAGCCCATATAGGCTCGTAAGCAAGCACTGTATCACTTAAAGCTGCCACCCCTATTAATTCAATAACAGGTTCAAGCTGAGCTTGTAAAAATTCAAATAAGCGTCCTTCGTCGCGAACTTGCTCAGATTCACCAAAACAAATAATCGGCTTTAATCCAGCATCCAACGCGGCTTTAGCTTTTTCGGCAACAATATCGTTCGTTTCGTCATTGTCGGCACGTCTTTCTGAATGCCCCACAATAACAAAGCGACATCCAAATTCAGCAAGCATATCCCCGGAAACTTCACCAGTATGAGCCCCGGAAGAAAACAAACCCAGATTTTGGCCCCCTAAACTGAACCCTTGACTACCGTTTATCTGAAACGTTCCAAGGTAGGGAAATGGTGGGCATACAATCACATTTACATCGGTGATAGCGCATTTATTCAAACCTGTCTGAATTTCATCAACCAGAGCAAGACTTCCGTTTTGCTTCCAATTTCCCGCTACCATACCCTGACGTATCTTGCTCATTTAACCACCTGAGTTTATTCAGCTTTGTTTTTTACGTACGCAAAACGCCCTTTAAAAAAGCGGGCGAGATATTAACGGACAGAGACGAAAGTTACAAGTTTTTTGCATGATTTAAGGTAAGTAAAAACGTCTCGTTATGTGTGCTGGAATGCCCAACACACCCTAACTAAAAATTGATACCAAGATTAAGCTGTTAATCTCGACCAAAAAATCTACAAATTCCAACTTAATTCGCTGCCGAAACTGCTTCAGCAATCACTTCGGACCACTTGTTTGCCTGCTGCTCTTCATGAGCTTCAACCATTACACGAATGACAGGCTCTGTGCCGCTTTTGCGTAGTAATACGCGACCATTGTTACCCAAGCTACTTTCTGCTTGCGCAACCGCTTTCTTAACCAGATCTGCTTCCAAGGGATTAGAACCCCCTTTAAAGCGAACGTTAATTAAGTTTTGAGGAAATTTTTCCATTCCAAGTCGTAATTCCGCCAACGTCAAACCAGAGTGCAACATAGAGGTAATAACTTGCAGACCCGAAACAATGCCATCGCCGGTAGAAGATTGCATTAAGTTCAAAATGTGCCCTGAACTCTCACCACCAATACTCCAGCCTTTCTCTTGCAATAGCTCCATAACGTAACGGTCACCAACTTTACTGCGGGCAAATGGTATGCTGAGCTTCTGTAAGGCTTTTTCCAGCCCTAAATTACTCATTTGAGTCCCTACTACTCCCCCTTGCAAACGGCCTGACTTAAGGGCATCTCTGGCGACTATATAGACAATTTCATCACCATCTACTACATTACCAAGATGATCAGCCATCATGATGCGATCACCGTCACCATCCAAGGCAAAACCCAAATCGGCTTTTTCGGCCACAACTCTCTGGGATATAGCATCCATTGAGGTAGCACCAACCTTATCGTTGATATTAGTGCCATTAGGAGAAGTCCCGATCTCAATTACATCAGCGCCCAGTTCTCTAAGTACATTTGGCGCTATGTGATAAGTTGCTCCGTGAGCACAATCGACGACAATTTTTAAACCTGTTAATGACAGTTCTGACGGGAAATTTCCCTTACAAAACTCGATATACCGACCTGCTGCATCTTCTACACGGTACGCTTTACCCAGTTTGTCGGATTCCACGCACACCATCGGCTTGTCCATTTCGGCTTCTATTGCTAACTCAATATCATCGTCTAATTTAAAACCATTGGCGGAAAAGAATTTAATGCCATTGTCATAATAAGGGTTGTGAGAAGCGCTAATAACGATACCGGCTTCAGAACGAAATGTTTTGGTTAAATATGCAATAGCGGGGGTCGGCATCGGACCTAATAAACCAATGTCAATTCCAGCCGCAGAGAGTCCTGCTTCTAGAGCCGATTCCAGCATGTATCCTGAAGTACGCGTGTCTTTTCCAACCAAGACTTTATTCGTACCTCTGCCAGCCAACACTTTACCAGCAGCCCAACCTAATTTAGTCACAAATTGTGGGTTGATTAACTCTTCACCTACTCTGCCTCGAATACCATCAGTACCAAAATATTTTCTATTACTCATGAAATTTTAATTCCCAAAGATTTATTAGTTCAGGTGGCTAACACTTATGGCCAAACCTTTTGGTTTACATTATTTTCACTCTCTACGAGCATCGCCATCCTATGCCTGACTAATTTCCAGAATTTTTAATGCATCTACGGTTTCTTTTACGTCATGTACTCGCAATATTGTTGCGCCCTTTTGCACCGCGATGACTGCAGAAACAACACTTGGAACCAACCTTTCTGATACTGTTCGCCCAAGCAATTCACCAAACATTGACTTACGCGATATACCAGCAAGAATCGGTACACCCAACGTTTTAAAAGAATCTAAATGAGCAAGTAAGTCACTATTATGTTGTAGTGTTTTTCCAAAACCAAAGCCTGGATCAACAATTAATTGTTCCTTGCCTATTCCAGCTTCAATGCATGCTTGCACTCTTGCATGAAGAAACGCTTTTATCTCAGCGATCACATTTTGATATGTTGGTAACGCTTGCATAGTGCGAGGTTCACCCTGCATATGCATCAAACAAACTGTCACCCCAGATTCAGCTGCGGCCGATAACGCTCCTTCAAGCTGCAACGCACAGACATCATTTATGAGTCCTGCACCAGCCAGCACAGCCTCGCGCATGACTTGTGCTTTACTCGTATCAATAGACAACACTGCATCAAACTGAGTATTCAACGCTTCTATAACTGGAATGACTCTGTCTAATTCTTCTTGCAGTGGCACTTCAGCAGCACCGGGACGAGTCGATTCGCCGCCGATATCGATAATGCTGGCACCGTCTACTATCATTTGTTCCGCTTGTTTAATTGCGGACTCAACATTAATAAATCGGCCGCCATCGGAAAACGAGTCAGGTGTTACATTTAATATCCCCATAACTTGGGGCCGATCTAAAGACAATTCTTTGTTTCTAAATTGCATAGCTACTAGTTGACACAAAAGCATTTAGACTGAAACGAAAAACGCCTCCCAATAAGAGGCGTTTTAATAACATGTTCAGGTTGCGAGACCTAGTGTGGTAAATCTCCAGCCTTTCCAATATTAGGATCTTTTTCTTCCGACTCAGACTTAGGCTCTTCTGGAGTATCTTCTGAAGCAGTCGCTCCCCCAGTAGGCTTATTGTCGTCTAAATCGCTATCTTCCCAATCAGCAGGAGGTCTTACCTTAACCCGCAACATCAAATCATCAATTTGTTTAGCATCGATGGTTTCATACTTCATCAATGCATCCTTCATTGAATGTAGAACGTCCATATTGTCTTTTAAAATGCCTTCGGCACGATCATAGTTTTGATCAATAATAGACTTTATTTCGGCATCAATAGCACGTGCGGTATCATCTGACATATGCTTAGCTTTGGCTACACTGCGGCCCAAAAACACTTCCCCCTCATCTTCAGCGTAAAGCATTGGCCCCATTTTAGTAGACAAGCCCCATTGCGTTACCATTTTACGAGCAATGTCTGTGGCTCTTTCGATATCATTCGATGCACCGGTAGTCACTTTTTCATCACCGTATATCACTTGTTCTGCAATTCGTCCGCCGAACAGGCTGGATATCATGCTTTCCAAATGCAGTTTACTGTGACTAACGCGATCATGCTCTGGAAGGTACATTGTGACACCCAATGCTCGACCACGAGGAATAATGGATACCTTATATACTGGATCATGTTCAGGCACTAAACGACCCACAATGGCATGACCTGCTTCATGATATGCGGTCATAGTTTTTTCTTCCTCAGACATAACCATTGAACGTCTTTCCGTTCCCATCATGATTTTATCTTTGGCTTTATCAAACTCTTCCATTGAAACTACACGCTTATCTGATCTTGCAGCAAACAATGCAGCTTCATTAACCAAATTAGCCAAGTCTGCGCCTGAGAAACCAGGTGTCCCTCTTGCGATAACAGATGCGACTACGTTATCACCAGTAGGTACTTTACGCATATGTACTTTAAGTATTTGCTCACGTCCGCGAATATCGGGTAAACCAACAGTCACCTGACGGTCAAATCGGCCTGGACGTAGTAATGCAGGGTCCAATACGTCTGGTCTGTTGGTCGCCGCAATAACAATTATGCCTTCGTGACCTTCAAATCCATCCATTTCAACCAGCATCTGGTTTAGTGTTTGCTCACGCTCGTCATGACCACCACCTAAACCAGCACCACGCTGACGACCTACCGCATCAATCTCATCAATGAAAATAATACAAGGTGCTGATTTTTTAGCTTGCTCAAACATATCGCGAACACGGGAGGCACCCACACCAACAAACATTTCAACAAAGTCAGAACCTGATATCGTAAAGAAAGGTACTTTTGCTTCACCAGCAATGGCTTTAGCAAGCAAGGTTTTACCTGTACCTGGAGGACCGACCATCAAAACACCTGTTGGAATTTTGCCGCCCAGTTTCTGGAATTTAGAAGGGTCACGTAAAAAATCGACCAATTCACCTACTTCTTCTTTTGCCTCATCACAGCCAGCAACATCAGAAAAGGTTGTCTTAATTTGATCTTCACCTAAAAGGCGCGCTTTGCTCTTACCGAACGACATAGCGCCTCGGCCACCTCCGCCTTGCATTTGACGCATGAAGAAAATCCATACACCTATTAACAACAGCATAGGGAACCAGGAAATAAAAATGGAGGTGATAATGGATGGTTCTTCTGGCGGCTCACCGTAAACCGTGACATCGTGCTGAATTAAGTCATTCAACAAGTATTCGTCGTAAGCAGTGGGTAAATAAGTGGTGAAACTATCACCTGTACGATTAACCCCTTTAATTTCCCTACCTTCAATGCGCACTTCTCGCACCATACCCTGCCGAACATTTTGGATAAATTGGGTATAGTTCGTTTGCTGCTTCGATGCTTCATTGGGCGCAAAACTCTGGAATACCGACATCAACACGACGGCAATGACTAGCCAGAGAATCAAATTTTTTGCCATGTCACTCAATTTAAAAAACCTCGATTTATCAAAAAAATTAGTTTTAAGTCCGAACTAATAATACTAGACGCCAAGCCTACTACAGTTTCCAACCAGTCGCCACCAAATAGACTTCTCTGGAGCGTGTTCTGGATGAATCTGGCTTACGCGTTCTCACCTGTTTAAAACTCTGTCGTAAAGTCTTGAAGAACTCCTCAAATCCAGTTCCTTGAAAAACTTTAACGACGAAGCTACCGTCCTGCTTTAACACTTGGTTACACATATCAAGTGCAAGTTCTACCAAATACATAGATTTGGCTTGATCAGCTAAATCATTCCCGCTCATATTAGGTGCAATATCGGACATTACAATATCTATATTCTTACCACCGATTCTGGCTAATAATGCCTCCAGAACCGCTTCTTCTCTAAAATCCCCTTGAAGGAAATCAACCCCAGCAATAGAATCCATTGGCAATATATCGCAAGCGATAACTTGCCCTTTGTCACCGACTAAATCAGCCGCGCACTGAGACCAGCCACCTGGAGCAGCGCCCAAGTCAACAATACTCATCCCAGGTTTAATTAATCTATCTTTTTCCTGTATTTCTTCCAGCTTAAAAACAGCCCTGGAGCGAAGCCCCATCTTGTGTGCTTTTTGAACATATTTGTCGTCAAAATGTTCTTTTAGCCAACGATTACTACTTCCTGATCGAGTTTTCTTGGTCATGGTACCGCAATTGACATTGGGAATAGCATAGAAATGGCGGTAGAATACCGCTTTTCAAGCAATTCAAACATGATTTCTTTGTAAATGAAATTAACTAACAAGCAAAAACAGCATCTCAAGGGATTAGCACATTCCTTAAAGCCCGTGGTTTTTTTGGGCGGTAACGGCTTAACTGAAAATGTTTTAGCCGAAATTAATTCCGCACTTTCTTTTCACGAACTTATTAAAATTAAAGTACCAACCGACGACCGAGAAGGGAAAAAAGCACTAATGGACGACATTGTGACCAAAAGCAAAGCAGAAAAACTGCAAGTTATTGGTCATATGCTAATTATTTATCGTCAAAGCGAAGAAAAAAAGATCGAACTGCCTAAACGATAAGTATTTATTGAGTTCCTCCAAGGAAGGAAGAACAACGTCTACTAGTTAATCCCTAATATTGTTTAATGTTGCTATATTCCATACACCTGATTTAAGCATACTACGCTAAAATTATTTCGCAGATAAATTTGCAATATTCCAGCATAACTTAACCATCAACATAAAAACGGCGCCTATAAAATGCGCCGTTTAATAATAAAGATTGAAAAGTTAGACATACTTTACTTCAGTGATTTCAAATTCAACCAATCCTGAAGGAGTTTGAATAGTTGCAATATCATCCAACTCTTTACCTATTAATCCTCTCGCGATAGGTGAATTAACAGATATCAAATTGTTTTTGACACTTGCCTCATCATCTCCCACGATCTTGTAGGTCGTTTCTTCTTCGGTATCAAGATTTAGCAATGTAACCGTTACACCAAAAATGATTTTTCCAGTATTATTCATTTTGGTGACATCAATTATTTGCACATGGCTTAACTTACCTTCAATGTCTTGAATACGGCCTTCACAAAAGCCTTGCTGCTCACGAGCTGCATGATATTCAGCATTTTCTTTCAAATCGCCGTGCTCACGGGCCTCTGCAATAGATTTAATTATCGCAGGACGCTTCTCACTTTTTAATTCATTTAACTCGGCACGTAGCTTCTCAGCACCTTCTGCCGTCATCGGTATCTTGTTCATGAATCCAATCTCTTGTGTAATTCCTGCACAGAATTGACTGATTTACGATCATCTGTATCGTGCGCATTAACGGTCGCAAAAGCACCATTTAAAGTCGTAGAATAGGGAACCTTACATAACAGTGCTTCTTTGCGAATATACACTGAGTCGTTAATTGCTCTACGCCCGTCAGTAGTATTGATGATATAGCAATATTCACCATTTTTAATCGCATCTACAATGTTAGGACGCCCTTCTGAAACTTTATTAACCGTTGCACATGCAACATTTGATTCATTCAGAACTCTAGCAGTACCTCTCGTTGCTTCCAGTTTAAATCCCTTTTGTAACATCGCTCGCCCTAATGAAACGGCTCTGTACTTGTCGTTCTTACGTAACGACAACAGTACCTTTCCTTTTTTGGGAATGGGTTCCCCGGCACCTAAACTGGCTTTTGCATATGCCTCAACGAAACTCTCTCCCACACCCATCACCTCACCAGTTGAACGCATTTCTGGTCCAACCAACGGATCAACGCCGTGGAATTTCGCAAAGGGTATCACAACCTCTTTAACAGAGTAATAGGGAGGGATTATTTCCCTCTCAATTCCTTGAGCAAGCAAACTTTGCCCTACCATTGTTCTGGCAGCTACTTTTGCCAAAGCTCGGCCAGTTGCTTTGGAAACAAAAGGAATCGTTCTCGCAGCGCGTGGATTAACCTCAATCAAATAAACATCGCCATCTTTAACAGCAAACTGAGTATTCATTAATCCAATAACGCCCAACTCAAGCGCCATCTCTTTAACTTGCTGACGCATAGTTTCCAAGGTGTTCTCTGGCAAACTAAAAGTAGGCAATGAACATGCAGAATCACCAGAGTGAACCCCGGCTTGCTCTATATGTTCCATGATACCGCCTATGACAACATTTTCGCCGTCACATACCGCATCCACATCAACTTCGATAGCATCATCCAAAAACCGGTCTAGAAGTACCGGCGCTTCATTAGATACGCTTACGGCTTCGGTCAAATAGCGCTTAAGATCTTTAAGGTCATAAACAATTTCCATGGCTCGACCACCTAATACATAGGAAGGTCGAACAACCATTGGAAATCCAATATTTTCTGCTTCTTTAAGCGCTTCATCCCAACTGCCCACAGTTGCATTGGCGGGTTGTTTTAACCCTAATTTATGCACCATCTGTTGGAATCGTTTTCTATCTTCTGCGCGATCAATAGCATCAGGCGATGTACCAATAATTGGCACACCATTTTCTTCTAACGCTCTTGCTAATTTAAGGGGCGTTTGTCCCCCGTACTGCACAATCACACCTTTTGGTTTTTCAATTCTGACAATTTCTAATACATCTTCCAGCGTAACCGGCTCAAAATACAGCCTGTCTGAAGTGTCATAATCAGTAGAAACTGTTTCAGGATTACAGTTAACCATAATGGTTTCATAGCCATCTTCGCTTAAAGCCAAGGCAGCATGAACACAGCAATAATCAAATTCAATACCCTGACCGATACGGTTTGGGCCACCACCTAAAACGATTATTTTATCTCGATCTGAAGGGTTAGCCTCGCACTCTTCGTCATAAGTAGAATACATATAGGCAGTATCAGTAGAAAACTCAGCTGCACAGGTATCAACACGTTTATAAACAGGAAAAATACTTCGCTCCCAACGCATATTACGAATATCCTGCTCCGACACTTTAGTAAGCTCTGCCAAGCGCACATCGGAAAATCCTTTACGCTTCAATACTCTCAAGTAGCCATCTGCAAGACCTGGTGCGCCAACTTCAATCACCTTTTGTTCACTTAGTACTAAATCTTGCACTTGCACCAAGAACCAAGGATCGACGTGACATAAACAAAACACTTCATCCAGCTCCATGCCCATTCTAAAAGCATCAGCCAAATAGAAAATACGATCTGCGCCAGGTTCTTTTAACTCTCGTATGATTTTGGTTCGATTTTCTTCATCGGTGTAATCAATAATGGAATCGAGGCCGTGCACATCAATTTCCAAGCCTCTCAATGCTTTTTGCAGTGATTCCTGGAAATTTCGGCCAATGGCCATTACTTCACCAACTGATTTCATTTGTGTTGTTAAACGGTCATTACAACCTGCAAATTTCTCGAAATTAAAACGAGGAATTTTAGTTACAACGTAATCAATGGAAGGTTCGAATGAAGCAGGCGTTAAACCGCCAGTAATATCATTGGCTAATTCGTCCAATGTATAGCCAATTGCTAACTTAGCGGCAACCTTGGCAATAGGAAATCCAGTTGCTTTTGAAGCAAGCGCAGAAGAACGAGATACCCGGGGGTTCATTTCAATAACAACCATGCGCCCGGTTTCCGGATCCACACCAAATTGCACGTTAGAGCCGCCAGTTTCAACACCAATTTCGCGCAATACGGCCAAAGAGGCATTACGCATGATTTGGAATTCTTTGTCAGTTAACGTTTGTGCTGGTGCAACAGTAATAGAGTCACCTGTATGCACACCCATAGCGTCAAAGTTTTCGATTGCGCAAACAATGATACAGTTGTCGTTCTTATCCCGAACCACTTCCATTTCATATTCTTTCCAACCAATAAGAGATTCGTCGATTAACAATTCGCTCGTTGGGGACAGGTCCAAACCACGACGACAAATTTCTTCAAATTCGTCCACATTGTATGCGATACCACCACCGGTTCCCCCCATAGTGAAGGAAGGGCGAATGATACAAGGAAATCCAATACGGCTGACTACATCCAACGCTTGTTCCATGCTATGCGCTATTTCGGCACGAGGACACGCCAATCCAATGCTTTTCATGGCTTTATCAAAACGTTCGCGGTCTTCTGCTTTATCAATAGCATCAGCACTTGCGCCAATCATTTCAACGCCAAATTCTTTTAGTACACCATGCTTATTCAGGTCTAACGCACAGTTTAATGCGGTTTGCCCGCCCATGGTTGGCAAAATTGCCTCTGGGCGTTCTTTTTCAATTATTTTGCGAACAACTTCCCAATGAATGGGTTCGATATAAGTTGCATCCGCCATATTAGGGTCGGTCATAATGGTAGCAGGATTAGAGTTAACCAAAATAACTCGATAACCCTCTTCCTTTAGAGCCTTACATGCTTGCGCACCGGAATAATCAAATTCACAGGCTTGGCCGATAACGATGGGACCGGCACCCAATATCATTACGCTTTTAATATCTGTACGTTTTGGCATATTGGACTTCCACCCTAAGCGTGCGATTGCATTAATTGAATAAATTGATCGAAAAGAGGAGCGACATCATGCGGCCCTGGACTAGCTTCAGGGTGACCCTGGAAACCAAATGCAGGTTTGTCTGTTCTTTTCACCCCTTGCAGAGAGCCATCGAATAACGATACATGCGTTACTTCCAAATTCTCGGGCAGGCTTTTTTCATCTAACGAAAACCCATGGTTTTGACTGGTAATCATCACGGTTCCTGCTTGAATATCTTTAACAGGATGGTTAGCTCCATGATGACCAAATTTCATTTTCTGGGTTGTTGCCCCGCTCGCCAAGCCCAACAATTGATGACCTAAACAAATTCCAAAAGTTGGATAATCTGCAGCCAACAATTCTTGAATAGCAGCAATGGCATAATCACAGGGTTCTGGATCGCCAGGGCCATTCGATAGAAAAACCCCATCAGGGTTCAAGGCTTTAACGTCACTAGCTGATGTTTTGGCTGGCACCACGGTCACGCGGCATCCTCGCTCCACCAACATACGCAAAATATTGCGTTTCACGCCAAAATCATAGGCAACAACATGAAATTGCGGTTTTTCCGTTAATTTAGTGTGCCCTTCTCCTAACTTCCAAGTACTCGAGTCCCATTCAAATACCGTTGATGTTGTCACCTCTTTAGCTAAATCCATGCCTTTTAAGCCAGGGAATTGTTTAGCCTTTTCTAAGGCAACGGCTTCGTCAATATTGTCACCGGCCATCAGACACCCATTTTGCGCTCCTTTATCACGCAAAACTCGGGTAAGTCGACGAGTATCAATATCGGCAATACCAATAATATTACGGGATTCTAAATAATCCGACAGGCTTTGCTGGTTTCTGAAGTTACTTGCCAATAATGGCAAATCACGAATAACCAAACCTTTGGCCCAAATCTTGGAAGATTCTTCATCTTCTTCATTAGTACCGGTATTTCCAATGTGCGGATATGTCAATGTCACGATTTGTTCGGCATAGGAAGGATCGGTCAAAATCTCCTGATAACCAGTCATTGAAGTGTTAAAAACCACTTCTCCAACCGATTCGCCTAAAGCACCAATAGCGGTACCTTTAAAAGTCGTTCCATCTGCAAGCACGAGTATCGCGGGATGAGTCAACTGAGCCTCCTAAAATGTCTACATCTGGCCACTACTAACATTTATAAAAAACGGGATGCCAGCATTAACTGACAACCCGTTTATTTAAAAATGTAGAATATATTTCTCAACAATTCAGGCACAACCCAAATTTCTGGCAAATTCCGCACATTCTACCCAATGCGGGCAATTCGCGCTAGTTAAATATAAGAAAGTTTTAAGTTTCAACACTTATGTGCCAATTTCTAACCGAAACCGCCAAAAGTGATTATTTCAATTCTAAAGCATCCTGCATGTCATATTGTCCAATCGGCTTTTTAGCCAACCATTTAGCGGCCTTTACCGCACCGTTGGCGAATGTCAATCGACTTGAAGCCTTATGGGTTAGTTCCAACCTTTCACCAATATCGGCAAATAAAACCGTATGCTCTCCAACTACATCACCGCCTCTTATGGTCGCGAATCCTATGCTAGTTTGGTCTCTTTCACCCGTGTCACCTTCACGACCATACACCGCACATTTATTCAAATCTCGACCTAATTCATCGGCAATCACTTCTCCGATAGCAACGGCGGTACCAGACGGCGCATCTTTTTTAAAACGATGGTGTGCCTCCCAAATTTCAATGTCGGCGCTGTGCCCCATCACTCTGGCGGTTTGACGAGCCAAATTAAATAATAAATTAACACCTACACTCATATTAGCAGAAAATAAAACCGGAACATGTTGAGCCGCTTGGCTTATCTTTTGTTTTTGCTCTGCATCAAGGCCCGTTGTACCCACAACCACAGGTAGGTTATTTGCAACACACCATTGCAAGTTTTGTTCAAGTGCTTCAGGCAGCGTAAAATCGATCATGACATCAATATCGTCGGTGTTAGCAGTGTTCATTGAAGTGGCTTCAATGCCGTTTTTACCTGTTCCAGCAAGCTCTCCAACATCAATGCCAAGCCAATTTGAATTATCTCGAACCAAGGCCAATTGCAATAAAACGGCATCATCCTGACTGATTGCCTCTACCAACACTCTTCCCATTCGACCATTAGCGCCAAAAATACCCAGCTTAATCGTCATAATTCACCCTGTTTCAATTTAATTTACTGGCGGAATAATGCCTAAACACGACATTAAGTACAATGTAAGGCAGTTCTTTATTTTTCAATGGGCATAAAAAAGCCCCGCCATTTAAACCAAACAGCGGGGCTGATAGTAAGCCGTATAAAAACTAGCCGGTTAGATCATCAAAGAACTTTTTTACATTATCAAAAAAGCCTTTTTCCTTGGGACGATACTTAGCCGTTTCTGTCCCCATGGATGACTCCAGTTCAGCAAGCAACTCTTTTTGCTTAGCATTTAGATTCACTGGCGTTTCTACCGCAACTTTACACATTAAATCGCCTGTTGCACCACTGCGCACAGACTTGACGCCTTTGCCACGTAAACGGAACATTTTACCAGATTGAGTTTCAGCTGGAATTTTTAGCTTAACTTGGCCGTCCAACGTAGGTACTTCTAGTTCCCCACCCAACGCTGACTTAGTAAAACTAAGGGGCACTTCGCAATACAGGTTATTACCATCACGCACAAATATTTCATGGTCGCGCACATGTACCTGAACGTACAAATCGCCAGCCGGAGCACCGCTCTCGCCAGCTTCACCTTCTCCAGACAAACGAATTCTATCGCCTGTATCAACACCTGCTGGTACTTTCACTGAAAGTGTTTTCGTTTTCTCTGTGCGCCCTTGCCCATGACAACTACGACAAGGATCGCTGATAATTTTGCCTTTACCAGAACAAGTAGGACACGTTTGCTGAACAGCAAAAAATCCCTGACGCATCTGAACTTGACCATTACCATGACAAGTAGGACAAGTTGTAGGCGATGAGCCTTTTTTAGCACCAGTACCGTTACAAGGTTCGCAACCCACAAGAGTAGGCACTTTAATCTCTACATTCTTGCCCTTAACGGCTTCTTCTAAGGTTAACTCAAGGTTGTAGCGTAAATCTGCACCTTGGCGGGCACGTTGCCGGCCACCTCGGCCGCCGCCACCACCGCCGCCAAAGATATCACCGAAAACGTCACCAAATATATCACCGAAATCAGCTGAGCCCGCTCCAGCAGAACGATTTGGATCTACACCAGCATGACCATAACGATCATAAGCCGCACGTTTATTTTCGTCTGTTAGAATTTCGTGGGCTTCTTGAATTTCCTTAAACTTTTCTTCTAAAGCTTTATCTCCAGAAGTTCTATCTGGGTGATACTTCATTGCCAAACGCTTATAAGCTTTTTTAATTTCTTTTTCACCAGCGCTTTTGGCGACACCTAACACTTCATAATAATCACGTTTCGACATAAAGATGATACGTTCCGGTTAATACTTGCCTTCTTGGGGTCACAGATACAAGCACGGGCGCTTGAGATAAACTCAGCGCCCGAATGCTTAAACCGAGATGGAATAACACCCCATTTCGGCAACTAAAGTTAGCTTAAGCAGTTATTTGTTATCGTCTTTTACTTCTTCAAACTCGGCATCAACAACATCGTCGTCTGGGCCGGCTTCAGCGCTTGCTTCCGGAGCTTCTCCACCTGCCGCTTGTTCAGCAGAGGCTTTAGCTTGAGCAATTTCCATCAACTTGGCAGAAGCTTGAATCAGCTCTTGCGTTTTGGCATCCATTTCTTCTTTGTTTTCGCTCTTAATCGCTTCTTCCAAAGCAGTAATCGCCGTTTCAATTGCTTCTTTATCACTTGCAGGCAAAGCATCACCAGCTTCTTCTACTTGCTTGCGAGTACTGTGAACCATTGCATCTGCTTGGTTGCGAGCTTGAACCAATTCTTCAAACTTCTGATCTTCAGTCGCATTCGCTTCTGCGTCACGAACCATGGCTTCGATCTCATCTTCACTCAATCCTGAAGAAGCCTGAATAGTAATCTTTTGCTCTTTGCCGGTGTCTTTGTCTTTTGCAGAAACATGCAAAATACCATCAGCATCAATATCAAACGTTACTTCAACTTGAGGCACACCGCGTGAAGCAGGACGAATACCTTCAAGGTTGAATTGTCCCAAAGATTTGTTAACAGATGCTTGCTTACGCTCACCTTGTAATACGTGAACCGTAACCGCAGACTGGTTATCTTCTGCCGTAGAAAACACCTGAGACTTTTTGGTTGGGATAGTGGTATTTTTTTCGATTAGCGCAGTCATTACACCGCCCATAGTCTCAATACCAAGAGAAAGAGGACTTACATCCAACAATAGTACGTCTTTAACGTCGCCCGCTAAAACACCACCTTGAATACAAGCACCCATTGCAACAGCTTCATCGGCGTTAACATCTTTACGAGGTTCTTGGCCAAAGAATTCAGTCACATACTTTTGAACCAAAGGCATACGTGTTTGACCACCAACCATAATGATATCTTGTATGTCACTTACCGATAAACCTGCATCAGAAAGCGCTTGTTTAACCGGCTTCAATGAATCTTTTACCATATCTTCAACCAAAGACTCTAACTTAGCGCGAGTGACTTTGATGGTAAGATGTTTAGGGCCTGCGGCATCAGCAGTGATGTAAGGCAAATTCACTTCAGTTTGTTGTGCTGAAGACAATTCGATTTTAGCTTTTTCAGCCGCTTCTTTTAAGCGTTGCATTGCCAATGGATCTTGGCGCAAATCGAAGCCTTGTTCTTTCTTAAATTCATCTACAAGGTAGTTGATAACGCGACTATCGAAATCTTCACCACCTAAATGCGTGTCGCCATTGGTAGCCAATACTTCAAAAGTATGTTCGCCTTCCACTTCGTCTATTTCAATAATTGAAATATCGAACGTACCACCACCAAGGTCGTACACGGCAATAACGTTATCGCCTTTCTTCTTATCCATACCATAAGCCAATGCCGCAGCAGTTGGCTCATTGATGATACGCTTAACTTCAAGACCAGCAATACGGCCAGCATCTTTAGTAGCTTGGCGCTGAGAATCGTTAAAGTAAGCAGGAACAGTAATAACCGCTTCGGTCACTTCTTCGCCTAAATAATCTTCCGCTGTTTTCTTCATCTTTTTCAAGACTTCAGCAGAGATTTGAGGCGGTGCCATTTTTTCGCCTTTAGACTCAACCCATGCATCGCCGTTATCAGCTTTCACAATGTTGAAAGGCATAATGTCGATATCGCGTTGAACTTCTTTGTCTTCCCAGCGACGACCAATCAAACGCTTAATTGCATAAAGCGTATTTTTTGGATTTGTTACTGATTGACGTTTCGCAGGTTGACCAACCAACGTTTCGCCTTCTTCAGTGTAAGCAATAATAGAAGGAG
This sequence comes from uncultured Gammaproteobacteria bacterium, assembly GCA_942490545.1. Lineage (GTDB taxonomy): Bacteria > Pseudomonadota > Gammaproteobacteria > Enterobacterales > Alteromonadaceae > Paraneptunicella. Next base: position 48,441 of record CALNXX010000016.1, on the reverse strand, counting down.
TTGTACGGTCGCCTTCTGCATTTTCAATAACTTTTGGTGCATCACCATCTAACACTGCAACGCAAGAGTTAGTGGTTCCTAAATCTATACCAATGATTCTACCCATCAGATCTCTCCAACTACAAATTCTTTTAAGACTGCATTTTTAGTGGGGTTAATTTAGTTTTTTTCAACTCTAGGATGAAAAAAAACTGTTTCCCAAACACTAAACCTTTACATCCACATTACTGTCAGTGGCGCGTGAAACAACAACCATTGCCGGACGTAGCAACCTGCCGTTAATCAGATAACCTTTTTGCATAACTGCAATAACCGTATTTGGTGCTACATCAGCCGATTCCTGCATAGTCATCGCCTGATGTTCTTCCGGATTAAAAGGCTGACCTTCTGGGTCAACAACTTTAATACCGAATTTTTCAACCGTGCTCATAAATGACTTTTGCGTAATTGACACCCCTTCCATCGCTGCAACTAATGCTTCATTTGCAGGATCAACGGCTTGCAATGCACGCTCCAAATTGTCAACCACAGACAGTAACTCACCAGCAAAACCTTCTAACGCAAATTTACGAGCCTTTTCAACTTCAGCACCCGCTCTCTTTCGAGCATTATCAGCATCAGCCATGGCGCGCAAAACAGACTCTTTCTGTTCAACCACTGTCGCTTCAGCCTTCGCCAAAGCCTCTTCCAGCTCTTGAATTCGGGCTTCATCAACAGTCAAACCCGAAGAACCCTCAGATCCTTCTTGAGCAGTTGCATCCAATTGTTCCGCATTCGCGTTTTGAACTGCTTCTTCGTTTTGTGCTTCGTTACTCATCTGAACAATTCCTAGTTTATAAGCAAAAATTGAATTGCGGCTAATAATGGGGATAGATTGAAGTGATTCAAGGAAGAATTTTCAGACAATTTCAATTTATTTATGTAAATCCGCTAAAAATGAGACTTTTTAGCCCTTCAAAAACTTAAAAAAAAAGAGACTTTCATTGCTTACTATTAAAAAAAAGACTCCCCACTAAAAATCTAAAAACGAGACAACAAGCAATCAGTGAGCGGGATCTACCCATTCTAATTAAAATTTAATGGTTGGCGCTAAACCTGTTTTGCACTAATCTAGGGCCTGTTAACTTATTGTGTTCAATCAATTACGCAGCTGAATTTGAGTTTATGAAACAAAAATTCCAAACCGTCGGATTAATTGGTAAACCGAATCATCACGGCACCAATGAAAGTCTGAATATCTTATACACCTATCTGCATGATCGCGGCGTAAAAGTGCTCGTTGAAGAGCGCGTAGCTGACGATCTAAAAAATGCCGATGTAGAAGTGTTGGATTTGGTATCTATTGGTAAACGGGCTCAAATGGCAATCGTCGTTGGTGGCGATGGTAACATGTTAGGTGCAGCGAGAGTTTTGTCCCGTTTTAATGTCAGTGTTGTTGGCGTTAACCGAGGCAATTTAGGGTTTCTTACGGATATTAGTCCAGATGAAATCGAAACCCAACTAAACCTCATTTTCAATGGTGATTTTGAAATGGAGCAGCGCTTTCTACTGGAAGTAGAAGTTCACCGTCACGCTAAACTTAAAAGCAGCAATGCAGCAATAAACGAAGCCGTATTACATCACACCAAAGTCGCTCACATGATGGAATTTGAACTGTATGTAGACGACAATTACGTGTTTACACAACGTTCAGATGGGCTAATTGTTGCCACTCCCACCGGGTCAACAGCTTATTCTTTATCTGGCGGTGGTCCTATACTTACCCCAAATTTAGATGCTCTTGCTATTGTGCCTATGTTTCCACATACACTCAGTAGTCGCCCTATTGTAGTAGACGCTAATAGCAAAATTGTTCTAAAGGTTTCTTCCGTCAATACGGAAAATCAGCAAGTAAGTTGCGACGGTCATGTTGTACTGTCAGTCATGCCTGGTGACGAAATTCACATTCGTAAAAACCCAAACAAACTTTCTCTCATCCATCCAAAAAACTACAATTACTTCAATGTGTTAAGAACCAAACTTAACTGGGGTAGCAAGCTCTATTAATGGTGTAATAGTCACTAATCGTTTTTAAAGTTGACAGACTGCCCAATAAAAATTTCACTCAAATAAGCGACCACAACTAGACAAGACCAAAAATATGTATATATTTACAGGTACTGTTTATTCATACATACAAAGCCATGCTGACGCACTTATCCATTAAAAACTTTGCTATCGTTCGACATCTAGACATTGAATTTAGCAATAACACCACAGCCATTACCGGCGAAACAGGTGCCGGTAAATCAATCGCTATCGATGCATTAGGATTATGCTTAGGTGATAGAGCTGAATCAGGCATGGTGAGAAAAAACGCTGAAAAAGCAGAAGTCACCGCCACTTTTTCACTAAAAATTAATCCCCATGCATCAAATTGGCTGCACTCTCATGATTTAAACGATCCCGATGAGCTTTGCATTATACGTAGAGTCGTATCCAATGAAGGCAGGTCCAGAGCATGGGTTAACGGTAGCCCCGTTACATTGCAGCAATTAAAAGAATTTGGATCATTAATTGTCAATATCCACGGACAACATGCGCATCAAGAACTACTAAAGCCAGACATGCAAAGAGTCATGTTAGACGAAAGCGCCCAGCATCAATCGCTACTTAGCGATGTAAAAAATCAGAGCCAACAATACCAGTCCCTTTCCAAGCACCTACAACAATTACAAAGCAAAGAGCATCAACGAACAGATAGAAAACAATTACTACAGTACCAATTGCGAGAGCTTGATGAATTCGAGCTAGGTGAAAATGAATTTCCGGTTTTGGAAGCAGAGTTCAAGAGACTCAGCCACAGCCAGACCTTGCTAGAAAACTCACAGATATGCTTGCACAAACTTTACGAGTCAGAGCAGGATAACGCCCTTTCTATTATCGACGAAGCGTTGGATAAATTGTCTGAATTAGTAGAACATGATCCCTCATTGGGCACCGCGACTAATCTTCTTAGCGAAGCACAAATTAACATTCAAGAAGCATCCGAAGAACTTCGTCACTATATAGAGCGATTGGAAATTGACCCGCTAAAAATGCAACGAACCGAAGAGCGCTACGCCACAGCTATGGAGTTGGCTCGCAAGCACGCTGTTATGCCCGAGATGTTAGCCTCACATCATCAAGCTTTACATAAAGAATTTACGGAAATAAAACAACAAGACCATGATCTTGAATCATTACATCTTGAGCTGGAACAGTTAGAAAAACGCTATTTCGAATTAACCAAAAAACTGCATACCTCTCGTACAAAAGTAGCGAAGAAATTAGCAAGTAATGTTTCCGAAAAATTACACCAAATGAACATGCCAGACGCGCTATTTACGATCCAAGTCACCCATATCCCAAATGCTAAAATTTCTCCAAATGGTACTGATGATGTCCGTTTTCTGTTGGCCGCCAATAAAGGAATTGAGGCCGATATAATCGAAAAAGTCGCATCTGGAGGAGAGCTATCCAGAATAGGGTTAGCATTGCAGGTTCTAACCAACAGAAAAGCAGCAACGCTAATTTTCGATGAAGTAGATACCGGCATTAGCGGTGCTACGGCATCAGTGGTTGGGAAATTGCTACATGACTTAGGTGAAAACAATCAAGTTTTATGTGTTACTCACTTGCCTCAAGTGGCAGCAAAAGCGCATCAACAAATGCTTGTTACCAAGTTTACTGACAAAGACGTCACAGAGACGCACATGCAACCCTTATCTCAAGAACAGCGCGTAGAAGAATTGGCTAGACTGTTAGCCGGAGACTCTATTACCAATTCCGCTTTAGAGAATGCCAAAGGCCTGCTTTCAACTTAAGGCTGTTTCCCAAAACGACTACCTATCAAAAATACCTCCACTTATTAGATTGCAGCTCAATACTTGCAATCTAATAAGTGAATCTCTCCGCAACATAAAATCTAACAACCCAAATAACTGACATTCCGCACGCCTTTTAAGAATAAATTTGTCTGTATTGCTCGCCTAGACAATCAATAATGATGCGCTGTCGCTCTTTTAGATTTAATACGAGCGGCTTCGTTTCTTGTTGGTACAGTAGAGTGATATTTTCAAAGCATTGAAATACCCAACGTGCCGTGGGATTTTGTCCTGGTTTTTTCTTTTGATCCGGGAAGTAACGCTTCTTTTCTTTTAGCGTTTTACGGATTTGATGCTCTAACGAAGCGTAAACCATCAAGCAACTGGTCATCACCATCAGCAGTGCTTCTATACGCTCTGCTTTTTTCAGGTAGATTGAGCTGGTTAAGAAGTCGGGACTTTTAAGAAATCGAAATCCTTTTTCTACAGACTGCTGCGATTTATAATGCTCTAGCAATTGCTCCATGGACAAGTTATCACTCAGGTCGTTAGTGGCAATGATGAACAGGCCCAGTTGTCTGAGCGCTACTTGTCGATTCGATAAGGGGGTAAACAGACTTCCTGAGATTTGGTAATAGTGCCGTGTGGGGGATTGCCCTTTGGTGGGGCGGCCTTTTGTCTGGTAGACCGGAATACGTGTCACTTCAGGCACAACATCTAATGTACGTTGCTTTTTTCGCCATTGCGTTATCGCATTATTGGCATCTGTTTCACAAGCAAACTCTGATTGAGTCAATTTCTTAAACGACTTACGCTCTGCATCAGCTTGTTTCAACATGCGTTTATTTAGACTGTGCTGCTCTCGTTTAAAGGCTTGCTCACTGCGCACCAGCAACCAACGTTGGGGCACATCACCATAGTTTGAGTCTGCCCATATCCCTGAGTAGCCATTTTCCATTGGGGAAAACTCCAAGGTATGTGCCTGGTTAATCAAATCTTTCGCTTCTGTTAATGTTTGCGGGACGCGCGTGATAAATAATTGCTCAAGCTTATGCAGCTCTTCCACTGTTTCTTTGACATAAAGCGCGGCATCTGCCACCAAATACTGACTGGCTTGCGCGGCTTTTAAGCTGTGAATATGAGATTTCACTATCTGTTTAAAGCCCTCCATATCATTGCTGTTGCCGCTAGCGGGTTTCATATACACAGGAATACCCGCCTGATTTTCACAAATAAGGTTGAGGATAACTTGGTTCAATTCGGGTCGATGGTCCCGTGAATACCCCTTCGTAATGCTGATGGGGTTTAAGTCTTCCTCACTTAAGTTTTCCTGGCCATCGTAATGGAAACTGGTTGAGTCCAGATGGACAGAATGACAAGACAAACCTAAATGCTTGACGACGCTTTCACCTATGCTTTGGTAAAGTGATGATACGCCCTTGTCGTACAACGCATCCAAACAACGGCCTAATGCATCGTCGTTAATATCTTCGGCAGCAATTCCTTCACCTAGCAAACGTTCAAGCGGCTTGCTTTCAAAATACTCGCTGTACATATGCAGCGTGCGGCCGGTAAACCCAAGGCCATTGAGCAGCATAGCAACAAACAACTGCCCGAAACTGACTTTGCGCTCGCCAGAATCACCGAGGGCGTGGTCAATTTGCTGAGCCAAATTGATATCTTTACAAAATCCGGCGACTAGGCCGAGATGATCGAGGGATTTGGTTGAAGGATAAGTCACTTCTATTACTCTCACAAAAGAGAGTAATAGATCAAAACTGGAGATCCGCGTCAAGCTTATTTTAATATTTATTTAGGTGCGGAACGACAGAAATAAGATAAAATCAAATTAATAAAAAACGAATCGAACAATTGATGAGAAGGACCGTCTAATGTAGGATGCCGCTTGCAATGGAGAAATCAAATACATGAGCATAATTCGTACAGCTTTTTCGGTTTTGGCTATATTGTTAGCCGTATCAACATTATCAGCCTGTTCTTCTTGGGTTTTTCGAATCGACATTCCACAAGGTAACTTTTTGGATGTTAAAGACGTAGAGAAACTACGTATTGGAATGACCAAAGAACAAGTCGTTTTTGTACTCGGTAATCCGGTGATTAAGGATTCGTTCAATAAAGACACATACTATTATGTTTATGAAATGAAGCGCGGCATGAGTAGTCGTGGTGATGATTTTCGTAAAGAATTAGTCATTGAATTTCAAGAAGAGCAAATTGCTAAAGTGACCGGTGATTTTGAGCTTTCTGAAGACTTCAATACACCGCTACAATAATTAAGCGGTTACACCATATAAAATCAAACAAGGGAGCTTTTAATTGTTCCCTTTTTTGTTTTCTTGTTTATTCCCTTACGTATTTGCTTAGTTCAGTTACTTAGGCCCATTACTTAAATAAGTTCTTTCTAGCCCTTATCAACGTTTGAATTTGCGTTTGCATCAGTATCCGCAATATTCTCAGAAGAATTAGCTTTAGGTCTGCCGCCCGTTATTCTGTTTGCTCGCCCTTCTACTTTAGCTTTCTCAGCTCTAACTCTTCTAGCCTCTTTGGGATCGGCAATCAATGGACGATAAATTTCAATTCGATCTCCGTTTTTAGGCACATCTCGCAACTTACAAGTTCGATTCCAAATACCGACTCTATTGGTTTTTAGATCAATACCCTCAAATTGCTCCATGATGCCAGACGCATCAATCACGTCTTGAACACTCACCCCGGCATCAACGGATACTTCCAACAAAGTTTGCCTGTCAGGCAGAGCATATACCACTTCTACAACAATCTGCTGTTTAGAGTCAATAGCGCCACTTTCATTCTCAGTGCGGCCATTTAGAACCTGGTCATTTATAGTGCCATCAGCCACGACATACATCCTTAGCACGTTCAGTGAAAGCTTTTACCATGTTATTCGCAATACCGCTGAACACTTTCCCAAAAGCCATCTCCACCAATTTATTGGTGAACTCAAACTCCAAACGAAATTCTATTTTACATGCATCTTCAGTCAAAGACGTAAATTGCCACCCACCCTGTAACGATTTAAACGGACCATCTACCAACGACATATTGATAAATTGCCCTCTGGATACTTCATTACAAGTAGTAAACCATTGATGAACCCCAACCTTTTTAATAAGTAACGACGCTTTCATTGAAGAGTCAGATTCTTCGAGCACGTTGGCATCAACGCACCCCGGCAAAAAAGAAGGATACTGTGGAACATCATTAACTAAATCAAACATCTGTTCGGCACTAAAAGGCACCAAAGCACTTCGATTTACTATTGGCATGCTTACTCCTATCCGACCATTTACAAAGCGGCGGGAATGTTATCATAAGTTTACCCTACTGAAAAAAAGTAAAAACCACAAAAAACAGCCCACTAATCGCAATTAACTTAAAGACAAATTAATCATAGTCGTTATAATACGCGGCCATGAGCAAAAACAAGCAAAACAAAAGCACCAGTAATACCATTGCCTTGAACAAAAAGGCCAAGCACGACTTTTTTCTAGAAGATAAGTTCGAAGCTGGAATGGCATTACAAGGGTGGGAATTAAAAAGCATACGGCAAGGTAAAGTAAACCTTTCCGATAGCCACGTGTACCTGAAAGATGGCGAGGCATACGTTACCAATTGCAAAATCCAACCACTAGAGTCTGCATCCAGCCATGTAGTTTGCGAACCCAACCGCACCAAAAAGCTACTTCTCAAAAAACGAGAACTGGATAAACTCATTGGTAGCGTCGAAAGACACGGCTTCACTATTGTTGCCACTGCCATGTACTGGAAGAAATGCTGGGTAAAAATAGAAATATATCTCGCCAAGGGTAAACAATCCCACGATAAACGCGATGCAGTTAAAGACAGAGATTGGCAAAGACAAAAATCTCGAGTCATGAAACACAGCGCATAGACGTAAATTTAAACAATTAGCTCAGGTTTAAGTAATCACAAGCAAATTAGCGCTTTGGGACTACTTGCAATGTGCTAGAATGACCACATATACCTAATTCTGATAAACGGAATTTTTAAGTATTAAATACTTGGGGCAGATTAGGATTCGACGGGATACACGAAACCCAAGGTGCATGTCGAGGGGCGGTTTGCCTCGTAAAAAGCCGCAAAAAAATAGTCGCAAACGACGAAAACTACGCACTAGCCGCTTAAAAACCGGTATAGGCCCTCCCACTTCAGCCGTCGTCTATTCGTGAAGGTTCGGGAGGTCATACTAATGGACTAGCGAGGGAAACTTGTCTGAGGTTGAACCGCGAAATAGTATCAGACCAGCTATGAGAAATCCTGTTTGTCGGAGTTCGTAATAGTTAAATAAAAGACAAACTAAACATGTAGTACCGAGGATGTAGGTATTGCGGACGGGGGTTCAAATCCCCCCTGCTCCACCACATAAAGTACCACCAAGCCCCTAATTATAGGGGCTTGGTGACTACTCCCCCACTGTAAACCCACCCAGAAATGACACGCAATGACACGCATATGACACGCGCTCAGACTTCATATTGAATATTATTGGCTCTTGTTGAATAAGGGTTCCCCCCCACTAACAATGCACACTCCCCCAAAAAAACGACTCTCGTTTGCTTTCAAGTTCCATTATTCTTGGTAATCTAATAGCTGCCTAAATTAACCGTTTAACCATAAATGAAAAACTTGTTTAAAGCATTACAGCTCACAATTTCTTTCTTTGCTTTTTCTGCGAGTGCTGGAAGTGGTGGAGGCTTAGAGCCGCCAACTTGTAAAGATTTTGTCCAACAACATATCAAAGGGTTTGAACTTATTGTTTTGTCGGATCTCCTGCCCAGCGCCAAACGAGAAGAAGCTACTAGAGAACTAAATCTGATTAAGGCTTTGCGTTATCAAAAATCAGAATGTGAAATTCTTAAGGGCATCCAAAGCAGGAAAGAAAAAAGAAGCAAGAAGCAAGTAATATCCTATTGGGTTACGAAAGGACTGATCCGCGAATAAATATTTCCCGCTTAAAATACCCCGTGATAATCTTCAATTACTCCCAACCAATCAGATCCTCAACATGACAGACAAGGAATCCTCCTCGGATGATTTAAACAGCCTCGCAAAAAAATTTAAAATAAAAGAAGATGTAGACTTCATACAAAAGCACTATAAAAAAGGGAAACTCTACAATTTAGAAGCCGTGCGCCTCTGGCAACAAGGTAAGGATATCTGGAATGGATGGGTTGAAAAAAATCCGAAATGTGATGTGGATTTTTCAAAAGTAGATTTTAACCCGCTAAGACGGCACACCGAAAATGAAATTATTAACTTTTCTGGATTTAACTTTCCTAATGGGAATGTGGATTTCCAAGAGGCCAGCTTTGGTGAGGGGAAGGTGGATTTCAGAAATGCCGGCTTTGGTGAGGGGCTTGTGAGTTTCATGGAAGCCACCTTTGGTAATGGGAATGTGGATTTCAGAAATGCCGACTTTGGTGAGGGGGATGTGAATTTCTCCAGTGCCAGCTTTGGTGAGGGGAAGGTGAATTTCTTCGATACTAGCTTTGGTGCAGGGGAGATAGATTTTTTCGCTACCCGCTTTGGTGTGGGGGATGTGTATTTCAACAAAGCCAGCTTTGGTATGGGGAATGTGGATTTCAAAAATGCCAGCTTTGGAGAGGGGAATGTGAGCTTCTTCCATGCCAGCTTTGGTGAAGGGGATGTGAATTTCTCCAGTGCCAGTTTTGGCAAAGGGAATGTGACTGTTGAAGCAGCGCAATCCAAAGGGAATCTGATATTTAGAGGCTTGAAAGACACTGGAGAAACCCATTTATTTATAATATCGGGCGCTTCAATAGATGGACTTTTATCCCTGTCAGGTAATACTTTCAACTGTGTTCCCGATTTGACTGAAACCAGCATAAAACACGATGTGGAACTACAAACTCTGAGGGTTCATTTGAAACGGAAGGATCTAGGCTGGAAGGGCTTATGGGCTAAAAAAGCAGTAGATTCAGGAGATGTTAAACGTCTTAGAAAGTTGAAACAAATTGCTGAAGACAATAAGCATCATGAAGCTGCACTAAGATTCCATGCTGACGAAATGCGTGCGAAGCGCTGGCAAGAAAAAGGCATACAGTCAATTTCGAGTTCTATTCTTGATATTTTATATTCAGCCACCAGCAACTACGGACAATCAATAGCTCGCCCAATAATTACTCTGCTGATTTTGTGGGAAATTTTTCTTGTCGGGTATAAGAGTCTAGCTTTTAAATGCTGTGTGACATGGCATGACTCATGGTCATTAGTTACATTTATGGCATCTAATTCGCTTCCTTTTACACCATCATCTAAGGCGATAAGTGAAGACGCCATTGCTATGTATTTTGGTGAGTATAACTTTTATTTACATTCAATGATGGCTGTTCAGGGCCTGCTTTCTTATGCTTGTTTGTTTCTTATTGGCTTAGGAATTCGTAACCGTTTTAGAATTTAACGGAGGGGTTCGAACCCTCACCAAGGAAATTTTTCCATTTTACTCTGTCTTACTTAGTCGGCCTGAGTCCGTTAAATAAAAAGCTCTGGTGTATATTGCCGATTTTGCAATACGAACTCAGTGAGACTAGATACGACAAATCATGGATCCCCCCCCTCCTTTCCCTTATTCCCCTTTTTTACTAAAATATATGTAAGTAAACCCATCTATATTAAGAAACAATATGCAGTCAAAATCTGACTCCAACTCATTACCGTGGACAGCGATAGAAGCTATTTCCTGCTCTTTGGCATTTGGCTTATTGGCAATTTCCTATTTTTGTGTCTCTAGTGAGGCGTTTCAGAGAAGCGGAGCTTTATTAGTTTGTATCGCAATTATGATTGGTTTAGTTGACTTTGGAAAACAAATAGATAAATCGATAATAGCCACATTAGATAAGATGATTAAGATGGAGAAAGATAATTATTCTAAATTTTTCCAACAGCAACTTGTTGAGCAAGTTAAAAACCCATCTCTATTTTATGAAGAAAGCATAAAAGATCCGCTTTACCAAAAATATTATCAAGATTTACAAAAGCGAATTTACAGAGTAGAGGCTTGCATCGCGATAGCAGGAACCCTAGTTTGGGCATTTGGCGATTTACTTTAGATAGCATCTAAAAGTATGTTCGAGCAATACCAAAGCATTGCACGGTAACTTATTGACTCTCTAGGCGCTGACGGCATACTGTCCCTTGCTGAAACTTTCAAGGGTTTTTATGTCCAAGTCAGAACATAAAGATAAATTTGAAGACTTAACCAAGATATTATTTAATGCATCTAGTACTAGGGCTTACCTGAAATGGCTTAAGAAAAAACACCCAAATTCATGGCAGCGGGCATTCGGCAATGTTAATGCTGCACATCTAGATTTAGCACCAAAGAGAGAACTTGTCTCAACCTATTATATAGGGGTGTTCGACCCTGATAGAGATCAATCATGGCCTTGGCATTTTTATAATGAAAATGGAACTTACTTATCTGGAAAAATGAGGTTATGTAAATTACCGCAAGCTAAGAAATTTAGTAATGCTGACGACGCAAGGCAGTTTTTCCATGACTGGAAGAACAAAAAACATTACAAGATGGAGTTAGTGGAGTTTCAGCATTGGGAGTGGCTTTAGCGACTGTCTGAGCGTATCACCTAAATTTTTACGAAAAAGCTTTACGAAATCCGCCGTACATGTCACATCATCAATGACAAAGGTGAGAATTTAGACTACGCCGTATTCCATCTCACTGTTAATGATGATGGTTCACTTAGCCCGGTTGGTTGACGAGCACTGCAAAATACAGGTAGTTATCAATTATCCATGTGCTGGTCTGTGGATGAGTGTAAGCGGGATTTAATTAAACGTGGAAGCACTTAGAAATGGGAAGAAATTTAAAAGCTATACATTAATATTTAATTGCCGTTTAAATATTTGGTAAGGTATTAACTCTGATAACAACCATTAAAGTAAAATGAAAAATCTACTTGCTGTCATTATCGCATTACCCACGATCGCTGGCGGCGGTGGCGGAATGGCACCTCCAAGTTGCGAAGAAATACTTGAGGAGGTTATGCAAACTACTGAAAACCATCCCCGACAAATACAAACCAGAACCAAAAATGCCGATTGGTCCAATCGGGAAATTTTTTAAATGGGTGTTTGGGGATTAAATTAATGAAACGGAAGAGGTAAAGATGAGCAGAATAATACTATTCACTGAAAATGGCACCCGCATCCTTTTGGATGTTGATGATACAAATAGAGCGAACTCTATCAGGGACCTTTCTCTTGCAATTGGCAGAGACAAAATCATAGACTTAAATGACTCATGGTTTACTAAAGGAATCATGGAAGGAATGGTCGTTCACAGCATAAACCTGAAAAGCGTTGTAGCAGTCTGTACCTCGTAACTATCTTAATTAAGATAGTCAGCAACACGCACCTAACTTAGAGAGATATCCGAATCAAACAGGGGTGTTAATGAGGCGAGTGACTTTTTAAAGCAGAAACGAGGGTGACAAGCGCTCACCAATGAACTTACCATATATTAAAAATAAGATCCGTTCATGGAATACCTAAAAATCTACGAGGGCGGACGCCTCTCCGGTTGTTTGGTAAGTAGTAGGTGTGACCTTGTGAATTACACGGTCATTACTGTAATTGCCTGTTAGTTGACCAGTACAATAAAGAAAGGAACATATTTACGCACAATAACTAACAAGGACATTAAGCGAATAGAAAAATCGCTGAATCTCCGTCCTTGGAAATGCTTAGGATACAAACAACTTAAATTATCGGGTGGTGCACTTCGGAGTTGAATTCGCGGTCGAGTATCATCAATCTGAAAATACTTATAACTTTTATTAAACATTTTTAAATAAGTTTAAGGAAAATAAAAATTGGACAAATTATTAAAAGAAATTTTCGAACTGACAGCAAAAATTGATACCTCTTACGTTAATAGAGTAGAACTAATAAAATTAATAAAAACTAAAGTGGGTTTTGAAATATCAGAAACTGTGCTGCTCGAAATACTTAATGATTGTAAAAGTAAAAGCACTTTGGAAGACTTTAAAACGTGCGTTATGACTAAATTATATGACATACAGAAAAAACGATTATTCAAAAAGCTAAATTCTCATGACGCTCCCAACCGCAATAAACCTTAATCTCTTCAGGTTTAATTCCTCGCCGCTTGCGGCGGGGTTGTTCATTAATATTTATTTCAAATATTAAGATTTATCTACCAAGTAAAAAGCTAAAGCAGTGCTCTATTTTATAGGGTCGAGTATTATCAAAAAAGTTATAACTCTAATTAACAAAAAGTGCGTTATCCGGATCTAGCTGTGTCGCGCGAATAAAATCGGATAAGGCCACATGGATATCGGTTGCAAAGGATAATACTCCTTTTTGATAATGTAGCTTGGCCTGTTGTTTAACAGTGACCTCAATTTGCTGGACAAGTAACACTTGGGATTGTTTGGTATTCACTAAACCGAGAATGGTTTCGGCTTGAGTCTGAACAGGACGGTCTTTTTCATCTAAATAACTGTTCCTAACATTCGATCACCTAAGAAGGGAACTCAGTGTGAGTTTTGCGATCTGATAAGTCGCAAAATTAAACCAAAAACCCCTTACACTGACTATGAATAGATTATCAAAGATTGACCGACTTGAAAGACGTAAATTAGAGACTATTCCATATTATCTAAATCGATCACCTTCGGCTTTCTATGTTTGCAAAGCATAGTAGCCCATGCTTTTTTCCCCCCGATTTCATCACAATGAACAGGACCAGACCTTTGTCCTACACGATACCCTTTGTTGTTGCAGAAAGTTTGAGATAGTTTGTCAAAGCGTACTGTTGCCGCACTACATCGTTCATTTGCTTTCAGTTTTATTCGTCCTGGAACTGCGAGGAATTCACTATTTAACTTTCCAGTGCACTCTAGGTTTCCATAGGCATCTGGTGCATTCCCTCCTTCATTGCAATTACAGGAGGAGGCTCTACCGCCGTTATAGCCATATTCTTGGCACATTGCGGTTGCTTGTGCGCGATAGGCTCCGCACATTGCAGAACATCTGTTACCACTACCCCATACAACAGTATGAGAAATAGTATCAGCATAAAGTAGATTTATATTCAACAAAGAAAAAAGAACGATGAATAATAATTTTTTCATTTTTATTTCCTTTTGCATTTAATTTCCCTCCAACTGCAAATTTCTGGAGTACCTGGGCAAAAGCCCTGTCATTATCCATAATAGTTCGCTTAAACTAATTTTTCAAAAATACGACCGGATGATTTAGTAGATCACTATTTAGAAACAAGATAACTCCGCTCCAGAACAGGGCTGGATTTGATTTAAACCTAATAGCAAAATTGCATAAGCGAGCACTAGTCACTTAATATTCCTACCAACCTGAAAGTTGCAGCCTGATAAAGGCGTGTTCAAACAATTCATTACGCTTGCGAATAAGCGCTTCCATTTGTGTGCGTTTTTGTGAAGAAGACAATCGAGTGTTGCTATCTACCGCTCTAATTCGTTTATTAAAGTTTCCGGCTCGGCGCTGTATTCGATTCAGTGGAATTCTGGCACGTAACTGCTCGGCTCTCTTTTCAAATAACGCTTGGGCTCTTTGTGGCTGGTGAGCATCCAATGCAGCTTTATAGCTCCCGTATGCTTCTTGCGCTTTGTGCAAAGATTCATAAAAACGTTGTTGATACAGGGTGTTCGACTTTTCCTTACCCCCTTGAAACACAGTTTTTATGAGGGGCCAATCTGCTACTGCTGTATTTGCTTTTACTCTGCCTGTCATTTTTCGAGCAAGATGATCGGATAAGCCAAGCACGTAACTACCAAGCGTACCGGTATAACCTCTGACAAGATGCTCAACTTGTTTGGGAGAGATGCCTAACGCGCTTGATGCTTTACCAATTAATCGGGCCGTATCGCTGGTGTGAATACTGTATCGGTCTTCGGTTTCTTTGTTCTTGTCCCCAACTCCCTCGATGCTTCTACCGGTGAACATGGATTTATTCATCATGACTTCCAGTGTTGGCAGTACAAATTGTGGAATAGGGTTTAATGCCAATGTGGAAAACACTGAATGCAGAGCTGATTCACCCAAGTCTCTGGATGATTGGTTGCCAGCCCCGAAATTAAACAGCCGTTCCGGCATGGTTCCGAAGAGTATTCCAAGCTCAAAAGGTTTAGGTACTCGAATATGCCCGTCAGTGCCTTCGCCAAGAAAGAAATGCCAATGGGCGTCTTTATCCCACTCGGGCAGTTCTTTATAACGTTCATCGTCCCCGTTCATTGCGGCAAGGGCGATACTGAAACCTGCTACCTTCATGCCTTTCATGGCAAGGTCGCGACTTAATACTTTGTATAGCTGGTCGTCACCTTCTGCTTTTGCGGCCCTGCCCAGCTTGTATAATCCCTGCAATCTGGCATTAAAGAATGGCAACATATCAATAAGTGTTGCCATGGCATCGAAGTTACCTTTAAGGGAGTAATCCATTAAGTCCTTGGATTCAAACAATGCTTGGCGTTTACTCTTACCTGCCTCAATGGCTTTGTTATACACCACAACCCGGTTAGCGTTTTCAATCTTGTCACTGACTTGACGGTATTTCTCAAAGGTTTCAAGAAACTTATCTTTACCGTAAACCAGTGTGCCCATATGGCTGTCGATTTGGGACTTATCAAATCCCTTGGTTTTTAATGAACGCCTGATTTGTTGCTGCGCCGCTTCGGGGTCGGCACCGTGAATGTATCCACCTTGAAAAGCGGCACCGGATGCAATTAAATCCCAATATTGGTCGTCACCTTCCCAAGAGGCTTTTAAACCTTTCCAAGTATCAACTCCTAGCTTGGCACCATCTTTATTGACCATCCAGGCATGGGCAGCATCACGGATAAAATTTCTTAAAATGAAGTCTGGGGAAAGGGTGACGCCAGTGGTTAAAAAGCGCTTGGCGGCGCGAGACATCCTATTAAAAATAGACTGACTACCAACCCCGTTAACCTGCATTAATCCACGTAACAGTGACGCATCATTCACAAAATAGTGAGCTGGTATGCCGTTTTCCATCACTCTTATTTTTTGGCGTTGTGCCAGCTCTTTACTGGTCAGTTCCCGCAGTAGTTCAGGATTGTCGTCTCTGTCCATGTAGCCCGTACCATTAAGATTGTTAGCCACTTCACGGGCAGCGTTGTTTTTAATTGCCGCATCAATCATTGATACCTGTCGCTGAATGATGTTCTGAAGCAAATCATTAGTAGAGCCCTTGCCACCAACAAGCGCTTTAATCTTGGCGCTTTGTCCTACTATTCCCTTCTTGGTCACGCCTTTTTTACTAATGAAAGGCGCAGTGATTTGCTTAACAACATCGGTCAAATCTGGGTTATCTAATTCTTGCTCACGGAAAAAAGGGATATACCACTGCTCATCTAAACCAGCCCTTTGCTGTTTAGATATCAAACCCGCTTCTTGAGCAAGGTCGAGAGTTGCCGAATTGATTTTGTTGTACTCTTGGCGTACTTGTTCAAATAGCGCCTCATGTCCTTTTGCCTTAGCTTTAAGTGTTGCGATATCCTCAAGCGTTAAATTATTCTCACGGCCTTCTTTGGCTAGGTTTTCGGCGCGATGTGCCGCCATCCAACCCAACCAGTTATTTAAACCGTCACCTTCTGGCAACATGCCAAGCACTTCAAGCAACCCTTTGGTATCTTTTTTGATTGCGGTTACGCCATCTTTCCATTCCAAAGCGCCACGATGAAAAAGCGCATGCAGCATGTCACCCAAACCCGTTGATAACCGAGCAGAGACATAACCCATTTTTGATGGGTCGGTAACGCCTGCGCTTTGTTCTGCTTTTTTAATGCCGTGCAGACCATCAAACACACCCTCGGTGGCGCGGCTCCAAAATTCATTAGACTTTAAAGTGTTAATTAGAACCTTGCTCTTTTGGGTAAAGGTATTTGCGGCGGTTTCAGCCTGCCCTATCTTTTCTTCTGCGCTTTTTTCATCAGAAGAGCCTTCACCTACTTCCAAATCTGTATCCGTACCCACTTCAGTTTCTGTAGCGGGCTCATCATTCGTTGTTTTGGAAAACTGGAGTGTTTCAGGTTGGTTGGATGAATTAAGCTCTTTGGACTTAAAGCCCTGAACAATGGATTTAAACATGTCATCCATCGCTACCAAATCGGCATCACGAAATGACAAGAAACCAACCTTGGCAAGCATGTTATGCACAAAACGTTTGAGTGCATTCCACCAAAACTTGATAGAGCCTTGTTCCGGTTGACTGCCAACATAATGAGCAAACAACTCTTCGGCTTTTACTGCTTCGGGCTCTTCTGCATAATCCTTGTCTATTTTCGCCCAATCATCTTTAAACGCTTTTTTGTTTCGGGTCGATTGAATGCGCTCGATAAATTGACTGAATGCCTTTTCACCAACCACCGTATCAAGTCCACCATGGGCAATAACCTCATGGGCCAATGTGGCCCGAAGCTGGGCAATGTCTTTAATATTTTCAGCAATGACAAAGGCTTTACCCTGCCCTTTGAGATATCCACCTTTAACAATGTGAGTTCGTTTCTCTCTCTTTTTCTCTCCTTGATTCTCACCCTGCTTTTCTTCCAGTTCGTTTTGGGTAGCCAGTACTTCAACCTGTATTCCATTTGCGCCGGATAACTTGCCAAGAAGGCGATCCACTTCTCTTTTTGCAGTCTTGATTGAGATAGACGATTCAGGTTTTTTGTCGATAATGGCACTATCTCTGGTCTCTATTTCCTTGTCAAAAAGCGCCACACCTTTGTCAGTTTCTTTATGCTCGATGACATTGAACAGGTTTCTAAATGCCGGGTTAATACTTTGTTGTTCAAATTCTGTAGGGTATGGATAGCTGCTATTTTCATCGCCATCAATTAGATCCCATGTTTCTGCACTGAGCACATTGGCAAGATAATCGTTTGACGCTTTACCATTAGTAAGCTGGCTAATGATAAATGTTTCAAATGATCGAGCAGACATTTCAATTTTAGTGCCCCAATAAGCTCTTGACCTTCTGCTATCTAATATAGATGAACGCTTTTGCAACTTACTTCGGGCAATACTTGTCATCAGCTCGCTAAAAGCTTGTTTTAGTGCGGGTCTAATCTGCCTGCTTTTATGGGATCGGCTGGTAATATAACCTTCTTTATTTCCGCCCGATCTGGATATGTAATTATCAAGCGCATGGAACCATTCGTGCGCAAGCGATCCCGCACCATTTTTTTTAGTCAGGTTGATAACAATAGTCCCCGGCTCATAATGGGCCGAAAAGGAATTAATCCCCCCACTTCCTCGCGCACCAAACGCAAGCCCAAGCTCTCCATTTAATGCCAACGCTTTGGGTGGTATACCCAATACATCAGCCAGATCCATAAGGGCATCATAAGCTTGGTTTAAGTCCTTCTGGCGTTTCTTTTGTTCTACCCAGTTGCCAAACTCCACACCCCAAAAACCAAAGGTTTCAGAAAATATGGAAGGGGTGACATTACCTTCATATCTTTTTACGCCTACTCGACTCCGGTTTTCAGGTCTACGCATCGAGGGCGTTTCTTTAATTTTTTGTAACTTATTTTCAACCTCTTCTCGATGGGTTACCAAGTATTCTCTCGCTTTTTTAACACTTTCAAATTCTTCTATTCGTAAGACACCAGACGCCCCTTTCCATCCAAGAAACCCTTTTTGCGTGAAGCGGTCTAAATATACGCCGATGTTGGCTTGTTTTTTTCCTGATGAAGCAGAAGATTGTTCCGTTTCTCGCGCTATTAGTTTGGTTAGGTTGACCAACGCTTCTTCTTTAGATTCACTTGCCAAATCATGGAATTTACTGTTTCCGTGAGTTGGCATGTAGAACAGTCTGTTGGGCTGAAAAGTCTCACCATTAAACATAGAGTAACTAGCAGAATCCAATCGGTACTTTGCTACTCGCTTTAAGTCTTTAGGGTTTGCCTTCATCAGTGCAGGCAAGGCATCAACAATCGCTTTAACTTTACTGGGTAAAATGGTCTTACTATTAATGATTTGATTGGGACCGATAGAGCCATTCATTAATGCCCGCACCGTATTTCTGGTGGCATCTACCGATTGAACCCAGCGTTCAATTCTGTAGGCTTTTCTGGGTTTCGGTTGGATCTCACTTCTAAGGGCGGCAATTAAAGATAAAACTTCCATGGAAACACCTCCCTCATGAAGCTTTATATAATTAGGCTCAGGAATAGATTTGCTCAATGGCTCAGCACTTAGGTCAATGTCATTTTCTAGTGACTGTCGAAAGGTTCCCCATAAATCTTTTCTAGCTCCACCAATCTTTTCCCCGAAGTCTTCAATAGATTGATTGGATCCATCATCATTATTTTTTCGATCATCATTTGTATCCGTTCCCGACGCCTTTTCTTTGGGTTTGGGCACAGGCTCGACAATTCCAACGTCATGACTAAATTCTTTTTCTGACTCTATATTTGGATTGAGTTCTGGTTCTGGCTTTGTCTTTGGAATATCGGATACCGCTCTTTGAGGAACGACGTTAACAGGCTCCTGCTCTGGTTGTTCCTGCTCTAGTTGTTCTTGACCAGAAACATCAACGCCTTCTGGTATGATGCTTGGCTCAATCTCTGGGATTTGTGCATCTTGTTCAGGTGGGTTATTACGCTCTGAAAGCTCCGGCTCTGGATTGGTGCCATCCGTTTCAATAGACTGTTCTTGTTGTGTGACTTTCCAGCCAAAGCCATCGTTAAAAGGAATGGCTTCTATTTCCTGACCCTCTTTTTTAGCCTTCCTGGCACCGGCACTAAAAAGCGCTTCTTTGGATGATTGAAAAGGCTTGCCACTTTTCTTTAAGTTAATGCCCGTTTTATCATCGGCAGAGGTGAACTCTTTGTGTTCAATAGCGGGTAGCGGGTTATCAATGACTCGTTGCGCTTTTTCCTCTGTTACCTGTAGCGGTGTTTCATCCCCGGCAGTCACAATCTCTTTTTGGGGAATTTGTTTTGGTTGGTTTAGAGCTTCTTGTAAACGTGCCCGGTTTGTATCATCTTGAGTGGATGGCTCCAATGGCATTATCTGACCTTCAATGGTTGCTCCAGACAATAATCCCCGGGGTTGAGTTTTAATCGGGTTTAACACCTCTCCAACATGTTCAAACTGCTGAGGCAGAAATCTGTCTTGGTCGGTGGGCGTATTAAATGCAGATGCTTGACGGACCATTTCAGCAACAAGATCCCCTCTGCCTTTCACCATCCTGCCCAAGACTTCTTGAGTAGGTGAGTTCAACAAATCACCAAACCGGGCCACATCGGCGGGAGTACTGGCACCCGCATTTCTTGCAGCGGTTGGAATATCAAAATTAAGACTATCGGCTTGCTGCTTTCTGGCATTTGACGAGTTATCAAAAGCTTGCAACTCTTCACCTAAAATAGGATTGGATTCTTTTACTTTTTGAACGGCGGGGTCGAACACTTTTGAAGGCTCAGGAGACGTATCGGTTTGAACTTGTTCGGTTTGAGCTTGTTCAACTTGGGCTTGGTTTCTGTTTGCTATACCACCCACACCACCGGCAACACCACCAAATGCACCACCAATCGCCCCTTCATTCAAAGCAGCAGATAATAAACCTTGCCCAGTATCGCGATTATCAATGGGTTGTATTGCTTCGTTTATACCTAACTGCTGCACACCCGCTTGTAATGCTTCTGTAGAGCCTTCAACCGCAAAGCCTTTTACTGCACTTCTAAGCGCACCGGATTTGGCAATTCTGGCACCTAGTAGCGCCTTGCCAATAATGGGATCGCCGATAGCCGATGCGCCGAAATTGGCGAGTAATACCTTAGGATCGCTTTTAACCTCATTGGCAACCTGACTTGCTAGTGCTTCTGTTGCTGCATGCCATTTATCTTCATCTGACAGGTTAGGGTTATTTTCATGTACCCCTTTAACGATATCTCGGAATATCTGAGATTGCACTTTGACATCGTTGGGCATATTACGAATTTCATCACGGGCCTGCTCCATGCCTTGACCGGTAGCAGATGAACCACCGGCAATACCCATGCCCACGCCTTGAGCGATTGCACTGCCTTTACTACCAAGAGAAAAAGCTTTTGTTGCAGCGCCAGCAACACCAGCACCCGGTATGGCGGTGGGCAGAAACTGACCGGCTACGTTAGCAAGCCCCAATAACCAGGTATCGAGATCGCTTGCCCCTTCTCCTAATACCAAGTCACCGTTTTCATCTTCATCAAAAATCGGCTTCGCCATCGATTGGCGACCGGACTCTGACATTTCGCTAATTTGGTTATCAGAGAATTCATAGAACTGTTGAGCGATACCATCAGCGCCAGCAAAATCAAAAATACCGCCAACAGCAGAAAGCGCACCTGCCTGAAACGAGTCCACGGCGTCACCAAAAGTACCTTGCTCTTGCTTGGGTATGGTTGATGTTTGGGTTAATGTCGGGATGGGTCGATTGAAATAATTAGGGATCACGGGAATACCTTGGTGTCAGTTGGAAAAATGATAGGCAATATCGAGTAGGGTGAGGCTTACGCCTCATCCCTCTCACAGAACCGTACGTACGGGCCTCGTATACGGCTCCTGCATACTCTTATTTAGTTCTGCACTAAACACAAATCCTGTTTTCACTGTTTCAAGATTGAACAAGCCTAACTCATTAAACCATTTGTTAGGCATTGCATAACTCGCTAACGGACTCGCTGCATTTTTCCAACTATTCATTAGAATAAACTTAAACGGTGGTTTATACCCCAGTTGTTTTAATCTCCGGTGTAACCGTCTCGGTCGTTTCCATAGCTTGAGCTGTATACTACGTAGTCTGCGTCTTAGCCATGCTGCCAATTTCTTGAACTCTCTACTGGCGTTCCCTATTCGAAAATATTGACTGACTCCTCTTAGGATTGGATTCAGTCTTTTAATGATTTCACTTAACGGTTTACCACTGTTACGCTTCGTCATTTGTTTGAGTCTTAACTTAATACTTGTCAGTTTTCTCGTCTGAATTCGGGTGTATACACTCCCAATTTCAACTCCAAGAAATTTCACCCTGTCGTCACTATGTGTCAAGTGAGACTTAGTTCTGTTCACTGTCAATTTCAGCTCTTTCTCTAATATTTTCGTGGCCTGCTCAAACGCATTTTCAGCGCCTACCTTGCTGCGACAGAAGATCAGTATGTCATCGGCATAACGTACTATCCTGTGATCACGTTTTCTCATTTCCTGATCAAACGCATCCAGATAAATGTTCGCTATCAAAGGGCTTATCCCCCCTCCCTGCGGACTCCCTGTTTCTGTCGGTTGCCATTGAGAGCCGACCATTACACCACTATTAAGAAACGCTTTTATAAGTTTCAGTACGCTACCATCTCGCACTCGTTTTTGTATGCTTTGTAGGATAAGTCGATGATCCAACTTATCGAAGCATTTTGACAAGTCCATATTCACCACATGTTTCAATCCAAATTGACGTATGAACAAGGTGGCTTTGTTGATGGCATCGTGACAACTTCGTTGCGGTCTATACCCATAGCTTGATGGGTGGAATTGCGCGTCGAAGATGGGAGTGAGCAGGTCAGTCAGTGTTTGTTGGACAATGCGATCTCGCACCGTTGGTATGCCCAACAACCTTACGCTACCATCGTCTTTAGGTATTTCTACCCGTCTGACTGGTTGCGGCTGGTATTGTCGAGTTTTCAATTCTATAAGGAGTTGCTCAAGATTATTATCCAGTTCATGGGTGAAGTCACTCAGGCTCTGCCTATCTATTCCGGCCGCGCCCTTCGCTTTTTTCACCTTTTTGAATCCGCTGTATAGCCGTTCTTTACTGAGTAATTGACCATACAAACTGTAATAAACTCTCACTTGTTCCTCATTCGCTGTGTACTGTGTGGGTTCAACTATTCTTCATGGAGGTAGGTCTATTTCTCATCACTATTTAGCGTTCTAGCTCATGGCAATCTACTAAAGTGAGTGGATGTTACTCCCCGGTACGGTTTCTGACATCAGTGCGCCATTTCTGGTTGACCGAATTGGAATACCCCGATGATCATTCGGCTTGTGTACCCTCAAAAAAATCACTGCTCATCACAGGTTTAAAGTATGCTTCCCCCCTTCACCATACCTCCAAGCTTTTGGCCGGGATGTACGCCATTGAACTCATTGCCAATGGTCAGCCTGGTTTTATCCTCCACCCCGTTACCGGGTTTCACAGGCCGGGCTTTACTCACTACTACGGGTTCATCTGCCACCTCGCACCAACAATAACCTTGAGTTACCTCTTGAGTTAATGCTTCCGTATACTTCACGGTGTGGTGTCAGGCTTCCTCAGTTACTGCACTGGCTCCCTGTTAGAAACGCCACCCTCAAACACTTAATCAAGCTGACTGAGTATTGGGCATTGCGCTATTTTGCACGCTTACCCCTTGATTAAGCCGAAGCAGGTTCACTTGCGTTGTGTGCCTCTAACTTCCTATGGCTTCCTTCAGACCCCACCGTTAGCCAGTGACGCCCTTGCCATTCAGATTATCTTCCCCTCAATCGGGGTGATTCAGGTTTCTTGCAACCTGACGGGTTTGCCAGCTTCGCTGAGCAAACAAAAAGGCCGCTGATCAGCGGCCTGTATTGAGTAAGGAAGATGCCCCGAAGGCAGATTGAATATTGTGTTTTTGAAGTTTGCCTCTAAAGTCATGCTGCTGCTGACTGATTGGCTCAGCGCTTAAGGCCCCGTCTTGCCATTTATCAATCAACCCTCTTAAGGTGGGTTTTTGAGACACGTTAGTAGGGCTAGCAATACCGGCAGGATCAGTACCAGCAGTGCTGACCGGTTGAACGCCATCACCGCTAAGCGCCTGAGAAAGTAAACCCGTAAAACCCTTTGACTCGTTTTCAGGTAATGGGGTTTCTATTAGTGCTGAAGAGGAAGAGGATGGCGTTGAAGTGTTTCGCAACTCTTGAGGGTTGAGAAGGTATTCAAACGCGGTTCCCTCTAACTTGCTGCCATATGATTTTACGGTGTTATGCAGTCGTTCACTATAAAACGAGCGAATAGAGCCTATCTTGGTGATCATTTCTTCTTCCAAGGTTTTAGGATCTTCTAATCCAGACTCTAAACGCTTGTTAAATTGAGCAGTGACTTTTTGCTCTTCCTTCGATTGCTGCTCCATGATCCCATTTATATTACGGGATATTAGCTCAGACTCACGAAGGTTAAACTGACGGTCTGTGTTTGCATCATTGGTTTTATCCCGACTCAATTGATGTTGGATTTGACGGTCTGCTCTTTCGTCCTGAATTTTCCAACGCTTTTCAATCGATGCTTGGCGCATGGCTTCCATTTCAGCTTGCCGATCGGCATTAACGCCTTGATTAATAATTTGCGCACCTTGAGAAATACCCCGACCAATACCCGCCAGTAATCCGTAATTGCTCATAACCCACCTCCAGCAAGTAAGCCTTGAGGTTGTGGTTGTTTTAGTTGCTGGTTCCTCATGCTTTTTCCAGTGAACTGCTCAGCCTCAGACACACTGCCTTCAAGCTCTGATTGGTCCAATTCCCCCAAAGCTTCTTTCATTGAGAGGTAATTGCTGTAAGCATGACTAACAGCTTGATCAATCCAGTCGTCTGTAATTTCATCTTCACTGAGCGCGCCAGCTTCCACTGCCAGACCTGACAATTCTGCAAGCACCTCTTGAGATAATTGCATTTTCACATCATCAGACAATCCACCCAGCTTTTTCTCAACACTAATCATAACGGTTGCAACCGCTTTCCCTATCCCTTCGGTTACATCTTGGGATTCAAGCACCATTCCAGCAACAACATCTCCTTGTTGCCCGTGGATAAATTCAAGCGCAATATTAAATGCCAGCTCTAATTCTGCCTGCTCTTGTTCCGTGGCTTCCACCTCTCCGGGCTGAAGAGTTTGTGACTCATCGGTAAAATCATCCATTTCCATTATTTGCCCCTACTGTTTGTTTTTGACGGTCAATTAATCCATCAATCGTTGTTTGCCAAGCAGGTATCGCGCTAGGTGTTGAGTTTTGACTGGCAAAATGTGATGGGTTCAACAACCCCATTGAAGCATCTGGTTGAACGCTTGTTTCACCTGCACCATTAACCCCCCAATACGAACGGCGGTTTCTGGCTTCTTCTTCGGCTTTTTGTGCAGAATGACCTTGTATCATTTGACCGGCCATGTTTACGCCAGCAGAAGCTAAAGCACCTTTACCCATTGGACCCAGAGAATTCCACGCACCCGATAACAGGCCACCACCGGCTTGCTTTGCGCCTTCTTGCGCGGCGACTTGGGCAAAGGTAGAGTTAGCGGCTTGCGCGGTTGCTGATGTCGCTGCTGTTGCGGTTGGACTTGCAGCACTTGCTGCGCTGCCTGCAACTGTTCCCACGGCTGCATTAGCTGGCGCTGATAAAGCCGCTGCTGTAGCAGCTTGCCCAGCAGCAAAAGTGCCCGATGCACCAGCCGCCGCACCACCTGTAAAGCCTGTGCTTATTGCAGATGCCGCACCAGATAAGTTACCTGCCGCCAACGCACTTCCAGCACCTTGAGCCCCCGCCCAAGCCGAGCCTATACCTGCCGAAGCCGTTCCCCCTCCCATCATTGACAACAAGGCAGCACCACCAAAATAAACAGCCGCCGCTACCAACACGATTTTAAATATCTTTGATTTGGCTATTTTCTTAACGACTTTAACCACCCCTTTAACGACTTTGCCAATGGCTTTACCAACCTTCTTGAATACTTTTTTAACACCTTTAATTAATCCGCTCATGCTCCACCTTTCAACGTTGAGTAAATACCACCGACAGAGACAAGTCCGTGCGCTTCAAACATCCTTCCCGTCCTGCCTTCGGGGTCCATTCCGGTGCTTAAGCCAAGTGTGATGCGTTTAAGATCTCTTTGTTTACACCAGCGCAAAAAACGGCGTAACAACCAAACACCCTGATTGGCATGTTCCGGCAGTACACAAAAGGCCAAGTCTGTTCCATACTTCGACTTGCTAAACCATTCTTCATCTTCCATCGCTATATCGAGTAGGGTGAGGCTTACGCCTCATCCCTCTCACAGAACCGTACGTACGGGCCTCGTATACGGCTCCTGCATACTCTTATTTAGTTCTGCACTAAACACAAATCCTGTTTTCACTGTTTCAAGATTGAACAAGCCTAACTCATTAAACCATTTGTTAGGCATTGCATAACTCGCTAACGGACTCGCTGCATTTTTCCAACTATTCATTAGAATAAACTTAAACGGTGGTTTATACCCCAGTTGTTTTAATCTCCGGTGTAACCGTCTCGGTCGTTTCCATAGCTTGAGCTGTATACTACGTAGTCTGCGTCTTAGCCATGCTGCCAATTTCTTGAACTCTCTACTGGCGTTCCCTATTCGAAAATATTGACTGACTCCTCTTAGGATTGGATTCAGTCTTTTAATGATTTCACTTAACGGTTTACCACTGTTACGCTTCGTCATTTGTTTGAGTCTTAACTTAATACTTGTCAGTTTTCTCGTCTGAATTCGGGTGTATACACTCCCAATTTCAACTCCAAGAAATTTCACCCTGTCGTCACTATGTGTCAAGTGAGACTTAGTTCTGTTCACTGTCAATTTCAGCTCTTTCTCTAATATTTTCGTGGCCTGCTCAAACGCATTTTCAGCGCCTACCTTGCTGCGACAGAAGATCAGTATGTCATCGGCATAACGTACTATCCTGTGATCACGTTTTCTCATTTCCTGATCAAACGCATCCAGATAAATGTTCGCTATCAAAGGGCTTATCCCCCCTCCCTGCGGACTCCCTGTTTCTGTCGGTTGCCATTGAGAGCCGACCATTACACCACTATTAAGAAACGCTTTTATAAGTTTCAGTACGCTACCATCTCGCACTCGTTTTTGTATGCTTTGTAGGATAAGTCGATGATCCAACTTATCGAAGCATTTTGACAAGTCCATATTCACCACATGTTTCAATCCAAATTGACGTATGAACAAGGTGGCTTTGTTGATGGCATCGTGACAACTTCGTTGCGGTCTATACCCATAGCTTGATGGGTGGAATTGCGCGTCGAAGATGGGAGTGAGCAGGTCAGTCAGTGTTTGTTGGACAATGCGATCTCGCACCGTTGGTATGCCCAACAACCTTACGCTACCATCGTCTTTAGGTATTTCTACCCGTCTGACTGGTTGCGGCTGGTATTGTCGAGTTTTCAATTCTATAAGGAGTTGCTCAAGATTATTATCCAGTTCATGGGTGAAGTCACTCAGGCTCTGCCTATCTATTCCGGCCGCGCCCTTCGCTTTTTTCACCTTTTTGAATCCGCTGTATAGCCGTTCTTTACTGAGTAATTGACCATACAAACTGTAATAAACTCTCACTTGTTCCTCATTCGCTGTGTACTGTGTGGGTTCAACTATTCTTCATGGAGGTAGGTCTATTTCTCATCACTATTTAGCGTTCTAGCTCATGGCAATCTACTAAAGTGAGTGGATGTTACTCCCCGGTACGGTTTCTGACATCAGTGCGCCATTTCTGGTTGACCGAATTGGAATACCCCGATGATCATTCGGCTTGTGTACCCTCAAAAAAAAAAATCACTGCTCATCACAGGTTTAAAGTATGCTTCCCCCCTTCACCATACCTCCAAGCTTTTGGCCGGGATGTACGCCATTGAACTCATTGCCAATGGTCAGCCTGGTTTTATCCTCCACCCCGTTACCGGGTTTCACAGGCCGGGCTTTACTCACTACTACGGGTTCATCTGCCACCTCGCACCAACAATAACCTTGAGTTACCTCTTGAGTTAATGCTTCCGTATACTTCACGGTGTGGTGTCAGGCTTCCTCAGTTACTGCACTGGCTCCCTGTTAGAAACGCCACCCTCAAACACTTAATCAAGCTGACTGAGTATTGGGCATTGCGCTATTTTGCACGCTTACCCCTTGATTAAGCCGAAGCAGGTTCACTTGCGTTGTGTGCCTCTAACTTCCTATGGCTTCCTTCAGACCCCACCGTTAGCCAGTGACGCCCTTGCCATTCAGATTATCTTCCCCTCAATCGGGGTGATTCAGGTTTCTTGCAACCTGACGGGTTTGCCAGCTTCGCTGAGCAAACAAAAAAACCGACCACTTGGTCGGCTTTCGTTGCTATAAATAAATCCATCTTTCGGTCGTTGATGGCACGCCGAAGCATGTAACTGCCTTTTTGAACATCAATCTCACCATCGTAGGTTTCCGATTTATCAATGATCTCCTGACCAATTTTAATGATCGCGGGAATATCCTCATGTACACCTAATCTAATCATTATTCACCTATGGGTTATAAGGGTAGTTTGGATATCGAGGATCGGAATTCCCCGAGCCGGTATCAGTTGGTGGTGGTGGTGTCGGTGGCGTAGTAGATGAGCCACCAGAATCATTTGTAAATCCAAAAACGGCCTGTAACTGTTGCCGCTGGCCTTCAAACATTCGTTGCAAGGTGGCAACACCAGCAGCTTGTTGTTGAGATGTCATGTTCGGGTTGCTGTAAATCGCCGCCACTTGCTCAAGGTAGTTGTTGTAACTGTTTGTTGTCGCGTTACGATAATCGAGTGCAGTTTGGGCACTAACCTGTTTTTCAAAAACCGAGTCCTGGTTCTGGTATTTCAGGTTTTCCATTTCCAACGTCTGCAAGTATTGCTTATCCAAATTAATGTTCTGGAATTTTTGTAGCAATAAATCACGCCTTTGGGTTAGTTGGCCATTACGCTCCATTCGTTCCAGCTCTTGCTGGCCCTGCTTATCAAGCAGTCCTTGCTGATTCTGATTTTTCAACGCTTCCAAATTAACCTGTTGAGTCCGATCAGCATTGTTTTGCTCGCCTTGAAAACCAAATTGGTTGTTCTGTAAATCCGTTTGCAGTTGCCCCTGCTTATCAAACATCTTCGCATCATGAGTACGGCTTAGATTAGTTTGCTCAGCATTGAATGAGTTCTGCCAGCCGAGTTGGTCGGATTGGGCGTGAGTGTTTGCGTCTTGTTGGGCAATGGGCAGAGCTTTATCAATCATAGAGCTTAAGGCTGATTCATTTGCTATCGACGAGGATTGCAGCCCTCGTTGAGCCATAAACCCTTGGGAGGTTGATACGGCTTTACGCATCAGAGCATTATCAGGATTAAGTAAGCCGTTGATGCGATTTTCAACCAAGCTATCATCACTTGGATCATAGTTAAAATGAGTGCCCCCTTGAGCACCATTATAACCGTCACTTTGATAAGCATTTGGGGTGAAAGTCGTTTGAGGTGCGCCACTTGAGTTTCCTGTGGGATCAGATGTATTTGTTATATTCGGGGTTATACTCGGGGTTTCGTTCGTTAGACTATATTGTGGTCTACCTTGAGTGCTTTTCTCTGGCTGTGCATTTGGCGCAAGCATCTGTGAAGACGCATTACTCAGTAATCCCGCCGTTGATGCATTGGTTGTTTCCTTACTTGTTTCTTTAGTTGTTACAGGGCTTGTTAATGATTGCCCGTTCCTGTTTTGTAAGATGGCAATTTCACCATCTTTTTTTACCGGCCTAACTATTTTGTTAGCGGCTTTTGTTTTGGGCATAGCAAGATGCATCAAGCTAGGGGCTTGATTAGGTCTTTGTGCATTCATGGGTTTTATCTCAAAAAGTAGAGAGAGGGATTTGAGGGGTTATTTGGTCAAGGTTAAGGTAATCATTTTAACAATCAATCAAACGCTTCCCCTAGTTGAATTGGTTTTAATAAAACCTCTTCGCTAATTTTTGATTCTGGCACGACCAATAAAACTCTTTTGATAGCATCCTTTATCAGATTTACGGTTTTGAGACGAGTTAAGTTAACAAGAGGCTCTTCCGATAAAATGGCGAAATACTCCTCAAGTACCGGATCATGTTGTTTTGCAGCCTTAATATCTGCAGCAAAAGGTAAGGTACGTAATCGAAAGACTGACTTGCTGATCATTAGGTCTTTTTTGTCTTGAGGCCATGGACGACTTTCGCCTGATGTTGCAGCAACCTCATTCCAAGGATCGCCAATATTCAACGGACTACTTCCTGACACCCAGCTATGTTGAGGATTAAGATCTTTCAGGAAGATTTTTTCAAAATTTACTATTCTGCCATCCTCAAGAATGGCAATTTTTACAGTATTGTCATGCACCTTTTGGCCCCCACTTAATTACAACAACCCCATCTCCACCAGTACCAGCCGAGCCGTTGCCTCGGGGACCACCCCCGCCGCTACCAACCGAGCCGTTACCGCCGTTACCACTGCCACCGTGAGAATAACCGGATGCACCACCACCGCCACCACCCGGATAAATGGTTGTATTAATAGATACAGTTGGCCCACCAACGCCGCCAGTATAGCTTCCGGCATTTTGACCAGCCAAACCTGCAGTAGCCCCGCCGCCGGGATCACTACCGCCTCGATTACCGTTACCACCTTTAGTAAATAAAGGGATTTCAGTTCCTGCCGCCGTCCCAAACAGCCCTACATTCTGACCGTAAACATGGTCAGTAGTGGCGCTTTTCCCGCCATAAGCAACAATATAATTACCAAAAGAACTATTACCCCCGTCAACGCCTGCGTTTCCACCTGCCCCGACTGATATGATGATCTCTTCACCAGGAGGGGGATTAAAGACGTAATCAATGACAGCGCCACCACCTGCCCCTCCACTACCGCCCCAGAACCATGCACTTGTGTTACCGCCACCACCACCGGCCCCCACCACTGTTACGATAAGGTTATTGTTATCCGGCACAAGAAAAGTACCTGATGTTGTGTATGTCACCTCGAACAATGAATTAAGAAGCGAATCCATTGCCGGATTGTTGGGCCAAGGTTGCCAAAGTACCCCATTGAACCAAAACGTTATTTCATCATCCTCTGTTACTGTGCACTCTGGATGGGTGCCCGCCGCTGCGCCATATGCAATATTCTTGTATATGATTGTATCCCCGGACTGGCAAGCAACAATGAAAGAAGGGTTTAAACTTACGCCACGTCGAAACGTCACCCATCCACCGGCTTTGGTAGCTGGCGGCATAAGTACTCGCGTCACACCATCAGGTACAAAATAATATTGTCCAAGCAAGCATTGCAGATCTTGACTGCATTCAATGTAACCCGCTGACAGGTTGCCTCTCATAATGATACTCCGTTGTAATGATCTGCCGACCAATGCAATTCCACTTTCGCTTTACCTGTCAGTAGCAATGATGTGAAGATAATGTTTTCTATCTCAATGTTGTGATCGTTGTTTCCAATATTCGTGTTTATCTCAACTGAGGATGATGTTGAAGTAGACGTGACCTCATACTTTGCATCGTTTCCCGGCGCAGCTGGCAAGTTTATTGTTGCAGACCCCAGACAAACAACTTCCATATAGAACTGGCCTTCCGGTATGTTTAGCACATCCCCATCTTGCAGCTTTGTAGGTACGCCAACCGTCGCGGCATAACCTGCTGTAGCGTTTCTATAAGATAGAGCTTCATCCCGCCACTGTTGCACTTGCGGCACGGCGTCTCTTACCTCATAAATCACACTTGCAGGAAACAAACTGACACCACCTAACCCAAGCAAGGGAAGCGAATCCTCGGTGATTGAGGGTAACTTAAAACTGGCGTAGCCATCGGGTAATTCAAGCTTTTGATTAAGCTTGACATTCACGCCCTCAAACCCCGCTTCAACCCCCTGTTTGTCAGAATTATATTTATCCGACCTAACGACCGTACCGGCAAGTACAGGGCTTAAAAATTCATAATATGGATTTGCCATTAGCGCCTCCTGCCGAGTAGGGCATAATGCAGTAAGTAACTGTTAAGAATGTGAGGGGGATCATCTATTGATTCACCTGATATCGTTATGGAGATATTGCGGCTAACACCGCTAATGTAAATATCAGCAGTAAAGGTACTTGCAGATGACCAACGAGCTTCATCCCAAGTGGCTTGGTCCCAGTAACCACCACCGCCCATAACGGCAATATCTGAATATTCATGGTAAGGCACGTCAGGGTCTGAATAATTGAAATCAGGTGCTACATACACATTGGCAATGCCTACGGTGTCGGCTTCAACGACGACCTTTTTCCACTTCTTTTTTTGTTCCGGGCTTCTGAGGTTTGCAAATGCGGGTCTACAAACAAAAGAAACCGGGCCACCATCAAAGGAAAAACCTCTTTCGCCTTGATACACAAAACCATCGTCAGAGCCAAAATAAACAACCTCTTTACCTTGTGCATCTTCCCCGGACCATGCACAACGGATAACCATCCCGTAATTAAACGTGCTGAATCCACTGACTTCTTGACCATACATAGTCACGGTTATGCCGGTGCCATCATCAAAACAAAGGCGGTACTGATTCTTTTCTTTGATAACGAATGAAGCTGTCACTCGATTAGCGTATTTGGTGAGTAACGGATCGACCTTTTGGGATATCGTAGCCATATCGAAGTTGCCGAATTGCTGAACCCGGTCAAGTCGTGCAAGCCCTCTATCATCAAGATAGATAGCATCTGCAATGGTTTGAAGCGATGACGGTATTGCGCCCGTGGTTTTGCTGAGCGTTTGAAGCTGAAAATCAGCTTTACTTGTGCCGTACAGTACATAGGTTTTGTGCCTGCAAAAAACAGCACAGGAATTATTAGCTTGAACGCTCATGCCTGTAATGTCGCCAGATGTACCTATTTCTCCCCCGCCATCTACAGGTGAGAACTGATGAGGCTCACCCACACCAGAGAACAAGAATGTACCACCACGATAAGCAAGCAATAGCACTTGGCTGGGTAACGCTTCAATGTGTTTTGGTGCATCAGGCGTTATCGCCCCAGCAATCTGAGTAAATGTTACGCCATCAAATTCAAATGCCTGATTAACACCATCCACACCATAAAGATTTATACTCGAAGCAGAACCTTTAAAGTTAGCGATAGTGAACTCATACTTACCACCAGGATGTAAAGCGGGTGTTGCTACAAGTTGCCAACCTGCTTCGCTGGACTGGTACATGTTGCAAGCTGATGCTTGGGCATTATCGCGGAAGGCATACACAACACCGTTGTAACTTACCACCCCGCGCATAGGTCCGGCACCGGGCACCGTTTGAATCGCATTGCGTCTGGCGTTTCTTTCTGCCCTAACGGCGGTTAATTCAGTTGCATCATCAGGGTAAGGAAAACCCGGTAAATCCTTTGGCTTAACGTTAGATGGCTTGAATTTCCCATCGAAACGCTCAAAACCTAAAACCCGCTGATAGCGCCCTAACGTGTTTATCTCATAGTTATGCAATTGAACACATTCACCGGGCGATAACTCAAGCACACTAGCGGCAAGATTAAGACCATTTTTTAAAATGATTGGTGTCGTTTGGATCAAAACAAACCTCCTCGTTCAAAGCTTATTTTAGGCAGCTGATCATTCGCTAATTTACTTAACCAATTCTCATACTCAATCGCTGAGCGCTGATAAAGATGGATATCTTCTTCATGGTCGGCGTAAAACATGAGTGCTTTGCGGGTAATCGCCAATTCGTAACGAGTCGGTATTTGGCTGGCATCCACATTTTCAGTCATACCAACAGGCAACTTAAAGTAATCAATAATGACTGACGTATCAGCGTTAGGCGTTGGATAAACCTTAATCAATTGGTTACTTGTGATGGTTATTTCCTGCGGTATCCCTGTTTTACCCTCCGTGTATTGAATGTAATTATTCTGCCACTGTTCATGCTCCACGATAACAAGCGGTTGAGCGTTAATACTTGCTTGTTTGATGCGGTTTATTGCCCCTAAACTCGTCGCATCAATAGCGTAATCAGACTGATTGGCAACAAGATTAATCGAGCCATTGTTGCGCAAGAATTTCCAATCATCGTGCGAAGTCAGAATTTCCCATTCCGCATCACGCACCCAATCAACAATCTTGAGTAATATTCCGCGCTGACCAACAACAGATGCAGGACCATCGCCAGACACACCGGACATCTGGCGAACCCGCTTGCACATGCTTAGGAAGTTCATGGCTTAGTAGATTTTTTCTATAGTAGAAAATGGAAAACGCTGCACCTGTTTGGGCACCATGCGTGTTTTACCGCCGTCACCTTTAACTTTGGTGTACTTTGTTTGCACCGCATCTTTTAATGCGTTGTATACACCGTAGGGAATTTCTACATCTTCCCCAAATGCCACTTGATAGTTACGACCGTTAAAACCGATTATGCAATGCGTTTCCGGCTCTGAGTCTTCATCCTGCGCTTGCGTCTGTGCGATGTTGACAATGACCGCTTTGGGAATTTTTTCGGGGCTGTCTGTGTTTCCTTTTAACTCAGTTTTTGCGATTTTGGTCTGAGTGATACCCTGCTCAGCTTGCAGTTTCTTGGCTTCTTGAATGATTTCATCCGGGGGCATACTTGGATCAAGCTCCACGCCTAGCGTTTCTTTAACATAAACAAGTACCTTCGGAATATTGGAATTAGATTGAATTTTCACTTTATTGCTCCAGCAAAAAGCCCGGCTATTGACCGGGCTTTAAATTGACTTAACGATTATGAATGGGTTGGCGGTTTTAGATTAATCAGGCGGGTTTTCCGCCGCTGCAACTTCCACACGGATCATCCAAAGGTCGTTGAGTATCTTCGACGTGTAATATGTCTTCCAAGCAACCGAACCATTTTGGCCCAACTCGTCACCATGCTCTGGTTTGCCGGGATTGCGCACCATAGGCTTAATTGCCCCGCCTGCCTCTTTGCTGCCTTTAAGGGCAATGTGACCAAAGGCATGCTTACCCATAATTAACACGGGATAAACATCGGCATTGACCAACCCGGTTGACATTGCTTCGTCCGCGCCTGCGCCTTTGAGTCCACCGGCATCAACCCACGGATTAAAAAGAGGGGATGCAACAAAGCGAACATTCTCAATACTGCCCTCTTCTTCTGGGCAAATGACCTGACGCTTGCCGTATTCCGCCACAGGCGTAAACCCTTTAAGACTGCGCAGAGTAGCCGTCACATCCGTGTGGCATACGGCAACATAAGCCGCCTCTATGGGCCTAGTAGAAATCATCTGACTACCATCAAGAATGGTCGTCAATTTTTTCGCACGATTGGCTTGTAACGCTCTAACGGCTTTACGTATAAGTTGTAAAGTAAGGAATGTATTTACCTGTGCGCGACTGGCCCCGTTGGCATACATCACATTTGTGCCACCGATCAATTCGCCGTAGCAAACCATTTCCACCGTTTCAGCCGCTTGCTCCCCACTCATGACTGACATATCAGACCCAACCGGATCTTCATGCAAATCCTGCACAACATCCGTAATTGGCATCCAATCACCATACTGATTTAAGACGGCGGTAATGCGGGTATATCTAAAATCGGTTCCCGGTGGTCTTACGCCTTCTGCAAGCGGCGTGGTTGCAACCGGAAGTGGCTCTGGTCTGCGAAACTTAATGACTTTTGATTTACTCTTCGGCATGGGTTTGTGGTCACCCAACTTGTTCAGAACAAGTATAGGCTCAGCATGCTCAAGCATTTTCATTTCTGCGTGTACACCGGCTTCAACACCGATATCGCCATATGCATTAGCCATATGGTTCTCCTATTATTTTGCTAAATTATTAAAGAGTGCGATTGGATCAACATCTTCTAGATTTGGCTTACCTTTGCCGCTGCCCTTCTTTGGAATGGCGACGTGATCCGCTAGCTTTTGTTGTTTATTTTGTTGCGGATCTTGTTGGTTAGGTGAAGCTTGTTGATGTTGAGATTTGTAGAAACTCAAAACAGAACTTGCGTCATCTGCTGATGTACTGTTTTGCGCAATCTGTTGTATTGCAGTTGATTGAGAAGATAGCCAAGTATTGAAGCTTGGGTCAGTCATTATTCGCTGATAATCAGGGTGTAACTGAGCCAGTCTTTCATACTCTGACTGAACATTCTCAGCCTGCAGTTTGGTTTCATATTGCTGTTGCATCGTGTTTAGCGGTGCAATGCGTTGCTCTAATTCTGTAAGAATGCTTTCCTTTTGCTGCTCCATGGCAGAAGCTATTTCAGGCCACTCTTGTGCTATCTCTTCCAGAGACATATTTTGCAAGTTTTCAGGCGTTGGCTCTTTACCTGTTTCATCAGCAGGTTTTTCTTTACTAACCGGTGGTTGACGTAGTTTTTCTAACTCCTGCTGCAATGGCGCAAGGCGACCATGCAAAGCCCGGTAGTTATTATCCGACGACTGCTTTTCCTGTTGGAGTCGTTGAAACTGTTGGCGCAATTGCTCAGGAACATCAGTCCAGGGATCATTATCCTGCTCGTCTTGCTCTTCTGCCGCTTCACCTGCATCCTCATCCGCTTCTTGCTCTTCACCTAATTCATTGTCTTGCTCGGCATCGGAGTCTTTTGAGTCCAAACCTGCAAGCTGGTTGAATAGTTCAGCCGCATCCACTTGCGTTTCTTCACCTTGTCCGTTTTCGTTCTGTGGGTTATCTGTGTTTTCGCTCATTGTGGATCCTCTCTTGGGTGCTGTTGCAGCCATAAAAAAACCCACGTCAAAGCGTGGGCTCACAGGGTTTACTGAGTGGATCACCCAGTCAGTAATTAATTGTCTTCGTGGTTTTGAGAGTACTTATAAAGCAAATCGTCAATCATCTTTATCTTGCCTCTCATAACGTCATCATCTTTTTCTATCAACATCTCTATAAAATCATGTCTTTCTGACTCGATGTACTTTTTGATTGTCTGCCATGCGGCAGAACAAGCGACACTTGTCATGCAGCTAACCCATAGTTGGCAGTGACATCATTGAACTTGAGCTTCACTTGTAATTCGGTCTGGAATTTCTGCCATTCTTGGTCAAGTTTGGCACCGCTTTGCTTAAGTTCGACCAGTAGTTTTTCAGTATCGGCTTTTTCGCTTTGGGCTAATTCCGCATATTTTAAGCGTTCTTTACTGGCTTGCTCTTGTCGTTTCATTTCGATTTCTTGGTCTGTCATGGCTTGCTCAAATTGGAATTTTTCACGTTGTTGTTGAAGCCTTAATTGCTCCACCTGTATAGCCGGGTCTTGCTGTTCTGGTTGCTGCTCTTTTTGCTGTTGAAGAAACTGCTCAAGCTCTTCATCCGTTGGCAGGATTGTAGATGGCAAGCTTTGGGTTTTAGCCCACTGCCTGAGAATTTCAGCGGCTTTAATTTGAAGTACGGGAGCGAACACAGGATTGCTACCAACCACACCAAGGAAGTTGGTTAATGCTGCAGCTTGGGTTTCTTTGACGAGTAATGCGGTTGTACCACGGGCATCAACTTGGTAATCACCTTTGACTGTATCATCCTCGTGATACTCCATATTCCAGTGGTAAAAGTCCTTGATTAGTGGACTGGTAATATCATCATCCCATGCTTTTACCTGCCTTCTTCTAACGGTATTGGCGGCATTCATCAGCATGGACATACCGCCCAAGGTTTCGGTTGTCTGCCCTTGCTCACCTTGAGATATCATCGGTACGCCTGAAACCTCATCAAACATCATGCGAGCCATTTGGTAAACACCCTGTAATTCAGGCAAGTGGCTATTGAACTCCATGGACGAAAACACTTTTCGAATATCATCTACATTGGAAGAGGTTAATTCCCATTGTTTAAACGGTTTTAATGTCCAATCTCCATCAACTGGCCTAACGTGCTTTCTGTTCACGCCAACTTGAGGTCCAGCCGTTATTGAGCCGTTATCGAGTATCATCCGCCATACCGAGTTGATAATAGCCTGCTCGTCTCTCACCATTCTTGGAATGCCGTAGCCAAACATGCAGCTATCATCAGGCTCCCAATTAAAGATTCGATACGGCAGATACCCTTCATACTCCATCACGTCCATTTTTGCGCCAAGGACAACACCGCCACAGTAAAATACGGTCGCAATCACTTCCTCACCTGATAACTTCTCAAGTAGCCTATCTTGCTGCTCTTGGTCTTCTGGTAGCTCAACAACACCAAAATCTAAAAGCACATCGTAAGACACTGGACCATGATATTCCCAGGTCTCAAAACGCGTATCATTAATCGTTGATGACAATCCCGCTAACTGCCTTACATCATCCATATATACGCTAGTGTGCTGGGTTTGCTGCCCTGTCATTTTGGTAATACGTTTGATTTGCTCAGCCTTGAACCCCTTACGTTTAACTAATCCACGCAATTGAGATTTGGACATGTATCGGCGTTCAAATACGTACTCGGCCTCTTCTATTCCCGCAGCCGACATATCAGGAAAAAAATCCCATGGGCGCACAGCCTCGGTAGCGGGCGTATAACTATCTTTTACATGCGTTACCCACTGTCCTTCATGTTGCGTGTAAGCTTTATCTTGTTTGCCGACGACAACCGGGCCTTTTAAGATACCGGTCCCAATAACACAGGCATCGTGAATAACATCTCGACATGAAGCATCATAGCCAGACTCAACTAACTGATCGTTAATGACCGTTTCCATTTTCGTGCAGCGCTCGTCGATAATTTGTTGCTCACGCGCGGCAATATCTGAGTTTTTAACCGGGTTGCCTTCTTCATCCTCAAACTGCTGACCATCCACAACGGCAGGAGAATCATCTTGCATCTTGTCTGCAAGCTCTGGAAAAGGTGTGGATTTGATGCCCCAGTTTTTATCTTGGTTGGGGAAAAGCAGGTCTACCAACTGAGCTTCGCCAACGTTTGTTTTTGCGCGTGTTAACTTAATAAATGGTCGAGAGCGGCCAGAATCTTCCATATTTTTTAAGGTTTTTGAGTCGTACTGACCGTGATAATTTTGCAGATCCTCAACCATGCGAGAATCAATGGTGCCGCGATCATATATCACCTCCGACAACTTACGCTCTAGTTCCATGGCAAGCATATCAAGCTGATTATCAGCATTGTACTCATGCCCATAGTCTTTTGGATTTGGTTTCATTAATAGCCTGTTTAATAACCTGTAATACTGTCTGCTGTTATGGATTGATTGCTAGCTGACTCTTCAATATGTTTATCGAGCCAGGCATAATTGATTTCGCCCTGCGCACCTTGGCAAAGGTATTGCAGCGCATCATGTGGATGTGAAAAGCTGTTCTTGTCGGCTTTGTCAGCATATTTCTCACCGCTTACATTTAGGCGGCGGAAGTGATAACCACCGTTAAAGCCTTTGCGTAAAACGATGCAACAATTGGATAGCTCAAAGGCCGGGTTTCCATCGATATCGCCATTAAGAAATGATTCCACCGACTCCCAACGCCGGTCCGGGTTGTTTGTTGCTGTGGGGTATGCGACAAAACCGTACTCATCGTTGATTATTCCTAACGGTGAGTTCTCATCATTGCCCGATTTAGCCGTTCCGGCTGGGTCGCCATAGAACTCGACATCAGATTGACTAAAGCCTTTTAACTCTGTTTTTAAATACGGTAAAAACACGGTATCCATGAATTTGCGGATCCCCATATTTTCGGATATCAATTCTCTGGTGACTCTGAGTTTTCCGTTAGGCATTAGCTGGGCAATAATTGCAGCAGGCGTTCTACCAAAATCTATGCCCACCCTAATTTCCTTAACTGATTTGATAGCCGCTAATTTATAATTCGAGGGGTGTAAATCGTCGTTCCACGCATCCTGATAAATGGGCTTACCACTGGATACGTTGCCGTATTGATTAGCGAGGTTAACCCTTATCCAATCATCCTTTTTACCCTGCACTTGGCGGATGTAATACCCCTCAGGAAGGTTATGAATGTTTTCAGCGTTGGGGTTTTCAATCCATGTGGTTTTCTTGTTATTGCCGCTTCCAGTGGTAACGGCAATGACACCACCCGGTTGACGCAGAAAAACCCAGCCTTGAGGTTTAACCACTTCCGCTAAATCGTAATACCAATGGTCTGAATCTGACGCGTTGGTATCGCCAATCATGCCATGCCATGAGCAATTGTTTGGATAGCGCCCGTGACGACCATCACACATATCAATGATGGATTTATCTAGCTCCTTTACCTCGTTAAGCCAGAAACCAGTTACCTGCGTACCACGTAGCTTTCGAACTGAATCGGGTCTATCCAGAGCCAGAAAAACAAGCTCAGCAACAACCCTTGAACCATCGTCAAGGTCAAAGTCCATGTAGTGAGTGGGCGGAAAGGATTTATCGAGCCTACCCAACTGAATATCTTCATTATGGTACAGCTCACACCAATCCTTCATGGTGGTGCCGGTTAAATCCGGGTAGGTGTTACGAACCGCGATCCAGCGGCTTTTTCTTACGTTACTTTCGTTTGGTTTCTGCTCACAAATTTGCCGAAATACCCGCTCACAACTGGCGGTGGTTTTAGCTGAGCCCAAAGGCCCCATAATAAACGTTACCCGGTCACGCCCATTGATGTACCGTTCCAACGTTGCGCCTTGTGGGGCGAAGTGAAACTCAATTTCGTCGTGCATGGTTAACTCTTGTTATCGGGCTTATTGAGGGCGTTGCTTGCCCGTCATATCTTTGATCCTTACTTTAGGGCGATTTAGGGTTAGATTGACCTTGGACGAGGCGTTATATCCGAGCATTTCAGATAGCTGCTTAATCGCCCCAAGTTGGTCATGTAGGTCAAGCTTTGGGCCAAACTTTGTCGCAGTAACTGCCTTAATAGCCTGAGCGGCATCAAGTGACATATTTTCAGCGTCTTTGATTTCCCATGTTGTCTGATACACAGGGTTACCATCTTCGTCTTCCCCAATCTGTTGATTCTTAAAATCAGCAATGTCGGTAATACTTACTCTTGCAATTCGCGTAAGACGCTCAAGCATTTCTTGCTTGGTCATAACCGCATCTGTAACAGCGTCTTTGGTTAATTCACTGATACGAGCCTGTATATCCATACCCTTGAGTAACTTGCACGATTCAACATGTATTGCACCACTTGAATAATTATCACTGGCGTACAAAGACGCCTTGTATGCCTCAGTGCCATTACCGAATTTGACATAAGCAACAGCAAAGCTTTCTTGTTTTCCGGTAAGACTCATCTTGCTAGGCACTTTTTATCTTTTAGGTAACGACGGTAACCAATAACAAAGTTGCCTATCAAAAACACTGAGCCGACAACAGCCGTTACATCAGAACCATATAGTACAAAGTCACCATAAAGGATTTGTTCAACTGTTGAACCTAATAGGCTTTGAGTATTGTCTAGCGATTTATTAATGCCAGTGCCAACAACTAATGCACCGGTAACACCACAGGTCGTTACATCTGTTGCAGTATGAGTGGTCACTTGGCTACCCCCTTTATTTTTTCAACCGTTCTCATAACACCAAGCCCTAAAAGCATACCTACCAACTCCATTAATCCATCACCGCTAAAGGGGTATGCAATTAAGGCATCTTGGGTAAGGCATAGCTTTGCCCAGATAAAAGTGCCAACGGTCATTTTTACAGGAAAAAACAGGAATAAACCTAGTGCTGCAACCCAAAGTAAGGCAGGTCTACCACCCGCCACAAACACATTTCTATGACTTGCGGCTGTGACATTGGCAAGCGCCTGCATCAATTGTGGTTTTTGTTTGATTTCTGCCAATTGATTATTAAGTGCCAAACGCTCTTCATCACTGGTAAAAAGTGAATCCCCGGCTTTACCAATCGCCTCAATGGGATTGGTGTTGCCGTTTCCACCAAAAATACCGGAAAAAAGTCCCATGATTAAAACGCTACCGCCCACTCATCCGAGCGCATTTGCCCCGCCAGCTCTTCGGCACGTTTAGGTGTTTGCCTTGCCCAAAGAGAGTCGAGCATTTGCTTGGCACACTCTTCATAATCTTGAGACTCAAAAGCAGAGATAGCGTTTTTGAAATTGAACAACCCTGTAACACCCAATTGAAAGCCCATATTGAGTAGCACTGCCTGACGCACACCGCTATGACCATCAAGCTTCATGCGCTCACACAATTCAGTCTCAACCTTCTCCACATCATTGGTGAACAAGTACTCCGCTTCGTCG
The DNA here is from genome assembly GCA_942490545.1 of uncultured Gammaproteobacteria bacterium. Taxonomy (GTDB): domain Bacteria; phylum Pseudomonadota; class Gammaproteobacteria; order Enterobacterales; family Alteromonadaceae; genus Paraneptunicella. Next base: position 6,501 of record CALNXX010000016.1, on the reverse strand, counting down.
ATTGTTATTCCTCTAGTCTCTAATCGGCTAATAACGTCTTGGGGGTTAAGTCCACTTTCACCAAACAACGCTAGTTGCTCTTCTTTGCTCAAACTATTGGTTTCAAGGTTTCGCCCAATGCCAATGGTCATGTAACCTTGAGAGCATTGATAAGGTTTTAACTTACAACCCTCGTGGATTCGCAGTTGTTCGAAAAAAATCTCGTAATTCATTTGCGGGCTCCAGAAACGCAAAAACCCGGTGCATTTCTGCAACCGGGTCTTATAAACGAAAAAACCCGCAATTAAGCGGGTTTTTGTGAATTAATGGGTTTTATTCCATCATTGAGCCGAAATTAACACTATTGGTGAATTGGGTCAAGAGGCAACCCCCACCGTGTAATGGCAAAGTCCAAAATTGGAGTCTAAATTATTGGGTGGTGCACTTCGGGGTCGAATTCGTGTGAATGTTTCCTCAAAATCTTTCGCATCTCATAAATCGTGGAATCATATTGATTTGGCAATGATATTCTGGAGCATGCGCATGTCCATCCTAATAATCTATTAATATTAGATTCTAAGAAATCAATAACACATGATGGCCAAGTTTTTTGATCGCTAATTATGATTGAAATAACTCATTCCTTACCAAATATTGTTACTGAGTAAACTATGACTTTTCCCTATAACGCCAGTAATTATTAGCGTTTTATAGTAGTGTTTGAGTTATGTAAAAGCCTTTTAGCGCAACTGGACACTGCGAAGGTTTTTCCTAGTTGGTTGCTTTTTTTAGGTTTTTATTTTTATCAGCCTGTCATTGTTCGCTGGCCTTTATCTATTTCAATGGTTTCAATTTCTATGTCACCATTCTCTTCGTTTTCACTTTTCTGAATATACCCTTCTATACTTTCCAATCGTTGATGCAATCTAACAGACTCTCCATTAGGAAATGTAAAGGTTCCCTCTGTCATACCTTCTGTTTCTACATAATCAGATAAGCTAATAGTTTCAGGCTCTGGTAGTTTCCCATAATACCAAGACTTGATAAGAGATATTAATTTACTAATTGGCCCCTTAGGCCCGCCAGAGGGTGTGCCCGAAAATGCCACTACCCGAAATAGAGGTGAAATAGTTTCTTCGACCTCATACTTCAAGACTTGATCACTGTCTCTGGTATAACTAATATCTCCTGCTGCTTTAGCAAGATTTGCTTCTATTGAAACATCACCTTTACACTCAATCTGCATATTTGCATTTGCACTATCAGCCACGATAATAAATGCTTTACCTGCTTGCTTAATCTCACTAACAAGAACGTAATTATCTTTCCATTTTATTTTGTTAGACAAAATTAATGGGACAATTTTTTCAAATGCAATTTGTCTGTCTTTGAATTGGTTGTTTGTAATATCAGCGAGGTGATATAAAAATGCCCCCTCCGCACCAAATTTCAGATCTAATCTAGCACTTTGCTTCTTAGCCTCCCCTGATGCACCGGCACTAGTACTAATAACAAGGCCCTCCTTTTTCTTAAACGTCGCTGTTTTAGCCCGAACAGAATCTATCTCGAGTTCTAATTTAAACCTGGATATATTCCCATCCCTAGTAAACCTATATCCCTTAATATCACCATAATCTCCCACAGATATAGGGGATTCAGGCGTCCAATTAGCAAAATATCCTGCCGTTACTTTGTTTATTTTAATTTGAAAGTTTTTTATAAAAGACATTGTTTCCCCCGTTGTTTACGAATATCTCTATTAAATACATAAAGCCCGAATAAGCGTAGTAAAATAATTGGCTAAGATTAACGATAAAGAGTCGAATCCAACAGTTTAACGCCCGTTTCAATTGGTTTATTAGTTATTGGACCACACTTCCTCAGCAATTTTTTTGTTAGGAATTTTAGCTCGATTTTTTAGAACTTCACGTGCAGCATCTTGACGTTTATAACCTCCTTTTTTAACAAGATCGTAATAATCTCGCCACATAGCATCGTTGCCTATCGGAACGCCCAGGTTATTATCATAACTTTCATGGGCGATTAGGTCTCTTTCGTCAAGCCTTTCTTGAATGGCTCGTAACCTTAAATTTACTTCATTTGATGCAGTCTTTGCATCATTTGCCATTAGTGCTGCGGTTAACGCCAATGCAGATGGAACAACATACTGCAAAATCACAACAACTATTTTTTGATAAAATGGGATTCCCATATACAAACTCCTTTGAAACCTGAAATAACTAACACTTGAGTTCTAAGTATTCTCAATACTCCAAAAATCAGAGAATCCTACTTTTCGTAGTTTTTATATATTGTCACCCTATAGCAACAACAGCTTGGTGAATTTAAATAGTCTTATACTATAGTCAATATCTGGAGTACGACAAGTTCGTGAATTTTTCTGAACAGTAAAGATTGTCCTGTCCATTTTCAAATTGAGTTCGCCTTACATTCCCGTTAAATAGAAACTCTCGCGCTGTTGCAGTGTGGTAACGCGAAAATCGGAATTTATAAAGGCATCAATGCCAGATCGGTAGCTTTACAGCCAAACCACCTACCACAAAAGCAGCTTCATTTCCCGCAAGCTAAGTTAACTTGCGGAAAGTTAAGGTTCATTGTTTCTGTCAGAGTATTGAAGGATGTGGATAATCTTTTCTGCGATGAGCGCCATGTAAAGATAACCGAGAAGCGCCTGAAACACGGTAACCAGTTTATAAAAGCTGGTTGGATGAATATCTCCTAAACACATAGCGCCAGCAAGAACTGGCGTTGACAACTTCGCTCATAAGCGACTTCTTTTTTGGTTAATTTATCTAACGAGAAAGCAAGCTAGGAAAGCGAGTGGCGGTTTGCTGCTTTAATACCAGCATCGGCTAATAGCTCACGAAAAACAGAGCGATGCTTTAAGCAAATACGTATTAGCTTATCCATAGCGGTACTTTGGGAAACTTCTGCTCTTTCATACTTTGAAAATGCTTTCCACATCTTCTAATTGTCTAATACTTTTAGATTTGCACATTTTGCAATGGGTCATATCAACTCTTCGCAAGCTAATATTGAGGTAAATAAAAAGAAGCTAAATCATTAACCAGATAGCCAGCGGCAACTAGCATTTTGTGGTTGTGGCTAAGTTTTTTAGGTCGGTTAAACGACAATTACGCCATTTGAAAGTTATAGGGCGAAACATGGAGCGAACTTTGTTCTTGCCTTGTTTGCCACAAATCGAAAGCGTTTTGTAAACGAAGCCAATGGTCAGCAGATGGCTTTCCAAAAGCCAATTCAAGACGAACAGCCATTTCGGGAGTAATTGAGCCCTTCGCATTTAACACTTTCGACAACGTTTTGCGGCTAACACCAAGGTGTTTTGCTACATCGGTAATCGTTAAATCCAGTGGCTCAATAACCAACTCTTTTAGTATTTCACCCGGATGTGCTGGATTATGCATGGACATTAGTGATAATCCTCATAGTTAACAATTTCAACATCCCGCCCAACGAAACGATAAGTAATACGCCAGTTACCATTTACGCGAACAGACCAATCATCTTTCCGCTCACCTTTTAGTTTATGCATAAATAATCCTGGTAAATCCATATCCTCTGGAGTTCCAGCTTGATCTAAATTAGCAAGAATTAAGCGGAGCTTTTTCTCATGCTTCTTCTGGATCCCTGAAGTACTACCCTTTGCATAAAACTTTTGAAGGCCTTTATGAATGAAGCTTTTAATCATAGGCTTAATTGTAACCCCAAAGGTTACAAAAATACAAGATTAGTTTAGCTCTACTAAATCAATCTTGCTACCTTAACGTTGGTGGAATAGTTATACCCAGATTCGTATTAACAGAAACTTTCAATCTTCTCTTGGCACAGTTTTTCGGTTAACTGCTGTAAAAAGTCTACACGCTCTGCCAGCCACACAAGCTCGTCTTTGGAGATTTGATAATGTTCGGAATAACGCGCATCAACGTAGGCATTTTTTAGTAATTGAAAACAACGACGATGGCTTTTGCTGTCTTGGGGGAACACTTCGGCAACGCGTTCATCTTGTGAAATAGCGAGAGAATTAAGCCGTTTTAAGTTGTGTGTATAGGGTTTGTAGTTGGTTAATACCAGCAATAAGCATGAGTAATAGCGCTCAGTGGCTTGGTGCAGTTCGAAAGCTGCTTTAGGCAAATTGTTCCTATCTAAACAAGATCGAAAATCAATGAGAAATTCGCTCGCACTATCAAACCATTGAGCATAATTCTTTTCTGCTATGGCTTTGGATTCTCCTGGCGTTAAATTGCCAACTTCCGCCAGCTCGCGTTTATAGGGTTCATAAAGCGCAATGCCTTCACGTTTAATGTCAGTAAAAAAGTACTGGCCGTTAACCAATGCATCGTTCACTTCTTCCAGCGTATGAACCAATATATTCAGCGGTTGGCGCACACGTAAGGCAATCCGGTCTTCAGCGGTGTGCCATATCTTATATTCTTCAACAAGCTCTCTTTGGTTCACAATCACCAGAATGTCGTAATCGCTAACATAACCGTGAGCCGGATCGTTTACCCATTTTCCTGTTGCATGACTACCAAACAGAATGACTTTTAATATTCTGCCATGCTTTTTTTTACTCGTGGCAAACTCAGTCACTTGTTCAAATTCGTCACGAAGGATCGTGACGATATGAGCCAAGTTCTCTTGCCGAGATGCGGGTAAGTGATCAATATTTTTGTTCATGGCGTCATACTACTATTATCAATGACTTAGTTCAAAACCGATGCTCAGCGGCGTTCTTTTTCACAACCAACCCCAATATCTACAAACCCACAAGGCGCTGCATACTTTTTATAAGCGATCCCTTAAAGGCTTCATCACCCGCAAATAATTTGTAAAACTCCAAATCATCTTTTCTGCGTTGCAACATAATGTCTTTAAACAACTTATCGAAAGCAAGGTTCTGATTATGGGGATCAGGGTTATCTTGGTATTTATCCTTAAAATCAGGATGCGACTTAATGGACTCAGCCATACTTAAAAGCCGTACGCGCTGCTCTTCTGGTGTAGCACTCCAACCTTGGAACCAACGCTCATTAAAGTTTCTGATTATCTCATCCAGAGGGTCGCGTTCTGTTTCTACACCATGAGCGCCACGAGGATTAGGGTTTTGTGGTTCTAGTTCCGTTTCTCCGCTATCCAAATCAATAGAATGCCCCAGCTTAACTCGTTGAAGACCGTAAGAGCTTAAATCGACCGAATCCAACAACTCATCCAGCAACTCAGCATCTGGATCTTCTACTTTAAGTTTAGGAATAAGGAATTTCAGGAACCAGAACAGCTTTTCCCATGCCACTATTTCATAAGGCATAATAGAGGCCATCTGCCCGTATATTTTAACGAACTGCTTGGCCTTTATTTTAAAATCAATCTTTGCATTGTTTTCCAGTTCCAGCTCATCATTAAACCTAGCAGCAGCAATATCAATTATAGGGCTTAGACGCTGTGCATCTTCATTGTTGAAATAACGCTTAACGAACTCTTCAACCTCAAGTGTTTCGTATACACCAACATCATCGAGTTCATCCTTCAACTCATGCAGTACGTTAATGTCAGTCGCTTCTGATAGAGATGTTGCGGTATAGAAAGGATCAAAGGCGGTTTTAATATCCTCAACCAAGTTGAAGAAATCGAGTATAAACAAGTCTTCTGTTTTCTTGCCCAGTTTGGGCGCAGCGCGATTCAAACGCGAAAGCGCTTGCACACACAATACACTCGCCAGTTTTTTATCAACATACATGGCACAAAGCTTGGGCTGGTCAAACCCGGTTAGATATTTGTTGGCGACAATTAACAAACGGTATTCGTCGGTATCAAACTTATCTTTGGTATCACTTTCAGAAAAACCATTCATATCTGCTTCGGTATACTCAATTCCATCTACCTCTTTGGTGCCGGAAAAAGCGATAGCCACTTTGAATGGGTTACCTTGAGCGTCTAACATTTTCGTAATGGCCTTGTAATATCGAATAGCGGTTTCGATATTTTGCGTCACCACCATACCTTTGGCTTTACCCTTTAACTTCTTGGCATTAACAATGTGTGGAATAAAGTGATCCAGCATTATCTCGGCTTTAATATCAATAGTCTGTTGGCTTCTCTCTACATAGGCACGCAGCTTTTTCTGTGCCTTTTTGGTGTCAAACAGTGGGTTTTCTTCTATTGATTTTTCTATCTCGTAATAGCTTTTGTAGGTTGTATAGTTGGCTAATACATCAAGAATAAAACCCTCTTCTATGGCCTGCTTCATTGAATACAAGTGAAAAGGTTCAAAACTGCCATCTTTTTGCAGATCACCAAATTTTTCCAACGTGGTATTTTTCGGCGTGGCGGTGAACGCCAAATAAGATGCATTGCCGCGCATTTTACGCGACTTCATCGCTTGTAGAACTTTGTCTTGCGCGTCTTCTACTTCTATCTCACTTCGTCCCATAGCACGGTTCATATTGTCGTGGGCAGAGCCCGACTGCGATCCGTGCGCCTCAT
>CALNXX010000015.1:0-26789 GCA_942490545.1 uncultured Gammaproteobacteria bacterium | reverse complement strand
GGTTTGCACTATGAACATGGCTTGTTTAGACAAGAAATTCAAAACGGTGTACAAATTGAACGTCCTGACAGCTGGCGTGACTATGGCAACCCTTGGGAAATTTGTCGTCCCGAATCTATTCAAGAAATATCGCTGTATGGCTATGTAGAAACTAAATATGGCCAAGACGGCAGGATCGAAAAGGAATGGCACCCAGGTTCAATTGTAAAAGGCCTACCTTGGGATATTCCTATTGTTGGTTATGGCGGTAATACCGTAAACGTTTTACGTTTGTGGGAAAGTCAGGCGTCAGATTATTTTAATTGGGACGTATTTAATGCCGGCGGTTATTTGGATGCGCATTCTGAAACCGTGCAGTCTGAAACTATTTCGAAAGTACTTTATCCGAATGATGAAACCGAAGCAGGAAAAGAGCTTCGATTAATTCAGCAGTACTTTTTCTGCGCTTGTTCACTCAAAGATATGATTCGACGATATAAAAGGGCGCACGGTGATGACTGGAGTCGTTTTTCTGAACAAGTAGTGGTTCAACTCAATGATACTCACCCTGCCATCGCAATCCCTGAATTAATGCGTATTTTGCTCGACCGAGCAGAAATGAATTGGGACGACGCTTGGGCGATAAGCAGTAAGGTCTTTGCTTATACCAATCACACGTTATTGCCGGAAGCATTGGAAAAATGGTCGGTTAGATTGTTAGAAAGAGTATTGCCAAGACATATCGAAATTATCTATGAAATTAACCACCGCTTTATGCAGAAAGTAGAAGAGCATTGGCCCAACAACCCTGAAATGAAATCGAGACTTTCCATCATTGAAGAAGGTGGGGAAAAGATGGTGCGTATGGGGCATTTGAGTGTCATTGGTTCGTTCGCCGTTAATGGTGTCGCAGAAATTCACTCAAAATTAGTGAAGAAAGACTTATTTCCAGAATTTGATGAATTGTGGCCAGGCAAATTCACTAATGTAACAAATGGTATTACTCCAAGACGTTGGCTTAAGGCATGTAACCCAGCGCTGTCCAGTTTAATTGATGAGAAGGTTGGCGCTGATTGGCCTTTGCATTTAGATAAGTTGCGAGAGCTAGGACAATATGCCGATGATGAAGCGTTTCAGAAACGTTTTATGGACATCAAATTTCAAAATAAAGTCGCCCTTGCTGAAGAAGTTAAACAGCTAACGGGTGTGGAGATTAGTCCTTACGCGATATTCGATATTCAAATAAAACGCTTACATGAATATAAGCGCCAACATCTAAACTTACTGCACATCATGGCGCTTTATAAGCGTTTACTTGAAAACCCAAATTATGACATGCACCCTCGTGTATTTATGTTTGGTGCCAAGGCCGCTCCAGGTTATAAGCTCGCCAAAGATATTGTTTATGCAATCAATAAAGTAGCTGAAAAGATCAATAATGACGCAAGGGTAAACAACAAATTAAAAGTGGTTTTCTTGCCTAATTACCGCGTTAGTTTGGCTGAGAAAATGATTCCTGCGGCGGATGTATCACAGCAAATCTCGACAGCCGGTAAGGAAGCTTCAGGCACTGGTAACATGAAACTTGCTCTGAATGGAGCCATAACGATTGGAACATTGGATGGTGCCAATATTGAAATTGCTGAAGAAGTGGGTGATGAGAACATCTTCATATTTGGTCATACGGTAGAGGAAGTTGATGAATTATGGGCTAAAGGCTATAACCCATTTGATTACTACTATCGAAATAAGGAAATTAAAGCGGTATTAGACTGGTTGGAATCGGATTATTTTACACCTGGCAAACCGGGTGCATTAGCGTCGATCAAACATAGCTTATTGGACCACGGTGATACTTATCTGGCATTGGCGGATTTTGAGTCTTATTCCGAAGCCAATATTCAATTAGATAAGCTTTACCGAGATAAAAAAGCATGGGCGAAATCTGCCATTATCAATACCGCCAATATGGGTAAATTTACCTCAGACCGGTGTATTGCTGAATATGTAGATAAAATCTGGCGTTTAAAGAAATGTAATGTTGACTAAACTACGCTAGATCTCATTTTTCATAATCGACCTCAAGTTATCGTTTGAGGTCGATATTTACTTTTGTTTCCACTCACCTTGTTTGCATTTTTCTGCTCTACTTTGGTTTTGCTTCTATCTTTGCGTAGAATAGCGGGCTTTAAATCTTAGAAATAAAAGCTGTTATCCAATATATGCAAGATTCGCAAGAAATGATCACCACACTTATTAACTATGGGCGCTTTTTATCTTTATCTCGCCAGTATCCCGATTCATTTGCCAAGCCTCTACAGTTTGAACTAAAAAATGGTATTCAAGTCAGCATACCTGCGGAAGGCATTATTGTTTTCGAGCCGACTCAGGCATCCGACAAAGACATTGTATATTCGTGTGGAATTCATGGAAACGAAACGGCTCCTATAGAAATTTGTGATGAAATGGTGAGTGCGATTCTCACGGGTAAACTGACTATTGTGCACCGACTTATGGTGATCTTTGGCAATTTACCGGCAATGGATATTGCAGAACGATTTATTGAAGAAAATATGAATCGCTTATTTGACGGTGAGCATAGTAATACTGAAAACAAGAACCCTTTAAACGCTGAACGACAAAGAGCGAAACAGTTAGAAGAAGAAGTTGGGGCGTTTTTTACTGCGTCTTATTTAGTTGGCAAGCGTCAGCGTTTTCATTACGACTTACATACCGCTATCCGTGATTCTAAGAATGAGAAGTTCGCGGTGTATCCGTTTACGCATGGTAGGCCAAGAAAGTCGTCTCAAGTGGCATTTATGGGGGCGTGTGGTGTACACACTATTTTGTTGTCTAGTACACCTACAACAACCTTTAGTTATTTTAGCTGCAAACATTATAAAGCCGATGCATTTACCGTCGAGTTAGGCAAAGTAAAAGCATTTGGTCAGAATGACATGTCTCGGTTTGTTGAAGTGCGACAAACCCTAACTGATTTCGTCTCAAATTCTAATTTTTCATTACCTGACTATGATTCAGATAAGTTTTTGGTGTATAAAATTAACCAGATTATTGATAAGGCTAAAAGCGATTTCAAATTGAATTTCGAAGAAGATGTGCCAAATTTTACCGATTATCAACGAGGGTTTATTCTTGCGCAAGAAAGTGGCAAGCAATATGTTGCACAAATGGATGGGGAAGCGATTGTATTTCCAAACGCCGATGTTGAGATAGGGCAAAGAGCGTTATTAACCGTAATTCCGACCAGTTTGTAAGGGTATTATTAAATGGACTATAAGATCAAATACCCTATTTTTGCGGATGCGCTTTATGCTGCACTTACTGACGACCCTTTTTATATCACTATGGAAAAGTCCGTAGAAGATAAAAATCAAGGCCCCGTTAAAATGCGTGAGTATTTGGATTACTCCATGCGGGAAGCCCTGCAATATGGAGAGTTGTATTTTCCAACAACTCATCAGTATGGGGTGTCGATTTGGTCTAAACCGATTCCTGAAAAAGTAGCGGCAGCGAAAAATCAAGAAAAACGTGAATTTTTGCAAAATCACATGGGACCAAAATGCTTGGAAGTATACGATGACATTGTTGGTTTTATGTCAAAAGCATCAGAGCCATTTGTTAGCTCAGACGCATGGTATTTATCCATTGTTGGTATTTTACCAGCGCACCAAGGTCGGGGATTGGGACCAGAATTAGTTAGCGCTATATTAAATAAGGCTGATGAGTTAGGTGTGTCGAGTTATCTGGAAACCTTCACGCCAAGAAATAAGTCTTTTTATCAACGATTGGGATTTGTTGAGGCCGCTTGCTTATTCGAACCAACCGTTGAGGCAAATTATTGGTTAATGGTGCGGCCTGCCCAATAAATTAAGTGGTTTATGGTTTATGGTTTATCTTTTTGTTCGGTAGATTCATTTTTTGAATTTGGATTGTCTTTAGGATCTTGTGGTGGCTCTAGATCCTTCAATGACGGCATTTTTACGTGAGCCGTTTTTTTAAGCAGCATGATATTGCCTAATATTGCGGCTAATGCAATAACAATAATGGTGATAATCCAACCGGTAGACATAGTTTATTTCCTTTTATATTCCTTGGTTTAGGACGTAACGGTGATAAACGCTGTCCAAATTATTAAGTATGGTGGATTGGCCTAAAATACTCATCTGACTAATTTTTGCCGCAAGTTTATCTAATGTAAGTTCTTGCATTGCAACCTCAGCTACTGACTCGTAGCTTATGTGCCAAGGTTCTTTTGCAATCCCCCCTTTATCTTCTTCATAAGGAAAGTAAAAACCATAGTCGGCAGCATGTTTTTGCAGCCAAAGGTAGAGCTTAAAACAAGGGCCGTCAGCTTGGTATTCTGTTTCAACTAATTGTAGAGACTGATTAGCTTTCTCCATTGCTTGCTTGTCATAAACATCCATGTCTGATCCCCAATGATGCCGGCTTGCTCCAGGCAGTGCAGAAAAGGTCAGGATGCAATGCAGCTTTTCAATATCAGATAGCATTGCTGGATCAACCAATTGATTATCTCGATTGAACAGGGGGCGCTCTCCCTGCCATTTGGCATTCCATATAGCAAGTTGCTGTTCTTCACTACGATAACTGCTGGCCAAAGCAATGTTTATATCTTCCTTTAATGCTTGTTCTTGCATAGTGCAAAAGGCTTTATAAGCATCGGGGTGTAGTCGATGTTTGGAGGAAATAATCACAAATTGGTCAGCTTTCATTTTGTTTTCATCAGCTAGGTAAGCAACTCTTCCAATATGTTTTCATACATTAAAACAAGGTCGTCTAAATCTGACATTTTTACGCATTCATTGAGTTTATGAATGGTTGCGTTTACCGGACCAAGTTCTACTACCTGCGCTCCCGTGGGGGCGATGAAACGGCCATCTGATGTGCCACCGGCTGTTGAAAGTTCAGTTTCAATGCCTTTTGTTCTTGCTATGGCTTTTTGTGTTGCTTCGACTAATTTCCCAGATTGGGTGATAAAAGGTTGACCATTGAAGGTCCATTTTATTTTGTAGTCCAATTCGTGGCTGTCTAAAACATCATTTACCAATGTCATAAGATGCTGATTCGTGACTTCAGTGGAGAAACGAAAATTGAAGCATATGTCGATATGACCGGGAATCACATTACCCGCTCCCGTACCTGCTCCGATATTGGAAATTTGGAAACTGGTGGGTGGGAAAAACTCATTGCCGTTATCCCAATGCATATTGGCAAGCTCGGTGATAGCTGCTGATACTTCATGGACTGGGTTTTTAGCCAAATGAGGATAAGCCACATGTCCTTGAATACCGTAAACAACTAAATCACCCGTAAGCGAACCACGCCGTCCTACTTTGACAACATCACCCACAGTAGTGGTGCTTGACGGTTCTCCTACAAGACACCAGTCTATTTTTTCATTTCGAGCTTCAAGGGTTTCTACTACTTTAGGCGTGCCATTAATAAATGGCCCTTCTTCATCACTGGTGATGAGGAAAGCGATACTGCCTTTATGTTGAGGGTGCTTCTGCACGAATCCTTTGGTTGCAACCAACATGGCTGCAAGGCTGCCTTTCATATCTGCAGCACCACGGCCATGTAGCATTTCGCTTTGTTCTGTGGCACTAAATGGCGGTGTATCCCATTTTTCTTCAGGGCCAGATGGTACGACATCAGTATGACCCGCGAAACAAAATACGGGGCCGGAATTCCCTTTTCTGGCCCACATGTTAGTGGTGTCATGAAATACAAGAGATTCAATATTGAAACCCAATGGACGAAGGTAGTCGGCCATCATTTCCTGGCAGCCTTCGTCTAAAGGGGTAACGGAACGTCTATTAATGAGATCTTTAGTGAGATTAATAACTTCAGACATTATAAAAATACAGCATTTAGTTCAGACTCTTTAAATCCTATTACACAGTCAGATTCACTTTGCAAAATAGGCCGTTTTATCATGGCAGGTTGTTCTATGAGTAAAGCGAGTGCTTTGGCGTTATCGATATCCGATTTTTGATCATCGGACAATTTGCGATAAGTGGTTCCGCGTTTATTGAGGATAATTTCCCAGCCATGCTGTTCAATTAGAGTCTTAAGCCATTCTTCGTCTACACCGTTTGCACGGTAGTCATGAAAAGTGTAATCCAGTTCTTTATCTTCTAGCCATTTTTTGGTTTTTTTGATGGTGTCGCAGTTTTTAATGCCAAATAGAGTGATCATGATAATGCTGTTTGCTGATTAGTATGTATAGGTTATAACAGCAGGCTAAGAATGCAATAAGGGAGGAGGGCATATGTGAGATTAAATATAAATAGTGAACAACTTGTCTTCCAAGGCAAGTGCTTGATGATAGTGAGGCTCAATACCGAGTATTTTATCACTGTTGAGTAAGGTGATAGGGCACAGTATTGATTCTGTTTTTGCTTTGAGTTTACTCAGATTAAATTCAAGGATTTTGTCACCTGCTCTTAATATGGCTCCTTCCTTGGCGTGAAGTTTAATTCCTTCTCCCATTAACAGATGTGTGCCAATGCCAACCTGAATTAATAACTTTAATCCTTGTGTTGAACGCAACACTATTTGATCACCAGTGATTGGCAGTGTGTCTATTTTACAGTCAAAGGGAGCAAAGATTTGGCTACCAGAAGGTTCAAGCGCTATGCCTTCGCCTAATAAACGCTGGGTGAAAATTACCAAGGGAGTTGAATCTAGGGGTTTTACTCTCCCTGAAAGCGGACTCATTACGGGAATTGCCTTCCGGTGTTTAGGGATATTTTTAGAATCGATTAATTTGCGAAATAAAGACATTATAAAATTACTTTATAACCGCCAGATTCAAGAGATTGCGCAGCTGTAGTGAGATCTTCTTCTTTAACAAGGAAGAAATCAGTTTCGAAAGTGGAAATAACGAAAATACTCACTTTAGCTTCCGCTAGAATATTGCCTATGTCTGCCATGATACCAATCATAGACAGCTGTAACGGCCCTAATACTTCTAAAGCACACCAACCGCTATCACATTCTTCGGCATCAATGCTGATGCTTTCAGGTACAACCAATGATAGCTCTTCGTTAGTTTTACCAATAAAATAAACAGAAGCATTAAACACTTGCTTGGGTATTTCAGAGCGTACATCCATGCTATAAATTGAAAATTTCTGCGGCAATACAGCAAGGGTTTGTTTAGGCATGTTTATTCCAATTAAGAAAATCTATACTAATTGTGCTAAAGCGAGTTGTTAACTTCTCGCTATATTCAAGTCTAGCGTAACAGTTTTGAATAGATACTAATATTACAGATATTCACAATTATTGTGGATAAGCTTGGGGGTAAGCTATGCGCTATATTGTAACGCTTTGAAATATAACATAAAAGTGAAGTGGGTGGCTTTTGAGCACCGCTTAAAAAGACAACAAAACAAATAGAACAATTTGTGTTCGTCACTAAAATGTCAAGGGGAAATTTTGAATTTAGATGTGTTTGCCGGGAAGTCGGCACTTGCCCAAATTATGGATACTGGATTGGTTGCTGACGATTTTGACGTTGTCTTGGGCGCTTCCGGTGGACCCAAATGGTTTATTTTATTTGGTTTGGATAAAGTGATTGTTCCTGAGTTTTTTAAGAACAGAACCAAACCACTGGATTTAGTTGGCTCGTCTGCCGGAGCGTTCAGATTTGCATGTCTTGCACAAGAAAACCCGGTTGAAACCATTAGTATATTAGCTGATAGATATTCTCATACTGTGTACAACGAAAAACCGGATATCCATGAAATATCTGATAAGGCAGAAGTGTTATTGGCTGAAATCTTGGCGGGCGATAGAACCAATCAAATACTTAATAATCCGGTTATTAAGTCTCATTTTATTACGGTGCGTTGCAAAGGATTAATTGCCAGAGAGCGTCAGCCTGGTTTAACTATGGGGTTATTAAGTAGTGCCGTAAGTAATTCCATCAAGCGTAAACATTTAGGTAAATACTATACAAGAGTCGTGTTTTCATCACCGGACTCGGATTTAGTTATTGTTGATCCCTGCCAAATACCAACAGAAACGGCGACCTTAACACATGAAAACTTGGGAGATGCATTATTGGCATCAGGCTCGATACCCGGCGTGTTAAGAGGTATCCCCGACATTTCTGGCGCTAAACCGGGCATGTATCGAGATGGTGGCATTATTGATTACCACTTTGACTTTGCCTTTCCTGAACGAAAAGGTTTAACCCTATACCCACATTTCTACTCAAAACCAACTCCAGGTTGGTTCGACAAAATGAGCAAGCGCCGTCCCCATGCTTCCAGTTACGATAATGCGGTAATATTGGCACCAAGTCCGGAATTTGTTGCGCAGCTGCCTCAGGGCAAAATATCCGACAGAAAAGATTTTGAAGCGATGCCTGCTGAAGAACGGATCCCATATTGGGAGTCAATTTTAAAAGAGGGGAATAAGCTAGCGCAGGATTTTGAAAAGTTGCTTGATCCAAGCGTCTTGAGAAAGCATGTAAAACCACTTTCTTTTAAAATGAAATAACAAAAATGGACCAATTGATTATTAAATCAGCATTGAAACCGACATGTCACAAAAACTACTTGCACCTATGGTGCGGCATCGCTATGATACGCGCCGTCTCATATCAGTGCGTCCGTAGCTCAGTTGGTTAGAGCACCACCTTGACATGGTGGGGGTCGGTGATTCGAGTTCACTCGGACGCACCATTTTTCTCCTTTAAAATCAAAGTCTTATATCACCTCCACTGCCTTTTTCACCTGCTTTTTGCCGGGTGACAAGTCACCTTTGTAAAAATACTGTATAATCCTTGCGCGCCATGTATTGCGCCTAGTAACAAACGAACAGTGCCCCACGTATCTAGCACGGAATTTCTGCTCTGGTTGACAAAAAGGTGATCAAACAGCGCTAAGAACCCACCATAAAAAGACAATCCAAAAATGGCATAAAATACCAAGCGATAGTTAAAAGTGGTCATACAAGTACCCCATCAAAATACGTTCTTCCCTTAAATAATGGTCGGTATCTGTCATATCAGCGCTGGTATTAAATAATGCCACAGGGCAAAGCGCTATAGCCCATTTACATCGTTGGTTGCTGCTAGCCATCTTGTTGGCTTAAGAAATTTAACGATCTGCAAGTTTAGTCAATTGAGTATTGAACATTTCAAATCCGATGATGTCGTTTGCACCTTATTTCAATTCTTTTTATTTCGCCGCTTATCCCTCCAACCGTATCAATAACGAATTGTGTCCAAGTTGCTTTAGGTACAGGCGATTACTATCAACAAATAAGGGGGGGAGAGTGCCTATCGGATGTAGGGTGTTAAAAATAGATCCAATTAATAGTCGCGCAGTCATAGGAAGGGTTTGCGCAATTAACTTCGTTTCTGCCACACTCTTGGGGTTCTGCTGGAATGAATGACAGCGAGCACAACGATATTAAAATTAATCACTTTATAAAAAATCCCGAATGGGAAACGGTTTATTAATGTTCTTCTTAAGGATTGGTAGATTATTGGGTACTGCTCTGGATTGGTGTTAATTTTGATGAAAGAGGAATCAATGCTTTTTATAAAATCGTCGCCAAGTCCAACATTGCATTGCTGGTAGTAAGAATAGGCTTCGCGAATATCCTCTTCTGCTTCAGGTCTGATCGTTAAAGAATATTCCACTACCCGGCGATTCTGTTTTTAACTTCATCCCAACTGCTTCCCAAATTATTATCGGATTCAAATGCTTTTAGCCTTTCGTTCAGGACGTTTTTTTGTTCATGAGAAAGTTCGATAACATTTTGTTCCGCTGCTACTGAGTCCCAGATTTCTTGGGCAAGTTGCACTTTTTCATTAACAGATAAGTCTTGGATCTTCACAATGTTTAACCTCTGCACTGCATTGATAATTCTATGATAGGACTATCACGATAATTTGTACACTCGTTTGCAGAAGTGTGCAGCTTCACTGCCAGCAAGTTTGTGTTGGTGAGGTATACACCGGATCTAGCAGGGGTAGCACGCCATCGGCCCACTTCGCACTGGGGATATTTACCCGGACGCGCAGGAAAATAAATGGCTGTTTTTGCATTAGCACCGAGTTTAAAGGCGTTAAAGCGAGAGAGCTTTCGATCAATATCACCATTTGCTAGCAGATTAGCGGCACTTTTGGCTTTACCTTCAGTTGTTTTGCGGCCTGTACTGGCTAAAACACTACCAAACACACAAACTTTCCAATTAACTTGCTGTACTTCCTCTTTGCGTTCAGGGCAGGGCGCAAAGTAACGAAAAGGGTGGTTACGTGTGGGTTCGTCCTCAATGCGAACGGGCGCAATTTTGAAAGTGCATGCGCAATCAAGGCATTTGAAGGTGACTTCAGCTTTAGGGGAAAGGGTTAACTCTGACATTCAAAAGAGGGTAGCCAAAGGGAGAGGACAGAACTAGGGTGGAAGATGTCTGACTAATTTATTTTTAATTTTCTCGCATCATAAGGTAGCTTTTACTACCATGAATGCGATGTGATTTTGCCCGCTGATAAGGCGAAAATCAATAGGATTAGCGGGCTGTATGAACGAGAAACGGGCGTTTTAACTTATATCCGCACAGCGTAATAGAGTGTTGAGTAAGAATGTATATACAGCGAATTTGCAGTAATACACTGTTAGCGCTTAAGCCAACAAACATCGATACGAGAGGGAACAGTAATGGGCCTAGACGACATAGCTACGATTCTCAGCGGTTTCTCTACGGTTGTAATAGCTATTATTACCGTATTTTTATGGCGTGAGAATAGGTTGCTGAGGAAGGCTGGCTCTGAGCCGAAATTAGTTGCGTACTTTGAACCGCATCCAGATGGAACAGGTGGCATGAACATTTCAATCGTCAATGTAGGTAAAGGCCCCGCAAGAAATGTTTACTTTCAATTCATGGAAGGGGCGGAGTATTTTCCCCACTATAACTTAATCCTAGATTGCACCACAAAGATAGGCCCTATAACTCTAATTCCGCAAGGAGAGAAGATTTCGATATTGTTTGCTATCGGTTATCAACTATTCAAACCAAAAAATACAGACTCTAAAGAGCCTATGCCCCCTTTTAGTGTTCGCTTGGAGTGGACTAGCTTGAATGGAGCGAATGCAAAATGTGAAGACTATCTATTGGATATTAAGCCGTACGCTGATCTGATAGGGCTTATAAACAAGCCTTATTTACTAAAGATCGTGGATTCCTTAGATGGTGTAGGAAAAAGTGTCGGCAAACTCAATCAGGATGTAAAAAGTCTAGCAAATCTGATCGAGGCTAACTCTTTAGATAATCCAGTAGTGCAGAAAGTTAAGGGAAACAATGAGTCGTTCTAAAATAATAGGGTGTGCAAAATTATCCGGATACCCATTATAAGTTTGTTTATCTGATATTTCTAAAGCCCTTTATTTATAATAGTTTAGGAGTGGATGTCCCCCTATTCTTAAGCTTTAGATAAACTCTACTACCTGCTCTTTGTCGGGTGACAAGTCAACCGTTGTGAAAATGCGGCATCATTTTCGAACGTCGTGGTCGTAACAGCATAATCGTTGTGTATTCATCTGCTAGACACGTTTGTTTAGGTTGTGAGCAAAACTATCTCTAGCAATGTTGTTTAGTTTCTGATGATTTTAAAATTAGCTGAGCGGCTATTGCAAGAAAACCCGAGCGGCTTTTATACTTGCCGGAAGCGGCTACTACGTCGTCAATACGCTTAATAAGTAGGTCTGGTAATGTTACGTTGATCTTATGAGACTTGCCTAAATAAGGGGTAATATCAATATCAACAAACGACCAAATATAACCTGCATAGTCGGGGTCGCTTCTGAGGTCTTCTATTCTACTGGCCGAAGGGATATTTGTATTATTTTCAGCTAAAAGCTCCAAGTGTGCTTCGATTGCTTCATACGCGTTTTCAATCGCTTCGTCTAAGGAATCGCCGGCAGAAAAACACCCGGTAATATCAGGTACAACAACGCCAAAAGCGGTGTATTGGTCTCCTAATTCAACTGCGATAGGATATTTCATATTAAGTTCTCTTTTCATATGTAAAGGCATCCCACAACAACTTAAAGTTGTGCATCCTTTTTTATTTTATTCACTAAGCCTTTCCCTAAGTCCTTTTTGGGATGTGGAACGGTAATCACTCCAGGCTTGTTTTTATGTTTGAATTGGTGATGTGAACCTTTCACTCGAACCAGTTCCCAACCATCCTTTTCCAACTCTTTTACTAGCTCTTTAGAATTCAATCACTGAAGCCCCTGCATATAGGCCAAAAAATAAAGTTCCTTTAACCAAAAAAGATAACCCCTATAACCCTGTGAGTCAAATTATTTATAACTCCGATAACTCTCATGGCTATATTTGTGTGATTATATTTTGTCATTATTCAAAACGACCTTGTTGGATTTTTTGATCAACAAAATTTTCAAAATGCTCACCTATAACAACGCTCGCATTTCGGTTTCAGGTACGCTGGATAGTTTAAGTCTGTCGGGCTAATACCGAAGTTCTACTGATCTTCTTTTGGATCTACTTGCAAAACTCGCCTTCTTCGTCTGTTTTCGGGCCAGTGCTGGAAAGAACAGAACTAAACACACCCACTTCCCAGTTAACCTGTTGTACTTCCCTTGTGCATTCAGGACATTTAGCAAAGTAGCCAAAAGGGTGGTTACGTGTGGGTTCGTCCTCAATGCGAACGGGCGCAATTTTGAAAGTGCATGCGCAATCAAGGCATTTAAAGGTGACTTTAGCTTTAGGGGAAAGGGTTAGTTCTGACATTCAAAAGAGGGTAGCTTGGGAGAGGGGACAGAACTAGGGAGGAGATTGTCGGAATGATTCATCTTCAAACTCCTTCAATTATAAGGTGGTATTTGATACCTTATGTGCGAAATGCATTTGCTTGCTGAAAAGGTAAAAGCCAATAGGGCTGACAGGCTGCGTTGAGCCGATTGGGAGCGCTCGCCATTATTAGTTAATCAATAATTAACTAATGCAACGTATTCCATTGCTACTATTGGAATAAATGAATAATTACTGCAAGGTCAGGCATGAAACCAAAATGGGCATACTGAGAATTCGCAGTAATACACTGTTATACATATAAAAGATGATAAAGCTACCAGAATACATAGAAAGAGCGATGCATCAAGTAGGAGTGATGATGTCGGATGCCAATGAGAAAGACATAATGTCTATTCTCAAAGGTCACTTGATAGCGGAAGAAAATTTCGAAGTATTCTTTGAAAAAGCGCTACTAAACTATAATGCTCTTAAAAAATCCAAATTATCATTTTTTCAAAAACTTGGTTTATACAAGTCATTTATAACAGACAATAAGCACGGCTGGTTGGGGTCTGCGCTTGATAAGTTAAATAAATTGAGAAACCATGTTGGTCATAATCTAGTTAATAAAACGAATTTAGAACAAGAATAAAACGAATTTAGAACAAGAAATAAGTGAATTCATTAATTTTGTGTATATGCAGAACCCGTGGAAAGCACTTAATAATGATGATGGCTATGTTAGCGATAGTTGTTGAAATCGAGCTTTGATTATCATGTCACTTAGAAAGAGGATGTAAAACTAACTGTGTAACTGCCCGTTTAAATATGAGGAGCTAACTGTTCCTCAAACTCAATCATAAAACGATTCAATGCAGGTTTCCAATCCCTGATTGGCATAGTCCACTTTTTTGAAGCGGATTCAATCGCTAAAAATATCACTTTTAAAGCCGCATCATCACTGGGAAATACTTTACGTGTCTTCACCGATTTGCGGATCACACTGTTTAACGATTCTATCGCATTAGTCGTATAAATCACCTTACGAATATCTGCAGGGTAATCAAAAATGGTGATCAAGTTAGGCCAGTGGGTACGCCAGGATTTACCTATTTGAGGATATTTCTCGTCCCATTTTTCGGTGAAATTATCCAGTTCCATACTCGCTTCTTGCTCTGTTGTAGACTGATAAATACGTTTCAAATCGGCGGTAACTTTTTTGTAGTCTTTCCAAGGAACAAATTTTAACGAATTACGTACCATATGGACGATACACAATTGGATCTTTGCATCTGGATAAGTCGCACTAATCGCGTCAGGAAAGCCTTTCAAGCCATCTACGCAGGTGATCAATATATGTTTTACACCTCGATTTTTCAGGTCGGTTAGGACGGAAAGCCAAAACTTAGCTCCCTCATTTTCTGATATCCACATTCCCAGCAATTCTTTGTGACCTGCTGTATTGATCCCCAAAACCAGATAAATGGCTTTGTTGATGACCCGTTTGTCTTGGCGGATTTTCAACACAATACAGTCCATGTAAACGATAGGATAGACAGCATCAAGCGGCCTGCTCTGCCATTCTATGACCTGTTCTATTACTGCATTGGTGACTTGCGATACCAGTCCTGCTGATATCTCAGCACCGTACATTTCATCAAAGGCTGCGACGATATCACGGGTACTCATTCCCTTTGCATACAGGCTCAGTATTTGATCATCCATACCGGTGATCCGTGTTTGCCCTTTCTTGACTAATTGAGGTTCAAAACTGGCAGCGCGATCACGAGGTGTTTGAAGCTCAATCTCACCGTGATCACCTTTTAATATTTTAGTGGAATAACCATTACGACTATTGCCACTGTGATGCCCCTCAGTGTGATTTTTATCGTAGCCTAAGTGATGACTTATTTCGGCCTTCAAAGCAGCCTCAACAGTTAATTTAGTCAATTGAGCGCTAAGCGCACTCAAATCTTCTGGGGTTTTTAAATCTTTGGCAAGTTCTTCTGCTAATGCCTGGAGTTTGGTTTGTTCCATTGTTCTGCTCATTATTTTACCTTTGATTAGGTTACTCAAAATTTGCAGTTACACAATCCTATTTACATCCTCGAAAGTTAGCTTTTAAGCCAATTTCAAATCAAACAACAATTTCGCAACTGTCGTCTAATGGTTGTGAGTTCATTTGATCGATGCAGTAATTAACCCAAACTTGAACCAATATCTAACTGAAAGCCGATTAACAATTGAAGTGGTTCATCTTTTCATAGCCCGTTCTAATGTCTTTGTTGAAAAGTGTCCAAACAATCTAGTCACTTTGGCATGAATATCAGAGGTCATATGTCCAGAGCTTGCTAACGATCTGATCATTAAATTCCGTTGCATAATCTCAAATTTTTAAATGTCGGTACATGAATTCTATTACTTCCTTTGTTTGCGGTTTCATTTGAAAGCGTTTGCTAAATCGCCAAAAACTGTTCTGGCTCTACAATGTCCAACACTACCTTCCAAACTGGCGGTAAAGGTAAGCTTTCAAGTTCGGCACGCAAATTTTGCGAGCTTTTGGCCTCTATGGAAAGTTTAAAATCAGTGTAGTTATTTGGGTACCCACCTCCCCATTCGGGCAGGGCGGGATTCTACTTCGCACATAATTTAACCAAACAATAATTCTGTTCTAAAATTTGAATTCCATGCGGCCCCTCTGCGCTTAGCGGCGATACTATCTTTCTTTCCTTTATGCTGCCTAATGAGGTTTAAACAGGCACGATTAAACAAAGCGATATGCCGAGCGCCTGTCGGATCACTCACCTTCAAATAGTCTTCTCGAAAAACAACATCCAATACCCAATGAAGCTTATTTTCCACAGCCCAGTGGTCGCGCACAATGCTTGCCACCTGCTCAACATCAACAGGTAATGAACTGACAAACCAGCGAGAAGAACAAGACGTTTGGTTATTGATACTACGTTCGCTGGCAACTTCAATAATGGTACGAATATGCGGCCACTTTTTCTTTAACTCTGGCGTTAAATTAGCATGCCATCTGCATGACCGTGCGTTTTTCTCGGCGACCATGACCTTTATTTTGCTGTTCGAATGTCTCTAATTCAGCATCATCATAATGTGCTGAAAATCTTTCTTTCACATGTTCTAGCAAATTGGGTTGATTGCCTTTGACTTGAATAACAAAATCCCCTTTTTGCTTAACAACGGTTGCCATTGTTTCAGTCTGACAATGCAGGGCATCTAATGTCACCACCGCATTGTCCAATGCTAATGCATCAATAACACGCTTGGCGACTTCTCCCTCATGACCTTTGCTGTTGCTACTATCCTGATAAAGCGCGATGCCACTGCCAACATCCAAAGCACTAACAACATGGAGTGCTTCGCTGGATGAGCCTTTCCAGGCTCCTCTGAGGGTTTTACCATCAAGAGATATGATCTGTTTACCCGTTTGTTCTCGTTTCTCATTAACCCAACCAAACACTGCTTGAATAAGCACATCGGTATCCAGCGCCTTGATAATATTAGCAATGCAGTGTCGTCGGGGAATGCCATTAGCGAATTCACGATGTTGGCGTAGCCAGTCAAGTTGACTATCACCAAATTCTTGAATGGATTTCCAACCATCAGCACCACTAAGGACGGCAGATAGGGCAAGAAAGACAACATCAACCAAGTCATGCTTAAGGTTAATATCAGTACGGAAATCAGGAATAATGTTCAAGCGTTCTATCAGCGTCATATCAAATCATGGTGGAATGAAAACTGATCTGATCTCGATATGCAATAAAAGTTCAATAAATGCATATATCAATACATGATCAATAAACGCTTCTTTATATCAAAAAGTTAGGATCCCGCCCTGCCATTCGGGTGCCTGCCCATCCTCTTGCCGAGCCCCCACCCCTGATTGATTGGTATGGTCATCTGGGTATTTAGGATTTGAACTATACATAATATTTTTATGTGTAATTAGACTGGTTTAGAGGGGGCGAAGGACCATTTTTCAGTCCTGAAGTCTTCGACAAACCCGGGACTGTTCATTTTGATATGACTGAGGTTAAAACCCACTTTTACATTTGTTTATCAAAACAGGCTTAAAACTAGCAGAGCAATACATTGTGACTTAATTGAACAGGTTCACTGCTGTTGATTTTTTTAAATTCAATGGGTGCCTGATAATAACCCTGCAACGCTTAGATCTTCGTCTAAATCCGGCCAATGAATACCTTCACCATCACCCTGCAGTTCCCAATTTTCTAGCTGTGATTGTGTCGCTCGTGATAAGCGCGGAAACCAAACCAGTGGTGCCGAAATAGTACGGCCATCGAGTAAATCAACTATTAGGTTGGCATCTGTACATTTAATATTGTGAGCGTGTGGGTGTAATTCAACCGTTAAAATACTCATTCCAAGTTTCCCAAAAAGTTAGGTTTTAAAATCTATTCAAACATCCCTAATGTATGTTGCTTGAGGCATTAATCTTTATATTGATTCTGGATCGTTTGCAATGTGTTGTTTTGGCATAGCTGCTGCATTTTATCGACTAGCTGGGTATAAAAACCAAGTTTCGTTTATGAAGCTAGATCCTTATCATTCCATAAAAAGAGAAGCCTTTCGTAGATATTTCATCTATTACTTAAAATAACCGTTTTTATCCTAATCGTTATGTTTTGCTCAAGTGCTTGATTTGTAATTTGATAGCTGAATGTTTTGAGTGGAAATCCATATAGTACCTTTGGCGTTTTGCCAAGATTTCCTTCAAAAATAGCGATTTTGGTTTAGGCTAAAGGTATCTGCTTAAAGGTTACAGCTTCAATGATTAGAAACTATTATCTGGGTGTTGTTAGCGCACTGATTATTTGCAATCTCATCATTGTGGGCTATTTCGGGCTGAGTCTTCCGGAGGAATCCAAGCAAGGATTAGACACTGATACCGTTTACAGTAAGGTCGGAGTCGATGGTGCTATTCAACCCTTGCCAAATATTGAGTCTATCGATTTTAGATGGGTACATTTAGGTAAAGCTCTGTTTAACAGTAAGTTGCTATCGAAAGACAATTCCATTTCCTGTGCTTCCTGTCACATGATTGATTTTGGTGGCGATGATGGCTTTCCTGTTTCTACTGGCATTCGTAGTCAGGTAGGAAAGCGGAATTCACCCACGGTATTAAATTCAGTTTTTAATTTTCGGCAGTTTTGGGATGGACGCAGTCATAATCTATCGGCTCAAGCCGGTGAGCCAATTCATAATCCTGTTGAGATGGGCTCAAATTGGCATGAGGTAGTTGAGAAGCTTAACCAAGATCGTTTCTTCCGAGACATGTTTAGTGAAATCAATGCTAAGGGCGTTACTCAAGAGGCCATCATTAAAGCGATTGCTACTTTTGAAGAATCACTAATTACTCCCGATGCTCCCATTGATAAGTATCTTATGGGTTACGAGAATGCACTAACTCAACAGCAAATAAGAGGGCTTAAAAAGTTTACTGAATTTGGGTGTGTTGCTTGCCATCAGGGAATCAATATTGGCGGGAATATGTATCAGAAAGTAGGGCGCATTGATAAGAGCCCACGATACTTACTTACGGATTTAGGCCGATATTTAGTGACCGGCAACAATGACGATAAATATGTTTTTAAAGTTCCATCGTTACGTAATGTCGCTCAAACCTCACCTTATTTTCATAATGGTAGTGTTAAATCGTTGTCAGAAGCAGTTCGGATAATGGCAAATATCCAGCTTGGGCGCAATTTATCGAATGAGGATGTAGAAGACTTGGTTGCATTGTTAAATGCCTTTAGTGCACCTGTCAAAAGGATAGAGCAACGTGAAGGTAGTTAAATATTGGATTGAAGTACTTATTTTGCTGGTAATGCTGCTCAGTGGTATTAAAGCTGTCGATTATTATCATCGAATTCAGATCTTGAAAGAGCAACAACAAACAGCTGTTTTTTTGCAGAGTGTTGTTTCTGAATTGATTGTTGAGACCTTGTATTCCCCCTACGGTATTAGTAGCCATTATGACAGGCATGCTCAGCTAATGTTGGAAGCTGAGACCACGCTTTATACATTGGAAGAAATATTTTTAGTTGAGGAGTCTTTTGCCAACTTTCGTGATGTTATTAGTCATTATGTACAACTGACTACAATCTTTAAAATTTCACGTCAATTCATTGCAAATTCACACGCTTTATTCTCTAGCTCGTCAGAGCCAATATCATCGGCGGGGAAATCTTTATTGGCTATGGTTTTGGAATACCAAATTCAGCCGACTCCCGCTTTAGCTAATAGCATTCAAGAGTTTATGCGTAATAACCAGCAAGTGTTAAGCCAGATAGATGGTAAGCAAATACAGTGGCTTATGTTAAGGAGGCATATTCAGTATGTTCTCAATACCAAGCCTGTTACAGACAAATTGCTGGAAGATATTAGTCAATTATCCATAAACGATGATTTGGTTAAAACGATTCAAAATATTAGTCGTCACCTCACTAAAGGGGACAACAGGTTCAATAACTTTTTAATGCTTTTAATCTTAAGTGTTTTGGGATTGTTTCTAGTTGTTGTATTACGCCAAAATTCAGATCTTCGATTAAAAACAAGACAAGCAGAAATTGCAGTAGAAACGAAAACTCAATTTCTGGCAAATATGTCTCATGAAATTAGAACACCGATGAACGGTATTATTGGACTGGCAGACCTTTGTTTAACGACACCACTAACCTCGGTTCAAAAGCAGTATATTGAAAAGCTGTTATTTTCAGCGAGATCCTTGCTGGCAATTATCAATGACATTTTGGATTTTTCTAAAATTGAATCTAAGAAATTACAGATTGAAAGAATAGATTTTGATGTACAAGATTTATTCGGAAATATCAAAACCATGATTGCTAAAACGGCTGCAGACAAAGGGATTGAATTGGTGTTTGATATTGATTGTGAGATCCCTAAACAACTGCATGGAGACTCAATTAGAATAGGGCAAATACTGCTCAACCTTATTTCCAACGCCATTAAGTTTACCCATCGAGGTCATGTCATTGTTGCTGTTGATATTCTTAAATTTTCTGAGGGAAAAGAAATTAAGTCAGAGGCTGATATTGATGAAATACCAACTGTTTGGGTGAGTTTTTCGGTAAAAGATACCGGGATTGGCATGACAGAACAGCAACTTGGAAAGCTGTTTTCCAGATTTACTCAAGCCGACGCTTCCACCAATCGAAAATACGGTGGCACAGGCCTAGGCCTTGCAATATGTAAGCTCTTAGCTGATTTAATGAATGGCTCTATTAGGTGTGAAAGCCAAATTGGAGAAGGGACGTGCTTTACCGTTGAGTTACCACTCATTGAAAGTATTTCCAACAATGAGTTGGCTGTTGAAAGGGATATGTTTGCCGGTAAATCAGTATTAATTGTTGAAGATAACGAAATAACACAAGAAATTACTAAAGCAATGGCTGAATATTTTGGATTGCGAGTACATATCGCCGGTTCAGTTAAAGAAGCCATAGTTTGTACATCAAGCAATCAGTTCGACTATGGGATTGTTGATTGGCAATTGCCCGACATGGATGGAGTCGTGTTGCTTAAACGATGGGAAGAAATGGGCAATGGACCAGAACGAGTGCTTATATTTACCGCCTTTAATTCACATTTGTTGGCTAAACGACTTGAAGGGCTAGCGAACTATATGATTTTGAATAAACCCCTGCTTATCTTTGAGCTGTATGAGGCACTGATACAATTAAAAGATGCGCCGAGGATAGGTCAGGGAGGTAATAAAAATGAAACCCCATCAAGCATCGTTGACAGAACTATACAAGAAGCATTTTCACAAAGTAGTCCTTCTCAGAGTAATTACACTGCCAGTGGTCTAAAAGTAATAGAATTGGAAACCATTGAAACCATTGAAATTGAAGATGACAGCGCGGAAGCAATAGATGAGAAAAACGGTGATTTTTCTTGTCGTGTTTTATTAGTAGAAGACAATGAAATCAATCGCATCATTGCTGTTGAAATGCTTAAAGGTATGGGGATATCGGTTGATATTGCCGTAAATGGTAGGGAAGCTGTCGATTTGATAGCAGAAAATCAATATAAATTGATTTTAATGGATATACAGATGCCGGAAATGGATGGCATTGAAACCACCATCATTCTCAGGAAAAAGTTCACTACGGAGCAAATGCCCATTGTTGCTCTAACTGCCAATGTTATGCAGGAAGATATTGAACGTTATTTTGAAATTGGCATGAACGACCATTTAGCAAAACCTTTTGAACGAGCCCAGCTAGAACGTTTGCTAAATAAGTATTGTGATTTAAGTAATCAAACCTGAGTTGATACAAGCAGTCGTTTAAAGCATCAATAAATCTGATCATCATCTGAACTTATGTTTACCTGAACATTTTTGTATTGATCATCAATATGAAACTTTACATGTATCGGATTACAACAATTGGCGCAATCTTCGTAATAGTCTTGATCACCGTTACTTACATCGAGTTCGATATGCAAGGGGTGCCCACAATGAGGGCAAATGATATCTGTTTGCTTAACGTTCATAATATTACCTCAGAGAAAAACGATCTCTTGTTTAACTTTAGCACTGGTATTTTAAGTGTGAAAGTGGCCTGTAGTATTTAGGAGTGGATTATTGAAAGGTAGATGTTGTCTATTTGCTTTATATTGTAGTTATGTTGTGACGGATACCTTGGAATTGCATGTTTCTATAAGGTCATTGGCTTTATTGAATTATAATGGTAATGCTTTGTTCCCGCGAGAATGGTATTTGATTAGTCAAAATAATCATTTCACAAGCGATAAAATGAAATTGATATTTGGGTCCGTTTTGCTTCTTTGCTCGAAGGATTAAATGGATTGATATGTTGCATAGGAAAGAGAAATGTAGAAAGAGAAAATATCCTCTGATAATGGGCAGATTTTGCGATAAAAACTCTATTTATTTACTAAAAATACATTTAGCGCCCTGAAAGTGAAAAAAGTTGAGAATTTCCCCCGCCTAGGAGGTAGCTTTCAAGCCATTAACTTGTTAATATCCGCCCGATTTTTTCTAATTAAAATCTTAATTCACATGTGTTTACTAAACACATGTTTGGAATTGAAGATTAATTACTATTTTTATTTACTGATTTTGGCAAGTGGCGCTTGGTACGTGTCACCACTGTATAAGGATTAAACATGCCCGTAGTTACGCTTCCCGATGGTAGTCAACGCCAATTTGATAAACCTGTTTCCGTACTTGATGTTGCTAATGATATTGGTCCCGGTTTAGCCAAAGCAACAATCGCTGGTGAGATTAATGGCGTATTGGTGGATGCTTGTGATGTTATGTCTGAAGATGCATCATTGCGTATTATTACTGCGAGAGACAATGAAGGTCTGGAAATTCTTCGCCATTCTTGTGCTCACCTTTTAGGGCATGCAATCAAACAACTTTGGCCGAATGTTAAGATGGCGATTGGCCCTGTTGTTGATAACGGTTTTTATTATGATGTGGATTTAGAAGAGCCGTTGCACCCAGAAGATATTCAAAAGCTCGAAGAGCGCATGAAGAAGTTGGCAAAAACCAATTATGACGTTGTTAAGAAAACAGTATCTTGGCAGGAAGCGCGGGATGCTTTTGAGCAACGGGGCGAATCGTACAAAATTGAAATACTGGATGAAAATATTAGTAAAGATGATCGTCCAGGGTTATACCATCACGAAGAATATGTAGATATGTGCCGTGGGCCTCACGTGCCTAACATGCGTTTTTGTCAGCACTTTAAGTTAATGAAGGTGGCAGGAGCATATTGGCGCGGTAGCAGTGACAACAAAATGCTTCAGCGTGTTTATGGCACAGCATGGGCAGATAAAAAAGCACTTAAAGGTTATTTAACCAAGCTTGAAGAAGCTGAAAAGCGCGACCATCGTAAAATTGGTAAGGCTTTGGATTTATTTCATTGGCAGGAAGAAGCGCCTGGCATGGTATTTTGGCACAACGATGGTTGGACCATATACAAAGAGCTGGAAGCTTTTATTCGAGAGAAATTGACTGCTTATGACTACCAGGAAGTAAAAGCGCCATTAATGATGGACCGCTCTCTTTGGGAAAAGTCAGGACATTGGGACAAGTATGCTGAAAATATGTTCACGACTCATTCTGAACATAGAGAGTACGCTGTTAAACCAATGAACTGCCCAGGACATGTACAAATCTTCAACCAAGGACTAAAGTCTTATCGTGAATTACCGTTAAGAATGGCAGAATTTGGTAGTTGTCATAGAAACGAACCATCGGGTGCATTACATGGTTTAATGCGGGTTCGTGGCTTTACTCAGGATGATGCGCACATCTTCTGTACCGAGGAACAGATCCTCGAAGAAGTTGGCGGTTGCATAAAAATGATCTATGAAACTTATCAAACGTTTGGTTTTGAGAAGATTGATGTTAAATTGTCCACCCGCCCTGAAAAACGTGTTGGTAGTGACGAAGTTTGGGACCGAGCAGAAGAAGTCTTGGCGAAGGCTTTGGAGCTGAATGATATTGAATTTACATATCTAGAAGGCGAAGGTGCATTTTATGGACCGAAAATAGAATTTACGCTTTTAGATTGTTTGGATCGTGGATGGCAATGCGGAACCGTTCAGTTGGATTTCTCAATGCCGGCAAGATTAGATTCCACCTATGTAGCAGAGGACGGGGAAAGAAAAGTTCCTGTTATGATACACCGTGCTATATTAGGTTCGTTAGAACGCTTTATTGGAATTTTGACAGAAGAGTATGCAGGTCATTTCCCTCTTTGGTTAGCGCCTATTCAGGTAGTTATTGTGAACATTACGGATAAACAGGCCGAATATGTTCAAATAGTTGCAGAAAAATTGCGCCAAAATGGTATTCGTGTGAAAGCGGACTTGAGAAATGAAAAGATTGGATTTAAAATTCGCGAGCACACGCTTAAGCGCGTTCCATATATGTTAGTGGTTGGAGACCAAGAAGTGGAGGCCGGAGAAGTGGCTATTCGCACACGTAAAGGCGAAGATCTTGGTAAGTTTCAGCTAGACGATATGGTTAGTAAGATCAGTCAAGAGATTGACAATAAAGCATTATTTTAATTTTCTCGGAGGAATTGCTTATTAAAAGAAGCAACAACAAGACAGATACGAATAAGACTCGTATCAATACAGAAATTACGGCTCGTGAGGTGCGCTTAGTTGGTCATGATGGAGAGCAAAAAAGTGTTGTGTCTCTATCTGAAGCGTTGGAAGCTGCAAGTGAAGCAGAGATGGATTTGGTAGAAATCAGTCCAAATGCCGAGCCGCCAGTCTGTAAAGTCATGGATTATGGCAAGTTTCTTTTCGAGAAAAGTAAGGCTCAGAAAGAGCAGAAGAAAAAACAGAAACAAATTCAGGTCAAGGAGATTAAATTTCGCCCTGGCACGGATATAGGCGACTACCAGGTAAAACTGCGCAACCTGCGTCGCTTTCTTGAAGGAGGTGATAAGGCCAAAGTTACGATCCGTTTTCGCGGTCGTGAAATGGCTCACCAAGATATAGGTATTGATCTTTTAAAACGCATTCGTGCTGATTTACAAGACATTGCCACGTGTGAATTCTTCCCGAATAGGGTTGAAGGCAGACAGATGATCATGGTGCTCGCCCCGACTAAAAAGTAGGTGTTAAGGTAAATTACAAGTTTTGACTATTTATAGTTGAACACCTTACGCCTTGTTGTAAACCCCATTCTTCCATAAGGAAGAGTGCATCAAAAATGCGGAGTGAGAAAATCTCATGCCTAAAATTAAAACTCACAGCGGAGCTGCGAAGCGGTTTAAAAAAACTGCTTCTGGTGGCTTCAAAAGGAAACAGTCTCATCTGCGTCATATTTTGACAAAGAAAAGCAGTAAGCGTAAGCGCCATTTGCGTAGTAAAGAAATGGTTCATGATGCAGATACTGCGTTGATTCAACGTATGATGCCGAACGCATAAGGGAGACTGAATAATGCCTAGAGTAAAACGTGGTGTAGTGGCGCGTGCCCGTCACAAAAAAGTACTAAAACAAGCTAAAGGATATTACGGAGCGCGTAGCCGTGTATATCGTGTAGCGTTTCAGGCGGTAACAAAAGCCGGTCAATATGCTTATCGTGACCGTCGTCAACGTAAACGTCAATTCCGTCAATTGTGGATTGCGCGTATTAACGCTGCCGCTCGCCAGAATGGTCTGTCTTATAGCAGATTCATTAATGGCTTAAAAAGAGCTTCTGTTGAGATCGATCGTAAGATTCTTTCCGACATCGCTGTTCACGATAAGGCAGCTTTCACTGCTTTAGTTGAAGCAGCAAAAGGCGCTTTATAGAAGCAAGTACAAGTTTTAATAACTAATAAAAAGGAGCGTCTAATGCTCCTTTTTTGTTTGCTCAGCGAAGCTGGCAAACCCGTCAGGTTGCAAGAAACCTGAATCACCCCGATTGAGGGGAAGATAATCTGAATGGCAAGGGCGTCACTGGCTAACGGTGGGGTCTGAAGGAAGCCATAGGAAGTTAGAGGCACACAACGCAAGTGAACCTGCTTCGGCTTAATCAAGGGGTAAGCGTGCAAAATAGCGCAATGCCCAATACTCAGTCAGCTTGATTAAGTGTTTGAGGGTGGCGTTTCTAACAGGGAGCCAGTGCAGTAACTGAGGAAGCCTGACACCACACCGTGAAGTATACGGAAGCATTAACTCAAGAGGTAACTCAAGGTTATTGTTGGTGCGAGGTGGCAGATGAACCCGTAGTAGTGAGTAAAGCCCGGCCTGTGAAACCCGGTAACGGGGTGGAGGATAAAACCAGGCTGACCATTGGCAATGAGTTCAATGGCGTACATCCCGGCCAAAAGCTTGGAGGTATGGTGAAGGGGGAAGCATACTTTAAACCTGTGATGAGCAGTGATTTTTTTTTTGAGGGTACACAAGCCGAATGATCATCGGGGTATTCCAATTCGGTCAACCAGAAATGGCGCACTGATGTCAGAAACCGTACCGGGGAGTAACATCCACTCACTTTAGTAGATTGCCATGAGCTAGAACGCTAAATAGTGATGAGAAATAGACCTACCTCCATGAAGAATAGTTGAACCCACACAGTACACAGCGAATGAGGAACAAGTGAGAGTTTATTACAGTTTGTATGGTCAATTACTCAGTAAAGAACGGCTATACAGCGGATTCAAAAAGGTGAAAAAAGCGAAGGGCGCGGCCGGAATAGATAGGCAGAGCCTGAGTGACTTCACCCATGAACTGGATAATAATCTTGAGCAACTCCTTATAGAATTGAAAACTCGACAATACCAGCCGCAACCAGTCAGACGGGTAGAAATACCTAAAGACGATGGTAGCGTAAGGTTGTTGGGCATACCAACGGTGCGAGATCGCATTGTCCAACAAACACTGACTGACCTGCTCACTCCCATCTTCGACGCGCAATTCCACCCATCAAGCTATGGGTATAGACCGCAACGAAGTTGTCACGATGCCATCAACAAAGCCACCTTGTTCATACGTCAATTTGGATTGAAACATGTGGTGAATATGGACTTGTCAAAATGCTTCGATAAGTTGGATCATCGACTTATCCTACAAAGCATACAAAAACGAGTGCGAGATGGTAGCGTACTGAAACTTATAAAAGCGTTTCTTAATAGTGGTGTAATGGTCGGCTCTCAATGGCAACCGACAGAAACAGGGAGTCCGCAGGGAGGGGGGATAAGCCCTTTGATAGCGAACATTTATCTGGATGCGTTTGATCAGGAAATGAGAAAACGTGATCACAGGATAGTACGTTATGCCGATGACATACTGATCTTCTGTCGCAGCAAGGTAGGCGCTGAAAATGCGTTTGAGCAGGCCACGAAAATATTAGAGAAAGAGCTGAAATTGACAGTGAACAGAACTAAGTCTCACTTGACACATAGTGACGACAGGGTGAAATTTCTTGGAGTTG
>CALNXX010000014.1:0-67671 GCA_942490545.1 uncultured Gammaproteobacteria bacterium | reverse complement strand
TGTATTACACTGGCGTCAGCCTTAAAATTAGGAAGCTGTTCGAAAGACTCTGCATTTACGGAAACATGGGCTTGGTCCCAATTCGCTCAATCGAGAAAAAATTCGGCTGTGCGCGCAGGTTTAGCTGCTGCGTGTCTGTTCAAAAGTCCCCCAACCTTCTGCTGCTGTGAAAGCGGATCCTAAAAGTGTTCTGGCGTGATTTTGGGTGAGCAAAGGCGATACGTCCCTTTGGTCCGTGATATTCGAGAACCACAGACCGCGATAAAGTGTCCATAGCTGGCCATGGAACGAGAGTAATGTAGGCCCCATTCAATTTCGCACCAGGGATTACGTTTAGAGCCATGATACCGATCATTGTGCATAGTCCAAACATGTGCGAGTGAATGGTACTGGCATACCATGCCACATCATCGGGGACGTTGCCGCGTATTCGTAGCCATTCTGGCATTCGTTGTTGTAGGCCGCATATCGTTGGTTTCCAAGCCGCCAGCACCTCCGAACCGCCTCGCGGCCAGGTACAAGCAATGATGCCACCTTCACCGGGCATCGCATACCGTCGCTCGGGTTTCGGGAACTTCGCGAAAGGCCCCACATCGGTGGTGAAGTTGTACCGCCACATAGACTCAAGTGCCGTTTTGGCTTCGACTGGATCGATCACTTCACCCAATCCGACTTGCTAAGCCCAGCTCTGACCAAACAACTGACTATATTCAAGCCCTGTGTACGTGCCAGGCGAGTCTGGATGCTCGGGATCGGCTTCCATGTATGAAATACTCTCCATTGAAGAGATGATCCTGGATATATTGGCGTCCCACTCAGGTTTTCTTCCAGCACGGTGAGCCACTGTGCCAAGACTTTCCGGTCCTTTTGCGGCACCACTTTTGCTTTCCAGGGCAGTCAGGGTCCATGGCTGTCAAACAGAGCACAAAAAAAGCAGCCCTGGACTTGCCAGGGCCGCTTATCTTAATTTCAACCACAATTCCAACGTAGAATCGTGACATACTAGAACGGTTTGTCGACGGGTGTTGTCATGCCGGCCAGTGAGAGGGCTACCTGCAGACACGCATCGGTTGAACACACGCACATCGTCGAAAATCATGCCATAGAAGAAGGCCTCCGGGCCGGTGTTATCGCTATTGGCACGGGCACCAATGTAGACATTGTGAGTGGACGCCCCACACACACCACTGTCCGCAATCTGGACATCCAGCATGCCATTAATATACAGGCTGCGTAAGCCAGACTCTACGTCATAGACTGCGGTGACCTGGATCCATTGGCCTGCCATGACCAGCACATCCACATTGCCCTGTGGATCATCTAAACCCGTGGTGTTTCGGGCTTGAGAAGGTCAGGTTCGATGTGGTATTCCAGCGACGCAACTGCCAACCTAAATTGCCCTGACCACGGTTGCCTATGATCACTTCGTTCCAGGCTGAGCCGAAGTCCGTGATATTGGACCCCGCACACAGAGAGAAGCTGCCTGCGAAGTTGAAGCCCTGGGCCGGTTGGCCGGATGGACCCAAGTTTACGCAGGCATCAATGCCGTCCAGGTTTAATACCTGTCCGCGAGTCGAGTCAGAGGTCAATGCAGCCGACCCACCCAGGAGTCCCATGATGGCCGTTGCCGGAAACATCCTTGGCATTACCCTCAAAGCTGTACTGAGCGAACAGACCATTGGTCCCCGGGGTCTTCAGGGGTGATGACCTCGCCCACAGTGGCATGCAGTGTGATATCATCAATCAGGATCATTCCTGATGCACCACTGCCATCCACACCGATCGCAAGTTTTGTAATGCCCTTGAGGTTGGTATTCACAGTGGACAGGTCAATATTAAAGACCTGCCATCCACTCTTTGCGATGTTGGCAGATTGACGTGGATAAACAATCTTGACACCGTTGATCTTGACATAGAGTGTGCCGGTGTTGCCGGTCTGGCCCAGGAAGGGGATTGAGAGGGTTATGGCCCCGCCGACTGTCCAGTCTTGTGGCACAGTGAACGTACGCTGAGTCTCTGAAGCCACAGCCCCGGTATTGCTGTAGTAGAATGGCATGGACTGACTACTGCCTGCCATTGTGCTGGCTGTTTCCATGAGCTTGCCATCAAAGTAAGGACTGCTTGGACTCCATTACTCTAGGAATTTCTTTCTTGGAGAATTTTATTTTGAAAAGATTTAGCCTCTGAATGCAAAGGCCATGTGCATAATCAGTCGGCGGCCTTGAAGGTAATTTCCCAACAATCCCTTTTCGTTTCTTCATATTCAAGCTTTTCTGTAGATCCCAATAAAGTCACTGAACGAACGGTCTGTTTGCCAAAATGCTCTGAGGACACTGACGTGATGAGAACCTGCTTGTTTTCTGGGTAAGCCATCAGATAAGCATACAACGTGTTTCCTTTGGTCGTGAACCGAATGTCTTCCCCAGTAAACTCGTACTGATTGTCATTGAACTGATGCCCGTTTTCGGCATCGCGAAAGGCCCTTCTCCATACACATAAAATGGTCGAGTTCCGTAGATGCCTTCGCCATTAATCTTAAGCCACTGGCCAATCTGGATTAACACCTGACGAAAGCTATTCGGCAAACTTCCATCCGCACGCAATCCCACATTCAGCATCATATTGCCATTTTTACTAACAATGTCGAGTAGGTTATCCACAACTTTACCCGCGTCCAGTCGAAGCGGATCACCGCCGTTGTCTGAAGCGTCTCCACTCATGCCTGCATCGTCAGTACCTGACGCCAATTCACCATCAGACATTTCGTTTCCCATGTAGAACCAACCTGGGTTTAAGGATTGTATCAGTTTGCCAAGGTTCCTTTCGGATCTTGTCAAGCCCACTCAGCTCCATGTCCAGAGTGAATCCTTTGGGACTGGTGCGTTTGATTGTAAACACACCTTCCAGTTGGCCATTATTCATCTGCATGTTGTGATTATAGAAATGTGCTGCCAGATTCAAGCCATAGTCACCATTGGCAATCCCGCCATCCAAATAGACCAGATCGGGATCATACTGATCAATCAAATCCTTTGTTCGCATAAATACCAGTGCTGGGCAAATCGTGGATTGACGAGTTTCAGGCGGTCTGGTGTACGATAACCATACAGGCCGTCGTTGGCTGGATCCATTGTATCATACGGCACTCCCTTAAGTGGTCCGGTCGTATCAGATTCGCCTTGAAAAAACACATGTTCATGTCCGTGATTGGATAGATGTGACGTCACGGCCAATCGCAATCCATAGGCCTCACAGGCCTTCTTCCATTCACCCACAATATCCTTTTTGGGGCCCATCTTGACAGAGTTCCACTCGTGATACGTAGAATTATAATTGTCAAAGTTATCATGATGTACAGCCATTACCCCGAAGTATTTAGCACCCACTTCCTTGAAAAGAGCTGCCAGTTCCATGGCATTAAACTTTTCCGCTTTCCACAGGGGAATGAAATCCTTGTACCCAAATTGGGAGGGATGGCCAAAGTTCTTGACATGGTATTCGTAAACGCTCTCACGCCCCGGTTTATAGCCAGACATAGGTCGACGTTTAATGTTCTTGTCGTCTCGATATGCCTGCGGTTCATGCTGGGCATACATAAAACGTGCGTAGTGTCCGTCGAATCCCGGAATCGTGCAAAGGCCCCAATGAGAATAAATGCCGAACTTGGCATCGCGAAACCACTCGGGACATGTGTAATGTTTGCAAAAGGAATCTGCTTTGGGTTCAAACGGGCCATCAGCAATGTCAAAATCGAATCCATTCGTATTAAAATCCAGCGAGGTTTTTTCTGATTTCCTCGCTTGTGCTAATCGTTTAGCATCTTCATCCAGTGACCACGTGACCTCGGAAATACACAGGGCAATGATTAACGTCCCAAATACTGATAATACTCGATTCATAGAACACATCCTTTTACTAGTGTTGATACCTCCTGGAGACATCAACGTGTCCCCCGGCAGCTTTCCATTTACGAAATTCTTGGCCCCATTTTTTCTGGACGACTATCTGCCGGAGTCAGAATAGTCTTATCTGCATTGTATGTAAAACCTTCCATAGTTACATTCTCAATACGAATACGATAGTGGCCTTGAGTTGAATCCTTAATCCCACCAATTGATGGTCCCTCAAAGAACTTGTTGAACCACCGGAGATTTAAGTCATCATAGTATTCGGAATCGACAACATGGCATGGGTAAAATTAAGTCGTTGAACTGCCCTCCCACAACAAATGATTGATCCACTGGCGAACCACAAGCAGATGTAAGCAGAAAAAGTAATGCATATTAGGGTGTATGCTGTTTTATTAAGCATCCGGGTTCCTTTTTTTGTTCTTGTTGGTCAAAAGATCTTATTAAGGCCACATTCAATTCTGGCTCTACCCATTCAAGCATCGCAACACTAACGTCCCTCTATACGGCCACTCAACACTGGACATGTACCACTGGCCGTCTTCGTCCTGGAAAATCTCCGGCGCATGGGAGTTCAGAATCGCAACCTCTTTCTCGCTATCCGTTCCAAAGTTTAGCAGATCATTAGAATTCAACACATAGGTCTTATGCTGGTATGCCCCTTGAATATCCTTTTGATCCCAAACGCCGTCCCAGGAGCACACAAAGAGGTAGAATGTGTTATTGTGACAGATCAAAGACGGTGACTCCGGATCAAAACTATCAGCATTGAAGATCGTATGGGCCTCACTCCAGTGAATCAAGTCCGCGATTGATCTCAATCGCACATTTAACCGAACATAGACCATATAATAGGTTCCCTCATGCAAAAGCAAACTCGGATCGCGAGCTCCATCAGGGTCGGAGAATAGATTTCCTTTGGGTTCCCATTTGGACAAGTCTGAAGACACGGCCAATCGAATAGGACTGTGCCCCATAAACCATGTGATACAGCCCACTCCTTTTTTGTCAATATAAGGAGCGTGGTTGGCAAGGACCTCCCCGGGCCGATCTTTGAGCGTAGGATTTTGGGCAGATCCGAGTAGTGATGCTCTTTCAAGGCCTCCTTGAAGTGGGTGGCAGAGGATAGGGCATGAAAAGAGGCATATTCTCCTTCGTGAATACCCTTGCTAAGGGGATCTGTTTCAACCAAAGGATGAGTAATGCCGAATATGTGCCAAATACCCTTCTCGTCTTTTACAAAGGTATGGGTCATTGGGAACCCATTCATCGTACCACTTGCCCTCCTCTAGGTTTTGGGCATCCGGCCCAAAAAAGCGGTCCCCTGAAGGTTTGTATACAATACACGTATTCATTGGCTTGCTTGGGGAAAACGACCTGCTCTTCGGGGTTATTAGAGTTTACCCTGACACAATAACGTCGATTCATATGAAAATGAATCAATGGCCACCGGTCCATTGAAATCAGCTTCAACCTTTTTCAATTCCAGTGTATGTTTGCCTTCAGCAAGGAGCGGTGTCTGGAATAGTTTGATGTGGATGTTGGGTGCATAATTGCAGCGAATGGTTTCCAGGCACTCCCGTCAACGAACACGTCAAATGTTCCCATCTGTCGATCCAAGCGACCGTACACGCATGCCCGTGTTCCTTGAAAGTAAACTTGACTGAATCGCCAAATGTCTCACTGACCTTTTCGCTGTTCATAAAACAGCCCTTGTCCGCTTTGGGATTATCCTGCCAGGTTCCGGAGAATTCGACTGATGGATCAGACTGATTAACCGTGCACCAGTATTCATGACCGGTGCCCGGGATAATGATCTCATATTCGTTTTCATCGCTTACCTGATTTTCAAGGGGAACGGCAATATCTATCTTTTGATAGGGCTTGATGGGAGCAACGCGAAGTTCCTTTACCATCTGTCTGCCCCTTAAGCTGTACTGATAGACAAACGCTCTCTGTGGTTTTGATACTTCCAATCCACAGTTTTCTATAGCACTTTCGAGAATCTTCTTTCCGTTGACATCCTTGATCGTGATCGGTAAGGCAATCAAAGAAGCCGCTGTTGTGGATTTGCCCGGCAGCAGTGCATAGCCGAATACCAGGTCTCCGGTCTTGATTTTTCCGATCAGTTTGAAATCAAAATCAAGGTGAGTCAGGCCATTTTCGCCTGCAAAGGTGATGACAAGATCCTTGCCATGAGCTTTGGACTCGATCGCTTTCCAGCCGCCCCCATGATTGACAACAGAATCAGAACCAAACCGCAGAGAATCGACATCCAGATCGCGCTGCGGATCAAAACCATCTTCAGCTTCAATTTTCAGATGGATCCGCTTTGTGTTCTTCGTGATCAGACTGTCACCGATGACAGAAATCGTCTTTTCTGTGACAAGGGGCATGATCATATTCTTCGAACTGTGGTTGTCGTTCCCCTTATCGTCCCCCTTGGCAACATCCATAACCGCCAACGACAGGTGCGTGGCTCTGCCGAGATTGTCCTGAAGGACTTTGGGCCGCTCAAATTTGTACCAGGTGTTTTTCGACCCGTCGGTGTAGAAGGTAGTGGAGGCATCATACGGCAGACCGTATTCGTTTTTCCAGTGGACACCGTCCAGTGATCGCATGTAGGCACTGCGGCGGTCCTGAGCGTGATTGTAGACGCAGTGGTACTGGTGACGGCTGCGCCAGATGACAGGGTCTTCAGGATAACCGGTGCCTCTGGAGTAGTTGTCGGATGGATACCATCTTATACGGGCCAAGGATCCCGGTGTTTGATAGGGCGATGTAACCGTTTTTCAGCATCAGGACAATACTGCCGTCCGGGCGGTACTCGGTGGTGAGATTGGATCCCATGCGATGGCTGTCCCGTAAATCCCCGGCTGTCCATGCTCATGCGCCCAATACTCTCCCATGGGCCGGGCATTCTGTCTGAGGTATAAACATACTGTTGTTCATGGTATGCAAGTGCGAAGACCCCATCAGGCAATTTGAGCACCTCCGGATTGTGGCCTTCTTCACGATGGTTTTGGTGATCTTGTACGGGCCGAAGGATCTGTCGGAAACGCAATGCGCCACTTCCGACTCAAACCAGCCCATGTGTCCTGTGTTTTCCGGCCACCGACAAACGGCAATGTGATAGTTTCCGTCCTTGCCTAAAATGGGATTGCCGCCCCAATAGCACCACTGGTTGTCTTCGATGCCATTGTCCTTGTCACGGGGTACCACATTCTCATTGCCCCAGATCCCTTCAGATTCCAATCCATCGATAATCGGCATGGGCAGGATCAGATCCTTGAACTGGCCGCCACGTACAAAGGGTCTTGGTCAACTCTCGAGTGCACCGAATGAGGATGCCAGCCAATACCAGAGACAACACTCAAGAAACGGGACCTTGCATGTTTTCAATATACTTCATCTGCCGATATCCTTATCTGAACTGCCGTTTTGAGGGCCCCCCAAGATAGAACACTATTCTAGGATTTCGGCGAAAGTTCCTTGGCCATTCAAAATACTCTGGCGATATACTAGTTCACGCGCCACTATTACTGCTCGGGCGATTTGCGTCTTCATACTGCACGGATTTGCCATGATAGGAAACCGTCAGGGGTGTACCTTTGAGGGAGGTAATATTCGCTGTAGTAAGACGACCATCGTCCCAGGCGATATCGACCTCAAAGGCCCCACGTGCCCGCAGCCCTTTCACCAAACCCGTTGGCCAGGCCTCGGGCAAGGGTTGGCAGCAGATCAATGATCGGATCACCCTGTTTGTCCTCTGTCAGCCTGTGACTCTGCAAGAGCATTTCCGTGATCCCCGCAGTGGTGCCCATATTCCCGTCGATCTGGAAATAGTCCTGCGCGTAGAAATGCATCATCAGATTGGATAAAGCCGTTCTGTAATCGCCTTATTGACCGTGGCATAGGCCTGGTCGGCACAGCCAAGTCTGGCCCAGAGATTGAGCAGGGTTCCGGTCACCCAACTGCCACCTGTTTCATAGTCGTAGATGCGAGGTATATGGTACTCTAAATATTTCACGGCTGCCTGAGCCAATGCGGGCGTGTCCTGTGGGGTGATCTGAAGCGCCCAGGGGACACGGCCCACAAAGGGCGCGGTCTGGCCGCAGCTCTGACGGCCCTGCCTGCCCGTCTTCTCTGCTCTAAAAGCCCATTCCATGATCCGGCCAGTTTCCGGATCAATTTGCGTGGCACGCAGTTTCGCACGAATCTCCGTTATCTGCTGCCGGAAATCCTCATCAATACCCAGCATCTCGGCTGCATTGATACAGTTGGTAAACAGGTCACGCAGGATCTGATTGTCCATGGTCGGGCCATAGGTCAAACGCCCCACCGTGCCATCTGTCTTGCGGAATCCCTGTTCAAATGAAATCGCCGGACAGGTCGATAGATATCCATCCTGATCCACAGTCAGGAAATCAACAAAGAACAGGGCCGCCTCCTTGATTGTGGGATAGGACTGACGCAGATAATCCATGTCGCATGAAAAATCGTAATGCTCGTAAACATGCCGAGAGAGCCAGGCTGCGCCCATGGTCCACAGGCCGTGGATGGCTGTGTCAACCACGCAGCGGCGCCGCTACAGATCCGTGTTGTGGTGAGCCACAAAACCGCGACAGTTGTAATGCTCCTTTGCCACCGTGCGTCCCGTGACCCGCAGGTCCTCCAGCAGTTGCAGCAGCGGCTCGGGAGCATTCAGCCAGGCCGGTCGTCTCAGCAGGCCAGGTATTCAGTTCTGCATTGATGTTCAGGGTCCACTTGCCGCCCCAGGGCGCATCAAGACCCTCTGCCCAGATCCCCACCAGATTCATGGGCTGTGTACCGGGCCGGGCCGCAGCAATGGTCAGGTAACGGGAAAACTGGTAGAGCTGCTCATCGAACAAGGCAGATGGATCCCCCTCAATGCGCTGCTAGCACTGGTCGTGGGGATGTGCAACTCCGCTTGAGTCCCCCTCAGATCAATATGGACCCGGTTGAACAGTGCACCGTGATCGGCTGTGTGACGCTGCCTGAGGTCGGTAAAGGAACGCTGGCGAGCCTTGGACCAGATACCCTTGGCAGCGTTTTTCAGGTCTTTTTGTAGTAAATGGAATACTTGATCCAACGGTACTCGTGAATATTGTTTTTCTGGAATATTTTTTTCATTCCATGTAGAAAAAGCTTTATAAACCTGAGAATCGTTCGAAGGGGATAGGCTATCTATTATATTTCTGGTTAACGCTTCAAAAGAGGGTAATCCAGAAGGAATAGAGACCCCTGCACCACAGAGAAAAACAACGCTTCCTAGATCTCGTTGTTTCAACAATTGATTGGGGATGTCTGGTCCATTTGAGATGAATCTCATGGGTTCCTTGATAACAAGTTATTGACTAAAAAAGGTTTTGAATATTGAATAAGCTACTTTGTATGGATGGTACTATATATATCCATATCGTAGAAATATAACATCAATTGTTAAGTTTGAAATTCTCCATCATTATCACCGCCATCCGCAAAAAGTACGTCAAAAACGCTGATGTTAGATTCTGCTGTGATGGGGCGCATAGTTTGAGGTAAACCGCGCCTTCCCGATTCTTCGAATAATACAAGCACAGGAATAGATGAGATAACGTACTAGTGTGAATCGCCTTGAATGACTTTATGGCGGAAGGCTTTCACCTTTTTACTCGATTGTGTCGGTCTTTTAAATCTTAGCTCAATCCTGTTTCTGCATTAGAGTTTAAGCGCTTAATCCTTCCTG
Organism: uncultured Gammaproteobacteria bacterium; assembly: GCA_942490545.1. Lineage (GTDB taxonomy): Bacteria > Pseudomonadota > Gammaproteobacteria > Enterobacterales > Alteromonadaceae > Paraneptunicella. Next base: position 58,014 of record CALNXX010000014.1, on the reverse strand, counting down.
TTGTTTCTGCAATCTCTCGGCGTTTTACATCACTATATACCCCTTAATCGGTAGAAAATTGATTTATCCTGATGTGATGAGTGTTTATCTCTATTTTGGGCGGGCAATATTCAAAAAGAAAAGATTAATATGGCGATGAAAGTCCATAGTAAGAATACACACTATCGATGGAACGATATTCAAAAACGCCATTGGTGTTCTCATGGGAAATACTTGGGGTTGTCAGAAAATATGGTGGACTCCATCATCGCGGATTTGGCTTCCAATACTGAAGGCGCACTGGATAAAACATTGGCAACAGCTTCCGAATTATTAGATGAATCTATTGGTGAGAAAATCGCGGAAATGACAAGTAAAACAGTTCACAAATTGTAGGAAAAGTGTGACTTTTACCCTAAAACAAAATCAGGTGTCTGCGCTGCTATGCTCTATAATTATTCATGATTTTATGGCGGGATTATCCTGTTATTTGGCCGTTAATATTTGCAAAGGGGTATTATGTTTAATCTAAGGCTCTTGCTTCCGCTTATCTTATTTTCCACATTATCTTGGGGGCAAAGCTCGCTCAGCCAGTGTGTGATGAAACATTACTCAGCAGGAGACGAGAACCTAACCATTGCTGATATTCGACGTAAATGTGAAGGAACAGAAGCAAGCGAGGCGGCAAATAAAGTTGAAGTGGATAAGCCGGAAGTGGTCAGTTCATCTACCGATGACTTTAAGCCGGGGGCTATTTCCAATCGTTTGATAACTGAAATCAATACTCAGTTTGACCCCTACGTTATTACGCCTCATAAAATGAACTACATTTTGCCAGCATTAACGACTAATCGAATTAATAAAGGTGCATATACTGATTTTGATGGATATGAAGAAAATCTGGAGGAGCTTGAAAGCAAGTTCCAACTTAGCTTTAAAGTGCCCTTAAACGAAAATAGCCTATTGATAGAAGGGGATAGAGTTTACTTTGGTTTTACATTACAAGCTTGGTGGCAGGTGTATTCAGAGAATATCTCAAAACCCTTTAGAGAAAGTAACTATCAGCCCGAACTTTTTTACATAGCGCCACTGGACTGGCATCCATTTGGTGGTAATACCGGATTTGTGGTTGGCTTTGAGCATCAATCTAACGGGCGCGCACAAATTCTGTCTCGCAGTTGGAATCGGGTTTACGGACACTTCCTATTTGAAAAAGATGCGTTTGCTTTATCTTTAAGGCCTTGGTGGCGAATTAGTGAAGACGAAAAGGAATTTCCATTTGATTCAGACGGTGATGACAATCCGGGTATCGAAGACTATATGGGCCATTATGAGCTTGGCATGGCCTATAAATGGGATGACATACAATTAGGCTTTATGGGCCGCTACAATTTCTCTTCTCACAACGGTGCTGCCGAACTTGGCTTAACTTTCCCTCTATGGGGCAAACTAAGAGGTTACGCTAGTTTCTTTACCGGGTACGGAGAAAGCCTGATTGATTACAATCACAAGCAGACACGGTTTGGCTTGGGAATTGCCTTAAATGATTTGTTGTAGTGTGGTGCTAATTCTTCGAAACTAATGCTTTCATTACCAAGAAACACATGAAATTTATCCTTGTAACACTAACGGCACTTTTTGTCGCATTTTCGGTTTTTTCTAACTCACTATTTAGAAGAATGCTTTGTATCTGTAGCAACTATGCCAATATCGGCTTCATCATATTCACCGTCCCAGCAATGGTCTGATGGCTCTTTATTGCGTGAAATGCGTAAGGAACGGGGTTTGACTCAAAATGATATTTCTGGGCAAACCGGGCTAAGTCGTAATCAGATTATTGCGATGGAGAAAGGAGTGTTTACGGGTGGGCTCAAATATCTTCAGCGTTACCTTACTTTCATGGATTTAAAACAACAGTTGGTTGAAACGCAAAAGTCCTACCCACAGTTTGAGGAATTGTCGGAATTGTTCAAGGAGGATGATGAATGAAATTGCCTGATAAAATTAAGCTGCTTTCCGTTAGTGCATTTGGTCAGGAATCTGGTGAGCTAAGTCAGACAGGGCACTTTGAGTTCAATTATACAAAAGATAATCTTGTTTCCATCACAATACCACCAAGATAGGCAGTTATTAACGCTCACCCAACCTTACGATATTACCCATACACTTATCTACGATGCTATCGATAATCAAATGGCGTTAATACAGCGACTTTGTTTCAGGGCCATTCAAGTCTGAGTAGAGGATTAGTTTCAGTTCATTTTCTTAAACATAGTCGAGGTTAATCTAGATTAACATGGCCGTTAACTCGCCCGATTCACCATATAAATCACCTTGTCGAAAAACCGTTGTATTAGCCGTCTTTCGTTGGTGATGATTTGCGCGGTTCCTTTGGTGTTGGGCGTGAAAGGTAGGCGATGGCCTGCGGTTGTTACCAAGTCGTTGGGTATCTGTATGTCTACCATGTATCCTTCGTTGCCGGGAATGAGTGAAAGCGATCTCACTTCGCCTTCAATATAGCCGTATTCAATGGCTGGAAAGCTGGCTAACTCAATATTGACGCGTTGTCCCTCTTTTACTTTGCCAGCACCTTGTTGCTGTATGAGCATTTTGCCAATTTTACGATCTTCTTCTTTGAGTATGCTGGCGACGGTTTCCCCTGTTTTTACTTGTTGGTTAACGCTCCAATAACTCGACAACGACACCTTGCCTGCCTCTGGTGTAATCAGTAAATAGGTTTTCTCCCATTGGCCAATTTGGCTGGTGACGGCGGCGAGATTAGTGTTAACGCTGTTGAGCAATTGCTGATGTTTTTCCGTGTGTTCGAGTTTGAATTCGATAAGGAGCTGATCAATTTCCTTCAATGTCACGTTGAACAGCTCCCTTTGCATTTCAATGTCGTCCAATATTAGCTTTTTGTCTAAATGGCGGTTTTTAAGTTCCATTAACTCGGTGTCGGCGACTAGCCCCGTTTTGTTCAATTCTTGTTTTATTGCCAGCAACTCATTTTCCAGTGTCAGTTTGGCTTGCATGGTGCTGCGTTTGTTAAGGAGTTTGTCTTTGAGTAATAGGTACTGTTTTGTGAGGTCTTTGGCATCTTGTATTTTAATGGCAAGGTGTGGCGACGTGTTGAAGCGATGTAACGCTTTCAAAGACAAATTTAACTGATTGACTGTTCCTTGTAGTTCACCTAACCCGTTAATGAGTAGATTAGGCAACTGATCTTGGTTGCCATTAACTCTTTCAAGCTGTTTTTTTAGTTCGATAACGCTGGCATATTCAACATTGCTTTCCAGTAGGGCTAGCTTGTCACCTTGCTTAACCGTTTGCCCGTTATTTACGAACAATTGCATGATCCGCCCGTTGGTTTTGGCGATTAATTGAATAGGCGGATGTTGTGTCGTTAGCGTGATGTTACTGGTGATACGGTCGGGGTATTGAATAAACCAGGAAACTGCCAGTAAGACCATCATAATAACGAAGATTAGCCCAATTCCACTGCGCACAATCCATGAAGGTTGTCGTCCTACAATGTACTCGATGGCGTTGTCTTCAAATGCAGCTGCGTTTGGCATTAGTTTCCTAGTTCCAGTTGGTTTTTGACTAAGTTGTAGTAGTGGCCTTTTTGTTGGCTGAGTTCGGCGTGAGTTCCTTTTTCTACTATTTTTCCTTGGTCTAATACGATGATTTGGTCGGCGTGTTTTACGGTGCTAAGGCGATGGGCAATGATCACCACTGTGCGGCCTTTAAAGAAGTTTTGGAGGTTTTCTTGTATCTTCTTTTCGTTATTGGCGTCTAGGGCTGAGGTGGCTTCATCAAAAAACAGGTAACTTGGGTTCTTGTAAACGGCTCGGGCAATAAGTACACGTTGCATTTGTCCGCCACTTAACCCTAATCCTTCTTGGCCAATTTTGGTGTGAAAGCCTTGTGGCAGTGCTTGAATTTCGTCATAAATGTTGGCGGTTTGGGCTGCTTGATGCAGCCGTTGAAAATCAACACGTTGATTACCCATGGCAATGTTTTTGGCTATGCTATCGCTGAAGATGTAGCCGTCTTGCATTACCACTCCACAGCGGCTGCGCCAAGCGTCGGGGTCAGTAAAGTTAAAGTCTTGCCCACCGATAACAATTTGCCCTTCATTAATGGGATAAAACTTCAATAGCAGCTTCATTAAGGTGGTTTTACCGCTGCCGCTGGCACCCACTATGGCGGTGGTTTTTTCAAAGGGCAGGGTAAGGTTTAAATGGTCGATAATGTTATCTCGATCGTGGCGAGAATATTTAAAACAAATGTTTTTTAGCTCAATGTCGGCATCTGGTATGGCGTTACTTAGTTCCACACCCATCAGGTCTTTTTCATCCTGCATATCTTGTATTTCGCTTAAACGGTCGATGCTAATTTGGGCGTCTTGCGCTAAGCGAATAAACTGGATGAGTTGTTCTATGGGGGCATTCATCTGCCCAAGAATATAGGTAATGGCCATCATCATACCCAGTGTGAGCTGACCGTTGATAACTTGGTAAGCGGCTAAAAAGGTAATGATGATGTTTTTGCCTTCGTTTAAAAACAAGGTGCCGGCTTGCTGGTATTGTTCTATTGCTAACGCATTTAGGCGTACATGAAACAGCTTGCCTTGAATGGCTTCCCAGCCCCAGCGTTGGCTTTCTTCTGATTGGTTGAGTTTGATTTCTGGCATACCGTTGATGAGTTGCACTACGGTATTTTGATTGTCTTTCATGTGAGCGAACTTTTCGTAATCCAAGGTTTTACGGCGGTTTAAAAACAACAACACCCAACCAATAGAGCCGACACTGCCAAAGAAGAAAACCATAAAGATAGTACCGCTGTATACCGCCATTATGATGCTAAAAATAATCAGGTTGAGTAGCGCAAAAACAATGCCGAAGGAGTGTGAGGTTAAAAACTCTTCTATTTTGTTGTGATCGGCAACGCGCTGCAAAACATCGCCTAAATTGCGACGACTAAAATAGGATAGGGGAAGCCGCATTAATTTCATTAAGAACTCAGAAATTACTGCAATGTTGATACGGGTTCCCATGTGTACCAATATCCAACCCCGTATAAATTCGGTAGCGGTGCGACTGAAAAAAAGCATAAGCTGTGCGGCTAATATGGCGTAAACAAAGCTTACATCTCGGTTGCCGATACCGTGGTCAACTAGCGCTTGGGTGAGGAAGGGGAAAATAAGGTTCAGTATTGAGCCAAGTAGTGCGCCTATGCCTAACTGGCCGAGAAATTTTTTATAACGAAGAAGGTGAGAGAATAGGCGTTTGAGACCACCTGTTGATTTTTGATGGTTGCCTTCTTGTTCTTCAAATTTGCTGGTTGGCTCTAAGAAAAGCGCGATACCATGGCCGGTTTCGTCAGCCCAATGCTCACGAAATTGTTCTTTGCTGAGAGCTAACTTATCGCCACCAGGGTCGGCTATATACACCTTGTCTTTTTTGATCTTGTAAACCACCACATAGTGATTGCGCTTCCAATGCACAATGCAGGGCAGCATGGCGTCTTTCAGAAACGTGTCACTGCTTAACTTCAGAGGATAGGTTTTTAAGCCTAAGTCCAACGCTGCGTTGTTTATGCCAAGCAAAGTAACGCCTTGCTGGCCTTTGTCGCACAATTCACGCAAGTGATTAAGGCTGAAGCGTTTGCCAAAATACCTGCATACCATCATTAAGCAGGTAGGGCCGCAGTCCATAACATCAAGTTGGCGTATTAGGGGAAATGGTTTCACGGAGTAAGTTAGTACCTCTGTTGTTTATCAAATGAGTGGTTAAAGAAGAACTTGGAAAGTGGTTGAGCAAAAACACAAGTACACTTTGTTCTACTACTTTCCACTTTCTTCTAATCAATTTATTTATGAGCAAGTGTTGGTGATGAAGTCGCATCATTCGTCTGTGTTAGGATTTTTGCATATCATCTTTAGAGAGCTTTTCTCTGTCTTTGCTCAATTGAATAATTGTGTCTTTATTCAAACTATATTTCTAATTTGGTTTCATTACACATGTCGCATACGGTATTGAATAGGCTTTCTCCCTTCAATATTCCACCATTGACGTTTTCCATTTCATCTTCGGAAAGCTGAATTATGGTCTCTTTATCTAAATTTAATTTTTGTTCTTTTTCGTTCATCATCTTTTCTCTCTTAAATTAGCTGTATTGTTGTTTTACTATCAATGGAAAATAACAATCTACCGATGCTTCCAAGCATCAAAAGACAACCACCTTCCCGGTTTCTTATACATTATCAATGCCTGCCCGCTAAGCAGGCAGGCATTTACTTTCCAAATATACTTCTAGCCAGTTGCCTAGCTTTCACATAAGCAGTTGGTGAATGGGGCTGTCCACGTTGGTGGAAGTGTTCCGCCTTCTACTTGTTCCATTTCATCTTCAGACAATTGAATAACTGCTTCTTTGTCTAGTATCAATTTGTTTTCTTTCTTATCGTTCATAAGGTTTAACTCCTAATTACGTTAGATTTATAATGTTTTGATACAGGTAAAAATTGCTGATACAACCCAGCATTAAAGAACTGCTGCCTTCCTGGTTTTCGTTATAAAAACAACGCTTGCCCTTTACTGGGATAGCCTTCGTTTTTAAAATTCTCGCCACTTTGAAATGAACGAATTAACATCCGCCCGGGTGGGTCACTTGGTCTGTGTGTACGATATAAACACCACTGGCTATGTTCATGCTTTTTCTCTTAGCTTATGTTGTTTGTAATGCCTTAAAATAAAGTCATAGATAACCAATTCATGTTCCCTGCCTTTGCATTGCAGCATTCGGTTGGTAAACATGTGTAAGTAACTGGTTGCAATTTGTTCAATTGACAGTGTAAGTTCGCCACTTTTATGTAGGTTGTTCAGCGCTTTACCCAACTGCGACAAATTCAGGTTCCGCTCTACGAGTATGTCGTGGCATTGGTTAAATCCTTTTGGGATCTCTCCTGATAGCAGTTTATTTATTTGTGGCTGATGTTTTTTGTATTGGGTTCCTACTGCATTTCTTAGTTTGCCATTTTCGTTAAATTCTCGGCCATAGGATTCACGCATCATTTGAATGCATTGGTATTTTTGTTCGTCTGTTAATCCCAGTCCTTGCAGAAGTTGTTCACAGCCCCATAAGGTGACTTGCCAACGGTGGTTTGCATCGCCGGCTGGTATTTTATGTAGAAGGCGTAAGCAGCAGAGGCTGTCTAGCGTGAATAGTTCTTCAGCTAATAGCATGCCTTGTGTGCCGCCGTAGCGCTGGGTTTCACGCAGATACGGGATTATTTCCATGCGGTTCACAATACCTTTTTTTTCCGCTTCCTTTATTTTGGTTCCCAGTTGGTGGTGTACTTGGGCGCGTTGTGTGGGGTCGTTAATTTGCATTCTGAGGCGGATGTGCCAGTCGGGATCAGAAAATCTAAGGAAGAAGAAATGATTGATAATTTGTTTTTCTTTAAGGTCCGCTAGCCAGTCTGCTAATACGCCGCTGAGTAGTTTATCTACTGCTTCATAGCCGGCATAAATCTTTGCGCACAGCCATTCGTCTCCGGGTAAAAACCGGCATTGATATTCGGAACTAGCTCGTTTTTGGTCGTTAAACAGCGGTGGTAGCTGCTTGGTTGCCTTGTATTTGAAGGCTGTATTACGCAGTGGCATGAGTATTTCGTGGTTAGTGCTCTGCCCGTTTTTGGTGGTTAGATACTGTTGGCTGTTGGGATGCTTTTCTTCCAATACAATGGTTTTTTGACCCCGCGTTTCTGATAGCAGCATGTTAACCAGCAGCGGATTTTGCAATGTTAACGTTAATACCAAATCTGCACGTTTATAGATTAAAACTTCACTCAGCCGATATTTTTCAGTCATCGCACGGCTTTGTTCTGGAAATTGAGTGTCGTCCAGCTTTGTTAATGCTTCAAGATCTTTGCGGGGAATGCGCCAGCGTTGCGGTGATAATATTAGCTTGCCTAGGGTGACTCTCGGAAAATAAGGCATTTGTTGAATGGGCTTGGGTAAACTGAACCTGGGATAATGGCTTTTCTGATATTGTAGGCTGGATAGAAAGCGATAAATACCTAAGCTATTATTGTTGAAGTTGTGAGCGCTACTTAAGCGTGGGATCACTTCTTTTTGGTGCTGCTGCGACCACAATTTAACGCGGTCATTTTCAATATAAACATACAGGTCATTAAGGGCAATTTGCTCAGCCTCTTGAGTGTTTTGGTCTGACAGGAAGGATATTTCGTGGTTTCGCAGTACTGGCCGGGCGATAACATTGCCAACGCGTCCTTCTGGTAAATGCACAACTTCAGCCAATATAGCTCCGTCATATTGCTGGGCTTCCCATTCCAATTCATGTTGTACGGCATTATGTAGTTTGTTATCAAGATGGCAAAAGCGCCCCAGCATATTTGCTGCCGAAGGGCCTGAAAACCCTGACATGTTTACTTGGTAGTTGCCTCTTTCTACGTCTTGTTCGGAGTTTGCGTACAGTGTTATCAAGCCATACATTGATGCTACGGGCATGCCTTTTGATTTATTTGCGTTTTGAGTTGCGATGCCGGCAATATCTTCTTTAGTTAGCTCGATTTCTTGTGCATTTTCAAATTCTGCGAGGCTAAATTTGTCCATGAGTAGGCTGTCTAGCGCTGACCATCCCGTTTGGGACTCTATAGTGTTATTAAAAACAGCCCCATTAAATAGTGGTATGCCAGCTAGCAAGGGGGTTTCTACCCCTTTGTTTTGTGAAAAACCAATGCCACTTTCGTCGTCTAACGCTTGTTTTAAAGGTACGGCGTGGTACTCGTATCGCGCCACAAATTGTTTTTTGAAGTCGCTGAATAAGTCTTTGGTGGCAGGCGCAATTTGATTGAGCAGGGTTATGTCTTTAATCAGGCTGTTACAAAATCGTTGAGACAACGCTAGGTTTGGGGTGTCCATGTACAAATCGATTTGTATGGATTTGCTCTCTTTGGTTTCAATTGGCAGTTTGTGTAGTTCGGTTTGTATTTTCCCGTAATGCTCAACACTATTGGTCCCGTTTACATCGGCTTCTTCCAACAATTTGAGGCAGCGTTGTAATGTGGCTTGTACTTCATTGCTTTCTATATCTTTATTTTCAAGTTGCTCATTTTCAGGCGGGGTACTTTCAATAGCGGCCAATGTGTCGATGAAAACCTGTTCAGCTTGCTGATGGGTAAGGTAGTAAGGGAGTTGGGGGGAAATAATGTTGTTTTGAACTAATGTGAACATGAAATCTTCGGCGTCTTGTAGGTCGATTTCATTGTCGAACTGACAAAGCTTTTCAGCCACTTGTTTGGCCGTATGTTCTTCCTTACAACAATCTAGAATATGCTGAATATAGGGCGTGTTGGTGAAGGAGCTTAGTTGATATTGTTGCTTGTTGTCTCGGCTGTAAGCTTCGATATAGCGATAGCGTTCACCCAGTAAATACAAGCTTTGATTAGGCTTAATAATCAGTTTGCTGACGAGCGCTTTGTTGGTGAGCAAGTGCTGTTTTAATTCAAACCATATTAGTGAATCCAGACGGCTGTGGCGTTTTTCAATTGTGTCGTTTAAAGCTAAGTGTGTGTTGTCTTTTATGTTGCCTAAACTTACCCCTGCAAATAAGCCAAAAGGTGTGCAGCGACTGGTCATGCGTACAAAGTACTTGGTTAACGATTGTTCGATCTTCTTCCCGCGCTCGCTTTCAGGCTTATCAAACCAATAATGCAAGCGTTGGCTCAGCGAGGGGGAAGCTAGGTGCAACGCTTCTTTTACTACAGGGTTGTTGGCCCATTCGCGCAATTGTTGTCTTAGTTCTGTTCTGGTTCCCTGCCAATTTAACAGTTTTTCTTCACTCATTTTAGGCGTGCGCAACACGAAGAATTCAGCGGGACTGAATTGAGCATTTGAGGCTGAGCGTTGCTGTTTATTCATATCAATATTTATTGGTTGCCTTATGACAGCATGAGTGACGAACCCCAATTAACGGGTTCCTCTGATATGGCTGCCAAGAGCGATAAACCTATTCCGGCGTGCCCCATAAGGAAATCACCTACCTTATAGTTAGCGATGCGTTCTTTCGGGATATCGTCTATGTTTTGTAAAAGCCCGCTTAAATCTGGTTTTAGGGCGGCTCGGTTCAGTGTTATTTGCAGCCACTGTTGGGCTGCTTCAGTTATTTCCGGTGCGTCAGTGTATCGGGCGATATGTTGATAAATAACACTAATACCCCCGCTGCCATGGCACAGCCCTGAATCTACCACAGCCCCGTTTTCTTCATTACGTTTGGTGCTTAGTTTGGCCACGTCGCACCCTAAAACATGTAAAGGCTCATCATCCAATACTTGAGCTGCCCTTAGTAGAAGTAGTGATGTGGTTAAATCGCCATAACACCATCCCATACGGCTGGTTTTGGTTTTGCCCGCAAAGGCTGGAAAGTAACCACCAGCAATTTCTGGATCAAGCTGTTGCGCAACTAACCAATTACATAGTGCTTGAAGCAGCGGGAGGACAATATCGGTTGCAATGTTGTTTTCAGCGAGCTTTATCAGAAAGCCCAAAATAGAACAGTTGCCATGGGCGGCGCCCAAGTTTAATTGAGGGCTGGGAATATCTTCGCGGAAAAAGTGTGATGAAGGTTTGGTTTCCCAATAAGTTCCTTCTGGCGATGTGGTAGCGAGTGCAATGAGGTGGTGTAGAACTTTTTCTGCAATTTCTCGACCGTGTGGCTTGTCAATTCGACATGCCCCGTATACACCAATGCCAGCAAGGCCATATAAAAACTCGAATTCACCTTTCCAGATTGGCGGTTTTAGTATTTCTAGCAAGCATTCATTTACATCACTGTTGAAATCATTTTCGTCAGAAAAACCGATGCAATCCAGAGTCCAACCTAGTCCCGCTAATCCTTTGGCTAACGAACTATCAAATGGATAGCTTGATGCGTGCTTAAAAAGTAAATTAATTACGTGATCATAGGCGTCATTGCTTATCCATGATGGATTGGCATTTTTGCACGTATTAAGAAAAATAAGTTGGCCGCACACTCCACCAGTTAATGAAAGATCTTCTTCACTAATCCCATTAATTACCTTATCAATAAGCAGAGGAATGAGCGCTTTAATTTCACTTTTCTGATTGGTTGTTGCGATCGGTTTTAAAAACATATTATTTTTCATCGTCAGGTAAAATAATCTGGCTTTATTTTTGTCTGTTGCTCTATCCTAATTTAAATTTTTACGTATTGATAGGGTAGTTATATGCTCATTTCGGGTGATTAAGTTTTTTACTTGGCATTGTTTTTAGTTGTTTGACCACGGCGATGCTCGCCTTGAAAACATTTGCAATACCATCAGGGTAGGGAGTTATTAACGCTCACCCACCTTCCGATAATACCTACACACTTATCTACGATACTATCTATCAGTGTTGGACCAAAATCCAAAACAATTGATTATTAACACATTGATTTAATAGGTAAAAAATTATTTTCAATTAATGATGTTTCTTATCCTGAGTTCAGATTATTTGGTGTCGAAAATGTCAGGAGTAAAGGATTTTCCTGATAAAGTTACATTGATTAAGTTAGTCAAAGCGCATCATTGAAGAATTTGAGAAGTCGATCCTGAGTTATTTTACTTAATCCTAAGAGGTAGGGCTTATGCTGGATTTGAAAAGCTCAATCATAAAAGCGGTTGATAGAGCGCCTCTATTTAGGGCTCCCGCATTAATTTGAATCCAGTTTGCTCCGAATTATCTCAAACTTAGAACGGCTAATGGGTATTAGCGTGCCATCTTGTAGTTGTGCTTGGTAACGGCTCCCGGTTTCTATCGTTAATCTTTTTACTTCATTCATGTTAACGATGTATGAGCGATGTAGGCGCTCGAATTGTTCTGGTAGTAGCGAGAATATATTTTCAATGCTTTTACTGTGTAGTAGCGGCGATTTTTCTTGTTTTAGGTATAGCTGGCTATAGTGGCCATCTGCCTGTATGTATTGAATATCGGCAACCGGGACTAATTCAATTGCGCCGAGTTTTTTAATGCTAAGAAATCGACATCCATAATGGCTTCGGAGTTGGTTGTCTTGCATTTTGTCCAGCGCTTTATTTAGCCGTTCTTGGGTGAATGGTTTTGGGATAAAGTCCAATACCCCATATTCAAATGCTTCGACTGCTTTTTCAGCATAGGCAGAAATGACGACGGTATGAAAGCCTTGTGCTAGTTGCTTTTTGAGCAGTTCAAATCCGTTTTGTCCATGCAGATTTAAATCGAGCAGAAGTAAGTCGATTTCTTGCTGAGAGAGAAAGTCGTCGGCTTCTGCCAATGAATCGAAGCAGGTGATTTTGAAACTTTGCTGTGCCGATTGTTCCCGAGAGAGTCGCTCCCGAACAAATCTTTCTATTCGCTGTTGGACCAGAGGTTCGTCTTCAACGATTATGATTTTCATGCTGGTTTTAGTTTTGTTTGATTGAGTTCTGATTTATCGAGCTTGTACCGATAATGGGTTACCCAAAAATCTCCTAATTGTTCACTTTTTAGTTGCCAATGTTCACCACAAGTTTCTTCCAGTTTACTGCGAATATAGTCTTCGCCAATGCCCAATCCTTCATGGTTAACATCAGACTCGATAGGCGTTTTAAGGATGAGTTTGATCCACTCATTGTCTGATTCTATTTGTAAGCTTAGGTTTTGGTTGTGTTGAATTCGGTTATGAGTGAAGCAATTCTCTATTTGGCTATGCAGTATCGCGGAGGGAACCAGTACATTGTGGCTATTTCCGGTGACATCTAACTGGTAGTTTTTTTGGTATCTAACCGACATGATATTCAGGTGTTTTTGGCATAGTTCAATTTCATGTTTTAACGGGACTGTACTTTGAGTGCTCATTTGAACCAATGCTCTAAATTCATCGGCTAATTCCCCAACAAATTGATTTGCTTGTGCAGGAGCGGTATCGATAAGCTCTTGAACTTGCGTTAGGCAATTCATCAAAAAGTGAGGCTGTAGATTACGCCGGAGTAATTCTCCTTTGAGTTTAGCTGTTTCGAGGGATTTGTCTCGTTGCTGTTTCATTTGGTCGATCAGTGAAAACCAAATGGAAACAATGACTAATGCTATGGCTAAGCCGAAACCAAACTCAAGAAAATATAGAGGGGAGGCAATTAACATTGCCAAGGATAATAACAACACTATAAATGAAGGAATCGCATAGGGTCTTTTAGATTTAATCCCCCACAGATTAATTAATAAGCTTATTGAGAGTGATACTACAAATAACCATTGGCTACGAGTATCGTAATCTTCAGCCAATAATAAACAGCCAACTGCGCATGCTATTGCTAACACAAACCACGGTAGTTTGGGGGTTATTCGGTGTTGTAACAGGTAATAGCGCGGCAGTAGCAAGCTGACAATAAAAGTAATGGATACCACCATTATTAGTCTGGTTAAGTGAAAATCGTAGGGATACGAAAACCATAGTTTCCATTGCTCGGCGATTAACAAAACTGCGCTGGATAAACATAAAAGACTAAATATCAGTAGCGTGTGTTGTCGGCTATAGGTGACGTACAACGTGAGAAATAGAATAAACAATATAATCAAGGCACCAATTAATATGGATGTAGCGTTGCTAATAAAAAGGATGGTGTTTGACAGCGCTTGGTGGTCGGTTATTAATAATAAATAAGCAATGTTCGATATGGATTCATTAACTTTAAAGGTTGATAGCTCCATTGCGAAAAGGTGTTTTCCTGTGGTTAGCATGTCGCGATCCAGGGAGATGATATGCCGAAATGAGCCTACTTTTTCTTCGTTTTCTGTGGCTGCGACTGTCCCGTTTTTATGCAGTAATTCTCCATCCCAATACAGCTTATATGCCGCAAGAATTGAAATGAAAATCACGTTGTTTTCTGTCGTCTCTGGTTCCGCTAACTCTTCTTCGAGATTAATTGTTGCTCTTACACATAAATGCTTTTGTTGCTTTATATCTGTAAATTTTAAAACGGGCCAATTGCTGTCATCAAGGGTGGGTTCTGAGCATGTTATTTCATGCAATTGACTCATGGGTAAAGCTTTAAAGCTATTAATAAAGGGAAAGTTAATTGTGTCTTTCGCTTGTGCTACCGCTGGAAGAAAGCTGCAAAAACATAACAGTGCCATCATTAAATATTGGGCTAGCAGGCGAGATTGGCAAAACACAAATACAGTCTCTCAATGAGGGATAATAATTAGTTTGCAGTATAAGGCAGTTTAGTTTTAGTTAAATGCTGTTTATGCACGCCAGATGCAATTCGTGCAAAAGCCGTCAATAACTCAACATTCATTAGGCAGACTTAACGTCAATATTAAAGGCGGGTGATGTTTGTGAACAAGTTATTGATTGGGTTTTCTGCAACGGTTTTATTAATTGTTGTTTGGGGTGGGGCTAACTATCTAGTTACGACTAATGGCTGGGGGTTGGAGCCGATAGCAGAGTCTGGAAATACCGCTGCTTTTGTCGGGGAAATAAAAAAGCAGATCGATAAGGGATATCAAGGCAATGCATCCATGGTGCTTATTGAAAGCGGGGAAGTTGTAGGCCAATACAATGTGTCAAAAGGAAAGCGAGTGTCGAACGACAGTGTTTTTGGTATGGCATCGTTAGGTAAATGGGTTGCAGCTGCTGGCGTGATGACGTTGGTAGAGTCCGGCAAGTTGGATCTGGATGAGCCCGTTTCAACTTATCTGACTCGTTGGGAATTGCCTCCCAGTCAATTCGATAACGACGGTGTAACTTTGCGGAGGTTATTAAGCCACACTGCGGGAATTACCGATGGATTAGGCCATGATGGATTTCCTCCCGGCACACCGGTGCAGCCACTTGTTGAGCATCTCACGCAGGCGAAAGATGCTGAGCCAGACAAAAGTGGTCGGGTTGAAGTTGGAATGGCGCCCGGGAAACAATGGAAGTATTCCGGTGGCAGTTATAATTTGACCCAGTTGATCATCGAAGAAGTGACAGGAATGTCGTTTGCTGACTATATGAAAAAAGCCATATTTACACCACTAGGCATGGAAAGAACCTTTTATTATCTGGATCGAAACTCGCCTGACTTAGCCCAATATTTCGGTGAAAATAAAGCACTACAGGTTTATCCAAATTACACTTCTTTGGCTGCTACGGGGTTATATAGCACAACCAATGATTTGGCCAAATTTGTAATTTCTCAAATGCCCTCAACCGTTTTAAATAGCCCGTTAAAACGGGTTTTATCTGATCAAACTCTTTTGGAAATGAGACAACCCTTGGCCGATGTACAAGGGTTGGATATTTGGGGAGCCGGAGTGATGTTATTTGCTAACAATGGTGCGAGTGACTTTATTGTGGGTCATGGTGGTCGATCGCCTATTCTGAACTCTTCTGCAAGAATAAACCCAGCTACTGGAAATGGTTTTGTGATGGTTCAAACCGGCAATAAAAACGCTTTTGCTTCAAAAATGGCCGGGAAATGGACTACTTGGGAAACTGGTTATCCTGATATGTTTATGCTTCGTAATACATTGCCTCAAATGGTGAAAAGGGTGTTTGTAGGGAGTCTTGTCATTTTGTTGGTGTCTTTGGTTTTGGGAGGTTATGGTTTTTATCACAAACAAAAAAATGATTCGTAGATTACCCTCATCTTCTACAGGCTACTTTGCAGGGTGCTTATAAAAAGAGTGATTGTCATTCTAGATAAATCACAAATATTTGTGCCCAGCTTTTCAATTAAGGTTACTCCCTCGTCATACATTCAGATAAGTAAAGCCTTTGATTTCAATTTTAGGCCTTATTAGAGCTAAATTACTGCATCGGCTTATATTTTTGATGTGTTCTCTCTGTCGTTATTGGCTCAATAGTAAAGGTGGCGTTTTGTTTTGATGCCAAAGTTAATAAAATTGGGCGAAATATTTCATATTGAACAGATGTTAATGAAATGTTAGCGATATTTATCATGTTTATAGCCAATATTAAGGATGTAATTGCATTTTTATCTTAAGAATGGTTTCTTCTTACTCTTAAGTCCCTTATATTCATATTTAGGTTATTTTAAAACAAATTCTTGAGGAGTTGTTCAGTGGAAATGATGTCAGGAGCCGAGATGGTGATCAGGGCACTTCGGGACTCCGGGGTCAAATATGTGTTTGGTTATCCCGGTGGTGCAGTGCTTGATATATATGATGCATTGTTTGCACAGGACGAAGTCAAACACATTCTCGTTCGTCATGAACAAGCCGCTGCTCATATGGCTGATGGTTTTGCTAGAGCGACGGGTGAAACGGGCACCGTTCTGGTTACATCAGGGCCAGGGGCCACCAATACCATTACCGGTATTGCTACGGCTTATATGGATTCTATTCCAATGGTGGTGTTGTCTGGGCAAGTAGCGTCTTCACATATTGGTGAAGATGCGTTTCAGGAAACTGATATGGTGGGATGTTCTAGGCCCATCGTAAAGCATAGTTTCTTGGTGAAAAAAGCCGAGGATATCCCTAAAGCAATTGCAAAAGCGTATTACATTGCTAACAGCGGTCGTCCAGGTCCGGTTGTTATTGATTTGCCAAAAGATGTGGTTAATATTCAAGAATCGCATCCGTATCAATACCCAAATGAAATTTCAATTCGTTCTTATAATCCGACAGAAAGGGGCCACAGTAAGCAAATTAAGAAAGCAGCGCAGCTTCTTAAATCCGCTAAACGCCCTGTTGTATATGTTGGCGGTGGTGGCTTAAAAGCCGCAGAGAATGGCCAGCTTCTTGAATTAGTTGAAAGATTGCAAGCGCCGGTTACCAATACTCTTATGGGATTGGGCGCGATACCGGGGAAACATCCACAATTCGTTGGTATGTTGGGCATGCATGGCACCATTGAAGCCAATAAAACCATGCACCATGCCGACTGCATTCTTGCGTTGGGAGCTCGATTTGATGATCGGGTTACTAACAATATCGATAAATTTTGTCCTGATGCCGACATTATTCATGTGGATATTGATCCTACATCTATTTCGAAAACCGTTAGAGTACATATTCCAATTGTGGGCTCGGTAGAAAAGGTGTTGGAGCAATTATCTGAGCATGTAAAAGACGTTGAAAGCGCAGCACAAAAAGAGAAATTAATTCCTTGGTGGGAACAGATAGGGCAATGGCGAGACCGCCAATGCCTCACTTATGAATCAAACGCGGATTTGCTCAAACCTCAGCAAGTTATTGAATCCTTATACAAACACACTAAAGGCGAAGCATACGTTAGCTCTGACGTTGGACAGCACCAAATGTTTGCGGCTTTGTATTACCCATTCGCTAAACCGCGCCAATGGATTAATTCCGGTGGATTGGGCACGATGGGGTTTGGTTTGCCTGCGGCGATGGGGGTTCAATTCGCCTTCCCTGATGCGATATCTGCCGTGGTGACGGGTGACGGCAGTATTCAAATGAACATTCAGGAACTGTCTACTTGTTTGCAGTATAACTTGCCCATTAAGATTATTTGTCTCAATAAT
Organism: uncultured Gammaproteobacteria bacterium; assembly: GCA_942490545.1. Taxonomy (GTDB): domain Bacteria; phylum Pseudomonadota; class Gammaproteobacteria; order Enterobacterales; family Alteromonadaceae; genus Paraneptunicella. The sequence continues at coordinate 40,499 of CALNXX010000014.1, read as the reverse complement.
CGTTCTTTGGGAATGGTAAGGCAGTGGCAAGACATGGTTTATAAGGGCCGTCATTCACATTCTTATATGGAATCGATGCCGGACTTCGTTAAGTTGGTTGAAGCTTATGGCCACGTTGGTATTAAAGTGGATCATCCATCAGAACTCGATGCCGCTATGGAGAAGTGTTTCTCTTATACCGACAAGTTGGTATTTGTAGACGTTACCGTTGATGAAAAAGAACACGTGTATCCTATGCAAATTAAGCATGGTGCTATCGCTGATATGTATTTAAGTAAGACGGAGCGCACATAAGATGAGACGGATTATTTCAGTATTAATGGAAAATGAACCTGGAGCTTTGTCACGTATCATTGGTTTATTTTCACAGCGCGGCTATAACGTTGATTCATTGTGCGTTGCTACCACGATGAATCCAACCTTATCAAGATTAACGATTACGACTCATGGTGATGATAAAGTCATTGAGCAAATAACCAAGCAAATCAATAAACTGGTTGATGTATTTAAGGTTATTGATTTGACTGAAGGTGATCATCTGGAACGTGAGTTAATGTTGTTGAAGGTTGCAACACCAGATGAGAAAGTACGTGCGGAAGTGAAACGCAATGTCGATATCTTTAGAGCGCAAATCGTTGATGTGAGTGCAAAAACATACACCATTCAGGCGACAGGCTCTAGCGAGAAGATGGATGCCTTCTTAAATGCAATGTCAGAGTACACCGATCTTGTGGAGGCGTCACGAACAGGTGTTTGTGGCTTGTCTCGTGGTGAAAAATCTCTGAAAATCTAGATGTTGTTGATCTTTCGTGCTCAAATTGACCTCAGAAGATCAACAGACCTCAGAAGATCAACAGACCTCAGAAGATCAACAGACCTTAGAGAATTAGCGCATTAGAATTGATGCGTTGATTCTCAGGGTGAGAGCACGAGAGTTTAATTTTTGCCAACAGCATTCATTCCTGCCACTAAAACCTTCTCAAGATAATCAGGGCTACCATACGCCCGCTTCTGTTTGCGCGGTATACTGATTTTTCTGGTCCTTTCTGCTCGCAACATATTCAAAGCAAGATGTCTGACTCCCGACAACACCTCCGCAGCATTTCCTCTGTATATCTGACAGGCATCTTCTTTCATTGATACATCTAAAACCCAGTGAAGGCTATTTTCAACAGCCCAATGACTTCGTACCGCGTTAGCAAAACGGGCTTTGGATAGTTTCGCCGAACTAATGTAGTAACGGTAATCCAGTGATGCTTCCTTGCCTTTGATTTGACGAAATCCCAAAGCAACACCAATACTTGTTAAGCCTTTCCACTGAGGGAATTCGGCAGTAATTTTCTCAGCGCTCATGACGTAATAAGCCCTGGCTTCACAGCGCCCATGTCCTTTCTCAAGCGATAATATTTCTTCACCAATCGCCCCTGCCAGAGCTTTTTTCACCGCTTGTAATAATGTTTTTTGATTACCTTTCAATGCCAGAAGATAATCCCCTCCATCATCGACAATTTGTTCGGCAATCGCCGTTTGACAACCCATCGCATCTATAGAAATCAGGCAGTCTTTAATATCCAAAAGACTCAGTAATTCTGGTATTGCTGTGACTTCATTCGATTTTTTATCTGTTTTTATCTGTCCTAATACAACATTATTTTCGGTCGCAAAGGCATTCACCATGTGGATAGCGGATTGACGATCATTGCGATTGTAAGAGCTACAAAGACGTTTACCATCTATCGCAATGAGTTGCCCCTCAGATAAATCAGCCACCGATTTCATCCAGCCAATAAAACAATGTTGAAACTGCACGGGGTCAACACGGGATGTTACCCGTGCAATTGTATCGTGTGCCGGGAGTCTGTTCGGAAATAATCCCTTACTCCTAAACCAATCAAAATGAAGCTCACCGAAATCTTCAATATCTTCCCAACCCGTTGCTCCGGCAATAGAAGCACAAACAAGCAGGAATAAAATGTCTGTAAATTTATGGGTGACTTTCGCAAATTGGCGGGGATCTTTAATACTACCGAAATGTTGTTCAAATACGCTGGTGACCATCTTACACTCCTCAAAAGGAAGTATAAGATCATGCCAGATTAAGTGTGTCCAATAGGTAAACTAGATCTTAGCTATATTGTTTAAAAAACGTTCATGATCTTACCCTGCGTTGATTCTTCGTTGATTCTTCGTTCATTACTATCCTGTATTGACTTCCTTTAATGCCCTCATAGACCGCTATTAACCTCTATATGATGATTCCCTCTTTTATTTGATGGAGGGGGCGAGTCTTTATAAATCTTTCCATTACTTTCTCTATTTCATCCTTATAAACGCCTAATTATGCATTTCGAAAATGTTTGAACTGCGAAAAGATATGCGGTTAAAGCTATGTATTTTTTATCAAAAAGCACTACACCTTTAGACTTCTAATGCTTTTATTTGTGAATTTTCACTTAATTAAGACAATTCTTATGTTCGAATGGTTAATAATTGTTCATTTTTATATTTGAAATGGTGAGAAATCTCACACCTTCTGCATATTTGATTAATAAAAATACGACATGCGTTACGTCGTATTTACTATTGCTCCAATAAATGTATCGAATTAGATGGTTTTGGGCTTATTAGAATAAACCTAACAAAATCAATGCAGAGCAATATATTTACCGACTCTAGTTTAGTTATTTTGGTTTAATATTTACTTTTTTGGTAAGTTAGTTAGATGAATAATTAAACCATTAAGGTAGCTATAATGACCGGTAAGATTATGTGACCAGAGGTCAGATAGAGGTTAAAACCGTTTAAAAACAAAGCAGTATAACTCATCGTTGTGACGTGTCGTAAAAGTCACAAACTTTGTCGTTCAGTTACTAACGAAATCCCCAATATCGACTTACATTACAACTAACTCATGGACAGATGTTAAAGAGTAACAGGCAGTAAGTAGGCAGTTTCGAAGTTCATAAGTTGCTCAACAAGGATTCGTACTGTTTTACATGGCCAATAATCGTTATGGCGGCAACAAAAGCAGTTACGAATGAGTAAACCCAAAGATCAAAAAGAATAGTTAAGGCCACGGCCTAAAATTATGCGGGAGATTGATTTTTGCCTTTTGTAACTGTAGCCTCATCGTTGTCATTATTTAGAAAATAATCAGATGTAGGCAGTAAGGGTAAATTGGAGAAGGAAGATTCCGTGTTACTCGCTCCGAGCGTCATTATTGCTTCGGTTTATTTGATAAAGAATGATTTAGTACAATCAAGGATATTATTATGAAGCTTTTTTCCCTTACCGTACCAAGCCTAATGCTGGCTGCTACAACGACTCTTATTGTTAACCAGAATAACGAATCTGAAACAGAGCAATATATTGTCATGGCAAATGCGCCACTGGCTGCTTCTGAGCGAGTTCTTAATGCCGGCGCTGAAATACAAGAGTCGCTGCCGATTATTAATGGCGTTTTAGCCAATCTTACTGAAAACCAATATAAAGCGCTGCAAACCAATGGGTACTTACGCATAAGTAAAAATGTGCAGGTTGAAATTGCGGGTGTCACTGCGACACGTACGAAAGTAAAAGAGCTTCAATCCGTTGTGCCTGAACAAACGGATGCTGATGAGCTGCATGATATGGGCATATTGGGAGATGGGGTTACTGTAGCGGTATTAGACACAGGAATAAGTAGAATGAGTGGCCTAAATCGTAATGCTGATTACGACAAGAGACTTTTAGGCACCTACAACGTTTTCAACGATAAGTTTAAGAAAAATGTCCGTGAGACAAATGGTCACGGTACGCATATCAGTAGTATTATTGCCAACAGTAAAACTGACGCTTCTTCGGAGTTTCTTGGCATTGCACCCAATGTCAATTTGGTTGGTATCAAAGCATTCGACGAAGAAGGCGCTGGCAGCTACGTTAATGTCATTAAGGGTATTGAATGGGCAATTGAAAACAAAGATGTGTTAAACATTGGTGTTTTGAATATGTCTTTTAGTGCACCTGCGCAAAGCTTTTATTGGGATGACCCGGTCAATATTGCGGTGATGAAAGCGTGGCAAGCAGGAATCGTTGTAGTTGCATCTGCGGGGAATCGCGGGACAGATGAGCCATCTATCGGTGTGCCAGGTAACGTGCCTTACGTTATCACTGTAGGCGCTGCAACTGACAATTACACGCCAAGTGAAGGAAAAGATGATTATATTGCCACTTTTTCTTCAGCTGGTCCTACAGTGGAAGGATTTGCCAAGCCAGAAGTCGTCGCCTATGGCGGTCACATTTTAGGTTTAATGCGTCAAGATTCCAGTATTGCCAAGCGATATCCGGATTTTAATGTCTCAGGTAACTACTACGCCATGTCTGGAACGTCTCAAGCCGCAGCAGTGGTAACCGGTGTGGTTGCTTTATTGTTGTCTGACCAACCTAATTTAACGCCCGACCAAATAAAATGTCGTCTCATTGATTCCGCAGAACCTCTAATGGAAGGCGATGCCGGTAAAGAGAGTGCGTTTGTACAAGGTGCTGGCTTGGTCAGTGCTGAAGAAGCTATGTATAGCAAGGCAGATAATTGCGCTAACCAGAATATGAATGTGAGTGCCGATATTGAAGGCCGTGAGCATTATGTTGGACCGGCATTAAGCCCAACAACAAGTGATGACGGAATTTCTATCATGGATACAACGGGGAATCTTTGGAGAGACGGCAATTTGTGGCGCGACGGTAATCTCTGGCGTGATGGGAATTTGTGGAGAGATGGCAATCTTTGGAGAGATTCTTCATTAATCAGCGCGGGCCATGAATTCAGCTCCACACAGACTGATTTTACAGGGAATATGGTTATTTCAGTCAATCCTTGGGTAGACGAAGAATAGGTTTTGAACTAAGAAATATTAAAAAGAATTAAGCTCAGGCTTTTACCTGAGCTTTTTTATTTGTTAAAACATCGGATGCAACAATTTTTAACCGTGGCGCGATGTTTATCCGTTATTTAGTTTTTATCATTATTATTTGTTTAAAAATCAGTTCTGCGCAGGCCGCAGAAATGCGCTTTGACGTTTATGATATTGACAAAGGGTTAGTTCAAGAAACGGTAAGGGGCATCATTCAGGACCAACGAGGGTTCCTGTGGATTGCTACTGAAGAAGGCTTAAATCGCTTTGATGGCTTTACTTTCACCCCTTTCCGGCATGATGTGGACGACCCCAAAAGCCTTTCCAATGATGTCATCACTGACATGGTCACAGACGCTGAAGGAATGATTTGGATAGGGACCTTCGGCGGCGGACTAAATCGACTCGATCCCGACAAAACCTCTGTTGAACGCATTGATTCCGAGCAATTATCAAGCGATCGTATTCAGTCGCTTTTTATCGATTCTGGGCAACGTATCTGGGTTGGTACCTTCGAACATGGCCTGGATTTGATAATACCTTCTTCAAATGGTTATGAATTTGTAAATTTTAAGCTACAGTCGTCTAGTATTAATCATCCATCCATTACGACTTTTGCTGAGGACAGCCAAGGCCGAATATGGGTTGGAAGCGATGGCAGTGGCATTAGCATTTATGAGCCAGAACAAGGAACCTGGAAGCGTTTTTCTGAAATAATCGGAGACAATCAATTCGATAGTATGCATGTTCGTAGCCTAATGATGGATAGTAAAGGAGCTGCATGGATAGGAACCGCGTCCGATGGTTTATATCGGTACCATGTGGATACAGGCGAACTTACTCATTTTCTTAGTCAACCCAGTTCTAGCAACAGCCTAAGTAATAATAGAGTGCTCAGCTTGCTAGAAGACCAAGAGGGTAACATTTGGATTGGAACAGATGATGGCGTTGCCATACTGCAAGGGGAAATATTTCGTCAAATAAAGCATTCCGATACCAATCCAAACAGCTTAAGCAACAATCGAATTTTAAGTATTTTTGAAGATAGCAGCGGGCTGCTTTGGCTCGGTACTTTTCGTGGGCTGAATAAATGGAATCCAATTACCAATCGCTTTAATCACACTTTGCCGCGGGTTTCAGACAAATACAATCATGCGGTGATTACCGGATTTGCTCAATATCAAAATGATGATTTAGTCGTTGCTACCTACGGCGGCGGAATATTGATACGCAGTCATGAAAATGCTCAGTACCAGTTGTATACGAAGGAAAACGGGTTACCGGACAATCGGATAATGGCATTGCATGTTGATGAGCAGGATGGCTTATGGGTTGGGACTCGCGCCAGAGGATTAGCTTATTTACCTCATGATAGTTTTAACTGGCAATATTTTGAGCATGGTGAAGACGACCCCACCAGTTTGCCTGCTAATGGTGTGACGGATATTTTTGAAGATCGCCGAGGTAACATCTGGGTGACCACTTATAATGGTGGACTGAGCAGGAAACTATCAACGGGATTCGAAACCTTTTTCGCGGTTCCAGAAGATGAAAGCCAACTTTCTAGCAACAAAGTAATGCAGATCCATGAAGATCGGGATGGCAATTTATGGCTAGCAACAGAAGCGGGCTTAAATAAGTTTGATGTGAAAACCCGCAAATTCCAACGTTACAATCACGATCCTACATTAAAATCCAGTTTGAGTGCTGACATGGTTTGGCACATGTTTGAAGATAGCCAAGGCAATTTTTGGATTGCAACTGAAGGTAATGGCGTGAATGTTTGGTCCCACAAAGATCGCATTAATGGCGTGCCTAAGTTTAAACATATTCAACGACAAGATGGATTACTTAGTAATACCGTTTATGGCTTTGCGGAGGATGATGAAGGGCGTATATGGATGTCATCCAACAAAGGTTTGAGTCGATTTAATCCGACTACGAATGTTATTGAGCATTTTGATAAAAGTCATGGTTTGCAAGGGTACGATTTTAATATTGGTGCCGTTATGAAAGGGCGAAATGGCAATATTTATTTCGGTGGCAGCAATGGTTTTAACCAATTTTCTTCTGAATTCGATCCCATAGATTCATCTCCTCCCAATGTGGAATTACTGTCAGTTTCCGGCATAAATCATAAGTCATTTTCTGAGGATGAAAATGGTGATTTGACCTTGGCGTATAATGACTACCTTGTGGCTTTTGATTTTGTCGCCCTTGATTTTGCTGCTCCGGAAAAAAATCAATATCAATACAAACTAGAAAACTTTGACAATGATTGGGTTAGTGTTGGGAATTTGCGCCGTGCTACTTATACTAATTTACCCGCAGGGAAATTCACTTTTATGGTGAAAGCTTCCAATCATCACGGGAAGTGGAGTGAACCTCAGATTCATTTTCCCGTAAAAGTTGAACCTGCTCCCTGGATGACAATTTGGGCATTTGGTGCCTATGCCGCAACCATCAGCGTTATTATTATGCTGCTTATTCAGTATCAATTGAAAAAGTTTGCCCAGGAAGAGTCACAACGAAAGAAACTTGAATTGGAAGTTGCCGAACGAACGAAAGAGTTGGCAGAACAAAATACAAAGCTGACAGCGTTAAACAATGAACTGGAAGTGGCTTATAGAATTGATGCTTTAACGGGATTAAATAATCGGCATTTTCTCAACGCTTATTTAGGTAAGCGATTATCCGCAATTGATCAGGCTCATGTCACCCTTGGTAAAGACGCCCAGCATATGCTTATTATGTTGCTGGATATGGATAACTTAAAACCAATTAACGATACTTTTGGTCATGCTGCGGGCGATGCTGCCATTTGTCATTTAGCGCGAATGATTCAGGATCGTATTCCCAAAGGGTTTCATTTAATTCGGTGGGGCGGTGATGAATTTATGCTGGTGGGTGAAATTAAAGATAAAAAAGACACCTGTGTTTGGATTGAAAATTTATATGGTTTGTTAAAGGCTGGAAATTTCTTTTATTTTAAGCAGAAAATTCAATTAACCTGTTCAGCGGGTTTTGCTTTTTATCCTTTTGATCACGAAAATCCTAGAGCATTGTCTTGGGATCAGGTTTCAATGGTGGCTGATAAAGCATTGTATTCCGCTAAACTGGAAAAGGGACATTGGAGCGGGGTAGTAGGTCCAACTCGAGAAATTAATGAGTTGTATCTAAATGAATTGTTGCGTTGTAAGCATATTAAAGAAGTGGCTGGCCTGGTTCAGATGATGGACATTTAGGACGGGTTGGCTTTCGTTGCTTATTTTCCAGAAGAGATTTAATAACGAAAGATCGATAGCCTCTGATAGCCCAAAATAGCATTAGATGGGCCAAGAAGACCCATATTTAATGCCAAGAAACGGAAGCTAAGTAAGCGTAGAGCCTCTTATCATTAATTTTGTTTCAACTTTATGCCGTTTTTCGTGCCCTGTTTCCAACAATAAGTGCGCGGCTAAACGACCCTTTTCTATACTTTGTTGGCAAACCGTTGTTAGCGGCGGTTCATTGCGAGCCGACTCGGGAATATCGTCAAAACCAACGACTTGTAACTGAGTGGGAACAGCAATGTTCATTGACTTTGCGACTCTAATTACCGCTAGCGCTAATACGTCGCTCATGCATAAAACGGTGGTAGGGCATGGTTGACTGGTTAAAATTTCGCGGGCTGCGATTTCAGCATTTTGAGGGGTATTCACAGGGGTGTGCCAAATCATATGCGGTGGTATTTCAATGCCATGTTCTTGCGCAGCATTTAAATAACCTTGTAGGCGTTTATGAGCAATTTCTTCAGATTGAATTGTTAAATCTTCAGCGTTTAATCGGCAGACTCTATCCGATTCCAATAAGCGCAATCCTAACACTGCAACGCATCCGGTGTTGTTTTCTAAAGCGTGAAGTGCAGCTTCTTTGGCCGCTTGGCGGTTTTCCATGTTTACCGTAATAACTTCATTTTCCGGTTTGAAGTCAACGGCGATGATGCGCTTACCAAATTGCTGAATACGTTTAAAACAATTTCCAGTTGGGGTGCCATAAAAAATAAAACCATCTGGTAATGATTCCGCACTACTTTGTTCTTTTCCAGCGAGTTGACTGGAGAGTAACAGTAACTGTTTATTGTGTTTGACTAAAACCTCGGAAACGCCTTCCAGAAATTGACTCGCCACAGGATCCGAAAAGCTGTAACTTAGCGAATCTGCCAGTACAACGCCAATTACGTCAGACTTACCTCTTCGCAAAGAGCGGGCGGCTAAATTAGGCCCGTGATAGCCCAAATTATTACATTCTTTTAGGATTCGTTCGCGCAGTTGCGCAGATAATTGACTTGGACGGTTAAAGGCATTGGATACCGTTGCCGTTGAAACACCCAGTATTTGGGCGACATCTTTCAAATTTAAAGGCTTTTTGATTGTCGGCATCTTATTTGTAAACTTGTATAAATAATTTAACAATACCACACAGGTAAGACAAGCAAAATGGTTTGTTAAATATGCTTAAACAATGAGCAGTTTACACGAATTGTACTAACAAAGTCGCATTCCCACCCAACCGGAATAATTAAAAATGTAATAGCTATAAAGGTTCAACTATTATTGTGAAAGAGAAAATATTTACCCATAAGTTTGTGGGGAAATGGCTACCGTTCCTTCACTAAAATAAGTGAGATTGCTGTAGAACCACATAAGGTAAGCAGAGCAATTGAAAAGCATTAAAAATTTATGATTCTTCATAATTATTCATACTGAAAATAATGTATCAAGAAAGGTACCATAACATAATATAATCCATTCCAACACACTTTTGTTAAGTTTAAGACTAAAGTCTTTGTTTGATATTGATACCTGTAAGTTGTTGAAATTTAAGTATTGTACGGTAGTTTATTTTCGCAATGAAGAATGAGGAATAGAACCAATAGTCGTGCTGCCAAGTTGATACTGAAAACAGCGCTACAGTGCATGCTTATGAGTTATTTATTAATATATCCGTCTTAAAAATCTTGGCTGAAAGGTTGTTTAAGCGTATTGATGTGGATTTTTGTTACAGCGTTTATAACCCACTAATTGCTCAAGTGTGAGGGAAGGTGTAATTTCATGGGATTTATATTAACCATATTGTACGCAAAAACATATCGGCCGTGAAATACGCTTAAAGCAGATTTAATAATTGCCTTTGAGCCCATAACATTTTCGAATCTATTGACTTGATTGTTGTTCATTGGTTGTTTTTCAATCTTTATTCATCAATGTACAATCTTGCTGTCCATCGGCATAATGTTATCGATTTTGTTAACCTCTATAATTCAGAACAGTATTCAGATAATAAGTGACGTGATATGAGCAGTACCAAGAACACCGGTTTATCCCGATATTGGCAAGCTATTGGTCCAGGCATTGTTTTTGCTGCGACCAGTATTGGTGTGTCCCATGTAGTACAAGCTACTCGAGCTGGGGCTGAGTTTGGTTATTGGCTAGTTGCATTGGTGTTATTTGCGCATGCTGTGAAGCTACCTTTTTTCCAAATTGGTGCGCGGTATGCCGCCATCACCGGTGAAAGTTTGTTAGATGCCTATCAACGTATTGGGGATTGGGCATACAACACATTTATGCTGCTTACCATTTCAACCATGTTTATTGTGCAAGCGGCGGTCACTATTGTTGCGGCGGGCGTATTGGCTAATATTGTCGATATTGGTTGGGGTGTATTCGAATGGGCTGCTGTTGTTTTAGCGGTGGTCATGGTTTTGTTATATTCCGGTGGGTATCGATTACTTGATCGTAGCCTTAAGTTTATGATGGTGGTATTTGCTATCACTTGTTTGGTTACCTTGGTTGCGGCTTTAGGCAATGAACTAGGCAAGGCCTTTGGAGAAAATGCTTTATCCGCGTCGTCTGTTACCCCTTCGGTAAACGTTGATTTATTTTCGGCCGGCAGCATCGCTTTTATGGTTGCTCTAATTGGTTGGATGCCAACTACCATTGAGGTCTCGGTGTGGTATTCGTTTTGGGTTGTTGAACGCAATGCTACGCGAAAAGATGATCCTGAAAATCCACAATCCCTCTCTGAAAAATCTCGCGTAAGCGTGTTTGATTTTAATATCGGTTATCTGTTTTGTTTAGTGTTTGCCATGGTGTTTTTGGTGTTGGGTGCCAGTTTAATATTTGGTACAGGACGCTCGCTGAGTGGCAGTGCAATTGGTTTTACTGCCCAACTTATTCAAATCTTTGTTAGTACCTTGGGGGATTGGAGCAAACCCGTTGTGAGTGTACTGATATTTATTGCGATGTTTTCAACCTGTATTGCTGTTGCGGATGGTTTTAGCCATGTGGCCAGCCGAGGTGTGCAACGAGTTTTAGCGTCAAATAAAGACAAGAAAGAAACAACAAAAAGTGAAGATTTGCATCAGCATCACAAATGGTATCGATTTTGGGTGTTGATGATGGCCATTGGGGGCTGGTTGGTTATTTATCTTTTTGCTGGTCAGTTGAAGAGCTTGGTGGATTTCGCCACCACTATTTCTTTTGTTTTTGCGCCTTTCTTTGCTTATTTAAATATTAAAGCAATGCATCTACCTAACGTACCCAAAGCGTTGGCATTATCTAATCGGTTTGTGTTATTTAGTCAAATTTGCTTCGTTAACCTTCTTCTGTTTAGTTTGTTTTATATCTTCTGGCGGTTTATGTAGTATGCCGATCATTTTGATAGTGAAAGCAGGATGATAATTTAGACGTTTTTCATTCTTTTTTATACGTTATTGCTTAGCGATTTTATGCTGTTGGAAATAGAGTTTAATGATTCAACCCCCCTTACTTTTAGTGACTGCCTTCGTTTTCGGCTTAAGTAGTTTTTGCTTGCATGGACAGACAGAAAACGACAAAGCGACTTCTAATGATATTGAAACCATTGTGGTTTCCGCAGCCCGTCAAGAAAGTCATCTGCTCAGCGCTGTATCTAATATTAGCGTTTTGTCAGGAGAGGAAATAAAAAGCATTTCACCTTCTCATATTAATGAATCCCTCATGCGTATTCCGGGTGTATGGATAAGCCGTGGAAACGGCCAGGAGCATTTAACAGCTATTCGTTCACCTGTGCTTACGGGAGCAGGTGGATGTGGGGCTTTTTATATGGCGGAAGATGGCATTAGTTTGCGGGCTCCGGGTTTTTGTAATGCCAATCAATTGTTTGGGGTGAATAGTGAGCAAGCCGATAAAATAGAAGTATTGCGTGGCCCCTATAGCACCGCATATGGAGCGAATGCGCTTCATGGTGTATTAAATGTTATCTCGCCTGATGTTTTTGCGCTTCCAGGTATGTCAATTCAAGGCGAATTGGGAGGATATGATTATCAGCGTGGACAGTTTGTTTTGAGTCAACAGCAGCAAAGTCACGGTTTTGCACTTTATGGCAATGTTACCGACGACGGTGGTTATAAAGCAGATAGTGGTTTTGAGCAGCAAAAGCTGAATATTTTGCATCAGTTTCAGTCTGAAGCGTTATCGGTTAAAAATCTGGTTTCTGTCACCAATTTAAATCAAGAAACTGCCGGGTTTGTTCAAGGATTCGAAGCTTATCGTAATCCGCAATTAAAGACCTCCAATCCTAATCCTGAAGCCTATAGAGATAGCAAATCGGTACGTGCCTATAGCCAATGGCGGAAGGGCGAGGCATCTAATTATTGGCAAGTAACGCCCTATTTTCGATACCACGACATGGCATTCTTAATGCATTTTTTACCTTGGCAGCCCGTTGAGGTAAATGGTCATCGTAGTGTGGGTGTGCAATCTCAATATGCCCTTGAAAGGGACAGTGAGATAGGGAAGTTTAACCTAATGACGGGATTCGATTTAGATTGGACCGAAGGTTGGTTATCAGAAATACAAGCGCAAGAATTTGCACCGCATTTGCCTCAAGGTGTGCATTATGATTATGAAGCCGATGCGCTGAATTGGTCGCCGTTTGTTAATCTAGATTGGCACATTACTCCTGCTTTTAAAGTCGCTTTGGGTTTGCGTTACGACAGAATGCGCTATCAATATGAGACTTTAGCGCCTGCTGGTTCAGCATGTGCGCCTGAAGTGTCGAACTGTCGTTTTACGCGCCCTGAATCTCAAAATGTTTCGTTTTCTGATTGGTCTTATAAGTTAGGTATTAATTATCAATGGCTGAAAAACCACGCTCTATACGCACAATATTCTCAAGGGTTTCGTCCTCCTCAGGCAACGGAGCTATTCCGTTTACAGGCTGACCAACAGATTGCTAATTTGGACTCTGAACAATTAGAGGCAATAGAAGTAGGTATTCGAGGTGAGGATGAAAGCTGGTTTTATGACATCACCTGGTTTGATATGCAAAAAAATAATCATATTTTTCAGGATACATTACGGCAGAATATTGATAACGGTGAGACCGACCATAAAGGTTTAGAGGTCTCGGCAAAGTGGCACTTCGTACCCAATTGGTATGTGGCGGCAGGGGCCGCTTTTTCTCGGCATCGTTATATTAATGACATTCAAATCAGTCGTGGCGGAAGCATTCAATTTAACGACATTGATACAGCCCCGGATAAAACCGCAAATGTACGTTTGGGGTGGAAGAAAGAAGGAAGCTTTTTGGACGTTGAATGGGTTGTTATGGGGGATTATTATCTTAATCCCGAAAATACTGCCGCTTATGATGGCCATGATTTATTAAATTTACGTAGCGGTTGGCAGATTAACCCTCAGTGGCAATTGAATTGGCGGGTAATGAATTTACTGGATGAAGATTACGCGGAAAGAGCGGATTTTGGGTTTGGTAATTATCGTTATTTTGTTGGTGAACCCCGAGCCATTTACATTTCTATCGGCTATTCGATTTAGTCGCTACAAGAGTTATTTATGTCCAATCAAGACCATTGTCAGCGTATTTGGCAAACCACATTACTCGTTCCTAAAGGCAAGGTGGCGAGCTACGGTCAAGTTGCTGATTTAGCCGGATTGCCTGGGCGGGCAAGACTAGTTGGTAAAGCGATGGGATATGCGCCTAAGGCAATGCAAGTGCCTTGGTATCGAGTATTGCGTTCATCTGGTCAAATTGCTTTTCCACCGGGATCGGAATTGGCAGATACGCAAAAAGGATTGCTACAACAAGAAGGCGTTGTGGTATTGCGGAACCGAGTCAAATTAGCCGAATTTCAATGGCAACCTGATTTAACAGAGTTGCTATTCAAACTTCAATACTAACCGTTCAGAGCTGTAACCTTGTTAATTAACCCAAGCTTGGATTAATTAAATATGAAACATGCTCAAACTAATTATCAATCGACTCAATAATAACTGCCATTTGATCGGTTGTTACATCAGAAGGACAAATGCCTTTATTAACCAGCAAAATTCTTATTTCTTCCGGTGACATTCGCATTGGTTTTTGAATATTAACACGAATGTAACGGCTTAATGATTTTTGTAAGTTTCTTGTTAGGCAAGCCATAAACACACCTCGTTTATTACTTGGTTATAATTCTGTTATCGTCTTTTAAATTGATTGCTAAAGTACTTTTCGGCGAATTAATGCTTCGTGCCTAATAAGTAAATGATTCTCTTATTATTAAAGATACAATAATTGTACAAAATTCAGCATAAGACTTTAGTCTCGTTTATTTAATGTTGCTAATTAAAGTTCTCAATAATGAGCACCTTTAATTGGCGGCACAATTTAACTCATTTATATCTAAATTGGTTAATAAATATTATTTATAATTGATATTCCGAGTAAGAATAGTTTGTCTTCAAGGTTTAAATAGCATTAAGTGGTGCAACATGCATCGAAGTCTAAACCCTGTGGTTAAAGGTATAGGAGGTGAATTTATAGCGAATTTAATCTCATTAAAAGATTGATAAATGTCGAACCTGGATAATTTAAAAGCGAGTGATTTTATTAATTGTTAATGACCAATTATTAATCAAATCGATTTGTTTAGGAAGGATGTTTAAGTTATAGCAGTGTAATGGAGAAATATTCGACACTCTGTGATGATCTGGTTTTTCGGAAGAATAGCTAAAAGTCAGAAATAAAAAACTAAAAATTGGAAGTATGAAACCACCAGGGTAAGATCGTGAACGTTTTTTAAACAATATAGCTAAGATCTAGTTTACCTATTGGACACACTTAATCTGGCATGATCTTATACTTCCTTTTGAGGAGTGTAAGATGGTCACCAGCGTATTTGAACAACATTTCGGTAGTATTAAAGATCCCCGCCAATTTGCGAAAGTCACCCATAAATTTACAGACATTTTATTCCTGCTTGTTTGTGCTTCTATTGCCGGAGCAACGGGTTGAGAAGATATTGAAGATTTCGGTGAGCTTCATTTTGATTGGTTTAGGAGTAAGGGATTATTTCCGAACAGACTCCCGGCACACGATACAATTGCACGGGTAACATCCCGTGTTGACCCCGTGCAGTTTCAACATTGTTTTATTGGCTGGATGAAATCGGTGGCTGATTTATCTGAGGGGCAACTCATTGCGATAGATGGTAAACGTCTTTGTAGCTCTTACAATCGCAATGATCGTCAATCCGCTATCCACATGGTGAATGCCTTTGCGACCGAAAATAATGTTGTATTAGGACAGATAAAAACAGATAAAAAATCGAATGAAGTCACAGCAATACCAGAATTACTGAGACTTTTGGATATTAAAGACTGCCTGATTTCTATAGATGCGATGGGTTGTCAAACGGCGATTTCCGAACAAATTGTCGATGATGGAGGGGATTATCTTCTGGCATTGAAAGGTAATCAAAAAACATTATTACAAGCGGTGAAAAAAGCTCTGTCAGGGGCGATTGGTGAAGAAATATTATCGCTTGAGAAAGGACATGGGCGCTGTGAAGCCAGGGCTTATCACGTCATGAGCGCTGAGAAAATTACTGCCGAATTCCCTCAGTGGAAAGGCTTAACAAGTATTGGTGTCGCTTTGGGATTTCGTCAAATCAAAGGCAAGGAAGCATCACTGGATCACCGTTACTACATTAGTTCGGCGAAACTATCCAAAGCCCGTTTTGCTAACGCGGTACGAAGTCATTGGGCTGTTGAAAATAGCCTTCACTGGGTTTTAGATGTATCAATGAAAGAAGATGCCTGTCAGATATACAGAGGAAATGCTGCGGAGGTGTTGTCGGGAGTCAGACATCTTGCTTTGAATATGTTGCGAGCAGAAAGGACCAGAAAAATCAGTATACCGCGCAAACAGAAGCGGGCGTATGGTAGCCCTGATTATCTTGAGAAGGTTTTAGTGGCAGGAATGAATGCTGTTGGCAAAAATTAAACTCTCGTGCTCTCACCCTGATGAAACCACAACCCATAATTTTACTCGTATTTTGTCCGCTTTTTATTAAGAATAAAATTGGGTTTTAGTTTGTGATGAGAATTATCTTTTATTTACTTTGATTTTAATATTTAACCTCAGTTTTGAATAAGGGGCATCGTTTTTTATTGATAGATTATTTAAGTCAGAGGTGATTTCAATTTTTCTTCATGCTCTTTCCAGTTGGGCATAAACTGGGTCATTAATCCATAAAAGCGCTTATTGTGATGTCGCTCATGTAAATGCACAAGCTCATGCACTACTACATATTCTAAGCATTCTTGAGGTCTTTTCGCCAACTCCAAACTTAGCCATATACGTTTTGCGTTGATATTGCAGGTTCCCCAACGGGTCTGCATTTTTTTCACGCCCCATTCATTGGCTGTTTTTCCGACAATAGGCTGCCATTTCTCCAATAGCTCGGGTATGACTAACTTGAGTTGTTTGCGGTAAAGGTTATCCAGCAATTTTATTTTTTGGTTTCTTTCATATGTGGGAGGGATGCGCATTATAATGGCTAGCTCGGATGATAAGGCAATGGAGGCTCTGCCTTCCCGCAACGCGACGCTTAATTGGTGTGGCTTGCCCCATAATGGATGTTGTTCGCCATCTTGATACTGGAAGTTAAATTGAGCGGACTTGGATAACGCCATTTTTCTTTTCTCGATCCAGTCATAATTTTGCTGCATAAATTCAAATACTGTGCTTTCAGGAATATGTCGTGGGGCAGAAATCCGTATGGACCCATCTATAGTATTCACTTTCATGCGGATGCTTTTAATTGCTTTAAAATGAATTTCAACGGAAAGGTTTAACCAATGCCGTTTAACAATTTCAGTTTTAGTTTTTGCAATTTTAAAGAAACGATTCAAATCTCTTCTAGCCAAGTCGGATGTATAAGGAAGTGTTGATTAGTGTACCAAAACTGATAGGCATTTTTCCTACGAAATATCCTATCCTCTAATCCTCAGGAAAAACAGCGTTACAGTGTTCACGATTAACGGGACTAACGATAATGACCGGCGCGCTTCTTATAAAGCTATTAAGTTGTCATAATTGAGAGTCTTACTTCCACCGCCTGTAAATAAAGGAAAAATGATGTCGGATCTACAACAACAAATGTTTTCCGAGTTTGAAGACAAGAAGTTATTTAAACAAGCACAGGAATATGCGTTGGACTATATAGACAGCCATCGTGACAGGCAGGTTTTTCCTACTGAAGAAGCGTTAGAAGGCTTAAAAGCGTTTGACGAACCGTTACCTGTTAATAAAGGCAATGGCGCGGATATTTTACGGCTATTACAAGAAAAAGGCGGGCCTGCCACGATTCCTCAAATTGGCGGCCGCTACTTCGGGTTAGTTAATGGTGGCGTTATTCCAACCACATTAGCGGTACGTAATTTGACAGATTATTGGGATCAGAACGCGCCTTTGTATGTTACTTCTCCTGTTAATTCAATGCTTGAAGAAGTAACCCAAAAATGGCTAGTGGAGTTGTTAGGGTTACCTAATCAAACGGTTGCAGGTTTTGTCAGTGGAACGTCCATTTCCCTGTTAGCCGGTATTGCGGCTGCGCGTTATCGAATCTTTAAAAACAATCATTGGGACGTGAACGAGCAAGGTTTAAATGGCGCACCGCCTATCAACATTCTGGCAAGTAAGCATGCGCATGGTACGGTGATTAAAGCTATCGCTATTTTAGGTTTGGGCACGAATAACATTCAATGGTTGGATGCCGATGACCAAGGGCGTGTTATCGCTGAAAGCGTACCCGAAATGGATGCGAGTACCATTTTGATTTTACAGGCCGGGAACGTTAACTCTGGCTCCTTCGACCCATTCGATATTCTATGTGACAAGGCTAATAAGGCTGGTGCATGGGTTCATATCGATGGGGCTTTTGGTTTATGGGCAGCGGGAACCAAGCAGCTATGTCACCTTACAAAAGGTATCGAAAAAGCGCATTCTTGGTCAATGGATGGGCATAAAACCCTGAATACGCCATACGATAGTGGCGTGATATTGTGTAAAGATGAAGAAGCACTTGTTACAGCCTTACAAACATCAGGGGCTTATATCGTTAACAGCGTTAATAGAGACGGCATGTTCTACACACCAGAGATGTCTCGCCGCGCCCGTGCAATTGAACTTTGGGCGGCATTAAAATATTTAGGACGAGAAGGTGTGGATGAGTTGGTGGTGGGCTTGCATGAGCGGGCTAAGCAATTCGCCGCCGAAATCGCTAATGTGGAAGGGTTTACTGTATTAAACGAGGTGGTGTTTAATCAGGTCATTGTTAAATGCGCCGATGACGAATTAACTCAGCAAACAATCAGCGAAATTCAAAACCTGCGAGAGTGCTGGGTGGGTGGTTCCAAATGGGAAGGGGATGCCGTAATACGAATAAGTGTTTGTTCTTGGGCGACCACGGAAGACGATATTTCTCGCACCGTTGCATCGTTTAAGCAGGCATTGTTTGCTGTTAAAAGTAAACGTTAAATCAATTTTTAAGCCTAGATCAACGCCCAAGTATCCAGTCGATACTCATTCGATATTTGGGCGGGATGAGGCTTTTAGTTGATATGAGATGTTTTTCCTCTATAAAGGGTGGAAAACACGCTATTTATGCCACCGCTCGACGCCCCTTCAAAGTGTTTTATTCTTGTGAAAGCTAATGAGAGTAGACATTACAGCGAATTTAAGCTGTTGATGTCACCATGCTGTGCTATCACTATGGCAATGTCATTTTACGGTTATTCCTTAATCGAATATTTGCAAAACTGCCTGATTCAATTATATATAAGGTAGCTTTATTTTTCTTTAAGGAGGGTCGATGGATGAATTACTTGAACTGTACCTCGAAAATTCTACGTTAGTTTATTTTTCTGTTGTTTTTTTTACCGCCGGTGTTGTCTATCAACTTAGTGAGTCAATTCAGATACATTTTGCAGATGATAAAAATAAGCTGTTAGCTGATTGGTTGACTGGAAAATATCAATCCTCTTGGGTAAAACATTTTAACAAGTTTTTTGATTCAGTTTTTGGTGAAAAACACTTCTCAGTTAAGTGTTTCATTCGATCCTGCATTGGCTCCTTATTTGCCGTTATTATTTTATTTGGTATTTTCGATGGGGCATTTGATTTTTTTACGGATGGTGTTAAAAATTCTGCGAGAATAGAAACAGAGTTCACGTTCTATCAAGTTATTGGTTTATGTTTCACATTAAACTTTATTCCTGACTATCTTTCTTTGCTGCAAACTCGTTGGGTTTTGCAAAAAATGGAGTTGGTGTCATCTACTGTTGGCAAACTTACGCTAATGATTGTGGATTTAATACTGACCGCTACAATTAGTGCGTTATATATATTGCTTATTATCGAGTTATTTTTTGATAAACAAGATGCTCTAGGTAATTTAATTGCTGCTTTTAGCCCTTATTCGGTATTTTTCTATTCAGCTTTTTTCACTTCTGTGTGGGGTTGGCTGTATTTTTTGACGACCTGGACTGTAAGAATTTCCTCAACAAGAGGACTGCAAAATTGGTTAGATTATAACAAACAGCCCGTTATGTTTATTGGTGCCGTTACGGCTATTTGGTTTGTGGTGATCAGCAGTGTTATCTATCCCTTAACTAAATCGTCTGACACGGTTCCCAATTTTATTGAGCGAGTGGCTTGTGATATCAGCGGAATGTCGTGCTTAAAAGTGGCGGCTTTAACGAATGATGAGGAAGAGAGATTTAAATGGTTGGCAAAGGCATGTGAAGAGGGGGTAACCGCACAATGCCATGAAACCGCCAATGCTATTTTTGTTGAAGACCCTGAGCAAGCAATGGCGTTAATTAGAAAGGGAATAGAATCAGAACCCAATAACATTCTTGCTCTGCAATCTTTAGCGCATATATTGTCAATGCAGCGGCGCTTTGATGAGGCAGAGGAAGTGATGCTGCTAATTAGAGAGCTCGTGCCCAATGCCGCCCATTCATTGTTTAATTTACGAAGCTTAATAAGAGATAAGCAACGGTTTGAAAAAACAGAATATGCGCTTCAACAGGTCATTGCATTTAACGAAAATCCAGCAGCAGTGGCGTTTTTAACGGGCATTACTCAAGAACGTCAGTTCAAAAAAGAAGCTGCTTTGCGCAGTTACGAAAGGGCGATTGAACTTAATCCGGATGAACCAGAAGTTTATATATTTTACGGTGATTTACTGCACTATATGTTCCGTTTTGAAGAGGCCGAATTGGCCTATCGAAGCGTATTAAGTCGGCAAGCAAGTAACCAAAAGGCCATTGTTAATTTAGGTTTTACGCTAATACAATTGCGAAAATTCTATGAAGCTGAGCAGCTATTTCGAGAGGCCATTGTAAAAAGGAGAGAATTCCCGGATTTTTATTTTGGCCTAGCCTATGCCTTGCAAGTACAAGCCCGTATTGAAGAAGCTAAAGCTTTTCAACAAACGTTTCTGGACTTGGTTGCATTGGAGACGTTGCAGTAACCCCATATACAGCGTTATTTGCAGGCCACAAATTCAGAATCTATGAGAAAATAGCCCCCACTCAGACGCTTTACTCAATTCCCAAAACAGCAATAAATTGGCGATGAACCATAAATCTTTAATCAAAAAATGCCCACCCGTTGTAAGCAACGTTTTTCCTGATAACGCGGCGTCCCAGCTAAATATAAATGTTTGTGTTACCACGAATACCGCACCAGCCATCGCAATGGCAGAGAATAGCAAAGTGCGTTTATAAATGGCCGCCATGAGTAATCCAGCTGCAAGTAAATCGTAAATACCAATAAGGTTGGATGTGGTTTGTAGATCCCACAACTCGTACATCCAAGACATTAATATTGAGGATTTTACCAGTGGCTCAATGCCTTGGGCTTCCAGCAATGTGAATTTCATGCCACCAATCCATAGCAATACCAACAATACTGGAAAAATGGCAATCCATTGTTTTTCTCGCTGAGAAAATGAGGATGGATTGGTGAGTAGTATGCCAACGGAGATTAACGCAAAGTATTTTATAACGCCTTGCCCAGAGCCAATAGCAGGAAAGCCGCCTAAGGAATCAATCCACATACTTCCCCCCAATAGCGTTACTGATGGAATCAACCCCATCAAAATCAACACGCTTCCAGCATGCCGGTTATCTACTTTCTTTAACGCATTGGCAACTAATAAGAGCCCACTCACAATAAATGCCAAGGCAGCGATTAGATTGAAGTTGCCTTTAGATAGCATGTCCGTTACACCATAGAAGTCGGTAGTAAGAGAAATATGAGTGTGCCCTCCCATTAAGATCATACTAGTGCCCAGCAGACAAAAAGACAGTGCAATCAAAATAGAAGCGATTATTAGGTAAGGTGAGGTAGACATTGTTTACACCAAAATTGAGTATTGAATAAGTAAAGACCAAGAGGTTGAAAAAATGTTTTCAGTAGGGGATTATTGTTCCAAATTGTTTGGGGCTTTGAGCGTTGGCTATTGATGTCGTGGTGCTGTGTTCCCAACGTAGCAATGATTTTGAGAAATGCGCCTTGAATAAAGATTTATCAGACCTACTATTGGCGGCCTCGCCCGAAAAGATGACAATGCTTATCGAGTCTGTTTACGGTATGGACGATACTGTAGACAACCGCATCGAAAGCTTGCTACTTCAAGATAACCCCAAAGAATTGGCTAAGTTGATTAAAAAGCGTATTCAGTCGCTTAAGCGTGGCAGTCGCCATATTGATTACCGTGAAAGCTTTGCATTTAGTTTATTGATAGAGGCGATTGTTGCTGATATTACCCCTTTAGTGGAGGTTGCTCCCAAGATTGCATGTGAAGTGCTGAATAAATTCGTAGAAACCCATTCAAAAGTATTTGAACGTTGCGATGACTCGAGCGGTGTTGTAGGGGAATGTTATCGAGAAGCGTCAGCCTTGTGGCTTAAGTCTGCTGCTTTATGGCGAGCGCAAGATGATAAGTGCCAATTGGATTGGCCATCTGAAGTTGTCACTCGGCATTATGGCAATGAATACGGTATTTGGGATGGCGTTATTTCGAATAGTCTTGGGTTGTTGACTCATGATGAATTGAAGCAATTAGCTTGGCGATTTGAAGGTGAAGCCAAACGTGCTATGCAAGAAAACACTCAAAACCGGTTTAGCTTTGCTGCATCAAGATCATTATTAGGACTTGCCTCTGTGGCACAGGCGTTAGGCGATATCGTTATGTACGAACGCTCCACTTTGATTATGTCGCCGAAACCCAACGATTTGCAAAAGCATAGTCTGGCAAAATTTTGTTTACAGCAGAATGACGGGGAAAGGGCGTTAACTTGGTTGAATAGACCTTTTGAAGTGAGTTTTAGAGGTGAGGGGATCCGCTTGCTGGATGAAGCCTATGTGTTGTTAGGGCGTACACCAGAACTTATCGAACTTCGCACTGAAGTTTATGAAAGAACCCCTAACCTTCTAAACATGGAATCGTTATTATCCATCTTGCCAGAAAAACAGCAGGACGGAGTGCGCAGTGCCGCTTTAGATAATGCCTACCAATCAGATGATTTTTATACTTCCATTTCCACTTTGATAGATTTGAATGCCATGGCGTTGGCAGCACAAAAAGTGGTGGAACAAAGCGATAAAGTGGGTGCTACTTTTTACGGTGTATTGGTGGTTTGGGCTAAGCAATTTGAGCAATCCGAGTGCGCGTTAGCCGCAACAGTGTGTTACCGCTATTTATTAGACGACATATTACAAAGTGCTCGAAGCAAAGCCTATCAACATGGCGCCAGGTACTATCAGGCGCTGGCGCGGTTGGAAGAGCAAATACAGGGATACGAAGGATTAATTGATCATGGCGCTTATCAAGCCATAATTGACGAAAAACACAAACGTAAGTCGTCATTTTGGACATGGGTTTCGAAATACAAACAGGCATAAAAAAAGCGCTTGAAAGCGCTGTTTTTAAAATCTTTTCTGGAAACCGTTCTAAAGTGTTTTTTAAGCACTCTTTTTAGGTTTCATGCCCTCTTGGGCTTTCTTTTTGGCAGAATACATTGCCACCATACGAGCCACGAATTTTTTTGTCTCTTCAGACATCGAATAAACCTTCGGTTTGGCTTAAGTGATTTTTAGTATATTTCATCGCCAACTTTATTTCCATCCTTTTTAGTGTGTGAATCCTGACTGCGTTCCTTGTTACTTAGGGCTTGATGAAGCTCTGCTTTGTCTTCAAGAACCGCTATGTGCATGCCAATAATGCGGGCTAAAGCCAGTTGTAATGGTAGCGTGAAAGCGGAAAATAACTCAAAGTTTTTCTCACTCCCAGAAAATATATCCTTTTTGTTTCGATAAATATTAACGATGCCAACCATGTTCGCCGGTTTCAAATTATGGTCCAGAAATCGCTGGGATGATATGGGTAAGCTGACGATGGAACGGCCCTTTTCATCTTGAGTAAAATAGTCCACTGCTTGTTTGGCTAACGGTGCGGGAAAGCCTTCAGTTTGCAATTTCTTCGATCGCTGCACCGTATCGGGAATAAATTGAGGGTGGCAAGACGCCAAAGCTTGGGGTGCCCCAATCATATTGTAATAGGAGTGAGTGCCGGTTTTATCTTCGCTCCAATACACCGGAAAAATAGCGTTCCTAACCTTGGGATCTGGCTGGAAGCTGCAAGGTTTAAAACTAGCTTGACTGCCCTCTTCGGTATCTTCTTGAGAGATCTCAATAATGCTAACGTCATCAGAATCAACCAACACACTATAGCGGTTGTCTAAAATAAGTTGATACTGAGGGGTTGCCGTTACACCAATATCAAAACGAGTCTCATAATTGTCAGCGTTTCCAATGGAGGATAATCGATCAGAGTTTTGCGCATGGGTGGTCAGCATTAAATTGGCTCGATATTGCAGGTGAGAGCCATTGCCCAAGGGGGCGTTGTCGTAATGGCCTGCAAGGCGAGCCAAGGCAACCAAACTTGCACGGATCACCGCGCGTTGGCAGTCCAGCACCGCATCGCAATGATTAAGTCTGTCTGCTTCGGGAATGATAATGTATTCGTTCCATTCACTAACGGTGCCTTCTGAAGCAAAGTCTTCCAACACATCAGCATAAAGCGCCAAGCGATGTGGAAAGGTGCCAGGGGGCGCTAACCGAATGGTTTCGTGGAGTTCATTAATATACGCTTTTTGCTGTTCATCTTGTCGTTCTGACTTGGCAGCAGAATGAATGCCATGCTTAATAAACCCGAATAAAATCAGCGCAATCATGCCAAGAACAATATCAATTCCATATTTCGCTTGTCCGATATTAGCTCCAACCGGGGAAAACCATTGTAAAAAAGCAGCTGACGTAACGGATGAATAAATACCAATGGCCAGTGCAATCCAAGTTAAAAACTGCCCGGTAATATGGCTGCTGAATACATTATCTTCCAATACATTGTCGCGCCATTTCTCCTTATGGCTATGGGCCAAGTACCAAAACAACACACAAATTATCATCAAACCCAAATCAAGTTTATGGTGCAGCCAAATAGGAGAAAGGTTTGGGAATTGATTCGACTGAAAAGTTACATCACCAAAGGCATCCGCCATCATCAAACAGGCAACTAAGGTGAATAAGTACAAAGCAACCGAAATAATAGTAGGTACTCTGCGCAAGAATTTAGAATGAACGAAATTGGGAGGCATTTAATTGTCTTCCTGTACAAGCAATGCATCTAAAGCGTTAAGTAAATCAATACCACACCTAGACGGTTAATTCAGTATCAAACAACGATATTTCACGAATGCGTATTCTTATGGGTTCGTGAAACCGAATAATTCTTACCCATAACAAATATAAAGTAAATTGCTTTGTTAATTTACCTGCTCATGTCACCTCCATTCAACAACCGTCATCTCCGCGCAGGGGGAGATCTTGTAAAATCACGTACTTGTTTGCGGCGGTCCTTAAATGAACGCAGTTTAAAATGTTGAAGACATATGTTGATAGCATCGACATATAAAGCTCTTTTGCGTACCTCATGTCGATGTTTTTATGAAATATCGACATGAGGTGTTGTTATGTCGATGGTATAGGGATTTTAAACATGAATTGACAACCCAATGAGCCTTTCAATATGCGCAGGAAGAAAGCTTTTCTAGGCAGATGCGGCTTCCTCAAGCCCAAGTTCAGCCGCTAATTTATCGGTATCCTTATGCTCTTCAAAAAAGGCGACAACGGCGTTTATTTTCTGTAATTTTTCACCGGAGTAGTTTTGCTCTATATGGTCTTTAATCTCTTTAAATCCCCAAGTTAAATCTTGGTCTGAAGGGATCTCTTTAATGGCAGAAAACACTTGCTGGATATCACCCTTATCCAACATAAATAGTAGTAATTGCATAATGGCTAAGATGTGTTTATCAGATGTATTTGCCTTGCACTCTTCAATTCGGGACAGGGTTTGTTTGGGGGACTCAACTAACAATGACAGTTCTGCTGAGTTGGCAAGCGCATTACTAACTTGTTTTTTGATTTCTGAGTCTTCGTTGCCTTTGAATTTTTCTACCACCTGACTATAGGTATCGAATGCCTCTTCCGATTTATCTAGCTCTCCCAATGTAACACCTTTGTTACATATTGCTGTTGCGACCTGCTGTAAAATAGTGGTCGAGTCGCTGTTTTCAAATTTGGTGATAAGTTGTTTGTAGGTATCGATGGCATCTTCAGGTTTGTTTAAATGTCTTAATGTATTGCCTTTGTT
Source organism: uncultured Gammaproteobacteria bacterium (assembly GCA_942490545.1). Classification (GTDB taxonomy): domain Bacteria; phylum Pseudomonadota; class Gammaproteobacteria; order Enterobacterales; family Alteromonadaceae; genus Paraneptunicella. The sequence goes on along the minus strand of CALNXX010000014.1, from coordinate 14,516 downwards.
ACGCATAGCCATTGCCACATGCCCTAAAATTGCGATGGATTCGCTGTGTTCAAATCTGGCGATAAGCTGATTGTTTGTTTCGACCGCCTTTTTTAAGTCATTTAATTGACCTAAACAGAATCCTTTTTGCAGCAGAATTCTGGTAAATAATAGCGTGTTAGTTCCACTCTGACTTATCAATAAATTCTCTGCTTTTTCCAGTGCTTCTATGGCTTCTTGGTATTTTTCTGATGCACTACTGGCAATAGCACTTTGAAGCCAATCTTCTGCGTTACGTTCTTCAGGAGGCTTACTGCCAGCAGCTTCTGATAACTTGTTTCTGGTTTCTTCAGAGAACGACTGTTTTACTTGATTCTCTGTTCCTGATGACTGCTCACTAAATTGCCTTTCTGCTTGTTTAAATAGACCATTAAGGTCTTCGGATTTTTCCTGATATAAGGCATCAAACTTCTGTTTCGCCTCATCAAGTTGCTTTTCTGCTTCTTGTAACTTGGTGGTGAATTCTTCTCGGAATTTCTCCAATTCAGAGTCGGTTGTTTCTTTTACCTGTTCCCGAATTTCATTTTTTTGGCCTTCTAACCATTCCTTGGCTGTTTCGTTAGCTTCTTGTTTGGCTCTTCTTGCTATTGAAAAACCGCCAATTATGGCGCCAATAGTGATTAATATGCTAAAGGTGCTGATGTTTGACCAAATATCTTCAATGCGTTTACCAAAACTACCTAATTGCAGATTTTGGTGAGCTGATTGCTGTTCCAGTGTGGCTATGATTTTGGCTATTTGGACTTTTAATGCCTGCAACTCTTTATGATTTTCCTTGATATCCGCTGTGTTGCTATTCCCTTTTGTTGTTGCTGATGCGGCTTCTAATTTGACAACTTGGGCTTGCAACGTAAAGAGTTGCTGGTAAATCACGGTTTGGTCTGGATTACTTGCTGTTTGAGGAGCTTGCGCGAATAAAGTCACTGGAAAACCAACGCTTGCAAGTAATAAGACGATTATCGGAAATTTAGTTGTGGAATTTACGCGCCATCCTGTTAGCTGTAGATATTGCTGTTTTTTAACATTGAAAGAGTGGAACACAATGCAGCTTTCCACCGGATCAAAAGTGCCATGCTGTTAAGGGAGGTGATAGGTAAGCATTATTGGCTAATTTGAATGGCAAATTTACAGCAGTTTTCTTTGGAGGCCAATGCTTGAGATCGAATTAATCTATCTGAATGAAAATTAAAGATGGGATGTGATTAGAATTACCACCCGAGTTTCTATGCCAACCCTTGCAAAATTAGTCCCCACATTCCCAACTTGATTGGGAATCCATTGTGATGTTGAAACCACGCTCACAGATTAAACTCAAACGTCGCAGAAATGGGTCCCCACATTCGTGAGGAAGACAATGTGGTTGTAAGAACAACATGAGATAAAGCCACACCACCTGTCATTCCCGACCAGCCCAATGTCGTTCCCAACTTGATTGGGAATCCATTGTGATGTTGAAACCACCATCGCAGCTTGAACTCAAACATCGCAGAAATGGATCCCCACATTCGTGAGGAAGACAAGGGGGGGCGAGAACAACATGAGCAAAAGCTACACCACCTGTCATTCACGACCAGCCTAATGTCATTCCCGACTTGATCGGGGACCCATTGTTATGTTGAAACCACCATCACAGCTTAAACTCAAACATCGCAGAAATGGATCCCCATATTCGTGAGGAAGACAAGGTGGTTGTAAGAACAACATGAGAAAAAGCACACACCATCTCTCATTCCCGACCAGCCCAACGTCATTCCCGACCAGCCCAACGTCATTCCCGACTTGATCGGGAACCCATTGTCATGCTGGGCACAAAGCACTGAATTAAAAGTGCTTTGTGCTATTGCGCTACTACTTCTTCAGCACGGAACGAAAGTTACCCGAGGAGGTGTTGATTGCAGGGGAGTGGCTTACGCCATTACCACTATTAGTGGAATCCTGAATATCTTGAAAGCTCATGCTGGTGGCATGGTAACCGTTGTTGGTATTGTCTGTGGCTGCTGAGCCTGCGGCGACAATCGTGGACATGCCGCGAGAATAAAAGCCATCTTTCTGGTTCGATTTCGACGTACTATTGCTGGCACGCAGCGTGGAGTTGTAAAGGGATGCGAAACCATTTTCAATGTTATTGAGTGCCTCCGCATTATTCGCTTCGATTATTGACGCGCCTTCAGCCACAAATCCGGCAAGATTTCCGCTAGATACCGCAGAGTTTGCGGCAATATAGCCGCCAGAGTAACTGTATACACCAATGTCGATATTGTTTTCGGAGGTGACATTATTAGCAATAATGGTAGCGTCGTGCTCTGCAACGATTCCCCGCGCAAAACTGCTGACTGTTATGCTTTCACCGGTTGTGATCATACTAGAAAGTATTGCATGTAGTCCGGTAGTGCCGGGGCTTAAGTCACCTTTAATGGTGAAGCCATCAATTTTACCCAATTGATTACCATTGTTTGCCACAATTCCGCTAGTGCCATTAAATTGCAGCACACAAGCACTGGGAAGATCCACATTGCCGATAATATGAATTTTGTTGGCGTTAGGGTGATATATATCAATGGGTTGGGTGTAAGTTTGATTACTGCAATCTGACACCTTAATAGTCACCTTATAGCCGGGTTGAATTCTTTTATCATTCAATGAAGCCAGCGCCGCATTAATATCACTGTAGGTTTCTGGAACCTTTAGTGTTGTGTCTGTGTTAATTAGGGTTATTGAGCCTAAACTGGCTTGGGGTAGTTTAGTAACACCGGTTCCGGCAATGCTAAGGTGAACATTATCGATATTGGCCTGGAAGTCCGGTATTAGCGCCAAATTTTGAAATTCCACTACTACTAACTTACCCAAGGGCATAGTGCTATCAGCGGTAAAAGAGAAGGTTTCCGTACTCCAATTACCTTTGGATTTAGAAAAGTCATCGCTGTGTAATTGCGCGAGTACTAAGCCATTGGCTTTTAGTCTGCCAACAACGTGTTGACCTAGTTGATCGTTACGCCAACCACTGTCAAATTTGAGGGTATAGGTTTCATTTTCAACTAACGGTATCTTTGTGGCTTGGCTTATACGCCCGCCCGCATCCAGAACGGCAACTTGAGCTTGGTCGCCTATGGATTCATATTGAATACCGTTTGATTCTGGAACCTGTACGCGAATATTACCTGCGCCAGAATTAACCCAACCGGAAATGGATGTGGTGTAACCCGTGGCAACTGGAATGAAATCTGACTCGAAGTTTTTATTCAATATGGTGATGTTATTGGCAAAAGTAGCACCGGAAGTTAATAAAACAGTAGAAGCCAGTGCGGAACCTAGCATGAATGTTTTAGGGGAGATATGGCTGAACATGTTGATTATCCTTATAAATTGTAGCGGTGTGTTTGAGTAAGTGTTGCTATTGCATGTACGCATTGCTATTACCCAAAGTTGCCCCTTTTGCCGGAGAATGATTAGTGCCGTTATTTGAGTATGATGTGCTTACTATGTGGCTCATTCCTTCTCCGAAATAACCATATTCAGCGTTGTTGTAGGAATTACAACTTGGCGCGTAAATGAATGCACTATTGGTTGCGACATAACCAGAGCCACTGTTTTCGAATGAGAAACTGTTGTTGGCAAATAATGAACTGGAGTCAGTGGCTTTAAAACCATGTTCACTGTTGTAACTGGCTTTGGCGTTAAGAGCTTGGGTTGTTGCGCCCTGCTCGGCTAAATAACCAATGTTGTTGTAGCGTGAAATTGAGTCGTTAGCGTGAATAAGTGAGCGGTTTTTGGCATAAATCCCCACAGCTAGATTTTCTTCTACCGTAATTGCATCGGCCAAAATGGTGGCGTTGTTGATTGCAAACACACCATGATCAAAATGTGAAACGATAATATTACCACCGGTTTTAATGAGTCCTTGGTTGCTAGCATATAGTCCGTGGGTGTTGGATTGATCATTGCCCTGTAAGGTAAAGCCATCAATCTTCCCTAAGGTGTAGCCATCTTCAGCAACAATGCCGTGGGAACCATTAAACTGTAAAGCACATTGCTCAGGGTTGGCGGTATTGCCAATGATTTGAATCGCGTTGCCATTGGGGTGGGTTAAATTAATGGGTTTGCTGTACGTTTGATTACTGCAATCGTTCACTTGAATAGTGGCTGTTTTCCCAATTTTAATGCGCTTATTTTGCAAGTATTGTAACGCAGCGTTAATGTCGGAGTAGGCAGAAGGCACTTGTAAAATAACGTCTTCAAAAAGGGTGGACAATAAGTTGTTTGGTGTGGTTTCGGTGGTAGTGTTTTTTTCGCTGAGATAAACATTATCGATATTCGCTTGGTATCCCGTGCTGGTAGCAATGTTTTGGAATTCTATGGCAATCGGTTTACCGACCGGCATTTCGCTAGTGGGGCTTAGGGTCAGGGTTTCTGTGCTCCATTCGCCGCTGGTTAAGTTAAAGTCATTGCTGTGTTTTTGTGCCAAGATCAGGCCATTTACTTTTATTCGGGCCACAAAGTTGCGACCGGTTTGGTCCAATCGTTGACCTGCATCGAATGTTAAGGTGTAGGTTTTACCTTGCGTTAGCACCAGATTGGTAACTTGGCCCAATCTACCGCCTTGCTCTAAATAACCGACTTGTACTTGCTTACCGACTTTTTGATAGTGAATACCACTGCCAAATGGGGCATTTACCCCAACCGCGCCATCGCCACTTTTAACCCAGCCTGAAACCAAGGAGGTATAACCGGGGTCAAGAGGAATAACGTCGGATTCAAAGTTTCTGTTTAGAATGATGGCGTCTGCGAAGACAGCGCTAGAGGTTAGCAAGGCAACTAAAAACAGCCCTACCGATTTGAAAATGTTCAACATAATGTTTGTTACCTATTAATTAATCTATGTTATTCGTTGGGCGCGTAATAAAAACCCGGTAAAAAGTGGTGGTGCGATGTCAGTTGTTGATGAGGGAATTTGAATTGCCATAGGTGTTAACCGAAGGACGATGGTGGAGATAGCTACTACGTGAATTCGCATTTTGAATATATAGATAGCTGAATCTATTAGAATAGAAATTAGCAAAACTATTCCTGTAATTGTAGCTAACGTTATATTGAGCATCTGCGTCAGTAGCAGATATGACACTTCTGTAATAGCTGGAATATCCAACTTGGAGATGATTTTTGGCAGTACTTTTATTTGACAACAAGGTGGCGTTGAATTGCGCGAAGTATCCATAACTGGTATTTGATTGCGTTAGGGAGCCTGTGCCATTGATTACGGAACTGTGGTTTGCAAAAATGCCGGAGTGGCTGTTGTTAGTTGCCGAAGAGAGCGATGCGTTAACGTATGCATCCATATTGGCATACAGGCCATAAGCTGAATTTGCATAAAACTGTACCTTCTCGGCGTGAACAGACGCGTTACTTTCGGCCCAAAGACCATAATTAAAGTTATAAAGTTTTAAATTGGGTCCGGTACGTAATATCCCGTTTTCGTTTACAAGAATCCCTTTAGAGTTAGATGCTCGATTTCCCTGTAAAGTAAAACCATCAATTAACCCCAATTGGTGCCCGCTTTGCACAGATATACCATTGCTGTTAGTAAATTTTAACGTACAATTATTTGGCGTGTCGTGGCCGCTTATAATGTGAATGAACTGACCGTCAGGATGATTTATTTCAATGGGTTGGGTATAGGTTTGGTTGCTGCAATCCGTTACTTTAATGGTAACGACTTTACCTGCTTGTATTAGCTTGTCATCCAAGTAGTTTAGAGCGTCAGGTATGGTTGGATAAAGCTCTGGTACAAGTAATTCAATATTTTCTTTTATACTGGTGATTTGGCCGGTTCCGGCTATGGTCAGCGTAATATTGTCAATGTTGACCTGATGATCGGGTTTGGTTGCTAGGTTTTGAAATTCCAACGCAATAGGCAAGCCAATCGGCATGTCATCCGTTGCGGTAAAAGTGAAGGTTTCAGTACTCCATTCGCCACTTCCGGTGGTAAATTTATCACTGTGTTGATACGCCAAAACAAGGCCATTGGCTTTAACCCGAGCAACGATATTCCGACGCAGTTGATCCAATCGACTGCCAACATCAAAGGTTAAGGTGTAAGTTTCGCCTTTTTCCAAAGTTGCACCAACAAGCTGGCTAAAACGCCCGCCTTCATTAAGGTACGCGACCTGAGCTTGAGAGACGATGCCATTGTAATGGACCTGGTTACCTTCAGGAAACATGGTGCCAATTTCACCTGTGCCGGTACTCACCCACCCGGAAATGTAGTCAATTTTACTTGGTGAAATAGGCAGTACATCTGATTCAAAGTTGTGGTTTAAGATCCGCGCATTTTCTGCTAGCGCCGCATTGGTCACCAAAGCAGTCGATAGTGCGATAAAAAGAGGTATAAGATGCAATATGTTTTTACTAATCATTGATTTTTATTCGATGTGTTTTTTTGTTAAGTGAAGATATAGATCCTTTACTTGTTTATCTTTAATATTAACTTGCATAGCAAATAATTAACTTGCGTAGCAAATAACTTCCTAATTACCTACTTAACTCAGCCATTGTGCAGCCATCCCAGAGAAACAGTTGTCTCCAGAGGCATCTGGCAAATTTTTGACTTTGGCATTACTTGTCAAACTCCTCTTTAGCCCTCATAAATAGAGATACCGCGAGTCTGATCTTGAGGCAGGATGAACAAAGTGGGTAATCAGGAATAACTTTAATGCGGTGATTTTTAAATTTGATTAACTTAGTCTGAGTTTTAATTCAAAAATATCATCATTAGTTAGATCGTATTTTTCAAAATGAATTAGCGAATTTAGATGAACTGTAGACTTACATTCCTCCCAGTTTAAAGATGTAGTGGTCGCCATTTGAATTCCGGGCTGGTTTTCAGCTTATTTGTATGTATTTTGTTCTCTGATTGAACATTTCCCCTTGCTGGGTAATAATATTTCCTAGATTCTGTTTAACGAACAGAATACTTCCTATCTGCCCACCTTTCGGTGGGGGATTTTATTCTATAGAAACTGAACTAAAGAGACTGCCATGGCTTCACCTATTCCCTTTTCCGTACTCGATCTCGCAAGTGTTCCCGAAGGTCAAAGCGTTAGCTATGCCATTAACAAAAGCAAAGATATTGCCAAAGCAGCAGATAAAAACGGTTTTAAACGTATATGGTTAGCCGAGCATCACGGCATGCGCGGCGTAGCTAGTGCCGCTACGTCGGTGATGATTGCGGCCTTGGGAAGTGAGACTTCGCGCATACGTTTAGGAGCGGGTGGCATTATGTTACCTAACCATGCTCCTATGTTAATAGCGGAACAATTTGCCACTTTAGAAGCGCTATATCCGGGCCGAATTGATTTAGGTTTGGGCCGAGCGCCGGGAACAGACCAAGAGACCGCAAGAGCACTTCGCCGTGATATGAGGCAAAGTGTAGACAGTTATCCCAGAGACATTCAGGAATTGCAGTCATATTTTCAAAAGGATGAAGGTAAAACCAGAGTGATTTCCATACCGGGGGCTGGCGCAAATGTGCCGATTTGGATGTTGGGTTCTAGCTTGTATTCTGCAAAATTAGCAGGCCAAATGGGATTACCTTATAGTTTTGCATCGCATTTTGCGCCAGAAATGTTAATGGAAGCCATTAAGCTGTACAGAAAGAGCTTTAAACCTTCTGCTCAGTTGCAAAAACCCTACGTATCCGCCGCCACAATGGCTATAGTGGCAGACACCCAAGAGCAGGCAGAATACCTGTTTACTTCTGCTCAACTTATGTTTGCAGGCATGCGAAGAGGTGCCAACCAAGCATTACCGGCCCCAACAGATAACATTCAAAGTGTGGTATCTGAAATGGAGCTTCATGGTGTTCGACAAATGCTACGTACTGCCGTAGTTGGTGATGCAAAAACCGCTGAGAAAAAGTTTCAACAATTTGCCGAAACAACAGGTGCAGATGAACTGATTTTGGCTTTTCCTATACATAGCAAAGAAGCTGTTCTGCACGGTATTGAGTTGATCGGTAAAATGGATGGGGTTATGCAACCAGATAAGCCTGAGTAGTGGTGATTTTTAAATTACAATGGGTTCCCAATCAAGTCGGGAATGACAGGTGGTGTACACTTTTCCTGATGTTGTTCTCGCGGCCTCCTTGTCATCCTCACGAATGTGGGGAGCCATCTTTTAAGTGCTTAAATTCAAGCTGCGGTGGTGGTTTCGACATAACAATGGGTTCCCAATCAAGTTGGGAACGACAGGTGGTGTACACTTTTCCTGATGTTGTTCTCGCGGCCTCCTTGTCATCCTCACGAATGTGGGGAGCCATCTTTTAAGTGCTTAAATTCAAGCTGCGGTGGTGGTTTCGACATAACAATGGGTTCCCAATCAAGTTGGGAACGACAGGTGGTGTACACTTTTCCTGATGTTGTTCTCGCGACCCCTTGTCATCCTCACAAATATGGGGAGCCATCTTTTAAGTGCTTAAATTCAAGCTGCGATGGTGGTTTTGAGATTACAATGGATTCCCAATCAAGTTGGGAATAACCGATGTGGTTATTGTTGGTAGCAGGTGTACAAATACTAAGGGGTGTCCTTAATTAAGCATGTTGCCTTCTACTTGAAGCCAGCCGGTTTGCTTTTGGTCTGACCATAAATCGTATCGACCCCCAACAATGGTGTTGTTGCTCACTCGACATTGCCGGTACTTGGAGCCAACAAAATGGATTGCAGCCTGATTTTTGCCATTCCACATGTTTTCAATATAGTTGTTTGAGATGACTATGTTTTCTGCTTTTGCTAAGGAGCCATTCTTACCGTGAGGTAAGTTGGAAACATATATGGCTTGGCGATAGCTCGATATCTTGTTATCAGCTACGGTTACATCACCCCAATCATAAGCTGACCGTGTTTTGGGGCTTTGAACTGAGCGGATCACAATGCCAACACCATCTCCATCACTAAGAGTGTTGCCGCTTATATTCACATTTTTGTAGCCTTCTACTTCAATACCGTTATTGGTTGAAATGCCGTTTCCAACCCCGGCGGAAACGATATGGTTGTTTTCTATATTTAGAAATCCTGCCTCTTCTTGGCGTGTTGCAAATTTAATTGCACCCTTTACGTGTTCCGCTGTATTTTCGAGAAAGTTATATTCCGTGCTGCCGCCATGTTCAGACGTGGTAGACGTTTGGGTTATATTGTAAAAGTAGTTGCGATAAACAAGATGTTGGGAGCTATTGATACCTTTGTGGTGATCGGTGGCGTCAGTGGCGATGGTTAATGCGCTATCACCAAAGTGGTGAAATTCATTTTCTTGAATAACCGTTTGATATGAAGAGCCGATGTAAATCCCGTGATCCCACCAAAGATAAGGCGTTGAGGTACTTTTTAGCTGTCCAACTAATTTCAAATGTTTGACGGTTAAACCGCTGCCAAAGCGCAAATCAAAAATAGCGCCTTGTTGGGACTTTCTGATAAGCCTGTTAGTAACGTTACCAAATTGCTTACCTTTTATTAGGTGTGAAGATAGTGTTTCGCCTTTTGGGCCTAGACTTTGTCCGCCACCTCTTTTTTCATCTATGTTTTGTTCACCAAGAATAGCCACAGACTTAAAATCCCTCAGCTTAATACTCTTTTCAACGTTGTATGTTCCTGATGGAAAAAACACGGTTAGGTGAGACAAGAGATCTTGCTTGGGTAGTGTCAGTTTCAGCATATTGAAAGTGTGATTAATTGCTTGGTGATCATTTTTATTGTCATCAGGAATGGCACCAAAATGAGTCACATCAAGCTTCCCTTGTAGCTGGTTAGTAAGCATTGGTTCACAGGTAGAGTAGCGACTTATACTTTTCTTCGCGGCTTTTGAATATTTGATTCGGGGTGATAAACACAACGTATTGCCATAACCAATAAACTTAACTGCACGTGGGATCTTGGGAATCGGCCCCATAAAATGGTTGTTATGGATATCAAGGTAGGTGAGCTTGCGTATCTTCGAAACGTCGGGTAAAAACCCGTTCATGGCGGTATTAAAAATACTGATTTTCGACAACCTAGAAAGTTGTGTTAAATCAGGCAGAGGGCCTGTTAATTTGGGATTGTTAAATAATCCCAGACGCTTTAAATGTTTTAGCCCACCAAGATCAGGTAGTGTCCCTTGCAAACCATAGTCAGGCACTTCTAGTTGTGTGACTTTATTTCTTCGGCAAGTAACGCCTTCCCAATCACAAGGTTTTTCAGTACGTAACCAAGAATGCTTGCGCTTTTTGAGCCAATTAGGCCCGCCTGTACTGTGATAAAAATCGACCAGCGTTTCACATTGGGTTGCCGATATCTGTTTGTTATTGGCACAGTTATAACCGACTTGGGGCGCGGCTTTAAGATTACTACTAAAATGCAAAATGATTAAAGCTAATAGGACTTTACCCATTACACTTTTGTCCCTCAATTTAATAGTTGAACTAACAGACTTATCGCTTTGACTACTTAACAAAAACTCATGTGCAGGATAAGCATACATGCACTTCTCTAAGCCTTTCTCTTGCTTTATTACGCTCTTGCCAGAGAGGATTAGCCTGCTTTTTAGTCAATATGACTAATATCTATACTTTATGAGATTTGTGTTGGGTTGATATTTAGGCTTTGTGATGGCTTGCCAAATTCTTCTTGGGATTTATTTTAGCTCATCATTGCGAATAATGACTAATTTAATATTAGGTATTTATGCTTGGCATTTTTATGTCCGTGTTAAGAAGAGGGCGGGTAACATAGTTTTTTTGAAGCTGTATTTGATTGTTACCTATTGAAATTGCTCCCTGAGCGCGTTTGGAATAGCGTGGCTGTAACTGGAAATAGTGGGTAATCTGGAAAACACTACAATTATTGGTTGATTAATTGTCCATGTGGTTGTTAGTGTGTTGGGAAATTGAAATGAAGGCGGGGTTAATGAAAGAAATGTTTCGGATTTACCGCCCACTCACGCTAATACACAGTTATATTTATTGATCGGAGATTATAATGCTAAGTAGGAATTTAATATTAATATTGTTGGTTACTTTTGTTTTAGGGGGCTGTTCGTCCCCTGGTCCGATGCAGACTGGATACGGCCCAATGAATACCCCTGTGTTTGAAGCGATTGCTTTAAGCGTAGTGAAAGATGGCTCTACAAGTGTGCGTTTTAAGGAGCTAACAACAATGTACGAAAATAAAGAACTGCAATTGTGGGGCGTGTTCTTCATTACGGATAATGGAGTATATTTAGCTAATTGGGATACCAGAAGTTACGAATACCACTTGAGATACAGACTTCCGGCAAAAGACATCAAGGAAATTGCAGATGATACAGTGGTAAGAAGTATGTGGGCCGATTCAAACCTTTTAGTGGTTACAGATAAAAGTGGGCATAAAGTTGGTTTTGCGCTCAACGGAAAAAATGCAGTGCGTTCAATTCTTGATGAAATAAGAAATAATTAAATGTCGGTGGTTGCTTCGCTTGGTGGGGCTACCACTTTACATCAGTTCGTTAGGTATTATTTATAAATCGAGGAGATAATTTATTGGGTTCAGGAACGGATTCTCTGTTGATGAGTATCACATTATAAATGATGTCATTGGTATTCTCTTGTCCTGCCTGACCTTCCGCCACTTTAGCGTCTAAAGCACTGTATCAGGATAGTTTCAAGGTAATGAGGGAATTTATCTGTGAGAATTTGGTATGGGTGCGTTTTTACCTGTTTCTAGTTTTAACATTCAGTTATAAGCCTCATTCGATGTTTGGTGCAGTATCTCTCTTGAATGGCTCTGCTATGGTTCTTTTATTGATCTATTATTTGGTTTCTTAATGTCAAAATGTGGAATTAATATGGATTTTAATAAACTCCCTGATTATCCCGTCTTTAAAAAGTTGGCAGCAGCCTTATGGAGAACTGACAATGCTAATGGTGGAGCTGCCGTTATGGTGGGATCTGGTTTTAGCCGGTGCGCTACTGATAATGCAAATAGCAAAATGCCATTATGGAGTGATTTTACTGATCGGGTAAAAATGGCGCTAAACATAAATGCCACTGAACACATGGATGCGTTAAAAGTTGCTGAAGAATACCGGGTGAATTTTTCCCAAAATTCTCTGAACGATGCCATTGAGCAAGTTGTTCAGGACAAAAATTGGGAACCGAATGAATTGTATGCGCAAGGTGGTTCCATAAAAGCGACTTCAAAAGGGAACCTACCGACGAAGTTAGTGCGAGCTGCCAGTGAAATGTTACCTGAATTTGCCGTCGCAAAACTCGCAAGGAATATCAGTATTAGCGAGTTTGCCGGTAGCAATGAAGACAAGTTTAACGCTTTGCATTATACGCGGGTGTTAGCGGGTTTATCCGGGATTGTTTATTTAAGAAGTGGCAAGTTACATTTTAAGAAAAGTGCTTTGAAAACTTATCAACAAAAAGGTATTTCGGCGTTCTTTCTACCCATGTTGGAAGCGGCGACTATTCAGTATAACTGGAGTTATATGGATGGGTTTTCGGATGAGTTTCGTTTAGAGACGTTTTGGCTATTTATGCTTTGGCGCTTGCAATTTCATGGTGACTTTGCACGTTTATTTGACGAAGTGCTTATCGCTTTTACCATGTTGATTGAGGAACTGCCAAACGATAGTTATTGTTCAAAAGAAGCCTTGCTGATGAGCATTATAGAAACACGATTTCTGTCGCGCTTTTTACAATACTGGGGTTTTGTCACTGTCGAATCAAAATGGTTTGCTGACGGTGAACGAGTGCCATCTAAGGTGAATCTCTTACCTTTGATGAAGCAGTGTTTTATTTTTTCGGTTTAGAAAACGGGAAGAGTGCTGATTGACGACTGTTTGTTTTAAACGATAAAGCTATTCTTGGGTCTTTTTGTCATCAGTTATAAAACGACCTCGAATTGAGTTATAGCTAATATCTAATTAACTCAATGGATTAGCAAAAATATACCCGCCCAAATTTCCTGTCAGCCTATCAAACTGTTCACCATTTTTTTGGGGTTTAGCACATCTTAGAGGTGAGTATCGGAGAAGCAGTGTTGTTCATACATTGCTGATAGGACTAAACGGTTATTAGTTTGTTGATGAGTTTGTATTAAGTTGGACTATATTCCCATTATTTGCCAAAAAGTGGGAATATCGTCCCATATTATTCCGTGCTTTAATTTGCCAGCTGACTAAAGTTGGACTATATTCCCATTATATGTTTAAAAGTGGGAATACTGTCCCGCTGGTGGTGATTGTATGGCAAAGCGAGACTTACACAGTGTGCTGTTTCCAAAGCAGCGTAAAATTCTCACTCATTTTGGTGAGGATTTGTTGCTAGCGATGAAGCGACGCAGTTTAACTAAGAAAATGCTCTGCGAGCGAACCGGTTTTGATCATAAAACCGTGAACAAGGTATTTGCTGGCGATCCCGGTGTGGCAATTGGTACTTATTTGAAAATTATGGCTGTGTTAGGTATGGAGAGTAACTTCTCTGAGTTGGCCGCACACGACGAATTAGGCATCAAATTGCAAAACATCAAATTGTTGGAAGGTTCAAAATGAGCCGTGAATTGGTAGATGTTTATGCGGATTGGTATCCCATTGAGCAGCCATTATTAATTGGTCAGTTGACTTATAGTGATTCAAGTCGTGGAGGCGTATTTAGCTTTACCTATGATAAGGCTTTTTTAACATCTCCCTACTGTTTGCAAATTGATCCTTTGCTTACTTTGCATGCGGGTGAGTTATACAATGATGAAGTTGATAAAATATTTCGGGCCTTTTTAGATTCATCGCCAGATCGTTGGGGGCGTATTCTTATGCAACGCAGGGCGGCTATTGAAAATCGTAAAGGTATCCGGTCGAGTAATCGATTAACTGAACTTGATTATTTGCTTGGGGTACATGATTCCTACCGCATGGGCGGAATTCGATTTAAAAAAGCAGGAACATCTCATGTTCTTGATAATGATTTTTTAGACAATAATGCCGAATTTGCAGCCCCCCCTATGGCATCGCTTCGCGAGTTAGAGCATGCCGCCATCCAAATTGAACAAGATGATAATATCGACAGTGACGAATATTATCGGTGGTTGAAAATGCTGATTTCTCCGGGCTCTTCTTTAGGCGGGGCAAGACCCAAAGCTTGTGTTACTGACGATCACAATCATCTGTGGATAGCTAAATTTCCAAATTTAAATGATACCTACGATGTTGGCGCATGGGAGATGGTGTGTTACGAGCTTGCGTTAACGGCTGGCGTGGAAATGTTTCCAAGCGAAATCCGGAAATTTTCGACACGGCATCATACGTTTTTGACCAAACGCTTTGATCGGGAGGGGGGTAAACGGCTGCATTTTTCATCAGCAATGACACAACTCCACTACTATGATGGTGAGCATTCGCACGGTGCTAGTTATCTTGAAATTGCCGAATTCCTTTCTAATCAGGGGGCACAAACTAAAGCCGATCTGGCTCAGTT
>CALNXX010000013.1:0-70617 GCA_942490545.1 uncultured Gammaproteobacteria bacterium | reverse complement strand
GTTTTATGAACCCCAAATATATCGATTAATCGTTAACAAAAGTCGAGCGACTTTTAGTGCTGGAGTGTATATGTCTTCAAATTACAACAAGACCCAAATTGGCGAGCATAAGTTAAGTCCTGAGTCTCTTATGATGGGCTACGGATACGATCCACAACTTTCCGAAGGCTCTATTAAGTGCCCGAATTTCCAAACATCCACTTTTGTTTTTAAATCCGCCGAAGACGGTAAAGAGTTTTTTAATGTCGTATCTGGCCGCAAGCAATTGCCAGAAGGGCAAAAAGCCGGCTTGGTATATTCTCGTTTTAATAATCCTAATATTGAGATCGCAGAAAATCGCATCGCTGTTTGGGACAGAGCTGAAGACTGCGCCATTACAGGCAGTGGTATGTCCGCCATTTCCACCACAATGCTGGCATTATCCAGACCAGGCGACGTAATCGTTTATTCCGAACCGATTTATGGCGGAACCGATACCCTATTAAATGGTTTGTTGAAGCAGATGGGAATGCAGAAGCTGTTGGCTTTATGTCTGCTTGAAGGTGTTGATGCCTTTGAAGTCGCTATGAACAAAGCTAAAGACATGGGCAATATCTCCGTAATCATGCTTGAAACACCTGACAATCCAACTAATAACCTAGTCGATATCGCCGAATGTTGTGAAATCGCGGATAGAATTGCGGGTAATCAAGATGTTAAGCCTATTGTAGCAATCGACAACACCATGCTTGGTCCGGTTTGGCAAACACCTCTTGAAGCACGGTGCAGACCTTTGCCTTTACTCACTGACTAAGTATGTTGGTGGTCACTCCGGTCTAGTGGGCGGAAGTATTTCAGGCAATAAAGAACTGGTTACCAAGATCCGTCGCGTGAGAAACGCCATCGGTACAACCATGGATTCCAATACCGCATGGCTAATTTTACGTTCATTAGAAACGTTAAAAGTACGAGTGCAAGCAGCAACAACCGGCGCAGAAAAAGTAGTGGATTTCCTTAAAGAACATCCATTGATTACACGCATTGATTTTCCAGGATTACTTAAAGAGGACAACCCACAATACGCTGTTTACAAAAAACAATGTAAGGGCACTGGCTCTACGTTCTCTTTTGAAGTTAAAGGCGGTGAAGCTAAAGCCTTTTCAGTATTAAACAAATTGAAACTAGTCAAATTGGCGGTTAGCTTGGGCGGAACAGAAAGTTTGGCGCAACACCCCGCAGCCATGACTCACTCTGGTGTGCCTAAAGATCGCCGTGACATGATTGGCGTAACCGAAGGCCTAATTCGTATTTCTATCGGTATTGAAGATCCCGAAGATTTAATTGCCGATTTAAAACAGGCACTAGAAGACTAGTCACGCCAGTTAATTTCGAATTGATAAACGTAAAAGGTCTCCTCTTGGAGGCCTTTTGTTTAAAGGGCTAAATTGTCAGTACCGAACCCCATATGATCGCCTTCACTTATATGTTTACCTTTGTTACCACATTCGCCTTTAATTTACTTTATATGCCTTAACCAGTATCCTCTTATGCATTGGATCAACTCATAAAATAACACACGAAAGAGGGAACATGCGCGTAATAGCCACAGCCTTGTATAGCTTTTTGTTTGTTATTCTTCTCTCTGGTTTATCTGGAGCATCCTCGTTTTCCAGTATAGAAATGGCAAACGAATCCGCAGAAATACAAAAGCTAGACAATAAGATAAGTGCAACATCAAAAATAACGGAAACTGTTGAGACATCCGACAAACGCCCAGCCAAATATCCCAGTTTACATTCTGCGACTCACTCTAAGTTTGCATTTAAGCATTCAAGGCAGAACTCGCCAAATTGGGTATTGATTGAAATAAACGAAGTGCTTTATCAGGCTTTTGAAACCAGTCACCACGTTGTTCAAGAAATCCTGCCCCCTATCTGGTTTTATACTACAAAATCATCACATAAAGACAAAATCTGCAGCTGGAAAGACGGCAATAACCTTTATAAAGCCAAGCTTACCTATCACGCCTAAACCCCACTATTTATATCGTTTTTAAGTTTTCATTTCCCTGTAACTACAAGATTAATAGTAGGTAATTTATGCAAGACCATTCCATCCGGCTTTCTGTTGTGGCACACGCCTGTCACAAATTAGTATCCATCATTCTTGGTATCACGTTCCTTTTGTCTTCAAGTGTCACAGCTAACGCAGATACTCACCCATCAACTGAAGAAGCACTAGATCAGCTTGATATTAAGCACCACATCCAAAACATAATTTCAGTCATGGATAAACACTACGTGATCCCTTTAACTGTACCACGACTAAAAACCGCCCTAATGTTACGTTTAGCCAACGGCGATTATTTAAATATTAATACGGTAGATCAACTTATTGATGTGCTAGACAAAGACATAAGACACCTTACCCGTGACAGCCACCTAAGCTTAAATAGAAACAATAAGAACGAAGGAATTACGCATATCATCCGCCACGGTAGCAGCAAATTGGAGTACAACTATGCATTTGAAAAAATTGAAATTTTAAGGGGCAATATTGGTTATTTGAAATTTAACAAGTTTCACCCGAATGAGAATGCGTTTAAAACAGCCTCTTCAGCGTTTAACTTTTTAAAACATGCCAAGGGCTTAATCATTGATCTGAGGGAAACTGTTGGCGGTTCCCCAGCTCTGGTACATGCCATGTTGAGTTATTTTTTTGATGGAGGAACGCCACTTTGGCATGTTCTTGATAGAAACGGCAACAAAATCAATGAAGTAGCTGCAAAACTAAAAACTGAACATAACCAATTTAAACAACACTTTCCTTTGTTTATTTTAACTGGTCCTGTTACTGCCAGTGCCTCGGAACTATTTACCGCAGTACTGCAAGGTAACAATAAAGCCATTGTTGTCGGCGAACGAACCGGTGGAGCAGCTTATCTGGTTGGAGCAAAGAATGTTAATGAAGACATCAACATTCGC
Organism: uncultured Gammaproteobacteria bacterium; assembly: GCA_942490545.1. Taxonomy (GTDB): domain Bacteria; phylum Pseudomonadota; class Gammaproteobacteria; order Enterobacterales; family Alteromonadaceae; genus Paraneptunicella. Next base: position 67,654 of record CALNXX010000013.1, on the reverse strand, counting down.
ATATCTTTAATGCAACCCATTGTCTCTGCCACAGGAGAAAATTGGGAACAGACTGGCATTAAGCCCGACATAAAAGTGCAATTAGCCGATGCACTAGATGTGGCGCATGGAAAGATTTTAGAAAAAATAAAGAACTAAACTATTCGAATTCTTCCCCCTTTTTGTATTTGCTGATGCTTTTATTGAAAGAGGGAGGAAGGAAATATCCATAATCTGACATTCTAAATCGTGTGTTTCAAGTATTCTTATAAAGGCTCTGAGTCAGCTATGGCTCACGAGCCTTTATCGTTACGATTTAAACCGATTAATTAGCACCGGCATATCAGCCAAAATTTGAGCACCATCACTAACAATAATTCTATTTTGTGGTGGTTTACCTGGTTCAGGCATTGGAGGTGTAAAACGTGCCATCACATTACCATTGGGGTCGATAACAACGATTGATGCACTATGGTCTACCAAATAATCATTGTTTTCTGTACTTTCTGATATGGAATACATCATGCCCATCGCCCTAACAACCGGATACAAATACTTATGTTCCGCCGTAACAGCGTGAAATTCAGGATGGAAGAAGTCTATGTATTCTTTTAATCGAGGTACGGTGTCTCGCTTTGGATCTACTGAAATAAACAAGACTTGAATCGGGAACTCACTTTCCAATGCCTGTAATTGAGGATAAATAGACTTCAATTCACCCAACGTTGTCGGACAAATGTCAGGGCAAAAAGTATAGCCTACAAAGGTTAACGTCCACTTATCTTTAAACCAATCTGTTTTTAGTATTTCACCGTCTTGATTAGTTAAATTAACATCATTCAAAGCACGTGCCTGTGGGTAAAGACGTGCAAATTTAGGCTCTTTAGGTGCCATAAAATCACTGGCAAACCAAGCACCGGCACCAAGCGCGGCGACAGCGACTAGTATAATTAGAATATTTTTCACAGAGTTATCTTTATGTAGTGGTCAACGAGAAGGACAACGTACAGCACCATAAGGTGCAAGATGGAAAATCTAAATGTTTCCATTGCCGTTTTTTCGGTCGATGCAAACTTCATTTTCCACGCGTAATACAAGAAAATCGCATTTAAGATTGTTACACCGACCAAATAGATAACACCTGACATCCCCACCAAATAAGGCAGCAAACACACAACAAACAACAATATGGTGTAGAGAAAAATAGATGTTTTAGTAAATTCTACACCATGAGTTACTGGCAGCATGGGAATATCTGCTTTGGAATAATCTTGAACACGATGCACAGCCAATGCCCAAAAATGGGGGGGTGTCCATGTAAAGACAATCAAAACCAATAAAAGAGCATTAGGGTGCACCTCACCTGTCATTGATGTCCACCCAAGCAAAGGAGGAGCAGCACCAGCTAATCCGCCAATAACAATGTTTTGGGGCGTAGCTCGCTTAAGATACATGGTATAGATAAAAGCATAACCCACCAGACTAGCCAATGTGAGTAAAGCTGTAAGACGATTAACCCATAATTCCAGAGCAATGTATCCAACCAATCCCAACACAGCAGCAAAAATCACTGCATTACGTGGGGATACTCGACCATTTGGCACAGGACGGTTATGAGTACGAGCCATTTGAAGATCAATTTTGCGATCGACGACATGATTAATCACCGCAGCGGAAGAAGACAACATTCCAATTCCAAACAAACCTACAAGCAAAAGTTGTATATCCAGTGCTCCTTCCACAGACAAGCACATACCAACCACAGCAGTAAGCAATAACAGCATAACTACTTTCGGTTTGGTCATTTCATAGTAATCATGCCAACTAGCAGATTGATTACCTTGTGCTTGTTCAGCGCCTACAGCCTTCTGCATGGTTAGCGATCCTTATGTTTTCCGGTAAAGAGTGTAATTTATCAAAATTAGCGACAGCAGCAAGATAGCCGCTACGCCATTATGCAACACCGCTACCATGATAGGTAATTTAAAAACTACGTTGCTGACACCAAGAACAACCTGAATACCAAGAATACTTATCAAGGCAATTGATTGAGTCTTCACGACATCTGAAGCTGCGCGAGTATACAATTTAACCGCTAGCCAACTCAAATAAATAAAGGTTACAAGGGCACCAAATCGATGCGTAACGTGCATCGTCATGCGGCCTTCAAAACTATGCTTACCAAATTCATAGTTATCAGCTACGGGAATACTAAAGGCATCTATAAAATCCAACCTTTGTACCCAATTACCTTCACATATCGGCAGTTCAGTACAAACAAGGGCTGCATAGTTGGCGGATGTCCATCCCCCAAGCGCAATTTGAACAATGAGGATAATCATCCCGAGTGATGCATATTTGGCAATATGCCGAGCTGGATAATCACCTCCTGGGATACGAAATGCTTTTAACCTTAAATGCAGCAGAAATAATAAAGATATGATGGTGAAACCACCTAGCAAATGCCCCATAACTATGGCCGGCATCAGATTCATGGTAACAGTCCACATGCCTAAAGCAGCTTGACCAATGACTAAGACAAGAATAAGTAATGGCAATTTGAACGGTCTATGATGCCCCGCTTTAATACTCAAGAATGCGATAGCAAGAATAAAAAAACCTAATGCTCCAGCAAAATAGCGGTGTACCATCTCTTTCCATGCTTTGCCAGACTCTAAAGGCCTTTCAGGATAGGCGGAGGTAGCCGCATCAATTGCTTCTGGATGGGATGGGACTATCATTTTGCCATAACATCCAGGCCAATCAGGACAACCTAATCCCGCATCAGACAAACGGGTATAGGCTCCCAAAACGACAACCACGAAAGCCAGCAGGACACTTGTTAGTACTAATTTTTTCATTCGTTAACCCCTATCCGATACGCGACAATTTCAGAAGCTTGCGCATATCGGCAAGAATATCTCGGCTTTTTAATACCGCTTGTTGTTTTTCTTTGTGCAATGGGTAACGGAGTATCAGGTTGCCCAGCGCATCCACGACGAAAATACCATTTATAGGCTGATTTTGAAACATTCGGCCCAAATCGGCTTCACTGGTACCAACAAAATTTAAGTGTTCTGACTCCTTAAGTCGCTTTGCTACTTCAATTTGTCCTGCATCAGAAAACGCTACGACGGCGGAAATCCTGTCTTGGTCTTTACCCAAGGCCACCCATATTTGATTTAGGCTATATATGGCCAATTCGCACTGAATGTCACAAGGCTGATCGGAAATATAAGTCAGATACCACAACTTTTCTCTTTTCGGATAAACAATGGAAAAATCCAATGGCGGCTGCATAAGCTCACCTTTGTTAGTGGCAGCTTTGTTAAACCAGTCACCTTCTAACGCCAATTTGGCTAAAATGACCGGTAAAAGGAATGCCACTGCCATCAGCAGCATTGTACGGCGGCTCTTGCTTTTAGTTTGATTTGTCATTTTTACCCTTTCTCATACTTGCAAAAATAAACACTAATAAACACCCGATAGCTAATCCAAACCACTGAATAGCATAGGCGATGTGTTTCTCTGGAGGCATTACTACAGGCTTATGATTATCAACAAACGGACTATCTTCAGAGAGCGACAGTGCCACCACAAACGGCAACAATGGCTCACCTAACAATCCTTCTATTTGTTGAATATTGACCTGTTGTACCACAGCCGGCCATTTGCCCGGATGCTCTAATGTATCGCTAATAAAAACGTTGTTGGATGGTAGCCAAACCACACCATTAAATTCACTATTATGGGCCAATTGCGCCGAAGACGGAATATCAGGCAACCTATCTCGATAGCCTGTACCGGCAATCCACCCCAAATTGGTTAGCACAATGCCGGTATTGGTCTTTACTGGAACAATTACTTCGTAACCAACTTTTCCTTGTACCACTCGGTTGTCCCACAAAAAGACTTTTTCTACGATTAATTCGCCTTGCAATGTAATTGGCGCATCTCGCCGATCCATCAAGGCGAGAACTTCTTTCAAATTCATCGCGCCAGTTTCACTTTTGCTCGCAATATTGGCTAGCCGAGAATCTTTTTCTTCCGCACGTTGAAGTTGCCAAAATCCCAATCTAAGCATAATGCTAACCGCAATTAGCGTTACAACAGCTGAAGCCAGCGTTATCGTTAAGGATTTGGTTATTTGAATTTTCACTACTTACATAACCCTGGCTACGGATGATTAATACTACTCAGTTTACCTGCCACGCAGCTATTCTGAGTCATTCAAGAATTTCAAACGCAAATTTTACGCTTGAGACTTTTTCTATCATAATGACTGAAATTAATTTTATGTTATTTTCTTATCCGTGATTCAGGTTAAAGGTGGGTTTTACTTTGGTAATTAAGATTGTTTTAGCGCTGTTATTAATCTTCATGATTTACAATTTATTTAAGGCCATGAGAATTATGATCAAAGGCGATTCTAGTAAAGAAAAAATGAGCAAGTTCATTGGTCGCCGCATTCTTACTTCTGCCATTATAATGATTCTAGTCATTCTGGCTGTAGCAACTGGCCTTATTACTCCTAATCCACGCCCTTATTAAAAGCTAACTGCCTACATGCAAGATGGCTGCACATTTTCATGCGCAGCCATCTTAAAATCACTTTACCTATTTCTGTTTATATCAAATAAACAAATATAAACAAGCACACCCAAACCACATCAACAAAGTGCCAATACCAGCTGGCAGCTTGAAATGCGAAGTGATTATCAGGGGTGAAATGCCCTTTTAATACCCGGAAGAACATAACAATAAGCAGAACTGTGCCAAGTGTAACGTGCATACCGTGGAAACCGGTTAACATATAGAAAGTATTACCATAAATACCCGCATCCAATGTTAAGCCCATTTCAGTATAAGCATGAATATATTCTTCAACCTGGAAGAACAAGAACAATAAACCAAGAAGAATCGTAACGCCCAACATAATCGTTAGCTTCTTACGGTTGTCGGTTTCTAAACCAACATGAGCATAGTGACAGGTTACTGACGAAATCATCAAAATAATGGTGTTATACAAAGGTAAACCAACAGGGCCCATTGCTTCAGTAGTAGTGCCGTCTGGCGTTTTGATTAACGGCCAAACTGCTTCAAATGTAGGCCAAAGTACTTCTGCGGTCATGGCATTATTTGAATCGCCACCCAACCATGGAATAGAAAAGACTCTGGCGTACAACAGGGCGCCGAAGAATGCACAGAAGAACATCACTTCAGAAAAAATAAACCAACTCATACCTTGGCGATAAGAGCGACCCAATTGGGTGCTATACATACCAGCCATAGACTCATTGATTTGGTCTTTAAACCATCCCCATAGCATGAACAGAAGTACCGCTATACCGGCTAATAGAAGATAACCACCGAAGCCTTCTGTCCCTTTTTTTATGTCTACGACAAAGTTGCCAGCACCAACGGCAATCATAAACAAGGCAACTGCCCCCAAAAATGGCCAGGGGCTTTGTTCTGGTACGTAATATTTTTCGTATTGTTGTTCTGACATACTTTTCTCCAATTACCCTCGGTTCATAGCGACTTCGGACGAACCGGTAACATCATATAGCGTGTATTGCACAGTGAAGAACTTAATATCTTCTGGCAACTGTGGATCCACATAAAAACTCATTGGCATAACCGTTTTTTCACCGGCCTTCAAAGGCTGCTGTTCAAAGCAAAAACATTCCGTTTTGTTTAGAAACAATGCAGCTTGTCCCGGAGAAACTGATGGCACAGCTTGTCCAATAATGTCTCGACTTGTCGGGTTATGTGCAAAAAAGTTAATTTTTTGCATTTGCCCCGGGTGCACTTGAACTTTTTTGGTTTCCACCTCGAAATTCCAAGACATACCGGTATTAGTGCGAGTGATAAATTCGACGGTTATCAATCGCGATTTATCGACTACGATACTTTCGTATGTTGCAGCCGTGTCGCGAGTTTTTCCATTGATACCAGTAAGATCACAAAACACATCATACAAAGGCACCAAGGCAAAACCAAAACCAAACATACCTAGCACGACTCCAGCCAACTTAACAATTAGTCTGCTATTACTTTTAGTTTGTTCGGTTTTCATTTTTACTCTTGCTCTAATCTATTTTACGACTGGAGGTGTTTCGAATGTGTGATAAGGAGCTGGAGAAGGGACTTCCCACTCCAAACCTTCAGCACCATCCCAAACTTGAGCAGTAACTGGCTCACCTTTCTTACGGCTAGCTTTAATCAACAATGCTAAGAAAATTAACTGTGACAAACCAAAGGCAAAACCACCGATACTAATCCACTTGTTGAAGTCAGCAAACTGCAATGCATAATCAGGAATACGGCGAGGCATACCAGCCAAACCAACAAAATGCATAGGGAAAAACAAGACATTTACTGAAATCATAGAACACCAGAAATGCCAGTTAGCTAAACTTGTGTCGTACATTTTCCCAGTCCACTTAGGTAGCCAATAATACACCGCCGCCATAATGGAGAAGATAGCACCAGTTACCAAAACATAATGGAAGTGAGCAACAACAAAATAAGTATCGTGATATTGAAAATCCACCGGAGTAATAGCCAGCATTAATCCTGAGAAACCACCAATAGTGAATAGTACGATAAAAGCCAACGCAAACATCATAGGCATCTCGAAAGTCATTGAACCGCGCCACATTGTTGCAACCCAGTTAAATACTTTTACGCCTGTTGGTACTGATATCAGCATCGTTGCGATCATAAAGAACATTTCACCGAACAATGGCATACCAGTAGTAAACATGTGATGAGCCCATACGATGAACGACAACAATGCAATAGATGCGGTAGCATATACCATTGATGCATAACCAAATAATTTCTTACGCGCAAACGTTGGAACAATTTGAGAAACAATGCCAAACGCTGGCAAGATCATGATGTAAACCTCAGGATGCCCGAAGAACCAGAAAATGTGCTGAAACATTACAGGATCCCCACCACCAGCAGCATCAAAGAAGCTAGTACCAAAGTATTTATCGGTTAATATCATAGTAACTGCACCCGCTAACACCGGCATTACAGCTATAAGCAAAAATGCAGTTATCAGCCAAGTCCAAACGAACAGGGGCATTTTCATCAATGTCATACCAGGGGCGCGCATATTCAAAATAGTAACGATTACGTTGATAGCACCCATAATAGAACTGGCACCCATGATATGTACTGAAAATACAAATAGGCCAGTAGAGTCATTACTATAAGTGGTAGATAGTGGTGCGTAGAACGTCCAACCAAAGTTAGGGCCGCCACCTTCAAGAAACAAAGAAGAAAGTAAAATCAAAAACGCAAACGGTAAGATCCAGAAACTCCAGTTGTTCATGCGTGGTAAGGCCATATCTGGCGCACCAATCATTAATGGTACCATCCAATTTGCCAAACCCGTAAAGGCTGGCATAACAGCACCAAAGACCATAACTAAACCGTGTACGGTAGTCATTTGGTTAAAGAAGTTAGGATCAACTATTTGTAATCCTGGCTGGAACAATTCGGCACGAATAACCATTGCCATTGCGCCGCCAGTTAAGAACATGATAAATGCAAACCACAGGTACAAAGTACCGATATCTTTGTGATTTGTGGTGTACAACCAACGTTTTATGCCCGTTGGCGCATGATGATGGTGGTCATCGTCGTGATGTATATCTTCAACTACAGTGCTCATTGCCAACCTCTCTTAATTACCATTAATTACAGCGTTAATGTCTTTTGCTTGCACTGTTTCACCAGTGCTATTACCCCAGGCATTTCGCTCGTAAGTAACAACCGCTGCAATCTCTTTCATGGACAACTGCTTCGCAAACGAAGGCATTGATGTACCAGACACACCATTAACCACAATATCAATGTGCTTCGGCATATCATTTAGTGCTATATCACTACCCTTCAATGCAGGGAATACGCCAGGCAAACCTTCACCGTTAGGCATATGACAAGCTGCACATGCAGTTTGATAGACCTTTTCGCCAACAGTCATCAATTCTTCCATGCTCATATTCATGGCAAGTAACTTCTGCTCGTCTTCTTTAGCCTTCTTCTGAATTGCTTCTTGCTCAGAAATCCAAGCAGCATATTCAGCAGGTTCTTTGGCAATAACGACGACTGGCATAAAACCATGGTCTTTACCACACAGTTCTGCGCATTGGCCGCGATAAATACCCGGTTTGTTAACCTTAGTCCAAGCTTCGTTGATGAAACCCGGGTTAGCATCTTTCTTAACAGCAAAAGCAGGCACCCACCAAGAATGAATTACATCATCAGAAGTGATCAAAAAGCGCACCTTTTGACCTGTTGGAATAACCAATGGGCGGTCAACTTCCAGCAGGTAATTTGCACCTTTTTCAAGTTTATTGTGAATTTGCTCTGATTGTGTCGCCAACAAGGAATAATATTCAACCTCGTTATCCATGTACTTATAGTGCCATTTCCACTGAGAGCCTGTGACCAAAACAGAAACATCCGCTGCACTAGTGTCTTCCATTGCAATCAAGGTACGAGCTGCCGGAACGGCCATAAACATCAAAATCAAGAAGGGAGCAACTGTCCAAGCAATTTCAACTTTTACACTCTCATGGAATGTGGCAGGTTTTACGCCACGGGACTTACGATGGAAAATTATGGAATAAAGCATCGCACCAAATACGAGAATACCTATTACTGCGCAAATAATCAGAATGGTCATATGTAAATCGTATACCTGATTACTGATATCAGTCACACCTGGTGTCAGGTTCAACTGATAAGCATCAGGGTGTGTATCACCTGCCGCCATAACTGGAAAGGCAAGCGCGCTTATTATAGCCGCCATGAAGGTGGTTATTATTCTATGCACCAGAGCGTTCCTCCATCTTCTTATCATCATTTTGGATGGTATTTCGTTCCCTAAAAGAACAAAATACAACCAGTGTGTTAAAAAATTTGTTTCGTAATGTAATAAAGGCGTTAATAAATGGCAAGAAATAAACGGTTTCTTGGCCAAATTACTGAATATTTGATTTTTATTACAACAATCTAGTCAGCACCTGCGTACTTACAACCCCGCCCGAATGTTATCACTAAGTTAACAACACGTAAAAAGGGTTAATGGATGACTAAAAAGCGCCCAAAACAGCGCCTTAGCCGCATTTGGGTGCTAATGGTGAGTATTTTTAGCGCTCTTTGCAACCCCGGAATGAAAAAACTTAGGGTTCAAGTACGAGTTAAACATAGTGTTTAACTGATCCAAATCAATAAAATTAGATTAAATCGATTTTAAGACAAATAAAAAAATAGAAACTGGTACATGAATTTTCATGTGGGGCTAATCATGGGTTTTAGATTATTCTAAAAAACAGGCACAAAAAAACCCACCAGAATTAAGGCGGGCTTTTTAGATTGCGATAACCATCACCTACATCATTGAATTATTTCGCATTACTCCAACCGCAATACCTTCAATTTCAAAAGGCTGAGACGCTAAATCAACTTTAATCGTACTAAAACTGGTATTTTCAGCATGTAACAGAACCTGATCGCCTTTACGTTCAAATCGTTTAACCGTTACGTCATCAGCAACCCTTGCCACTACCACCTGACCATTACGAATATCACTGGTTCGATGCACCGCAAGCAGGTCTCCATCCATAATACCAATATCTTTCATACTCTCACCATGAACGCGAAGTAGGTAATCAGCTTGAGGGTGAAAAAGGTTTGGATCTAATTGATAGTGCGATTCAACATGTTCTTGTGCCAAAATCGGTTCACCAGCAGCTACGCGACCAATTAACGGAATGCCCTCATTTTCGGCACTATCGTCTAGAGGAACATTTAATTTGATCCCCCGAGATGTACCCGGCAAAACCTCAATAACTCCCTTTCTAGCCAATGCTTTTAAATGCTCTTCAGCGGCATTAGCAGATCGAAAACCTAGCTCTCTGGCAATTTCTGCCCGAGTGGGTGGCATGCCAGTATCAGAAATTGCACGTTTAATTAACTCTAGAACTTCTTCTTGCCTGGGGGTTAGTGGACGCATAAACAGCCTGTTATTACATACAGTTTTACTGGTAGTATATACAGTCAAAAAAAAAACACAAACGTTAAACTACAATTCGCCCTAAAAAACCCTTAAATTTAAAAGGTTATTTCAGCTAGCCACTGCTTCGGCTAGTCATTCCAAGTCTCTTTACCGTTCCATTGCTACGATATTACATTCCATGTAACACATTGGCATATTGCACTACACCATAACCACCGTGCTATCATTCGCACTCCTTAAGATATAGGCACTAGTAAATGCTAGATTTTCGTAAAGTATTTCTACAAATTATCAAATACCCAACGCGCTGGTTACTTAGACCAAGCAGTACTCCGGGTGATATTGAAGGCGAATTAGGCATATCTAAAGACAAGCCGATTATATATTTGCTGAAAACCGATTCGGCTACGGATCTCATAGCATTGCAAATGGTGACCACAAAATTAAATTTGCCCAGCCCGTTTAAGCGCATCGTCATTGCTGGCCAAGAACGCCCAGCAACCTTATTTGTAGAAAAGCCGCGCTCTTATTTTATCAACAAAAACAAAATCACAGACATTGCCCGCAATAGCGCAGAGATGTTTAAACTGCATCGTGATGATGAGACCCTAGATATACAAATTGTCCCAGTATCAATTTTTTGGGGCAGAGAACCAGGCCATGAAAGCAAAGGGTGGACCGACCTACTTACTGACAGAAGTTCGCCAGGATGGTTACGCAAATTTTTTATTGTACTGTTTCTAGGTCGAGACAACATTGTGGGATTTAGTCGCGCCGTTTCGTCTCGAGGCATGACGACTGCGACAATGGAATCAGATGAAAAGCTCGCCCATAAACTAATTCGTTTAGCGCGCACCCACTTTTTCCGCCGTCAACAATCCTTAACCGGCCCAAGCCTGTTACATAAAACGGAATTGCACAATGGTGTTTTGGGTGCTGAAGCAGTGAAAAGTGCCATTCACGAAGAAGCCACCAGCAAAAACATGTCTTTGGAAGAAGCAAAATCCCAAGCAAGAGCCTATATCGAAGAAATTGCTGCCGATTCCAATAGCACTGTTATTCGGTTAACGGAGCGCATACTTACCAAAGTATGGAACAAGATTTATAACGGCATTAACGTCAATCATGCCGACAAAGTTCGCGAACTTGCACAGAATGGTCACGAAATTGTTTATGTACCATGTCATCGCAGCCATATGGATTATCTGCTTCTAACCTATGTTATTTATCATGAAGGCTTAATGACGCCTTATATTGCCGCAGGAATAAATTTAAATTTCTGGCCTGTAGGTGCACTTTTTCGTCGTGCTGGTGCATTCTTTATTCGCCGAAGTTTCAAGGGAAATAAGCTCTACACCGCCGTATTTCGAGAATACCTAGAGCAATTGTTTAAGCGCGGTTATTCCGTTAAATATTACGCCGAAGGTGGGCGCAGCAGGACAGGACGATTACTACCACCAAAAACGGGAATGCTGGCCATGACCGTGCAAGCATTATTGAAAGGTGTTAATCGCCCGATTAGCATTGTGCCCGTATACATTGGTTACGAACATGTTATGGAAGTCGGTAGCTACTTAAAAGAACTGAAAGGCACCAAGAAAGAAAAAGAATCTTTTACTCAAATTTTCAGCGCTATCCGCAACTTGAAAAACTATGGCCACGGCTTCCTAAATTTCGGAGACCCCATCAATTTAAGTCAATATTTGGATGAAGACGCCCCGACTTGGCGAGATGATCGCGATTTAGCTTTAAAAGGTGTTAAACCTAGCTGGCTCACACCAACGGTTAACCGCCTTGGTACTAATATACTCGAACGTATTAATGGCTCTGCAGCCGTCAATGGCATGACGTTGGCCGCATTATGTTTACTTTCAGCCAAGAAACATACATTAGCCAAAGAAGAATTAATCTTTATTATGCAAACCTTTTTGGATATGCAGAAAAAAGCCCCCTACAGCGGCAGTGTTACTTTGCCATCCAGCGATGCAGAAACGCTGCTAAAGGACACCACTAAACTGGGCAAGTTCACCATTCGGGATGACAAATTTGGCGAAGTTTTCTCACTGGATCGCCGCATCGCCATTATGCTTACCTACTATCGCAATAACATTTTGCATATGTTTGCTATTCCTGGGCTTATTGCCGCAATCGTTGTAGGAAAGCGAGGCTGTAAACGAGAGCAATTAACTGAATTGGTTGGACGTTTGTATCCATTGCTCAAGCGTGAATTAATGATGTATATGGATAACCAACAAGCTGCGGACTACACCAACAACTTAATTGATACCATGCTCGAAATAGGCATTTTGGCAGAACAAGATGGTATGTTAGTTGAACCCTTGGCCCGTGATAACTCAGAAGAGAAAGGCGATCCCAGATATACCCTATGGATATTAAACCGGGTCGTACAAGAAACATTGCAACGATATGCATTGGTATTAAGCCAATTGGAAAATGTAGACAAAATTTCTCGAGCAACGTTGGAAGAACAAAGCCAAATGGTAGCTGAAAGAATGTCTATGGTGCACGGAATTAACGCGCCGGAGTTTTACGATAAAAACGTATTAAATACATTTATTGCTGCACTGCGAGATAACGGCGTAATCAGCGAAGACGAAAACGGCCTACTCATGCCCAATGAAGAAAGTGCCAATTTGCAAAAAGAAATGGTGACATTGGTATCGCAAGGATTTGCCCAGCGCGTCAATCAAGTTAAGTATTTGCACGTAAAAGAAGAGTAGGGTTATCGCCCAGAATGGCATTGCTAGTGAAATCAAAGTAATACTTAAATTAACTTCGAACTATCAGGCTTTTTGCTATTCAGCCCTTTGCTTGTTCAGATAGGTTTTGCATTTATCCATCACCAACAATGCAAGCATGTAAGGTCTTGAAATTGTATGTTTCAATCTCGGATAGGTAATTCGCGTTGTGACATAAAATTAAATGCTGGCCTAATGGTTCTTGTGCGCATGAGGGAGTCGCAGCAGAACCTCTCCAAGGCATACAGTTAGCAACCTTGTTTTCTCTAGCCCATTCCAAAACTTTTCCAACCGATTCAAACTGACCGTCAATGCATTGCTTTCGGTTAGTTTCTGCATAATGGCGGCAAAATACATCGGGACCAGCGGAATAATGACGAAATGCTGTGAGCTCTGATTCATTACTGGGTTTCCAAGTATCCACGGTGTTAGATGAACAGGCTGATAATAAGAGCGTAACCATTACAATTATGACATGGAAAGGGCGATAGGTTTTTATGTGCATAGATCTGAGTTGCCGATAATAGGTTTAACATCTATACATTACCTATTTTAGAAAATAATTTCACTATTCAAAATAATTCAGCAACCCTATTTTTAGCGAGAAAGGACACCAAAATCGCGCTTTTAGAGGCACAAACCTCAAAAATAGTAATGTAAGGCTATCCCGATAAAGATCACCATACCAACATTGTTATTGTGCAAAAAAGCTTTAAAGCAATGTTCTCTAGACCTGTTTCTAATAAGCCATTGCTGATACCCAAACATCACCAATGCTATTAACATTGCGGCATATACAAACCAGCTCCACAGCAGGTATTGCGCCAATGCCAGCAAGAAGCCCAGCGTTGATAACTGCAACAATCCTATAATCAATTTATCGTATTGCCCAAACAGTATCGCTGTAGATTTCACGCCTATTTTTAAATCATCATCTCGATCTACCATGGCGTACATGGTGTCGTAAGCAACAGTCCACAACAAATTAGCCGCATATAGCCCCCACGCCCACCAAGGCACCGTTCCAGTAATTGCAGTAAATGCCATAGGAATAGACCAACTAAAAGCGGCTCCCAACACAAATTGGGGCAAATAGGTTACACGCTTCATAAAAGGGTAACTGGCAGCAAGCAACACTGCTACAACTGACATCATGATGGTTTGAATATTGAGTGTTAAAACCAACAAAAACGAAGTCAGTATTAAACCGAAGAATAGACTTAGTGCCCCTTTTTCAGATACCAACCCCGTTACTAATGGACGTTGGCTCGTGCGCTTTACCTGGCCATCTACTTTTCGGTCAGCGTAATCATTAATCACACACCCAGCGGCCCGCATTAAATACACACCCGCAATAAACACTAATAATATAGGCCATGTTGGTTTGCCTTCAGCAGCAACCCACAACCCCCATAATGTCGGCCACAATAACAAATAAGTACCAATGGGCTTATCTGCGCGCATTAATTGCCAATAACCTTTCCAGGCTTTCTCATTAGGCAAGGCGGCCGAGTTATTTTGCATTATTTAACTCCAGGTCACGATAGGCCGGTGAAGAGGGAAGAAACATTTCGCACACCATAATACGGTGGGATTGAAAATGAAACAGGGACCGTCGTCCCCATATGGGATGAGCAGTAGATAGATTCAAAGCATTAAACAAGTGATGCCCAATGTCACATTGCATAATCTCAAAAACCTGACGTTTAAAACGCGGATCGTTAAACAAGATCTTACCTAAGGGTTGATTACCCAAAGTAGCTAACTCGTGCATACAGGTATCAATAAATACTTGAGGCATCAATGAACGAGCAAATACCCACTCATTGTCGTCACCTCTGAGCATAACTTCTCGCACTTGTGTTTGCTCTAAAGCAGTTTCCCCCTCTCCATATAAACAGCTGCCTTCTTCAGGTGTTATTTCGGCAGTATCATGCCCAATAACGTCCACTTCAAAACGACGACATACGGATTGCAGGCGCTCAGTCAAAGAACCGGTATCCATTAACCAGCTTTTTAAATGAGCGTTTGGAATAATTAAATTATCTGCTTTGGACCATTGTCCAGATATACCAATTGGAAAAGATTGACTATTCATGAAAATTGAACAATTTGCCTTGATGAAATTATTGACTACTTACTCCTGCGACTTTCCCAAATTACTTGAGACGCGCTAAACTTTCTCTATGACATTGAGTGAAACTTAAACTCGAAAGATCAACAGGCCATAGGTATAATCGAAAAGTCAGAATAAATAAACTAAAGTTGAACATCCTTTTATTCTAAAATAATTCATAGTAATGGACACGAGTATGTTGGTATTTTGTTATCGACATTTCTAAAATCAATAATTCACGTGCAGTTTTTGCAATTGCTGAGACAAATTAATGAATATAAAAAGACGAATCGGCCTCTGCTTAACGACCCTTTTTTTGGCTTTACCGGTAAAAGCAGATTTTGCTTATTACGGTTTAGAGCCGGATATTGTGACCAACTATATTGGCCCAAGCAGCAAAAACTTAGGTTATGTACGTGTAACCGTTGAGTTAATGCTGGAAGATAGTAACTATATTGAGGCGGCTGAACACCATTCTCCCTACCTACGTTCAAAAACCATTGAGCTATTTGGTAGTCAAGCTGAAGATAAAGTAAAATCACTTACTGGAAGAGAAGAAATTCGCCGTGCAATCCTAAAAGAACTGCGCAGAATCATGAGTCAGGAAACCGGCACACCTATGATTAAGGATGTCATCTTCACCAAGTATTTATATCAAGGCTAAACTAGTTTTCAATTCGAGCCGACAACTTCAAGCCGGCTCGATCACTCTATATATTTAACACCACTAGCTTTTGATTGACTTAAAAAGACTCGCTCGGCTTAAAAGCAAAGCGATAACACAACCGGACAACAATCCAGCGGTGTGTGCTGTATTCGCCATATTAACCCACAACAAATCAGCATAGCCTAACACTAACCAAATCAGCATGAATCCAATCAACGCTTTAGGCAATCGCAAACCCCAAGCAGGTTTCAACCAACCTACCCACCATACAAAACCAAATAAGGCATATACAACACCAGACAATCCTCCAAATCCATCACCAGCAACTAAGAATTGCGCGTAATTAGAAGTTAATGCCGTAGCAAAAAAGAAGACTGTCAAAAAAACATGACCAAATTTAGCTTCCAATGCTCTACCTAAAATCCACCACCAAAGTAAATTAAAAATAATATGTATTGACGAGAAATGAATGAATGCCGGTGTCCACAACCTCCACCATTGTCCCGTCGCAGTCAACTGTTCAAAAGGCTGAAATTGAAGCGAATAAAATACCGGAGCACCTTGAATATTTAAACCCAAATACACTAATAAACAAGCAACGATAGTCAGTATTACAATCGGAAATTTTTTAACATTTGCTATCCAATCAAAATGACCGAAAGAGAACGGAAGAGGTTTCGATAACCCCTTTCCCGATGTCCAAGCAGCATCTTGAAAGCTACGATCTGAAGGATTAGCTAAAAATTGGTTTTTAATTTCGACGGCTTGGGGCCATTGCTGGGCATCAAGCACAAAAACTTGATAAGGATAAGGAGCTGAACCAACAATAAGCTCAGCACCCACATTCTGGCTGTTTAAATAACCTGTCAACAGACGAGCCATCGGCTCATCTGCAAAGACGATAAGAAGTCCTGAGCGATCAAACATAAGCGGAATAGTACAAATGTTGTAGGGTTAACGTGTACCTCACATTAGCCCTAATTGAATGATATTTTTTACCCTGCTGCTTTGCGCCAAGCATCAAAACCACCATCCATGCTGTAAACTTCATCAAAACCTTGCTCAGAAAGAAACTGCGCTACTTGTTGACTAGCAATACCACGGTAACAATAAACCACCACAGGAGTTTGCTTAGGTGTATTTTGTAAGAATACAGGAATGCTTGCGTTGTCTAGCCGAATAGCATCTTCAATGTGCCCTTGAAGATATGCGTCAATATCTCGAATATCGACAAACTTAGTCTCACCTATGCCTTGCATATTACGAGACGCTTCAACAGATATATGTTTAAACTTAGTGTCGGTTGAGTCTACCATTTCAATAGTACCTTTCCTGATTTTCCGGATCCCATAACATCAAAACCCTTCTGAAAATCTTCAATGTTAAATTCATGAGTGATAACAGGCCCCAGATCGAGACCACTTTGGAGCAAGCTAGCCATTTTATACCAGGTTTCAAACATTTCCCGACCATAGATACCTTTGATGATCAGACCTTTAAAAATAACCTGATTCCAATCAATAGACATATCTTGCGGCGGAATCCCCAGTAAAGCTATCTTGCCACCATTATTCATATTATCCAGCATTTGAGAAAAAGCCGATGGTACGCCTGACATTTCAAGGCCCACATCAAACCCTTCAGTCATGTTTAAATCTTCCATAACATCATCTAACGACTGCTTAGCGACATTAACAGCCTTAGTTACACCCACT
This sequence comes from uncultured Gammaproteobacteria bacterium, assembly GCA_942490545.1. Taxonomy (GTDB): domain Bacteria; phylum Pseudomonadota; class Gammaproteobacteria; order Enterobacterales; family Alteromonadaceae; genus Paraneptunicella. The sequence goes on along the minus strand of CALNXX010000013.1, from coordinate 50,376 downwards.
TTTAACGCTAAATCCAAGCGGTATTCATTAACATCAGTGATCACTACATGTCTTGCACCAACATGCTTTGCAACCGCCGCTGCCATAATACCAATGGGCCCGGCTCCGGTGATCAGTACATCTTCACCAACCAAATCAAACGATAATGCAGTATGCACAGCATTGCCAAATGGGTCAAAAATAGCGGCCATTTCGTCACTAATATTACCCGGTATGCGAAATGCATTAAACGCTGGAATAACCAAATAGTCAGCAAACGCGCCCGGGCGATTTACCCCAACGCCAACCGTATTTCGACAAAGGTGGCGTCTACCAGCTCGACAATTACGGCAATGTCCGCAAATAATATGACCTTCTCCAGAAACGCGGTCACCAATATCAAACCCTTTTACTTCTTGGCCTAACTCGACTACTTCACCCACGTATTCGTGACCAACAACCATAGGTACAGGTATGGTTTTTTGCGCCCAGTCATCCCAATTATAAATATGCATATCAGTACCACAAATGGCCGTCTTACGAATCTTGATGCACATATCATTTGGGCCAACCTTGGGTGGCTCAACTTCGGTAATCCAAATACCTTTTTGTTTATTTAATTTGGATAGCGCTCTCATTGAATAACACCTAGCTCTTTTCCAACTTCAATAAATGCGTCAATAGCGCGGTCTAGCTGTTCAATGGTGTGAGCTGCTGACATTTGAGTACGAATTCGCGCTTTTCCTTTGGGCACAACTGGAAATGAGAAGCCGACAACATAAATGCCTCTTTCCAACATTTTCTCCGCCATTTTTGAAGCTAATACTGCGTCACCTAACATCACAGGAATAATAGCGTGGTCCGCTCCCGCAAGGGTAAACCCAGCTTCCGACATGCGACGCCTATAATGCTCACTGTTGCGACGCAAATTGTCACGCAACTCTGCACCAGAACCTAATAACTCCAACACTTTGATAGACGCATTAACAATAGCTGGCGCCAATGAATTCGAAAATAAATAAGGACGAGAACGCTGTCGCAACCATTCAACCACTTCTTTTTTGGCAGAGGTAAATCCACCAGATGCACCACCTAAAGCCTTACCCAATGTACCGGTAATGATATCTACTCGGCCCATTACCTCACAGTGTTCATGACTACCTCGACCATTTTCACCAACGAACCCTACGGCATGGGAGTCATCTACCATAACCATGGCGCCGTACTTATCAGCCAAATCACACACCCCTTTTAAATTGGCGATAATTCCGTCCATTGAAAAAACACCATCAGTTGCAATCAATTTAAAGCGGGCACCTGCTTCATTGGCTGCTTGAAGTTGTTTTTCTAAATCTGACATATCGTTATTGGCATAGCGAAAACGTTTAGCTTTGCACAACCTGACGCCATCTATGATGCTGGCATGATTTAAGGCATCGGAAATAATCGCGTCTTCAGGGCCTAATAATGTTTCAAACAAACCTGCGTTGGCATCAAAACAAGATGAATAGAGAATAGTATCTTCCATGCCTAAAAAGGTGCTAATTTTTTGCTCTAGAGTTTTGTGAATATCCTGAGTACCACAAATAAATCTTACTGACGCCATGCCAAAGCCATGTTCATCCAAGCCTTGCTTTGCAGCCTCAATAAGGTCGGGGTTATTAGCCAGTCCAAGATAATTATTGGCGCAGAAATTTAACACATGCTCGCCGCCCATTATTTCGACATCAGCATCTTGCTGAGAAGTGATAATGCGTTCGCTTTTATACAAACCTTCTTCTTTTAATACTGCAAGTTCCTGCCGCAAAAACTCTATCATTTTGAAACCTTATTTTTTATCGTTAAGCGTTCAGATATGCCAAATCCTGAACCACAATGCCGAGCCGAAATTTCATGGCTTTCTTGAGGTTGTATGTTAATCGCGGGAGGGTAATAGAAACAAGGGGTAGAGACAAAAGAAACACTTTTTGGATATATTTATTACCCTTAAGAGGAGCATATTGACTGTCCTCGGATCAGTTTCCCGCAGCTCCCATAAAATATCGGTGACTAATCCGCGTACTCAATCAGATTAAGAGCTAAATATTAAGGTTTTTTGAACTTTAGAGGTCAATTTTTCAGTGCGGGTAAACCTTAGCGCCCAAGTACCTCTCGATACACTTGGTAATGTCCACATGTCATCGCGTCAATGGAAAACTCCCTTAGCATTTTCTCTCTACCTGCCAATCCTAACTTCCGTCGTAAAGAATCATCCCATAACAATTGTTGGAGGCAATGAGTCAATTCTTCGAGATCGCCAATTTCCATAAGATATCCATTGTAACCGTCTTCAACGACCTCAGGAATTCCACCGGCTCGGGTAGCTGCAATAGGTTTACAACAAGCAGCAGATTGCAATAAAGCGACCCCAAGCCCTTCCATCGATGCCGGATGAGCCACGATATCGACAAAAGGTAATATTTTCTCGTTATCTTTCCTGAACCCAGAAAATGTCACCTTACTTGTCAATCCTTTTTCTGCAACCAGCTCTTTATAACGACTGAGTTTGGACCCCATTCCAAACAACATTAAATGGGCATTAGGAAAATCATCAACGAGACGTGAGAATGCTTCAATAAGTAAACCTTGTCCTTTTTGTTCTATCATTTGGGCGAAGTTAGCAATTACTAATTTATTATCAGGCAACGCAAATTCCCGATAGAACGATGCCTTATCACTTTCATCCGTATTAAGATTATACAAATCCGTATTCACAGCACTATGCACACAAGTTACGTGATCAGCTGGCACCCCTTCACTCAATAAAACCTGCCGAATCCCTTTCGAAATCGTAATCACTTTATTGAATTGACGATACTTAAGCCCTGCCAACCACCGAGGTTCAGGATTATCAACTCGACGCGTGCAAACAACAGGAACACCTTCGCTCTTAGCCGCCCATGTGCCCCAAATATCAGTACCAACCCGGCTATGAATATGCACAAGGTCAGGTTTTTCTTTGTGGATAACACGTTGAATTCGTTTCTTTAACCCAAAATCAATATTCCCCTTCATCTCCATCGCATAAACCGTTGCAAAACGATTGGCACGTTCGGCTAATTCACAATCCAAGGGGCATATTAAAATATTATTTATCGCTTCATTTTCTTTTAGCCGGCTTAAACCTTCCAAAAGATAAAACACCTGCAATGCACCACTACATAAATTTTTTCCTGCTTCAATATGCAAGATTTTCACTATTCGATCCTTTTGTTCCTTCGACTCCCATGCCGGCTAATACCCACATGACCATTTCTCCAATAGCACCACGTCGAATAATAAGGATATTGTGATAAAATTCAAACATGTACTAGCTAATCTTCTTACGATAAGTTTTATTATAAATACGGGCGCACAGTAACATAAGATCCATCGAATACAGAACCTAAAAAACCTGTTAAAATTATTCATTCTGTAACCCAATATATTGCTTCGGAATGATTGACACTCAATATTCTCCTGCTTCATATCGCCCTGATTTTTATCAAGAATTAGTTAGATGGGGCTATTCTTTATTGTTAATACTCCTCGTTCCGTTCACCCTTTTCGTCCTGCTATATAAAGTGTGTATTCGCACTAAAAACTATGGCAATCGTTTCTGGGAACGTTACGGGATCCTGCCCTCTTTTAAGCATACCGGTGGAATATTGCTGCATTGTGTCTCTGTTGGTGAAGTCGTCGCAGCAGCCTCTTTAGTGAAAGCAATTAGGGTAACCAATCCAGAACAAGTCATCACAATAACCACTACCACGCCCACTGGTTACGAGCGTGTTTTGCAGATTTTTGGTGACGAAATCAATCATATTTATCTGCCATATGACATGCCTTTTGCCATGGCTAACCTGTTTAATAAACTCAAACCTGAAAAGGTACTTATTACAGAAGTTGAGTTATGGCCAAACTTAATTCATCTAGCATGGAAAAGAGGCATCCCCATTTACATCGTGAATGCTAGAATGACGGATCGATCATGCCGAACTTATATCAAACTCAGCAAATTGTTTTACCCGATGCTGAACAAGATCACAGCCATTTGCGCACAAGGTCAAAGAGACTTCGATAACTATCGCGAACTAGGCGCTCATCAAACCCAATTAACACTTACCAATAATATAAAGTTCGATCAAAAACTAACGGAGCAAGAACGAGTTCAAGTTAAATCTTTAGCCACTCAACTTGGTACAACAGATAGAAAAGTGCTTATAGGGGGCAGCACTCATGACCCCGAAGAGAAGATATTGACCAATGTTTATAAAATACTTAAAAGTGACTTCCCCGATTTATTGCTCATTCTTGTACCTCGCCATCCACAGCGATTTGTTAGAGTAGAACAAAATTTAGAAAAGCAGTCTTTAAACTATGTCAAACTCTCTGATAACAAGTCAATTGATAGTAAAACAGATGTAATTATGGCTGATGTGATGGGCGTATTAAAACCACTTTATGGTGTTGCCAATATCGCATTTGTAGGGGGAAGTATTGCCAATAAAGGTGGGCATAACGCGCTGGAACCCGCCATGCATGGTGTCCCCATACTCATGGGAAATCATATCTATAATAATCCCGCTATTTGCCATGTACTTGCAAAAGCAGGGGCGCTTAAAACAGCCATAAACAGCAATGAACTTGTTCACCATTTAACCTCATGGTTAAACGACCCCGCACAAGCTAAACTTGCAGGTAAAGCAGGATTAAATGTGGTTAACAATAATAGTGGTGCAATTGAAAAAACCATTGATATTATCGGACTGCAATCGTAATAACAGCCCATCCAGATTGCCTCTATACTTTACTCTAATTAATGAAAATTACGTTTAAGTAGCACTTTTTAAGGGGCACATTCTTATGACATCGCACCAAAGTATTGTTTGGTTTCGACAAGACTTACGGTTATCAGATAATCCCGCTCTTTCCGCTGCTGCCCAATCAGGTAGCGTGCTGCCAGTGTACATATTTGATGATGTCCATGCTGGAAATTGGCAAAATGGAGAAGCATCAGACTGGTGGTTACATCACTCTTTAAAATCTCTCGATAAGCAATTGAATAATCACTTGCTAATACTTCAAGGTGACCCTAGTGAAATTTTGCCTAAGCTTGTAGAGCAATATCAATGTTCTCATGTTTATTGGAATCGCTGCTATGAACCTTGGCAAATTAAACGCGACACTAAAATCAAATTACTTCTTAAAAATCTTTCTATCACCGTTCAAAGTTTTAATGCTTATTTACTTTGGGAACCGAATAGTATTAAAAAAGCCGATGGCACTCCCTTCAAAGTATTTACCCCTTATTATAAAAATGGATGCTTAAAAAGCACTCCACCACGTTTTCCTATTAATGCGCCAGAAAAATTAGATTATTTAGCCCTGCAACCAAGCCATCAAGACATCGCTAGTTCAAATGGGCTAGATAAGCTCAACTTACTGCCCACTCTTGCATGGGATTCTGATTTTTATACACATTGGGAGCCTGGCGAAAAAACAGCTAAAAAGACATTATCTGAATTTTTAAGCCATGACTTAATCCACTATAAAACCCAACGAGATATTCCCGCAACCAAGGGAACATCCAAGCTTTCACCGCACCTACACTTTGGAGAAATATCAATTAATCAGGTGTGGTATGCAGCTCGGCATCTAATACCTGAACATCAAACCACCCCGTTAATTGAAGACAATTTGAATTGTTATCTTTCGGAGCTTGGATGGAGGGAGTTTTCTTACTATTTGCTATACCACTTTCCGTCATTGCCAGAGCAAAATTTTCAGCCCAAATTTGATCGGTTTCCTTGGCAAAGCAATTCAGATATGTTGCAAAAATGGCAACAAGGAAAAACGGGCTACCCCATTATAGATGCAGGCATGCGAGAACTTTGGCAAACAGGCTATATGCATAATCGAGTGCGCATGATTGTCGCCTCTTTTTTAGTAAAAAACTTATTAATTAATTGGAGAGAAGGGGAAAAGTGGTTTCGAAATTGCTTATTAGATTCCGATTTAGCAAGCAATTCTGCGAGCTGGCAATGGGTAGCGGGTTCCGGAGCGGATGCAGCACCCTACTTTCGAATATTCAATCCCATAACTCAAAGTAAAAAATTTGATTCTCAGGGAAGTTATATTAAACGGTATTGTCCCGAGTTAACTGCACTTCCGGCGAAGTATATTCACGCTCCCTGGGACACTCCAAAACAAATTTTAGCGGAAAGTAATATTAAACTTGGTATCCATTATCCAAATCCGTTAATTGATATTACAGAAACGAGAAAACGGGCCCTTGAAGCATTTGGCATATGTAAAAATGACGTACAATAATAACGCCAACAGGGTCTATATTTTAAACCTTAAAAAGCCCCAAAAACCCTCCCAACCTAAATCGGCATTATTATTACCCTTTTCATATATGTAAAAAGAGGTAATAATAAGTACCGAAGATTGTCCAGACACATCTTCTAAAAACAAGAATTCTTAAAAAGAATTTATCGAAAAATATTTATCAGTAATTAAGAGTTAAGATAATGAAAAAAAGAAATGTATTAATAACCTTCATTTTGACTAATTTACTTTTATCGGCGGCAATTCATGCCACCCCCAACCCTCAAGAATCCAAACTAAACATTAATCAAAATGAAAGTAAATTCCTAATTAATATTGAGAGCGCTGAAAACACCAATCGAAAACAAAATACCCTTCCAGCACCTAATTTTGGCGGTGATGGGAAATGGCCAGATAGCACTCCCAACACCGAGAGTAGAAAAATCTGCTTAAGTAACCTATGTATTCCATACGCAAAAAACTAGAAACCATCCAATGATTGGAAATAGTCGTGTTAAATAGCATAATCGACATTAACAATTTTTTACCCTTTATATATGCGGCTATATTTATTACTAGTCTTTTGTACTTCAGGGCATTTTCGTCATTAATGATAACATCCGTTTTTTTTACACTGCTTGAATTTTCAGACTCAATAATAGATCCGATTTTATGGAAAATAGTCCAAACTGACGTTCTCTTATTTGGCATAAATATGAAACATGAAGTATGGGCAGGCACGTGGATATCATTAAACACCTTAGTCCTTGTTCTAATAAACAAGTCACACGAAAGACTGAATATTGCCAAATCAAATAACACTCAATTACTTTGCCTGTTATTGGTTGGCGTGTCTGTTTTTATAGCAATCCGATATATAAATGGTATTACAATAAAATTGGAAGTTTTTTCCCACTTGTACGAATTTGCCCTGCCTATTATTAATTTAAGTATGGGCTTATTTCTCATCTCTGCATTAATTTGGAATATATTCGATGTTGACATTAAAATTAGTCTTCGCAAGCTACCTCGTGGTTAATATTCTTCTTTCTATATCTATATTTAAAAAGAAAATTATCGTTAATCAGGTGCCTATGTCGGTGTATGAACGCGCAGTTACCTGGCATCAAGACATTATGAATATGGCCGATGCTGACAAGAAGATGTACGAATTTAAACGCTGGAACAAGTTTGTAGAAGATATTCCTCGGCGTCAGTCTAAATTTACCGCAAACGTAACAGATCTCAACGACACCTGATTAATCAGGTGTTTTATTAGGCGCCTCCTTTTCTAATTTTTGAGAGGAAGCGCTTTTCTGACGTGTAGACAACCGAGTTGCCAGATCATCCATTAACATAAATAGTATTTCCACATTATACCCAACAACAAAAGCCATTAGCATTGGCCCAAACTGACCGGATGGCAACGTTGCACTGTCGCTGAAAAACATACCTGTGGAAATACCTGTTACGCCTCCCAGCACAATTCGAATATTGTAATCCAGTACATTTTTTAAAGTAAACGTACCTTGCTGAAACGCTTCGTGTAACGTTCGAAGCACCAAAGTAAAAGCCCCTAAACAGCCAAACAGCAAAGGCAATATATATTGCTCTAGCAGATTCACCACATACACAGCAGACAATCGTTCAGTAAAAAATATATTGCGCGATTCATCCAATTTACGCCTTTTATTCAGTTTATAAAGAGCTAGCTCAACCTCTTTTAATTCTGCTTGAATACTCTCTTTTTCTTCCATACCCAAGTTGGGACTTTCTTTCAAGTTTTGTAATTCCGTCTGGCTATTTTTTAAAACAACAGCAGTATGGGTGAAGGTATAATTGTCATAGCTAGAAAACTGTACCACTTCATCCGCACCCAACTGCCAAACATCATTCCATTTAAACAATAGAAGACGATTAGCATCAAACTCCTGATCCAGCTGTTGCTCATCCCTTTCCAGTTGAGCCACCTGGCGAATTTGACTGCCAGACGGATCTAGTCCCTGTAGTCGTTTTAGCTGCTTTAGTTCAATTCTCACTTGATTACGCTGATTGAATAATTCATACGTTTTATGCAGTACTCCCGCACCAATCATGGAGTAGGTTTGCAAGCTAACAGTCAAGATAATTAGGATGAACACTGCCGCCCCGTAGTAAATAGGAATCAGCTTCACTCTTCTAATGATATTTGGATGTCTTTTTTTCCACACTCCAGAAGGGCTTGTTTCTTGAATGCTAGATACCGTCGCGGGCTGAACGGCTTGAGCCAATAATCGATAATTTACCCAAAATTTCGATTCCATTTCACTATTTAAATCCCCATCCTTAACGAAGCGGTTCCTAGCTTCCAATACCGATTCTAATAAATCCGATGCGGGCTCTTTACCATTACGAGATAAATAGGCAATCAGCAATTCAACCTCTTCCATTACCACAGCCAATTCAGATTCGCTCACTGGAATTTCTTGTTCCATTGCACCTGTAGAATCAACTCTGCCACCATCCGTAGATTTTTTTCCTGTATCAATTCTCTCTTTTTCAGGCTTTCCTCTTCCAGATATCCCTTTTATAAGGCGACCTTTTGGGTTCTTTTCCTTTCCAGCTGTTTTCATGCCCTTTCACCTCCGTCGCAGGTTTTATTGCGGGCCTTTACCATTAGTTGCTACGGGGGCCTGAACTATCATACGTCCGTTTTCCCTCACAGCTTCTCCTTCGTAACTATAGATAAACACCGAATCTTCAAAGAAGGTGAAAGGTACTTTGAGCTTATTGCTTGGCTTACGTAAAAAATTAATGGAAATATCGGGCGTCGAAACCAAGCCCACAGGAAGTGATTCTGTTTCCGCTGAACCTTCTAATATGCGCACCGCATAATCGGCAGCCAACATAGCATTTGTTTTAAAACTAACGCCAATTGCAACAAACACACTTTTGTTACCAGACCTAACATGACTGGGAGTGACACTAAGTACGGGGACTTGATCGGCGAAATTATTGATGTGGTCAATGATATTAAAAATTTCGGTACTCCCAGTAATAAGAAATATTGTATCTCCCATTGTTTGAGAGCGATCCACCACTCGCTTCATTGGCTGATATAAAGAATCGTCTAAATACCCAAAATCAACTTCGATTAACTCAAGCTCAATACCGTGTTGACCAGAACGCAGAAAGTCCACCAGCGGATTGACTTGAGTAATAATGGAACTCGTATTTTTCCTATCGTAGATAACGGCAATTCTTTCCAGTCCAGTCAGAAACTTTTCCTTTAAATAAGAGATTTGAGTCTCGACACTAATATTCAACGACGTATACGCAATATTGCTTTGACTTACCCCCAACCTAGCATCAACTTGCCCAATAGAAACCGGATCTTTACTACAAGCCGACACCACCGGAATATTTCCTTGGGCGTAAAACTCGGTCATAAATGCCGTAGTTGCCGAACCAATTGAGAAAATAAGATCCACGCCCTTCTCCTCAGCAAGACTAATCATGGATACTGCCCGCTCTTTATCTCCCTGGTAATTAAACAAAATGTATTCCACAGCAACACCCTTACTGAAAAACTGCTCCATTATTGTTGCACTGGTTTCGTCATAAGCGCTTGACCACTTGGGAGATAACATCAGTATTGATACCTTTTCACCATTTGAACCAATACTTTGTTGTTTAAGATAAACTTTAACCGGAAGGCTCGTTTTATTTTCCAGTTCAAGGGCTTTTGTCCATGAACCGTCCGCATCATCACAAGCGAATTGGGATTCATCCCAGTTTGCTTTATCCGAACGCCTCGCATGGCCATTTAATCTACTTTGAATCCGATCACAATAAAGTGGCTCGACCCTTTCAATTTTAGCTAACTCGACGGATCGAGGTAATTGCTCACTCGCGCTCAACGACAGGCTTAATAGGCCTAAAATTATAAAAACAAATTGTTGAAACCGATAATCGATAGAATTTTTCAAACGCTTGGCCCTCATTCTTTTACCCTTTCCTCTCCTATCATTTCTCACTTTAGGATCAATCATGTCCCTTCCGACTCCTGCAATAAATTACGCCAATTTAAAATGATAAAAACGCCCCCTAGCAACATTAATATTCCTCCAACCCAAGCAAATTGAGATACTCTGGTATTGCCTTGAATATCAATCAAAAAATAGGCAGCTAATGCAGGCCCCGCTACGTGGCCCAAGCGTTCGAGAAAACGATAATATGCCGCCGTTGTCGCTTGACCGACTTTGTGCGCCATTTCAGACTTAACAATATGAGAAATTACGGGTGCGTGAATGCAACCGTGGGATAAGCCGACAACAAAAACACCCAATAAAACATTAAGAACTTGAAGGCTTTGTTTTATTTCATCGGATAACTGCATTACAAAACTTGTTGCCAGCAGAAAGTCTTGTGCACCGATAATTAAGAGTCCAATACCACTCCCCACCGAACCGATAAAAAGGAATACCTCTGCATTTTTATAACGCCTTCCAATATAACCAGCCAAAGCAGTGGTTATAAGTACACCGATATAATAGAAAATAAGAATTTGTCCGATTAAATCGGTATCCAAAGCCATTTCTCTTAACATCATCGGCATAACAAATATGAGTCCACCAGCAAACAATGCTTTAGTTGGGAACCCAACCAGTAGAATGGTTTTGTTAAGTTCTGCATCTCTTAACAAGTGACGAAATTTATGCAGCAGTGAATCTCTAGATTCGACGAATTCAACACCCAACTCTTCCCCAGAGGAATCCTTGTCAACTGACAAATCTCTAATCATTATTAAGGTGTATACAACGCATGCAAAACCGATAAAGCCACCCAATAAAAACACCATTTTCTCCCCTAATATCGGCATTAGAAGCCCACCAATGGTTGCGCCGGATATGGTACTGATGTTGAATCCAAAAACCAGCTGCTGAGCACCCGATATTTCTGGTTTTTGATGTTGGATTTGCAACAAATAACTTTGCACCGCAATGAACAACACTCCCTGCCCAGCTCCAGCTAATCCCCGAAGCAACAGAATAAGATCAACTTGTTCAGTAAATGCTAATCCCGCTAGCCCAAAGCTGGATATGACTAATGCCCCCCACATCATTGCTTTTAAACTATGAGTTTCTGCCCACCGACCGGCAGGTAATAAAACCGCAGCAAAACACACAAAATAAAGACCAAAAGCCATAGAAACAGGTAAATCACTAGCAGAAAAAATATCTCCCAAATAAGCCGGTAGGAAAGCCAGGTTTATCGCTTCCATTAATACCCCTAACGCATAAATTGGCCGTATCAATTGAAGCGCACGGAACGGGTCCACTCTAAATCCCTCTTGGCTGACACTATTGTTTTTTTGACGAGTGCCCAAGTCCTCCTGAATGGAGAGCAGCACATTTAAAAATAGGTTTGATAACAAAACAGAAGCAATAAACAGCACCAAAATATTTCGGCTGGCATTCCACAATTTGGCATAAACTTTTGACCACGGTGTTTTGACTAAAACTTGATAGGGAGAATCACCTAAAGGCAAGCAGGTAACAATAAACCGGGAATGTTGATATTCCGCTTTTATCTCTTCACACTTAGACCATGTCACGTCCTGTGTATCCTGAGTCAAAAATGCCTGGGCAATTGAGCGATAGCCCGCTTCTCCATTTTTCAACAAATAAATGTGACTAATATCCGCGCTTTTGGAGCGATAGTTTTCGAGAAGCGTTTCCAAACCACTAATATCTTCATCCAAATCGAATCCCATATTGGACGGCATATTCAAGCGCTCGGATAGGCTATTTGCTAAAGAAGATGACTGGGATTGAATTTGTCCAGCATACAAGGAAATTTGGTCGTTGATTATTAACCCCGCGATGAGCACAAAGGTAAAATGATAAGTCCCTTTTAGCACCCAGGACTTATGCTTCTCCGTAAAAACTTGGGCAATATTAATTAGCACCGGAACCAGCAATATAGATAACAAAGACAGTACAAAAAGACGACCGAAGTACAGGTTTATCTGATCGCTAAACAACCCCTTCTCCGTAACCACAACTAAATTACCTACTTGGCCAATTTTGTCCTGCAGTGGCAACACAATTTCATAAGTCGTGTTATTTGGCTTCTCGAAAATTAGCCCTTTCCAATCAATATCGAGTACGCCAAGTAACTGTTTATCCGTCATTTGACAAGTTAAAGAATTCCATTTGAATTCTGTGGTATTAACTCTGACATTGGTTTGGCTAGGCAATACATTAGCCGACTCAATTTGTTCACTTTGAATGGCCAAATTAGATGCTCTTGCATCGAATCCTTGATACTCAATAGGCAACCCTAACTGCAAACTAGTATTAATTGAATCCTGTAAAAGTTCAGCTTGATTACACACATTGGTAAGTGACAAGAAAGGAGCTACTCGATAAGACTCCCCAACACCAATAAAAAATAACAAACCGACCGACAACGCCATAACCAACTGTAATGAAACTATATTTTTAATAGCTGAATAGTAATCTCGCGGAAACTTCATTGAAGTTTTCCCTCCGCCAGAGTGCTTATATTTCCTTGGCATAACCAATCTAATTGTTGAGAAGTGACTGAATAAGAGCTGTGATAATCCAACGAATGCAAAACCAATTGCTGGATTAATTCTTCATAATTCATCCCTAATTGTTTTAATCCCATAGCAACCAAACTAGACACTTCAACTTCAGGCGCTTTTAAATCTGGCTTAGGGTTAGCCTCTAAAACATACAACCGTCCAGCAGCATCCATTCTGAGATCAAGCCTTACCAGACCATGCAAACCAAGCTTGTTATATAAGTTAGTTGCTATTAAATTCAGTTCCCGAATAACATTTCCCTGCTTTTCAAAACATAGCGGTTTCACAACGGATTCGTTGATTGGCCTAATATCCATTGATGTGAATATGCCCAAAGGATCTTCCAGAACCCGTTCAAAATGAGCAAAACAAGTTGGCTTTCGATGCCTAAACGGCCAGCCTTTTTCAGCACTACTATTTGGCCGAATAATATGTCCCATGATGGCAACACAAAACTCTTTCCCTGGTAAAAACTGCTCGACTAACACCCTATTCCCCGTCTCGCTATAAACACGACGACAAAGGCTTGGGACGTCTTCAACAGCGTTGGCAACATAGATATGCTGCGATGCCCTGCCACTAGAAGGTTTAACCACACATTTACCATTGTCCCAAGACAATATTCCAGCCAAGTTTTTGTTAAACTCCCCCACGCCAAGCACATCTGTATTGTCTCTCGGATGCCAGGTTGCAAAAGGGGCAGTTCTTATTCCTGCACCGTTTAAAAAATATTTAAACGTGATTTTGTCATCCATAATTGCTGAATTTAACGGTGTATGCCCTATGTAGGGCACCCCCAAACTTTGCAGTACACTGGCACAATGGCCCATTGAGTCAAAGCCCTGAACACCGCCAGTATTTAGCCAAGCGAAATGTATTGAGTTGCGTTTTAATTCATCCCACAGCTGCAATCCTTCTTGAAGTAAAAATACTTGTTTGAATCCAAGTTTTTTTAAAGCAACAACGATGTCCTCAGCCACGGTTTTATAACTTTTCCAACTACGAGTGTTATGGCTTTGATACAAAACCGAACAAGAATCTTTGGGACTTCCTGAATAAATAACCGCAACGTTAGCATTGGCTTTCAGTGCCTCTAAAAGCAATATCAGATCTTTACTTTTCATCCATGTATCTCCCGCAGTTAGAACGTAAAGCTTAACCCGACCGTATGATTATATGCGCCATTAGAGCTGCGTCTGTACAGCATATAAAACACATTCAAATTAAACGTTTCTGTGGGTTTCATTTTCAAACCTATTGGGATGAACCGATATTGACTCAGATCGGTATGCCCTGATTCAAGATCGTATATAAGTTCATGATTAATAAACCACCCAGTAACCAGTTTGGTATCAGCCAACTTTCCACTCAGCATCAAACGATGCCGCAATCGTCGTTTGTCATCCAAACCAGTATTCTTAAATAGTTCAAAACGGTTACGGAGGCTAAACCGATATTGATTGGTATCACCAAAAGAAAATCCCGGTGTAACTTCCAACTCCCACCGTGATCGAGGATCAAAAGTGCGGTCCCCATTTCGAAAGTTAATAAACTTATATGCGCCACCGACTTGAAGGTTTGAGTTCACTTTATGACGGACAATCGGGCCAATGAATGCACCATATAATTCCCCAGCATCATCCCGAAATCGAGACTCCGCATACAATGAAACCCGAGTCGCCTTGTCTTCGCTTTGCCATGCTTTAAATGTAGCGGAAGTCCAAAGCTCACCATCATCGGCATAGCTACTTGTCACCATCAAAAAATGCAATACACCTAACATAAATAGAATGTGCGAACGCCCAAATTGCTTGACCACTTCGTTTCCCCTTAAACTCATATCGATTCAAACAACGCCATAGTAAAGAGCCGTGGTCTAAGAAACTCTGCGAATATGGGCATAAATTCGGTTCTTTCTGTTGAACTAACAGCGCCTGGAAAAATCGCTATGTAAGAGAACGCTTTTACATAATTTTACAGAGCAAAGGGGTTGATTCATGGATGTTTTCCACGAGACTGTTAGAATAGCGCTGTTTTTTGGCTTGAGTGATTTGACACCCAAATGCAACACAAAATTATTACTGCTTTATTATTAACAACTTCCCTTTTTTCAGGCTCACTGAGCGCCAAAGGCATATCTCCTTACTTACCTTTAAAGCTGGCACCTGAAGTAGAAACCCACATTGAGAAGGTCATTGCGCTTACGCCAAGCGCCCCGTTAACTAAACCCTATAAAGCCAAAGATCTGTTAAACCGTTTGGAGCTAATAAAGCACTCACATCCCATTTTGCACAATCGTTTACAAGATTATTTGAGCCGATATAGAAAGCCGATATTTGTAGGCCATTTGGATGCCGAGCTATCAATTAGCAACGACACCCGTAAAGCGGTCCCCAATAAGCGAGGCCTTTCCACCAAAAACACGTATCAAATAACGGCAAGTGGCTACGCTTTTCTCAACCCATACCTTTATGGAGCGGTTGGAGTGCAGTACTCAGACGATAACGGCTTAGAAAATCACAACACCCATATCGGTTTTGGTTTTGAGTATGCTCAGGTCGAAGTTGGTTATCGGGATCATTGGTTTTCCCCCTTCCAAGACAGCTCCATGTTAGTAAGCACCAACGCACAATCCACACCTTCGATTACAATAAGCAATGCCACCCCCATTACCAGTTGGAACATACGTTATGAAATGTTTTATAGCGAACTGGATCGCGTTGAAGGCATTCGTTTGGGTGATGAAGTATTTCCAGGAAAACCTAAACATGCCGGCTTACATCTAAGCTTTTCCCCATTAGATAATTGGACAATTGGCGTAAACCGAACACTGCAATTTGGCGGTGGTAAGCGTAGCGTAGATTTTACCGATGTATTCCAAGCCTTATTTGATCCGACCGGTAAAGATAATATTGAAGGCGGTGACGATAACGACCCCAATTTTGAATTTGGCAATCAACAAGCATCCATTACCACCAAACTTAATTTTGATTTAGGCATACCAATGTCGGTTTATGCCGAGTATGCCGGCGAAGATACGGTTAACAGAAGCAATGTTAGCCTAGGTAATATTGCCACCTCATTAGGCGTATATTTACCAATTGTGACGCCTAACCTTTCTTTAAGATACGAATTCTCCGATTGGTCTAATCGTTGGTATACACATCACCTATATCAAAATGGATACACCAATAAAGGAAGTGTCTTAGGTCATTGGGGGGGAGATAACCGACTGTTTGGCGACGATACACCCGCCAATACTCATAGCCTGAATTTTAACTGGAACCTCGCTCAAAATCAGCTATTAGATGTGACAGTTCGTGCTATCCGCAACAAAAGTAATTTACGCGTAAACTATGAAACAGGTTACGAAATCCAAGCGGACTACAGCTACGCGACTCCGAAAGGTTTTATCGGTTTAGCGGTTTATGGGGGAAGAGATGTTTTTGGCGATAGTTTTGGTCAACTAACGGCTTTTTATCGCTGGTAGGCGAATTAAAACAATCCTAATAAGGAGCAGTTCATTGCAACAATTGATCTCCCCTAAACAATGGCAAAAAGCACAACGCGTGTTGTATATGACTCATTTGGCGATCGGCGATTACTACTATCAACGTACTTTCTTAAGCGAATTAGCCAAGCAATATCCCAACATTGAGTTGGATATTTGGATAGATGACTGCCGCTCTCGCCCTAAATCTTGGCATGCAGGACGTAACCAAATTCTTTGTCAATGGTTGGAGACCGAGTCTCATATTAATCAAATATATCCCATTGCTGCTAGCAAACAAGAACGTAAAGCACTTATTAACAAAGCTCAAGAACAGCAATATGACATTGTTGTTTTCATGGCTCAAACCCGCACTGAAAATTTTGCTCAAATTGCCCGCCAAATAGCGCCTCAAGGCTATGTTGTTGGCACCAAAACCAAACCACTACAAAAATGGCTAAAGAAAACAATCTGCTTTAGTAAGCTGGATGGCTATTTCAATTTGGAAAAAATAGAAAAAGAATGGCCCAATGAGCATATCAATCAAAAATATCGGCACATTTTTGAACAACTTTTTAGCATTAAATTTAACGATGAACTCCCTATTAAGTCGCTCGATATTCCTCAGGTACATTTAGATAAAATGGAGACTTGGGTGGATGAATTCAAATCCAGAAACCCAAAAACCAGCCATCTGCTTTTGATCAATCACTTATCGACTAATAGCCGACGAGATTTACCCTGGGCAAACTTGATTGAACTTATCGTCTGCATTGCCAAAATGCATCCTAGCTACGCATTTATATTGAATTTGCCTCCTACGGAGGTCGATGCCATTAAACAACAAGTTAAAACCTGTAGCGCTTTACATAACCTAAACATCGATATATTTACGGCAACTGAGCATTTTTTCCAATTGCCCGCTCTTCTTAAACTTAGCGATGCAGTTATAACAGTAGAAACAGCCGTTATGCACCTTACCTCGGGCTTGCGCACACCTCAAATTGTTCTGATGAGGGAAGCCGCCTCTCATTGGCGTCCCATCAACGCAAAACAAATTTTATATGGCCGTTCAGTCGTAGGTGACATTCCAGTTTCCGATATTATTCAGACGTTTAACCGTTTAAGCCACTCGGATTAAAGTTAAAAAGGTGCATAATGCCCCATGCTATTGCATAATGCCTGTCCGTTTTGGCAGGCTCTTCCTGTAGTAAGCAGTAATTTGATGCGTTACAGTATGATTCTGCAAAAAGATATATGCCAACAGAAATCTCATATGAATAATAAAGCAATCTATCCGGGAACATTTGATCCGGTTACAAATGGTCATGCTGATTTAATTGAAAGAGCAGCAAAGCTATTTAGTCATGTAACTGTAGGCATTGCCTCTAGCCCCAGTAAAAAACCCCTATTCACGCTAGAAGAAAGAGTGGATTTGATCCGTCAGATAACCGGTCATTTAAATAATGTTGAAGTGATTGGATTTGAAGGTTTGTTAGCAGATTTTGCTAAGGAACAAAATGCCAGTGTTCTCATCCGAGGATTACGGGCAGTATCTGACTTTGAATATGAATTCCAACTAGCGAATATGAACCGTAGACTTAACCGCGAGTTGGAGAGTGTTTTTCTTACTCCTGCTGAAGAAAATTCTTTTATTTCTTCGACACTAGTGAAAGAAGTGGCTATACATAGAGGTAGAGTGAACGAATTTTGTCACCCCCTTGTTGAAAAAGCTCTGTTAAAAAAGTTCAACCTTAACAAATAACATCCATTTGTATTTGATGACTAAAATTTATGCCTGAGTTGCCCGAGGTCGAAACAACCAAAAATGGTGTGTCTCCTCACATCAAATCAAAAACGGTTTCAAAAGTTATTGTTCGCCAACCACGATTACGCTGGCCAATTCCTTTGGAATTACCGGAAATATTGGTCAACGCCTCCTTATTAGAGGTTAAGCGCCGTGCCAAGTATTTACTAATGGATTTTACTGATACAAATTCCGGCGCTAACCCAAGTACTAAATCGGATACAGACTCAGGCGCACTGATGATCCATTTAGGCATGTCAGGCAGTTTACGCATTGTCGAGAAAGATACTCCCATATTAAAACACGATCATGTCGATATTATTTTCCACGACAACACCACCTTGCGGTACTGTGATCCTAGACGGTTTGGATGCATCTTATGGTTGGGCCCAGAACCAGAAAAACACAAACTATTGTCTAATTTAGGACCTGAGCCGCTTTCAGAACAATTTGATACTAACCACCTCTGGCAGTTGTCTCGTACCAAGAAGACAACGGTTAAGCAGTTTATAATGGACCAAAAAATCGTGGTGGGCATTGGAAATATCTATGCGACCGAAGCATTGTTTACCGCAGGAATAAAACCCAATAAGCCCGCTGGTAAGGTAACCAGAGCTCAATACGAAAAATTTGTATATGCCACTAAGCAAATTCTGGAACACGCGATTAAACAAGGCGGTACAACGCTAAGAGACTTCGTTGGAGGAGATGGAAAGCCGGGCTATTTTAAGCAGGAACTACAAGCTTATGGGCGAGCGAAACAGCCCTGCGTTATTTGCGAAACACCTCTAAACGAAATAAAGCTGAACAATCGAGCTTCCGTATTCTGCCCTCACTGCCAAAATTAATCTGAAGTCTATTAGACAGGGGGTTCGCAGAGCGATGTGCCTTTTCAGAGAATAAAACAACAAATATATACCTGTTGCTTTATTCCCCCCCTGAGTAAAGCACCTTCCAAGTATAAGAATAGAAATAAATCAACTTGATAAGGTGCTTCTTATTCCGTCTTGATATCTACTTAAAGCCAATATTACCTTAATACTAATGTTACCGGCTCATGGAAATCCTGTTTTGGTAATCCTGTATCTTTCATTACCTCTCTAACTCGCCAAGGCCTAACTTTCACGATTATTTCTTTTCCACTTTTTTGGAAATTGAGCGTTGTGAAATGCTCCTTAGTACGCTCTTTTAAATAGCGAAAATCTGTTAATTCGTATTCAGAAGACACACACCAATTTTTTGGATAAATAACGTTTCCGGTTTTAATTCCTGAAACAGGAATTGGAGGAAAGATGTCTGGACGCTCCGATTTAGACTGATGCCTTGCCGCCAAGCTAGTTGGCCCACTAAGGTTAGATAATGGAGATGCAACAACCTCATGCATTACACGGCTGCCATTTACCCCCTCAAATTGAAACGAGGCAATACGACCACAATGTAAATCACCAGCCATAATCAAAACATCATGAGGTGCATCCTGAATAGCTCTAAGTAATTGCCCATACTGTTCGTAATTTGGCAATTTCATATCCTCATCCCCGGCTTCATCAATCAATGGTTGTGAAATAACCAATATCCCTGGGCAAGTCAGATTGTCTAACCAACTCAAAACTTGCTTGAAATAAGTTTCTTGGAGCAATCGCTTTTTCGTTCTTTTAGTACGGAAGTCGGCCATACAAAAAGATAAATCATCACCGATATTAAGCACTCGAATCGGTTTAACATTTTGAATGTTATTTACACCGTCTCTAGCAGTTTGTTTCCAGATGCTTTTTACCCGGTCGATCCTTAAGGCCTGAATATAAGGGTTCTTCCACGAAATGAAGGGGAAATTATTCCAAAATTCATGATCGTCGGATAAAAACCAAGTAGCGCCATGTTTAAAAATTCCCTGTAAAGCATTCCAATGCAAAGCGTAATCACCGGCTATTCGCTCTCTAATTTCCCGAGTTTGAGGACTCAACGAGTCTAAACCTACATCTAGGTATACTTGGTCACCCAATAGGAAAGTAATATGTGGACTAGTATCGGCAATGTTTGCCTTGTACAAGGATTCATAGGCACGGGACACTGAACCGCCATCATATTGCTCCGAAAAACAACTTCCCATTGCAATGTTTAATCCTTCTGAATAATCACTCAAGGAGGCTCCCAAGGTTTCAAAAAGCCCTTCAGTCATGGGGATTTCTAGTTCGGTGTTGTTCCTTTCTTCGTATAGCTCTATTTTATAGCTTTTCTTAGATTCGAGATCGTCGAATCGCAGCATTGTAAAAAAACGCTGCTTCAAATGACGAAATGGCCTTTCCCAATCAGCATGAAGTACGTTAATTTCTTGTACGCATACATTGTTGCTGTCGAATAATCTGGCCGTTATACGGTTAGGTTTACGTAGATTAGGGTAAAGTGTACCAATCCAGATATTGGCATAATCCACTCCCACATCGTGGATTACAACACTCCATAAATTCCTCATAAACTAATTCCTGTCTCCATTTACCGGAATAGAAGTATGGCACAATAATGGGAATTTTACTTATCGAGGTGATGAATTTTGAACGTGTCTATTTAAGGTTTATTCTATTGAGGAACCAATTCGTCCATGTTTGTTTTGGGCACCAAATAGCTTTTAGCACCACTATTAATCACGACTCCATCAGTAACTGATGATACTTGAAGTACCCAGTGCTTCTCTTCTCCCGCGAGCAACAAGGTCACAATATAGGGGCTATTTAACGATGTATATTCTTGTTCATATACAATTAATCTGCTCCAGTTGTGCACCAAAGATTGGAGACTATTCATTGACCATTGATCACTACCTTGAGCACGCCAAGATTGCCCAATTCTCTCTAGAGTCACCTCTGAAAATTTGATTTGCATAATGACACTATGCTCAGGGAATAAGAATCGGATCCGGTCATCATCATTATTATTAACAATTAATTCGTTACTAATAGAAAACAAATACACCATGAACAGCATAGCGAAAATAATGACGTTGTTCCAAGCTCGCTGTGTGAGATTAATCATATTTAATTGAAACGCATAGATAAAGTCTGGCGATATTAAACATCATATAAATGCCCGTATTATTTGAAGTGATACCACACCCACCCAATTAAAATTTACGGGCTAGTTCATGGGTCAAATTAAAACAGTGTAACGAATGAAGATATAAATGCCAACCAAGGTTCAATAATTACCCATAATTTGCATTTTTTAGATATTCAATTCAAAACAGACATTCAAGAACAAGTTGCTCATTAATATTCGAATGTTGTTTATTTTAAACGCCTTCTAATTTAGACGCGCCCCTGCTAGAAAGGGCTTAAGATAAAAAGCTATCTTATTGACACAAAAAAACCCGGCATAAACCGGGCTTTTCTTCTGGAGACAAAACCAGTAACTTACTTGATTTTTGCTTCCTTAAACATAACGTGCTTGCGAACTTTGGGATCGTACTTTTTGATCTCCATTTTGCCTGGCATATTACGTTTGTTTTTATCTGTGGTGTAGTAGAAGCCTGTACCAGCACTAGACACTAATTTAATCTTATCGCGCATGATCTGTACCCTTTACACTTTTTCGCCACGGGCACGAATGTCTGTTAATACAGCATCAATACCTTTTTTATCAATAATACGCATACCTTTAGTCGTTATACGTAATTTTACAAAGCGGTTTTCGCTCTCAACCCAAAAACGGTGAGATTGCAGGTTTGGCAAAAAACGACGGCGAGTAGCATTATTCGCATGAGAGCGATTATTACCAACAGCTGGTCGTTTGCCGGTCACTTGACATACTCTTGACATTACATTTGTCTCCAATCTTGACTGTAATCTGTATAGGTTGGCCGCGTTATCTATCTAAAAGCGTCTCACACGCATTACGGCATAATAACAAACCGCAACGACCTCGCGCGCCAGCCTCGACTCTATTTTAACGAGGGCGCATTTTATACAGTAAAGCTACTATTTATTCAAGTAAAAAGTTTCATTCAAAGGAAACCTCTTTGAGCAAATGAAGTGCATTCTCCCTTTCCAACCACAATATGATCTAGCACTTTTATATCCACTAATTGCATCGCATCCTTAATTCTATTGGTAATTTGCTGATCAGCGATACTGGGTTCTGCCACCCCGGACGGATGATTATGGGCCAAAACCACCGCTGCGGCATGATTATCCAACGCCATTTTCACAAGTTCCCTCGGATACACATTAGCGCTATTGATAGTACCTTTAAACACTGCTTCATACCTTATTAGTTGGTGCTGAGCATCAAGCATGAGCATCGCAAAAACTTCGCGAGTTTCATTACGTAATTTACTGCTCAAAAAATTTTTAGTATCAATTGCGCTGTTGAACTGAGTCGGGCGCTTCAGCTGTTCTTCTAAATGGCGTCGAGACAATTCCAACACGGCCTGAAGCTGCGCAAATTTTGCAGTTCCCAGCCCTTTTTTAGCGCAAAACAACACTTGATTAGCGGACATGAGAGCATTAAGAGAGCCAAATTCGTTGAGTAGTTGCATTGCAAGTTGCACAGCCGTTACGCCCTTTGTGCCAGTACGCAAGAAAATAGCAAGTAATTCTGCGTTGGAAAGCGATGTAGCGCCTTGTATTAAGAGTTTTTCACGAGGTCTTTCATGTACAGGCCATTCCCTGATATTCATAATAATTCATCCTTGATATTAAAAATTCGAAAATACCTTAGCAAATAGGACAGATAGCGGTCAATAATGTTAGTCTTACGAATTAGCGATTCTAATTATTCTGCAATACGATTATGGCCTCTTTGCAAAACATTAAGGTTTTACTGGGGATTACCGGTGGCATAGCTGCCTATAAAACGCCTGATTTAGTACGTAAACTCAAGCAACAAGGTGCCGAAGTGCGCGTAGTTGTAACTAAATCTGCCAAAGAATTCGTCAGTACTTTATCCTTACAAGCAGTATCGGGTAATGCTGTTTCGGACAATCTATTAGATCCGGCAGCAGAAGCAGCCATGGGCCATATCGAATTGGCTCGCTGGGCTGATGTATTATTGATAGCCCCAACCACTGCTAACTTTATCGCCAAACTTGCTCATGGTTTGGCTGATGATCTGCTTTCCACATTATGCTTGGCTACTCAGGCTCCAATATTTATCGCGCCGGCAATGAATCAGCAAATGTGGCAAGCAAAAGCTAACATGGCCAATATCCAAATCCTACTTGATCGCGGCGTAAACATGTTTGGGCCCGACCAAGGCGAACAAGCCTGTGGGGAAATTGGTCCAGGCCGAATGGTGGAACCAGAACAACTTGTATCTGAACTCACAAAATCGATAGTGCAAATGGTGCACCCCGTTCTGTCAGGCAAAAAAATTGTTATTACTGCAGGCCCAACTCGGGAGCACCTGGATCCGGTACGCTACATCACAAATTATAGCTCTGGCAAAATGGGCTTCGCGCTTGCAAAAGCGGCTAATTTAATGGGTGCGGACGTAACATTAATATCAGGACCTGTGAATATCCCCGCGCCTGCTGTACGTTCATTTCGCGGGGTTGTTACTGCAGAAGAGATGTACAATACTGTTATGCAAGAAGTTTCAGATTGTGACATTTTTATTGGGTGCGCTGCCGTTGCAGATTATCGCCCAACAGAATCAGTTGACCACAAAATAAAGAAAAGTAACATAGAACTGACTCTAACATTTATTCGAAATCCCGATATTTTGGCATCCGTTGCAGCAAAGGAAAACGGTCCTTTTACTGTTGGCTTCGCAGCAGAAACCCAAAATGTGAGTGAATACGCTAAGGACAAGCTACAAAGAAAAAAACTAGACATGATTGCCGCCAATGATGTTTCACAGCAAGACATTGGTTTCAATAGTGATGAAAATTGCCTACAGGTTTTTTG
Organism: uncultured Gammaproteobacteria bacterium; assembly: GCA_942490545.1. Taxonomy (GTDB): domain Bacteria; phylum Pseudomonadota; class Gammaproteobacteria; order Enterobacterales; family Alteromonadaceae; genus Paraneptunicella. Next base: position 26,257 of record CALNXX010000013.1, on the reverse strand, counting down.
GAATTCTGGGGGAACCACACTAGAAAAAGCGGACAAATTAACGCTGGCAACTCAATTATTACAACTTATATCAGAACACTATAATAATGCACAAAATTAACGTTAAAATTTTAGATTCTCGAATTGGTAACGAGTTTCCTTTACCCGAATATGCCACGCCCGGCTCTGCTGGTATGGATTTAAGAGCCTGTATTGATCAACCAATGACCGTAGAGCCCGGTACAACCCACTTAATACCAACGGGAATGGCGATTCATATTGCCGACCCTGGTTTATGCGCAACAATATTGCCTCGCTCCGGTCTTGGTCATAAAAAAGGAATTGTATTGGGTAATTTGGTTGGGTTAATCGATTCCGATTATCAAGGCCAACTCATGGTATCAGTATGGAATCGAAGTCAGGAAAGCTTTATTATGCAACCTGGTGAGCGCATTGCTCAACTTGTTATATTACCGGTTGTTCAGGCTCAACTTGAAATTGTGAAAGACTTCACCAGTAGTGAACGGGGACAAGGAGGATTTGGCTCCTCAGGAACCCATTAAACAGGAAAGACTATGCCTGCTAACAAAAAGAATAATCGTCGCGGTCAAATACTGCAATGCTTGGCCAGCATGCTGGAGTCAAATCATGGGCAGCGCATCACTACCGCAAAATTAGCTGCTGAAGTTGGCGTATCAGAAGCGGCGTTGTATCGTCACTTCCCGAGCAAAGCTCGCATGTTTGAAGGCCTGATTGAGTTTATTGAAGATACTTTGTTCAGTCGAATTAATAAAATTATCGACGAAGAAAAAGACACAATAACTCGATGCCAACTTATCATGCACCTTATACTTGGGTTTGCTGAAAAGAATCCCGGTATTAGCCGAATTTTAAATGGTGATGCATTGCAAGGCGAGCAAGAACGCTTAAGAACGCGTATTGCCCAGCTCTTTGAGCGACTGGAAACACAACTGCGCCAAATCCTTAGAGAGCGAAAACTAAGAGAAGGCAAAGCCCTTCCAGCCGATGAAATACACATCGCCAATATTTTAATCTGCTTCGTAGATGGCCGAATCAATCAGTTTGTACGTTCTGAATTTTCCCATCGCCCAACTGAAGGGTTTTCACCACAATGGCAATTCATCCGAGAGCGTTTTTTTGATTAGCACACGTCATCTTCTATAGCTCAACCCCCAACAGTTCAAAATATTAATAATGGGAGCCTTAGTTACAATCCTAGGCTCCGGTTTATTCTCGCATAGATAAACTCACCTTAGAATTACCTTTATTCTCACCCACTAACCTTTTATATTAGTTCTTTAAGGATAATATATTGGGCGCAACAATCGCCACATGAATTCTACACAATCATCAATACTTCAGCGCATCTAGACACTGTGATGCCGCAAATTCATTTAATCCAAAATACGAAGAAATTGCCTTATGACCTGTCGTTCCGCACCTAAATAAATATTAAAATAAGCTTGACGCGGATCTCCAGTTTTGATCTATTACTCTCTTTTGTGAGAGTAATAGAAGTGACTTATCCTTCAACCAAATCCCTCGATCATCTCGGCCTAGTCGCCGGATTTTGTAAAGATATCAATTTGGCTCAGCAAATTGACCACGCCCTCGGTGATTCTGGCGAGCGCAAAGTCAGTTTCGGGCAGTTGTTTGTTGCTATGCTGCTCAATGGCCTTGGGTTTACCGGCCGCACGCTGCATATGTACAGCGAGTATTTTGAAAGCAAGCCGCTTGAACGTTTGCTAGGTGAAGGAATTGCTGCCGAAGATATTAACGACGATGCATTAGGCCGTTGTTTGGATGCGTTGTACGACAAGGGCGTATCATCACTTTACCAAAGCATAGGTGAAAGCGTCGTCAAGCATTTAGGTTTGTCTTGTCATTCTGTCCATCTGGACTCAACCAGTTTCCATTACGATGGCCAGGAAAACTTAAGTGAGGAAGACTTAAACCCCATCAGCATTACGAAGGGGTATTCACGGGACCATCGACCCGAATTGAACCAAGTTATCCTCAACCTTATTTGTGAAAATCAGGCGGGTATTCCTGTGTATATGAAACCCGCTAGCGGCAACAGCAATGATATGGAGGGCTTTAAACAGATAGTGAAATCTCATATTCACAGCTTAAAAGCCGCGCAAGCCAGTCAGTATTTGGTGGCAGATGCCGCGCTTTATGTCAAAGAAACAGTGGAAGAGCTGCATAAGCTTGAGCAATTATTTATCACGCGCGTCCCGCAAACATTAACAGAAGCGAAAGATTTGATTAACCAGGCACATACCTTGGAGTTTTCCCCAATGGAAAATGGCTACTCAGGGATATGGGCAGACTCAAACTATGGTGATGTGCCCCAACGTTGGTTGCTGGTGCGCAGTGAGCAAGCCTTTAAACGAGAGCAGCACAGTCTAAATAAACGCATGTTGAAACAAGCTGATGCAGAGCGTAAGTCGTTTAAGAAATTGACTCAATCAGAGTTTGCTTGTGAAACAGATGCCAATAATGCGATAACGCAATGGCGAAAAAAGCAACGTACATTAGATGTTGTGCCTGAAGTGACACGTATTCCGGTCTACCAGACAAAAGGCCGCCCCACCAAAGGGCAATCCCCCACACGGCACTATTACCAAATCTCAGGAAGTCTGTTTACCCCCTTATCGAATCGACAAGTAGCGCTCAGACAACTGGGCCTGTTCATCATTGCCACTAACGACCTGAGTGATAACTTGTCCATGGAGCAATTGCTAGAGCATTATAAATCGCAGCAGTCTGTAGAAAAAGGATTTCGATTTCTTAAAAGTCCCGACTTCTTAACCAGCTCAATCTACCTGAAAAAAGCAGAGCGTATAGAAGCACTGCTGATGGTGATGACCAGTTGCTTGATGGTTTACGCTTCGTTAGAGCATCAAATCCGTAAAACGCTAAAAGAAAAGAAGCGTTACTTCCCGGATCAAAAGAAAAAACCAGGACAAAATCCCACGGCACGTTGGGTATTTCAATGCTTTGAAAATATCACTCTACTGTACCAACAAGAAACGAAGCCGCTCGTATTAAATCTAAAAGAGCGACAGCGCATCATTATTGATTGTCTAGGCGAGCAATACAGACAAATTTATTCTTAAAAGGCGTGCGGAATGTCAGTTATGACCAATAAAACAACTCAAACCGCAACAGACAAAAGGTATATCACTTCATCCGGCGCAAAATTTCTCATTGGTAGCGTTGCGGGGTTCGCAGCAATGACTATTCCCCGAATGGCCTTATATCTCACATCCAATTCATATCTCCCCATACAGCAATTCTTTCCATTTAATTTTTTAATGGTGATTTTGATTTTTTCTTTACTGATTGGAACCGTTATTACCATTATTACCATTATGGAATATGGCCAAGCAAAGCTTCCCAAAGACACCTTTTATACTGCGCTTGCAGTTCCGGGATTAATTGCAGGTTCTTTTAACGGAGCCAATTCCAATGACGATGAAGAATATATTCGACTACAAAAGTTGGTTCACCAGGTATCTGAACAACATCAAACCCAAGAAAGAGAAATAACGGTCCCGGAGATGAATACTATCAGTATTCAAGAACTCATTTCGTCTCCATCCGTCATGCAGCATTCCGAAGATATGAAGGTTAGTTTCAGCTTAATAAACCAAGCCCATGCAGCCACCAACGCCCAGAAGCTGCTTCCCAAGCAAACCGGGCTTGGTTTGGCTATTCAAAGAGAAATCCCACAATATGCTATCAGCCTTAAACGCTTTGAAGACTTAGCAAGCGCTAAAGAACACCTTAAAGACCTGTCTTTGAATGCACTGCCACAAACCGCAGTGATAGTTAAGACCGCAGACAACACATGCGAATTATTGCTTTCAAGGGAGCTTCTCACCAAATCAGAAGCATTGGCCACAGTGTTAGAACTCCAACAAACACTACAAGAAGGTCGTAAAAGAGAGTTTTCACCTAGCTTGGTGAAAATAAAATGAAAGTAAATAAACAAGTCTGATACCCATTTCCAAAAGATGTATCAGACCCGCCAATAGAGAGATATTAATTACTTAGTTTCAGTACCACCAGCAGAATGACTAAATGCATCCCCAAAAAAATCGTCCTTGTTCCAAGCTGGTTTATTGGACTGATTTGACACCACATTTCCAATCATAAAGTTTACTTCTGCAAATTTTTTGATTGCTACGTCATTAAAGTCATCATGAAATTCATCACTCGGTTGGTGATACCGAGTACTAAAAAACTTTCCAAATATTTTAGCTCCTGCGTCATGACTTTCCTTAGTCGCTAACCCAGGGAAAATATACACTGAAGGCACTCCCTGCTTAACAAAACTATAATGGTCCGAACGGGTAAATATGGCTTGTTCAGGCCAAGGATCAGGACTTAGCTCTAAACCTAGTTTTCCTGCTGCATCTGAGACCGTTTTTGACAAATCACTATGTTGCGCCCCAAAGGCAATAATATCAGTAAAATCCCATAGTAATATCGGCATATCAAGGTTGATATTAGCCACCATAGATTTAACTGGCACCGTTGGATTATTAGCAAAGTAATCTGAGCCTAACAACCCCTTCTCTTCCCCAGTCACCGCGACAAATAGAATCGAACGTTTGGGCGCTGGCATTTGACTAAACATTCGCGCCGTTTCTAACAGTACTGCCGCGCCACTAGCATTATCCATCGCGCCGTTATTTATCCGGTCTTTTTTAACTGATTTGGCAATACCTATATGATCACTATGAGCCGTAAACACCACATACTGATGCTTTAACTTAGGATCGCTACCTTCCAGCAACCCAACAACATTCGGACTGCTCACTTCCTTAAATTCACTCTGAGAAGACATTTTTACGCTAGCAGATAAGGGAAAACCCTTCGGAACCTCGTCTTTTTCAAGTTGAGCATATATTTCCGGCAAGCTTTGTTGCGCGCCATCAAACAATATTTCAGCCGCATCTTTACTAAAATGAACCTTGCCTTTAATTTCTGGATCTGTTGAAGCGGGCGTACCGTCTTGTTGCAACCAACGAAGCGAAGGAGAGTGTAAACGCGTTATTAACCGTTGATAGGGAAGGACTTTTTCTGCGATTGGCGTACTTAACGAAATAATTCCTTTTGCCCCCCGCTCAACAGCATAACTCGCTTTTTGCCTTCCGGAAGCAAAATGCGCACCTTCTTCACTCGGGAAAAATGCAGGCTTACCTGAAAGCATAGCCACCACTTTGCCTTTAACATCTAAACCGGCGTAATCATCATGTTTGAGTTCGGGTGCAACTATGCCATAGCCAACAAAAACCACATCACCCTCTAATTGAGCGCTTTCATGATTGGAGCTGGCAAAAGTAACATATTGTTTTGGGTAAGCGATTGATTGAGTTTTGCCACCAATAGTCAATTCTAGTTTAGGTGATGACTGATTCAACAACGAATGTCTAAATTGAATACGTTGGAAGTAGGTCTCGCTATCACCCTTCGGGATTAGTCCGTATTGTTTGAATTGAGAGGCAATATACAACGATGCAATTTCATGGCCCGGGGTACCGGTATCTCGTCCTTCCAAATAATCATGAGCCAAGAATTCAATATGCGCTTTAATAGCATCAAGATTGGCTTTAGGCGTATTTTCAGCAAAACTTGAGTTGCTAGATAGCAATAATGCAAAAATAAGAAAGTATGGCTGTAAACGCCTCATGTAGTCATCTCATTGTTATTTTTATGTCTGGGCGCCACATTATGTGATCAAAGTTTGTTTTTCCAGCTTGACTGTTAAAATTTATACATTAAGCTGAAAGAACAGCTATTCTTTGGGAATATTTATGGCCAGAAAAGCGCTTTACAGTGTTGAAGAAGTGTTAACCAACGCTATCCAAATTTTTCTCGAACACGGTTATAACGGTGCCGTAATGGATGAAATCATTGCCAGGACCGATTTTAACCGCCGAGGGTTTTACATGGAGTTTGGCAGTAAACAAGCCTTTTTGTATAAGGTTTTAGAGCATTACAGGGAAACTCGCCTAGACCCAGTATTTAAACATTTAGAACAAAATGCCGGGCTGACCTCTATTCAACAGTTCTTTAAAGACTATATCAGTTTAGTAAAAGGTCGCGGATGCCTATTAGTAAATTGTGTAACCGAATTGGGCTTTGATTATGAAAAAATTAGGGAAGTTGGTCGCCATCATTTAGATCGGCTCGAAATTGGTTTTATTGGTTGTCTGGAAAAAGGCATGGACCAAGGTCAAGTTAATCGCAGTATTAATATTGAAGCAACAGCCCTACAGCTTTGTAACTATGTTCAAGGATTTGCTGTAACAGCAATTTTAGCGGGGCAAACTGATGAGTTGGATTTAGCAACCAATGCCCTACTCGAACCACTGGTGGCTTAATCATGGCAGAATTTAAAAGAGCTAGAAACCCGAAAGCCAAGGAAATGCGAAGGGTTAGCATCCTGCAAGCTGCAAGCCATCTATTTCAAGATGACTCTTCAACCCTTCCTACTACCAGCCAAATAAGTAAACACTGCGATATTAGTAAGGGTGCTCTTTACCTTTATTTTAAGAGTAAAGAAGAGATATTTTTGGCGATAATAGAAACCCATTATTTAGAATGGCTGGATCTATTTAGCTTGAAGTCCCTTGGAAGTACACATCAAAAGTTTGATGAAGCCGCTCTCAACAGCATGTTAGACAAGACCTGTACCTTCCTTATAAATAATCCTGTTTTCATGCACTTGGCCAGCATGGGTAGTAGCGTAATAGAGCCAAATGTTGATACCAAAGTATTGCTCGAACACAAAAATGTATTAGGTCTAAAAATTAGAAACCTTGCTCTATCAATGAGTGAAAGCATTGAAGTTTTAAGTAGCACGCAAATTACGTCTCTAATTATTAGAACCTATTCAATATTACTTGGGTTGTGGCAGACAACACACCCAATAGAAAAGGTTTCGAAAGTTTTACGGGCTTCCAATTTACATATTCTCACCCCCGATTTTGCAACTTCGTCCAAAGAAATGGTTAAGCAGCTTTGGCGAGTTGAAATTGAGGCCAATAAAACAGAAAAGGGTGGATTGCTCGGTCGATTGTTCTCTCCAGGTACGCTTTGGTCAAATGGTTAATTGCGATCGGAGCGAAACAGAAGCTTGGCTAAGTGCATTTTGGTAGCTAAAATGCGATCCCACTTAATGTTAGGTTAAATGTATGAGCGCCTCCAAAGAACCACTATATCGAATTCAATTCATCAATAATGGTGAGCATTACGAGCTATATGTACACGAGATTTCACAAAGTAACCTCTTCGGCTTTATAGAAATTGCTGAATTTGTGTGGGATAACCACAGTAATATCGTATTAGACCCCAGCCATGAAAAGCTTAAGTCGGAGTTTAGCAGTGTTAATCGAACCTATATTCCACTACATAGCATCATTAAAATAGATGAAGTTAAAAAACAAGGTACGGCAAAAATTACCGAATTAAATAGTAAAATAGCGCAATTTCCTAATCCAATTTATACCCCTAAAAATTAATTTTATGCGTTCCTATCTGCATCCCAGATGACAGTTATTTTGACATTTGGGAATTGGTGGAGCCCCGGCAACAAGTCTTAAAAAAGAAGATACGACTAGCTTTCAAATACCCATTGTTTAAGACAAAAACTGACAACTATTTGTTGCTTAGCATAGCCATTATACTTCACGGGGTTTATGATAGGCTCGGTTTAACCGTCTTGATTAATGGAATCCCATGAAACGATTATTGCTTTGTATAGTTGTTCTTTTTAGTTGTCCGAGCTTTGCTAACCCAAATCAGGAATTGCACAATCTACTTGATGAAGTGTGGCAATTTCAGCTTGACGAATTTCCGATTTTTGCCACCGGTAAAGGCATTACCAATCGCAACCATGAGTTGCCGGACATGTCTCCAGCAACATTAGCGAGACAAGCCATAGCGTATAAACGTTTTTTAGATCGACTTCATGCCATCAATTTTGAAAATTTAAATCGGACGGACCAAATTAACTATTTGGTGCAAGAGTACTACCTTCGAAACGACGTTGACTCCTATCGATATGGCAAGCACATGCTACCGTTTACTTCAGAATCGGGGTTTTTTGGCTCTTTAGCTTTTCTTCCCAGCATTCACCAATTTACAAAAGAGCAGGACTACCAACAATACTTATCACGTTTATCTGAGTTTCCCCGTTATTTCGAACAACAAATTTATTGGCTAAGAGAAGGAATCAAATCCGGTATGACCCAACCGAAAGCGGTAATGGAAGGTCTACCAGAAACCGTCACCAATTTCTTTGAGTTAAGTGCAGAAAAAAGCGCCTTCTATAGTCCGTTTCAATCGATGCCTTCAAACCTGTCGGCACAAGACAAAAAACGATTACAGAAACAAGCTATTAATGTAATCACTAATAAAGTTTTTCCAGCGTACCGCTCCTTCCACTCTTTTTTGCTAAAAGATTATATCCCCAAAGCTAAGGACAATATTGCCGCTTATTCTTGGCCAAACGGTAAAACTTACTACCAAAATCGTATTGAACATTTCACAACGACCAAAATGACAGCCGATGAAATTCATGAACTCGGCTTAAAAGAAGTCAGCCGTATTCGTGGCGAAATGAAAAAAGTCATTAAAAGTGTAAAATTTGAGGGAAGTTTTAAAGATTTCGTTCAATTCATGCGTACTGACCCACAATTTTATGCCAAATCAGAACAAGAATTAATGCACTATGCCGCCTACCTTTCCAAAAAAATAGATAGCAAGCTGCCAAAACTATTCTCTCATCTACCAAGAACACCTTACGGCGTAGAAGCGGTACCAGCCAACATCGCTCCCAAATACACGACTGGACGTTACATCCCACCGAGCAATAAAACTGAACCGGGTTATTATTGGGTTAATACTTATCAATTAGACAAGCGCCCCCTATACGCTTTACCTGCATTAACTTTGCACGAGGCAGTACCGGGTCATCATTTGCAGATATCAATATCTGGTGAATTGGAAGGACTCCCATTGGTTAGAACCGAAGGCTATATCTCCGCTTTTGGTGAAGGCTGGGGGTTGTATTCTGAATACTTGGGTACTGAAGTAGGTATGTATGAAACACCTTACGATGAGTTTGGTCGTTTAAGTTATGAAATGTGGCGCGCTGCTCGTTTAGTCGTAGACACTGGTATGCATAGTAAAAACTGGACTCGTCAACAATCTATTGATTTCATGCTAAATAACACTGCCCTGTCTGAACTCAATATAGTGAGTGAAATTGACCGATATATTAGTTGGCCGGGCCAAGCTTTAGCATACAAAATAGGTGAACTGACAATCAAACGCCTACGTAAAAAAGCAGAACAGAAATTGGGGGAAAATTTTGACATTCGTGCTTTCCATAAAGCAGTGTTGGAGCATGGTTCGATTCCCCTATCAATCTTGGAGCAAAATATAGATATTCATATTAAATCCATACAAGACACACCGTAAATTTGATATTACTATAATAAGAAGACATTTATATTAATGCTAATATCTGTGTTTCATTAAGGGTAGCAGTAGCTACCCTTCGTATGGGTTAATTTGTTTTTCCGTTTCTTTTTTGAGGTTAATCATGCTTGCAGCCTTATCTGCTATTGGATTTTTAGTATTACTTATTATTTATTTTATTGTTCGAATTCAGAGTGTTGAAAAAGAACTGAAGAAGTTCAAACATCAGTCCAAGTCGGCAAATAACCAAGCAAGAAATGCTTTAATGACGCTTGATGGTTTAGCGCTGGAAATGCAAAAAGGGTTATTGGGAAAACTTGAAGCAGCAAAGAAGAGAAAGTTAGTCGATGGTGATAATTACGAAGCAATAAAAGCTATTTTTATCAGTATTGAACAGGTGGTCATGCAATGTTGTGAACATGGTTCGACGGTTTCCGAAGCAATCAACAAATCACTTACAAGCTCCGAAACCAAACTTGAAGATATCACCCTATTTATCTCCCATCAGCCCAACGAAGTTAAGCTTCCTTGGAGCCGCAATAACATCAGTAATTTCATCACCGCCTGTAACAACATTGCTGTGTTTTTGGACAATCCAACTTCTTCCAAAACAGAAGCATCAGAGAAAAATCAAACTCCACCAGCGAAATAATCCAATAGAGAAATCTACCTCTCTTTGATTTGCTTAAGCAAGACTTCTGCTTCGGCTTGCACCACAGGCATAATGGATAATCGATGCCCTTTCTTCACCAAGCCCAATTCGATAATTGCCGAATTAGACTTAATTTTTGATAGCGACAGTAAATTTGGAAATTTTTCCAGCATCTTAATATCTACCATTACCCAACGGGGATTATCAGGATTGGATTTAGGATCATAATATTTTGACTCTGGATTAAATTGGGTGTGATCGGCATAACTTTCACGCACGACATCGGCCAGCCCAACAATTCCAACCTCTTTGCAACTGGAATGATAAATGAAAACCTTGTCTCCCTTTTTTACTTCATCACGAAGAAAATTTCTTGCTTGATAATTACGAATACCATCCCAATGCTCAGTTTGTTCTGGCATAGCTGCCAAATCATCAATACTGAATGCCGATGGTTCAGTCTTAAAAAGCCAATATCTCATGTTTTCAAACGCTCCGTCAGAGTACTTACTTGTCGCTTAAACTAGTTTAACAGCTCAATGCTCTAGTCGCGCTTTTGTCTTTCGATACTTCAAAACTTATTCCCTCGATTAGTTTTTCATTGCAGACAGGCTTTCCAGACCTTCTCAATTACACTCAAATGTCAAAGCAATTACAAACCGTGTAGGTTCCTCCTTATAGCTATCTGTAGCCTTACGAAAAATTAAAAAAATTAAAAAAATTAAAAAAAATCTGAAAAATGGTGATTAGTTAAGATAAGACTAACAGTTCTGTCCAAGTTTATAGCTTTTTCACAAAGCCCTATTGTTCACAATTACGTGCGCGAAATCACGCCGATAGTGCAAATAGCAACTGAACCATACAGCATAAACCTTGGATTTAGCTTGAATTTTAATGGTATTGAAATGAAGTATTTATCACTATGTATTGCTTGCTTCTCTACAGGGGTAACAGCTCAGGAAGTTATCTTTCACGAAGCAAATAAGCAAATTAATATACGCCACTCAGATGGGCTTATAGAATCTTGGAAAGCCCCCGAAGACGGCATAGTTCAGGTAACTTATAACGAAGGTAATGATAGTGCAAATGTACGCATGCTCAGCCAATCCACTATCAGCTCAAAAAGATACATTGTGCAACTTACAGAACCTTCTCTTTCTGTAATTAAGCGCAAAAATACTTTACTCAACAATAAGAATACCTCCTCCTCATTACCTACTAAACAAGAGCAGGCATTAGAATCAGCCTTAGCACGTCAATCCAGTATCATCAATCGCCAACAGGGCAACCTGCTAAGTGCTGCGAGTAAAAAAGGGATTGAATACACTCTCATAGACCGCAATCGTCGCTTGTTAAATACGCTGGTGATAGATCTTTCACCTGAAGATGCTGAAGTAATTAAAACACTTCCCGAAGTTAAACAGGTTTTTGAAGACAAGCAAGTACGAGCGAATCTCAATAAAAGTACTCCACTGATTGGAGCAACTCAGGTTTGGCAGCAGTTAGGCAAAAATGGTAACGCACTTACCGGACAAGGAATCAAGGTGGCAATTCTAGATACGGGCGTTGACTATACTCACTCTTCGTTAGGCGGGTGTCTAGGTGCTGATTGCAAGGTTGTAGACGGATATGATTTTGCTTATGACGACAATGACCCAATGGATGTTAGAGGTCATGGAACCCATGTTGCATCAATAGTTGCAGGAAACTCCAGCGCAATTAAAGGGGTTGCTCCAGATGCCAAAATCTATGCTTACAAAGTCCTAAATGATAATGGTTCAGGTTATATAAGTGACATTGTGGCAGGGCTTGAGCGCGCAGTCGATCCCGACGGCAACCCCAATACAGATGACGCCGTTGACATCATCAATATGAGCCTCGGTGGACCAGGCACATCCGACGACCCTTTAAGTCAAGCGTCGAACGCCGCTTTCATGGAAGGGGTTTTGGTGGTTGCCGCAGCTGGCAATGATTACAACTACGAAACAGTAGGAAGCCCGGCTTTAGCTCAGCACGTACTTGCCGTAGGCGCTACAAATAATTCTGATGTTCCAGCCTCTTTTACCAGCAAAGGACCCGCAACAAAAGCCAATTATATTAAACCAGAAATTTCAGCTCCAGGTGTCGATATCTACGCAGCCGTCCCAGAAGAAAGCTATTCAACCAAATCAGGGACCAGTATGGCCAGTCCCCATGTTGCTGGAGCAGCAGCACTATTAATGCAAGCCAAACCAGAATTGTCTGTATCGCAAATTAAATCGCAACTCATTTCTGGAGTTAAGGCTCTTGATTACGAGCCCTATGTCGTTGGTTCTGGACGATTAGACATCCCCCAATCAATTACAAATGATATTATCCTTGATACACCAACACTGTTTCTGGGAAGAGTGAATACATCAAGTGATTCATGGCAAGTGACTAAACAGTTTACTCTCACAAATACTTCATCTAAGTCTCACACCCTGAGCGTAACAACGAACAATTTACCCTCTCATGCCAACATCACATTTTCAACATCAAGTGTCACCCTTGCAGCAGGAGAATCTAAAACCGTTACTACACAAATTAGCGTCAATATTTCAGAGCTTCAATACCGACATGTGGGCGTTGGGGCATGGTATTTCAATATTAATATTGCTGACAATGAAAACCGGTTAACCCTGCCTGTTGTATATGAACACAATAAACAAATCACCCTTTCCATGGATAGAAATGTGTGGTGGGTGAGAGTTTATGACCCCATCACTCTTAACTTTATAAAGTTAGTATATGTTGATTTTTCCACATCTGCATCATTCAAACTCACAGCAGATAAAGCAACATTCATGTTTAGGATGAACTCCTTTTACTCCCCACTGAATGACGACGACGATTACCCAGATGAAGCTAGAATATCCAGAAGCGCTTATGTGTTTAAATCGGATATTGATTTATCTGCGGCAACTACTAATTTATCCGTTTCTGTTGATGATTTAAAATACAAAATGGATGTCAGCGAGTTTATCCATAAGGGCACTTCGTTTAACTACGGTGACATAGAATACCTTGGTGAAAATTTAAATTTTGGGATGGAGGACAAGCATTTTTACGCTGCCACCACCTTTACCTTTTGTGGGATAGAGTTTTGCAAAAATATGTATCCCAGTGAATACCACTTCTCAGACGTTCCCGAAGGGTTCTCACTTTTCACAGAGGAATATTACATAGACAAAAGGGATTATAAGAGTACAGAATATTTTCTTGTCACCCGAACCCATAATGACATTACCCAATCGGTCAGTGAATCCTTAGATACAGGTATTCTTACCAATCCAACTTGGCATTATCAAGCACCTGAAGGTGAAAGTGCTATGATCCAAACCAATAATTGGACCCACAGTGAGAAGCACACTGCAGATCCAATTTCTATCAAAGCCTATACAACAAACAAACCCAATTTCACAGCTCGCGGTACATATATTAAAATGCTCAAATATAATCCCGATAATTGGTGGAATGAGGAATTTGCAACCACAGGTCACTGGGAAGCAAACGCAAACAACTCGATACACAAGCGAGCTAACCGAACACAGGGAAGAAATAATTATCAGGCATACAAAGCCATACAAGGTAACGACTTCAATTTTGCAGAGTCATTTCGCTATTGGTCGGCTAAAGCTTCTTATCAAGACAATATACTCTATCTCAGTAGCGCAAATGGATACCCTATATTTTTTTCAGATTATGGTTTTGTCCGAGACAGTTTCCAGAATAAATTCAGCACAGATAACGAGTTTAATTACACCCAAATCTGTAAAAATAACCAACTAAATTTGGTTGGTCGAATTGACTTAGATTTCCGCTACGATTTCTTCAATAAAAAGTTTTTTCTTAATACTGATGAAGTCTGTGCGTCACACGAATTAGAATACTCTAATTATTTCAATAGAATAGAATATCCCGCAACAGCAACTTATCATTATAAAACTGACGGCAGTGTTCCCGGCATTCAACACATGGAAATTACCCAACAAAGTCAAGTTGTTGAATCAATCAGTCGTATCACCAATGAATTGACATTAAACGTACAATCAGAAGACGATGATGTCTCTAGCGTTAATATTTATATGCAATACGCTGGTGATGACCATTGGCTTTCTATTTACGGAGGTGTTGGTGAAGGTACGCATACCACATCCATTCCATTAACAGGCGAAACACGTGCTATATCCCTCAAGATCGAATTAACGGGAGAGAATGGTAATAGATTCGTCAATATCATCCCTAAAGCGTTAGAAGTTGGCGCGAATGTTAACGGCGATAACGATGCAGATTCAGACGGTATTCCAAACGGTCAAGATACCGATAATGACAATGATGGCATTCCAAATGATGAAGATCTTGCCGAATACGACCCTACACCACAAACAGATACCGACAACGATGGCATTATTGATTCACGTGATAGTGATGACGACAACGATCAAATCCCAGACAGCGTCGAAATTGCCAACGGTCTAGATCCTTTATCCGCAAATGATGCCAATGAAGATGCGGACAACGACGGTTTAAACAATCTGCGAGAATACCAGCTAGGTACGAATATCAATGATAGGGATAGCGACGATGACGGTGTTATCGATGGTATAGAAGTCAAACAAGGAAGAGATCCATTAATTGCTAATCCACGTCCATCGCAAGACTTTAATAACGACGGATTGGGCGATATTTTATATCGAGATAGTAAAACTCAGCAGTGGCAAATACAAACTATCAATGGCAGCACGGCGCCTATGTCAGAGAATATCGGTAATATGTCCCCCTACGCATTTTGGGAATTCCAGGGAACCGGGGACTTCAATGCCGACGGGAATAGTGATGTACTCATTCGACACAAAACGGCTGGAAGCTGGTATGTTTATTTTATGGATGGAGCACAAATTGGTAGCCGCGGTTCAATGCCTATCGACAAAAACCTTGAAATGGCAACTCAAGCAATCGCTGATTTTAATTCCGATGGCTATCCCGACTTACTCCTGCGCAATACTCAAACAGGTGAATGGCAAATTGCTTTACTTGGCTTTCGCAAAGTATTGGAGTACGTCCCACTCCCCATTATGACCAAAGCCATGAGCTGGGAAGTCGCCACTGTGCAAGATATGGATGACGATGGCAACCCCGACATTCTCATTCGCAACAATATCTCTGGTAGTTTTTACATCTATATGTTTGAAAGCACTGAAATTGTGTATCGCCGTTCAGTAAAAGATATCTCTCCTGGCGGTGGTAACGCTATTGAAAAAGAAGAGCAAATTGTTGCCATTACTGACTTTGACGGAGATAACAAACCAGACGTACTGGTACGTAGTGAATTATACAGTCACTACCGCGTAACGATGATGGACGGTTACCAATCGCTGGGAGCCTTCACTTTTGCTCTCCACATCCCATTTGCCGAGCTTGATTTTGTTGCAGCTGATGATTTCACAGGCGATGGCCTAGCAGATTTAATCCTGTCACAAGATCAAGAAAACACGGAGCAACTACACTTGATGCAATCTATTGGAGGCGTACCGACCCATATCGGCGCTCTCTCTCAAGGAAAGTTACCCACCCAAATACCGCAAAGTTTGCATTAAATTGCGGCTCACAAGCTGTGATGATGCACATATTAGTATGTGCTCTCCAGCTTGTCGTTTCACATTACATACAATCTGTGAAATGATTACTCATTGCCATTCTCCACCAACGCTCGAGTGATCTCTCAAATATCTAATTTATACATCCACTCTTAATTTACAGCGGTTTCAGATTGTATCGCTTCTTAGCCTTACCACCTATATCAGGGATACAACCTCCCTCCCAACTAAACCACTAGCAATAAACTTTCAAATTTTTGGTTAGATTAAGCAATCTTCCGAAAACAGTTGTTGATAACGATTCTCATTTGCATTAAGTTAATATCTACACAATACAACTCGGTTCTGAATAAAACAATGCAACAGTCATTTCTTTGCCCTATACATCGCAAATGGGCCTACTTACACCCTCTTGAAGCTTGTGAACAAATTGAGCAAGCAAAGATGCAGGGAGAATCACTAAGACGCCAGCAACGCTGGGACAAAGCACTACCTTATCTCGGGTGTGCATTAGAAATAACAGAGATTATGATGGATACCCATCAACAACGAGGAAACAAATACAACTTGCTATACACCGCCTTGGCAATTGCTGTTGCGGACACTCTATATCGCTTACAACAATTTGAAATGGCTGCTGATACTCTCGAAGATTGCAGTTCAAAATTGCGCCAACGGTACAGTAAAATGGTCACAAAAATAGAACAACCAACTTATATTGATGAATGCATTCAATCTCTAAAACGTGGAGCACAGTTTTTCCGTGAAAGGCTTAATTACGCTTCAAAAAAATTACACTAATCAGGAGAACAGATATGATGCAAGCACCACCTCAACGAACAGACGGCTTTATTGCTTTGCAAATTCATGTGGATGCATTAAAAAACTTGCTAAGTAGTAAAGCTTTATATTTGGAAGATATTCATTGCTCAGACAACAATAGTAAACATCTTTTAAAGCAATTATTAATGTTATCAGTTATGCCTGACAAACAGGCATAACCACTATTGCTCTAGCCGTATACTTTAGGTTGGTAACATACTACGTACGATTTTTTCGCACTGTTCTTTATCCATATATCGCGGGACCGGATATAGATAATGCGCTTCTTTTAAGGCACCAGATGCGATTCTGGAAATGTCTTCTGCTTTTAATGATTCCAGCGTAGACGGGATACTCATTTTCTCGTTCAAATGCTTAACAGCATCTAGAAATTTTTGCGCTAATGTTTGCTGTCCTTCACCTTCCGAACCCAAACCGGTTGCAATAGCTAATTGCGCCATCCGCTCAGTTACTTCTGGCAATGAATACTCCAAAACATAAGGCAAGACTATGGCGTTAGCCATCCCGTGCGGAGTGTGGTAAAAAGCGCCGAACTGATGAGAAATGGCATGAACGTAACCTAAATTTGCTTTAGTAAACGCCGCACCAGCGTAAAACGAAGCCAAAGCCATCGCCTCTCTCGCCGGCTCATTCTGGCCATCTTCATAGCAAACAAGCAAATTTTTCATGATCATTTTTATAGCGGCCAGGGAATAGTTATCCGTAGCCGGGGTGGCATGCATCGAAAGGTAAGATTCAATAGCATGGGTTAACGCATCCATACCTGTAGCAGCAGTTATTGCAGGGGGCAATCCCAACATTAAGGACGGATCTAGCGCCGCCGCAATAGGCACTAACTTGGGATCAATAATAGGCGTTTTTTGATTCGTAGTAGGATTGGATACTACAGCTGCAATTGTTGTTTCTGTACCCGTTCCAGCAGTTGTTGGAATAACAAAAAGAGGTAAACAAGGCTCTTTAACCTTCAAAATCCCTGTTAGCTTTTCAATAGGTTTGGCATTTGTCACTCGAGCAGCAATAACTTTTGCAGCATCCATAGGAGAGCCACCACCGATAGCCAAAATACCACTCGCTTTATTATCGAGTGCGACCTTTACTCCTTTCTCCACTGCATCATAAGTTGGATCCGGTAGTATTTCGGAAAATACTATGCATTCAATACCTAAACTTTCTAATTCTTTTGTTATTTCTCCGACGATGCCCAACTTTACTAACATTTCATCAGTAACAATGAGTAACTTTTCCACACTAAAATGAGAAATGGTGGCGCACATCTTTTTCGCCGAACCCGAGCCAGAGTAAATAGTAGGCTTCGGAGCGGGAATAAAAACCATAACCAGTTTTAATAAGGCCATCAAAATACGATAAAAGATCACTTGTAAGGGAAAAGGCATTTCAACTCCAATGCAACAACAATTAGGTGGATTGCGTTAAAATAACAGAAGCGGCTTACAACTGGTACTACCATTTACGCTAAACCCGCTTCAAATATTAACGTATCTTTTATCCTTACTCTTCTCCTTGCTTTATCCAAAAAATCGCCGAAAACAAAATCCCTTTATAAATCAAATAATTTACCCATTTGAAAAGTCATACCTTTATCTTTGGCTTGCATCTTAATTTGTCACAAATATACTGTATATATTTACAGTACACATCAATATGAACCATATCCTTGAAACGCTGTTAAATAAACGATCTATATGGCAGGGGCGCTATACGCCAAAACCTGAGGCCGCATCATGTTCTGGTTATGCAGAACTGGATCAACAGTTACAAGGTGGTATTCCGAAACAAGGGGTAATTGATTTGCAGAGTGACATGGGGATAGGTGAATTACGATTATTGTTACCCTATTTACGCGATCGACACAAAGAGCAACGTATATTGGTATACATTGCGCCTCCTATGCTAATTAACGGAGAAATGCTCTCTGCTTACGGTATTCAATTATCCAGAGTTCTGATCATCCAGAGTAAAACCGAGCAAGAGAACTTATGGTCTGCTGAACAATGCTTAAAAAGCGGTTGTTGCCACAGTGTATTGTTATGGCAAAAACAATTACAAATCCATCAAGTAAAACGCTTACAACTTGCAGCGCAAAAAGGCGGGGCTTTACAAGTATTATTTCGCCCACTTCTACACCACGCCATACCATTGCCAACCACCTTAAGCTTACAATTAGATACTCAACCTCAGGGGGTTAAAGTCACCGTAAATAAACGTAAAGGCGGGTGGCATAATCCCCCTTTCGAAGTCAATATGCAGCCGCATTGGCCAGAATTGACTCTTCCACATCGCAATAATGTCGTGCCCTTTTCCAAAGTTAAAGCCATTTAACAAATTCATAGACCAACTATATGCAAACGCTTTGGCTTTATATTCACTTTCCTCATCTACAGTTAGATTCTCTGTTTCAGCGAAAAAGTCATACTACCAATAACGAAAATAGTGAGAAAAGTAGTGATAACGACGAACAAAGCGCTCAAAACAATCTCCCTATTATTGTTCTAGAAACAAACAAAAACGAAATCATACAACTTAACCAACAAGCTTATGATGAAGGCATCCGCACCGGCATGGGATTAGCCACCGCTGCTGTATTAGCACCTCATCTATCAGTGCAGCCCTACAGAGTTGAAACCGAAGAAGAAAAACTCAAAGAATTGGCCGAGTCCTTATATTTAGTAACGTCTGATATTACTTTGTACATACCAAACGGTATTTTGTTGCGAGTGCACAATATGCTTTCCCTATATGGTGGTCTAACACCTTACTGGCAAGTTGTTCAAAAACAATTGTCTCCGCACAATCTTCGTTATCACTATGCAACTGGACATTCGCCATTAGCAGCACGCCTATTTTCTCGATCGGGATTTGATCACATCAGCGCTAATATCGATTGGTTAAAACAACGAGTAAATGATTGCTTGTTAACACAAACAGATTTGCCAACTAAAACTGTCGAACAACTAAAAAGAGTCGGTACAAAATCCCTTGGGGAATTACTTTCCATATCTCGCAAAAGCATCGCGAAACGCTTTAATATTGATCTAATCAATTATCTGGGCAGGTTAACCGGAGAATTTCACCATTCCGTTGAGTTTTTCCATCCCAAAGAATCATTTAGCCGTCATCTAGAATTACTATTCGATATTGATCATGTGCAGCCCCTAATTAAACCTTTATTTCATATACTTAATACTCTTGAACAATTTATGACTGTTCGCGATCAAGTCACTTATAGCCTGCGTATTGTCTTGCACCAAAGAGACAGCTTACCGCTTGAATTAACCGTTGGATCCGCTCAAGGAGAGTATCAAGCCAAGGAATGGTTAACATTAATAAAACTGAAATTAGAAAACCTTGCTTTGAATGCCCCGGTGTTTGCTATCCACATTACAACGGGTGTCGTACAACAACGGTCGGCAGAAATTAACGACCTATTTAATAAACAAAGCAGTCATTTATCCTATGCTCAATTAATATCTCTCTTAACAGCTAAATTAGGCGAAACAACCTTACTCCAACCAGCAGTTAACGATGACCATCGGCCCGAGTATGCCGTAACACACACACAACCCAGCACATCAAAATCAAACCCTGTAGATGCTCAAATATTGCTTTCTCTGGGGCGTTTCCGTCCCAGTTTTTTACTACAAATACCGCAACCGTTACATGAACAGACAACTCTGCTACATGGACCAGAACGGATTTCCTCAGGTTGGTGGGAACACGCTTCTATGACTCGAGATTATTACATCGCTCGATCTGAACAAGGCCGATTTTACTGGGTCTATAAAACGCCTAAACAGAAATGGTTTCTTCACGGCGTATTTAGCTAGCAATAACAAAACCGAGAATGCCATATGCAATACGCAGAGCTATTCTGTCAGAGTAATTTTTCATTTCTACAAGGCGCATCTCATCCGCAAGAATTAGTCACTCAAGCTAATTTTTTAGGGTATAAAGCTATCGCAATTACAGATGAATGTAGCGTAGCAGGCGTAGTAAGGGCTTACACAGAAATAAAGGAAAAAAATCACAATATTAAACTAATTGTTGGAAGCTTGTTTCACATGGAACCTAGTTTAACATTGCTCCTACTGTGTCCTAATCACGATGCATATGCTGAATTATGCCGCATCATTACCAATGCCCGTAGGCGCTCTCCAAAAGGTCAGTACGAACTAAATGAGTGGGACCTAAAAACCAGCAAGCACTGCTTAGCCATTTGGCTTCCAAAACAAGACCAAGACTTAAACAAGCATTGGTCAACATGGCTAAAGAAACATTATTCACAACGCCTATGGATAGGCTGCCAACGCCATCTAACTATTAATGAACAAACCTATATTCAACATTGTGAACAACTCAGTCTGCAGCATCAAATACCCATTACGGCCTGTGGTGGCGTACTTATGCATCACCCAGATCGCCTGCCACTGCAACACACGCTCAGTGCTATTGGTGCAGGAACTAATGTCAGTAATATGGGTAAAGCTTTACTTTCTAATACCGAACGCTCATTGCGCTCAATTACCAAACTACAAACTCTGTATTCACCAGAATGGTTATTTGAATCGACAACAATAGCCAAACGTTGCTCCTTCAATTTAGCTGAAATACATGATGTTTACGCCTATCCAGCAGAACTAATACCAGAAGGTAAAACCCCCACCGTTCATTTGCGCGATTTAGTCGTTCTTGGTTTGCAAAAACGATTTAGTAACAAGCCAAGAAACTACTACCAAATAAAACGCATTATCGTAAAAGAACTTAAATTAATTCGAGAAATGGATTATGAGTATTTCTTTTTAACCATTCACGACATTGTTCAATTTGCCCAACAAGCAGAAATTCTTTATCAAGGAAGAGGGTCAGCAGCGAATTCCATTGTTTGCTATTGCCTTGAAATCACTTCGGTTGACCCTTCGCAAATTAATGTACTTTTTGAACGTTTCATTTCCAAAGAAAGAGCTGAACCCCCTGACATAGATGTTGATTTTGAACATGAACGTCGTGAAGAAGTTATCCAATATATCTATCGAAAATATGGAAGAGAAAGAACAGCCTTAGCCGCAACCGTCATCACCTATCGTTTTAAAAGCGCATTAAGGGAAGTAGGTAAAGCGTTGGGTATCAACGAAAGTCAGTTAGACTTTTTTATTAAGAATACCAACCGCAGAGATCGTACTTTAGATTGGCAAGCCCAATTACAAGATCTCGGCCTCGATAGCTCCAGTGGCACAGGGAAACAACTCGTTACTTTAGTTAGCGAGATCACAGGCTTTCCAAGGCACTTGTCACAACATGTTGGAGGCTTCGTAATTTCCTCGACGCCTCTTTATCAAGTCGTTCCCGTAGAAAATGCCTCTATGGCTAACCGCACGGTTATTCAATGGGATAAAG
The DNA here is from genome assembly GCA_942490545.1 of uncultured Gammaproteobacteria bacterium. GTDB lineage: Bacteria > Pseudomonadota > Gammaproteobacteria > Enterobacterales > Alteromonadaceae > Paraneptunicella. The sequence continues at coordinate 4,231 of CALNXX010000013.1, read as the reverse complement.
ACGACCTGGAAAGTTTAGGCTTATTAAAAGTAGATGTACTTGCACTAGGCATGCTTACAGCCATTAGAAAAGCTTTTAAGTTGGTACATAGCCACTACGGCAAGAAATACACTATCGCAGATATCACCGCCATGAAACCAGACCCAGCGGTTTACGCCATGATCCAACAAGCAGATACAGTTGGCGTATTCCAAATAGAATCCCGTGCCCAAATGAGCATGCTGCCTCGGCTAAAACCAGCCTGTTATTACGATTTAGTCATCCAAATAGCCATTGTTCGTCCCGGACCAATACAAGGAGATATGGTGCATCCTTACCTACTCAGACGTAGTGGCAAAGAGAAAGTTGAATACCCATCAAAAGAAGTCCGTGAAGTATTAAGCCGAACCCAAGGTGTGCCCATCTTCCAAGAACAAGTGATCAAACTAGCCATGGTCGCAGCCGGTTTTACCGGCGGTGAAGCGGATCAATTACGTCGAGCAATGGCAAGTTGGAAAAAGACTGGTGAATTAATGCAGTTTAAAAATAAACTGATAAGGGGCATGTTGGAACGGGGTTACGAACAAGACTACGCCGAACGTATCTTCAAACAAATCTGTGGCTTTGGTGAATATGGTTTCCCTGAGTCCCACTCCGCATCCTTCGCGGTATTAGCTTATGTATCTTCGTGGCTTAAATATTACTTTCCTGTCGCTTTTTATACTGGCTTACTTAATAGTTGGCCAATGGGATTTTATCCACCATCACAACTAGTGCAAGATGCGAAACGTCATGGCATCAATGTGTTACCCGTTTGCATTAACCATTCAACTTATGATCATCTATTAGAAAAGCAAAATAACCAATGGGTAATTCGAATGGGTCTACGGCAAGTAAAAGGACTATCCCAGCAAGGCTCTAATAAAATTGTACAATCCAAACCCAATATAGGTTTTAGGAATATTCAAGAACTAACACAGTTAGGCTTACCACGTAACGAGCTTAGTGCTCTTGCAAGTGCCAATGCCATGCACAACCTCTCAGATAATCGTTACGCTACGCGCTGGGAATTAATGAATTATGAAACAGAACTACCGTTATTTGCCAATATGGGTACACACAAAGAAGACCTATTGCCAAAACCCCCTAGCGATATTGAAAATCTTTTGGAAGACTACGCCTCTACCCGCTTGTCTCTAACACATCATCCAATCAAACTACTGGAAAATTCAGGTCTAATAGGCAAGTTTACCCCAGCTAATCGCTTGCATGAGATAAAGCATAAGGCTGTAGTTGTAGTCGTAGGTGTAGTGATTGGAAGGCAATCACCAGGAACAGCGTCTGGCGTAACCTTTATGACGATTGAAGATTACTCAGGCAACAGCAACGTTGTTGTTTGGATGGCAACAGCACGCACACAAAAAGAAGCGTTTCTAAAATCAAAAATAGTCAGGATTAATGGTATTTTGGAAAGAGGGGATGAAGGAGTGACTCATATCATAGCGGGTAAGATCCAAGATTTAACCCACTTGTTAGATCAACTAAATACCAAATCAAGAGACTTTCACTGAAGACTATTTCAATTCAACCTCGATTAATTACAAACTAATCCTCTAGTTCCTATTTATTTTGCAATTTATTCACTTTTTTACGGGTATTTTTTATAACGCACGGGTAGTTATTTCGAGCGGATTTAACTATTTAAAGAATAGTAAATGGTCCCTTAAATACTAATTACATCCCTTAAAGAGCATGAATTTACTTACCCGTCGCCAATTTAGTTATCGTTGATTTTCAACAGGTTAATCACTTATAAACACCGCGCATTAGAACTAACTACTGCGGGAAAACCCACCTTTAACCAAGGCCCCACAAATTTTCTGGTACTACCCGGGATCTATTAAATAAGGAATAACACATTGAAAATAACACAACTGGTCATTGCATCTTTAAGCCTCTTTTTCGCTTCAAGCTTTGCAATGAATATTGCAATTGATAACGGAAGCTTTGATCAGCAAGACACTTCTGACGGAAGTGCCCCTTCACTCATTCAAGGGTGGAATATTGAATATGGTCTAGGTGGACTTTTTAATCCTCCAGAATCTGCGTTTATCGGTGAAGCTGGCAATGGCCAGCATAAGAATACGTTATATTTAATTGATAATTCTAAAGTCAGGCAAACACTCACCACTACAGTACTTGCCAACACTGAGTACAAGATAGGATTTGATGTAGGAGAACGAGCAGACGTTACACTTAGCAGCTATACAATCGTTGTTAAAGCTGGAGAAAAGGAACTGCTCCGCGCAAGTAACCCTGAATTTCCAACGCAACCAGGTACGTTTGCACATGCCGAAATAACATTCAACAGCGGAGACATTTCCGGTAATTTGATAACGATAGAAGTTGAATCATCAGGCGCGGGACATGTTAATTTTGACAATTTTTCTTTGAATTACTCTCGGACCAATGGTTCAGTCTTAGGGGAGTGGAAACATGTAGAGTTAGGAACTACTTATGTAGTAAACATTGACTATTTAGCAGAAACTGACGGTATTATAACTCAGTATACTGGAGGCCATTGTAATGGTAATAGAGAAGTCCTCCTATTAACAAATCCCGATGGTACATCATACCAAGTTGGAAGAACCGTTGACTATGATTCTATGATGTCACCGGTTAAGAAAGGTCAAAAATGGAGAATTTATAGATACAAACATGGTTCCAATTGCAATGCTAGTATCGGGTTTATTCCTTTTAAATAAAGAGTTTTACCCACCTTTGTAGTGTATATAAGCTCATTTGCAAAGATAATGAATCACAAGGAAGTGGTCCATAAAATGAATCTAGAATAATCCCACTTCTTTCTGCTTACACGAAAGCTATAAGCACAAACGCATTATTATTTTGTTGTGCTATAGACAATACTGTAGGCCAAACAACATATGATAACCAGCGGCTATGTTAGGTTAAAAGAATGGGGGCTGATTAGTAAGAGCTAACAGTTACCAATATATAAAAATTTAATTTGTATTACTTATTAGCTTTGCAATAAAAGGGGATATATGTGACAAACGTTCATTTTTACTGTTCGAAGTCATCGCATATAGATTCGTCAAAAACTGCCGCACATTATTTCTTTTCGCCAGACCTGATTCGCTCACAAACACACTTCCCCAGCCCTTAAATGGTTTAGGACTTGCTACTTCCGTAAGCCAAGTATCCCAATACTTCAAATCCACCTCTTCGCGCAGCATTGCATAAGTTACAGCTCGCGCTAGGCGTTCAGGCTCCCCGAAAATATAAAAATGTAGTGTATTGGGATTTATCTGACTTGCTATGCTGTGAGATAACTGTTTTAACTGCTCACCTGTTATCTTTTGATTCAGTGCTAGTTGCAAGACCACATCAGCACTATGAGCAACACTATGTCGCCAACCAGCACCATCTTCAAAACCTCGGTAATCTTTAATCTTAGATAAGTACTTACTGATTGAACTAACCGCTCTTTGACGTTGTTCATCTGTTAAGAAACTGTCGACACGATCAACACGAACAACCTCGGAATAAACCAATGCAACAAATGGCAGATAGACACCATTTTCATCTGGATTATCGCTTTCAAGTGCAGTGGTCATTTTATCAAAAACAGCGACTAACTGTGCGCCACTTACCTTACCAGCTCTTAGCCAATTTAAGTAAGCCTCGTAAGCGACTCCATCTCTTATCTGAGGATCCCTTACAGCTAAACAATGCTGCAACTGTTGAAGTAGACCGTGAGTTTCCTTTTCAGTCGTTACAAAACCTGATTGCTTTAGCGTTATCAATTTGTCTTTTGACCAGCCATTGTCAAAACAAAGTTCAGGATTCACTTCAATACCCACCGCATAAGGGGTTGTAAGCATTAGCAATAATGAAAATATACGTGAGCACTTCATATAAGTAATTGCCTTATATAACTTTGATACCAAAATTAGCATAGTAAGTTTGTTAGGCGTTTTTTAAAAGGTAAACCACATAAAATAAGGGATGAATCTACTTAACGCAGCTAAACACATGAGGAATAGAAAGAGGGTTCACCGACTGAATGCACACTACTCTCACAGTGAAGCCACAAGGTAATCATTACCTTTATGCACTAATCAGATAACGGATATGTCAGTTTGAACAGAGGAACTAGGTTTCAGATGTATGAACAGCAATTAAATTGCTTTTTTAAAAGCAAAAAGCCCTTCACTTTCGTGAAGGGCTT
>CALNXX010000012.1:12500-94923 GCA_942490545.1 uncultured Gammaproteobacteria bacterium | reverse complement strand
AGCAAACATGTGAGTTTGTATATGATTTTGCTCTCGGCATTGTCAGTTGTGCTATATCGCAGAGGCGGTCAGGAAGACATTACAATTGGTTGTCCCATAGCTAATCGTCCCGATGATGCATTTGGCAATATTATTGGATTTTTTGTGAACACCTTGGTGATGAGGGTCAAGCTGGACAAATCACTGAATTTCAATGAATTGCTTGAGCAAGTTAAAACCACTTCCCTACACGCATATGACAATGCTTTATTGCCACTTAATCAACTGGTAGAAGAGCTTAACCCTGAACGTAGTTTAAGTTATATGCCGTTGTTCCAGGTGGTTCTGGCATTACAAAATGTGCCCGGAGAAAGGTTTTCGCTACCGGATGCCACTACCGACATCATCAATATTCATAACCACACCAGTAAATATGATTTATTGATCATCGCAGAGCCAGTAGACAATGGTTTAAACCTTGAAATAGAGTACCGCAACGACTTATTTAAAACAGAGACTATTCAGCGAATAGTTGACGCTTTTAAGCAGGTGCTTCAGGTTGTTTCTGAATCCTTAGCTCTTTCTGCAGAACCCGCGCTAAATATTCATCATATTAATATTATTGGGCAGGCCGAAAACCAACTTATTCAACAATACAGCACTCAAACAGAACAAGATTTAGGTGAGCCAGTTTGCTTGCAGCATATTTTTCGTCAACAGGTGCTCGCCTCCCCAGATGCTATTGCCTTAGTTGATTGCAAAGGGGCAACTTACACTTGGCAGGCATTGGAATATGCATCTAATAAATTAGCCCATCAACTAGTCCAGCAAGGCATTGAAGTTGGCAACACTGTTGGGCTGTATTGTGAAAGAAGTGCGGAGCAGATTATTGCCATTTTGGCAGTGATGAAAGCCGGGGCAGCTTATGTCGCCATTGATAAAGCTTTTCCTCTTGCAAGAAAACAAACCATTATTGAAGATGCGAAGCTGAGTTTAATCTTCACGCTGGGTGAAGCCATTCCCTCAGATAAAAACACTTTGCTTGAGTCTCCTCCTCAGATTGATTTAACCCACATTTGTGAAGAATTAGCTCAAGTGCAAGCTCAAAAAGACACTGCACACTTTTACGCTAGCACGCCACCAGAGATTAATGTTACTCCTGACGATCTGCTTTATATCACCTTTACCTCAGGTTCAACCGGCAAGCCAAAAGGCATTGCCATGCACCATGCCGCAATTTGTAATCTGATTCGTTGGCATCAAGAGGAAACCCGCTTAAAACATGCGGTGACTTTGCAGTACGCCGCACTCAGTTTTGATGTGTCGTTTCAGGAAATTTTCGCCAGTTTTATCAATGGCGGAAAATTGGTGCTAATTCCCGATGAAGATCGACTCGACCCCTATCAAATCTGGAACATTATTGAGCGCTATGGTGTCAATCGAGTGTATCTTCCAACAGCGGCGCTGGTGCCACTAGCAATGGCAGCCCAAACATTAACAATGCTGCCTACTGAGTTAAAAGAAGTGTGGGTAGGTGGTGAGCAAATGTCGGTCGATAGCCATGTTAGGCAACTTTTTACGCGCCTAAACGAGTGCCGACTGATTAATTTTTATGGCCCTTCAGAATGCCATGCCGTTACCTTTTTGCCGCTTTACGGTTCTCCACAACAATGGCCAGACTCCCCTTCAATTGGCAAAGCTATTAGCAATGTGCGCTTATATATTATTGATCAACAAGAGCAAATTGTGCCTATTGGTGTTGCCGGAGAGCTTTGTATTAGCGGGGTTTGTGTCGGTAAAGGTTATGTGAATCATCCCGAAAAAAGCAAAGCCGCATTTGTATCAGACCCTTTTGACCCTGCATTAAGAATGTATAGAACAGGCGACATGTGCTATCGGGACAAAGAGGGCAACATCCACTTTGTAGGCAGACAAGACGGACAAATTAAAATTAGAGGTTTTCGGATTGAAAAGCGGGAAATTGAAATCGCTTTACTTGAACATCCGAATATCGAAATGGCGGCGGTTGAAGCGATTAAAAGTGATTCTGGTGAACTTCAATTACATGCATGGGCATCCCTTGCTGCTCCGAGTACTCGTGAAGTTGATGCACTTAATACACTCAATGCACCCAATGCACTTAGTAATAAAAGTAAGAGTCAGCTTACCAAATCAGCATTAATAGATTATCTCGTCGAAAAGTTACCTAGCTACATGATTCCCCAGCACATTCAGCTATTACCTGAGCTACCAGTGAATGTTAACGGCAAAGTGGATCGTGCCGCACTGCGCAAAGAGATTGCTGATGGCAAATCTAGCATCGACTCTTCTACCATCGACTCTTCTACCATCGACTCTTCTATCATAACAACCCCTTCTAACATAACAGACCCGGCTTCAGCTACGGAACAGCAAATTGTTGCCTTGTATCAGTCTGCTTTGCAGTTGCCACAAGTTGACCGCAACGACAATTTTTTCCAATTAGGTGGCAACTCACTTATTGCCATGCGACTGGTCGCGCAAATAAATGCAGAGTTAGGTTCTCCGATCCCTGTTAGTGCACTTATGCGACACCCAAGCCCTGCTGCGCTGGCTAATTACGTGGAAAAACAACGAGAAGATCACTCGGTGTTGATTCCTCTTAATCAACAACCAGACTCTGCGGCCTTATTGATTTTTATTCATCCCATTGGTGGCAATGTCCTTTGTTATCAATCGTTGTGCCGACACTTAAGTGCTCAATGCCTTGGTATTCAGGCGCCCGGTTTACATAGCCAAATACCTGAATTAGTTAGCATTGAAGCAATGGCAAGTCACTACATAAAATTGATAGCCAGTATCGCGAAGCAACGCCCGGTGCATTTGGCTGGATGGTCAATGGGTGGGTTAATTGCGTTTGAAATGGCACAGCAGTTAAGCCATGCAAACATAACGGTAGCAAGCACCACATTATTAGATACCGAAGCGCCCGGAAACTACCACTCACAAGATGGTGCGCCAGCAGATTACCTGCAAACTATTATTCGTGATATTGAGTTTATGCTTGAAGTGCAACTGAACATTGATGCAAGTGAGTTAATCAGTTTGGGCAGCACTGAAGAGCAGATGGAATCTATTTTAGCCGCCTGTAAAGACAACCTTGGCACAAGCCAAGATTCTGTGCGGCGTTTGGGAGTTGAACATGTACAGACACTACTTACCTTACTTACCCAAAATTACAGTGCCATTGTTAATTACCAAGGCAAAAAATACATAGAACCGGTAACACTCATTAAAGCCAACCAAAGCCCTAATAATCAACATCAGAAAGGGATTGGATGGTCACAATTGGTTGGGAATTTAAACGAGTACGTTGTTCCCGGCGATCATTACAGTTTTATACAAAGCGATGTGGTTGCGAATACCGCGAACATCATTGAGACCCAAGTTAACGCAAGCAACGCTTTAACCTAATTCATATTATTTCGAAAACGGCTGAATCAAATGACGACATTGAAGACTAGAACTTTACAAGCAAAAGAGAGCTACGAAAAAGATGGCTTTGCTATTATCCGAAACGTGATTAGTCAAGATTTATTGGGTGAAATAAACGAGCACCTAAATTGGCTGTCTACTCGTTATCCAGATTTACGACCCGAGCATTACCACCACACACTTATGCGAGACGATGCGTTTTGGGTAAGGGTGATATCAGATGAATCGCTGTTAAAAATAGCAAAAGAATTTTTAGGCGAGGATCTGGTTTGCTTCACTTCTCATTACGTATGTAAACCTCCTCTAGATGGCCATCCGGTGTTGTGGCATCAAGACGGTGCCTATTGGAAGATAGAACCAATGAACGCCATTACTCTTTGGTTAGCGGTAGATCAAACAACCGGAGAAAATGGCTGCCTTAAAATGCTTAAAGGCACTCAGAACCTGCCCTTATCACCCATTGTGAATCGGGAAGATGTTCCTAATATGCTGGCTTCATCAATCGACAGAAAGCACATTGAGGAAGATAAAATAGTAGAAATACATTTAGAGCCGGGTGACGTTTCTATTCATCACCCACACATTATTCATGGCTCTGAAGAAAACCTCTCCAACCAAAGACGTTGTGGTTTGGATATTGGTTATATGGCAGCCACTTCTTCCATTAGTAATAAGGAACTCTACCTTAATCCAGTTTTGGTTTCCGGGCATCCGTCGGCTAATGAAGGCTATCGCCCATGGCCTTTGTTCGACCCAGAACAATCCATGCCTTTTAAAGGCGATAAAGAATGGGATTTAAAGGCGCAATTAATGAGCAAGCGTCACTTACCGCTCAATCATAAAGACGAAGATATCATGGCCATGACAGAGCGCATGCAGGAGCGGTTAGCAGAAGGAACCGTAAAACAAGCTCGCACAACAACTGGCCAACTTAACTAGGGATAATTGCACACAATGCTAGACAAGAATTTTCTAAATAAGGTTGCACCGCTATACAGCGCCGATTTGGGCACAGAGCACGCCGCCGGGCTTCTATATTCAATGGTTAGAATGTTACGACCCAAATCAGTGCTAGAAATTGGGCTTGGATACACTACGCCGTTTTTATTGCAGGCATTGCACGACAATAAACAGGAATTTGCAGCGGATCGCGAAATACTGAAAAACAAAGATGATGCACTGCGTTTGGATGTGTTGCGAGCCGAAGCTTACGAAGAAGAATATGATCCAGTATTACTGGCAATTGATGACTATTCTGACGAAGAAAGCACCGCTCATAAAGTGTCAGAAGTGATCGATGATCTGGATTTAGCCCCTTTTCTAAAACTTTATCAACGCTCGTTTTCAGGGCTAAGCACAGAAATTGAAGATCGTTTTAAACCTATCGACCTCATTTGGTTCGACTGCGGTGGGCCTCAAGAATACGTGGATTTTATTAATGAATATTGGCCGTTAATTAATCCCGACGGTGGGGTTTTGCTAATGCATTATAGCTATTGGCACATGCCCACAATTGACCGTCGTCGTTATGGCACCCCCGTTTCTCCTGCTCGACTAGAACCCTGTGCGGTTTTGCGTGAGATAAAACGTCAACATGCCAAATTAGGTTTAGACGCTCATTTTGAAGTATCCACAATCGTCGAACCTCATAAAGCAAGGCAGGGCAGTATTAGCTTAATCAGAAAAGTGTCGGACGCCCCCATTAATGCCGAAGAAGATATGTCTCAAGAACTTGCAGACCAAGACTTTAAAGCCGACTACAAACCTTTTTCAATGTGATATCTATGGAACATAAACTACCGACAGAAAATTCAAACTGGTTGTCAACAATGGCACCATCGCTGCAAAAAGAAACCTTTGAGCAGTTGATGAACTTCCAGTTACCGGCGTTAAAAATTGAACAATTTGCGACCCAAGAAGAATGCGATGCAATGGTAAAAGCGCTGGATGCACGTCAATTCGGATTCAGCGAAATGCAATCACCTCCAATTGGACGTATTGGCATAACGCAATTTAGTTATAGCAAATCTTCACCTGAACAATATTTTTCGGATTTACCCCGTCAACATGATGATGTAGAGGCCGTTTTTGCAGAAAGCTTTAACCCTGTTCAACGCATCCTCGAACATTTACAAGAAGTGTGGCCCCATAGCGACGTATCAATCGCTTCATGCCCAAAACATGGCAACTATGGTGCGGGTATTATCAGGCATATACATGAATATGCTGGCTTGCATTTCGACTACGTTCCCATCGAAAGTGAAGGGCGAGGCTTTAGTCTTGAAAATATAACCGCGCAACTTGCGTGGAACCTACACCTAAGCGCGCCTGAAAGCGGTGGAGAATGTGTGGTTTATGACCGCCATTTGCAAATAGAAGGCCCGATGACGGATCAACACAAACTGTTAGTCGATACCGACTTGGTAAATGATCGACAAAGTTACCAACTACGACCTGCCATTGGGGACGTAATGCTACTCAACACCCGGAATTATCACGAAATAATGCGTAGCAACAAAGGACGAAGAATTACCGTATCTTCATTTGTTGGCGTACAACCTGATGGAAAATTGGTTATTTGGTCGTGATTTGAAAAAGGCACGCTATGGATCAACTTCCATAGCGTACTAAGCGTCAGGAAGAGCGCCGGAGTTTTGCCCATAGTGAGGATGTTTACGGAAGTGTAGTAAGGGCAAAATCTTCTGTCGTTTGATGCCACCGTTAGTCGCTATTGTTATCCGCTATTTTAGATACTATGAACAAACAGCTGTGGCGTTCGATATTCGTTAGCGGGTGACGATAAATTTTTGATGTAGTAGTAATGCTTTTTCTTTGTCTTCTGAAGTCATGACGTTAATGATTTCGCTTGGTGCAAATCTGCACTCTTTAGCCAATGCAAAAAACTGGTTCACAGTGGGACAACCAATATTCTTTTCCCAATTCTCATAAGTTTTATGGGTTTTTAAGCCTGCGGCAGTTGCCATTTCAATGGTCGATTTGTTGGATAGCAGTCGTAAAGCTCGAAAATCTGAACCACGAAGGGTTAAAGGGGGAATGCCGGATATGCCTTTCACTTGTTTTCCTTAAGAATCACTTTGGCATAAAGTAAAATTAAAAAGCAAATTAATCAAGCAAAAATATTGTATTCTATGTTTGTTTGAATGTGATTTTTAGTTAAACTTTTTTGTAAACCACTTTAAAACATTACATATAGCGTTTATATTACGTTTCATATTACTCAAATATGAGACGTTTTCATGAAAGTACAGTTAGACAACCCTGCTATTCTTGCCAGAATGCGAAGTGTTTGCAAGGTGGAGAAAGACGCTGACTTGGCGCGGTATTTGGGCGAAACGACCAGTGCGGTTTCTTCTTGGAAAAACGCTACTTATCCCCCGTTTAATGCTTGCTATACCGTGTCTAAAAAAGCAGGAGTGTCTATGGAATGGCTTCTGACAGGGAATGATATTAGTTTCGAGCCAGTTCCTGTCAGTCGTTGTCGCCAAATAGATTTGGATCGCTTTTGTGGCAAATTTATAGAAACAATGAACGTAGGCGTTAGAACGGGATTGCTCAGTATTGCCGGTGACAGCACCAAAAAAGAGTTAGAAAGGCTTGGTTACCTGCTTTTTAATGAAACCCAAGGTGTTAATCCTTCTGGCGATAACCCTGTAGAGTCGGGGCCTCCAAATGTTATTCAACTGCGAACTGAAGAAGAAATCGAAGAGCCTGAATTAAAGGACTAACCCTCAATATAAAAGAAAAAGCTGTTAAATCGCTAACAGCTTTTTGTGTGAAAAATGCACTGTACCTTATAAACGCTTTTTTAAAACCTTCCCCAGTAACCATCGCTTTTTATCGCACCATGTAGGGGCTAGCCTTGCGGTGGCTATGGAGTGATTCTTTCAGGCCAAACTGTCACTCATTTCAAAATTGGCAATAAACTCTGCGGCACTTAATCCACACTCGTGAGCCATCGCCATAAATTGGTTCACACTGGGGCTGCTCATGTTCTTTTCCCAGTTCTCATAGGTTTTACGAGTTCTTACGCCTGCGGCGTTTGCCATTGCAGTTGTCGTTTTACCAGACACCATGCGCATAGCGCGTAAATCATTACCTGTAATAAGCCTCATATCAATCCTCGCTGTTCTAAATATGTTTGTTGTTGCCTAAATATTCAGGGTGGATAACGACACAAAGGGTGTTTTAAAATACTTGGTTATCCAGCTTCCGAGAAAAATAGATCATAAAATACAATAGATCAAGCAAATAAACTGTATTTTATATTTTTTTGTCACAACTTTTGTGTAGTAATTTAATTGAGAATGTTTAGAATTAGCGGGATGGAGTTTTGGTTTTACCCAGAGTTTTGACTACAAAAGAGGTGATTAGCCCACAATGACCAGCATAGACAACAAAGAGGTTGTGGCAAGAATGCGACAAGCCTGTAATGCGGAAAGAGACGTCGATTTAGCCACATTCATCAATTCAACCTCCAGTGCGGTTTCTTCTTGGAAGAACACTAAAAACCCACCCTTTAAAGCTTGCTTTAACGTGTCTCAAAAAACAGGTGTGTCTCAGGAGTGGCTGCTTACGGGAAAAGCGTCACACGACAAAAATATTGACAGTAATAATGCCTTAATTAAAAATACAGCAATGCCCCGAGAGGCGTTTGTTAACAAGTTTATAGCCATAGTGAATATTGGCAGGCGCACTGGCGTATTGCCGAGGCCAGAAAATGTATTGGATATTGAGATAGAACGATTGGGTAATACTTTATATGAGGAAACAATAGGGCTGGATCCTCAGGTTTTGTTTGATGTTGAGGATTATCTTGATACTCAGGGCGAAGACGGCTAGCTCAAGAGTCTTAAACGTATATTAGCCTCGTAAAGTTGTTATCGTGATTGGGTGCGATGCAGGTAATCTTTTGCGTTTTCTAACCACACAAAGTGATCATCGCCTTCTTCGAATACGTTTTTACCTTCATGCATGTCTCGTCTTTTTAACAACAAGTCCTTTGCTACTTCATTATCAACACGATAAACGTTGTGCTGTGAACACAACTGCTGCCAGCCTCTAAAAATGAGACGGCCAATAACGTACACAACGATTAAAGCAAGTATGTTCGCGCTGGTCATATTAATCCTTAATGCTATTCTTAAAGCCTATCGCTTATGCAACAAGATATCAGTAACGTGGTAAACCCGCTTTTCCCACGCGTCAAATTCCCTATTGAGTTGCAAGGATTCGCTCATAGGTGCGTGTCGAGACTGTAATAAATCTTCTGACAAATCGACACCCTTTTGCACCAGCATTTTATAGTATGCCTCACTCTTATCTTCTTTAGTGGTTAGCGTTAGGCGGACAAGCCGCCATCCCCAATAGATGCTACTGATTAGGATTAAAAGCGCTATTATTGGTTTTATCTGTCGTTCCGCACCTAAATAAATATTAAAATAAGCTTGACGCGGATCTCCAGTTTTGATCTATTACTCTCTTTTGTGAGAGTAATAGAAGTGACTTATCCTTCAACCAAATCCCTCGATCATCTCGGCCTAGTCGCCGGATTTTGTAAAGATATCAATTTGGCTCAGCAAATTGACCACGCCCTCGGTGATTCTGGCGAGCGCAAAGTCAGTTTCGGGCAGTTGTTTGTTGCTATGCTGCTCAATGGCCTTGGGTTTACCGGCCGCACGCTGCATATGTACAGCGAGTATTTTGAAAGCAAGCCGCTTGAACGTTTGCTAGGTGAAGGAATTGCTGCCGAAGATATTAACGACGATGCATTAGGCCGTTGTTTGGATGCGTTGTACGACAAGGGCGTATCATCACTTTACCAAAGCATAGGTGAAAGCGTCGTCAAGCATTTAGGTTTGTCTTGTCATTCTGTCCATCTGGACTCAACCAGTTTCCATTACGATGGCCAGGAAAACTTAAGTGAGGAAGACTTAAACCCCATCAGCATTACGAAGGGGTATCACGGGACCATCACGAAGAATGGCTTGAGGAGACTTAAACCCCATCAGCATTACGAAGGGGTATTCACGGGACCATCGACCCGAATTGAACCAAGTTATCCTCAACCTTATTTGTGAAAATCAGGCGGGTATTCCTGTGTATATGAAACCCGCTAGCGGCAACAGCAATGATATGGAGGGCTTTAAACAGATAGTGAAATCTCATATTCACAGCTTAAAAGCCGCGCAAGCCAGTCAGTATTTGGTGGCAGATGCCGCGCTTTATGTCAAAGAAACAGTGGAAGAGCTGCATAAACTTGAGCAATTATTTATCACGCGCGTCCCGCAAACATTAACAGAAGCGAAAGATTTGATTAACCAGGCACATACCTTGGAGTTTTCCCCAATGGAAAATGGCTACTCAGGGATATGGGCAGACTCAAACTATGGTGATGTGCCCCAACGTTGGTTGCTGGTGCGCAGTGAGCAAGCCTTTAAACGAGAGCAACACAGTCTAAATAAACGCATGTTGAAACAAGCTGATGCAGAGCGTAAGTCGTTTAAGAAATTGACTCAATCAGAGTTTGCTTGTGAAACAGATGCCAATAATGCGATAACGCAATGGCGAAAAAAGCAACGTACATTAGATGTTGTGCCTGAAGTGACACGTATTCCGGTCTACCAGACAAAAGGCCGCCCCACCAAAGGGCAATCCCCCACACGGCACTATTACCAAATCTCAGGAAGTCTGTTTACCCCCTTATCGAATCGACAAGTAGCGCTCAGACAACTGGGCCTGTTCATCATTGCCACTAACGACCTGAGTGATAACTTGTCCATGGAGCAATTGCTAGAGCATTATAAATCGCAGCAGTCTGTAGAAAAAGGATTTCGATTTCTTAAAAGTCCCGACTTCTTAACCAGCTCAATCTACCTGAAAAAAGCAGAGCGTATAGAAGCACTGCTGATGGTGATGACCAGTTGCTTGATGGTTTACGCTTCGTTAGAGCATCAAATCCGTAAAACGCTAAAAGAAAAGAAGCGTTACTTCCCGGATCAAAAGAAAAAACCAGGACAAAATCCCACGGCACGTTGGGTATTTCAATGCTTTGAAAATATCACTCTACTGTACCAACAAGAAACGAAGCCGCTCGTATTAAATCTAAAAGAGCGACAGCGCATCATTATTGATTGTCTAGGCGAGCAATACAGACAAATTTATTCTTAAAAGGCGTGCGGAATGTCAGTTTTATCAGCACGGGAATTCCTTGCGTAAAGTAAGAGTTCAACAAGCAAATAAACAGCAATGGTAATATTTACAATGGGAATGGCCAGTCGATAGGCCGTATCAATAAACGAGATTTGAACAAACCAGGCGTTAACAAAAAACATTAGATGCAAACACATAATGAGCAAGTAACAGCCTTGCACCACCATTAGCTCTCGTGTTTTGGCAAGATTGAGCCATTGATGCACTTTTTGCAGCACAATAATGATGAACAAATCGACTAAAGTCCAAAATACAATCCAGGCTGATAATCGAACAATATATTCTATAGTTTTATCATTTAGTAATTCTCTTATTGGATCTCTTGCTGAATGCATAGCAAATTCAGCAACGGCCAAAAGAATCACGATAATTGATAGCGATGTAAGCTTTCTAGACATTGCTATACTCACAAGGAAAACTAGCGAGTATAGATAAGGAATATAATCACCAATTTCCAGCAGGATTGTGTTTAAACTCATTTTCTACGCTTATTACAAACCAATCGTTAAACAAAATCCCTGTATACAGATTAGTTTCTGGGTTGGTGTTGCTATTGTAGGTTCTGGAGGAACGCCATCACCACTTCCATTGGCTGTAATGCCGCCATCTTTGTTAGCAAAAGATGGATCAGGTGGCACGCCATGCCCAGATCCATTTAGTTCCATCCCCACATCAACAGACTGACTACTGTCATCACCAGCCAATGCCGAGGGGATAGATAACCCTGATAACAATAGCGCTAAAAACAAGGACAATATTCTATACGGTTTTTTCATAAATTCAACTCCAATGGTTAGATATGTATCCGCAAAGCACAAAGCAACACTTGGATACGTCACCTCCAAGTGGCGCTGTATGTTAAGTGATCAGAGCCTTGGAGTAAAATACACACCAAAAAGAGACACAGGCTACATAAGGAAGGTAAAGGCTTTCTTTCATTATTGTGAACAATGACTTAGGTGAATATTAAAGAATTAAAAATACGGGTAATTGGTAAATATAATTTTTAGCTATTTTATGTGAGGGATATAAAATTGCCACTTCGAAATCGAACAAATATTGCTCGAATTCCACCTGCAAAAAAGAAGAAAAAATCGCACTTTCAGCCTTATTAATTAGCATTGTGGCAACACCAATTCAGTACTTTTCAGAGATCAATAAAAAACCTCGATCCCATCCGAGATCGAGGTTTACATTCAAAAGGTTTGTTTTGCTACGGTGCGCTAGAAATATAACGAGGACCGAGCTTGCCATAAAAGCGCCAGTATTCCTGCGAACCAACCTGCTCACCACCACGATTAACAAACCGGACAATGTACTTCTGCATATCTGGAATAGCATGAGGAACAGATGCCTGCCAAACTTCTGCCACATGGTTAATATCTGTTTTTAACAACTCAGTATTGCAAGTCTGAGAACACAATATTTCCACCGCGACAGGATGAACAGGGTTAGCATTGTCAGGAATAGTGGGTTCGCTGGAAAGCAGAATCCTAAAAGGTTCGGTGTCTCTATGAGAGTAGAAGGCTTTTAAATCCAAAACACTAATATTGAGATAATTGGCATGTTTAACAATAGTTTCATTAAACTTAGGCATCCACAGTTTTATCATTTGCCATTTCTTAGTTTTCTTCTCTTCGGGCGAAGAAGCCGTTGGCATCGAACTTGACCATGTATAACTGTTAGTCGCACCAGAACCCATTTCAAAAAAGCGTGGCTCTGGCACATAAGCCTCATCTATAGAATTAAAATGTCCGTTACTTAACTGCTGAGTGGCATACAAGTATTGCCGAACATGCAAATTAAACAAATTCGCATGCTGTTGAATTGCTTGGCTGTAATCCGTTTGGCTTTTCGAAAAAGCCGCATTAGGAGACAAAGCAATGACGAATGTCATTAATACTGCTTTCAAAGCTCTCATTTAATGTTTTCCTTATCTTTTAAGAGATCCTAGTCCAACGAAAAACTGACGTTAACATAATAATTGGACATATGAATAGCCTTTTGGTTCTGGTGTTGAATTTGCGCTTGTAATTCTCATGTTTTGAGCAAATAACTAGCCTGATTACATATAGCGTTGGTTTATGACTTGTTACTATTTCAGTGCGCGCGGGTTTGATAAATCATAAAGCAAGGCAGGGCAGTATCAGCTTAATCAGAAAAGTTTCAGACGCTCCCATTCATGCCGAAGAAGATATGTCTCAAGAACTTGCAGACCAAGACTTTAAAGCCGACTACAAACCTTTTTTCAATGTGATATCTATGGAACATAAACTACCGACAGAAAATTCAAACTGGTTGTCAACAATGGCACCATCGCTGCAAAAAGAAACCTTTGAGCAGTTGATGAACTTCCAGTTACCGGCGTTAAAAATTGAACAATTTGCGACCCAAGAAGAATGCGATGCAATGGTAAAAGCGCTGGATGCACGTCAATTCGGATTCAGCGAAATGCAATCACCTCCAATTGGACGTATTGGCATAACGCAATTTAGTTTTAGCAAATCGTCACCTGAACAATATTTTTCGGATTTACCCCGTCAACATGATGATGTAGAGGCTGTTTTTGCAGAAAGCTTTAACCCTGTTCAACGCATCCTCGAACACTTACAAGAAGTGTGGCCCCATAGCGATGTATCAATAGCATCATGCCCAAAACATCGCAATGCACAAGCTTTTATGCGCTCCACAGGTAGTCTGATACAGTTGACACCAGCTAAGGCACCAAACACATGGAAGCAGGGGTTTGATAAAACGGATCGACAATTAACAACAAACCATCTGCCCTGTGCCATAACCAACACCCCGCAACTCCCAAATATCCAAATAATTGCCAAATTCCAAAAATCATCACAGCAGTTACAAGTGACACCATTACCCATCGCATTAGCACATAAGTAAATACTTTACTGCGGCTAGGATACGGCGCTTCAAAGAAGTTTTCGATATGTTGTTTGTTCCAATGGGTCACAAATCCCATGGCAAAATTGTAAGCCACCAGCCCCAAGTGAAACAAAGTAGGAATGAGAGTAGATAGCACCATGGCATGTACCCAATAATGCTCGTTAATGCGATTGGGGTCACCTAATCCTTGCATTAGGTTGGTTAAATCCACCATCGGCTTGCCAAACATCCAGCCTAAACTTGCCAGCCCGGTTAAAGTAACCGAAGACACAATAACCACTAAAAGTACAGCAATAGCCGCATCCAGAAGGCCATAGAAAACAGTTTTTAACCAAGTATGCTCATCCGCCAAAATCTTTAAGGTTAAGTAGCGAGTAATATTAAAGGAAATCCAGTCTAACAAGGCGTTAAAAAGCGGTAGCAAGCCCATAAACACAGGCATTAAAACATAATACTTTTGATCTGGTTCGGCATATTCACTAATGATATACATTGCCGCCACAAAATAAGTAAAGAACAGCACATTAATGAGACCAATTGCTGTAAGTACGCCTTGTTGTGCTTTTAGATGTAAAGAATGACTCGACAACAGTTTATTTAACAAATAAAATATTGCGAAAGCGAAAGCGCCAGCGCCAGCGAAAGCGCCAGCGCCAGCGAAAGCGCCAGCGCCAGCGACAGCGACAGCGAAAGCGAAAGCGACAGCGAAAGCGAAAGCGAAAGTGCCAGCGCCAGCGAAAGCGAAAGTGCCAGCGACAGCGACAGCGACAATGCCAGCGACAGCGCCAAAAATAGGCAAAGTAAAAAAGACATGTAAACCAAAGGTAGCTGCTAGCCAAAACCACTCTTCTTTTCCTTCGCTCTTTCCCCAACGAAATCCCATTACCGCATTTAATGCAACAATTCCCAAATACAACACCGTTTGTTCCGTGCTTTTAAAGTTGATTAATTCAATACCGGCCAAAGTCAGTGATTCAGTCACCACACTATTTCCCAAGGCGAATAAGAGCGGATAAAACATGGCGAGTAAAAGAAGGAACATATAACTTTGATAGCTAAATAGTTGGGTGGAAGAGACGTTATCCCGAGCCTCACCGGTTACACGCCGGGCAGCGGACAATGCCCATTGCACGAAGTTTTGATAGCTTTCCCAATAGCTATTTTCTTTAAAAAATTGAATACGCTTACGAAGTTCATAACCGTTAGTGTGGCGAATACGCTCTTCCGATGTAAATTCATTGAAATCTTGCTCGGCAAGCACTCGCGGGTATTCTTCAAACTCAACACCACTATTAGCATCGCGAGCTTGCATTAATCTCAACTCCTTTTCATTTAGAGCATCAGTATCCAAATAAAAGGCACGGGCAGCTTTATAGTTTTCCCACTGGTGCTTTACAAAGAATATCAATAAGGTAGAAGTAACAATCGCTCCAATCAAAGCTTGCAAGGGATCAAGGCCCAAACTGGTTTGCAGATAATTAAAAAAAACTTTCATTGCGAAATGATGATTCCCTATTGATTGGACTAACGCTCTCTGGCCCACAGCCGGAAGGATTTGAATTGAGTAAAGAGGTTAATATAAATACCTTTTAAAGATAATGCCATTGTATTTATAAAGAGCGTTTTATACCTGCTGCCGTCCCGGGGGAAAACCACAGAGAAACCCACTCTAAAAGTTGCATAAATAAAAGGGTTAGGAATGCTAAAACAATTAATTTATGCAGGGTGCCCGTTTAAACCGGCTTTTTCTTGTGTAAGGCATGTAATCATCCATAAAATTCAAGGTGGATCTACTCAACGTAGCGCTAGCTGCAAAAGGAGTTACATCAAAATGAAGTATTCAATTATATCTTTAGCTCTGTTTTTGGCCGGCTGTGCTCAAAATTCTGGAATTATTCCTATGGGTGGTGAAACCTATATGGTTTCTCGTCAAGCCGCTACGGGGTTTACTGGTATGGGTACATTAAAGGCTGATGCTATGAAAGAAGCATACGCACAATGCCAAAAGTCACAAAAAATGGTTAAAGTTTTAGAGGCTATTGATGCACAGCCTCCCTTTATATTGGGTAACTTTCCCAAAACTGAAATTCGTTTCAAATGCGTTAATGAGTCTTAAATTAGCAAATGGCTGCTAGCAAGGCGCATAAATGAACAAGTCACCGTTTGCTGCTTTTGTTTCTCCGTATTTTAATCAATTGCTTTAAGTCCCTTAAATGGAGGGGTATATAGAAAATGGTCAGAACTGCTAATTTTTTACTATTTGTGGCTGTATTTCTAATATTTAGTTCTTTCCAAAGCCAGGCTAAAGAATTTATGTGGCCGGGCGGAAGTAAGATTGCGGTAAGTCTTTCTTATGACGATGCATTAAACAGTCAGTTGGATAACGCTATTCCTGCATTGGATAAATATCACCTGAAAGCGTCTTTTTACGTGTTACCTAATTCTGTGGTAATGAGTCAGCGCATGAAAGAGTGGGTGTCTGCGGCTGAAAGTGGTCACGAACTTGGCAACCATAGCATATTCCACCCATGCAGAGCTTCACTCCCAAACCGGGATTGGGTGCCAGCACATCATGATTTAGACAAATATACTGTTGCACAAATGGTTGAGGAAGTGACGACTGCCAACACTTTTTTGCTAGCCCTCGATGGTAAAACGGAACGAACATTCACAGCGCCCTGCTCTGATTTAACTGCGGGTGGCGAAGACTATTTGAGTAAAGTGAAAGACAATTTTGTGGCGATAAAAGGGGAAGAGGTTAAAAACGGTTTTTCAGTGGTTTGGGCGCCGAACGGTGCATCGGGTAAGGAATTGATCGACTACATTAAAAATGTGCCTAAAGAAGCGTCGCTAATCAATATAATTTTTCATGGTGTCGGTGGGGATTATTTATCGGTTTCCTCAGAAGCGCATTCTGAGCTTCTTAACTTTTTATCTAAGAACCGTGAAGCCTATTATGTTGATTCGTATATTAATATTATGAAATATAAGAAAAAATTAGAGCAATAAGCAAGCGGAGTTCGAGTTACTTATTCTTTATGTTGTACTTATTTTTACAATAAAAGTATTTAAAGACGCTGGCTTTCGGCTCATGCTGAGTACTGAACCGTGTATATTTTTAAAAAGGAGTTTAAATGTTAAATAATCTAACTGGCAAAGAGGTCACAATTTATATTGATGTCTCGGCATGGGGTAATTCTGCCGTGTCTGGCAAAATATTAGAAGTAAGTGATGATTGGGTTAAAATCCAATGTAAAAAAAGCATTGAGTTAATTGCCGTATCAACGATTAAGAAAGTATCGTACAACTTGTAATCTATGTTTTAGAAAATAGGCATTACAAAGTACCGCATAGCAAGCTGTTAATCGGTCGTTATGTTTTCAATTTAGCTTCGATGTTTCACTTAGGTATTTAAATGAAAAAATCAGTAAAAGCGGCATTGTTGTCTGCATTAGTGTACCCAGGTGTAGGGCACTTTTCCCTTAAAAAGTATGCTCAGGGGGCTGTTTTTAGTTGTGCTTTTTCTGTGCCGTTGTATTTTCTTTTCAGTGAAATTATGTCCAAAGCAGAGCACATTGCTGAGCAAATCCAAAATGGCGAAATCCCTTTAGATATTATTGCCATTACGGAAGCATTATCTAGCTCAGTAATGGGCGTGGGTGCTCAAGAGTTAAATATTAAAATGTATGCGCTGGTATTTATTTGGTTTGTAGGAATAATTGATTCATATCGACTTGGACGTACAAGCACATAGTAAGCAGATAAACTGGGACTTAAAACAATATGTAGTTTTTCGTTCCTCAATCTTTTGCCTGTTATTCTGGCATTCCACCTCTTCTGGGTATGTATTATGAATTTGGATAAATCGACTAAACGTATAGCAAAGAGAGTCAAAAAAGGGTTTCAAGGTTACCCTCAAATTTCACTGGCGTATTTTGGTGAGTCGGAAAGTTGCGCAACCGAAGTTGTAATTGGCTTTATTTTAGAAGAAGGTGCTGAGGCTCAAGAGGAAAAGTTTTCCAGTAAAGGCGATGCTAGAAAAGATGAAACCATTCAAACGACATTGTTAAAAATTATCGAACGGGCAGATGCCAAAACAGTAATAGAAGCCGCAGGTGTTTCAATTATTAAGTGATACGTGTGTACAAGAATATAACAAGATAAATTCCTCTAGAAACATTGATGTAAATTGAAGCCTTATGCTTTAGGAGTAGTAATGAAAGCTATTGTATTATTTTTCTTTTTGGTCGCTTTAACCGGTTGTGTTACGGGGTCACCTAAGCTTACATTTGACCAAGCAGCGAGGTTGGAGAAAATAGAGGTTTTGAAGGAGGGGGAGATCCCTGAAAAGAAATATAGTGTTATAAAAGATATTAGTGCTGCTGATTGCTCTGGAGCACCCTATGGTGGTCGTGTATGGGGTAATGCAGAACAAGCAATTGAAACGTTAAAAGCCAAGGCTGCATCCTTCAATGCAGATGCAATAATTGACACAAGCTGTTCCTCAGTGCCTTTGGTAAATAACTGCTGGGCTGCAAAACTTTGCTCAGGAAAAGCAATAGTGTGGGAAAAAACGTAACAGCCTGCACAAGCGGGACAAAGAGTCAGTACTTCGTCCCTTCATAAAACGTTATAAGTATTATATTTAGCCATGAATAAGGAGTTTACATGTCAAAGAATTGGAAGTGTCCTAAATGTGATTGCAGAGAATAGGATACCGACACCATTGCGACAACAGGTAGTGGGTGGTCGAAAATATTCGATATGCAAAACCGAAAATTTACAGCCGTTACTTGCGTAAATTGTACCTATACCGAATTTTACCGTGGGAAAACCAGTACATTAGGCAATGTGTTTGATTTGTTCACCAATTAAACAAATTCTCATAACAAGAATTTAAAGCGAGATTGCTAACCGTTTTCTTGGTTTTGCTTCGTTTCACATTTTTGGCAACTATTACCAGCCCTTAAGCGGCGTTAGGCATATATGAAGAATCAATTAAAGTTGGTGATAAAAACAACATTTACTACTTTGGTGTTAACTTCTGTTTTAGGTTGTAGCAGTAAAGAACTCTATGAGTCTGTTCAGCCAAAATATGACCAGAACGAATGCAGTAAACTGCCATCTCTTCAATATGATGAGTGCATCAGAAATGAAGCAAAGTCATATAAAGATTATCAAAAAGAAAGAGAAGAGATTCTTAATAAAAAAACCTAGGCTAACAATTAATACCCCACATCTCGAAATGGCCATTCAGTAATCGAATTTATTAATGCAAAAACGACAACGTATTTATGGTGTGAAGTTCAACATACTGCGCTGACGTAACACCACTTGAGCCGTCTGAATTCCTTACGCCTAACAAGTTGCGATAAGCTCCTATTTTTGCGCTTTTACTACGTAAAGTGCAGGCTTGGACATAGCGTTAGGCAAGTCGTTTTATACAGCGCTCTATTACAAAGATAGGTAGGAATTAAACTTGGTAGTACTAAAACAATTCCCCAACACTCGCGAAGACAATACGATTGATGAAACGCTATTTGGGCTTATTGCAGATGATATTGATAAGAATGGTTACAGCATTCGCCCTTGTGCCTTGCCAATCGAAATATCAAATTCATTGTTTTCTTATCAGAAAAGTTTAAATTTGAGTAAATATATAGCAGCGGGTATTGGACGAAGGGAAGACTATTTAAAGAATGAATTTGTGCGAACAGATGAGATTTGTTGGATCACTGGTGAGTCGGATGAAGGGGGGCAGTGGATTGACTGGGCAGCGAGATTGCAAAGTTTCTTAAATCGAAGGCTTTTTCTTGGTCTTTTTTCTTTTGAAAGCCATTTTGCCCATTATTCACCGGGTGACTATTATAAAAGACACTACGACTCGTTTCGGGGTGAGGCTAATCGGGTTCTGTCTATTGTAACGTACTTAAATCCCGGCTGGGTAAATACAGATTGTGGTGAATTGGTGTTATATCGCGATGCTCTCGATCTCGAAGGTCTCAAAATTGTTCCGCTCTATGGAACAATAGTGGCTTTTCTTAGTGAGGAGTTTCCCCATGAAGTGTTGCCTACAACCAGAGATAGATACTCTGTGGCAGGCTGGTTTCGTGTTAACACCCTAATTTAGCCCTTAGATTTAAATTGCTTAAATTCAAATTGTAAGTGTGTGCCCTGTTTATTGGTTGTTGGCTTTTCCCCTAACGGCGGTTAATTAAGTGGATTCTGATTTTGTTATTAGGCTGCTACAATTATGCTGCTTTCCATCGCAAATCTAAGATACCAATTTTTGGTATTCACAAACATTGTAATGTTAAGTTTTGTTATCCAAGTTCCCTATAAAGTAATCGCTCAGGAAGATATAAAGATGAAAGATCAAGAACGGGAATTTAGTGAAACTAGTTCAAAAGAGGTTGGAGCAATGCCAGTCATAAATGCTGAACATAAGGCCGAAATTCAATCTCTCATTCGCGCATTGGATCTTGAAGGGCACGTAGAAGGTGGCTATTTCAAGGAGACTCACAAAAGTGATGTTGTGCAACAAGTAAATGGTAAGAAACGCAGCATTCTGACTTCTATCTATTATTTACTGACTATTGAGTCTCCGGTTGGTCATTTTCATAAGAACACGTCAGATATCATGCACTATTTCCACAAAGGCGATCCGATCACTTATTTTCTTATTTATCCCGATGGTCTCTTGGAAACACGCATATTAGGCTCGGACGTTAACAATGGACATGAATTGCAGTTGATTGTGCCTGGTGGCGTATGGAAGGCATCTAAGATTGGTGATGAAGGAAACAAAGGTTACGGTTTAATCGGAGAAGCCGTTGCCCCCGGATTTGAATACGAAGACATGGAATTAGCAAGACAAGAGCAGCTAATGGCTTTGTTTCCACAACATAAAGCACTGATTAAACAGCTGACGAAATCCTTTTGAAAAGGCGGTGTAATCGTTTGATGAGGCAAGACTGAGTTTACTGATGGCCTGCAAGATTAATTGGTGATCCTAAAATACAGTGGCAATAATGAGTAATTAAGGAAGGAAATGAGTTTATTGAATTCACAAAGACACCTGTTTGATGTTCCTAAAGAAATTGCATACTTCAATTGCGCCTATAACTCACCTCAATTAAACGAGTCAAAGGCGAGACTTCAAGTCGGCGTGGAATCAAAAAGCCACCCATGGGAACGTACGCCTAAGAGTTTTTTTGATGATGCTGAAAGGGTGCGCCAATTATCCGCAGACATATTTGATGGCGACAGTGATGGGTTTGCTGTAGTTCCAGCGGCTAGCTATGGGATTAGCACGGCAGCAAGAGCAATTGAGCCTCATTTACAAACCGGTGATAAAATTCTTCTTCTCTGTGAAGAGTTTCCAAGCAATGTATTACCCTGGAGGCGGACGGCGCAAGAATCAGGTGCTGAAATTATTACTGTTCCAACACCGGAAGATGGCAGCTGGACTCATTCTATTCTCAAGGCTATTGACGGTGGCGTAAAGGTGGTTGCTGTGTCTACCTGCCATTGGACAAATGGCGCATATATTGATTTGGTTCAAGTATCGAGTGCATGTCGTAAAAATAATTCATATTTAGTCATCGATGCAACGCAGACACTTGGCGTGATGCCATTTTCAATCAAAAATGTGCAGCCAGACTTTCTGGTAACAGCCGGATATAAATGGCTATTGTGTCCCTATGGTTTTGGTTTGCTTTATGTTTCTGAGCGGTGGCGAACTGCTCGCCCACTTGAAGAAACATGGCTTGCAAGAGAGGGAGCTGAAAATTTCGCTGGTTTAGTTAATTATAGTGATACTTATATGCCTGGTGCGCGCCGTTTTGATGTTGGTGAAAAATGCACTGCCACAATCCTGCCTGGTGCCGTTGCAGCGTTGGAACAAATAAAAGAGTGGGGTGTTGAAAGCATTTCAAAATCACTCGCTCAAATCAACAAAAAAATCACAGATCACCTTGAGATGTTAGGCTTTCAGCTACCAGAACAATCGCTGCGATGCCCTCATATGTTTGGTGCCTTGCTACCGAATCACTATAAGGGAAATTTAGTGGCTGAGCTGTTAAAGCAGGATATTTATATTAGCCAAAGAGGCAATGCACTAAGGTTTGCGCCGCACTTACATATAAATGAGCATGATGTTGAGAGACTTTTGGGTGCGTTGGACAAACTGACTCGATGATTTGCAGTAACGCTTATTGTAGTGGTCAAGATTAGGGTTCTAGAGGTTGAACATATTTATTGTTTTTCGCTCTCATTAATTGCAGCGCTTGGACCTGCATATTTAAGAAAATATTGTAAACAAGGCACTCAAGGCGACGTCAAACTACGTCACATCCTCTTGGAGGGTACGACTTTTAAGAGGGGCATCTTAATCTCAATATTGACAGGCCAGCATCGACACATATAATTAAACATATATTATTTTTGAGGAACGGTCATGGGGCAAGTTACAATTTACCTAGAAGAAGATATTGAAAAAAAGATGGTAGATGCTGCAAAGTCTGCTCATTTATCAAAGAGCAAATGGATTGCGAGACTTATCCAGGACAAAGTAGCAAACGAGTGGCCTCAGTCTGTAGTGGAGTTAGCTGGTTCGTGGGAGGATTTTCCAACAATAGATAGCATTAGGAATAATGAAGGACAAGACGTTAGTCGAGAAGAATTGTAATGTATATTATTGATACTAATACATTAATATATTTCTTTAAAGGGATAGGAAGTGTTCCTGCCAAATTTCTTGAGGTGTCGCCAAAAGATATAGGCATTCCGGCAGTGGTACTGTACGAACTAGAGTATGGTATAGCAAAATCTACATCTCCCCGAAAACGACAAGCCCAGTTGAAAGAGTTATGTTCCTTGGTTGAAATCCTACCGTTTGAAACTGAAGCGGCGCGCTTTTCAGCCTCTATTCGAGCGAGTCTTGAAAAAAAAGGTACTCCAATCGGGTCTTGTGATGTATTAATTGCGGGTACTGCGCTGGCTAATAATGGAATTTTGGTCACCAATAACACAAAAGAATTTTCGAGGGTATCTAAGCTGAAGCTGGAAAATTGGTATGCATAAAATTCAAAGCAGATAAAGGGTGCCATCCACATTATGGTTAAAGTAAATACCCCTAAAAAACACCATTATGTACCACAGTTTGGGGCAATGTTGTTTCTTAATGACGACTATTGTGACTTTGGCGGATATACGGTGGTTGAAAATGAATTTATGAGAACCCTGAATAGGCTTTATCTTGTGGAGGTATAAAGGTTGATTCTAAGAATCCAAAGAAATTTAGATGTCCGAATTAGCATGTTTAAAGAACGTGCGAGGCAAACACATAACACAAGTAATTAACTCGGATCCAAACTCGCTGACTGTGGAAGTAGTCAAGCATTTTCAATTTAGGCTGTTTCGCGCAGTGTCTATGGTGTTGTTTAAATCTGCTTAAGATTTCGTACATAAATATTGCAGTTGGTTGTTTTCACTCCATACTTTAACCAACTATATTATTGTCATCAGCTAAAATGAATCCTGAAAGATTGTTTTATCATTATCTACACATACTCTGGTGCCATCAATGAAAGAGATAATTGTAAATGACAAAATGCAAAAGGATTATGTCTACGTTTTGGAAGAGCCTGCCGGTGAAAATTTTAAATTTGGTTTTTCCCCAGAATTAACCCCGAAAGAGATGTTAGAGCTTGGTGTTTTTGGAGGGAAATATCTGACAGACTGCCAAGATGAGTTCTCTAGCGATTGGTTTGTGAATGCCAAACTTAGCCCGGAAAGAAAAGATATAACTCTCAACTATTTTTCAGTTGATGCTTCCCAGCCGTTAAGTGAGTGGATTAAAAAAGGTTGGATTCATCCTCAAGATCCTCGTGGCTGGTTCCAGTGGTATTGCAGATATTACATGGGGCGTAGAACAGAAAATGAAGATGTGCGTCAAATAAAGCGTTGGTATGCCTTCAGGCGACACATTGGTGCCATTAAAAAATACTGTGAACCATATAATTTCAGTTGTCGTAAAAAACAACGCCAAGCCCTTTTACACTGGGCATATGATTCAAGAAAAATTTAATTTATAGCTCATATCAATCATGAGCATTGGAAGTTGTTCCAAGTGGCGTCTAGGGCGGCCCCTAATTTATTGACTGCGCAAGCAACCAAGCACTCTAAGGTTAGGCAGTTTCGCGTAATGTCTTAATACTAATATTACCGCTAGCTGCCTGAATTCTGATTTTAGGTAGGTTATTAACGAAAGCTTTCGTTGATGTTGGCCAACACTCTAGAGCCGGGGCAGAGCACGTCTTGTGCAAGCTGGTTTAGCGGTGTGTCTATGGTGTTGTTTACTTCATGAAAATCACTGGCGGTTGGGTCTAGGTAAAGCAGGCCGGTGAGTATTTCGCCTTTTTTCTTGTGTTCTTCTATATCGACAACGGCTTTCATTGCATTACGCGTGTCGTAGTCTGCGGTGAGTTTATGAATGCGCATTAATGATCCATCGTGTAAGCATATATCTTCGCAGTCGCCTTCGGAGCAATCACTGGTGATCTCGGTTTTTACGGGGACGAAATCGGCAATGGCTGCGGTGGTGATGTGGTCGTGTACGTAGTCGTAAGAACGTGTTGAGTCTGGGTGGTTGTTAAAGGTAACGCACGGCGACACTATGTCGATAAAGGCAAAACCTCGGTGGCTAATGGCGGCTTTTAATAAGGGAATTAATTGCTTTTTGTCGCCAGAAAAACTGCGGGCAACAAAGGTTGCGCCCAGTGAGGTACAGATGCCTCACATATTCCATCAACAGGATTAGCATTTTCAGGTACAGTGGGTTCGCTGGATAGTAGATTGCGAAATGGTTCTCCTTCCCTGTCATTAGCGTACTATGAAAAGCAACATTAGGGAGATTGCAGATATGTTTTTGTATGCAAAAGGTGAGCAAAGGCACTAACAATAGTAATATGTCTCTTTTTGTACAAATGTTAGCAATCATCATACCTGCAAGGGATTTCATATGAGCTTAAAGAAAAATGCAAACATTGTTTTATTTTGAATATAAGGTAAGTGAGGCATGGAAAAAGTAAATAGAGATAAGGTAGATTTATGGAATGCAGACGTTTCTAGGTCAGTTGATTTTTACAATGATTGGTTTATGAAGTTTGCACCCAAAGCTTTCAGGGATACTCGTGTTCAAACGACCAAACAAGTTAAACAAGCTCTTCAGAGAACCGAAAACTTAACAAATATCAAACCTGGAACGCTGCAAGAACATCCTACAGTAATACCTATGTTACGAATGGCAACATGTCCACCAATTGCCCGTGATCGACTTATAGGTCTAGCCGGAGTATCTCCTAATCTTGTGAAGAGTATGGAGAAGGATGAACGTGTTCCGCCACAGATGAAACAGCATGTACTAACAGAGCAACTTATGCTAATTGGTGACATTATCGAGAAATTGGCAGACCCTGATATTTTTGTTTGGAAAGATCGTGGTGACACTGGCACTAAAGAAGAAGTCCATCGTGCGTCAACCATAGTTGCTGATCGTCTTTGCGGATCGATGGCAGATCCAATTATTAGAAATGCACAAGAACAGCGTCAACTTGCGGCAATGAAAACTTGGTTTGAAGCTCGTGGTTATCGAGCGCTTGAACCAGGAGAAGCAGAGGACTTCCTTTCAATGCCTAATGGGACATTTTCGTTTCGTTTCAATATACCTGTTGAACAAGGTGATAATGGTAAACAGGTTAATATTTCTGTTGACGTAGTAATTATGCGTAAAAACGCAAAATCAGGCGATTTCCCCGCACTATTTGAAGCCAAATCAGCCGGGGATTTTACTAACACGAATAAACGCCGTAAGGAAGAAGCTATAAAAATTCAACAGCTTCGAAAAACTTACGGCGACGAAATATCATTCGACCTTTTCTTATGCGGTTATTTTGATTCTGGTTATCTTGGATATGAAGCTGCTGAAGGTATTGATTGGGTTTGGGAACACAGAATTGATGACTTGGAACAGTTTGGGTTTTAAAAGATGAATAATATTGATCAAACTGAACATCAGCGACAATTATTGCAAACTAAACTCGATGGGTTGAAGACTCAAGAAGAGCGTAATGTTATGGGCCAGTTCGCAACCCCCTTTAATCTTGCCAAAAATTTATTGGCTCATGCAAGTAGTATCATGTCTAAGAGAGATAAGGTTAATTTCCTTGATCCTGCTTTTGGTACAGGGTCTTTCTATAGTGCATTAAATCAAATATTTCCAGCGACACGGATTGAAACTGCAACAGGTTATGAGATTGACGAACACTATGGGGAACCTGCGAGCAAATTATGGTCAAAGACTAAATTGAAATTTTTGTTAGCAGATTTCACTAAGGAAAAGCCACCGTGTGAAGATGAAAAATTCAATTTGATTATCTGCAATCCACCATACGTTCGCCACCATCACATAAATGGACAAAAGGAACGGTTACAAGCTGAAGCATTTGAAGCTGCAAATATGAAATTGTCAGGACTGGCTGGCTTATACTGCTACTTCATGGCGCTTTCACATCCATGGATGAAGAAAAACGGCATCGCAGGTTGGTTGATCCCGAGTGAATTCATGGATGTTAATTATGGGCAGTCGGTTAAAGATTACTTATTAAGTGAAGTGACATTACTTCAAATTCACCGTTTCGATCCAAGCGATGTTCAATTTAATGATGCACTCGTTTCATCCGCAATTGTTTGGTTTAAAAATAAAAAGCCAAGTAAAAATCATAAAGTGAAATTCACATTTGGTGGTAATCTTGAAAACCCAATACATAAGAAAGATATAAATAGTGATGTATTGCTAAAAGAAAAAAAATGGTCGCGGTTTCCATTGTCTGATGAACGTGAAGGAAATGACTCGCCGAGGTTAAGTGATTTTTTTATTGTTAAGCGTGGTATTGCTACAGGTGACAATAAGTTTTTTATTCTAACCAGTGAGCAAGTTGAAAAGCGTAAGTTACCAATTGAACAATTTCGGCCAATCTTGCCAAGTCCACGCTATTTGAACGTAACGGAAGTTAAAAGTGATAAGAACGGACTACCTGATATTAATAACCAGCTATTTGTATTGGACTGCAAACTTCCCCTAGATGAAGTTAAGCAGCTCTATCCTGCGCTGTATGCATATCTTGCAGAAGGTATTCAAACTGGTGTATCCGAAAGGTACTTGTGTAAAAATAGAAAGGTTTGGTATGCACAAGAAAATAGGCAGGAAAGTCACTTTTATTGTACGTACATCGGGCGTTCTGATAAAGAGGGGAGAAAGCCCTTTCGTTTTTTGTTGAACCATTCAAAAGCAATCGTTTCCAACTCATACCTTATTCTTTACCCTAAACCACATTTAGCAAAGGAAATTGAACAACATCCTAAGTTGAACGAACATTTACTTGCAGCATTAAATCAAATCACAGATAAGGCAATGCTTGAGGAAGGTCGCGTTTATGGTGGAGGAATGCATAAAATGGAACCGAAAGAACTTGCAAATGTTCTCGCTGCGGAGATAGGTGATTTAATAATGTGTAGTAGTTTAGACCTGCCTGACGAGACTGCAAAAATAACTGTGTAATTGGCATTCTTTAAATTGAAAGAAGAGGAAGAATAAAAATGCCAATATCTGACAAGTTAATCATTTATTGCCAATTAAAAAGGCGCTATATCGGAACGAAAATATTATTCTTTTTTCTATTATCTCTTCTTTTAGTATCTTGCTATCGCATTCTGCATGAACCTTATGGAACGATGCATTTTTCAGTTGCCGAAATGGATAAGGTGGAACTCATAAAAGTATTAGATGACTTTGCTGATGTGAACAGATGGCAAAAGGTGCAAGAAGGTGGTGAAAGAATGCTTCCGGATAAACGGAAAATATACGTGAACGCAATCTATAATAGTGGTGATAGTTATCAAATCACGGTTCAAAATTTTTTAAACAACAACTGTTACTCGGCTTTTATTTATGATTTTAAGAATTTTGATTCTGACTTTATAATTCACCTAATGCCACTTTTAAGGAATTGGTTGTCATCTAACTTTAAAGAAAGGATTTCGTTTCACAGTAGTAGTTCATGCGGATAAATTTCTAGATGGCTCTACAGTGTATTCACTGTAGAGCCATCAATCATGTCATCACATTAAACCTGAACGATGTGATGACATGGTTTTATCAGATGGAATTGTTCTTACCAAAACCACTAATATTAACGAAAGCTTTCGTTGATGTTGGCCAACACTCTAGAGCCGGGGCAGAGCACGTCTTGTGCAAGCTGGTTTAGCGGTGTGTCTATGGTGTTGTTTACTTCATGAAAATCACTGGCGGTTGGGTCTAGGTAAAGCAGGCCGGTGAGTATTTCGCCTTTTTTCTTGTGTTCTTCTATATCGACAACGGCTTTCATCGCATTACGCGTGTCGTAGTTTGCGGTGAGTTTATGAATGCGCATTAATGACCCATCGTGCAAGCATATATCTTCGCAGTCTCCTTCGGAGCAATCACTGGTGATCTCGGTTTTTACGGGTACAAAATCGGCAATGGCTGCGGTGGTGATGTGGTCGTGTACGTAGTCGTAAGAACGTGTTGAGTCTGGATGGTTGTTAAAGGTAACGCACGGCGACACTATGTCGATAAAGGCAAAACCTCGGTGGCTAATGGCAGCTTTTAATAAGGGAATTAATTGCTTTTTGTCGCCGGAAAAGCTGCGGGCAACAAAGGTTGCGCCCAGTTGCAGTGCCATAACGCACAGGTCGATATCGGTGAATAAACTGAGTTCACCGGCTTTGTTAGTTACGCCTTTGTCGGCGGTTGCGGCAAGTTGCCCTTTGGTTAGGCCATAAACGCCGTTATTGGCGACTATGTAAACCATGTCTAATTGTCGGCGTACTACGTGGGCAAATTGGCCTAATCCGATAGACGCACTGTCGCCGTCTCCTGACATAGCTAAATACAATAGTTCTCGATTTGCCATATTGGCCCCGGTGGTTACCGATGGCATGCGACCATGAACGGTATTGAAGCCGTGGGCTTTATTTAAATAGTAGTTTGGTGCTTTTGATGAACATCCAATACCTGACATTTTGGCGACTTGATGGGGAGGAATGGACATTTCATGGCATACCTGTACCAACGCCGAGGTTATGGCATCGTGACCACAGCCTGCACATAAGGTGGATAATGCGCCTTCGTAGTCTCGGTAGGTTAAACCGAGATCGTTAACAGGTAAGCGCGGGTGATGAAATTTGGATTTTATAAAGCTCATAACGTTAGCTCACTTGTTTAGTAGACACATTGGCTGATAGTTCGCTCATTACGCCATTAACGATTTGCAGGCTAGTCATGGGTAAACCATTGAAATTAACAATCGCGTTTAAGCGCGCAGGGTCGATAGACAATTCGTTCATCAATAATGTGCGCATTTGGGCATCTCGGTTTTGCTCGATCACGTAAACGCTTTGATGAGAGTCAACAAATTCACGTATGCGCTGGTTGAACGGGAATGCCCTGATACGCAAGGTATCGGTGCTTAGTCCGTGTTCTTTTAATTGTGCAATGGCTTCATCAATAGCATGGGAAGTGGTGCCAAAATAAATGAGTCCAATTTTTGCGGGCTTTTTACCTTGAACGATTTCGGGCCGGGGCACCATTGATGCTGCGGTTTGCATTTTTTTCTCAAGGCGTTGCATGTTATCAACATAGTCGCTCGACTTTTCGGTATAGCCAGCATTGCGATTACGAGATGTGCCCCGGGTGAAGAAAGCACCTTTGTCTGGATGGGTTCCTGGCAATGTGCGGTAGCAAATACCGTCGCCATCTACGTCTTGATAACGGCCATAATTTTCGGTTTGATCTAATTCTTCAGCGGATAAGACTTTGCCAAGTTGGTACTGACGGTTGTCATCCCAGATAAATTCGTCGGTTAGATGATCGTTCATGCCTAAATCCAGATCACTCATAATAATGACTGGGGTTTGTAGCTGATCTGCTAAATCGAAGGCGAGGGCGCTGTACTCAAAGCATTCCGTTGGATTTTGCGGGAATAGCAATATGTGTTTGGTATCGCCGTGGGAGGCATAAGCGCAACTTAGTACGTCTGATTGTTGTGTTCGGGTTGGCATGCCGGTGGACGGTCCCGCCCGTTGCACATTGATTAGCACCACGGGAATTTCAGCAAAATAGGCTAAACCAAGAAACTCTGTCATTAAGGATACGCCGGGTCCGCTTGTGGCGGTAAACGAACGTGCGCCATTCCAGCCTCCGCCAATGGCCATGCCGATTGCGGATAGTTCATCTTCGGCTTGAATCAAGGCGTAGTTCTTTTTACCGGTTGCAGGGTCGATACGTAAGCGATCGCAGTAACTGGCAAATTTTTCGATAACGGATGTTGAAGGCGTGATGGGATACCAGCTTGCAACTGTTGCACCGCCGTAAACCGCGCCTAAACCACTGGCAGTATTGCCGTCAACCATGATGCGATTGTTGATTAAATCTCGGCGTTCCACTTTTATGGGAAGCGGGCAGGTAAAGTGTTGGTTGGCGAACTGAAATCCGAGTTCTAATGCATAAATATTGGGTGTAATGAGTTTTTCTTTGCCTTTGAATTGGTCGCCTACAAGGGCTGTCAGGATTTCAAATTCAATGTTGAGTAACGCAGCAAGGGCACCAACGTAGATAACATTTTTAAAGAGTTGCTGCTGGCGCGCATCTTTGTATTCTTTGATGCAAATCGCTGAAATGGGCATTCCCAAAAAATGAATATCGTCGCGCTTATAGTGTTCTGGTAGGGCTTTACTTGAGTCATAGAGTAAGTAGCCACCTGGTGCAACGCTGTCGATATCATCCCTAAGGCTTTGAGAGTTCATAGCAACGACTAATTCTGAAGGACCGCCCCGTCGAGCAAGATAGTTATGCTCGCTGATTCTAACTTCGTACCACGTTGGCATGCCTTGAATGTTGGATGGAAATATATTCTTGGCGCTAACAGGGATGCCCATGCGAATGACCGATTTGGCAAACATCCGGTTAGCACTGGCTGATCCCGTACCGTTAGTATTGGCAAAACGAACCACAAAGTCGTTTATAGCTTGGCATTCTTTGACCGACTGACTCATCTTATTGTCGCTCCAATATTATCAATAATGAGTTTTTTCATATCCCAGGCACCGGTAGGACACCTCTCGGCACATAAGCCGCAGTGGAGACAAACATCTTCGTCTTTAATCATAATTTGACCGGTTTTGAGTTTGTCGGATATGAGTAAATCTTGGGTAGGATTGATTTCTTTTACACGCAGCTGAGATATAGCCTGCTCTTCTTCTTCGTGTGGCGTTTTTGATTCGACTTTTACAAAAGTAATACAGTCGGTAGGGCAAATGTCTTCACATGCGGAGCATTCAATGCAGGTTTTTTCGGTGAAAACGGTGTGAACATCGCAGTTTAAGCAACGATGAGCCTCTTCTAGTGCCAGCTTTTCATCAAAGCCTAGCTCCACTTCTGACGCTAATTCTTTTACTGCTATTTCCCAGTCGATGTGAGGCACAGCCTGACGCTCTTCATGACTGATTTGGCTTTGATAGCTCCACTCATGAATGCCCATTTTTTGGCTAACAAGGTTAAACGAGGTATCGAGCCGGTCTTTGTTGGGGTGTTTTTCGTCACAGAACAAATCAATAGAAATAGCGGCTTGGTGACCATGGGCAACGGCTGTAATAATGTTTTCAGGCCCGAAAGCGGCGTCACCACCAAAAAAGACACTTTCAACGGATGATTGCAAAGATAGCGGGTCTAATTTGGGTTGATCCCATTCATTGAACTCTAAACCAATATCTCGTTCAATCCATGGGAATGCTGTATCTTGACCAATGGCAACCAATACATTGTCGCATTCAACTAATAAGGTTTCGCCTGACTCTTTTAGGGAACGCTTGCCCATGCGGTCGTACACAGATTCCACTTTCGCAAACAGTACGCCCACAAATTTCTCGTTTTCGAAGATGTATTCTTTTGGGGTGTAGTTAGGCATGATTTCAATGCCTTCGGCGGCGGCATCTTCTTTTTCCCAAGGCGATGCTTTCATATCTTCGTAGCTGGATCGAACCAGTACTTTTACATCTTCTGCACCAAGACGTTTTGCTGTGCGGCAACAATCCATGGCAGTGTTTCCGCCACCGAGTACAACCACACGTTTGCCGATTGAGTCGGTATGTTTAAAGCTGACATTGGACAACCAACCAATACCGGTTTCTACATGTTCACCAACTTGTTCGTGTCCTGGAATTTTTAACCAGCGGCCATTGGGCGCTCCGGTGCCAACAAAAACGGCATCGAATCCAGATTGCATCAGGTCGTGAAGGCTGGTGATTTCTTCACCGAAACGGCATTCAACGCCCATGCTAATGATGTAATCCAGTTCTTCATCCAAGACTTCTTCTGGCAAACGGAACAGAGGAATTTGGCTGCGCATCATGCCGCCCGCTTTGGGATCGCGGTCAAACAATACAATGTGGTAACCGAGTGGTAACAAGTCACGGGCAACGGTCAAAGACGCTGGGCCTGCACCTATGAGTGCGATACGTTTACCATTTTTATCTTTTGGTACGTTTGGCAGGCGAGCACGAATGTCGTCTTTATAATCGGCGGCAACACGTTTAAGTCGGCAAATTGCGACGGGTTTATCTTCAACGCGCCCACGGCGACAGGCTGGTTCGCAAGGTCGATCACAAACTCGTCCTAAAATACCGGGGAAAACGTTGGATTCCCAGTTGACCATGTAGGCATCTGAATAACGCCTTTCAGCAATTAAGCGAATGTATTCCGGAACCGGCGTGTGCGCAGGACAAGCGTATTGGCAATCAACAACTTTCAAAAAATGTTGATAGGAAGAAGTTTCAGTTGGTTTCAACTTAGTAATCCTCATGTAGACATTGGATAACTAATTTACACGAAATTGCTTTTTCATTAAGCGTTTTTTGATGATTTGCCTGTTTTTTTTACCGTTAGGGTTAATTACCTACGGATAAAAGGGTGCTGCAACGGGTGATTCGGTACGCTGTCGTAGTCTGAAAAATTGATAATTTTAGTTACCATTATGATGTCATAAAATGGAAAAACAGGGCGACAATTAGATGCAGACACTAATTAACTATGTTAACGGTTGTTAAATTGCTCCTGTAACCAACCTCCTTTCTGCTTTTTGTTGATTTTTTGCAGTTCGTAGGCGGCTCTATTTAAGCTTATCCGTTGCTCTATTAGGTCATTCGTAATGAGGGTTGCGCGTTTACTGCGTTTAATGGCGTCTCCTACATCTAGAAATTTTTCGATGGCGCTAATGATTCCTGAAAAAGGCGATGATTTGTTGGACGTATTTTCCTTTTGTTGTTTTTGGTTTAGTTTGATTTTGTACAGAATGGCATCCAGCTCAACCTGAATGTTTTCCCGTTGTGCTTTTGGGTCTTGTTTGAATTGTTCCAGTTGAGTGAGTAAATACTCATGTTCGAGCACACCAAAGTGATTAAAACTTAACAAGCTTTGGCATTCTTGTTCTATTTCTTCTTGAAGTGAGGAGCTGAGTAGCTTTTCCACGGAGGTATGTACTTTTTCCCATTGTTGCCAGCAATACACAAAACCCAGGCCTGTTCCTTTTATGTTTTGCATGCCCATAAGGTGGCAGTGTAAATAGGGCGGGACTTTTTCTGCGATGGCTTTAATGAGTTGATCACCCGATATGAAATAGTTATCGATATAGCAAAAACGGCGCATAAATTGTTGGGTAAAAAAGGCTTCTAGTTGCTTGCTAATTACCGGTAGTGTCTCGTTGTTAATTTGTGTAATAAGGGTGGTAAAGGCATCGAATTTTTCAATTAAAGTCAGCACATAGTCAAAACCTGCTTGTTCAATCTCTGTGCTTTCGGTTCTGCGTTTAAGGTTTTCTAGTTGTGATGTTAATTCGTCCTTATATTGGGAGGCCATTAGTGAATCTGGCATTGGTATTTGTATTGAGGTCGGGAGAGTAAGCTGCATGTCTTCCAATAATGTTGTTGTGACTTTCCACAGGGCGGTTGGCGTGGTTGGAATGCGTAGGAATTCAGCTAAAGACAAGCAGGTTTCATTTAGCAATTGCGGCGTTTTAGTGGACAGGGCTTGTGCCTTTAAAAAGGTTTTCCATGCGCCACTGACATATTGTTTAAATCCATCCAGATTATCACCAATGACAAAGTGGATATCTGCGGATAGTTCATTGGAGATCAATTGAGCGAAGACTTTTGAGCGTGCAACTCTGTCGGCCCGATTATTGATGACGGTTGCAACGAATTGGTATCGTTTTGCATTGTAGCCAACTTTATCTAAATTCAGCCGATTCCAATTGGAGAGTGCGCCAAATCGTTCATTTGCTGACATACCGTTAATAAACTGTAATCGGCGTTCTGCAATTTGACTTACTGGAAACACTTTTAGCACGCCAATATCCGCAACAACGCGATCGGCCATTTCCTTAATTGCCATCGTTTTATTAAGGCCAAATCGCTCTGCCATTTTAGCAACTAAGGCGATGTTGGCTGGATGCTCTTCGTATGGAAAACGGCTGAGAAGATCTTCCGGTAGGGTCGCAATATCTACCCAATCAACGGGAATTAATTGCGTTTTTTTACGTTTCGCTTCGTCAACCAAATAGGCGCTCATGTTTTCTTCTGTTGAATATACTTCGGCTTTTGGGGGAATGAATCGAGCGATAACTTGCGGTATATCGATGCCCGCAGGGCCTTGTATATCTTCGTGATCAGGAAAGCAGTTGGTGATGGTAGATATGTCGTCTTGCATCCATTGTTGTTGCAATATATCAATGTATCTTGGCGTTAGTCCCATGCATTCCCAAAGCAATACATCGGCATTGATAGCTGCTGTGACTTGGGTGATATAGGCTTGCTCCCAAATGGTGGCTTTGTCGTAGGGCCTAAATAAGAACATTTCTTTGAGTTGGCTATTGCGATTACCATAAAGGAACATGGCTTCGCAGCCTGTGGTTTTGGAAATAACCGAGAATCCCAAGGCATTGAATATGGCTGCTTTTAAGCGTTCTGTTCCGGATTTACCTCGGGTTCCCCAACCGCCTATTACGAGGGGAATTTTCTTTCTGGCGCGCCGTACTTTTGCTGTTACCCATAAATGGTTACCCCAAAAAAGCGTGATAATACCAAATAGAAAATACATTAAATGGGTCAAACTATTTTGATAAACCGATACGAAGTATTGCTGGAAATCCTCCCACAAGGTCACTAAATTCAGGGGTACGGCGATCTGAAAAAAGTGCTTTACTGCGGGGAGTTCGGGGTAAGGTGTGGCGGTAAATTCGCTAGTAAAGGTATTGTGTTCGACGGTAAATCCGAGTTTTCTTATTTCATTTAAATAGTGCTGTGGTTTGTGAGCTGATTGGGCATGCCAATTTCTTAATTCGGCGTAATGACGAAACCGTGTTGTGAGTAAGGTACGCGCCACTAATCGTTTAAACAGGCTGGATGGCGGAACGATACGGGTTATGCCAGTGACATGATAAATATTCACTGAGCGAGTTGGCCAGCCCTGATCAAGGCTGGAAATAAATTGATCAACCAAAGGCAAAAAAGGCCGCCAGTGTCCTTCTTCGGACATATGTAATGGTTCGCCAGGCACACGGGTTTGACTCACTTCTGCTACGTAAGGAGCGGCCACATAATTGTGGGTAAAGTAGGTTCTTCCGGTGACATGGCTATGATGTTGGCGTTTGTCTGTGGCGGGGTGTTTCAATTCGTGCAAGAAACGCCAGAGTCGGAAACCAAAGCGATCACCTCTGCGTACCCATTTGTCTGCTATTTCTAAAGAAAAGCCTTGATCTACTTTTGCTGATAACCAGCGCTTCCCTCGTTCTGTTGACAGGTGCTGGCGTTGTTCGGGGGTGAGTTGTACTTTCTTGCTTAAGGATAATGTGAGCAAAGAGGCTAATGATAGTTCAAGGTCGCTTTGTTGCATTGCCCACAGGCGTTCTCGGGTAACGACGAGCCAATATTGGACTTTGGGGTTGGGCGTTATTTGAGATAAATTTCCTAAGCAAACCTCTGCTCTGGCCAGTTCTGCTTGTTCGGTGTCGGTATGAAATTGCAAGAATAAATCGGGCAAGGCGTGCAGTAGCACTCTAATGCGAACTTCCTTTAATTGTTTTTCTGTTGTTGGCGTTATGAGTATTGAGAGTTGTTTTAGGTAGAAGTCAATTAAGCCGGTTCCGGTATATAAAAAAGGTAATTTGGATATCAATGATGTGTAAACGGAATCGGATTGGTCTGTTGCCAATGCTTGTTTTGCTTGTTGTTGCTCGGTTTCGGGTAATACTGGGATACAGTTAACGACACTGGCCCTGACCAATGGGCTAGTATCTCGAGTTAATATGGGAATGAATTTGAGTAATTCCGGTTCACTGAAATGGAAAATATTAACAATTTCAGTAATGGCTTCGCGAAAGAAAATATCGTCTGGATGTTGCTGTTGATCTAATCGAATTTTCAGTAGTTTAATGGTTTGCTTAATATCTGCGATAGCAAGGAGGTTTAAGGCTTCAATCTGCAATTTAGAGGGTTGGCTTGAATCTAGCGCGTAGCGATAAATATAGCGAATTAGTTCGGGAGATAAGTTCTCGAAATTTTCTGCTGCAAGCAGTTCTATAGTGCTGCTAAGGCATTTGAATGCTTCTATTTGCACCTGAGGTTGCTGGTGGTATTGCAACCAACATAACAGGCGTTTTTCGAATTTGAACGTCATCCAAATGGCAAGATGTTCGCTTCTGTCTTCCTGATGCAGTACTAAATCGAAGAGGTGACTTATCCGTTGCAATAAGAATATGACATAGGCTTCTTTGTCTCTAAGCTTTTTTTGCCATCTCTCGGTGGTGGCATCAATATCGAACCATCTGGAAAAAGCTTTGGCGTCTTTTCGGATGTTTTTTGTACCTAAATAACGGCAAAAATCCAAAATTAACAGCTGTTGATCTTTGGGTTTTTGTTCGTTGCGAATGTCGGTTAAAAAGCGCTGGTAGCGGGTTCTTAGTTGTTCCATTTCGTTAAACACAGATGCGAGTTCATGTAAGAGAAATTCCACGATAATGTTTTTGGAATTTTCGTTGTCATTTGCATCTCTATTAGGTACTAGACTTGTTCCTTCAATATAAACTACCCAGTTTTTATGGGCTTCATCAATATGAACGGCATGCAATCGCTGTAAGATGGTTTCGAGATTACCGGCCAGTGCTTCCTTGAAGTTTATCATGGGGTTTCCTGGCTATTGTGGGCATTAAAAAATTGTCGTTCGCGCAGTGAGCGAAATGAGAGTTCTGATGGTAAATAGTCAGGCACGCCTCGTCCTCTATTATTTCCCCATACCAAGTTTAAGGACCAAGCGTTTTCGTTGGCATGGAAGTCATGTTGGTAATTTAATCTTAGTCGCCAGTTTTCACGTCGTTTCCAAACCATCCAATCGAGCTTAAGGCCGATAATATTTTGGTCGGTTGCCCGCTGTCGGTTTTTGTCTCGGTAATATCGACGATGGCTTAACTCTCCTTCGAGTACTAACCCTTGATAAAACACTTTAGCGCCGCTAACCCAGCGGCTTTGGTCTAGTGAGAAACTGTCGTCCAGATCATTTGATTGTAGTCGCCCTTCCAAATATAGCTCTGAGTCATGGGTGGGCTTGTAGCGTATTTTATCGTTGATGCTGATGCCAAATCGGTGTTCTTCTTTGTAGCGGCTGTACACACCACTAAAATAGTCGTCTGGATTTTCTCTCGTTTGCAATACGTTGCCAGCAGCGGAAAGTGTCCATCGATTAAAGAATCGCTTATTAATACTGTAGTCCCAATCTGTGGAGAGCCTGTAACCCATTGACCAGGCTGAGGGAGTGTTATTGTGAGAAGACTGAAAATTGAAATTGGTGTCGAATCGCCAGTTCAAAGCAAAGGGTTGTCTTTGTTCAAGCCACGTCATCCCAACATGATAGCTGGTGGGTAAGTCGTTATGCTCTTTAATGGATAATGTTGTGCGTTTATAAAAGTGCGCTAATCCTGATTTTTCATTGAATGCGGCAAACACTTCCCAGTAATTTTGCTGTTGTTGAGTGTCGTTATCTTGTTCAAAGCGGTTGTCATAACCAATACCCCATTGCCACGTTTGTCCTTTGGAAGCCGACTCGGGAAATGATGGCGTTGTGGGAAAGGTAAATTCAAATTTTGTTGAGGGTGTGGAGGTAGCCAAAGCATTTTTTTCAGTAGCGGCACTGCTAGCAGTTAGGCCTTTTATATTGGTTTTTGTATTCGATTTTGTTTGTAGAGTGTAAAACCGATAGCCTATATCGGTTGCGTTTACGGCTTGCCATTCGAACAGGCCTTTATCGACCAATTGATAATGGGAAGTAATGGTTTGTTCACTATCAAAAGCATCGATTCGTAGCCAAACCGGTTCAGGAAAATGAAACTGAATGGGGATTTGTTGGTTGGCTTGATGAACTGCAATGGTTCGTTCGGGCTGCCATGTAACCCATTGCCCTTGTGGGTTTTTAAACTCAGTTATCAACGAAACATTTTGATTAGGCATTGCATTAGGCATAGCGAATGCAATTTGATGTTCTCCTGGGTGAAGAGTGGCTGCTTTGGTTTGCGTTTCGCCTGGCTTAAGTTGAATTAGGGTGTCTGTTTCTTCTATGCCTTTGATTAATACCTGCGCGTTTTCCACTTGCTCGAAAATATGCTCATCTAGCCCAAGAGTGAAGCGTATGTTCATGGTCGAGGTTGGTTCAAAGCGGTAAGTTAACTCGGATTGGGCGGATAGCCTATCACCGCCGGTTTGGCTTGGTTTTAGGAACGTCAGGTTTCTGCTCTGAATTGGGCTATATATTTGGGTATTGTCGGTGTTCAGTAGTGCAACGCCAGATGAAGCCAATGGGGTCTTAATATGCTTCCAGGCAAAATGGCGATTGATTCTTGAGGTTATTTTGCTCTTGAATATTGAGGGAGGAAGCTGATGCACCATATGATTGAGTTTGGCGTGGGTTGCGCTAGTTTCTTGCTTTTCTTTCTGGTTACTTGTGTGGTTTTCAAGGCGGTAAAGTTGCTCTAAAACAGGGGAAACATTCAGCCCCATTGCCTGTATATCTTGCATGCCTGTTGCAGGTGTAATGTCTTGAATTGTCGGTTCTTGTATCTGCATAGCAGAGTAGTGAATGCTGTCGCAAAGAGCCATTTTGTCGTGAGATAGTGATTGAATTTTTTGTTTAACTACCACGCGATAGTCTTTGTGAAAACACTCAGATGTTGTTTTGACAGGATGGTTAATGTCTCGTAATTCTCGAATATTGATAAGGACATCGGAAAAGGTTGGGTTGATGACGAGTTTTGAACTTTGGGGCAAAGCGACGTGAAACTTATGGG
Organism: uncultured Gammaproteobacteria bacterium; assembly: GCA_942490545.1. GTDB lineage: Bacteria > Pseudomonadota > Gammaproteobacteria > Enterobacterales > Alteromonadaceae > Paraneptunicella. The sequence goes on along the minus strand of CALNXX010000012.1, from coordinate 55,852 downwards.
CTGGCCCAGCCCAGTTGTTTTTTAGGGTGAAATTATCGGAGCGAAAATTAGAGTAAAACAAAGGCAGATTTTGATTTAGTTGCCGGTTCTTTGTTTCAGCTTTTCCTTGAATTTCGATTTCCAGCCAATCGTCTTTTTTCTGAAAGCTATCGTCTTCAAACCATTGGTCTTCTTTAAACCATTGCCTTACCGTTAGTTCCAACATTACCGGTTGAGTGTTCGTTAAGGTGACGGGTTCAGCAACGGTGGCTTTTAGCCAATGACTCTGTTGATTGAGTTCTGAATTGTGGAATTGCACCGTGCCTTGGGAAGTGATGGTATTGATACCAGAAGCAGGCACCGCGCCCAATTGTGCCTGTTTTTGCAATTGCTCTTGTGGCTTTTTGTGTCCACTAGTACTGATGGATAACTCAGCCCTTTCAGATACATGCTTAGCAAGCTCGATTAATCCTAATTTGGTTGCTGTTTGGAAAAGAAGTTCCTGAGAATTGGGCAAGGGTTTTGCTTTTGCGAGTAGCAACAGAGCGAATGGCGACTTGCCTTGTTGCACTAAAATATTGGCCAATGGCACGATGGCGTTATTGTCGTTAAGACGCACAAAACGTGTGATATAGAGTTGCTCTAAAGCTTGGTGGTTTTGGGTGCTTTTATAGTTTAATTCTAATTGCTTAAACGCAAATGTTTGGATGGCTGCATCAGAATGATACAACATCAACATTTGCCACAGAGTGATCTTGTGCCTATGCCATCCATCTGCATGTAATGCGGCGCTTAGGCTTTGCCAATAATGAAGGTCTTGCAGCTTGGGGAAAAGTAATAATTCTTGGGTTTTACCTGCAATTTTAAGGTTTGTAGCGCCAGTAATTGCTTGTGCATTCGTGGAGGTGTTGGCTGAATGAGTAGGTGAAGCCTCCTGAGACAACAGTGTTTGCCAAAAAGCATGGTTACGTAAAGGTATAAATTGAGAATGGCGATAAGTTAGATAGTTCTTTAATTGAGTTACTTGTGGGTGCCAGCCTAGGTTAGCCCAGTGTTTATCTTCAAAAATATTTAGCCATTGGGACTCATCAAGTTTTGGGTTGGTTGCTACCGGGTAGCTGAGCTTTATGGGTACCGCGCTGTTGCCGGTGACTTCTAATTCCACATAACGGGGTGAAACTTCAAACAATACCTCTACTGAGGATTTTACGTCTGCTTTTGACGTTGTAAAAACTTGCCAATCGTCAATTACAATAGCGGATTGGATTTGGCTTGGCATTGTTGCGTTAGGCGTAACGATAAATGAATGTTGCTCGCCGCTGTCTGAGGTTAAGGTAAATTGATTTGAGGTTTTGTTGTTAATGCCTGCCTTGGAGCCTGGGTTTGAATTGAGCAATAACTGCAGATTGATAATGTTGGCAGCGGCATTATTTGGAATATCAAAACGGGTTTTTTCGCCCGATTCAAGCACTGTAAATCGTGTCTGCTGATGTTCTGGATGACGAGTGATTATCTTGGCCGGGGTTAGTTTGGGGGAATGAGATTCAGTTGCGCCCCAGGTTTGGTTCGGTGCATTGGAATATCGGAATTGGGTGGCTTTTTCTAAAGTAGGAAGCAGCGGTAAGTAGTGCAGAAAGGGATTTCGATTACGGTAGAACAAAGGGAGAGGTTGATGGCCGTTGTTATTATTTATTACAAGCTTTGCTGCTTTTGATTCGGAATTTATAAGCTGTTGCTGGGCAGAAATATTGTGTGCCATCTCCTGTTCTGAGGCTTGGATTATCGGTAATTCGTATTGAGCAAAGTTTTTTTCAAATAACCAATTTTTGTGTAATGCCTGAATGCGAAATAATTCGTTTTTAGCGGGAAAATAACGAAGCGTGTCATGTCGATTGTCCGTTCGGAAAAGAAGTGGTTGTTGTGTTTTTATGAAATTGTTTTTGTTGTCGCTGATAAAGTATTTTTTAGCGTTGTTTTCGATTCCTATGCGCCAGTTTTGATGAAGGCTCGCATCAGTCTTTTGATTAGGTAGTTGAGATGAGTTGCCTTGCCACCACATTGATTTTTGTAAACGTCCTTTGTTCCTTAATTGGTCCGCAGGAAACAAAGATTCAATGAGGTAGTAATGCTCGGGAATAACGCGCGTATCAACAAAAGGATCGGATGTTAACTGGTAATCTGAAAAGTCTCTTTCGGTCAGAGATTTTACGTTTTTAGTGTGCTTGGTAGAAAGGTTCCAAGTAAGAGGTTTGAGTAGTTGATGTTGTCTTTGGGTTCCTGCAAAAAGGGTTATTTCGCTTTTATGGTTGTGAGTGTTTCTGAGTTCTATCACCCTATAATGGTTTTCGGGTGCCATAAAGGGATAGTTTGACGTCAACTTAACCTTTCGACCTACATTGGGCGCATCAAATATTATCAGTTCCAATTCCTGCTTCGTTTTTATTTCTGCTTTTTGTTTTGATTCGGAGGCAGATTCGTCTTGGATAAACAACCAGTGACGAGCAGGTAAAAGTACTCGCTTAGATGCGTTGGGCTGAATGCTTACTAATCGATTTTTATTTATTGGAGTTGGAAGTGACTGCTCACTTACTTCTATAAGTTCTGCATTTTCCAGCATGGGTTGCCAGAGTATCGGAGGATGCACGGTTGTGCTGTTATTTGTGTTGGCATTAGCGATTGGGCTTGCTACCAGACTAACCAATATTATTGGTATCAGAATTGCGGCGGCCTTTGCTGTTTTCATTAACGTTAGTGCAGCAGACATTGCAACACTTCCTCCTCGATTCCTTTGCTGACCCATTTTTCTCGTAGCCCATGATTGAGTTCATAATGTAGAAAGGGTGATTGGGTGTGTTTATTTTTGTTTCTTGCGTGTTTCCCGACTTGATTACCGGTGGCACCTAACTCAAATACATCTCTACCATAGAGCCGGGCCAGAATTTTGCCGTTGTCACGCAGGCAAATTTGAATTTTATGCATAGTTGGATTCGGGTATGCCGTGCCATTACTCATAATTATATCGGCTTGCTTGGCGGCTGTGGTTTCGCGTTTCTCGGCGGCATAGCCATGAATTTGAATAATGCGGCCATTGCGTTTAAGGGTGTTCATTGCGTCCGAAATGGCGGTAAATAAGGAATGGTTTAGATGGGTTAAGTCAGCGTTAGGCGAGTTGTATCGTTGTTCGCCATTGAACATAGCAATATCGACCTCGGGGTGTTTGAAAAAACGTTCTCCAATGAATTGAGTATGTAGGTCATGATGTTTATGGGGGATTTGGATGACGGTGGTGAATTGCGTGTTAATTTGGTTTTTAATGTGAATTTCCCCGTATTTAGGGTCGGATAGCTGTCCTATCAATCGATCTTTTTTGGTTTCAATATTCAGTACCGATAATTCTGTTAAGGGCGCGCCAGACAAAATCAAAATCATATCTTGAACGGTGGCGTCGAACACATTTTGTTTAAGCTCTTCTGCTAACAATCGGTTTGATAGCAAAAGCCCGAGTAAAAACAAAATTGTAAGTAGTGGGTAAGCTTTGGAGCTGCTATTTTTCAACATTTTTACTCCGGGTATTTACTGAGCGGAATCGTTCTATTATTGATTCTGTTTCAATGACTTTTTGTATGGCATTTAAATAGGCTGTGTCGCCACTTAATAAGGTGATTCTGATGCTGATTTCTTGGGGTGGAATATCGTTCAGCAAAGGAAAGTAGAATACTTCACGCTCTTGTAAACGATCACTGCTGAATAATTTGAATCCGCTAAGCTGATCACTTGGAGTAATGACAAATATCCGTTTGCTTAATGTATGGCTGTCGGAATATAGAGTGCGCTCTTGATTGGTGAGGAAAAGCTCAACTAGAACCTCTATGTTTTTAGTGCTGGTGGGGTATAGGCTAAATGAAACGGTTTGTTCTTTAGTGGTTTTATTCATTGTTATGGTGAGGGGGTTGTTAACAGACAAGGCGACGGTTCGGCGTTTGACGTATGCGGATTTTGATTTTTCTGCACTTCCTACATTGCTAATTATTTCATCATGCTCTTCCAAGGCGTTCGCAAACCATAAAATACTATCGTTTTGCCAATTAACGGCAGAGCCGTTTTCCAATTGTATTGGAAGTTCCGTCATGCCCCATTTTCCGGCAACCCAAAACGGGCCTTGCTGTTGATTGTTGATTGACCATGCGATTTGTTCGGGTTGGTTATTATTTTTGATGAAAAACAGCGTAGTGTTGTTTTGTTTGCCATTGTGTTTAAGGCTTTTTATCAGTTGGCCCGATGGTAATGCCTGAAACAGAAGTGGAGAGGGTTCAAGGTTAGTTAGGTGTGTTATTGGTACCATTAATTCGTGATTAATTAAGCCGGGACGATTGGCTAATAGCGAGTCGAATTGCCAATTTGTGTTTTCCATTTCTTTTGGTGTGAGTGGTTGGTGGTAATAGCGAATTGTGGCCATTTTGCCTTGATTAATGTAGGTGTTTTTGTTGTCTGGATTGATTGAATACCAATCTGGAATTCGACCTTCAAAGTCGAACCAATTTCGGTTTTCTTCCGGTAGGTTTCGAATGGTTGGTATGCTTTCAGGTCGGGTAGATACGCCCACAAGTGTTGGGATTTTGCTGTGGATTTTTAAGGTGCGAATGTGGGAGGGAACGCGAATAAAGCTATCTTGTTTTTTAGATAGCCAAGTAAAAAACTCGGTTCCGGTGGTTTGGTAATAATTGGCTGGTTCATTGTTAATGTCTTGTTTTATTTCCTGCCATATTTCTCCATTACTATCGAGCAATTGCATCGTCAATGTTCCTTTATGTAATGGTGCTATTTCACTGTCGGCGTATTGTTGAAAGCTTACCTTTACCGGGGTAGGGTGGGGATCTGAATGAACGATAGAGTATATTAGAGGTGCATTGTCATTTAGCACATAGGTTGGCGTAATATGCTGATGATCGATAACTGTCGTGTCTTTAGAGTGCAATTCAAGTGATACTGGGATACTGGAAGTGATCTCTAGCAGGCCTCGTTCTAATTTGAGTGTGTGTGAGGCACTGCTACCACTAAACTCGATATTGGTTGGCGCTGGTAATTGGGATCGCTGTTGATTAAGGCTGTGCCAGCGGAATGATAAATTGAATGTTCGATTACCAAACAAATGCGTTGCAGATAAGGTGTATTGACCTGCTTCGTGGATCGGAAATGTAACATGTCGGTTTTCATCGGCGTTGTGGTTTTGGGTATCCAATAAGGAATGATTGTTTTGAATAATGTCGTTGGGTACACGGAATAAGCTGGCGAGTATATAGTTTAATCCGGGTGTTCCAACGGGAATGACTGGTTGCCACCGAAAACGCGCTAAATTTGCTTTTTCTTGCGTGGATAGTTCGGCAAGGTTGTAGGGGAAATATTCCGTTAATTTTCTGCGCTGAGCGTTAGATAGTCGCTCCCAGGAGTCTATAGGCGTTAGTCGGCTACTGCGCTTGACCTTTTGGTAAAGCCGTAAACCAATATTGGCTATTTGTTTGCTTTTTTGTAGCAGCGATACCCGTACTTTTTTAATGTCTTGATCAATTTTAAAATATACATTTTGCGGCGCACTAACTTGGACATTGATATCCATTGTGAAAAATTCAGGAATGGCTTCTGCTAGGTCGGGTAGTTCTACTTGGTCTGCTTTTTGTGCGCTAAAATTGAGCCTTCTCGACTTGATAATGTCTCCGCTTCCGGCAATCGCTTCAAACAGTAATTCAAAGTCGTGTTGAATGGTTCTCCCGGAAGCATCTGTGAATAACACAATACTTGATAGCCACAGTTTTTCTGGCGATTGAGACAAGGTATATTCAATTTTGTTGTTGTCGTTGAATATATAAAGTTGTGAACGTTGGGGCTTGTTGCTCTCTGATAATAGGTAGGGAGAACCTTCGGGAAGTGCTTCTGTTGTTAATTGATAGTAGATCCCCCATCCAGATGCCAAAGCCAGAATGAGTAGCAGGATATTTCCCAGTAATCTCATAGAGACAACCCTAACCACATGGCCCGATTGGCTAAAAATTGAGAGACGCTTGTTGGCCCTAAATAATTCAATTTTCTTTGATTGAATGTTGCCAAATTTAGAACGGCTATCCATTGATTATCTTGGTCAAATAGCACCACAAAGTCTTGTAACGAAGCCATGTCTTGAACGTAACGTAAAGTGATAGCTGGATGATGGTTCATGGCTTGGTGTAGATAATGTATGTTTTGGCTGTTGGCGTAATTTGTGAGTTGTGCCTGCAGTGCTTGGCTGATAGTGATATCGGAAAAAGTGACATTGTTTAGGTAACTCGTTAGGGATTCCTGTTTAGTTTCTAGCCCCAATGTTTTCATTTGGGTATGGACATTATTGTCGGGCGAAATGGTTCGGAAGCTCCTTCTGACCGCCGGGTTTAACCATAAGGAAACAAAGTTGTCTTTGTTGGCGTATGTCATATAGGAGGACTGCTGGTTGTTGGTAAAGGTATAGGCTGATGTTTCTTTATCTCCATCGGCGATGCGGTAAGATAAATTGTAGTCATCTAAGTGGCCTAATAGCGATTTTACTAGCGTGTTGTTGGGATCTTCATCGATTTGTTGCCATAAGCTGACCAACACTTCTTCATGCGGGAAGGGGCGATGGGCCTGAAATGAATAACCTCTTATTTGAATGGGTAGCAGCGGCATTGCATTTAGTTCACGCAGTGCAACTTGATGAATTAGATGGAAAAGAGTGTGTCGGTTTCCTAGCTTGGTGACATTGCTTTTACCGTTTCGATTGGCCCATGGATGACTGCCAGCTAACAATAGAAAGCGGGCGTTGGACTTCTCAAATAAACTGGCACCGAATTCAAAACTGGTGTTTTCGTAGAACGGGTTAGGAACTTGAATGAACAGTTCGCTTTTTGCGGATAGGTTAATAAACAGCGAAGCCCAATGATAACGATTCTCTTTGTTAGCCTGTTCGTGTAGTACTAAATATTCTTTGTTTTGGTTTTGGTACTTAAAATGAACAATTTCGTAGCCGAAACCACTGGCAAGGTAAGTGATACGATTTAGCTCATCTTTTAAAGCCTCGGTCCACCCGGTTTCATTGTAATTTTGTAGCCACAACATCAAAGGTGTTAGTACTTCTTGGTCCCAATACAGTAATTCTCTCTCCGAAGGTACGCGATATTGTTCGCTGCCCTTTCTGGCGACTTTTTGTTTAAAATCGACGATCCATTGCATTAGATACCCGTCGATAGTCGTGGCCAGCTGGTTTATGGGTTGAGATGGCATTAGCGCTAATCGATTAAGGGCTCTTTGTACTTCGGGCTTGGATAGATAAAGTTCCGCAAAACCATAAAGGTTGTATTCTCGTTGTGGATTAGCGCGGTTGTTTGGACGCCAGTCGAACTTGATATTGGGAATCAGTTGAAATAAGTCATCAAGAGGGAGAGATGGTGGAAATCGTTTTTTAATTCTCATGACGTTAATGAGAGGGGCGCCGAGTTTTTGCCGTTTTAAACGTCTTAATTCGTGCTCTCTTAAATCGCCTCTAATTTGCAATACGTCATTGCGAGTAATGTGTTTGTGTAGTGCTTGAAAATAGCCCATATGGAGCATGGAATCATAATGGGTCGTTTGTTCTCCACCTCGAAATGACGACATATCTAACATGACGGCTTTGGCTGAATACTTTTCGAATAATTGTAGAGCGAGTAGATCGGTTCCGACTTCGTTTTTGGCTCTGGGAGCTTGTATAACGAGTTGGTTTTGGGGCTGCATTCTGAACACGTAAAAGCCCACTGAAGGTAAATGTAATGCCAGCTTATCGTCCCCAATTTTGTATACGTTAAAGCCTAAATTTTTAAGTTGGGCTGTGACGGCAATGAGCTTCTCAGTGGGAATTTCGTTTGTTAGGCTGTTTGATATCCATTGCACACTTTGTTCAAATTTGGCTAATTTTTGAGGGCTTGGGAACATGGCTGTATTCCCTTCTTCAAAGGATTCAAATTTGTTTTGGTTGTAAATATTGATGACGCTATCACTGCTTTTTATCATGACATTATTGGGAATGGCGGTGAAAGTAGTGTCAGGTTCTGGCGTTATATAGGTAAGTGAGAAGCCTAAAATTGACGCCAGAATGATACTGATGAAAGATGTTTGCAGGGTAGAGCGAGTCATCTGTATGGCGATGTGTTTTTGATGGACTTTGATCGCGATGAGCGTGCTAACAACATAACCAAAGCCATAGTAATCGGTTATTTTTATGGCGGGAAAAAAATTAATTAAGACATATCCAAGTATGATTTTGTAGATAAATCCGATATTGAAAAAAAGCAGAAATAGACGACTGCCTTCAATATTACTGTGGCGAAACCACTGGCTGCTCATAAGGGCCTTTCCAAGCAGAAGAATGAGCAGGGCTTCAATAAAGGTATATAAGAGCTTTTCCGGTTGATACCATTGCAGGCTTAATAATGCGGGAATCAGGATGCCGTTAAATTCCCAGCCATATTTTAAGTTCATCCGGGAGGCAATATAAGCGGTGGTTATCAGGATAATGTAGGCTTTAGGGCTGGAGAGTAATGAAGTGGCCAAGTCTTCATACATATAGCTGAGGCCTGCGACGCTAAAATTGGTTAGGGGCACTAGCAAAAAGGCAATGATAAGGTAGGTGAGTAAGGTATAACTTGTGAAGGCTTTTAGTCCTCTCCAAAGGCCGCCATTCCACATTTGATTGGCGATAAGCGCGACGATGATTAGACCAAAACTTTGTAAATGATTATCGTAATTAAAGCTGCCAAATTTTGTGTTTGCCCATTGTCCAACTAGGGGCAGTAAGAAATAGTCAAATGATACTCTGACTACAATGGATATTAGAATAAGGGCCAAAAAGCGGTCTCGACCAAACATCTCCGATAATTTGAACTTAACCAATAGGCTATTGGCAAAGAGGTAGGCTATTCCGTAAGTAACGATGCCTTCCACTACCACGACGAATGCGCTAATGGGTTTGACAAAAAATAAAGGGACTAAATATCCGGGTATAACAAGACCTGCCATTGTCATTCCAAACCTGAGGTTCAGAAATACAATAACCATTACTCCAACCCACACAGTGGTAACAACTGAGCTTTCTAGGCCGCCGGGCGGGAATATATTGAGCGGGAAAATGTTATCCATCTATGAATATTTGAACATCTATTAATTGGTCCATCGTTAACGGCTTTTCCAATATTTTTATCACATTCGAAAATTGCTTTATTTCGTCTAATTGGTCCTTATCGCTTATGCCACTTATGACGATGGTGGGAAGGTTGATATCATGTTTTTTCATCCAATTAAGCAGGCCCAGACCATCCATTTCGGGCATAACAAGATCGGTTATGACGATATCAATAGGTTGTTTCATTAAGCAATTTTTTGCTTTAATACCATTGCTCGCTAATACGACATTAGTTCCAATATCTTCTAGCCATGATTGGGTCATCATGGCGAGGACTTTTTGGTCTTCTACGACGAGTATTGTTTTTTTATTAGTCATCTATATACACTCCTTCGAAAACTAGGCTGATGGCTAATCCTTTCCCTAGCTTGCTTTTGATTCGACCTTGCATATTCCAATCATCCAACTCCTGTATTATTCGTACCAAACGAAACATATCGGAGTTGTCATGTTCGTGTGTTTCGTCAGTAAAGAGGTTTTCCAGATAGTCTTTGGGAAGCCCGTACCCTTCATTATAAAAACGAATAAACAGCCATTCTCGATTGTCACGATGAACATGTTTGCCATACAGGTGTAGTAGTTTGGGTGATACGGAGTCTTCTAACAGGACCGAGAGTGTAAGATCGACGATTGCTGAGAGGATTTCTGGATTGCCAAATCCCAGACCAGAATAGGTCGGAAACCGAGTATCAATCTTGATGACCTCTTGGGTATTGTCTATAAAGTTGTTCACTCTATTGTTGATGCTTTCAAATACATCAAAAGGCACGAGTTGCCTATCTTGCTTAGTCATTATGCTGCGCATTAGTTCGTGGGTTTTCCGAGTTACTGTTGCAGCGTTTTGAAGTTCTTGTTGTATTACATGGCATAACATTTGGGCGTCGTGATCATGGGTTTTTCTTTCTAATTGCAAATGGCCCATTTGGATTGTTGAAAGATGGTTTTTTATACGAGTAAAAAATTGTTCGTATAAATTTCTCTCTATATCTTGAATATCCCGAATTTCCGCAACATTGAAGAATTCGCAGAGTATGCCTAATACGCGAAATGGCGCGTCGGCGTCGCTATCGTTATCTTTTGATACTACGGGTTTTACCGAGACAATAAAACTTTCTTCGTTTATCTCAATGGTGGTTGCTAGGTGCTCTCGAGTTTGATGCAGCAATATTTGTCTCAGTTTCCCTCGTACTACGTCTTCGCTAAGTTTGGTGACTTTTACGAGTAAGTCCAGGGCGCTGAATTTAAATATCGAAATTTGAGATTTTTCGGCTAATTTTTCCATTGCATGATTGATTTCGACAACTTGGCCAAATAAGTCAAAAATGACAGTGGCGGTATGCATGGTGGCAAACATGCGATGTGAAAAATCGACCTTTTTTGTGAGTAACTGAGTATTTTGTGCGACGTCAGTGTAGTGACTTTCTGAGTAAAACCAAGCCACAATTGAGCCCCAAATTCCCCGGTTGTATTGTTGCATCCAGCGTTGTTTGTGAAACAGTAATAAGCTAATTTGGGTTGAGAAATTTTCGATATTATTTGCAAATTTGTTCCGGTTCCACTTCTTGTCGGGGATAACCGTTAGTGCCCAGAAGCCGAGCACATCTACGCCGCTTAGGAAAGGTACTAAAAACTCTAACTCTTGCTCTTTTTTTTCTTTGAAATAAGGGCGGTTGGTTTCTGTAAGCGTGCGTGCCGAGAGTGCTGCTTTGTAGGGATCTCGGTGAAAATCTCGTCGTTGTTCAATAATGTCATTTATTGAACAGTTTATAGCGTTGATTTCACGGACTCGGTGATCTTTATGTACTTTTTCAAGGAAAATACTGCGTTCCAGTTTGAGTTGTTGCTGCACCATTACGGCAATTTTTGACCAAGGGTCTTCTGTTTCCATAAATGATTTTGGCAATATGGAATCTTTAAGGCGAGCTAATATTTGGTGGTTAAGTTGAGAAAATAAATGCTTATTTTCAACTCGCTGATCGTGAAAAAATGCTGTTGAAGACACGAATATTGCAATTAATACTTCAATTGTTGGCGGAATAATGCCGTTTTTGAGATACCAATAAGAAACCCCAGGCAGCAATGCTACTGTTACCCCCATAATCAAAAATTTTGACCAGCGTATGTGGCTTCTTGCTAACAATATTTGCAGCACTAAACCTATTAATAAACCAAGAATAACGGAATGGAAAAGGCTATTAGGTGACATGAGAGCACCTCGAGTAACGGCTTCCCATGACATGGCTTGATATTGGATTTCATTTGGTCCAAGCCCTTGGTAATTAAACGGAGTGTTTATGCTGATAAAAGACAGAGATGAATGAGGGGTAAGGATAATGTATTTTTGAGCTATAAATGAGCGAGTTACGTCTTCTGAATTCAAACGAGCGATATTGATGTATGGAATATATTTTGGGAGGTCAATGAAGTTGATAAAGGCATCTTCACCTTGATTGGGATGAGCGGATTGAGTGAGAAAACTGTTGTATGTTTGTTCCCCTAGCTGATAGGTAAAGGGTACGGTCCTGCTTATTCCACTTGATGTTTTCGGTGGCAGCACAAATTCGCCGGTAGGCAACCATGAAGAAGTTTCAATTATGTGCGCATGGCCGTTTGCTGAAAATGTGTATCCCAGCACTTTGGACGTTTGAATATTGTCAGTTTTGGCAAGTTTGTTCCATGGCTCACTTGCTTCATCATCAGGTAAAAATAAGTAAACCGCTTTGGGTTTTGCGTCCAATATTGAAACGATGTAATGCTGCATCTGCGCATAACTTATGCTCTTATCATATTCAAAGATGGTGGTTTGAGCAGGAATGGGTTTATAGATTTTGTTTAGCAGTAAGTCATATATTACAAGGTTGCTGGCGAGCAAAGAGCCAAAATAACTGAAAACTGCCGTTAGTATAATGATGAGTAAGCCGGTAGAAAATAGGCTCTTTATTTTCTGCATATGTTCACTGTTATAAGGTGTGTTGCTATTTGTGTGATACAAAAATTGAAAATAAAGAACAGTTTAATTGTTTTATTTTCGGCTTTTCTTTGAATGACAACTCAGTTTAAGCGTTGTGAAATTTGCGAGTATCAAAGGGAGTTTTTATGTGTTTTTAATAATCCTTAGATAAAGTATACATAGCCAGTAGTATATTGGTTAATTATATTTGTTTATTTGCAAAGTGAGAGTTAGGTTATCTAATTGAAAGGCCTGTATTACATCTATTCGGCGGAGCTGTTTCGGGCATGAATACTGAATTGGTTAAGTACATTGATTGTCGCTATTACCATTTGGAAATGATTGATCTGCGGGGGCCGGAACGAGTAAACCCTATCAATAACGTTTTTTGCATAGTCTCGTATTCTTTGCCACTACCTGAAGCATCAATGTTTCTTGCCCCATTCTGATTACGTGTTGAATAATATTGAGGTGGTGCAATTTACCCCTTCAACAATATTGCATGTACAAAAGGCCGTCATATGCTTGATTAGTGGGATTTTCGCTCCCAGTCAGCTTATAGTAATACGCATTTGAAAGCGTAGTGCATTCTCCCTCGGATCCAAATTTTTGCGCTCATATGAAAGTAGCGTTCGATACGAAAAAATAGCAAATTAATGGATATTGCTTACGTTTTTTCTTGACTAATTTTATTAAGGGTTAAATTCTGATTGATTACCATTTTAATGGAAATAATAGGGACCTAATCTTTTTAGCGCACAGGGTTGATGTTATTGTTTGATAGATTAATCAATCATTATAATAATTAGGATCGAGAGAATGAAAAAAAGGATAATATTGGGCGCGGTTGCGCTTGTGGGGGTAGCACTTGTTAGCTGTAGTAGTCATGTTAAAAATCCGCCGTATGCAGGTGGAGAAAATATCGGTGATCAGTTGCCGGTTGCAGGTGACGTGCCACTAAGAGTTGAATTGGCCCAAGGTTGGAGTTCAGAGATTCGGAATAGGTTTTGGTTTACGAGCCAAGGCTCTCGTATTATGCCCTACAATTGGTTTACTTGGTTAGAGCAACCTAATAGCGAGCAACTATTTCGCAATACTGAGCATATGGAAATGTTACGTTATTTGCCAGTTGATTCTTCTCCGTCGAATCCTGCCGGACTGCCTATTGGGTTTGTTAAGGACGTAGATAAAAAGTCGAATCAAAGCTTTGTGGGCATGACTTGTGCTGCTTGCCATACTACTCAAATTGACTATAAAAATACTAAGATGCTGGTGGAAGGTGCCCCGACGATTGCAAACTTTGTTCTATTTTTTAGTCGGTTAGTTGATGCCATAGAACAAACATACAGTGATGATGCAAAGTTTGGGCGATTCGCCACAAATATACTTGGCGATACGCACACCTCAGAGCAAGCTGCTACTTTACGTATGCAATTACAAACGCTCGCGAAGCAAACGGCTGACAGGCAAGCTGTTAATAGCTTACCTACAGGTTTTCCAAAAGATTTTACTAGCTACGGACGCTTAGATGCTTTTGGTAATATTCAGAATGCAGGAACGGCCTTCGCGCTTAATGATTTATCCAATAGAAATTATCCTACGGGACCGGTTTCGTATCCCTTTTTGTGGGGAACCCATCAGTCAGATGTTGTGCAATGGAACGCCTCTGCGCCTAATACACCTGTTATTGGTCCCCTTGCAAGAAATGCGGGCGAAGTTGTGGGTGTATTCGGAGAGCTGTCTATGGAGGAATCACCTTGGTATGCCAAATTATTTGGCTTGGAGGTTCAGTATCGCTCGTCATTAGATATGAAAGGTTTAGGTAAGCTTGAGTCTTGGGTGAAAACGTTGAAATCTCCCCAGTGGCCGATTGAACATTTACCCGCTATTGATATGCAAAAAGCGGCAGCTGGGGGCATTATATATGCTGATCAATGTGCAAGTTGTCATCAAGTTGTTAAAAGAGAAGATGAAGGGAAGCACTATATAGCGAATCGAACGCCAGTAGACGAAATTGGTACCGATCCGGTCACTGCTTGGAATGCGTCACGTCACATGGCTAAAAGCCTGATATTGGAAGGCACCAAGCAAGATATTTTATTCGGCGATGTTTTTGAAGCTGAAACGGCGGCGATATCTGTACCTGTAAATGGTGTGATTGGGCTGGTACTAGAAAACCCAGCTAAGGCACTTGAAGCTGGATTGATACCTACGCGCACTAAAATGCGTGGAGTAGGAGATGAAGGCGCTGATACGGAATCATCGCCAGAACCCAAAAAGTCTTTCAAAGAGTTGGTCTTGGAGCATATAAAAGCGCGAAAAGAGCTACGAAAAGACAAACACCCCTCTAAAGGAAAAGCAAATGACAAAACGGATTTAACTGCATTGGTATATAAAGGGCGTCCTCTTAATGGTATTTGGGCAACCGCGCCGTATTTGCACAATGGTTCTGTTGCGAGTCTTTGGGAAATAATGCAAAAGCCTGAAGACCGCAGTGACAGCTTTTGGGTTGGTAGTCGAGAGTTTGATCCGGTTAACGTTGGTTATGTAACTAACGAAGGGTTGTCAGAGTTTAAAGTAAATGGCAGTAATAATAAGGTGATGCCGGGTAATTCCAATGGCGGACATCTTTATGGAACCAGCCTTACTGATGCTGAAAAATGGCAAGTAGTGGAATATATGAAAACCTTATAGGTTAACCCCTGTATTTTACGATTGTGCTATTCGGAGCATTAAGTTACAGGCGTCTTGTATTAGACGCCTGAATTTTCTATCTAAGCTTATATTAGTTAACCTGAAATCAGGCTAGTTAATTCAGACTTTAAGTTATTTAAAACGCATATTTAGCCGTGAATTGAATGCGATTCATATCCCCATCTGCACCACTTTCTAATTCTCGTTTGGCAAAAGCATATTCACCACCAAAAGTTAGTGATTTATTGGGTGAATGCATGAGGTTGATTCGAGCGCTGTAGGTCTGTTCCGTTACGCCTAATCCTGTTATTGCAATGGGGTTGTCGATATTGATTGCGGAATAAATGATATTGCTGCGCCATTTGGCATTCCACCAATGGCGATAGGCGATGGCATAGCCAATTGAGTCGATGGCTTTTAGACTATTATTGGCATTTAATACTGCGCCGTTTGCTGTATTTAAGCCAAGGTATCGCCCTAATCCGCTTCCCCAATTGAACATTAATCGAATGTCATCTTTACCTAATTTTATTTTGCTGGTGAGGCTTAGGCCATAACTGCCAACGGAATCGTCGATGTCGTTGCCATTTTGTTTGTTCACGTATTCCAATTGCCTGAGCAAGCCTGCAATGGCAAAGTGGCCCCAATCTGCGGTGTGAGTGTAGCGCAAAACCAGATCTGGAATGGCGTTGTCATCACTCACTATTCGACCACCACCCTGGAAAGGGGTAAGGGTACTTTCAGGGTTTTCTAATGCAATATCAAAACCATTAATGGAATACCTGATTTGTGCTTGTCTGACAAAGATAGTTGCTTCGGTAGCCCCCACAAAATCGACGGATTCAGGCAATACTTTTACATCTTGAAAAGTTGACCATGTTTGGCCCATAAGCCAATTTTGGTATTTCAAGAAGGCGTGGCGAATTCGGGGTTGATAGCTATTGCTGACTCTTTCATTACCATCTGGTGTGGCTTGAAAGTCAAACTCTAAAACACCGGTTATGCTTTCCCCATCGTCCAGTTTTGATTGGGCCGTAAAGCGAAATCGTGTTTGTTTGATATGTGCATCTACTTGGGCACCTTCTTTTACACCATTAACTGGTGTTAGGCCTGGAACGTAGAAGTCTCTTCCGATGCTTCCGGAAGCAATTGTACCATCGCTATAGGAACTCGACATGGCGTCCAGTTTTATATAACCATTAAATTTTACGGTTGTATTTCCGAGCACATTTGCCGAGCTTGGCAGGGCAGTGGCGAGCAGCAATAATCCACCTGTTAAGGCAGTGGTTGATTTCGCTTTCATTCTGGGCACCTATTAAAATGAGTGTGTTTATTTTCCAAAAAGTATATTTGAGTTTACGTTTTTCTCTTTAAGGACTCTGTTTGCGATTAACCAATTAACGGATTGATTAAACTTTGAATTGTCCAACCAATCTTTCCAAGTCAACGGTCATTTCACGCATGTTTTCAGCTGCTTTGCCATTTGCTGTGGCTATCTCACTTAAATCGGAATTGTGTTCAGATAAATCGACGATGCTGCTGTTTATTTCATTGCCCACGACACTTTGTTCTTTGGCTGCGGATGCAATTTGAGAATTGACGTCATTCATTGTCGTAATCGAAGAAGCGATATCTGATAGCTTGGAAGAAGTATTACGAATGCTTCTCTCGGTTTCATCACACCGCGTAATACTTTCGGTCATAACATTAACGGCGGAACGCGAACCATTTTGTAGCTTGGTTATCATTTCCTGAATTTCTTCTGTGCTGCCTTGAGTTTTGCTGGCCAAGTTGCGAACTTCATCTGCAACAACTGCAAAGCCTCGACCTTGTTCACCTGCTCGAGCAGCTTCAATGGCAGCATTAAGTGCCAGCAAATTGGTTTGTTCTGCAATATTCTCGATGACTTGAAGTACAGAGCTAATGTTTTCTACATCTTCCCCAACTTGGGTAACTACCTCACTGGCTTTTTTCATTTCTTTATTCAGCTTGCTCATTTCATCGCAGCTGCTTTCCACCATTTTAAGCGCCTCTTTACCATTGTTGTCGGCATCTCTTGCAGCGAAAGCGGCATCATTAGCATTGTTTGAAACAAGCTCGGCAGTTTGAGACATTTCTGTTGTCGCTGTGGCAACTTGTTCTATGGTTTTGTTTTGTTGTTTGCTAAAGGATTCTATTTTTTTTGCACCACAGGAAAGGAAGTCTCTTTCTGTTTCTACATTGAGTGAAACGTCTCTTACTTGTGTGATTAAGGACTTTTGAGAGTCGAGTAAATCATTGAGAGCAGTAGACAATGCACCCATCTCAAATTTGTCTCTGATGGTTAGTCTTTGAGTTAGGTCGCCATTACCTTTGGAGAGCTTTCTAATGGAGTCTGTTACTTCTAACAGCGGTACAAGTATGGAACGTACCATGACAATTCCAAGCGCAACCAACAAAACGAGCAGTAAAGCTGAGATGGTAATAATGGAAACAATTAGTTCATCTCGGGCCTCCGTCATTGATGTTTTAAAAATGTTAACTTGCTCTTCTATTTGATCAATATAAACTCCGGTGCCAATCATTAAGTCCCAGCGATCTAGAAATATGGAGTAGGATAATTTGGGTGAGGCGACTGATTTTCCAAGTCTGGGAAAATGGTATTTGACGAACTTATTACCTTGTCCTAAATTGTTTTCTCGCCCCGATGTAATAAGATCACGAATTAAGTAAACGTTATTTACATCTTTGAAGTTGTAATAGCTTTCGCCGATTTTGGCTTGGCTCATTCCACTGAAAATACGAATTGCATCTTTGTCGTAACCGAAAAGATAACCATCTTTTCCAAATTCCATTCGTTTTAAAAGTTCTACGCCTTCTTCCATTGTGCCGTCACTTTCATAAATGGGTTTAATGGTTGCGTAAGCAAGTTGAACAATGGTTTTTAATTCTTCTTGTTTTGTATCATAGGCAATTTCTTCGGCTGTTTTAACCTCCCCTTCAATTAAATCATCTACTTGCTGAAATATCATAAATAGCAAAATTAAAATAAGTGAAATTAGGGGGGCTATGGAAACGGAGAGTAACCTTTGTTTGATAGATAAACGGTCAAGCATAATTGTCTCGCTTATAATAACATCTGCTTTTAACGGCGTTGATAAATAATGATTTTTTCAAAGTTTAAAAGTTGGAAATGCTTGCGAAAAGCAACCCTTTTTTAATGGTTTGTTTACTTAAATCCGTTTTGTTATTCATGATTGCAATGTTGTATTGCCTACTCTAAAAATAGGTTTCATATTTGATTTATTCAATAAATATTGTTTATTTTATGTTTTTAATTTATGTGAGCCAGTTAGTGTTTTTTGATTTGTTTGAATTTAATGTGAGGTTGTTTCCTTACGGTAACGTGTTTACGGTATTTTTATTTGGCCAAAACAAAATATATTGTTTTATTTAGATGTGTTTTGGCGGGATATACTGTGAAATTACTAATAGTTTGAATACTTTAAGTGCGATGTTGGTTGCTTGTTGCTTGTTGCTTGTTGTTTGGGGTTTTGTAAGTGGTTAATTTATTTGTGAGTTTTTTGTTTTTAAATGTACCTGTTATTTGTGGTTGTTTTTAATGGTTTTTATTTGTGTTTTATAGCTTGAGTATATTTCTTTATTTAATATTTTAAGTATTTCAATACTATTTGCGTGAATGCTAGGTAGTTAAATTGGGCAATGTTTTATGGGTGCTTAATTAATTGTTTTAGAAGCTTGTGTTTTAAATAATAAAAATTGAGACTTTTATCTATTCCGACAAGTTAACTTTGCTATTCTGGTTTTTTTTACATGTTACTTTTAGATGGTTCTGTAGCCGGCTAAGAAAAGTAGGGATGAAAATTTGTGTTAGATGTTCATTGAGCGCTAATATGTCTACTCGGAAATATAATTACCCAAGTTTTGCTTGCTAGTTATCCATTTGATATGTATTGATATTCTACGTGTAGAGGCTTATACCTTTATAGAGATGTACTAAGATTGCCATTTGACTGGCATTGAATGCTTAACATAGCGTCAGCTTTAGAAGGTTTGCTACCAATGACGAAACCGATATTCCAAGATTTATCTATCATCAAAAACAGTTTGGTGGATCGGTTTTTGGTTACTTCGTTTTTTGTTGCTTCGTTTGCTATAGCAGGTTCCACCTATAGAATGGTTGATATTGGATTTCAGCCAGTGATGTATGTGCATTTAGTTGTTGCTCTAGTTATTGGCTTTATCACTATTTTTAGACGAAATCTTTCACTTCCACTTAAGTCTTTCACCGTTGTTGTTGCTTTCTTTATGGCTGGTTCTGCTGGCATTTTCACTTTCGGTTTGGTGGGGGCGGGATCATTTATGCTCTTGGGTACGGCTATTTTTGCTCGGTTGGTTATCAATATTCAGGCTGCTTTAACGGTAGTCGTTTTAACAGTTCTAGTAATGGCGTTTCATCTTTATCTTGCTATTAATGGAGAGTTGTCGTTTGCTGCAATGGTTGACGGGTATGAGTTAAGTGTTACGGCTTGGATCAATAATATTACTGCGTTTGTTTTTATTGCAATGGTCGGTTTATACGTAGTCGATCACTTTTTTAATCATCTTGTTCAGTTGTCTTTTTGGTTGGAAGAAGAAGTAGAAAGAGGCCATGCAGAACTGGAAAACTCAGAACTACTACTGTCGGCTGTATTAAATACGCTAACTTATGGTGTGATGTGGAAGAATCTTGATTTGGAATTTATTGGTTGTAACCAACTTTTCGCTAAAGATGCTGGGTTGAAGTCGGAACGTGATGTGGCTGGTGCAACGGATTTCGATTTTGCTGAAAAAGATAAGGCTGAAGGCTATCGAGCGCAAGACAGGCAAGTGATTCAAAGTGGCGAGCCTATTTTAAACTTTATTGAACGCTACGAGTTAAAAGATGGGGGCGATAAGTACTTAATTATTAATCGGTTTCCTTTGCATGACAGAGATAAAAATATTATCGGGGTGTTGGTTTCCTATGTTGATATTACTGAAACCAAGTTGTTAGAGTTTGCACTGCGAGATGCTAAATCTAATGCCGAGCAGGCGAGTAGAGCAAAGTCTGATTTTTTAGCGACAATGTCTCATGAAATTAGAACTCCAATTAATGGTGTAATGGGGTTGCTCGAATTGGCATTGGGTACTGAGCTTACGGATAAGCAAAGGGAGTTTTTAACCAAAGCAGAGCTGTCGGCTCACACTTTACTGCATATCATCAATCAAATTTTAGATATCTCAAAAATAGAAGCAGGCAAAATGGAGTTCGAAAGTGTGCCTTTTTCTTTGTCTGATGTTCTACAGCAAGTGCAACATCAAATGTTGCATATGGCTGAACAAAAACAACTTAATTTTGAAGTGAAGGGACAAGGGCAAATCGAACAATATGTTGTAGGTGACCCAACCAAACTATTACAAATACTAATAAACCTATGTTCGAATTCAATTAAATTTACTGAGCATGGTGAGGTGAAGTTGAACGTTGGCGCACTTGCCAATAAGGGTAAAATGAATGTTCGTATCGTTATATCGGATACCGGAATTGGCATTCCAAAACAAAAGTTGTCGCGACTTTTTGAAAGCTTTACTCAAGCGGACAGTTCAACCACCCGGCGTTTTGGTGGTACAGGGTTAGGTTTGGCAATTGTGAAGCAATTGGTGGAAATACAAGGTGGCAAAATTGAAGTTGCGAGTGAGTTAAACAAAGGCACCAAAGTAACCTGTTTACTGCAATACGATATTGGTGACGGAGGAATTGAAGCGTTACCAAAAGATAAGCACGCAACTTTGGAAAAAGTGAGAGTATTAATTGTTGAAGATAACAGTATTAATCAATTAATTGCCAAAGAAATGCTATTGATGGAGGGGGCAACGGTTTATTTGGCCGAAGATGGATTGGAAGCGTTGAGCGCGTTGGAAAAAATTGAAGTGGATATTGTGCTAATGGATATTCAAATGCCCAGAATGGATGGGATGGATGCTTTGAAGGCAATTCGCAAGCATCCTCAATGGCAGAAGCTGCCAGTAGTTGCTGTTACCGCAAACGTTCTTAGCCATGAGGTGAAATCATATAAAGAGATGGGTTTTGATCGTCATCTTGGTAAACCATTTCAACGTGAGCAGTTGGTAAGAGTTATTTATGATTTGCTGGAAAGTAAAATTTTGGATATTGCCAATAACGAACAGTCTGAAAACGGTGATGTTTCTTAATAACGGTGATGTTTCTTAATAACGGTGATGCCTCTTAATCAATAAGCATAATTTAAGGTAAAGGCCACACTAATGTTCGCAGTTATCTGCATAGAGTCAAATTTCCAGCGGTATAGATTTTGCTTGTTGCAACTACAGCCATAAGGCTAAAGACAAAATAGTACTATAAGATTTGTAAAATTTGTCGATAACAATATTAGGGTGTGTTGAACATAGAAGATCAACAAGCCCTAAGTATGCATTGGTGTGAGCCAGAGTATTTGTAGAGAATTTACCATGAGATATCTATTGAATTCAGCGTCAACTTTTATTGTGTTTGTAGCGTTAACATTTGTAGCGTCCACATTTGTGGCAAACGCCCAAGAAGATATTAAGGCTGTACAGCTTTATTCTCAGGATGAACTTATTCGAATGATCGAAAATAACGAGCATTTGGATAGAGTGGTTATAGACAAGTGCCAGTTAGTGCAGGACATTGAAGCGCGAGCGGAAGTACTGCTTGTGCCGGCTTATCAATTTCTTTGGGGTGATATGTTGGCGTGGGGAGTTTGTGTGAAAGCGGAACCGGCTCGAGGTATTAGCTTTATGCAAGAAGCGGCAACGCAAGGTCTATCGTCTGCTCTTGAGCAACTTGGACGGTATTACGCCACCGGAAAATTAGTGCAGAAAGATGTGAATAGAGCGGTGGGTTATTTAAGAGAAGCTGGTTCTCTGGGTAATTTAAAAGCACAAATACAATTGGCTGAATTGTTTATTGATGGACATGGTAGCCCCTATGATTACGAAGATACTTATCATTGGCTCTATAATGCGATTACGAGTGACGAAAAAGTGCATAAAAAAATAGCTCAATGCTTACAGGATTTGGCTGTACTTATGCATCCGAAAGCGGTTAGGCGTGCTAAGCGACCGTTGGATAGTTAGTTTCGGCTTCCTTTCTGCTGTGGTGAAACTCGCCATTGCTCTAAATAGTAGGCAAATAAGTCATAAAACCACCAAGCGTGTGTAAAAATATCGCAATTTCCTCTGTAGGCTGGTTATAATCAATTCATCAACATTACCGGAACTTCATGTCTGCCCAATCTTATGCGAGACGACCCCCATTTCGACCGCGAAAAAGCTAAATACGAAAAACCTGTTGCCAGTCGGGAATACATCATTGAATTACTGGAAAAATACCAAACCCCTTTAACTTTCCTAGAAATATGCCATTTAGTGCATGCCTACGATGAAAATGATCGGGTCGCTATTCAGCGTCGTTTGCGGGCAATGGAACGTGAAGGGCAGGTTATCTTTAATCGGCATAAAAAGTATGAAAAAGGTGAGCCTTCTGAATTGGTTAAGGGAAAGGTCATTGGTCATCGTGATGGCTATGGTTTTTTGCAGCTAGAAGAAGGTGGTAAAGATCTTTATATCTCTGCGCCTCAAATGAAATCGCTGATACATGGCGATATTGTGCATGCTCAGCCGGGCAGAAAAGACGCAAGAGGGCGTAAAGAGGCCAAAATTGTCGATATTGTGCAGCCTCGCACAGAACCTGTAATAGGCCGTTTTTATTGGGAAAGTGGCGTTGGGGTAGTTATTCCTGACGATAGTCGTATTAATCATGAAATTATCATTCCTCCTGAACATATACGGGGAGCTCGCCAAGGGCATGTGGTGGTGGTTGAGCTAGGCCCAAGACCTCGTAAAAAAGTGAATCCGGTCGGTAAAATTATTGAAGTGTTGGGTGAGCATATGGCGCCTGGTATGGAAATAGAAATGGCTATTCGCAACTTTGATATTCCCAGTGTTTGGCCCAAGGAAATTAAGCAAGAATTGTCGAATTGGTCTGAAGAGGTTCCTGAACACGCTTATGCGGGGCGAGTAGATTTACGAAAACTTCCTTTGGTTACCATTGACGGTGAAGACGCTCGTGATTTTGATGATGCTGTACACTGCGCCCCTCATGAAGATGGAGGATGGCGATTATGGGTAGCTATTGCTGATGTTAGTTATTACGTTCGATTGGGATCAACATTAGACGAAGAAGCGCAAAATAGAGGGAACTCAGTTTATTTCCCTGAGCAGGTTGTGCCAATGCTGCCGGAAAAGCTTTCTAATGGTTTGTGTTCACTGAATCCAAATGTCGATCGCTTGTGTATGGTCTGTGAAATGCATATTGGTAAGGCCGGGGGCCTTAAATCTCACAAGTTTTACGAAGCCGTAATGAATTCCCATGCTCGTTTTACCTACACTAAAGTGTGGGGGATTTTGCAAGGTGAGCCGGAGCTTTGTCAGCGTTATTCTGCAAATGTTGAGCATTTAGCTGAATTGTATAGTTTATATAAGGTTTTGAAAAAAGCGCGCCAGAGAAGAGGGGCAATTGAATTCGAAACCCAAGAAAGTAAGTTTATTTTCAATGCTGAACGCAAGATAGATCATATTGTGTCAGTAGAGCGAAATGATGCTCATAAACTGATAGAAGAATGCATGATTTTGGCAAATGTTTGTGCCGCCACGAGCATTCTTAAAGATAAGGCACAAGCCTTGTTTCGAGTTCACGACAAGCCTAATGGCGATCGCATTAATAGCTTTTTGTCTTACTTGAGTGAAGTTGGGATAGAACACCAAATAAAGGACGAAGCCACACCGAAAGATTTTAGTGCGGTTGTGAAAAAAATTGAAGGGCGTCCGGATCAAGAATTGATTCAAACCATGCTATTGCGTTCTATGCAGCAAGCGGTGTATGCCAATGAAAATATTGGCCATTTTGGCTTAGCATTAAATGCTTATGCGCATTTTACCTCTCCTATTCGCCGTTACCCGGACTTAATTGTTCATCGGGCGCTAAAAGCAATTAATGATAAGGCTGCCAAACGTGAATCATTGACGGGGGGTAATGCATACACTGAAGGCGAAGTTGGCCTGCTGGGTGAAGCATGTTCTATAACAGAACGTCGGGCCGATGATGCCACTCGAGATGTGGCTGATTGGCTTAAGTGCGAGTTTATGCGTGATCATGTTGGCGACAGTTTTGAAGGCGTTATTGCTGCAGTTACTAACTTTGGCTTTTTTGTACGTTTGCCAGAATTCCATATTGATGGCTTGGTGCATGTGACCTCGTTAGGGAACGATTATTATAATTATAACGAGGTGAAGCAATGCCTTGTTGGTGAATCACTGGGCCAAGTTTTTAGGTTAGGTGATCAGGTTACGGTTAAAGTTGCGGCAGTGAATTTAGATGAACGAAAAATAGATTTTATGCTGGATATGCCGATGCCAAAAGGCAAAAAATCAGCTAGGTCCTCTCGCAGAAGAGGAGCCGGTAAAGGTGAGTCATCTCCAGAGTCTAAAAATAGAAAAGAGACTACCGCAAAACGTGGAAAGGCAGGTTCCAAGGGTAAGGCGACTGGCTCCCGTAAGCCGGGAGCATCTAGTAAACCCACATCACCACGTAAAAAAAATACAACAAAGAAAAATTCTAATAAGAGGAAGTAAGTACTGATGGCACAACATGAATGGCTTTACGGTTTGCATGCAATGGAATCTTTGCTAGAAAGAGAACCGGAGCGAATTATCGAAGTGTTTGCCCTGAAAGGAAGAGATGATGACCGTCTTATTAATGTTGTAAATCAGGCAAGACGATTTGGCATTGCGGTGCAATTTTGTCAACGCAAAGTGTTGGATGAAAAAGTTGAAGGCGCACAGCATCAAGGCGTTGTTGCCCGTGCTAAGCCCGGTCGTATTTTCAACGAGGATGACTTAAAGACTATTCTGGAGAAACAACCTCAAGGTTTCTTTTTAGTATTGGATGGCGTAACGGATCCCCATAACTTGGGAGCCTGTTTGCGTTCTGCCGATGCCGCTGGCGTACATGCGTTAATTGTTCCTAAAGATAAGTCGTCTAGCCTAACGCCCACCGCAAGAAAGGTGGCATGTGGGGCGGCTGAAACTGTGCCTTTAATTCAAGTGACCAACTTGGCAAGAACACTAAAAATGATGCAAGAAGCCGGTGTTTGGGTTGTTGGTACAGCAGGGGAAGCGGAGCAATTAATTTATGATTGTAAATTGGCAGGCCCGATGGCGATAGTTATGGGAGCCGAAGGAAAAGGCATGCGTCGATTAACCAGAGAGACCTGTGACGAATTAGTTAAGTTGCCTATGTCTGGCAGTGTGTCCAGTTTAAATGTATCTGTAGCAACCGGTGTCTGCTTGTTTGAAGTGGTAAGACAACGAGGTAAATAGAGGTTGTTTCGAACGAGCACTGGCTGGCTATTAGAATTTAAACGTTATTCTTCAATTTACTAGTTAGGCAATTCACTAGTTAGCCAGCTGATTAATTAGAAATGAATGACAAAAAACAGACAGTAATGAATAAATAAAAATAATAAAAGAGAACAGGTGTAGTAATGAAAGCAATAAAAACCAACTTAAAAAAGCAATGGGCTTGTTTAGCTGTTCTTTTGGCGTTTAGTCACAATGTAGTTGCCGAAGATATGATTATGAATATCAAAGGCTACACATTAGATGCGCAGCAAAAGTTAACGACCTTCACGGCAATGTCTTATTCAGATGGAAAAATAACCGGTTTATTTGAAAAGACACCTCAGTTACATACTTATAAGATTGTCCGTAATGGTAAAGGCAAAACCTTGTTGCCAGGACTTATTGATGCTCATGGGCATGTTTTAGGTTATGGCCGAGCGTTATCGAGTGTTGATTTGGTTGGAACTGCTTCATTAAAAGATGCCCAAGAACAAATTCAAAAGCGCTCTTCTCAGAAAGAAAGTGGTTGGATTTCGGGCCGAGGCTGGAATCAAGAACTTTGGCCATCTAAGCAATTTCCTAACGCAAAAAACATTGATGAGTTGGTTCCAAAACAACCGGTTGTTTTAGCGCGTGTTGATGGACATGCATTGTGGGTAAATTCCAAAGTAATGGAGTTGGCTGGGATTACGAGTGAAACCATAGCACCGGAAGGTGGCGAAATTATTAAAGATGAACACGGCAAGCCTACCGGCATCTTGATTGATAATGCCATGGATTTGGTTTACAAAATTATGCCTCAAATTACCGAGGAAGAGCGTCAAAACTATTTGTTGAGAAGTTTAAATGCGTTGGCAGAAATTGGTTTAACCTCGGTACATGATGCAGGCGTAAGCAAGGCAACGATTGAATCTTATAAAACACTTCATGCAAAAGGGTTACTTCCCATTCGTGTGTACGCAATGCTGGATATTACTTCTGAAGGCTATGAGGATGTTTTAAAAGCGGGCACATATGTTACTGATGACGGCATGTTATCTGTAAGAAGTGTGAAAATTTCAGCTGATGGCGCGTTGGGCAGTAGAGGCGCGGCCTTACACGATGATTACTCAGATAAGCACGGTCAAAAAGGGTTATTGCTACATACCATTCCTAACCTAAACCAACATGTTGAAGAAGCAATGGAAGCGGGTTTTCAAGTGAATACCCATGCCATTGGTGATCGTGCCAATACATTGGTGTTAGATGCCTATGCCAAGTGGAGCACCGATAAAGATAAGGTGGCTTTGCGCCACCGCGTTGAGCATGCGCAAATTATCAGACCGGATGAGTTACAACGTTTTGCTGATTTAAACGTAATTGCCTCTATGCAGCCTACACATGCGACAAGTGATAAGAACATGGCCGAAGATCGCTTGGGTAAAGATCGTATGAAAGGCGCTTATGCTTGGGCGTCACTTAAAAAACTTGGTGTGTTATTAGCGGGTGGATCTGATTTTCCTGTTGAACCGGCAGAACCATTTTATGGTTTACACGCAGCGGTGACGCGTCAGGACCGAAATAATCAACCCTTAGGTGGTTGGTACGCTAACGAAGCTGTTGATCGCGAAACAGCCCTTGCCATGTTTACCTACAATGCAGCCTATGCGGCCCATCAGGAAGATATAATTGGTACTATCGAAGTCGGAAAACAGGCCGATTTTATTCTGACCGATAAGAACTTTTTCGAAGTGAAACCTGAAGCAATTTGGAATATTGGTATTGCTGAAACGTGGGTGGCTGGGAAAAAAGTTAATTAATTAAAGACGCTAGTAAAAAGGGCTGAGTTTATGACTCTGCCCTTATCATTTAGTCTAATCTACATATTCCCACGTGGGACCTGCGAAGAACCCACTTTCATCGTCTGGTAATGGGTTTCGCATCATAGCTTGTGCCGCATACTTTAGTTCGTACATGGTTTTTACTGCAGGAATAAGGTTGTCTGGTTTACCGTTAAATGCAGTATTAAGCTCATTCAATAACTTGGTGAATATTTTATTGAAATGATGGTTCATGTGCTTGAGTTGTGGGTGATGTTTGTATAAATCGCTATTAGGATTAGGGTGCATATTATAAACGTCATTCCAATTGATAGTAATTGGGGGGCCAGATGGTCCGCTTTCTGGCGAGTCACCGCACACATAGCGTTTAGCTTGGTCTAGCTCATCAAATCGAAAATAGTGCGCCAATTCTCGGTCTTGATTGAACAGGTCGTGATCGCCATCTAATATACCGGTTGTTTCTTCCAGTGGAAAAGGAGCACTTGGATCCCAGTCTCCTGATGGTTTGCCTTCCCCTTGAGCAATAATGGCGTTGATTGCTTTATTGGCTGATCCTAAATCGCACACCGGTTCGATTACGCCTCCTCCTCCATAGTAATATTTAGTGGGAACTTGATGTTCGATATTGCCGGGAAACAGTGCATCGCCCATTTTATTGGATAAATAGGCTAAGCCTTGTTGTATATGTTCGTAAAACTTACCTATGGTTTCTTTGTCTTCACTTACTAAGTCTGCGGGAACTTCGATGTTTTTAAACATGTCTAGAGCGGGTTTGGAAAACTTGAGTAAGTTTACTTTGAACCAGGTTTCGCCGTTGGGTAGGTAAGTAGGGTAAGTAGGGACAAATTCTTTGCAGTTTAAACGGGGTGTACCGCCGGTAGCAATGAGTACATTGGTAGCGTTGGTTAGGTGAAACATTTCTTCCATGACTACGCTGCGAATGATGTAGTAGGCACTAGGGTTGGTGCTTTCGTTTATGGTATACATGGCGCATAAATATGGCGGTAGCGTAGCAAATTCTAATTGCATGGCTACATGTAAATCGTGGTGCAATTGTTCGATGGTGACAATGCCTTCACCGGCTTCGCAGGAGTGAAGGTATTCTTGAAAGTGGTCAAAATTCTTTAGCATGACATTCTCCTTATTGTTTGAGTGCTTCTTTCACGTTATCGGCCGCCCAATACGTGAGTGCTGCCATGGTTAATGTTGGGTTTGAGGTGGAAATGGTAGGCATGTTTCCGCAACCGACTAAGTATAAATTGGGGTGATCCCAACTTTGCTGTTTTTTATTGACTACGGAGTTTTCCGGTTTGGTGCCCATAATATGGGTGCCGACTAAGTGCCCTGCACCATTGTAGGTATAGCCTTCACCTTTATAAGTTAGATAGCCTGGTTGCGATTCGTTATATTCGGTGAACTGCTCTACACCTAAGCGTTGGAATATTTGATCTGAGACTTTTTTGGCGGCTGCCATTCCAGCCCGGGTATAGTCTGTGACGTTGTAATCAATGATGGGGCGGTAGTTTCCGAGTTGATCACGATAGGCAGGATCAATTGTTACTCGGTTGTTGGGATTAGGTAATTGCTCAACTAAGAACCCAAAGCGGAACATGCGCGGGTAATCTTTACCGATATAGTCTTTAAGTTGTTTGCCAAATAGGTTCTTTTGTTCGATTAAATCAGGCACTGTGGTGATGGGGGTTCCTTCTGGCCAACTCCAACCCCAATTGCCAATTTCTATACGAAATGCGGCGTGGTCTTTGCGGAAGTCTCCGCCGCGAAGCGAAGGAATGCCTGAGGTGGAACCAGGGCCACGAAAAGCGCCAATATCTTCTGGCATGAGACCCCAAGTGAGCATGGTAGGGTGGTCCATTAAGTTTCTGCCTACCAAACCACTAGAATTCCCTACATTTGAAGCTAGCATGAGTTTAGCATTTTCTACAGCGTGACTGGCCAACACCACGATTGTACCACTGACTTCATGACAGGTGTGGTCGGGAGAATCAGTACTGGTATAGTGTTTGTAATGAACTTTGCTTATTTGATTCGTGCTGGGATCGACATCTAATTTGTAGGCTACACATTGTGCTCTTACTTCAACGCAGCCGCTTAATTCCGCATCTCTCAGTGTCTTTAAAGCATTGTATTTCGCTTGAACTGGACAAATAGGGACACAGTTTGAATTACCTTCACAGCGCTGCCCAATATCTGGGTTGCCGACGGCGCCCTGAGGGCGGTAGTCCCCGCGTGGCATACCGTTTCTACCCTGAGGGGTGCTAACCACGTCGATGGGGTAAGTTTTGCCTGAAAGATCGACGGTCATCCCCTCTAGTCCTTTATTCATCTTCTCGTCTAAATAACTTTGGGGGATTTTCTCCATTGGATAGTCGTAGTCAGAGGCAAAAGGAATTTGAACTGATGGGTTGTTTATTTCGTGATAATTTTGTTCATTGGCATTGCCTGCTACGCCAATGCCAAATTCGGCTTGTTGATACCAGGGTTCTAATTCGTCGTAGTTAATTGGCCAGTCCAAACCTCGCCCAAAGCGAGTTTGTATGTCGAAATCTTCCGGTAGCATCCGGAGGCAAGTTCCCAACCAATGTAGGGTTGTGCCGCCCATTGCTCGGGTGTAGGTGCTGCCAAAGGGTAGAGGTCCGCGTTGTACAAAATAACCTTTGGTTAGTGGTTTTCCCTCTTTAATTGGAGCCAAGTCGGTCACTAAGGGTTGTGGTGCATTGGCATTTTGTGGAAATGGCGAGTTGGGGATTTTAGCCAAGGCTGTAAAAAAAGTGCTCATGTATTTTTGATAGCCTGCAAAGGTCTTGCCGGTGTCAGCTCCCGCTTCTAAAACAAGTACCCGCTTGCCTTCGTTGCCTAGTTGTTCGGCCATTATTCCGCCTGAAATACCTGCGCCGACGATGACTACATCGTAATGTTCGCAATTTGTCATTAATTTGTTCCTTTCATTCCGTCAGTTATTGATGGTGCTTGTGATGGCGATGATGAGAGATATCTTCTGGTGCAAATGACCATGTTGCCCACCCCGGTTGCTTAGCCCCCATGGGGTGGGATTTTAAAGCATCCCATGCAAACCCTTGAATATAGGCATCTTCGGAAATAATAAATTCGACATCTTCATATTTACCCGGTGTTTGGGTGGGTTCTGAATAATTTGAAGTCCAATCTTGCGGCATGGGATACCAAATTGATAAATACCACATCTTGATGATATTTCTTGCTACGGGGCCTAATTTTTCATTAGACAGAATGTGGATTCTAATTTGCTCATTTAGTGTATCGTCACAATCATGAGACAAATTTAAAAAGGCATCTTGAAGTTGATGAGTGATAGTTGCAGGGATGAGAGTTGAGAGTACTTCTAGGTAGGTTTCTCCTACTCCGGTGCCTCGCAATTGAGCCTCATCATATCCTGTTAATGGGGCTGATATTCGGTAGAAATCCGCTGGTGTCATTATATTTATTCCTGTGTTAGTGGAATGTGGTATCGCTGTTGTAAGTTAAGTCGAGGTAAGTGTTTTAACCTATTGCCAGGATCATACCTAGAAATTCTTTCGTGTTAGGGTGTTGGTTAGTAAATGAGGAAAGTGGTACTTGTTACCGTTAAAATTAAATTGTAGCAATACGGTTTGGTTGTACATTAGTTGATCGAAACTTTGACCCTGATTGTTGGAGTTTAACCAATAGGTCATAGCGTATTGCTCTACATTGGCATGTTGTTGTTCAAATCCAATATTGCTGATTGTTTTACTATCAATTTGAATTTCAATGAATTTATCAATAGGAGATGTTTTTTGTTGAGCATTCAACGCATTTTGCAATGGTAAGTTAGGGTTAGCTGTAAATTCTGGATTCAGATTACCGACACTTTGTTGTTTATACTGCTCTAGATTTAAAGTTGGTGCATCTGGACTAACTGAACTGGGTAGCACTGTGCGCTGAAATTGCTGTAAGTTGTCTATGCTTGGAACACCGTTTATTTCATTCCAGCCGCCTTTGCCCAAGATGGAATTACCATGTGGAACTGACATTTGTTTAATTACGTTTTGTCCAACGGGTGTGACTGGAACATTCTTGGCTTGAGGTACTGGGATAGTGCCAACACCTGTACCATTGTCATCACCATACGGTCCAAGGAATTGTTCCCGGTGAGTCAAATATAACAACGTACCGTTTTCGGCATGGACTAATGAGTCCTTCGCTGGGCCATCTGCAAAATAAACGCGTTGCTCGTAAAATACTGTTCCACATACTTCCGTTTCATATCCCCCTCTGTTATCGACAGCACCATTAATAGCGGAAAAGGTGAGTTCTTCGTAAAAAGCAAAATTTTTGAGTATGTAAGAGTCTTCCTGCGGCAAAGGCATAAGACAATAGGAATAGGGTGAGTTAGAACCTCCAGTTTTCGACCCGGTTAAATTTTGATTGGTCCAAGTTCCTAACAATTGACTTAGAGGCCCTAACGTTGTGCTGTCGATTACCGGGGCTGGATCAGATTGAATCGGCTCATTGATAATGGGACCTGTGAATTCAGGTTGGGTATATTTAGTCATATGATGTGCTCTTACTCGGTTTGTGTAAGGTCTTATAAATAACCATCTTTAAGGCTGAAGTCTATTACACGATATTACACGAGAGTATGGTAGTATCTGGGGCGAATTTGTCCTTGAATTGCACAGGGACTTTCAATCCATTTGTTCATTTTTACTTGAATTGCAGGAGGCTGTTGTTAATGTCTTTCTTAAGTCGTGTTGTTGTTATTTTTTTATTTGCCTCTAACTTATCTTGGGCCGACTCTACTAAGGCTCTAAGCAGTAAACCTACTGGTTTGGTCGTCAATAAAGCCATGGTGGTGTCTGCTCGAAGTGAAGCGTCTAAAATTGGTGTGGAAATTTTAAAGCGCGGTGGTACGGCCTTTGATGCCATGATTGCCACTGAAATTGCGTTAGCGGTGGTATATCCGTCTGCGGGGAATATATCAGGGGGTGGCTTTGCGGTATATCGTAAAGCAAATGGCGAAACCGGTGCATTAGATTATCGGGAAAAAGCGCCTATATCGGCCCATAAAGATATGTACTTGGATGAAAGTGGCAATGTTATCCCGGGATTAAGCCGAAATGGTGCAAAAGCTGTGGGTGTGCCAGGTACGATTGCTGGTGTATTTGCTATGCATGAAAAATTTGGCACATTGCCAATGAAAGACTTAATACAACCCGCTATTGATTTGGCTAATTCTGGCGTGTTGGTAACTCCTTATTTTAAGCACTCGTTGGCAAGAGTAAGAGCGCGTATTAACAAAATAAGTGGTCCGGATACATTACTCACGAAGGATTACTCCGTAGGCGACAAAATTGTATTTTCGGCTTTAGCCAATACGTTATCCAATATCGCTAAAAATGGCAGAGATGAGTTTTATAAAGGTAAAACAGCGAAGAAAATGGTTGAATTCATTCAAGAGCACGGTGGTTATATCACCCTTGAAGATTTGGAAAAATACCAAGCTGTTTGGCGCAAACCGATTACTTATCAATACAAAGATCTTACGCTAACAACCATGAGTCCTCCCAGTAGTGGTGGCGTAACGATTGCCCAGATACTGGGAATGATAGAGCCTTATAACATTGGCCAGTATGGGCACAATAGTGTGCCAATGATTTCACTGTTAGCAGAAGCCGAGCGCAGAGCTTATGCCGACCGCAATCATTACCTTGGTGATCCTGATTTTGTTGCTATGCCGCTAAAACAGTTGATGGACAAAGATTATTTAGCGCAACGCATGAGCAACTTTAGCTTCGATAAAGCGACACTTTCTAGTGATGTCGCTAAAGGTAATGTACAAGCGAAAGAGAGTATGGAAACGACGCATTATTCTATCGTTGACCAATTTGGAAATGCTGTGGCGGTAACTACTACTTTAAATGCGAGTTATGGTTCCAAACTCTACAGTAAAGAACTTGGTTTTCTGTTTAATAATCAAATGGATGATTTTAGCGTGAAGCCTGGCGAGCCAAATATGTATGGTTTAATTGGCGCGGATGCAAACAGCATCGCAGCTGAAAAGCGTATGTTAAGTTCTATGAGTCCGACGATTGTGGAAAAAGGCGGTAAGCTTTCAATGGTGTTAGGTACACCGGGTGGTTCCACCATTATTACATCGGTTACTCAAACAATTCTCAACGTTTATGAATTTGGAATGAGTATGCAAGATGCCGTGAATGCGCCGCGCTTTCATCATCAATGGTTACCCGATTCTGTGTGGATGGAACAAAAAGGTTTCAGTGATGAATTGATGGGCGAATTGAAAGCTAAGGGCTGGAATACTCGACGTACTCGGGCACCGGTTATCGGTAAAGTGGATGCCGTGCTGGTATTACCTGATGGTAAATTGGAAGGCGGTGCCGATCATCGAGGTGATGACTCAGCTGTAGGGTTTTAGCTTAGATTGACTGACTTGTGTCTGATATCAGCCGTTTTTATTTAAATGTAGGACGGTTGCTTTGTTTGCGAAGTGTAGATTGATTAAATGCTAGCCTGCACTATGATTTGTAATGCTTTATTGGCTTAAAAAACGAAGTTGAATACTTATGAAAATCCTTAAAAAACATATATTAATTGCCAGTTTGCTTTTTGCTCAAAATTTTATTTATAACACGGTATTCGCGGATAATCTTAATGTAAGCGAAGCGCCTTTAGTGTCTATTGCTAGTCATGATGCCTTTTTTGCTAGTTTGCATCGCTTGTGTGGTAAGGCGTTCGAAGGAGAAATTACCGTAGATAATGCTAATAGTCCTGCTTTCTCCGGGAAAAAGTTAATAATGCATGTACGAAAGTGTACTCATAATCAACTTCAGATTCCTTTTCATGTGGGAGATGATGCTTCTCGTACCTGGTTAATCACTAAAACCGGCTCTGGATTGTCACTCAAGCATGATCATCGTAAAGCGGATGGTAGCTCCGACCCCTCAACGATGTATGGCGGGCATACCTTGGATGCGGGCTGGCCTGAAGTTCAGTCGTTCCCTGCAGATGAATATTCAAAACAGTTGTTTGTGCGTTTAGGTATACCTCAATCCATTGGTAACACTTGGCAGATGTTTGTTTACCCCGAGCAATTTAGTTATCGGTTAGTGCGTGAGGGCCGTGAGTTTAGGGTTGATTTCGATTTAACTCAGCCAGTGGAGACCCCTGCGATTCCGTGGGGATACGCAGATTAGGGTTTGGGTCTTCTAGGAATGTAGGCTAATTAGGATTTAACCTGCATTTTTCTATTGGTGAGAACCATTTGTGGAATTAAAGACCGATACCATAAGTCTAGTTTTTGAAGAGTATATGCTTGCCAATCTTGGCGCCTTATTTTCACTGCTTCACATTGCTTTTTAGTTAGCTTAACCCCCTCCACAAAGTTTTTAGTATTTGCCCTGTCTTTCACGTTTCTTTTTTGTTATGATTCCGCGCCCTTTTTGTGGGGGTATGTATAGAAAATAACCGGAAATGCTCTTGTCATAGAAGCTTGATGGTTATTTTTCACAATTATATGACTCGAGAGAGTCTAAATTAATATGCGGAGCACTAATAATGATCCAAATGCAAACTAACCTGGATGTGGCCGATAATTCCGGCGCTCGCAGGGTTCAGTGTATTAAGGTTCTGGGTGGCTCTCACCGCCGTTACGCCGGTATCGGTGACATTATCAAAATTACAGTGAAGGAAGCAATTCCTCGCGGTAAAGTAAAAAAAGGTGATGTATTAACTGCGGTGGTGGTGCGTACTAGGAGTGGTGTACGTCGTCCGGATGGGTCTTTGATCCGTTTTGATAACAACGCTGCTGTTTTGTTGAATGCCAACAAACAGCCAATTGGTACGCGTATCTTTGGTCCGGTAACTCGTGAGCTTCGTGCTAATAACATGAAGATCGTCTCATTGGCACCTGAGGTATTATAAGGAGTCGCGATAATGGCTAGAAAAATTCGTCGTGACGATGAAATCGTCGTAATCACGGGTAAAGACAAAGGTAAGTCTGGCAAAGTTGTTAAGGTCCTTACTGAAAAAAGTCGTGTGATCGTCGAAGGTGTGAACTTGGTGAAAAAACATCAGAAAGGTAACCCTCAGTCGGGCGTTCCTGGTGGAATCATCGAGAAAGAAGCATCTATTCACGTCTCAAATATAGCGGTTCTTAATCCGGCAACGGGTAAAGGTGATCGTGTAGGTTTCCGTACGGAGAACGACAAGAAAGTTCGTTATTTCAAGTCGAACGGTGAAACAATTTAATTAGTTGGAGAAATACGATGGCGAAACTGCATGATTTCTACAAAGACTCTGTCGTGCCAAACCTTGCAAAAGAGTTTGAGTACAAAAGTGTCATGCAAGTCCCTCGATTGGAAAAAATCACTCTAAACATGGGTTTAGGTGAGGCTATCACAGATAAGAAAGTGTTAGAGCACGCCACTAAAGATATGGCGTTGATCGCTGGTCAACAACCTGTTGTGACCAAAGCACGTAAGTCTGTTGCTGGCTTTAAAGTCCGAGAGGGCTATCCGATTGGATGTAAAGTAACCCTGCGTGGTGAGCGTATGTGGGATTTCTTTGAGCGTTTAGTCTCAATTGCAATTCCTCGTATCCGTGATTTCCGTGGCTTAAATCCTAAGTCATTCGATGGTCGTGGTAACTACAGTATGGGCATACGTGAACAAATTATCTTTCCCGAAATCGATTTCGATAAGGTTGATAAAATGCGCGGTATGGACATTACGATCACTACTTCTGCTAACACTGACGCCGAAGCTAAAGCACTGTTATCTGCTTTTAACTTCCCGTTCCGTAAATAAGGTGTAGGGTTATGGCAAAAGAATCAATGAAAGCGCGTGAAGCTAAGCGTGCAAAGTTAGTTGCTAAGTATGCTAAAAAGCGTGCTGAGTTAAAGGCAGTTATTAGTGGCGTGAACACTTCTGATGAAGAGCGTTGGGATGCTGTACTTAAGCTACAACAACTGCCACGTGACTCCAGTTCTAGTCGTCAACGTAATCGTTGTCGTATTACTGGTCGTCCACATGGTTACCTTCGTAAGTTTGGCCTTAGCCGTATCAAGTTGCGTGAAGCAGCGATGCGCGGTGAAGTCCCTGGCTTGAAAAAAGCCAGCTGGTAAGGAGTAGCAATTATGAGTATGCAAGACCCAATTGCGGATATGTTCACCCGCGTTAGAAATGGCCAAATGGCCAATAAAGTCGCTGTCTCCATGCCTTCTTCCAAATTACGCATTGCAATTGCAAAAGTATTGAAAGATGAAGGTTACGTTTTAGACTACGCTGTTGAAGGTGACGTTAAGCCTGAATTGAGTGTTACGCTCAAGTATTTTGAAGGCAGAAAAGTTATCGAAACTATCGAACGTGTAAGTCGCCCTGGTCTACGAATCTATAAGAAAAAAGATGAGTTACCAAAAGTTATGGGTGGTTTAGGTGTTGCGATTGTTTCTACCTCTAAGGGCGTGATGACTGACCGTGCAGCTCGAAATGCTGGCATGGGCGGTGAAATCATCGGCTATGTAGCATAAGGGGAGATACAAATGTCACGTGTAGCAAAAGCTCCTGTGGATGTTCGCTCTGGTGTGGAAGTAGTCATAGCCGGGCAAGGCGTCACAGTTAAAGGTAAAAACGGTTCATTGGAACGTGTGTTCAATGATGCGGTAGAAATTGTTCAGGAAGAGAACCAGCTTAAAGCGATGCCTCGTAAGGGTTTCACTGATGGATGGGCTCAAGCCGGGACCGCTCGCGCATTGTTAAACTCAATGGTTGTTGGCGTATCCGATGGTTTTGAGAAGAAACTTGAGTTAAACGGTGTTGGTTATCGTGCTCAAGCTCAAGGTAAGAAGTTAAATCTTACCCTTGGATTCTCTCATCCTGTTGCTTACGAAATGCCTGATGGTATTTCCGTTGAAACCCCTAGCCAAACTGAAATTATTGTTAAAGGCAGTGATAAACAGTTGGTTGGTCAGGTTGCGGCAAACATTCGCAGTTATCGTCCGCCAGAGCCTTATAAGGGCAAAGGTGTTCGTTATTCTGACGAAATTGTTCGTCGTAAAGAAGCCAAGAAAAAGTAAGAGGTTAGTACGATGGATAAGAAAACATCTCGTTTACGTCGCGCTTCTCGCGCACGTTTTAAAATCCGTGAACTAGCGGCTCATCGCTTGGTAGTTCACCGTACACCTCGTCACATCTACGCACAACTGATTACCCCTACGGGTTCAGAAGTGTTAGCTGCGGCATCAACCGTTGAGGCGAATGTACGTGAAAGCCTTAAGTCCACTGGTAACATCGAAGCTGCGACTGCAATAGGTAAAATGATTGCTGAACGCGCTTTAGAAAAAGGTGTTAAGGAAGTGGCATTCGACAGAAGTGGTTTTAAATACCACGGTCGTGTTAAGGCACTAGCTGATGCAGCTCGCGAAGCTGGTCTTCAGTTCTAGGAGTTAATAATGGCTAAAGTAGAAGTTCAAACAGGTGATATGCTTGAAAAATTGATCGCTGTTAACCGCGTTGCAAAAGTGGTTAAAGGTGGTCGTATTTTTAGTTTCACCGCATTGACAGTAGTTGGCGATGGTAATGGTCGCGTTGGTTTTGGTTACGGTAAAGCACGAGAAGTGCCTGCTGCTATCCAAAAAGCAATGGAAAAAGCTCGTCGCAACTTAGTTACGGTAGACTTGAATGGCAACACTTTGCAGCATCCTATTAAAGGACGTCATTCAGGCTCTAAGGTATATATGCAACCTGCTTCTGAAGGTACAGGTATCATTGCCGGTGGTGCAATGCGTGCAGTATTGGAAGTAGCTGGTGTTCAAAACGTATTGTCGAAATGTTACGGCTCTACAAACCCGATTAACGTTGTAAGAGCAACTATAAAAGCCTTGACTGAAATGAAGTCGCCGGGCCAAGTTGCTGCTAAGCGTGGATTATCGGTTGAGCAGATTTTGGGGTAATTAAACATGGCTAACATGATTAAAATTAAGCAAACCAAAAGCTCAATTGGTCGTCTTCCGAAGCATAGAGCGACGTTGCGTGGTTTGGGTTTGCGCCGAATAGGTCATGAGGTAGAGCGGGAAGATACTCCTTCTGTACGTGGCATGATCAATCGAGTTAATTACATGGTTCAGGTAGTAGGAGAGTAACATGCATTTAAATACTATTGCTCCTGCTGCAGGAGCTAAAAAACCTGCTAAGCGCGTAGGTAGAGGCATTGGTTCTGGTCTGGGTAAAACTGGCGGACGTGGTCACAAAGGGCAAAAGTCTCGCTCTGGTGGTAGAGTTCGTCCAGGTTTCGAAGGTGGACAAATGCCTATTCAACGTCGTTTACCAAAGTTTGGTTTTACTTCTCGTAAGTCTTTGGTCTCTGACCAGGTTACGTTAAGCGAAATTGCTAAGGTAGAAGGCGAAGTAGTTTCACTAGAAAGCTTAAAAGCGGCAGGTATCGTTAAGAAAGATCGCCTATTCGTTAAAGTAATGAAAAGTGGTGAAGTTACTCGCGCAGTGACGGTTAAAGGTTTGAAGGTAACTAAAGGCGCCCGCGAAGCAATTGAATCCGCTGGCGGTAAAGTAGAGGAATAACCTACCATGGCAAAACCAGGAATTGATTCAGCGAAAGGCGGTTTGAGTGAACTGAAATCTCGATTATTGTTCGTATTTGGAGCAATTGTCGTTTTCAGATTCGGCTCCTATGTGCCTATCCCTGGTATTGATCCTGCAGTGTTAGCAGATCTTTTTGATCAGCAAAAAGGCACCATTGTTGAAATGTTCAACATGTTCTCTGGGGGCGCTTTAGAGCGTGCCTCAGTGTTAGCACTCGGGATAATGCCTTACATTTCGGCTTCAATCATTATTCAGTTATTGACGGTAGTACATCCACCGATGATGGAGTTGAAAAAAGAAGGTGAAGCTGGAAAGCGTAAGATTAGTCAATACACAAGGTATTTTACTTTAGTGTTGTCTATCTTTCAGGCGATAGGTATTGCAACAGGCTTGCCTAATCTAATTTCCGGCTTGGTTATCAGTCCTGGGTTTGGATTCTATTTTACGGCTGTTGTTAGCTTAGTCACAGGAACTATGTTCCTTATGTGGTTAGGAGAACAAATTACGGAAAGAGGTATCGGCAACGGTATTTCGATTCTTATATTCGCCGGGATTGTAGCAGGGTTGCCAACTGCGATTGGTCAGACAGTTGAACAAGCAAGACAAGGCGACTTGAACTTATTGTTCTTAATGTTTATCGGTGTGGTTATTTTGGCTGTAACTTACTTTGTGGTTTTTGTTGAGCGTGGACAGCGACGTATCGTTGTAAACTACGCAAAACGTCAACAAGGTCGCAAGGTATATGCATCACAAAGTACGCATTTGCCTCTTAAGGTAAATATGGCGGGTGTTATCCCTCCTATTTTTGCGTCCAGTATCATTTTGTTCCCAGGAACAATTGCTACTTGGTTTGGTCAAAATGAGTCACTGTCTTGGTTACAGGACGTTTCTGTCATGTTATCTCCAGGACAACCGCTATACGTTATGCTTTACGCTATAGCTATTATCTTTTTCTGTTTCTTCTATACTGCGTTGGTTTTTAATCCGCGCGAAACAGCAGATAATTTGAAAAAGTCGGGAGCGTTTGTTCCAGGGATTCGTCCTGGAGAGCAGACCTCACGCTATATCGATAAAGTTATGACTCG
This sequence comes from uncultured Gammaproteobacteria bacterium, assembly GCA_942490545.1. Lineage (GTDB taxonomy): Bacteria > Pseudomonadota > Gammaproteobacteria > Enterobacterales > Alteromonadaceae > Paraneptunicella. The sequence continues at coordinate 15,989 of CALNXX010000012.1, read as the reverse complement.
CTTAACGCTAGCTGGTGCTCTGTATATTACCTTTATCTGTTTGGTGCCTGAGTTCATGATGATTGCCTGGAATGTTCAATTCTATTTTGGCGGTACATCTTTATTGATTATTGTTGTAGTAATCATGGATTTCATGGCACAGGTACAGACTCATTTGATGTCTCATCAATATGATTCTGTATTGAAAAAAGCCAACCTGAAAGGCTATGGTCGCTAGGTTGACGTAGACGGAGTGATGAAATGAAAGTTCGTGCATCCGTAAAGAGAATTTGTCGTAATTGCAAAGTTATTAAGCGCAACGGTGTTGTTCGAGTAATTTGTAGTGAGCCTAAGCATAAGCAAAGGCAAGGTTAATACGACTAGATGAATCCAGGCTATGCAATTAAATTGCATAGCTACGGTTCTTTACGCAGTAATTTCCAACATTATTAGGTGTTGGTGACAAGTAAGATTGCTTATTTGTCTAAATTGTTTGCAATCATTATGCCGGATAAGTATCCTTACGGGCTTTTTATCTGGCGACCAACAAAGAGGAGTGCTGTTAATGGCCCGTATAGCTGGCATTAACATTCCGGAACACAAGCATACCGTAATTGCGATTCGCTCAATTTACGGTGTCGGTGCTACTCGTGCAAAATTAATTTGTGCCGAAGCAGGTGTTGCCGAAATAACTAAAATCAAAGATTTGTCTGAGGCCGAGTTAGACAAATTACGAGATCGCGTTGCACAGTTCACTGTTGAAGGTGACTTGCGTCGTGAAGTACAAATGAACATCAAACGTTTGATGGACCTTGGCTGCTTTCGTGGTATTCGCCACCGCCGTGGCTTGCCTCTGCGTGGTCAGCGTACTAAAACTAATGCGCGTACCCGTAAAGGTCCTCGTAAGCCGATTAAAAAGTAAGCGAGGAATAAAATATGGCTAAAGCACCAACTCGTACACGGAAACGTGTAAAACGCCAGGTTGCAGATGGGATGGCTCACATCCATGCATCCTTCAACAATACCATTGTGACGATTACTGACCGTCAGGGTAATGCGCTTTCGTGGGCAACTTCTGGAGGCTCAGGCTTCCGTGGTTCACGTAAGTCAACGCCTTTTGCTGCGCAAGTCGCTGCTGAGCGTGCTGGTACCGCTGCTCAGGAATATGGTTTGAAAAACTTGGAAGTGTTTGTTAAAGGTCCTGGTCCAGGTCGCGAATCAGCTATTCGTGCTCTGAACGCTACGGGTTACCGTATTACAAATATTACCGATGTGACGCCTATTCCTCACAACGGATGTCGTCCACCAAAGAAACGTCGCGTTTAACCGGCGTATTGTTGGAGAATTAAAATGGCAAGATATTTGGGTCCTAAACTCAAACTAAGTCGTCGCGAAGGCACAGACTTATTTTTGAAGAGCGGCGTCCGTGCAATTGATTCAAAATGTAAGATTGAATCAGCACCTGGACAGCATGGCGCTCGTCGTGGTCGTCTTTCTGACTACGGCATTCAATTGCGTGAAAAGCAAAAAGTTCGTCGTATGTACGGTGTTCTGGAAAAGCAATTCCGTAACTACTATAAAGAAGCTGCACGTCGCACTGGTAACACTGGTGAGAATTTGTTGCAACTTTTGGAACAACGTCTGGATAATGTTGTATATCGTATGGGATACGCAAGTACTCGTGCAGAAGCACGTCAACTTGTTAGCCACAAGGCCATTACAATCAATGGTCAGGTAGTTAATATTCCATCCTATAATGTATCAGCCGAAGATGTTGTAGCTGTTCGTGAAAAATCCAAGAAACAGGCTCGTATTGCTGCTGCTCTAGAATTGTCAGAGCAACGTGAAAAACCGACCTGGATTGAAGTAGACGGAAAGGAAATGACAGGTGTGTTTAAACGCGTTCCTGAAAGAAGTGATTTGTCTGCTGATATTAACGAACAACTTATTGTTGAACTTTACAGTAAGTAAAGTTGGCTAGTTAAAGAGAGGATACAATGTTGGGTTCTGTTACTGATTTCCTTAGACCGAGGTTAGTCGAAATAGAAAACGTTAATGCTACTCGTGCCAAGGTCACACTTGAACCATTGGAAAGAGGCTTCGGCCATACACTGGGTAATGCATTACGTCGAATTCTATTGTCATCTATGCCTGGTTGCGCTGTAACTGAAGTAGAAATTGATGGTGTTTTGCACGAATACAGCACCAAAGAAGGTGTGCAAGAAGACGTTATCGAAATTTTGCTAAACTTGAAAGGGTTAGCTGTTCGCTTGGAAGGCAAAACTGAAGCTACTTTGACACTAGTTAAATCTGGTGCAGGCCCTGTTTTAGCTGGTGACATTCAACATGATGGTGATGTTGAAATTGTTAACCCTGATCACGTAATTTGTACTTTAACTGGAGACGCAGAAGTTAGTATGCGTATTAAAGTAGAAATTGGTCGTGGTTATGTCCCAGCTTCAGCGCGTCGTTCCTCTGAAGAGGACGATCGTCCGATCGGTCGTCTATTGGTTGATGCTTCATTCAGCCCTGTAGAACGTATAGCTTATAACGTAGAGGCTGCTCGTGTTGAACAACGAACTGACCTTGACAAGCTGATCATCGATATGGAAACAAATGGTACTATCGATCCGGAAGAAGCGATTCGTCGTTCAGCAACTATTCTTGCTGAGCAATTAGACGCATTCGTAGACTTACGTGATATGTCAGAACCAGAAGAGAAAGAGGAAAAACCTGAGTTTGATCCTATTCTACTTCGCCCAGTTGATGATTTGGAATTGACAGTACGTTCTGCCAACTGTCTTAAAGCAGAAGCAATTCAGTATATTGGTGATTTAGTTCAACGTACCGAAGTTGAATTACTTAAGACTCCGAACTTAGGTAAAAAATCACTAACTGAAATAAAGGATGTGTTGGCTTCTCGTGGTTTGTCTCTTGGTATGCGCCTTGAGAACTGGCCGCCAGAGAGCATCGCTGAAAAAGAGTAATCTGATTACGTGTTAATCTGATTGTTATAGAAGGGTAGAATTATGCGCCATCGTAAGAGTGGTCGTCAGCTGAACCGAAATAGCAGCCATCGCCAAGCAATGTTTCGCAATATGGCAGGTTCTTTGGTTAAGCATGAAATAATCAAAACGACTTTGCCTAAGGCAAAAGAACTACGTCGTGTACTTGAGCCGTTGATCACATTGGCGAAGCAAGATAGTGTTGCTAACCGTAGATTAGCTTTTGCTCGTACACGTGACAAAGAAGTTGTAGGGAAATTGTTTAATGAGCTTGGTCCTCGTTACGAGGAACGTCCAGGCGGATACACTCGCATTTTGAAGTGTGGTTTCCGTACTGGTGACAAAGCACCTATGGCTTATGTTGAGCTGGTAGATAGAGCTGTTGCGGAAGAAGTTGAAGAAACTGAAAATACTGCAGCAGAATAAAGTCTGTTTTAAATGAAAAAAAACCGGGATTATCCCGGTTTTTTTATGTCTGTTGATATTTATCTATTTTGGTTTTCTT
>CALNXX010000012.1:0-7500 GCA_942490545.1 uncultured Gammaproteobacteria bacterium | reverse complement strand
ATGCTAATCAGGGCAGGGTGAGTCGGCCCCTAAGGCGAGGCAGAGATGCGTAGTCGATGGGAAACGGGTTAATATTCCCGTACTTGTATGTACAGTGAAGGGGGGACGGAGAAGGCTATGTGAGCATGGCGTTGGTAGTCCATGTGAAAGTGTGTAGAAAGAGAGTTTAGGCAAATCCGGACTCTTAATTTCGAGGCACGAGACGAGACTCTACGGAGTTGAAGTTGCAGATGCCCTGCTTCCAGGAAAAGCCTCTAAGCTTATGTGCATACGAACCGTACCCCAAACCGACACAGGTGGTCAGGTAGAGAATACTAAGGCGCTTGAGAGAACTCGGGTGAAGGAACTCGGCAAAATAGTACCGTAACTTCGGGAGAAGGTACGCCGCTGACGGTGATAAGACTTGCTCTTTGAGCTGTTGGTGGTCGCAGTGATCAGGTGGCTGGGACTGTTTATTAAAAACACAGCACTGTGCTAACTCGAAAGAGGACGTATACGGTGTGACACCTGCCCGGTGCCGGAAGGTTAATTGATGGGGTTAGCGCAAGCGAAGCTCTTGATCGAAGCCCCGGTAAACGGCGGCCGTAACTATAACGGTCCTAAGGTAGCGAAATTCCTTGTCGGGTAAGTTCCGACCTGCACGAATGGTGTAACCATGGCCACGCTGTCTCCACCCGAGACTCAGTGAAATTGAAATCGCAGTGAAGATGCTGTGTACCCGCACCTAGACGGAAAGACCCCGTGAACCTTTACTATAGCTTGGCACTGGACATTGACCCTACATGTGTAGGATAGGTGGGAGGCTTTGAAGCATGTACGCCAGTATGTGTGGAGCCAATCTTGAAATACCACCCTTGTATGTTTGATGTCCTAACTTAGGTCCGTAATCCGGATTGAGGACAGTGCCTGGTGGGTAGTTTGACTGGGGCGGTCTCCTCCCAAAGCGTAACGGAGGAGCACGAAGGTTGGCTAATCACGGTTGGACATCGTGAGGTTAGTGCAATGGCATAAGCCAGCTTAACTGCGAGACAGACACGTCGAGCAGGTACGAAAGTAGGTCATAGTGATCCGGTGGCTCTGTATGGAAGGGCCATCGCTCAACGGATAAAAGGTACTCCGGGGATAACAGGCTGATACCGCCCAAGAGTTCATATCGACGGCGGTGTTTGGCACCTCGATGTCGGCTCATCACATCCAGGGGCTGAAGTCGGTCCCAAGGGTATGGCTGTTCGCCATTTAAAGTGGTACGCGAGCTGGGCTTAGAACGTCGGCAGACAGTTCGGTCCCTATCTGGTGTGGGCGTTGGATGATTGAAAGGGGCTGCTCCTAGTACGAGAGGACCGGAGTGGACGAACCGCTGGTGTTCGGGTTGTCATGCCAATGGCACTGCCCGGTGGCTACGTTCGGGATCGATAACCGCTGAAAGCACCCAAGCGGGAAGCGAGCCTTGAGATGAGTCATCACTGGACTTTGGTCCCTAAAGGGTTGTTGAAGACTACGACGTTGATAGGCAGGGTGTGGAAGCGTAGCAATGCGTTGAGCTAACCTGTACTAATTGCCCGTGAGGTTTAACCATACAACCCCAAGTTTGCTTTGCAAGCGGGTTGTAATGAGTGATTATTGTTTTGTAGGATAGGGTGATGAAGAGTTAAGACCCTGTGCTTTTATATTTTTTCAGCTATTTTTCCTAATTGTTAATATCGATTTATGCCTGGCGGCAATAGCGATACGGTCCCACCTGATCCCATCTCGAACTCAGCAGTGAAACGTATTAGCGGCGATGGTAGTGTGGGGATTCCCCATGTGAGAGTAGCACACTGCCAGGCTCTCCTATTCGAAGTAGAAAAGCCCTTCACTAACCTGAAGGGCTTTTTTATTGCTTGAAAGAAAGTTGTCGAAACGGATTAGTAGAATAAAAACGTTTGTGAAAAATGAATTAAAAAAATGAAAGCTCTCTAGAAAGGCGATTAGCGCCACTCGTAAGTTTTTCAATTTTTAAATGCTCTAATATTCCATACTGGCTAAGAATCTCAATTGTAGGACATAAACATGATAGGCGAATTAGCGGCACTTTTTACAGCCTTATGCTGGGCGGTTGCTGCACGAATGTTCAGAATATTAGGCGCAAATTTTTCGTCTCTATCTCTCAATCTTTGGAAAGGATTAATTGCCATATTGGCTCTTGGTGCTCTAATGCTTTTTTCCCAAACCATCATTCAAATCACCCAAATTCAATTATTATGGCTGTTAGTAAGCGGTGTAATAGGAATTGGGATTGGGGATACATTTTTCTTTGAAGCAATAAAACGAGTTGGTGACAGCCAATCCGTGCTAGTGGCTGAAACTTTTGCACCGGTATTCACCACTATATTTGCTATATTTTAGATCTCAGAATGGCTAACGCTATGGCAATGGATTGGCATAGGTATAGTGCTGTTTTCTGTAGATATGGTCGTTAAAGATAAAAAACATTCCAACCCAATGCGATTCAAACCAACTGGCTATTGGTTCTCTCAGATAACTGCAATATGCCAAGCATTAGGCGCCGTTTTAAGTAGAGATGGCCTAACGAATAGTTCTATTGATCCTGCAAGTGCTGCATTTATTGAGCTTTCTGGAGGTCTGGCAATAGTTTTTTGCTTATTACTTCTGAAAAGAAAGCGCATATTACCTATATCTGAAAACCCGAAGAGAACCTGGTTGATATCATGGTTATAGCCAGCACAATTGGAACATTGTTAGCTATGTATTTTAAAATGGTTGCATTTGCTAATACTCAAGCTGCAGTTGTTCAAACATTGTTTGCTTCCAGCGTATTACTGTCTTTAGGTGTGGCTTATTTGTATGGAGAAAAAGTATCAAAACGTGCACTAGTTTGGTCCGCTAGCTCTTTATTCGGTATCGTATTTTTGATGGTAGCAGGTAAACTAGTAATGCATTAATAAGCATTTATTGGTGTGGGGTAATTAAAGCTTGTTTTAGCTTCTATTTTTGCGTAGAATCCGGCGCCTCATCGTCAGCCCAGCTGCTGTTGTTCCTTGCCTTTAAACAGTTTGGCCGAGCTATATAAGGCCCCAACCGTAAGTTTGAGGCCGAGATGCGTCATTGCGAAATTGTTTTTATGGTTCACCTCAGATCAAAGTGAACAAGTGCCTGGTATGATTGAAAGATATGCCGGAATTTTGTCAACTGACGGTGGTTCAACTGCCAGTCGTCTGGAAGACTGGGGTCGTCGTCAGTTAGCCTATCCTATCGAGAAGTTACATAAAAGCTCACTATGCATTGACTAACGCCGAAGCACACTGCTGAAGCAATTGATGAGCTTGAAACTGCATTCCGCTTTAATGATGTGATTCTTCGCAACATGATTATGCGTACAAAAAGTGCAGTGACTGAACCTTCTCCAATGGCTCAAGATAACAAGCCTCGGAGCAACGCGAGAAGCCAGAGCATCGTGAGAAGCTTCTCCATCGCGGCTAGAAGAGAAAGATGCGCCTGCTGAACCTGCAGCTGCGTCTCGATGAAGCTTTAAGAATAGGATAGAGTGATAGAGGATGGCGGTCTAACTATTTCGGTGACGTCGTAAATTCTGCCGTTTCACTGCGGGAAGGCGTGCACAGAAATCGATTACAAAGACGTTGGTTTGCTAAAAAACTATGTCACCGGAAAATGGCAAAATAGTACCTAGCCGTATTACTGAGAATCTCAGTGTGCTAAATATCGACGTCAGTTGTCAACGAAGCTATCAGGCGTTCTCGCTTTTTGGTCTTTGTTGCCTTACACTGATTCTCACAAGTGATCGTCATTGGCGAATCTTAAAGAGGTAGCAAGATGAATATCATTCTACTAGACAAAATTGCCAACCTGGGCGGTTTAGTGACAGTTAGTGTCAAATCTGGATATGGGGCGTAACTACTTGTCCCCACAAGGTAAAGCCGCTACCAGCAACTCAAGACTAACATTGAAAAGTTTGAGCAACGTAGAGCTGAACTAGAAGCCAAAATTGGCTGGTGTGATGGCGACTGCAGAAGCTAGAGCAGAACAAGTTGTTAATCTTGGTGAAGTGACCATTGCAGCGCCTGCTGGTGATGAAGGTAAACTATTCGGTTCTGTCGGTACTCGTGACATTTCCGATGCAGTTACTGCCGCAGGTGTAGAAGTTGCTAAATCAGAAGTGCGTATGCCAAATGGAACTATCCGTGATACGGGTGAGTTCGATGTTGACTTGCAATTGCACAATGAAGTTATTGCAACCATAAAAGTTAAAGTAATTAGAGAAGCTTAATTATATCAACTGATAAATTTAAGAAAGCATCATCCAACAGGATGGTGCTTTTTTAATTTTTATTTCTTCCTATTTAAACTTTTCCCCTAGACACTAAGGACTAACTCTCATATACAACAAAAATGCGCCATAGTGATTTAGGTAGCAGTGAATATCCTCGAGCAGGACTTTGCAATTGTTAGAAAAAATCAGGTATCAAAAAGCAACAATGTAGGGCAGATACGATCTGCTGAAGAACTTATTGTGCCGAGTAAGGCTGGAGATAAGTTTGTGTTTCAAGAGTTATATCGATCACACGTAGGACGTGTTTATACAAAATGTTTGCGGTTCAATGGTCAGCCAAGTATGGCAGAAGAAGCGACGTTAGTGAGGTAGTTTATTCAAGTTTGGTAAAGCTTGTTAACTATCGCTGTGACAGTCAGTTCTCAACTTGGGTACAATGTGTTGCTTCCAATGTCACGGGATTTAATGGCTAGGAGCACAGAAGAGTTTTCGGCAAAATATTTTAAATATTGAAGAATCCGGAATAGAGCACAAAGTTTCAGAGCACACGCGTGACGTGTTTGATTTGGATTTTGCGTCTAGACAAGTTACTCTGAACGTGGTCAAGAATTAGTTTTTGTTTTGTACGCTATAGAAGGCTATCGACATGATGAAATATCAGAAATGATGAATATGGCAGTTGGTACGAGCAAAGCACAGTTCCATAGAGCAAGACAGTTAATCAAAAATTGGATGGGTTATTCAGATGAGTGACTTTGAGAGAAAAATCTCAAGAAGAAAATGTCAGTAGACTTCCGAAGTGCATTGAACCGGAAAAAGAGCTATGGACTGGAATCGAGATTGCGTTGCATGCTAGTCAAAAAAAGGATAATTCCGAAGATAATAAACGAAAGTGAAAGTCATTCCTCGCAAGATTATACCGAAAAATTCAGCATTTTTGCCTTTTAGCTGCTTCTATTACTTTTATTGCGTTTCCTAGGTTGGTTTGGAATCTCAATAACAAGGGTGAAATTTTATTGAGTCTCGATTATCCATCACAGTTAGTGGCATCTCTAGAAAATACAGCAGCCCCAGCATAAAGAAGCCTTACTGGCCAGTTTTGAGGGAGGTACACCATTGGCTCAAGAACTGGCAAGGACAGCTAACCGAATTAGATGAGCGCGGCAGTTGCCATCAAATCGGCGCTGAAAGAAGATCTCGGATAATGTAATCCTTATTGAAAATGCTACAGCAGATTTATCAACAGCAGATTTCACTAATTGAAAAAGTATATGCGCCTAAGTGGCAAAAAAATTTAAATTACCTACCTCTATTGTGAGAATATCAATGAGCATCATAAAGAATAAGCACATTCTTTTGGGCAAGCATTGTCTCAATGTACTCTTGCAGCTCCTCGCTGGCGAACAAGTAGATAGTCAGCTTCAAAAGCAACGTGGTAAAGACGATATTGAAATTGAACATGTTAATGGCAAAGCCAAAATAGTTGGTTGGGACAAAGAACTGGTTCAAGTGAAGGGTGAACTTAACGAGAAAGCAGAAAAGCTCATTTTTGAAAGAACAAGTAATGGCATTCTAATAGTAGTAGTAGAAATGCCAAGAAATGCCTCGCTATAGCAGCAGAAATTCAAAGACGAAGCTGGCGATAACCCAAAAATTTACGTTCCAAAAAGAGCAAGGTGCATACACCAGCGTTGATCGCAGATGTTGTTGCAAACAAGCTTAACTCAGGCGTAGGTGTTGATACGGTAAATGGAGAAATTACGGTAGAAGACGTCACTGGTAAAATTCAAATCGAGTCGGCAAACGGCGATATTGCCGACTAAAAATTTGAATGGTAAGATTCGAATTGAAGCTGCCAATGCTGATATTAGCGATGAAGGTTCACAGGCAGACAAATCCAAAAATTAACGTCGTTAATGGCGATATACAAACTGACATAAAGAGTCCAGATGTACGGATTGAAACCGCAAATGGAGATATGGATTTGGCAAATTGGACAAAGTGTCTCGATTGGGAACTTACAACTGCTAACGGTACGGTAGAAAGCGTTTTTGAATTGTCTGAAAACGGAGATGTGGACGTAACGAATGCGTGGGAATGACGCCGGAAGATATTTCTGCCCGACGTGATATAGAAGCTCACGCTGGGGGGAAAACCATCAACGAAGTTACGAGTGATTGCAAACAGCGCAAAAGCAAAATATGGTGCCCTAATCGTTGGTTAGAACTTGCCGCAAATAAAGGTAGTGGAAAAGTGGCTGTTTCTACAGTTAGCGGTAGAGTTTATTTAAAGACCAAATAGCATCAACTAAAAATGAAACGCCAAGGAAGGTATTTAGTCATTCCAAAAGAAGCAGTGCTGGTGAAGCTAATGCTATTCTAGGATACTGTAAGGCTAGATTTGTAGAAGAGCAAAGTACTGTGAGTGTTAAAGGCGTACCGGCAAAAGATTTGTGAGTTCCAAAAGTCGCAAAAATTAAAAATACCTCCTCATCTAGCCATTTGAAGCGGAGCAATCAGTTTTAGGAAGTACATGCCAAATTTCTCCTGACGCGTGGGACAAAGTACCGGAAATTCCAACAGATTTCGATTTCTACAATAGTTTCATCAAATTTTTATCGTGGAATTATTCGATTACTTGAACGTGTTAACCCGTCGATCTCGTCACCGTATCTGAGACCGGAGCATCATGAAAAACTTGATGAAGCGCGCGGGGCTTTGCTTATTTGGGAGAGCTTGCTAAGAATACGCCTAGTGCTGCCAATGCGTCAGACACGCTGAGAAGAAAAGAGCATGATACGGTGGGAACTAATAGGCGCTGCTAATATATTGCCGAGGCCGCTCTTGTCCCTGAGCGACGCGACAGTACAGATATTTTGGATCTTGCTGACAAAAAGTGTCTGAGATCGTGGAAAAACGAACCGCTCAGAATGAAGGCCCCTTCAAAACATGCTTGGGGAGCTCAAATCGATGCGTTGGTGCAAAGGCTGGAAGCGAAACCGAAGTAACGACAGTGGGTTATGTTGATCTAGAGCTCAAAAAACGAGTGGGCTGTAATGTCGGACGACAGCCGCCGTCAAGTATGGGTGTACACGTGAAACGCGATGCTGTCTCAAGATAAAGGTACAGAAATTTAGTTTGGGAAATTTTTCAGAAAATTATGATGAAATTGAAGAGTTAATCAAATTAGGTTCAAAATTTCGCCTTAATTTA
>CALNXX010000011.1:0-141037 GCA_942490545.1 uncultured Gammaproteobacteria bacterium | reverse complement strand
TTTAATATTGCGGTGTCTAACACGGACGACCACCTGCGAAATCACGGATTTCTGCTAACGAATAAAGGCTGGAAGCTATCACCGGCTTACGATTTAAACCCCATTGTAGGTAAGCAAGGCCTTCATCTGAATATTACTGATACAGACAACGCGTTAGATTACCAGCTTGCCTTTGATGTAAAAGACTTTTTCAGGCTTTCGCAGAACGAGGCAACACAAATTTATGACGAGGTGTTAAACGCGGCGAAGCAGTGGCAACAGGTCGCCCAGCGCTTAGGGGTTAGTCGAGCAGAGCAAATCATGAAGCAAGAAGCCTTTAATGTCTGAATAATCTCAGTTCCGTATACTATATTATCTTGGTTTCTCTATATGTATTTTAAATCGACATAAGCATCTAATTATGTCGATTTTGGGTTTTATGTGCCAACAGGTGACTTAAGCGTCTTGCTAGTTTGTTGGTTCACGGACTTTATTTTTAGGTATTTACACTTCAGATAAAATATATCATAAAGATACATTTGATTCTCAAAATCTGGTGTATCATAATGATACAAAGTTAACAGGGAAAGTTATGACTAACAACACTGAATCAACACCTGTTAGCGAGTTCCCGTTAAGAATGAGCGTAGCTAAATAAACAATTAATGATTTAGCCAAGAATCATAAACATAGAATCAGTATTGGTAAGCATACGAAGGATAGAATGGTGGAGCGCAGCGTATCTATTAGAGAGAAATAAGTTATGTATCATTACACCGAAAGCGGCCTTGAAAACATCTACCTAAAAAACGGATTTGTTGTCACAAAAGAAGATGGTGAAGAGTTCGTAAGTTTCACAAACTTTGATGGTATCCAACAAGTTATTGCTGTTGCTATTTGTACACAGAAAAAATGGATGTCTTCTACCCAGCTAAAGTTCTTGCGTAAGGAATTTAACTTATCACAAACTGGACTTGGGCAATTAATTTATTGTGATAGACAATCGATTGCTCGATGGGAAAAAGGGGAAATCGAAGTTCCTCACTTAGCAGACGTTATGTTACGAGCTTTATATTTGGAATCAATTGATAAAGAAAGTCATGTTTCACTCACTATTGAATCATTGGCAGACGCTGAAATCGCAGATATGCAAAGTAAGATTTGTTTAGAAGAAAACCAAGGTGAGTGGAAAGCTATAGCTGCTTAATTACACCCCTAAAAGTAAAAAGCTCGTTAAGCGTGTAATGCTGATCAGTTACAGGGTCAACCGCGAAAAATTTCGTCATATCCAACTCGCTAGTTAGGCAAAATATCCTCAACCATGCGAGGGGCCACCATTTAAGAATTTCTATGCCAAACATATTGCTCAATGCAATTGTTATGTTTCATTTTCTGGCAACTTTAATAGCCGCTCACTACGCCACACACGAATGACGTGAATTGAATCTTGCTCTCTTAGGTAAACAACCCGGAAGGGAGAATGAATTCTCGTATTCTTTCTTCACCAAATTTCGGTACTACCCGCCCAATATCCGGATTATTAATTACGTTTGAACATGCTCGATGATGGCGGAAATAAATAGCTTTCCAATATGAGGAACACCTTCTTTCTCATAGTATTTTTTAATGCTTTCTAGATCACCGTATGCTGAGTTAGATACGAATATTTTCACTTATTCGATACCCAGATTTTTCTTTACTTCATCAAGCTCTAACTCCTTTCCTTCCCGAACCTCCATTAAACCCGCCGCCACAGCCTTCATGAATTCTTTTTCCTCTTCACTTTTTTCATATTATTCAAGGCCTTGCATGACAGTAACACCTTGACCACGACTGGTAAGTAATATGGGACGGTGGGTATCTTTGGTGTGATTAACCACTCTTCCGGGGTTAACCTTCAAATCTTTAAGGGGAATAACGTCTTCTGAGAATTTGGTTTGCATGGGGTTAGCCTTCTAATTCCAAGACATAAAGACCAGTATATAGCACCTATTTACAGGTCTAAATCATCAATATTTGGCTCGTTTAGGAATCATCAAAGAGCAGCCTGCGTCTCTTTCCCATAAACAAGAGCAAATTGAAAGTAAGCCAATTGAAATACCACCACCGGAAACACCAAAAAAGCGCTCAAATCAGCTTACAGAGCTATTTGAAAAGATATTGCTAACTAACCCTAAAACCAGCGCAAAAGAAGCACGGCGGATTCTGGAAGACGAGGTTTCAATAGATCTGGATGAACGCACTTTTGATACTGATGGCATTCTTATGGATGTGTCCCATTCAGAAATCGCTTGGAAAAGTCGGTATGGGAATTCTTCCGTTACCAAACTGTCAACTTTTGATGGTGCTGTTTCTAGGGTGAGAAAACGGCTTACAGTTTGAAATCAAGTAGCCACTCCCTCAAATTATTATGTTTTGCACTTAAGCTCAGAATTTTGCATTTAAGCTTATTCGCAAATTCCGAGCATGTACCTTTCTCGGTGTTGATTCACACACTTTGTTCACAACACGGGGAAATTATGGAACTAGGATTACTAACAGCAACCAAACGGGCTTTTTCAGAAATTGAAGCATCCCAGTATATCGGTATGAGCCGATCTTTTTTGAGGCAGTCCAGAATGGAAAGCAACCGGGAAAGTCAAACATCCGCACCGAGATTTATCAAGATTGGGCGATCTGTCCGATATCTCAAAGAAGATCTAGACAACTGGCTTGATGGATTTTATAAGCAAGATCACTTAGGGGAAGCTTAAGCTTCCCTTAGTCAAAAATCCATCAGCATGTCTTGAATAGCACATCAGAATATCAGGATTTGAATGCCGCATTGGCTTTTAATCACCAGATAAGCTTATCTAAAGGGCTGGTAGTTCCATTGAATCGCGTACCTATAACGTGTGTGTAAATTTCAGTAGTTCGCACATCGCTATGACCAAGAAGATCCTGAACGGTTCTTATATCTGTCCCATTTCGTAATAATTGTGTTGCGAACGAATGACGAAAAGTATGCGCGGTAATGCGTTTATTAATCCCGCTAGCTAAAACAGCAGTGCGTAGGTTTTTTCTATAAGCCGTTTGGTGAATGTGATGTCGACAAATATAACCATCGTGAGGGTGTTCACAGCGTGTAGAGGAAGTAAATAGGTACTGCCACGCTACATCTTTTACAGCATTACCGTATTTTCTGATCAAGCTGGGAGGTAGTGATGTCAATCCATATCCATCTTCCAAATCTCTTTTATGAACCTGCTTTGAGATTTCGATTTGTTGTTGAACTGGCCTTATGAGTTTTTGAGGGAGTAAGGTATATCTATCTTTTCCACCTTTCCCTCGAAATATAAATATCGTTTTGTTCGAAAAATCAATGTCTTTTATTCTTAAGCGCAGAGCTTCATTGATCCGCATTCCAGAGCCATACAGTAGTGCAGTGATCAATTTATATTTTCTTTTCATTAAGCTAATAATGATACCAGCCTCATTAGCGTCTAATACAGTTGGCATCCTCTTTGGCTTTTTAGTGAGCGAATAGCTAAGCCCGACAATTTCACGCTTAATAACGTATTTGTACATAAAAATGAGGGCACATAAGGCTTGGTTTTGTGTTGCCGCACTGACTTGGCGGTTCAAACTGAGGTGGCTGAGGAATTGTTTAATTTCAGCGTTGAAGAGATCTTTGGGATGCTTCAGATCATGAAAGCGAATAAAGCGTCTTATCCACGCTAAATATGATTTTTCGGTTTGTAGGCTGTAGTGCTTTACTCTTAGTTCTGCCCGCACGGATTCAATAAACAGCGACATGTGATTCCCTTCAATATTTCTGTATATACATACAGTTATAATAGATGAGTGCGTATTTAACAACTATTTTTCTCTCTTTCACGCAGTTCAATTCTCGTTTTCAACAGATAATAGATTTCTAGGCTATGTTAGCTAAATTTGTTGAACTGTATATAATTACAGTGTCAATGATGAATAGTTGAAGGTCCATAAATGAATGCAGCAGAATTTTCCGAGTTAAAACAGGTGATTAGTCACTTGTCACCAAAACAGAAGATGAAGCTCGAAGCTTTGCTTTCCAATCCTGCGGATGTTTCATGCATCACTAAAATGCTTGAGTCTAATGTTGCCGATTGCCCTCATTGCGCAAGTGTTGAATTGCAAAAATGGGGAACAAGTGGCAAGAGACAAAGATATCGCTGTAAATCATGTAGAACGACATTTAATGGGCTTACAGGTACAGAACTTAACGGAATGCATCATCAGGATAAATGGGAACACTATATTGAAACCATGTTACATGGCACTTTTTTGCGTCCGGCAGCGGCAGAATGTGGCATTTCCCTAACCACTTCATTCAGATGGCGGCACAAGTTCCTGAAGTTAACAGATAACCTTACAGATCATAGGCTGGAAGGTATTGTCGAGATAGATGAAACACATTTCAATCTGTCGGAAAAGGGGAATCGCTCTCTGGGGCGTAAAGCAAGAAAACGTGGTACGGATAAAGCTGAAAGCAAAGTAAAAGTTGTTGTTGCCAAAGATCGAAGTGGTCATATTTTTGATAAAGTTATGGCAAAATTCACATTGAGCGAGTTAAAGCCGGATCTATTGCCCAGACTGGCCTCGGGTCTTGTTCTATGCAGCGACGGGCACCTGAATTATTACTGGCTGACGAAGAAAGAAGACATAAAACACATCGAACTGAACGCTTCAGCTAAGGAACGGGTAAAAGATAAAGTTTTTCATATCCAGAATGTCAATAATTACCATGGTAGAGTGAAACAATGGGTTAAAGGTTTCCATGGCGTTGCAACGAAGAACTTGCACAAATATCTGGGTTGGTTCAGATGGTTCGAGCAAACTGAAGGGGCAAAGCGAACTATTGAACAGTTTCTAAGTGACATGATAATCAAAGCTCGATTTCAACAACTATCGCTAACATAGCCGATTTCTAACTTATTGATTTTTAATAAAGTAAAATCTGGAATGAAAATTTACAGGGACCTTTATAAATCCCAATTCTCGCTTTCTCCAAAATTTTGCTGTATTAAAATGCTAGTAACTTGGTTCAAGCTATTGCTAGTATTGGCGAAATTTAAAAATGTTGAATTTTTAGTATGGATTTAAAAGTGGGCATACCGAGAATTCGCAGTAATACACTGTTAGCTACCACAAGGAGTTTGGAGATGAAACAAAGTTATTGGTGCTATATCCCTATAGTAATAACTATTCTTTTAGGGTTTGCTATAGGTGGCTACCTTTCATTTGGTGTAGTTTTTCTAAATGCTTTTTCAACTTTAACTAATAGCGTTGCTCGAGAGATACTTGCTTTATTTGGTATGGGAATGTTAGGTGTTTCTACGTATTGTGCGAAAGCATGGGCAACTGATATTAATGAAGTCGTATATGAAGAGCCCAAATTCCTCCCTCATTTCTTTGACTTTATTGGTTACATAACACTAATTGTAGGTGGTGGCATTACAGGTGTTATTTTGTATTTCATTGTTAAAACAGGTGTTGGTGTTAGTGTTTCATCAAGCTCAGAGGTTAAGCTTACAAATGAAGCAATGGTGTTGATTGCATATATGGGTGGGCTATACCACTTTAAGGTTCAAGAGCAGTTGGGGAAAATGATGGATAAATTGTTTAAAAAGCCAAAAGATTCTGAACAGCCACCTCAAGGTGGTAGCTAACAAGCTAATTAACAGGACAAATTACAGTTGGTTTTTGCTCCTGCGTCGCCTATTTTAACCAACTACAATTTGCCCATTATTAGGGCGTTAGGTGCTTAGATCTATAGTCCGCACAGTAAAACTGATTAAACATATGAGAGATGGGATGTCCGATCAAGAAACCGATAAAGGTGACAACATAACCTCAGTTGAACAGCTTGTTTCGGTCGAGCGGGTTTCGCTTAATGTCAAACAGTCTGTAATAGTCACTACTGAGGATAAGATTCGTCTCTCGTTAGATTCATATCTGAGAAGCTCCCAACGGCATACTGATTGGGTCGCTCCCTTATCTCTTCTAATAACAATTATAGCAACGCTCGTAACAGCCACATTTAATGACCTTGGTCTCAGTAGCGCCACCTGGAAAGCAATATTTGTTATTGCAGGTATTGGATCAGCAATATGGTTAATTAAGGCATTATTAGCGTTACGAAATATGACTACAATTGAAGAACTAATTGATGAAATAAAGACTGGTAATAGAAATAATGGCCCTCGCAATTCAGGAGGGGCAGACTAATGGCCCCTCAACAAGACCTTGATCTTCTACGAAAGAAAGCAGAGGTGGCATTAGAGTCTCGGGACTATAAAGACGCAGAGTTGCGATTAAGTGAGTTATTACAATTACAAGAGCAACGACTCGGTGACTCACATCCAAGTGTTGCAACGTCGATGAACAATCTTGCCGCGCTCTACATGACGCAGGGGCGCTATGCTGAGGCTGAGCACTTCTATCACCGCGCACTCGCCGTTCGCGAACAATTACTTGGGCCTGATCATCCAGAGGTCGCAACCACACTGAATAATCTTGCTGCATTGTATAAGGCGCAAGGGCGTTATGCCGAGGCAGAACGCCTCTATCACCAAGCACTCGCCGTTCGTGAACAGTTGTTTGGATCAGATCATCCAGAGGTTGCAGGCACACTGAATAATTTGGCCACGCTTTACGAGGCACAGGGGCGCTATTCCGAGGCAGAGCACCTCTATCATCGCGCACTCGCCGTTCGCGAACAGTTATTTGGGCCGGATCATCCAGAAGTCGCGACTACACTAAACAATTTGGCCGCGCTCTATGAGGCGCAGGGGCGCTATTCCGAGGCAGAACACCTCTATCATCGCGCACTCGCCGTTCGCGAACAGTTATTTGGGCCGGATCATCCAGAAGTCGCGACTACACTAAACAATTTGGCCGCGCTCTATGAAGCGCAAGGGCGCTATTCCGAGGCAGAACACCTCTATCATCGCGCACTCGCCGTTCGCGAACAGTTATTTGGGCCGGATCATCCAGAAGTCGCGACTACACTAAACAATTTGGCCGCGCTCTATGAAGCGCAAGGGCGCTATTCCGAGGCAGAGCATCTCTATCACCGAGCACTCGCCGTTCGCGAAAAGTTGCTTGGGCCGGATCATCCTGAGGTCGCAACCACACTGAATAATCTTGCTGCATTGTATAAGGCGCAAGGGCGTTATACCGAGGCAGAACGCCTCTATCACCAAGCACTCGCCATTCGTGAACAGTTGTTTGGATCAGATCATCCAGAGGTTGCAGCCACACTAAACAATTTGGCCGCGCTTTACGAGGTACAGGGGCGCTATTCCGAGGCAGAGCATCTCTATCACCGAGCACTCGCCGTTCGTGAACAATTGCTCGGGTCAGAACATCCAGAGGTAGCAATAATGTTAAATAATCTTGCTGGTCTCTACAGCACAATGGGGGTGTTGGAGAAAGCAACTCTTTTTTATGATCAAAGCCTATCAGTTATGGAGAAAGTTTTTGGCAAAGACCATCCTAACTCCGCAATTGTTCGAGCTAATAGAGATGCTTGTATACAAACAACACCTAACAAGACAAATTCAGCCGACGCCAAAAAGCGGCGCGGCTGATTTGTAGCGTTCAAGGATTAATGAATTCCAGTGAAGATCATAAAAAGCGAAAACAAAGTCTCTGAATGACTAGAACCCTTGCCTGAATTGCCTTGCTCAAATAAACAGCAATGCACTTTTCAGTAACTCTTATTTGAACTCACCAAACAGCCTAGAAAAACCCTGCTAGCTCATCGGTTAGCTTTTGATGTGCCTCTTTCCTTTCTTCGAAATAGCCGTATTTGTCATAGGTTCCCATAATCTTAGGTAGTTTGTGATTTAAGCACCTTTCAGCAACGTGAGGTTGAACACCTATGTTTGACATGAGCGTTCGGCAGGTTCTTCGTAAATCGTGCAGGGTGAAATGGTCTACCGTTAACAATTCTTTCTTAAACAAACTAGCCTAGGCAGCATTCAATGTATCGTGAGATATATGAGGAAACCTTTTACTGGCTCGTCTGTTCGGGAATACGAATTTTGAGCCTACTGATAGTATTTTAAGTTCTTCAAAATATTGAACGAGCAGATCTGGCAATGGGGATGCCACTTTTGCTTCTTTCCTTTGGCAACTTCCAAATTTTTGATTCGAGATCAAATTCAGACCAAGGGGCTGCTAATAGCTCATCTTTACGAACACCAAGGCAAAGCAGAATGATACAAGCAATATAGTTTTGTCTAACGAAGCTATCTTGAGTGTCTTTAAGGGTTTTGAAAACTTGCTCAATTTCATTCTTTGTTAAAAAACGATCTTGTGAAGCCTCTTTTCGTTTGCCGTTTATTTTATAACGAAATGTCCAAGATGTGGTTTTGCTTGATGAAATTCGCAGGTAGAGGTTGTCATCTACTTGATAACGTCCAGTATCTGTTTTTTTTATCAAAGGTTTGACTTGTTGGGCATTCATGGTGTGGTGACAAAGTGGTTGGCGTTGTTAGTTATCAGACTAACTTGTCACCATCTTTGTCACCATAAATTATGAACTAGAGGAGAACATGTATAAACAATGTGGAACTGTGAGTCCCAGTGGTTAAAGGCGACTTAGTTCCTGTTGAACAACTATGAACTCTCAAAAACACTACTCAATATTCTGGATCTGCTCTCTCATCTGCTCAATTAGCACTTTTAATTCCACTGCTGATTGGGTGATGTCGGCGTTGATGGATTTGGAGCCTAGTGTATTTGATTCTCGGTTGAATTCTTGCATCATGAAGTCGAGACGTCTGCCACAAGCGCCGCCTTTGTTGATGATGTTGCGCGTTTCTTTTACATGGGCGGCTAGGCGATCGAGTTCTTCTGCTACGTCTACTTTTTGCGCGAGCATGACCATTTCTTGTTCTACGCGACCTTCTTCAAGTTCAACTTTGGCTTCTTCGAAACGGGTGATGAGTTTTTCTCTTTGCCACTGCACTATTTGTGGCATTTGTTCTTTTACTTTGGCGGTTTCTATTTCGATGGCATCTAAGCGTTGTTCTATTAGGTTTTTAAGTTCATTGCCTTCGGTTGCGCGGGCTTTGATAAAGTCTTCCAATGCTTCATCTAGCCCTTTCAATAGTTCTGATTGAATGGCGCTCATATCGGTTTCTTCTGCGGCTACAACACCGGGCCAACGTAGAATATCAATAGGATTAACACCGCTTGATTGGCCATGGGATTGTATCCAGTCGGCTGCGGTCAATATTTGTTTGGCTAACGCTTCGTTGAGCGTTATTTTGCTGACCTGGGCACCATCGTCGCTGAAACGTAGGTTGCACTCTACTTTGCCTCGTTGCAGTTTTTTGCGGAAACGTTCTCTTAGTACTGGCTCCAAGCTTCTAAATTGTTCGGGTAAACGGAAGTAGGTTTCTAAAAAGCGTTGGTTTACGGAACGAATTTCCCATACTGCGGTGCCCCAAGAACCTTTGAGTTCTTTGCGAGAGAAGGCGGTCATGCTGTAAATCATGTATGAATTCCTTGTGGTTGAACCGACATTCTACCCTGTGTTGCAGGTGCTGTTAATCTTGTTGTGCATTTGGTTGCGTAACATGGGGTATCTGCCATAATTAGCCAGCTTAGAATCTTCATTTCTTAAGGTGTTTTTATCATGCTTTGCAGGAATGAAATT
The DNA here is from genome assembly GCA_942490545.1 of uncultured Gammaproteobacteria bacterium. Lineage (GTDB taxonomy): Bacteria > Pseudomonadota > Gammaproteobacteria > Enterobacterales > Alteromonadaceae > Paraneptunicella. The sequence goes on along the minus strand of CALNXX010000011.1, from coordinate 131,367 downwards.
GGAAACTCGTAATTAAATAGGAATCAGGAATGATTAAACATGCTCAGCGCTTTTTTGCCGCTGCCCTCATATTGTTATCTCTGCCAGTTTTGGCTCAACTTACTCCCACCCAACTCGCTCAAGGCGCAAAATACCATAGTGCTAAACTGTCACCAGATGGCAAGTATATTGCAGTTGTGTTGGTCCAGGATGGCTCGCGAAAAATGGTGGTTCTGGACAGTAAAACCTTTGAAATGAAAGGGGCAACGGCTTTTTCTGGTAAAGAGCAGGTCGGAAGCATTCATTGGGTTAACAATGAACGTATTGTTATTAAGGTTTTTCATAAGCGAGGTTGGTTGGAAGAGCTGCATTATTACGGTGAGTTATTTGCAGTGAATTTTGATGGCACTCGTACCAAAATGATTTACGGTTATCGCAATAATGATACGAGTACGGGCACTTATGTTAAAAAGCGGAAAGCGACTCGGGGATGGGCGTATATAATTGATTATCTACCAGAGGATGATAAGCATATTTTAATTGAATCTCGTCCTATGTCAGAAGGTGGTGAAAAGCTGTCTACCGTGCATAAGCTTAATGTTTATAGTGGTTTAATGAGTAATGCTTTGGCTAAATCGCCTATTCCATACCCTAATTTTTATACTGATCAAGATTCTAATTTACGCCTTGTGATGGGCACTGATAATGAAAACATCGATCGTGCATATAAATTTATTCCCGATGGCCGAACTTGGGAAGAAATTCCAAACGAAGATTTTGGTACGGCATTTACGCCTCTAAGGTTCAACAAAAAAGGTGATTGGTTATACATTATTGATAATCACAACCAAGATAAGGACGGCCTCTTTAAGCTCAATGTGGATACCGGTGAGAGAAAGCATTTATACACAGATGAAGATGTTGATATTAGCAATGCCGTTTTCAGTGCTGATAATAACAAAGTGTATGCCGTGCGCGTTGATCCGGGGTATCCAGCCTATGTTGTGTTTAACAGTTCAAGCGATGAGTCTAAAACCTTTAAGTCTTTGATTAAAACGTTTGCAGGGCATCGTGTCAGCATTACCAGTCAAAGTAAGGATGGTAATAAAATGGTGCTCTCGGTGAGTTCTGACATTAATCCTTCTGCTTTCTATTTTTATGACAAAGTAAGTAATAAGCTTTCCATGCTGTTTAGTAACTTGGGTAAATTAGACCAAAACCAGCTGGCTGTTGCCGAGCCGGTATCTTTTAAAGCGAGAGATGGGGCTACTATTCATGGATATTTAAGTCGTCCAGTTACAGCTAAACCGGATGTTAAAATTCCTCTGATTACTTTGGTTCACGGTGGGCCTCATGGCGTAAGAGATACGTGGTTGTATAGCAGCCAAGTACAAATGCTGGCTAATCAGGGATACGCTGTTCTTAGAGTCAACTTTCGAGGTTCTGGTGGTTATGGTAAAGCACATGAAAAAGCGGGCTATAAGCATTGGGGTGACTTGGCTCAATACGATATTATTGATGGTACTAAATGGGCCATTGAAAACCAGAATATAGCTGCGAGTAAAGTGTGTATTATGGGCGGTAGTTTTGGTGGATATTCTGCTGTGCAATCAGCTACTTTGGAACCGGATTTGTTTAAATGCGTTGTAGCAAATGCAGGCGTGTACGATTTGGAAATGATGTATGACGCTGGTGATATCCCTCAGCGAGGGTGGGGCAAGAGTTATTTAGAGATGGCTGTTGGTTCTGATAAGGCGAAATTACGCGAATTCTCTCCGGTGAATCATGTTAGCAAATTAAAAGCGGCGATTATGATTGCACATGGCGAACGAGATGAACGCGTTCCTTTTGAGCAAGCTGAAAAATTAGCAGATAACCTCAAGAAAGTGGGTAAAGACTATCACTGGTTTACTCGTTCAACTGAAACCCATGGTTTTTACAATGAAGAAAATCGTGCGGCGTATTTTCAAGAAGTTGCTGATTTTTTGAAAAAGCATCTGCAATAGGTTTTCAATAGGGGCGGCGGCTTGTCGTCCCAATTTCTATTCGTCGTTCATCAATTTTAGTGGTTCTGAATTTCAAGGACTTTAATTGAAACGGATAGCTCTCCCTGTACATTCTCCCTGTATTACCAATACGGTTAATCTTGTTGTGCATTTTGGTGCTTTAAACCTTGCGCAATGAAGAGTGTATGCCATAATTATTGTCCTTGCATTGTAGTTGTTGCCAATGCAAATAGTTTTGGAATTTTATTACACAAGGAATCAGGAATGATTAAACACACCCTGCAATATGCTATCGCAATGTTAATGCTATTTTCTTTGCCAGTTTTGGCACAATCCACCCCACTACAAACTACATCACAACTTACTCCCCAACAAATCGCTCAAGCTTCTAAATATCATGAAGTTGAATTGTCTCCTGATGGAAAACATCTAGCCGTTGTGCTTACTCAGGAAGGGCAGAGAAAAATGGTCGTTTTTGATGCCGTAACTTTTAAAATGGTTGGCTCTACGGTTTTTGCGGGAAGAGAACAAGTTGGAACGGCACATTGGGTAAACAATGAGCGTTTAGTTATTAAGGTTTTTCATAAACGAGGTTGGTTGGAAGAACTCCAAGATTATGGTGAGTTGTATGCTGTTAATTACGATGGTTCAAGGGCCAAAATGATTTATGGCTACCGTTCCAGACAGGGGTATTTTTTCTCTGGGATAAGAGCTTCTGTTGGCTGGGCTCACATAATTGATTATCTGCCTAATGACGAACAACATATTTTGATTGAATCTGAGCCTAGGTCAAATTTTGATCCTAGGTCAAATAAGGGTGTTCAGGTATCGACAGTACATAAACTGAATGTGTACACCGGAGAATTGAAGATAAATATTGCCAAGTCGCCCATAAAATATTCCACTTTTTTCACGGACCAACAGTCCAATTTGCGCCTAGTGCTAGGAACTGATGATGACAACAATAAGCGGGCTTATAAATATATTCCGGATGGCCGAAATTGGGAAGAAATTCCAAATGAAGATTTTGGCACGGCCTTTTTGCCCCTTGGTTTTAATAAAAAGGGTGATTCGTTATATGTAATTGATAATCATAACCAAGACAAAATGGGTTTGTTTAAACTGAATCTGGAAACGGGTGAAAGAAAGCATTTATACACGGATAAAGAAGTTGATATAACCAATGCCGTTTTTAGTGCGGATAAAACCAATGTGTATGCATTAAGAATAGATCCTGGGTATCCGGCTTATGTGGTTTTTAATCATTCTAGTGATGAAGCCAAAACGTTTAAGTCATTAATCAATACTTTTGCGGGGCACGACGTAAGAATTACCAGCCAAAGTGACGATGGAAGCAAGAGTGTTGTCGCGGTTGCTTCAGACATTAATCCAACCATTTACTATTTGTACGATAAGCCAACCAATAAGCTATCACTGTTATTTAATAACTTGGGCAAGCTTGCTCAAAACCAATTGTCTACTTCTGCCCCGGTGTCTTTTGCTACGCGAGATGGTGTTACTATTCATGGTTATTTCAGTCGCCCAGTGGCGGCGAAAGCGGATAAAAAAATACCAATGGTGACTTTGGTTCATGGCGGTCCTCATGATGTACGAGACTATTGGTTATTTGATCGTGAAGTGCAATTGCTAACCAGTTTAGGATATGCGGTCTTGCGTGTGAATTATCGAGGGTCAGAAGGCTATGGGAAAAAACATATGGAAGCTGGCTATACACATTGGGGTGATTTGACTCAGCATGACATTATTGACGGCACAAAGTGGGGCATAACGAACCAGAATATTGATGCCAATAAAGTGTGCATTATGGGCACTAGTTTTGGGGGGTATTCAGCGGTTCAATCGGCAATATTAGAGCCTGATTTATTCAAATGTGTGGTGGCCAATGCTGGAGTGTACGATTTGGAAATGATGTTTAATGCCGGTGATATTCTTGAGCGTGGTTATGGTGAAAGTTACTTGGAAATGGCTTTAGGAACCGATAAATCCATATGGAGGCAGTTTTCACCAGTTCATAATGTGGATAAATTGAAAGCCGCCATTATGATTGCCCACGGTGAAAAAGATAAACGTGTTCCCTTTGAGCATGCTGAAAAATTGGCTGAAAGCCTCAAAAAGTCCGGAAAAGACTACAAGTGGTTTACTCGTTCCACAGAAGCTCATGGTTTTTATAGTGATGAAAATCGCGGGGCATATTTTCAGGAAGTTGCTGACTTTTTGAAAGAGCATTTACAGTAATTAATTATTGAGAATGCAATGTGAGCCAGTGTTTGTTGGCTCATATTCTAATTATCTAAGGGACAAGGAACATATTTATGGTGAATAAATTACAATTGAATTTTCGCTATTCTGCCTTTTTAATCTTCTTTGGTTTATTTTTTTCATCAAGTGTTAGAGCACAGTTATCCCTCGAAGTTTTTGCCAAGCAAAGTGAATACGTCAGTGTTAAGTTATCCCCAGACGGGAAGTACTTTGCCGTTGTTATGCGTGTTGATGGAAAGCGAAAATTAGTCGTATATGACAGTAAAACCATTGAGCACGTGGGTTTGTTTTCCTTTCGGGGTGATGATGAAGTTGGGCAAATACAATGGGTTAATAATGAACGTATTGTTATGTCAGTGCTTCAACAGAGTAAATGGGAAGAGGAACTGGAAAATTATGGTGAATTGTACGCTGTAAATTTTGATGGCAAGTCTGGACGTATGATTTTTGGTTACCGAGCAGGTGTACCAAGGAGTGACAGTCGCAGGGCAACTCATGGTTGGGCCCGCATTATTGATTATCTGCCAAGTGATGATAAACATGTATTGATTTCTTCTGAAGCGATGTCGGAGGAGAACGATGGTTTATCTAAGGTTTACAAATTGAATGTGTACAGCGGTAAAATGCATATTCCTATTACCCGCGCACCAATACCTAGCGCAATTTTTATAACTGACCAGCAATCAAATCTGCGTTTGGCTTATGGAAAGAGCAAAAATGGAGACATTGGCTTTTTTAAATATGAGCAAGGGGAAGGTAAATGGATTGAATTGCCATCGTCTCTTTTTGGTAGTCATTTTCAGGCGCTTCGATTCGATGAGTCAGGAAATAATTTATATATTCTGGATAATTATGGGCAGGATAAAACCGGCTTCTTTAAACTTTCTCTGGAAACGGGTAAGCGGCAGCATTTATACACCCACGAAAATGTGGATATTTCAGATGTTATATTTAGTTCTGATCAAAACTCCGTTTACGCCTTAAATTTGGATGACGGATATTCTCAGGGTAAGATCATGAACGTTTTTTAAACAATATAGCTAAGATCTAGTTTACCTATTGGACACACTTAATCTGGCATGATCTTATACTTCCTTTTGAGGAGTGTAAGATGGTCACCAGCGTATTTGAACAACATTTCGGTAGTATTAAAGATCCCCGCCAATTTGCGAAAGTCACCCATAAATTTACAGACATTTTATTCCTGCTTGTTTGTGCTTCTATTGCCGGAGCAACGGGTTGGGAAGATATTGAAGATTTCGGTGAGCTTCATTTTGATTGGTTTAGGAGTAAGGGATTATTTCCGAACAGACTCCCGGCACACGATACAATTGCACGGGTAACATCCCGTGTTGACCCCGTGCAGTTTCAGCATTGTTTTATTGGCTGGATGAAATCGGTGGCTGATTTATCTGAGGGGCAACTCATTGCGATAGATGGTAAACGTCTTTGTAGCTCTTACAATCGCAATGATCGTCAATCCGCTATCCACATGGTGAATGCCTTTGCGACCGAAAATAATGTTGTATTAGGACAGATAAAAACAGATAAAAAATCGAATGAAGTCACAGCAATACCAGAATTACTGAGACTTTTGGATATTAAAGACTGCCTGATTTCTATAGATGCGATGGGTTGTCAAACGGCGATTGCCGAACAAATTGTCGATGATGGAGGGGATTATCTTCTGGCATTGAAAGGTAATCAAAAAACATTATTACAAGCGGTGAAAAAAGCTCTGGCAGGGGCGATTGGTGAAGAAATATTATCGCTTGAGAAAGGACATGGGCGCTGTGAAGCCAGGGCTTATTACGTCATGAGCGCTGAGAAAATTACTGCCGAATTCCCTCAGTGGAAAGGCTTAACAAGTATTGGTGTTGCTTTGGGATTTCGTCAAATCAAAGGCAAGGAAGCATCACTGGATCACCGTTACTACATTAGTTCGGCGAAACTATCCAAAGCCCGTTTTGCTAACGCGGTACGAAGTCATTGGGCTGTTGAAAATAGCCTTCACTGGGTTTTAGATGTATCAATGAAAGAAGATGCCTGTCAGATATACAGAGGAAATGCTGCGGAGGTGTTGTCGGGAGTCAGACATCTTGCTTTGAATATGTTGCGAGCAGAAAGGACCAGAAAAATCAGTATACCGCGCAAACAGAAGCGGGCGTATGGTAGCCCTGATTATCTTGAGAAGGTTTTAGTGGCAGGAATGAATGCTGTTGGCAAAAATTAAACTCTCGTGCTCTCACCCTGCGGATATTCTTCCTATGTGATTTTTAGTAATGTAAGTGAAGAAGCTAGAACTTTTAAAGCGTTGCTGTCCAGTTTTCCCGGTCAAAAATTGTTTATCACCAGCCAAACCCTTGATGGACAAAAAAGTATAATATTTACAGAATCTGATACGTCTCTAGGTGCTTATTATTTCTTTGATAAGCAAAAAGGCGAGTTATCGCTGCTACATGAGAGCTTACCTGAGGTCAATTCTGAACTACTTTCCAAATCTACCCCTATTCAATTCAAAACCTCTGATGGAATGAACATTCATGGATATTTCAATAAAGCTGTTGGCAAGGACACTAAACCGGCACCATTGATTACGTTGATTCATGGAGGACCTCATGGCGTAAGGGATTATTGGGCTTATGATTCTGAAGTGCAGATGTTGGCGAATCAAGGGTATGCAGTATTGCGCCTTAATTACCGAGGTTCCGGTGGGTATGGTCGAACGTTTGAGAACGCAGGTTATTTACACTGGGGAGACCTTATCCAACAGGACATTATTGAAGGTACTCAATGGGCGATAGCCAATCATCATATTGATAAAAACCGGGTTTGTGTAATGGGCACTAGTTTTGGGGCTTATTCTGCGATGCAAAGTGCCATTCTTGAGCCTGATTTGTTTAAGTGTGTAGTTGCTACTGCTGGTATTTATGATTTGGAATTGATGTATAAAGAAGGTGATATTATTGATTTATACTGGGGAGGACGTTACTTGAAATCTGCTATTGGTGAGGACAAAATCCAACTCAAGAAGTTTTCTCCTGTGAATAATATCGCCAAATTAAAAGCTGAAGTGTTAATCGCTCATGGTAAAGAAGATTCAAGAGCGCCGTTTGAGCATGCTGAAATTTTGATGGATAATTTGAAGAAAGCTAATAAGAAATATCGCTTTCTTGGTTTTGAAAGAGAAACCCATGGATTCTATGCTGAACACAATCGCAGGACTTATTTTGAAGAAGTCGCCAGCTTTTTGAGAGAAAAGTTAAAATAACCGTATAATACCCGTCCACGTCATTTTATAGTCAGGAGATCAGGATGCGACCAAGCGGCAGAACTGCAGGGCAAATTAGACCAATTTCAATCCAACGTAACTTCACTTGTCATGCGGAAGGGTCTGTACTTGTTGAGTTTGGCAATACTAAGGTGTTGTGTAACGCCACTGTTGTTGAGGGTGTTCCCCGTTTTATGAAAGGGGAAGGCCGAGGGTGGGTTACTGCCGAATATAGTATGTTGCCTCGCGCTACTCATACCCGTTCTCAGCGGGAAGCCGCGAAAGGCAAACAGAGTGGTCGTACATTAGAAATTCAACGGTTGATAGCACGTTCATTACGAGCCGCCGTGGATTTAAAAATGTTAGGTGAAAACACCATTACTATAGATTGTGATGTTATTCAGGCCGATGGGGGCACAAGAACTGCTTCTATTTCGGGTGCTTGCGTAGCTTTAGCCGATGCATTGAGCTGGATGCGTGCTAAAAATATTATTAAAACCAATCCAATGAATTATATGATTGCTGCGGTATCCGTTGGTGTTTATAAAGGTATTCCTATTGTAGATCTTGAGTATAAAGAAGATGCTGCGGCGGAAACGGATATGAATGTTGTAATGACTGATACTGGCAAGTTAATTGAAGTTCAAGGTACTGCTGAAGAAGAACCATTTAGTTTCGAAGAGATGTACAACATGATGGATCTTGCCAAACGCGGTATACATGAAGTTTTTGATGTTCAAAAGGCGGCTTTGAACTAGTCTGATTGAATTGATTTCCCGTTACGATTTTTGGATGTTGAAACATGCAGCAATATAAACAAGATTTTATTGAATTTGCCTTGCAGCGCGAGGTGTTAAAGTTTGGTGAGTTTACGCTAAAGTCTGGCCGTACTAGTCCTTATTTTTTTAATGCCGGGTTATTTAGTACGGGTAGAGATTTGGCGCGTTTAGGTCAGTTTTATGCGGCTGCATTGGTAGACTCAAACATTGACTACGATGTTATTTTTGGCCCAGCCTATAAAGGCATCCCCATTGCGTCTACTACGGTTGTGGCACTTGCTGATAAGCACAATATTGATAAGCCTTACTGTTTTAATCGTAAAGAGAAAAAAGACCACGGTGAAGGTGGCAGTTTGGTTGGAAGTCCACTTGTAGGCCGTATTATGCTGGTGGATGATGTGATTACTGCGGGTACGGCAATTCGTGAATCAATGACATTAATTCAGGCAAATAGCGCCTCATTAGCAGGTGTTTTAATCGCATTAGATCGTCAGGAAAAAGGCCAAGGTGAATTGTCTGCTATTCAAGAGGTAGAGCAGGATTTCGACACTCAAGTTGTGGCCATTGTTACGCTAGGTGATGTGATTCAGTTTATCCAGGAACGTCCTGAATTTAAGGAATACCTGCCCAGCATTACCGCCTACCGGGATCAGTATGGCATCTGAGTATGCTTGTGGTGAGTTTGCTCAAGCCAATCGCGAGCTGGATGCGCTTGGCTTACGCTGCCCTGAGCCGATTATGATGGTACGTCTACAGATTCGTAAAATGCAGGCTGGAGAAACGCTGTTGATTATTGCTGATGATCCGGCAACTGTTAGAGATATTCCCAGTTTTTGTCGTTTTATGGATCATACTTTGGTTACAAGTGATACTGACAACCGACCTTTTCGGTATTTAATTAAGAAAGGGTTGTAACTCAACTTACATTATTTGAGGAGGCACTATGTCCCGTCCGGTTTTAGAATTTTGGTACGAGTTTTCTAGCCCTTATTGCTATTTAACAGCTATGCGACTTGGGGATTTGGCTAAACAAAACGACATTGACGTAGTTTGGAAGCCGTTTTTATTAGGGGCAATATTTAAGGCTCAAGGCCGAGATTTACCCGCTAACATTCCTGAAAAGGGACGTTATATGTGGAAGGATGTGACGCGCAGATCTGAAAAAAATGATTGGCCGTTTAAGAAGCCTGATGCATTTCCTTGTTTTGCTTTGTTTGCCTCTCGAATAGGTACTATCGCAGAAAGCCAACCTTGGGGCGGCGATTTCTGCAAACGTATTTTTCAGAAATACTTTGAAGAGAATATCGATGTTTCCCGTGCAGAACCCATTATTGAAGTATTACAGTCCTTGGGGCTAGATGCTGATAAGGTGATGGATGAAGCTCAATTGGAAGAAAATAAAGATTTATTGAAGAAGCAAAATGAAGTGGCATTGGAAAAAGGTATTTTTGGTGCGCCCATGTTTTTTGCAAATGGTGAAATGTTTTGGGGAGATGACCGTTTAGAAGATGCAATTGAGCACTTAAAAGCGAGTTAGTTGCCCTTCAAAAAGCAGTATGAATTGGTATATTCCAACATAAGAGTTAACAGGATGTTAACTCTTATGTATTTCTCACTTGATGTTATTAACATTGCGTGGTAATTTTCTCACCGGTTATTAGGGTAGGTTGTTTAAGGCGAGGAAAGCTGGAAACACCTAAGCCAAAGATGTACTCCGCTTTTATTGATAAATTTAACTAAAAGCACCCTAGTAGTTAATTGTCTTCACGCAAGACATAAATGGAATTAAATTAAGTAATAAGGATATTTAATATGTTTGATATCAATGCCTCCTTGCGACCTGAGTCGCACTCTCGAAAGCCTTCTACGTTTAGTAAATTCGAAAAATCGTTAGCATCACTTGTACTTTGTTTGTTGTTACTGCAAACCGGCGTATTGTTAGCCCGGCCAGATTACCCTCTACCTGAATGTGAGTCGCAATTTGTATACTCTCTTTCGCGCAGTGCGTTAGAACAAGAAATAGCGCAAACGGCCATGAAAGTTCAGGACCTATCACTTACAGACTTTGTTGTCGTCGATCGCCATAGAGGGGAACGGGTATGTCAAATTACTGTTCAGTTTAATCAGAAGACGTCTGTTATGTACGCTACGGTGAGTTATGCGTCGAAGCCAACGGTATCAATTCAACTAAAAATGAGTCCCAAGCTAGCGCAATTATAGGGGTAGGAGTGATCATGGAAGAGTTTTTACCGCGCTTGCTGGCTTTTGGTGGGGCTGCATGTACGAGTTTGTTAATGGTGTTTTATTTTGCGACTTATTTGAATGCGGAGTGGCGAATAAAACCCAATCATCCTTTAATTTGGGTTTGTTATGGCGCTGGGATTGGCGCTGCCTTTCCAGCGTTTTTACTTAAATCAGCGCTGATTACCTTATCTTCCTGGTATCTAAATGTCGCTGAAAATAGTGTCATACTAACCATTATAATTGTGGTGCCCGGGGTTTTGGCGAAGCTGATTGCAGCGTTGTTTATGCTGCATAATCGGGTGGGTAACTCCCATTACTGCCAAGTGTTTCTCAGTGCTATTGCGGTTGCTTCTGGCCTTGTATTGGTGCAGTACCTGCTTTTTATCATCTCTGAACCCATATGGAATCTTGCCGCATTTTTAACTGGGTTAGTTTGGATTTCCAGTCATATAACGAGTGGAGTGCTGATTGGGCTAGGGTTGGTGATATTACGTCAGTCTATTTCTTCTCTGCGTGGATGGATTCTAGTGGCCGTTTTTCCTTTAGTTGTGGATTTTAGCAGTCAATATAGTTTGCAGATGGTTTTTCAATCCGTCCAAAACGATGTCATGGGTAATCAGTTTATAGAGTATTGGTTAATGGTCATCGCAACAGTTTGGGTTTTACAAATGGTACTTTGGCATTTGGGAATGTTAAAAATTCAAAGTATGCAGCGTAAGGTTGGTTCAAAAGCAACTCAAGAGCCGTCCCACGTAGGGGTATTTAGTTATGTTAATTGGACTGTAACGCACCCTGGTACATGGCTATCTATTGCATTAGTGTGGTTATTGGTTGGAGGCATGCTGCTTTCCATAGCGTTAGAACAGACAACTTGGAATGGTAACGATGAACAGAGCCTTTTCCTGACTATCGCAAGCATGATATTAGGGCATGCGGTGTTGTTTGCTTTGTTATCTCAGAAGTTGCATTTAACGACTCATCCTGAACAGCATTGGTAACTGTCGTTCCGCACCTAAATAAATATTAAAATAAGCTTGACGCGGATCTCCAGTTTTGATCTATTACTCTCTTTTGTGAGAGTAATAGAAGTGACTTATCCTTCAACCAAATCCCTCGATCATCTCGGCCTAGTCGCCGGATTTTGTAAAGATATCAATTTGGCTCAGCAAATTGACCACGCCCTCGGTGATTCTGGCGAGCGCAAAGTCAGTTTCGGGCAGTTGTTTGTTGCTATGCTGCTCAATGGCCTTGGGTTTACCGGCCGCACGCTGCATATGTACAGCGAGTATTTTGAAAGCAAGCCGCTTGAACGTTTGCTAGGTGAAGGAATTGCTGCCGAAGATATTAACGACGATGCATTAGGCCGTTGTTTGGATGCGTTGTACGACAAGGGCGTATCATCACTTTACCAAAGCATAGGTGAAAGCGTCGTCAAGCATTTAGGTTTGTCTTGTCATTCTGTCCATCTGGACTCAACCAGTTTCCATTACGATGGCCAGGAAAACTTAAGTGAGGAAGACTTAAACCCCATCAGCATTACGAAGGGGTATTCACGGGACCATCGACCCGAATTGAACCAAGTTATCCTCAACCTTATTTGTGAAAATCAGGCGGGTATTCCTGTGTATATGAAACCCGCTAGCGGCAACAGCAATGATATGGAGGGCTTTAAACAGATAGTGAAATCTCATATTCACAGCTTAAAAGCCGCGCAAGCCAGTCAGTATTTGGTGGCAGATGCCGCGCTTTATGTCAAAGAAACAGTGGAAGAGCTGCATAAACTTGAGCAATTATTTATCACGCGCGTCCCGCAAACATTAACAGAAGCGAAAGATTTGATTAACCAGGCACATACCTTGGAGTTTTCCCCAATGGAAAATGGCTACTCAGGGATATGGGCAGACTCAAACTATGGTGATGTGCCCCAACGTTGGTTGCTGGTGCGCAGTGAGCAAGCCTTTAAACGAGAGCAGCACAGTCTAAATAAACGCATGTTGAAACAAGCTGATGCAGAGCGTAAGTCGTTTAAGAAATTGACTCAATCAGAGTTTGCTTGTGAAACAGATGCCAATAATGCGATAACGCAATGGCGAAAAAAGCAACGTACATTAGATGTTGTGCCTGAAGTGACACGTATTCCGGTCTACCAGACAAAAGGCCGCCCCACCAAAGGGCAATCCCCCACACGGCACTATTACCAAATCTCAGGAAGTCTGTTTACCCCCTTATCGAATCGACAAGTAGCGCTCAGACAACTGGGCCTGTTCATCATTGCCACTAACGACCTGAGTGATAACTTGTCCATGGAGCAATTGCTAGAGCATTATAAATCGCAGCAGTCTGTAGAAAAAGGATTTCGATTTCTTAAAAGTCCCGACTTCTTAACCAGCTCAATCTACCTGAAAAAAGCAGAGCGTATAGAAGCACTGCTGATGGTGATGACCAGTTGCTTGATGGTTTACGCTTCGTTAGAGCATCAAATCCGTAAAACGCTAAAAGAAAAGAAGCGTTACTTCCCGGATCAAAAGAAAAACCAGGACAAAATCCCACGGCACGTTGGGTATTTCAATGCTTTGAAAATATCACTCTACTGTACCAACAAGAAACGAAGCCGCTCGTATTAAATCTAAAAGAGCGACAGCGCATCATTATTGATTGTCTAGGCGAGCAATACAGACAAATTTATTCTTAAAAGGCGTGCGGAATGTCAGTTGGTAAAGCGAACCTACACATATTGTGAAGATTCGCTGTTGTTTGAATTTAGTCTGCTTGGCGTCGTTGGGGTGGTTTGTCGCTAACCCGTTGATACATACGTAACTCGAATTGAGGTAACAACGCGATAAAGTGTTCGATTATTTCAGCTTGTAAGGCTTCATAGTGAGCCCAACGTTTATCTTTGCTAAAACAGTATAATTCAATAGGCACGCCCATTTCAGTTGGTGGCAGTAGGCGCACAAGTAATGTGAGGTCTTGATTGACCATTGGGTGATTGAATAGGTAACGATACATGTAGTTCCGCAATAGCCCTAAATTGGTCTGTGGAGAGTGTATACATTCGGCGTAGGTTGATTCGGCAAAAAGCTTATTTTGCTTAAGCTTATCCTTGAGAAGGTCGTTACTGACTTTAATGCTTTGTGCATCGATATAGATACCACGCTTAATTCTTCTACCACCAGACTCTTCCATTCCACGCCAATTTTTGACTGCATCGGTCATCAGTGCATAGGTTGGAATGGTGGATATGGTGTTGTCCCAATTTTGCACTTTTACTGTTGTTAGGCCGATTGCGAGTACATTTCCATCGGCCCCATAACTTGGCATTTCAATCCAGTCGCCGTTATTTACCGTTCGATTAGCTGCAATATTGATCCCTGCAACAAATCCTAAAATCGTATCTTTAAACACCAATAATGTAATAGCGGTAATGGCACCTAAGCCTGATAAGAGTAAAGCGGGAGACTTATCTAACACTTTCGCTGTTATCAATAGTAATGCTAAAACAACCAGCACCAATTTTCCGACTTGAACAAAACCGTCTATTGGGATGCGTTGTGCAAGGTCAGAGCGATTATAGCCGTCTTGCACGGTATTAAGCATTGAGTTACCGGCGGATGTAATGGCTAAAATCAGATAAACGACAGTGCTGATATCAATTATTGAGAAAATCGAAGCTTGTTGGTCGAAAAACTGATTATTGAGCAAGTTAATGGCTATTGCGGGTACAGCATGTGCGGCTTTAATAAAAAAGCCGTGTTCTTGCAGGGAATCGTCCCATAAAACTTTGGTTTTGGAAATGAGCTTGTTTAGTTTTCTATTGAGGAGTTGATAGGTAATTTGAAAGCTTAAATAGGCGACCGCCAATATCACCACTATGGCTGTTATGTGGTAAATGGAACTGTGGTAGGCAGTGTCTACATTGAAACGCTGTAGCAGTGGCAGCAAGTAGTTGCTGAGTATGTTTGTGGTAATTTTTAACTCTTCCATTGGTGCCCTTTTCAAATGTATTCAACGGGTGAATGATATTCCATTTGGGTAATTCACGCTTGAAGCTATTAATTCTTAGCTATTTTTGTTGATTTAACAAATCTGTAATGGCTTGGTCTTTTTCGTGCCAATAGGCATTTAGCTGCGATTGGAATTGTTTTTTGAATTCAGGATCACCAAAATAATCCCCGATCATGTCCTTATTGATAGGCACTAACTTTACATGCATCACAATGCGTTTCAAGTCCCCTTTTAGCATATCAAACATTACGTGCCCCTGATTTTCAGGGTATTGTAATGTGACGTCGATTGTATGATTGAAGAGTTCGCCCATACTGGCTAGTGTAAATGCAATGCCGCCAGCTTTAGGAGGCAGAAGGTTGTGAAACTGTCCGTTTTTTTGCTGTTGTTTTTGGCGAGTGAAGCGGGTGCCTTCCACAAAGTTGATCACAGTGGTTGGTGTGTGTTTGTATTTTTCACAGTATTTTCGGGTGGTTTCAATATCCCTATTTTGTAACTCAGGATGCTTTTTAATTTGTTCTTTACTGTAGCGTTGCATAAAAGGCATGTCTAATGCCCATGCCGCTTGGCCTACCAGGGGAGTCCAGAGAAGCTCTTTTTTAACAAAGAAACGCGGTGTGGGAATATGTCGATGAGCCCAGTTAATAAGGATCATAATATCCATATAGCTAATATGATTTGATGTCAGTAAGTACCAACTATCTTTGTTGAGTTCCCCTTCGATTTGATAGTCCCATTTTGGCTTGTTAAAGAGATTAATCCAGAATACTGCGGTGACGCCATAATAACCTTCACACCAATCCAGCATGGCATTGATTACTTTCCGTATTGCTGGAATAGGAAATAAAAACTTTGGTATAGACAATGTGATAATTACCACAGTGATGAATACTACGGTGCATAGTTGAAGCAAAAAATGTAGCGGGAAAATGATCAAACTCATTTGGTATGCTTATCCTTTTTCTGATTTCACTAACTGCGATATTTCCTCGTTTTTTTGATACCAAACTTCGTTTAGCCATTTTTGGAATACAACACGCTCATCTTTATTATTGAAATAATCTTCTCCAATAACGCCTTTATCGCGCAAATCTTGTAAAGATTGGACATCAATTCGGACTTGAACTTTCTTCACCGTACCTGATACAAAATCCCAGAAGGTGGGTGTGTGCTCGGGATAATATATGGTGACATTTACCAACTTGTGTAAGTTGTCTTGCATTGCTTCTAATACAAATGCAATACCGCCGGCTTTTGGTTTAAGCAATTGTTCAAAAGGAGATTTTTGTCTATCTCGTTTTGTCTCGGTGAAACGGGTACCTTCGACAAAATTCATAACACTGACGGGCTTAAAGCGGAATTTTTCACAGGCTTTGCGTGTAGTCTCCAGGTCTTTGCCTCTTAAATGAGGGTTTTTAGCTAAAAAAGACTTTTTAAAGCGTTGCATAAATGGGAAATCTAACGCCCACCATGCCAAACCAAGCACGGGTACCCAAATTAACTCTTTCTTTAAGAAAAATTTCAAAAATGGAATGCGACGATTAAATACTCTTTGTAAAACTAAAATATCGACCCACGATCGGTGATTGGCAATCACCATATACCAATCCTTGGGCGTGAGGCTTTCACCACCTTGTATATCCCATACGGTTCGACTGCTAAGTGTTTGGTTTAGATTGTTAACCGTTACCCAAGCTGTCGCACAGTTGTCTAGTACGTAGGATACTAGTGTCTGCCAAGGCTTAATGGGAATAAGCTTGAGAAAGGAGAATGAAAAAATTGGAATAAACCAAAAGAGGGTGTTAACCACGTAACCCAAAAATGAAACGGAACCAATAATGTTGCGCATGTAATGAACTGACCAGAGTTTATAAGATTAAAGCGATAACTGCAGAAGTGCCGATTATATACGGATTTTTTATCTGTTGCTCTATCAGCTTTTAATCTTTTTTCTTTAAAAAGAAGGGGCTCAAAAAAAGCGGCTTTTGAAGAGTGGGCTTTTGAACAGGGAGATTCTCAAAAAAGAATATGCTTACAAAAGCGAAACCAGTTTATATATACCCAACCCAGAGACAAACAAAACGATTATCCCACCTAATATATTGCTGATAATACCGTTAGTGTAATCGCCTAAAATGTCTTGCTTGTTCATTACCCAAAGTAGAAACGCGGCAATAAAGGGAAGCAACAAACCATTGCTTGCTTGAGCAAACAGTATGGCTGACAGTGGTGTTATGCCGGTAAAACAGGCGGCGGCCCCTATTGCAAGTACGGTAAACCAGATGATTCGAAAGGGAATGGCTTTGGGGTTTGATGACCAGCCAAAAACGCCGCAAATAGTATAGGCTGCGGCGAGAGGAGCGGTTACGGCACTAGTAACGCCGGCACTGAGTAATCCTGCGGCAAAGAAGAGCTTCGCATGCTCGCCAAGTAAGGGTTTTAATTGCAGTGCTAAATTTTGGGCGTTGGGTGATATTCCTTGAGCAAAAAACGCTGCCGCAGAGGTACAAACAATAGCTAAAGTGACTAATCCACCGATACTAATAGCAAGGCCGCTATCGGTTCTTACTCTGGTCAAGTCGCGGTTATAAACATATTGAATCTGGCCTTCATGTGCTTGGCTGGGAAGTGCATGTTTTGCCAGGCTGGCATGTAAAAATAAGTTGTACGGAACAATAGTGGTGCCTATTAGCGCTATAGTGGTAAGGAGTCCGTTTTCTGGAATAGTAGGGGCGAATATGCCCGTTATAATTGCATTGTAGTCGGGTTGTGCGATCCACATGGTAACCAAAAAAACGGTGCTCATTATTAATACAAGCAATGTGAGCACTAAACGAATGATGCTATATGCACCGGTAGCAAGTACCGCTGTTGAAAAGGCTGCAATGACGAGCACCCATTCTTGTATATTGCCCCCAAGCATATTCTGCAATCCAATGGCGGCACCTGTGAAGTTTCCAGCCTGATAGGCGGTGTTGCCAAAGCCTATGGCGCAAACCACTAGAAGTAACGCCAAGAATCTAAAAGGAGCAAAGCTGATGCTGGCTTTAATCGCTTCGGTAAGGCCCCGCTGTGTGACGATGCCTAAACGAGCGGACATTTCTTGCAGGATAATGGTGGCAAAGACTGAAAACAAAACCACCCAAACTAGGGCATAGCCAAATTGTGCTCCGGCTAAGGTTGCAGTGGTTACGGTGCCGGGTCCGATAAAGGCGGCGGTAATTAGGAATCCAGGGCCAAGTTTGCGCATACTTTTTTTATTATTCTACTATTGTCGTTATTCGTACTTATTCATTTATCGTAGCACATCCTTTTATAAATTTAAGTCTCTTGATGAATACCCATTTTAACACGGGTAAAATTCGGCCAAACCTATGATAGCGGGCTTGTGGTGGCTGCTAGGTTTCGACTCAGGTATAATCCCGGCCATCTTTCGTCACATTAGATATTTTGATAAAGCCATGCAATTAAGATTTTTAACACCAAATACTTGGACCGAAGCTGTTTTGGCTGATTTTGACCGATTTCTTATTGATCATGCTGCGGCTGAAAAAAAAGCATCGGGTATGGCGATGTCAATGTTGTCTCATTATCCTGATAGGGAAAAATTGGTGAAAGCCATGATTGATCTGTCTATTGAGGAAATGACTCATTTTCGCAAAGTGATTAAAATATTGTACCAACGTGGCTTGCAGCCCGGTGTTGATGCTAAAGATGAATATGTGAATGAATTTCGCAAGGTATTCCGTAAGGGAACCGAGGTTTACATGTTGGATCGATTGTTAGTGGGTGGCATTATCGAGGCGCGTGGGTGCGAACGTTTTGGTTTGGTTGCTCAAGCATTGCCTGAAGGTAAAATGAAAGGGTTTTATCAGGAAATTACGGATTCTGAAGAAAAGCACCATGAGCTGTTTGTTGATCTTGCTGGGGAGTATTTTGCTAAATCTACCGTCGAAGCAAGGTTGGATGAATTGCTCGACATTGAAGCTCGTATTGTCGAGGCTTTACCCATTACCGCAGCATTACATTAAAAATCGTTTTTAATTATGCAAAAAGCGGTACGTCAGCACCTATCTACTTATGCTGAGCCTGAGTGCTTGGCTTTGTCTCACTTTCCTGCTGAAAAATATCAATTTGCCTTAGTTATTCCCGTTTATAAAGAAAGCGCGTTGTTTGTTGAACGATTGCTTAAATCTTTTAAGGGGTTTAGTGTTTTGGTTATTGTTGTGTTAAATCAGCCGGACTCGGATCTTGATGAGACACCACAGCGCCAATTATGGGAAAACTTGCAAGAACGCTTTAGTCAGAGTTGGCAGGCTGAAAATTTACATTTACTCAAATCTGATGATACAGATTCGAGCAATGGTTTGAGTTTTCTTGTTGTGAACCGGTTTGAACTCTCTCAACGGATCCCAAAGAAGCAAGGGGTGGGGTTGGCGCGTAAAATAGGTACAGATATCGCCTCTTTTTTGGTTGCCCATGACTTTATTCGCTGCCCTTGGGTTGGCTCAACCGATGCTGATGCCAGTTTACCGTCAGATTATTTTACCACCTTAGAACAAATTTCTGCTGATAGTGCCGGAGCTGGTGTCTTTGAATATTCACATATCAAAGGTCATAGCGATGCGGTATTCGGGGCAACGCAAATGTATGAGCAATGGATGCGTTACTATGTTGCGGGGCTGCAATGGGCAGGCTCACCTTATGCTTTTCATACCATTGGTAGTTGCTTGGCATTTCATGTTACGAGTTATTGTCAGGTTCGTGGTTTTCCTAAACGAGCCGGTGGTGAAGATTTCTATTTGCTAAACAAGATGGCTAAGTTGGCACCTGTGCAAAAGTTTGAGACTTGCATTCATTTACAGTCTCGATTATCGGATAGAGTCCCTTTTGGTACCGGGCCAGCAGTGAGTAAGTTGGTTGCCGAAGGGCTGACCGAGCAGAGCTATTTAGTGTATAACCCATTTTTATTTGAAGCGCTTAAGCAGTTATTGCAATCACTGCCTGATTTATGGGTGGAAGTGGATTCATATGGTGTTTGGGAGAGCAAATTTGATGAAGCTATTCGCAGTGGGCTTAAAGCGTTAGGGTTGCCATTAGCTTTAGCTAAAATTAGGGCTAACAGTAAATCTCGTGTCCAGTTTGAACTGCAACTAAAAGGATGGTTCGATGGATTTCGAACATTGAGGTTTTTACATATATTGGAAAAGGACTATTACTCTCCCGTTAGTTTGGCACAGGCTAAACAGACTGCTCCCTTCACTTTTTAGTAGATTATCTCGATCTTTTTTAGGTTAAAATAATACTCAAATGTGCTAGACATTGGTAAGCGATCTTACCTAGACTATAGCTCTATAAAGCACGTCAATAATAAAAGAGCACCGACATGAACAAGACAGCAACCTCACTGATGGTCGCGGCATTGCTTGCCAATAGCGCGATAGCCCAAGAATCAAGTGATTCAGGGCAAGAACTTGGTATGGAAAAAATCGCGGTTGTTGGAATGCGCACGCCTTTGCGTTCTTTAGGCGATTCGCCGGTTCCAATTGACATTATTTCCGCAGATGACTTGGCTAAAACCGGGTTTACAGAGTTAAACCAAATGGTTGCTGCTCTTGTCCCTTCTTATAATTTCCCTCGTCCGTCGGTTACCGATGGAACGGATCACGTTCGTCCTGCCACTTTACGGGGTATGGGTCCCGACCAAGTATTAGTGTTGGTGAATGGTAAACGTCGGCATACGTCGGCGTTAGTCAACGTGAATGGTTCGGTAGGGCGTGGCTCTAGTGCTGTGGATTTAAATAGTATCCCGTCCAATATGATTAAACGAATCGAAGTGCTAAGAGATGGTGCTGCGGCTCAGTATGGTTCCGATGCCATTGCAGGCGTTATTAACATTGTATTACGTGATGATGTTACCAATGAAGCCAGTTGGAATTATGGTGCATACGGTGAAGGTGATGGTAACAATAGCACTGTGCAGGCGAATTTAGGACGGGCTAGTCAAACTGGATTTTTCCATTTTGGGGCACAACAACGTAATAGTCAGCCCACAAATCGGGCTGGACTAGACCCAGGCCAACAGTATTTGGAAGTAGATGGTCAACCTGATCCAAGAGAAGCCGAGTTTAATCGATTGAATCATCGTTTTGGGGATGCAGACATTGAATCTAGCATCTTGTTTGCAAATGGCGGGTTTAATTACAGCGATCGCGGTTCGTTTTATATGAATGCGAGCTATGAAAATAGAGAAGGCGAGGCTGGCGGTTTTTATCGCCGGGCACAAGATAGCCGAAACGTACCCGAAATCTATCCTGATGGCTTTTTACCTCTGATTATTTCAGACGTAACGGATTACGCCACGACCATTGGGTTTGAATATGAAACCAGCGTGACTCAGTACGACTTCAGTGTGACTTATGGTAGCAATGAGTTTGAGTTTGGCGTGATTAACAGCTTAAACACTTCACTTGGCGCACAAAGCCCCACTGAATTTGATGCCGGAGCATTGGAGTTTAATCAATTTACGGCTAATTTTGATGCTAGCACCAGTATTGATATTCAGGGTTGGATTAATCCCTTGAGCCTGGCGTTTGGTTTGGAGTATCGAGATGAAACGTACAAGGTAAAAGCTGGGGAAGAAAGTTCTTATATTGATGGTGGGGTTGCTAATCAGTTTGGTGGCATTGCTGCTGTGGGTTCTCAAGTTTTTCCTGGATTTCGTCCTAGTGATGCTAGCGATGAGTCTCGGGACAGTTATTCGGTATACGTACAGGCCGATAATTACATAACCGATTCATTACTCGTATCTGTTGCATTGCGTTTTGAAGATTACAGCGATTTTGGAAGTACAACGAATAGCAAAGTAGCGGTGCATTATCAAGCTGGCGATATGTGGGCTTTTCGCGGTGCAGTAAGTAATGGCTTTCGGGCACCGTCTTTAGCACAAGCGTTTTATTCCACGACAGCAACGGTATTTATTGATGGGGATCCCAATGAAGTTCGCACTTTCAGAGTGGACGATCCCGCAGCCGTTGCTTTAGGTTCTGAGCCTTTAGATGCAGAAGAATCGACTAACTATAGTGTTGGTTTAGTGTATACACCCATTCCACAGTTAGAGTTTTCTTTAGACTTTTATCGTGTGGAAATTGATGACCGGGTAGCTCTTTCCGACAATATTCGAGGGGCAGAGGTACAAGCTATCCTTGAGAGCAATGGCCATTTTGGGATTAATGGCGGACGATATTTTACCAATGCATTGGATATGGAAGTGCAAGGGGTGGATATTGTTGCTAGCTATTTGTGGGATTTAAATGACTCTTTAGATGCCAATATTACTTTTGGTTGGAATATCAATGATGTTGATATTACTTCTATTGAACAGAATCCACCTGAGTTAGCGTTTTTGGGGGCGGATGCACAGCGTTTTGGACGTCGTGCGTTGTCTTTAATCGAAGAAGCGCAGCCTGATAATAAAGGTAATCTGTCATTTAATCTGGAAGGGAGTAATTGGGGTGGCTCAGTAGTGGTAAGACACCATGGAGAATTTACTACTCGGAATTCTGGAAATCCGGATCGTGATCAAACCTTTGGGACTGAAACCGAAGTAGATTTAGAAGGGCGTTATAAGGTTAATGATAATTGGCAAGTCGCATTGGGTGTTAATAACCTGTTTGACGAGCTACCGGATAATAATATTGATGCCAATGCGTTTAATGGCATATTCCCCTATAGCGGTGTTTCGCCGTTTGGCTTTAATGGCAGCTATTATTACGGTAAAGTAAAAGCGACTTTTTAGGTTCGGTTGAACTTTAATGTGTAAATCTTGTTCCAAATATGCGTATTTAGATATCGTCGCAGCCTTGAAGGCTTAGTGGTCTAAGGATGTCGAAAACGAAGAAAATAAGATTTTGGCTCACTTTGTCGAAAGGGCAAGTTAGCCGTTGAAAAAGCATCGCTAGAGGCAACTGACTCTAGCGATGCTGCTTTTTAAGATATTATTTCCCCCAAATATACCTCTCAAATATTCTTCGCCAAGAAATTTGGTAGTCAATTAGGCCTATTTAAAGCCTTGAGCTTGTCGAATTCTTTAAATCATTTGTTGCGGTTATCCGTAAATTAAATCACCTTTTTGTCTAAATTTTGTTTTTTAGGGGGCAGTTAATAGGCCTCTTTTTCTTTATCACCCATGACTTTAAATTTGTTTAATTGCTTTTTTTGTGCATGTAAGCGGCTACAAAAGTAGCATTTTAAACGATGGTTTTAATGGGTTTTTCTTATCCGAAAAATCAGTATAAGTATGCGTAATTAAATGTGCCTATGGCGAGTTTAGTTTTTAATAATTTCTATTTGTGTTGTGGTTTGAAAATAATCCTTTGATTTTATTGCTACCGTTAAAGTATTTTAACTTGTTGTATTGGATGGTAAAAATAACTTATTTAGGATGTGATATTAATTGTTAAAAATGAATTTATATTACCTTTTGTAAGTTTTTCTATTGTAATTGTAGGGCTGTAATTGTTATTTTGCGGGCAAATATGTTGCCGTAAATAAAAGGTAGGTTGTACTTTTTTTATTGGTGTTGCTTTAGAGTTTTTGTGATTTTAACGCCATGAATTAATACATTAGCAATTGCGCACATTAGTAGTATTAATATTTTGTTGTGTGAATTTTAAACATTCGAATTAGGTATCCAAGTTATGTGAATTACCCGGTTAACCTGTTTCAATTCTGAATGAGAAAATGTTCTCAGGGTATTCAGCGACAACCTTGAATCACGCTGTTTTTAGGCAAGGGTTTGAGTCTGTTAATGAACAATAATGTAGCGAATAATGTTTACGGCTTATCATTGGAGTAAATAAAATGAAAAATTTAATTAGAAAAACAGTATTGGGTGTATGTAACATTGGGGTTAGGATCTGCAGTAGTCACTAGTGGTGTGCAGGCTGGTGAAGATCTTGCTGAACGCTTTGGCCATAAATATCGTAATGTTCCTTTGTTGTTTAATCTAAAAGGAACTGGTGAAATGTATGAAGACTTTGTTCCTGATATCGATGGGGACGGATCTGATGATCCTGCAATGTGCTTTGATCTTGAAGTGTTTGATTTAAAAACCGGTATTAAGGTTGGTAACGGAACAGATTGCCTATCTAATGTTGAAGAAAGTGGTGAAGGCGTTCAGTTAGTCGGTACAACTTATTTCAACACTTATTTTGGTACCCTTGTTACTCGTGGTGTCACAACTGTTAAGCCTGGTAACCCTGAGTCTATTGGTGACAAGTCTCACATCACTGGATCAGCTCCAAGTGGCGGTAACGACGTTATTAACGGTACTGGTTGGTTCCGCAATGCAAGTGGAAGTGCTCGTTTGTCTGGTATGGTTGATATGTCGGGATTTGCTGGTGGTGTTGGTGACCCAATTATTTTTGATTGTCTATTTGTTGTTAAATTAGACAGATAATTTATATTTTCTACTCAGCAAATTAGGCCCGGTTAGTCGCTGGGCCTTTTAGTTAACCTCGGCATTGGATCGAAAACAACCTACATCTGTTATTTAACTCTCTGTTTTGAAAGAAATATACAACTACCTATCAATATAAAACGATATCTCTTATCCAGAACTGAGATTAGTTATTATTCCCTTGTTTTCTTGTATTCCTGCTTTGGGTGTTTCTGGCTTCCATGCCTCTATCTTTATGTTCGAAGTCCGTTACTAACGATTAGCTGAATGTTTAAGGATTGTTTGGTGGTTTGCGGAACTTAAGCGTCCAACGATCTGTTTGACCGGTTACGCTTTTGTGTCCAACTTCCTTGGTTAGGTCATCAACGGCTCTAAAATGTAAGTCGCTAAAATCCATAAACTCAAAGCCCGCATCCAGTATTTCTTTTATTGCCCTTACAGGGTCCATTCTTCTGCCGTTGGCATGGGAAAGCGGTTCCATGTGCCTTGCGTTATGGCTAATGACGCCATAGGTCCCTCCTGGTTTTAACGATTCGAATACGGCTCGGTTTAATTCCCTTCTGCCTTTTTCGTTAAAATTGGGATAATTGCGAAATGTTAGAACCATATCAACATCGCTTGCGCCGAGGGTTTCAATTTTGGCGGTAAGCCATGCTTCACCGTTTTCACGCCAATATTTTGCTTTTTCTTCCAATACCACGGCTTTTTCAAAACCAGGTTTAATGAGTAATTGATCTTTAAGTCGATTAGCATTCATAACGGCGTAGTATTGGCCATTTTCTTTCAGCACGGGTGCTAAAATTTTGCTATACCAACCGGACCCGGGGACTAATTCCATTACTGTCATATCATCTCGAAAACCAAAAAAAGCTAATGTTTCAATCGGTTTTCGATTAGTGTCCCTTGTTTTGTCTTTTTTAGATCGAATGTCAGATTTTAAAGCTGTTTCCAATTTGGCCTTGGTACTATCGAAATCTCCAGCCAAAATCGAAAAGCTAATAATACTGGTTAGTGCAAATGTCAGAATTTTTATCATTTACATACCCCTTTATGAGTGCGCGGTTACTGCAACTTTCGGAACTTCAACTACAAGTTCACTCTGCCCCCTAGACAAGGTTGTAAATCAGGTTGACTAATTCACTTGTAAAAGGGGGCGACTCAATACTACTGTTTAAATATTTTACCGTCTTTCATTACGAATATTACATCCAGCATGGTTTCTATATTACGTAAAGGGTCGCCTTTCACTGCAATTAAATCTGCAAGCTTTCCAGGCTCAACGGTTCCTAGTTTATCTTCTATTCTTAGTAACTTAGCACCATGAAAAGTTGCACTTCTAATGGCGTCTAATGGGTCCATTCCTGCTTCGACCATGAAAATAAATTCTTTTCCGTTATCACCATGTGCGGATACACCGGAATCAGTACCAAAAGCGATATTCACACCTGCTTTGTAGGCTTTGGAAAACGTTTTTTGAATAAGAGGGCCAATGGCCGCAGCTTTAGGCCTTACAATCTCAGGAAAGAAGCCGTCTATTTTCGCTTTTTCTCCTACCCAACGGCCCGCAGTAACAGTTGGCACATAATAAGTACCGTGTTGCTTCATTAAGTCCATCGTTTCTTTATTCATGTACGTACCATGCTCAATGGAGGTTACGCCTGCTTTTATTGCGCGATCTATTCCTCTTTTGCCATGAGCATGGACTGCGACAGTCATGCCATAGTCATTTGCGGTACTAACAATTGCTTCTAGCTCATCATTCATGAATTGAGGATTTTGGCCGTTTTTAGCCAAGCTCAGCACACCACCTGTGGCGGTAATTTTAATTAGATCGGCACCGTCTTTATAACGTTGCCTTACGGCTTTTCTGGCTTCTGCTACACCATTGATGACACCGTCAAGAGGGCCTGGGTCGCCCATTAATTTGCGGCTTCGGCCATTGGTTGGATCGGCATGTCCCCCCGTGGTAGCTAATGACTTTGCGGCAGTGTAAATTCGTGGTCCGGGCAACATTTCATTGTTTATTGCGTTACGAAGGGCTACTGATTCATTGTAGCTGTCTCCTAAGTTACGAATTGTTGTGAAGCCGGCCATTAGCGTCTTTTCTGCATATACGACGCCTTGAAGGGCATAATCAGCTTCATTTATTGTGAAGCGTTTAACATAAGATTTTGGACTTTGCTGTGAGCTGATATGAACGTGCATGTCCATTAGTCCGGGCATAACGGTAGCGTCTTTAAGATCGATTAGTTGATCACCTTCACCAGGCTCCAAATATCCACTCTCGACACTTTCAATGGTGTTGTTTTCTATGACAACGGTAGCGCGGTAGAGCACTTCGTTATTGTTTGCTGGTATTAGTTTACCGGCATGAATCAAGGTTTTGGCTTGAGCCAGCGTACTTAGTAAAATCAAAGCGCATATCGTGATGTATTTATTCATTATTCTAATTACTACAGTGTTAAAGCGTTTGTATTTGAAACGAACATGAAAAGAGTGATTTCATATTCTAGCCACTATGACCGATATGTTTCGGACATTTCTTATTATTGCTATGAAGGACAAAAATATTTTGTGAGATATAGATGACCTCGAAAGCTCAACTGACCCTAGGATATTGCAACAATAATAGCGACTATGCGCAAGGGATATTTATCTATTGATGTAGGGGCAACGAATGAATATTCGCTTCACGGTATAATAAACTATACCTCTGAAGTAAGTGTTATATGTAATGTTGTTTCTATCTATATTAGAGGTGAGGAAATTGACCCATAGAAAACTGATAATCGCCGCTGTTTAGCACCAATTCTGTCGTGCCTTTCCCTGAATCAACTTCGTGTCCCATTTCTATCAATTGATAGAATACATTTTGATGGAGCTTGGCGTATAGATTGTCTCGAACCAATACATAGGGGATCTCTGAGCCGGAGTGAGTGTTAAACCTCAGTTCTACTGGATTATCAGAGCTGACTGTAAATTGGTTCCCTTGGGGTGTTTTGAATATAAAATAGTCGTGTAATTGTTCCCACTCAGTCACTATAAATGGCGTGTCTTCTACTTGAATGCCGACCTTTTCTACGGGAGTCACTAGAAAATAATCATCATTTTCTTTTTTAAGTACGGTGGAAAAAAGGTTGATCATCGGTTGACGAGTAATAGGTGTACCCATATACAACCAAGTTCCATCTTGTTTGATGCGAATATCCATATTGCCACAAAATGGGGGATCCCAAAGGTGCACAGGCGCTGCGGAAGTGGATTGATTTTTAAGTTGTTCCTGTAACTTGGTCAAATCCACAATTTTACCTTGCTGTCGAATAGGTGAAGCGGCTACGGCGGCTTTGTTTTATTCCTCTAGAGCCTTTTGTATTTCTCTAAGCTTCGCTTTTATTTGACGCATATTTTCAGGACCTGTACGTAAAAGCTGCTTTTGAGGGTCGCTCAAACTTTCAATGCGCTCATTGCGAAATTTGTACATGACACTGTCGCTATACACTTCCACTGGAATAGGAATTTCAGGGGTGTCTAATAAGTGATTAATTGCCTGTAGCAAGCGGTCTGTAAAATCTTCATCGGGATCGCCGACTTGGTGATATATCTCATCAATCGATGTCTTATAGATTTGATAAAGGTTTATTAAGCCATCAGTGCTGATTGAATCCAGTGCTTCTGCGTATGTGGTATAACGTTTGAAGCTCGCCGCATCGATCCATTCTTTATTAGCTTGTCTATAAACTCGGAATGAGGCGGTAGGTATTTCTAGAAAACGATGATTTTCTGCTAATTCTTGTTCAGCTAAATTACTTGTGAACACGACAAATCGTCTTAACAGGTCGTCATTCACTAATATTTGCGCCAATTCTGGCATTTCGCTAAGCGCTATAATGGCTGTTTTTACAGCTGCATCGCTTATATCTAAGGGTTCAGGCTCCGGTTCAACCATTTCTTCTTCTGGTTCCGGCTCCACATATTCTGGTTCCGATTCAATCTCGGATTCTTCTATTATTGGCGCTGCAACGGGTTCAGAGACTACAACTTCTTGTACCGGCTTGGGTGGTGGTGTTTCTTGAGTTGAAGAAGGCATCCACAGGTATACACCTAAAAGAAGGACAACAACTACCGAAGCAATAATAACTTGGGGAGCCATATTGGTTTTTTCAGAGGAATTTTGGTTTGAATTATCTGAATCGGTCATTTTTTGTTGAGCAATCCTATCTGAGCGCTGTTTATATACGTTACTGGAATGTGGCTAATTTTTCATTAAAAAGCTAGCATTTTATCGATTAAATTAGTAATTCAAGGGGGTGAGATCAAGATGCTTTTATTCTATAACAAAAAATTAACATCATCGTTCCTTAGACCCTAGCCTAATCAAGCTAATCGTTTTAAACTGAAAGCTTGCTGAACTTAGGTCGACTGTAGTTATGAATTTGATATTGATCGCCATTCCCTTTTTCTTTTTTCTAATTGCTCTAGAGCTATTTGCAGAGTGGTATCGGAAGACCGATTACTACCGTGTAAATGATGCAATTAGTAGCTTGGCTTTAGGAATTGTTAGTCGTGCTACTGGCATTGCTAAGAAGTTTATTCCTTTTACTATGTATTTAATACTGGTCGATTATATTGCTATTGTGAGGCTTCCTGATGAGCCATGGGTGTGGGTGGTTGCGTTTGTTTTGTATGATTTTTGCTATTACTGGTTGCACCGATTGTCTCATGAGATAAACATCTTGTGGGCTGCCCATGTCGTGCACCATTCCAGCGAAGAATATAATTTAACGACGGCTCTTAGACAAACTAGTGGTGGCCTATTTGGTTGGATTTTTTACTTGCCTATCGCGTTATTGGGCGTGCCTGCAGAAATTTTTATTGCAACCGGTGCGTTGAGTCTTATTTATCAATTCTGGGTTCATACGCGCCATGTACCAAAATTGGGTTGGTATGAATCATTTTTTGTAACGCCTTCTAATCATCGCGTACATCATGCTCAAAACCAAGTCTATATAGACAGAAATTATGGTGGGGTGTTTATACTTTGGGACAGAATGTTCGGGTCTTTTCAAGAAGAGCTAGAAGGCGAGCCTTGTCTTTATGGTATTCGCAAACCCTTGAAAAGTTGGAACCCTATTTGGGCCAATTTGCATGTGTATTGGCAGCTTTCTAGAGATGCCTGGAATACCAAAAGCTGGAAAGACAAGGTGTTAGTTTGGTTTAAGCCTACAGGGTGGAGACCACAAGATGTGTCACTGAGCGACCCTTTGCCAGCAGCTGATTTGGCCAATTTTAAGAAGTTTGATATTTCCATTACGGGTTGGCAAAAACTGTATTCTTTGTTGCAGCACGTTGTTATTGCCGGTGTGATATTAGTTGTGATGCTAAATCTTGCAAATTACGATAGTGCGCAAAAGATTGCTGGTGTTGTATTTATTTTGTTTGCCAGTGCTAGCTTGGCCATGATGTTAAGTAACAATCGTTGGAGTTATTTAACTGAACTGATAAAGCATGCAGGACTAGTTGCTTTGATGATGCAACTGGGGGTGATGCCATTGTTAACGCAAATCGCCATAGGGTTGTCAGTTGTTAGTTTATTGCTATTAGGGTTTATGGTTAAGTTTGACCGCCAAGATTCGTTGGCTACTGAATAAAACGGCAATCTAACTGGATACGTTGCAAGGAATGTTTATCTTAAATAAAAGTTGGCCTATATGAAAAGGAGCTTGTTTAGGCGCACTTTGATTATTTAACCTCTGTTCTATGTGTGGGCTGAGGTTCTTTAGACTTCTTAGCGCAATGAAAGGGCCTTTAGTTGGGACATTAGTCAGACATCTATGGTCACCCTTAGGTAAATGTGTGTAGTGGTCCTGTAGTGTATTCAAGGCAGTTTTTAGTCCGATCGTTTTTCTTTTCCTAAATTGTCGTTCCTTTCCTAATTTCAATTATCTTCCTTTTCCAAGATATTGCCATGACGGTTTTGTTTACGTCATTTATTTTAATGAGTTGTGAAACTGATCTTAAGTTTATCTCTCTTGTTATTTGTAGCGCGAAATACTGTCGGTGACATTAGTTATAGTTGGCAATACTTGGTGATTTCTAGCGGATGTTCGCGGCGAATTAGCATGAGGTTGTTTATATTTATTGCTGGATATGACGTTAGCAATAAAAAACCCCCGCCGAAGCGAGGGTTTTTATATTGATTTAGTTTTATTTTCTTAGAAAGAAACTTTAACGTTACCGTAAATACGACGACCAACTACGTCATAAATTGATTCGTCTCCATCACCATCTGAAGTGATGAAAGCCGGAGGCAATTTGTCGAATACGTTACGTATACCAAGACCAACAATAACATTGTCACTTATAGTGTAACTTGCGGATAAGTCATGAGTCGCAATTGTACCTACAAAGGCAGGAGACAAATCTTCAGGTGAACCGCCGCCTGGAGAAACATCGTATGTTGCTTGGCGATCGGATAGTCGAGTCAACCATCTTACTGACAGATCATCCAATACATACTCAGCACTTAATCTGATTTGGAAATCAGGGTCTCCGATTTCACCTTTTTCTACATTGATCTCGTCAGGTCGAGTTTGGAATTCGAACCTTTCTAATTCAATTAGTTTGTTACCCAAGAAATTGAAAGTTACTTCACCCGGCAAGTCAAACATTTGTAAGTCTGTCGCGTAGCGGGCTTGTATTTCAACACCTCTAGTATTAAATGCGGCGGCATTTAAGAATCCAGAACGAACTAGTTCAATGTCGAATGTGTTGGGATCACGATCTACTTGGCTACAGAAACCTGCGTCTATGCCGCCAGTCGCATCAACACAGTTATCGGCTATATCCTGAGCAGCTACTTCGATAATGGCGTCTTCAATTTCAATATCATAGTAGTCAACTGTTAACGAGAAGCCTTCGATAAAGTTCGGTGTCCAAATGATACCAGCAGTTAATGAACTTGATTCCTCTGGAATCAAATTAGGATTACCACCACTAATGGTATCGACACTAACGTTATCGTTAGCTTCAAAACCAGCAGGAATACCTAAAGCTGCACAGTTTGCTGCGCGATCTGGATCGTCAGAAATGTTGTCTGCATCACATGGATCACTTACACGAGCGAAACCCGGTGATTGAGGACTAAATGCTTCGCCTATATTGGGTGCTCTTACCGCTTCGCCAACAGTTGCACGAATGCGGAAATCTTTAATCGGTGCGTACATCAAACCAACTTTCCACGCGTCTACTGTACCAGCGTGAGAATAGTCTGCGTTACGATAGGCAGCATCAATGGTTAACTCTTCCGCAAAAGTCATGCCTGCAAGAATTGGGAAAACTACTTCGATAAAGCTTTCCGTTACGTCATATTCACCGAACTCATCAGGCGTTGCTGCGCCGGCCAAGAAACCTTGTTTAGTGAATTCGTCGGTAATGGTTTCAGACGTTTCTTCACGGTATTCAAAACCAAGAGCGACACCAATAGGACCGCCTGGTAGGCTAACGAAGGCGCTGGTATCAAATACCAACTGACCGCCTATTAATTCCTGTGTGATGGTATCAGTTCGTGTAGTGTCGGCAGATACCCAGTCTTTTGCTTCGTCAGAAGCTTGGTTAAAGCCGAAGATGTTATAAGGTACACAACTACCACCATTTACTGTTGCTGGGTCGGTATAACCTTCGCCTTGGGCACTAGCAACTTGGCTACGACATGCAATTTGCCCTGTAGTTGGATCTATTACTGCATCGATAGCTGCCGCAATATTGCCGACTATCAAATCGTTTTGCGTTCTACGGGTATTTTCCGCTTCTCCGTAAACGTAATAAGTATCATAGTTGAAGTCTGTTTCGCCTAAAGAGAAATCACCTCGGAAGCCACCCACAAAACGGAACAACTGACGATTGTTGGCTGCAGATCGGTTACCTAGTTCTGCAAAGAACTTAGCCATACTTATATTACTGAAGCCTTCATCTAATAAGGTTTGTCTAAAACCATTATCAAGATAAGCATTATCAGTTACATTGATGCCAATATTACCAAAACGGAAAGAAGGCTGGAATTGCTGCTCAATATCAGAGTCTACATATTTGGTATCAGAGTAGAAGGTTATATTTTCACTGATATCAAAATTGAATGTACCACCGATAGTTGTACGCTCAGCACCTGGTTGAAAGTTTTCGTAATCATTGATTTCAAAACAGTAGTCACAACCATCAGGGAAGTAACCAAATGCAAAACTATTGGTTTCAGTACGGTCGGTTTGGCGTACAGCATTACCTGCCGCATCGAAGGTCCATAGTGAGCCTGCGCCACCAAACGGATTCAATACACCGTTTTCATCAATACGCTCGGATATAACATTCGGAACACGGAGACGGTCTGGAATGCCATCTTCTTCGCTCGTGTTATCAGGGTTGGCGATCGTTCCCCAGTCATTAGATTGGCGGAGATCATTGGCCATGGTTTGTTGGAAGTATTCACGGCCTGCATAGAAGGTTACATTACCTTTGCCATTGGAAAGGTCAGCGCCACCCAAGAAACTGAATGTGTGATTACGAGCGCCAACGCCTTCAGTTGAACTAGAACCAGTCGCGTTAAATTCGAAACCTTCAAAGTCTTTTTTCAATTTGACGTTGATTACGCCAGATACTGCATCTGAACCATAGATGGCTGAAGCACCACCAGTAATAATTTCAACGCTTTCGATTAAGGCTGCAGGGATAGTTGATAAGTCAACTTGTGCAGTACCACCAGCACCGGCTACATGGCGTTTACCATCTACCAATACTAGAGTTCTACTAGAGCCTAAACGGCGTAAGTCAGCAAAGCTTTGGCCAGCAAATGTGTTGCTGCCGTTATTACCTGTAATGGTGTCTGTTGCACCAATAGCCGGTAATTCTGCAAGGATTTCACCCAAGTCAGGTGTACCGAAGCGAGCGATATCTTTTGCTTCAAGGGTAATGACTGGAGTTGGTTGAGAAAGTTCTGGACGTGCAATACGTGAACCTGTTACTTCAATTCTTTCGGCTGAATCTTCTTCTTGTGCATTAGCGAACGCTGCAGGAAATGCGATAGCGCCACCAATCAAGCCTAGTGTGATAGCACGGCTTAGTTTGGACTTCAACATCATGATTATGTTCCCGGTGTATGTAGATTTTTTACATTATTATTTTGATTTTTTTATATATGTCGTTTTTACGACAAGGGAAGAATAGTACAACCATCTTAAATATGGTTCAACCTGTAAAGGGAATGTCAATAATTCAACGTGTTTTTTAAAGATAAAGGTTGATAGACGTGTGCTACAAAGTAAAGAGGTAACTTATTGAATAAAAGAAAGAACTTACCTTATCGGTTTAATTATTGCGTGATTTACCAGAATATTCGAGTTTCTCAATTATGAATATTCACAAAATATTTGGTGTTACACATAGGTGAATTAAATTAGTTTGAAGTTTCGTTTTTCAGGTATTTTGTAACATGTGTGTGGTTATTTATTTGAAACAACACTGGTCAGCTCACGGATGTTTTTTTCAAATATTAATGTTTTGGTTTCTCCCTGCATTTCTATATTCACCCGGTTTACTTGCTTGGGCCA
Source organism: uncultured Gammaproteobacteria bacterium (assembly GCA_942490545.1). Classification (GTDB taxonomy): domain Bacteria; phylum Pseudomonadota; class Gammaproteobacteria; order Enterobacterales; family Alteromonadaceae; genus Paraneptunicella. Next base: position 97,747 of record CALNXX010000011.1, on the reverse strand, counting down.
AACTTCTCTTAAAGCATCATGAGTAATAGTAATGGATGTTATATTTTTAGATGCAGGGATTTCTTGGTACACCCACAGATATCTGCCGTCTATTTCGTAGCCCACGACAGATAGCTCGGCGACTTTGTGTGGGGCTGTTTGAAGGGTGAAGTTTGCTGCAACATATTGGGTGAATGTTTCACGCGTTGTGTCTGAAGCGATAATATCGGCGTCTTTACTGAAAATCAGTCTGACAGCATGCTCTGCATCATGTAAATCAAAGCGATGCATCACTTCTATATTGTTGGTGTTGGGATTAAACAATACCTTGGTAGAGGCCATTTTTTGCTGGTGTTCATTGGTTGATTCAGCGATAGCAAAAGTTGGGGCGATGAGTAAATTTGAAAGCAATAGAAAAAGCAGAGCGGAAAACGCTCTACTTTTTGGTCTATTTGGTTTGTGATGCTGGTGCATTGTATTCATTAACTTATTAATTGACGTTGTTAAATCAATCTTTCTGTTGGCCTTCTTTTAACTCAATGGTTGAGTTATGCATAGTGTCTTTGAATTCCAATCCTTTCTTCTTTTTGGACTTAAATGATTCAATTCTGGACGGCAGGATTTTTCTAGGATAATGGTTATTGTTAATGTCGGCATCAGCTGTTTCCCAATGAGGATCAATTACTACACTCTGAAGAGTTTTGTTCTTCTCGGTAATGATTAACTTTTGTATGGCTTTGGGAGAACGTCTCCAGATTTCTGCTGGAAGGGTTAATGCTTCGGATGTGCCATCGGTATATTGCAGTTGCAATATGATTGGCATAACTAATCCTCCCAGATTGCTAAATGAAAACACATAATAGTTCTTGTCTTCTTTAACGGCTCTTTCTAAGGTTGCTCGTTCCCAATCTTCAAGTTTGCTTAAGAATTTTTGATATTTGTTACGTTCTTTATTGGTTACCGTAAACATGTCGTTTGAATCGTAGAAATCGGTAACATCTTTATTGCGTTCAACCCACAATTTACGTTCCTGACGATTCCTTTCTACACTAAGCGAAACCGGTTTGTTCAATTCTTCTTCACGACGTCTAGACAGGTCGATATCTGGATTATGTGTGTCTAATTGTAGTTTTTCTATTTTGTCGATAGATATGTCTACGTGATCAGTTGAGTAAAACCATCCACGCCAGAACCAATCTAAATCAATGCCGGAAGCTTCTTCCATCGTACGGAAAAAGTCTGCCGGTGTTGGGCGTTTAAATTTCCAACGTTGTGCAAATTCTTTAAAGGCAAAATCAAATAACTCTCTGCCCATAATGGTTTCACGCAAGATGGAAAGTGCAGCAGCCGGTTTGTGATAGGCGTTGGCACCAAAATTCAGGATGCTATCTGATTGGGTCATAATAGGAACTTGAATGGGTGATTTCATGTAGTCAATGATGTCACGTGGTTCGATGTTCCATGGGATGCTTGAATCCCATTCTTTACCGGCAATCGCATCTAAAAAGCTATTTAAGCCTTCGTCCATCCAGGTCCACTGGCGTTCATCGGAGTTAACGGTCATTGGAAAGTAAATGTGTCCTACTTCATGGAAAATAACGCCAATTAAATAACGCTTTTCTGATAGCGAGTAGGTTCGCGAGCCATCTTCTCTTAGGGTGGTGCGAGGACCATTAAAAGTGATCATGGGATATTCCATGCCACCGACAGGACCATTAACGGATTGCGCTGTTGGATAAGGATAGTCAAAAGAGAAACGTGAGTAGACTTCCATGGTATGAATAACTGCTTCGGTGGAGTATTTCTTCCAAAGTTCCCCGCCTTCTTTGGGATAAAAAGACATTGCCATTATTAATGGTTGGTCTATTCCACCTTGAGCATAACCTTTGGCATCCCAAATAAACTTCCTGGATGAAGCCCAAGCAAAGTCACGGACATTATTGGCTTTAAATTTCCATGTCTTGTTTTTTCGGGTGCCTTCTCTTTCGTTTTCCAACGCTTCTTTTTCGGTCACAATTAAAACCGGTCGTTTTGCTGTTTCTGCTTCTTTTAGTCTTTTGCGTTGTTTTTTGGTGAGCACTTTCTCGGGGTTTTCTAATGTGCCAGTGGCAGACACGATGTGGTCAGCCGGTACGGTCATGGCAACTTCATAATCACCAAACTCCAAGGTGAACTCCCCTCGGCCTAAGAAGCTTTTATTTGTCCAGGCTTCATAGTCGGTATAGGCAGCCAAACGCGGGAACCACTGAGCTATCAAGAATATGTCATTGCCACCCTTACGCTCATCTTTAGGAAAGTGTTCATACCCGCCGCGGGCTGATACGGCATTTTCTTCGAGAATATTAAAAGAAAAATCTAATGAAAATTCGACGGATTGTCCCGGTTTTAGTGGCGTGTTTAAATCAACTCGCATTAGCGTATCAACAATCGTAATTTTTAATGTTTTTCCGTCAGCGGCTTTTACGTTTTCGACGGTAAATCCAAGCTGAGTATCTTGCATGGAATGCTGTTGTCGCAGGTAATCTAAAGACAATCCCGAAGGCGTATCTTTAACGGCTGAACGAGTGGCTGGACCACGGGTGCCGTTGCCGCCAAAATTGACAGAGCGTTCTGAGATTGACTCACTACTAAAGCGGTTTTGATCTAAATGTAACCAAAGATATCTCAATGTATCTGGAGAATTGTTGTGATAACTAATGGTTTCACTGGCTGTTATTTTGCGTTTCTTTTCATCAAGTTTAACTTGTATCTTGTAGTCAACTTTTTGTTGCCAATAGCCGGGGCCGGGTTGGCCTGCTGCATTGCGGTATAAATTAGGCGTTGGAAGCGCTTCATCAAGCTGCCGGAATTTGTCTTCAAAGTCGCCCTTGGTTTGCTGAATGGTTGCTATGGAAGGGAAGCATGTTAATAATAGAAGGACAAAGACTCTTGATGTCCACGTAAACATATTTTTCTCCAGAAATCTCAATCTGATCGGGGTAATCAGATACATCGAGTACGGTCATAGGTAATGGCGCGTCAACTTACACCAATACCTATAGATATGACAACTTCAACAATCTGTAATTGAGCCCAATATGTAAGCTGGCGTTAACAAAGAGCGAGATCGTTAGTTTAACGCTTTGTCAGATATAAGAAAAATAAAAAAGCTCTTTAAAGTTAACGGTTTGTTTAAATGTGTAAGCAAAATTTACTTGGATTGCTGGGACGAGATTTTAGTTGTTAGGAATGAACCTAATGCATGGGCATTACTCTATTTCGGCCTAAATTTTTCGCTTCGTAGAGATGTTTGTCTGATTGCTCAATTAACTCGATTGACTGCATGTTGGGTTTTAATTGTGCAACCCCAAATGAAGCTGTAATGCCACCAATGGTTTGACCACTTTTTTTATCTTTAATTTGCAGTTTTTCAATGCCTCGGCGCATGACTTCGGCTACATGCAATGCTCTTTTGATATCGACTTCCGGGAGTAGAACAGCGAATTCTTCACCGCCAAATCGAAACGCTTGGGCGGTGTCGCGACAATTTTGCTGCAATTTTTTAGCTACACCTCTTAATACTCGGTCTCCCATTAGATGGCCGTGGGAATCGTTGAATTTTTTGAAGTGGTCAATATCGACTAAAATCATGGAGAGCTGCTTTTGATCTAGCAGGGAGTCGATTTCTGCGTCAAAGAACCTACGGTTGCATAACCCAGTGAGGGAATCGTATAAGGCATTATGTTGGCTCTTCTGTAATTCAGCTCTCAGTTGGGCGATTTCTTTTTCTGCGCTGCCAAGTGCGGCACTAAAATTTAAAGTACTGCGCCTGATTTCTTGCGCATCCTTAACCATATTTCGAACAACGCCCATGACTTCTTCAACAGTCCATCCTTCTTTTTCGACTTTCTCCAGATCATCAAGACACCCATCCATCGCGCTTCTAAAAACATTGGTATCTGAGCGGGTGTCTTTTACGGTCTGTGACATTTCGATCACCATTGCTTCAATAGTTTTTCGTAATTGCCAAGGGCTAACTTCTTGTTGACCTGCAACGTAGTTTCGATACAACTCTTCGGTACGTGCTTCAGATACAACATTTACTCTTTCAAATAACTTGTCCATTGTGCCATTGAGTTCTGGAGTGTCATTGGCCGCATAGGTGTACCACAGGGCGTAATTAGTCGGTACTGCCGCCATTTTATGCTTTAGCATTAAAGGCACGGTTTTCTTTAGTATTTTGAATGATTTTTCCAAATTTTCCTTTGACATCCATCGTGCTCGTTTTTGAAAGGGGGTCTGTTAATCTTAGCAAATAAAGAATGGCTTTTTGCTAAATTTCTTGCCGTTATTTTGAGAAGGGTCGAGTTGTCTTGAATTAGCGCTAAGTGATACGCTACTTTAGGAAAATGTTAAAACCAAGCGAGTTTGCTATGTAGCTCAACAACAGTGCCTACTATGATGAGTGTAGGGGGGGTTATTGTGGATTTTTCGACTAATTCAATAATATTACTAAGCGTACCAGTTAGCACTTGCTGATTGGGGCATGTTGCTGATTGAACTAACGCAATGGGTGTGGAGGCTGGCATGCCGTGCTGGATCAGTTGATTACAGATTATTTTCAGACCGGTTAGACCCATATAAAAAACCAGAGTTTGGTTTTTCTGAACCAAAGCAGGCCAATCAAGATCAATGTTGTCGTCTTTTAAATGACCGGTGGCGAAAACGACAGATTGGGCATGGTCGCGATGAGTTAGGGGAATGCCAGCATAGGTTGATGCACCAGTTGCGGCGGTAATACCGGGAACAACTTGAAAACCAATATTGTGTTCTATTAACGTTTCAATTTCTTCACCGCCACGACCAAATATAAAGGGGTCACCTCCTTTTAAACGTACAACCCGCTGTCCTAAAAGCGCTCTGTCTACCATTAGTTGGTTGATTTCAGCTTGTGGTAATGTGTGATTGCTTTTAGCTTTGCCGACATACACTTTTTCAGCATCGCGGCGAACCATTTCTAGAATGTCTTGGGAAACTAATCGGTCATACACAACCACGTCAGCTTTTTGCATGAGGCGTAATGCTTTAAAAGTGAGAAGTTCTGGATCGCCGGGTCCGGCTCCTATCAAGTAAACACTTCCTATGGCTGGCGTTTCATCGGTCGAAGGTTTTAATTTTTGTCGAATGGCTTCTTCAGCCTTTAGGGTTTGTCCCGATAGCGCTTGCTCGGCGATATCACCTTCCATGACTTCTTCCCAAAAGGTACGTCTTTTATTTACGCTATTAAAACGCTGCTTAACTTGCTCACGGAACTGTTCAAAAAGACGACCTAATTTTCCGATGTTTTGAGGAATAAGTGTTTCTAGTTTTTGGCGCAAGTAGCGCAATAATACTGGGGCGACACCGCCACTACTGAGGGCAACTACAATCGGTGAACGGTCAATGATGGCTGGTGTGATAAAGCCACACAACGCAGGATTATCTACCACATTTACCATTATGCCTTTTTGGTTCGCGATATTGCGGATGTGGTGATTAAGCTGAGAATTATTGGTAGCGACAAATATCAATGTTTGTTGAAGAATGTCGTTGTCTTGAAAACGTCGTTGTTTGAGTTGAATATCGCCTTGTTCGGAATGCTTTAACAGCGTAAGACAGACTTCGGGGGCGATAACCGTTACTTTGGCCTCTGTTTTTAACAGGAGCTCTACTTTGCGAGCGGCGACTTCTCCGGCTCCAATAACTAAGCATTCTTGAGCTTGAGTATCAACAAAAATGGGAAAGTAACGCATGCCAACAACCGATTATTAGATTAAAGCATTATTCGATGCTTAATTAGTGCTAAATAAATGGGGAAGGGATATCAGTATTACAATAGGAACTTTGCCTAATTAGAACGTTTGAAATGCATGGTTGCACTAACGGTCTAATTTATTGCGAAACTTATAATCACTTCTTGCCAGTCATTTTTAGTAAGGAATATCTGGCCTCGTGCATTATACACAAGGCCATTATGCTAGAAATCCTTATAACCAATAAAGTAATTAAATTGATATTATATAACTAATGGTTTGGTTAGGAGTCCCGGTTTTTTCTTTCTTCCCAGGTTCTAAGATCCAGCTTTTGACCCGAAACACGCGTATTTTTAAGTGTTGTTTCGACTTCAGTAGGCATGCCAGCAGGTAGGTCAACGGTACTGTATGAATCGTAGATTTCAATGGCACCGATGAATTGGCTGTCTATATCACCTTCATTGGCAATGGCACCAACAATATTACCAGGTTTAACACCATGAGAGCGACCAACTGAAATGCGATAGCGCTTCATGCCTTCGTCCGGCTTGGAGTTGCGCTTTCTGTCTGATTTGCCGCGTGGAGGACGATCTTGGCTAGAACGAGAATCTCTTCTGCTGTCACGACCATCGCGACCTTCACGACGAGGGCGGGAGGAAATATCGGGTACATCGGACTCTTTCAGAATGAGTGGTTCATCACCTTGTGCCATTTTGGCCAAGGCCGCCATTAATTGTTCCGGAGAAGCTTCAGTTTCTTCTTGAATCGCTTCAATTACGGGCAATAATGCATCAGTATTATCTTCTTCAATTGCCTCGCATACGCGTTCTTTAAAACGTTGTAAACGACTTTGATTCATTTCCGTTAGCGTTGGAATTGGCATTGGGTCCATTTTCTGGTTAGTCGCTTTTTCAATGGTTCTTAGTAAGCGAATTTCCCTGTGGGAAATAAACAGAATGGCATCCCCAGCTCTTCCTGCGCGACCAGTACGGCCAATACGGTGAACATAAGACTCTGTATCGTAAGGAACATCATAGTTAATAACGTGACTTACACGGTCAACGTCCAAACCACGTGCAACAACATCCGTTGCAACCAGAATATCAATATTGCCTTGCTTCAGACGCTCGACGGTTCTTTCTCGGGAATTCTGAGGAATATCACCATTCAACGGTTCAACGTCGTATCCGCGAGCACTGAGTTTTTCGGCTAGCTCAATGGTGGCTGTTTTCGTACGTACGAAAATAATAACACCGTCAAATTTTTCTACTTCAAGTACGCGGGTTAAAGCTGATAGCTTGTGATGGCCAGATACTTGGCAGAAGCGTTGTTTAATACTACCAGCAGTACTGGTTTTAGACGTGATGCTGATAGTTTCGGGATTATTAAGGTATTTGGCGGCTATTTTTTTAATAGGTGCAGGCATCGTTGCAGAAAAAAGTGCCGTTTGGCGTTCTGCAGGTGCTTGTGACAATATCCATTCTACGTCATCAATAAACCCCATGCGTAGCATTTCATCTGCTTCATCCAGTACTAACATTTTAAGGTTTTGCAAATCTAATGTTTTGCGTTTGATATGATCGATAACTCTTCCAGGAGTACCTACAATAACTTGTGTGCCACGTTTTAGTTGGCGAATTTGATTGTCATAAGACTGACCACCGTAGATGGGTAATACGCGTAGTGCTTTATTAAAGCTGGCGTAAGCCTGGAATGCTTCGGCTACTTGAATCGCTAGCTCTCGGGTAGGCGCTAAAACCAATAGCTGTGGTTTTTTTAATTGGTCGTCAATTCTTGACAGCATAGGTAAAGCAAATGCGGCTGTTTTCCCTGTGCCTGTTTGAGCTTGCCCGATGAGGTCTCTACCATCTAGGAGAAAAGGTATGGTGGCAGCTTGAATTGGAGAAGGTTTTTCGTAACCAATCTTGTCCAGCGCGTCTAATATGGCTTGGGGTAAGGCTAAATCTTTAAAACTTATAGAGACTTCGGTAGTCATGAAAATACTCGCACTGGTCAGGGATCTAAATATAGCTGTTCATACACTAAGCATAGATCAGCACTGGAAGAAATGGGCAGGCATTGTAGTTCAAAAGCTGAACGGTTACCACAGTAACTGGAAATTTTAATTAAGTTCTTATGCAAAATTAGACATTATTTTCCAAAATTAACGTTAGATGTGTGTTTTCATCTTCTTTTGTTTAATAAATAACCCGACGATGAAATCGTTTGTATCCTGAAGGCTTGATATCATTGCCTTTTTACTGTTAACGATTTATTTACATGTTAAACAAAAAATTAAAGCTTTCAGGGGAGATTTGGTTAGAAATGACTGAATGGATTGACTATTTTGCGCGATATGATGTGAATAATAGCAATCTAGCTACTCTTCTTAAGTATTAAGCGTGAATGGGAGTAATTTACATTGACGATTGTGCTGTGAAAGTTGTTTTTATCAAAGCTTCTATGTTTTGGTTTGGTTTGTGTGACGAACCCGCAGGGCAGTATCTGTAGGCCATTTACTTACAATGATAGTGGTGCGTTTGAGTGGTTTTATTTTGAAAGGTTGCAGAGAAATTGCTCATTAAATGGACTTATGCACCAGATTAATCTTGGGTGCTTTTGAAGTAATACCTTTAAATTTTGTAAATTCACCCCATTTAGGGCAGATGTATATATAGGTGTGGAGTTTGAGTTTAGATGCTAGAGAGTTTTAAAACGAAGCTATTGCGGTTAAAAGATAATAGGGCTTTTGAGTTTTTTGTTGTTTTAGTCATTATTATTTCAGCTTTAGAAATTGGCGCTAAAACTTACGATTTATCACCAGTGGCAGTGAGTGTGACGCATTTTTTAGATGTGTTTATCACGGTGTTTTTTCTGTTTGAAATAAGCGTCAGGTTTATTGCGGAACCGAATAAAAAGCAATTTTTCCATTCTGGGTGGAATGTGTTTGATTCATTGGTTGTCGCCATTAGCTTAATACCCATTCAAGATAGTGAAATGGCGTTATTAGCAAGGCTGATAAGGATATTTAGAGTGCTACGTATGGTGTCTATTATTCCAGAACTACGTATTCTAATTAATTCTTTGCTTAAAGCGCTGCCTAAGCTGGGTTACGTTGTATTGCTGTTGTTTATTATTTTCTATATTTATGCGGCAGTCGGCAGTTTCATGTTTAGTGAAATTAATTCAGTGTTGTGGGGAAATATTGCCATTTCCATGTTGACGCTTTTTCGTGTGATGACCTTTGAAGATTGGACCGACATACAGTATGAAACCATGGAGGTATATCCGTATAGTTGGATTTACTACATGACTTTCATCTTTTTTACGGCTTTCGCATTTTTGAATATGGTTATTGGAATTGTGGTTAATGTCATGGAAGAGGAACATGCTTTGGCGCGTAATGAACATGAGCCCAGTTTAAGCGACTTACAAAGTGAGATTAGAGAATTGAAAGCGCTTTTGCTAAAACAAAACCAGTAACAGCAATACTGGGTTTACGCGTTACAGTACTTCGCTGAGGCGGGTCTTTGGCGCGTAATTTAAATAATGGGAAAGACCTAGTTTAAAATTTAGTATTGAGAATAAAAACACGAAGCATTAAAAAACCCGGCGCTTATTTAAGGCCGGGTTTTTTGTGTTTTCAGTAAGCTAATACAAAAGACGATGTATTACTTAGCTGCTTTTCTCGCTTTTGCTTCAGCAATTACGTCTTCAGCAACGTTTTGCGGACATGGCATGTAGTGTGAGAATTCCATAGAGAATTGACCACGACCAGATGTCATTGTACGCAATTGACCAATGTATCCGAACATTTCAGAAAGAGGTACATCTGCTTTAACACGCACACCAGTTACGCCTGCTTCTTGATCTTTGATCATGCCACGACGACGGTTTAAGTCACCAATAACATCACCAACGTGATCATCAGGAGTGAACACATCAACTTTCATGATAGGTTCGATTAACTGAGGACCAGCTTTTGGAATTGATTGACGGAATGCGCCTTTAGCAGCAATCTCAAACGCTACAGCAGAGGAGTCAACTGCGTGGAAACCACCGTCGTATAACTCTACTTCAACGTCTAATACCGGATAACCAGCCATCGTTCCTTCAGCCATCATGCCTTTGAAGCCTTTTTCAATAGCAGGGAAGAATTCTTTAGGTACGTTACCACCAACAACAGTCGATTTGAACGTGAAGCCACTGTTCGCTTCACCAGGTCTGATGCGATAATCAATCTTACCGAATTGACCAGAACCACCAGATTGCTTCTTGTGCGTGTAAGAATCTTCAATTTCTTGAGTGATTGTTTCACGATAAGCAACTTGGGGTTTACCTACATCTAATTCAACAGCGTAAGTACGTTTCAAGATGTCTACTTTAATGTCTAAGTGAAGTTCACCCATACCTTTAAGGATGGTTTCACCAGAATCTTCATCTGTTTCAACCTGGAATGAAGGATCTTCTGCAACCATCTTACCAATAGCAATACTCATTTTTTCAGTTGACCCTTTATCTTTAGGGGCAACAGCAATAGAGATAACCGGCTCAGGGAAGATCATTGGCTCAAGTGTACAAGGATTGTTGGTATCACACAGAGTATGGCCAGTTTGTACATTCTTCATGCCTACAACAGCAATAATGTCACCCGCTTGTGCGCGGCTCAATTCGGTACGGTCATTTGCGTGCATTTCTACCATACGACCAATACGCTCAGTTTTACCTGTGGCACTGTTAAGAATGGTAGTCCCTTTTTCTAACACACCTGAATAGATGCGAACAAAGGTTAATGCGCCAAAACGGTCATCCATAATTTTGAACGCCAATGCGCGGAAAGGTTCTTCAGTAGAAACCGTGGCTACTTCACCAGTAGGTTCACCTGTTTCTTCGTCAGTAAGAGGCTGAGGGATAACTTCATCTGGGCTAGGCAAGTAATCAACAACGGCATCAAGTACGTTTTGAACACCTTTGTTTTTGAATGCAGAACCACAAAAAGTAGGGAAGAAGTCCAATTTACGTGTACCAATACGGATACAGCGCTTGATGTCTGCTATAGAGACTTCTTCGCCATCCATGTAAGCCATCATCAAATCGTCGTCTTGCTCAACAGCAGTTTCAATCATTTGCTCATGGTATTCATTTACTTTGTCTACCATGTCAGCAGGTACGTCTTGAACTTCGTAGTTTTCAGGAAGACCAGTGTCATCCCATACGTAAGCTTTCTTCTCAAGTATGTCTACCACACCTACGAAATCATCTTCGATTCCGATAGGAAGTGTCATAACAAGTGGGTTTGCACCCAATACTTTTTTAACCTGACCCACAACGCGGTAAAAATCGGCACCCATGCGGTCTAGTTTGTTTACGAAAATAAGACGTGCAACGCCAGATTCGTTGGCATAACGCCAGTTAGTTTCTGATTGTGGTTCAACACCACCAGAACCACAAAATACACCCACACCGCCATCGAGTACTTTTAAAGAACGATAAACTTCAACTGTGAAGTCAACGTGCCCAGGAGTATCGATGATATTCATGCGATGATCTTTCCAGAAACAAGTTGTAGCAGCGGATTGAATTGTAATTCCGCGCTCAGCTTCTTGTTCCATGAAGTCAGTCGTTGATTCACCGTCGTGAACTTCACCAGTCTTATGAATTTTACCGGTTAATTTCAAGATACGCTCAGTCGTCGTAGTCTTCCCCGCATCAACGTGTGCGAAGATACCAATGTTTCTATACTTGGCTAAGTCAGTCATGGCTTCACTTTTATAAGTTAAAAAAAATTGCGCGACATTATACAAGTTTTAGGGCGATTTTAAACCAATTGTCTTGGTTATTTTTACGCCGCCTTATGTAATGAGTAGAAAACAGGCCAGCATAACAGAAAAGTGCAGCAGCAGGGGGACGTTAAAATCTTCCTTTAGGGCTTATCTAACCCATTAACGTAATGCTAGGTAGGCATTGCCAGTCAACGATTCTTATTATCCTTAATTCAGATTAAAATAGACCAATATAGCAAGTTTGTGTTGTTGTATATTGAGGAGGTTTAATCTTTGGATGTAAGTAAATTAATATTTACTAATGTGTTAAAACTTAGCTGTATTTATCATTTATGGCGATTAATGCTTTATTAAGTTTTTGGATTTCCTCAACTGTTGTACATAAGTGTGGTGTTATACGGACGCAACTGCCGGTTGACATGCCGTGGCGCGCAACGGTGAAAATACCAAAATCTCTTTCAAGTAATTGTTGTAGGGCAATGTTTTCTTCTTTTGATTTTTGCCCTCTTATTCTAATAGCGCCTAACCCTGATGCTGTTGCTTCGGTTGTCGCACCTAGCACTTCAATAGTTGGTAATTGGTTTGCCGTCTTTATCCAAAGCGAGCGCAAGTAGCGTAGCCTAGACTCTATGTTTCTTGCTCCAATGCTGGAACGAAAATCTAAAGCATCTGGAATGGTTAAGAAACTGGCGAAGTCAGAAGTAGCAAGATCGACTCGATTGGCAACGGTATCGTTACCAAGTGGTTGCCCTGGAAATGGGTTAACTTTGTGTAGAGTACCCGATTTCATATAAAGGGCTCCAACACCAACAGGTGAGCCAATCCACTTATGTAGATTAAATACAGCCCAATCCACACCTAGCTCCGGGAGTTCATAATCAATTAATCCCCAAGACTGAGCGCAGTCGCAAATAACATCAATGGTGTGAGAACGGGCAAAATCAGCAATTTTCTTAATCGGAAATGTAAGGCCATGATGGTTGCTCACATGCGTGAGAAGTAGTAACTTGGTAGTTGGGTACTTGGTGATGTATTGGTGATAAATGGCTAACAACTCCTTTTCATTAGCGCGTACAGGAATAGTAATTTTAACGCCTTTTAAATTGCGCTCTTTGATCAGCCATTCCATGACGTCTTGAAAACCGAGATAGTCAGTATCAGCCCACATGACGGTATCGCCGCTTTTAAGGTTGTTGTATTGAGTGATCAGATTGACAAACGCTTCTGATGCATTTCTGGTCAACGCGACTTCATTAGAATTTACGCCTAGGCTATTAGCCACCCTTTGAGTGGCATTCGCAAAATCATCTGCATACTGTTTTCGAGCGTAAAAAGCTCCTTGTTGATTGACTTTTCTAGTGTGGTTTTCAAATGCGTTGATAACAGGGAGTGACATTTTCCCCCAATAACCATGCTCTAAATTCACGATGCCTTGCGCTTTTTGGTAGTACCCTGAAACCACTCTCCAAAAGTCTTCATTTTTGGCAAGCTCAATGCTTTTCTTCGCTTGAATTGCATTTTTTAGGGGGAGTGCGGGAAGTTTTGAAGAAAACATTGAAGCAGTTAAAACCGCTGTTCCCATTTTTAATATTTGGCGTCGATGCAACATAATGTCCTCTTTCGCAGAATATTCTGCGCTCAGAAATGAAAGCTTTTGTAATACGACCATTCAGCGGTTTATTGAGTATCGAAAACCTTAAGCTGAATTGTGAATGGCATTGAAATGCTTGAGTAGACTATATTGCGCGGTAAGCATTAAGGCAACAATGACAAAAATTACTTCATGAAAGGTAAGCCCTGAGGATTGCTCTGTTGCGTTATTCAACAAGGCGGCCGATAGGTTGCTGTAAGTGAACAGGTTTAATTGGATGTATAATGTGCCGTTGGGTAAGAAGCTAGAGGTCTGATTAGTTTGATTTCCATAGTTTGATCCAGGTTGATTTATCGAACATTGCGTATTTCCGCACATATCAAGCAACTCTAAAGTCGCGCGTCCCCTAGACAATAAAAAGCTCATCTATGCCTGTATTTTGACCGATTCAGAGAATGTATGATGAATGAGAGTTTTGTGCCATGTACTTGTATGAAAAGTATCGGATGAAATGAGAGTATGTTCGAATATCAAACATGCTCTGGGACATTTTTTGAGGTTAGCCCTGCTTATGCAAATGCACATCCATTTGAGGATAAGGAATGCCAACGTTGGCTTTATCCAATTCAATCTTGATGCTTTCCATTAATGCAAAGTGTGTGGCTTTGACACGTTGTTAAACAGTTATGGGCCTGGCTACGTAAAAGTATATGACCCGGAAGGAGTGTTAATCGAAGGGTTTGTAATTAACCATTCTCCCTCTGGCGTAGGCTTTTGGGGCGTAGTAGGAAATGGCTTGATTGGTTCCATCAACTGGACCTCAACTAATGGAAGAACCATCAATACTGGAATAGATAATGTATATATAAAATAAACGTATAGATTAAATGAATCATTATAATTATAGGAAGAGGTGGATTGTATGAGCCTTTAATAGCTCCGACAGGCCTCTTCCTGTTAATTTGTAGGAGTTTGGAACTGAACACTTTATGCCCAGAAGACCATGTAACTTTAAAATTAAGCAGCAAGGTTCATTGGTATATGTAGGTTCAAGATCGATTCAGTCCTATTTAATACGAACTCGTTTCTCTCTCAAACCAAATTGCATGAACTCCTAAACTGAATGAGCTTTCACCACATCTGACTTTCTGATTTGCCTTCCTAGTAAATAAGCAAATAACATCCCCGCAAAACTAATACAGGTTAATAAGAGAAAGTAGTGATGGAATCCTGTGATACCGGGGTTGGCGTCCAGAATTCTGCCAGAAACGGCAGCGAAGAATATGTCTGGTGTATATCCCACTAGCGAGATTAAACCAACGGCAGTGCCAGTGATATTGGCTTTTAGTCTGGACTCTTCCAACATCGTAAAGTAGATACCGCGTAGGGAATACATGGCGGCGAAGGTAATCAACATATTGCCTAAAATGATAAGTGAGCCAATTTGATCGGGAGTAACAAAGCTTAGGATAAAGAACAGAGCTGCGGAAATGAAAAAGATAATAGAGACTAACTTGCTTGAAGATAAGCGATCAGCAATTAACCCTGCGGTTATGGCAGCAATTGGGCGGGTGTAGCTCCCTAACGTTGTAAATTCAGCAGCTTCAATAGCATTTTTTTGCAATATTTGTACGGCATACAACCCATAGTTATCCAGTGAACGATAACCACAATAAGCTGCGACGATGACTCCCCCTTGTAACCAAACCGCCGGGTTTTTGGCGACCTTAAATATGTCTTTACCTATTTTGGAAGTGGCACCCAAAGAGCTGGGTTTGACATGAGGAATGATAAACCAGACGAAGAGCGCTGCTGCGAGTGTTGCACAACAGTAGAATAAAATAACGGATTGCAGCGCTTCTTTATTGGTGGTTGCATCTGATAACTGCTCGCCCAAAATAGAGCTGAAAATAAAGACGGCAATACTGGCTGCGATACTCGCTATTAGCCCTCTGCCTCCATCCAGAAAACCAAATGCCAGCCCTTGAGAATTATGTCCTCCCCAATCCCGTGTGGCTTTGATCATTGCAGCCCAGAAGAGCAGAATGGTGGTTAAGCCAAAATAGCCATACAAAAAGTATAGACCAGTGACAGAAGGAATAGTGTAGAGGTAGAAACCCCCAAGTGAAGTGCTAAATAGTGACAATGTCATCAGTTTACGCGCAGAAAAATGATCTGCTATTGCCCCCCCTGGAAAATAAGCCAGCATCGCGATGATTCCGTAAACGGCAATGACATCACCGAATTGAGTGTTCGTTAGTTCAAAAACTTCAAGAAACGTTGGCCTAAAGAATCGAGAGATATGAAAAGGAAGAGAAAAAAGCATCTCGCCGGCGAGTATTAGGGTGAATAAGATAAAATAGTGTTTTAGTGGCTTGGCAGTCATTGTCGAGTCTATTTTTTTAGGAGGAATCTTTACACAGTAAATGAACTGGGTAAATAAGATTGGCAAAGAAACTATGGGGTAATTGTTTCTTAGGGGAGATTGTCCAATCAAAATTGATTGGTCCAGATTAATGTCTAAATCAATACGCATTGCCGCAGGCATTCCGCTCTTCTGAAATCGCGCGCCCTTTAGTCGAAATAATACTGTGAGTATGTGATGAGCGAGGCGCTTGTATCCGATCTTAAATCAGATTTTATACCATAGTTATTATTTCCTGCGGGTAGTTTACGTAATATGCGTTATGCATGGCGTATTCAGGTTGCTGTTTGTTTTCTGGCTATATGAATAAGCGTGATCCTAATCAGGGGACTTGTACTAATGCTTGTCGTTGGAGTTACGATGTTAAGGAAGGTTAGGAAAATGAGTCTGGTGATATTGAGCATGCCGCTTACATAATGAATTTGAAAGATTTTCGAGCAGTACAGCATGCACAGAGATTAATTAAAATGGGCGTACATTCGTAAAATATAGAAGGACGGAGCAAGTTTCATTAACCCGAGGTCGGTTTAAGCAACAATCAATGAATTTAGCTCAGAGGCAGTCAAATTAAGCGTTGGTTTACTTTCGTATTTTTGCGAACAGTAGTGATAACAGTAACGCCTTCAATGGAGTTAATGACATTGAAGGGAATTATCTATTTTATGTTGGAAAATATATTGGATAGCAAAGGTAATGCTATTGATGCTGCCAAAGGCTCGGGGCACACGGCACGTATTCCAGTTTCTGATGACTTTAAATTGGATTATGCCTTGTTCCTTCAAAATGTTGGATGAATTGGCGGTTAAATATGTTGAACTAATGTCATAAGCAAAGCATGTTTGAATATCAAACATGCTTTGGGACATTTTTTGAGGTTAGCCCTGCTTATGCAAATGCACATCCATTTGAGGATAAGGAATGCCAACGTTGGCTTTATCCAATTCAATCTTGATGCTTTCCATTAATGCAAAGTGTGTAGGCCAATAATCAGCGTTTTTAACCCAAGGACGTACCACAAAATTTACTGAGGAATCTGCCAGTTCTGAAACCGCAATGTTGGGTTTCGGATCTTTAAGTACTTTCTCATTAGCATTGACGACATCGGTTAGTATTTGCTTAGCCACTTTCAGATCTGCGTTGTAACTGACGCCTATGACAAGATCAATACGTCTGTTCTCTTCTCTGGAGTAGTTTACGATAGAGCTTCCAGTGATTGCTGAATTTGGCACGATAATAATTTTATTATTTGGCGATCTAAGCGTTGTTGAAAATACTTCAATCGTTTTAACAAAACCGGAAACGCCAGCCGCCTCTACATAGTCTCCCGACTTGAAAGGACGGAATAAAATAATAATTACCCCGGATGCAAAATTAGATAGGGAATCTTTTAACGCTAAAGCAATAGCAAGGCCTGCGGCACCCAGAATAGCGATGAAGGATGTCGTTTCAACGCCGATTTGCCCCAGCGCCATCAGTGACACAGCAAGCATTAATAAAACATAAATAATGCTTGATAGGAAAGAGCTTACTGCTTTATCAACGGACTTCTTTTCTAGTGTTGAGACAAATAATGCCGTAATGTGTTTTCCTATTTTACGGCCAAAATAAAAAATAGCTAAGGCTGCCGCAAGGTTGATGGCGTGCGATGTAATTAACTGAGAGTGATCATTTAACCAGTTTTGAATTATTTCCATTATTTTTTCTCAATAAGCGCTAAAAAAGTAAATTAACTAAATGAAATTTTCTATTTCACCAATGTGGCCAGAAGAAACCCCGTTAGAGTGATAGGGCATCTGGATTCTGCCGATTAATTCAACAATATATTTGAATGTCTGACATTAAAAACTAATGATAGCACATGATCCAACTAACTAATTTATAGTGCTTTTATTTAATTAAGCCAAAAAGAACTCCCGGCAGCATTTTTACGAATTGAAGGTCAAATGCTTTAAGCCAACTACATGAGCAATAAGAAAATAATTCAGAAGGCTTACGTTTTGATTTATTGGCAGACAAAACTCATAAGCGCATTGGTGAAACGTTATACAAGTTGATCTCAAATGAATCCGAAGCAATAACTATTGGGCTTGAAGGCGCAATTGATTACTTATGAATCGCGCCGTTTTATCGCCTTAATTAGATAAGAAACTTTAGTAATTCAATTGCTATCCACCACATCATGATTCCAATGCCGGTATCTAACCATTGCCATGTTCTATTTTTAGCGAATAGTGGCGTAAGTAATCTTGAGCCGTAACCTAATGCCACAAACCACACAAAAGAGGTGATTAGTGCACCCAATAAAAACCAGACTTTCTCTTGTTGGGTAAGGGTGCCGCCTATTCCACCAACAATCACGACGGTATCTAGATAAACATGGGGGTTAAGCAAGGTGATGGCGAACGTAGCCGCTATCAGTTGCATTAAGGATTGCTGCTGTTTGTTAGGGTTGGCGGCCTGATTATCAAATGTCATCTTACTATTGCCTTGGTATGCGCTTTTAAAGGAGTTGAACCCATACCAAAATAAAAACGCCGCACCACAAATGGCTAATCCATTGATGAGTATTGCAGATTCATTGATAAGTTGACCCAATCCTAGTACTCCGAGCGCCATCAGCAAGATATCGCACAAGAAACAGATAGCAATAACATAGCCAATGTTCTGCTTTAATAGCCCTTGTTTTAATACAAATGCATTTTGACTGCCGATGGCAATAATTAAGCCGCCGGATACCATCATGCCTTTAGTTATTACTTCAATCATAAACACCTCACTGTGTGTATTCGGTTTGTGTGGTGCAAATTCGCGAATTCACTTTTAAAAGATTACGGCGTGAATAATAGTGAAGTTAGTCCTATAATAAAAATTAAATTAATTAACGTTACATTAAAAAAATTAATGTTGGACTATAAATTACTAATCGCATTTTCTAATGTGGTGGAAAGAGGCTCTTTTGAAAAGGCCGCTTTGCATATGGGATTAACGCAATCTGCGGTATCACAAAGAGTGAAACTGTTGGAAAGCCGCTTGGGAAAACCTGTCCTTATTCGAGGTGCAGAACTTAAAACCACGGAAGTGGGGCAAGCTCTACTTAATCACGTTGCAAAAGTGCAATTGCTTGAAGAGCAGCTTGCGTCTTCTGTTGCTCTACCCGACAGTGAAGCAATTCGTATTCGTGTGGCGGTTAATGCTGATAGTGTGAGTTGCTGGTGGTTTCCGGCGGTGTCGGATTACTTTAACAATAATAACGTTATGCTGGATATTGTTATTGAAGACCAAAACTATGGCCTTGATCGCATGAAAAAAGGCGATGTGTCTGCGTGTTTATGCACTGCGCCGACCCCATTACAAGGGGCACGATGCGCCTATATTGGTGATTTGGAATGCTCTTTGTATGCGAGCCCATCTTTTAAGCAGTTGTATTTTCCACAGGGAATAACCAAACAAGCGGTGGAGCATGCACCTGCGGTGATTTATGGCTATAAGGATGAATTACACGACGTTGCGTTAAAAGATTTAAAGCTGCCGACCACCTATCCGTTTCACATTTGTCCTTCTTCAGAAGGTATTGAACAGATGATAAATACCGGTATGGCTTATGGTGTACTTGCGACAAAACAGGCCGAGCCGAGTGTGGAAAATGGTAAATGTTCGCGTTTGGTGTCTATTGAGCAAACGCCTGGTTTAAGTATTCCGTTGTATTGGCACTATTGGCGGCAGGGAGCAGAGCTATTTGAACGGCTTATTCCATCCATGGAGCAAGCGTTAAAGCGGGTTTAGTTTGTGCTAAATACATTGGGTTGAAGTTCTCGCCCGATATGAGTATTGCGACGAATAATCTTGGCTAAGGTGGTGCCTCTTATCCGCCTAAGTTCCTCACGATTTAAATGATTTTCATACCAGAATCTATCAGCATCTCTTAGTGTTTCGAATTGGCGGCGCAAAATTCGGAAGAACAACTCGCCTACCATGGCGTCTTGATATTTGTTTTCCGCTAATCCGCCCACCCATAAATCAACATCGTTAATACTGGTATAGGCTATGGCAAGCTTGGTTTGTAATTCTGCATTGGAAGTGAGCTGGGCAAAAGAACTGAACCGTGGTAATCCCATTGCTTCGCGAGCATCGTTGTATGAAGGCAAGCCATGATCACGCCCTCGTTGAATATTTAACGACACTAAATCGAATCCGCCATTGCTCGGAGCGCCAAACAGGAAATTTCGCACATCGTCGATCACGTAGGTATCAATTGCCTGACACGTTTGACTCGCTAGCCCTCTTAATACGCTATCAATGTCATTATTGAGTAATTCTTGGGGGGCAAAAAAGGCCGTGCGCAATGAAAGATGCCCTTCTTCCGCTGAGCTGCCATTGGCATTTATTCGTAAAATTTCCGGGCTGAGCAAGCTATGTCCGAATCGATAAGCGGCAGTAGAGAATTCATTAGCTATGCCTGCGTTAAGTTTGGGACGATATCCTCCATAAGGGCGCAGTGCATTTTTGCCTAACAACATGGGAAGAAACTCGTTATACGTGATGATTTGTAACTGTGACGAGACCATTTTCCGAGCAAGTTGATATATTTCTTCTCCGCTTAAACTTGGGTTGTTAGTCGCGATGCGGGTAGCCAAGCGATTATGTTCTCGCATAAACAAGGTATGCATTGCTGTTAGGCCAACCTGTTCGTTGGCGCGCACATCACCCGCTAAGAACAGTTGTGGGCTTGGGCCGCCGGCATTGGGCAGCCCCGCTTCATTAAATGGCAGAAAGTTACCAGTACTGGATTTAAGCTTTCCGGTGCCATCAAGGGCACGTAAAGCATCGGCACGTTCCAAGGAAGAACCATACACATTCGATGCATCGATCCATGAAGTAATTTCGTTAAGTTGCTGGCGTGGGTTGTTTTGTGAAGTGCCAGATTGGGTATCGTATATAGACCGATTAAAGGAGATCGAAATGGTGCCCGTTGCATCCGGATCAAAATATATGTCTCCTGCTGGCACTGAAATGTCTGCTCTTTCGGCAGGTACAGCGCCATCAGTCAGGTCGATATCATGATCTAAAAACTGCCCCCATTGCCATAAAAAATCGGAAGCGCCTTTACGATTAAATTGAACGCCATTTTGACTAAACACGACATTGCTTATTTTTCGTGAAGATGCTCTATTTGTGCCAGCTAAACTGGATATGCCATCGGCATAGTCAGCATAAGTATATCGTTGTAAAGGAATACCAGCAGCACCCGAATCGGTATCGAATAGATTATTGTTGCTGCCATTAAAGGTGCGTATTTCAATACTCAGTTCGTTCGATTGAGGCGGTCTTGGTTGACGTTCAATACGCCGAGCTGGAGAGGTTTCGTTTTCTTGTGTTTTGGTATCCCTATCAACCGTTTTAGATTCGGGTGATGTTGTGTGTTGAATCTTGTTTTGTTCCGCAATGGCGTTTGCAGAAATTAGCGATGAAATCAGGGTAATACTTAATAGGCTTATTTTAATGGCTAAATGCATAAGTCGCTTCCTCTGGTTTTCGTTGCGATATGTTTGTATTAATAACAACGGGCGACCAAGAGAATGGTTGACAAGATGAAGACAGAATTTTGCATTACAAGAGGTTATACTCGGCCCATTAAATTACCTGCTGCTAGTTTCATATGACGATTTTTCGGTGTGCAAAATCTATTTCTTTGATCATTCTATTGATGGCTATTTCTTTTGTGAGTGTTGCTCATGATGCAACCACGACTTATTTGGGAAATTCTGCATTACTGGTGAAAAATGGCCAGCAGAAAATTTTATTTGATCCCTTTTTCCATAAAGACTTTGGTATCTATCGATTGGTACCTAAAGCGATTCACCAGAAACTCATGGCGGGAGAAGCACCGTACGACAATATAGATGCGTTGTTTATTAGTCATGCCCATGACGACCATTTTGATGCAAAAGATGTAGTGGAATATCTAAAAAAGCATAAAAATACAAAATTGGTGATACCGAAACAAGCATTGAGCAAATTACAGGAATTGGGTTTAAGTGAACAAGAACAGACACGTGTTTTTGCTATTTCAAACAAGGATCACCATAAACCCCAGTTCGTTTCGGTAGGGAATATCAAGGTACACGCCGTGGCTATTCCTCATGCGGGTTATCCAAGATTCAAAGATGTAGAAAACCTGCTATTTCAGGTTTCTCTGGCAGAGGACGTTACCGTGATGCATATGGGGGACGCCGGCGATAAAGATGAGTATTTTTTGCCTTATAAAGCGCATTGGAAGCAACATTCAACGGATTTAAGCTTTCCCCCTTATTGGTTCCTGATGTCAGCGGAAGGAAGAGATATTTTGGAGAGTATTATTCAGTCGAAGCGTCATATTGGTGTGCACGTACCTCAACAGATTCCAGGTTATTTGAATACACCAGGATTGGAGTATTTCTCCAAGCCCGGGACGGTTATTGAGATTTCAAACTAGTATCCTAGTTTTCTGATAATGAGCTTTAATGCGCCGTCTATTGAATTTCTGAAAGTAGCGCTTTGGAAGTAACCAGTTGCCTAACACCGTGGGCATGATGCTCTTCAAACACATTGTGTTTGCACCATTGGCTTAAACTCTTAATATCCACTTTGGCGCATTGCGGGCGCACATTCCAGGTTACCTGAAAGTTGGAACAACTCTGCTCGGTAAATGAAGGGCCGGTCGTTGAACCTGTAAACTCAACGGCCTTCCCTGTATTGGTAGGAATAGCCTTCGCTTGGTGCAATCCATCAACCCTATTTCCTTGATAAGCAAAATCCATAAAGTTCATTGCTTGCGGATCATTTACTACGGTGAATACTTGAGTTTCTACTCGTAAGTTTGGATTGGTGCATTTTTCAGATAGGCACGACCCTAATCCTTTTCCCGGTTTTATATCGCAAGAAGTGTGTACCCAGTGCACTTCGATAGTGTCGCCCGGATTAACATCTTTACAATAGTTTTTATTCGACATGGGTTTTAATTCTTTCTTGGAAAGAGACTCCCCAATATTACACTGATAGCCTCCACCTGCTTTTTTAATCGAAAACTCAGCGGCTTTGTGTTCCGCTGGATTATGCATATGAATGTTACATAAATTGAGCTTTTGGTAAGCAGGCGCAATTGAGAAATCACGTTTGTTTGTTCCTGCTTTGTTGTCAATATCTCGAGGGGTTTGAGGGCCAAAACCTTCGCATACAGTTTGAGCTGAGCTTGCTGAAAAACTGATAAATAATGAAAGGATAATACAGCTAAGTGAGAGTTGTGAACTGCGCGGCATAATAACTCCAATGTAGAGGTCTAATTATTAATACGGAACAGCAATAGGAGCTGTTCCGTATTATGTCACCCCAAATATAGTCGTTATTATCTCAATAGTCTTCTTTGCCGGTTCAATATTTCAGTGCTGTCCTCGAATACTTTAAGTTTTGGATCAGCCTGCAAATATCGCAGCAATGGTAATTCCCAATGGCGTCCCAATAATATAACCAGCAACACCTGCCAATATGCCCGGTGTTGCAAGGCCTGGCCAACCTCTAGCCATGGCGAGTGCTGGTGCAGTCGTAGCCCCTAAAATAGCAGCATTGGATGCTGTGATTAGTTCCGGTAGAGAGAGTGCAAAGATGTTTTTATCTGGATTGGAAGAAAGCTTTCTCGCGATTTTTGAAATCAGCCCCCCAATGCCTAATACAACAAAGGCGTGAATGGCCAAAATAATGGAAACAAAGGCCAGCAGAATTGGGGCAACGTTAATTAATTTACTGATGTCTGCACCCGCTGCGATGGCAGCAAAAAATACGAATGCAAATACGATCCCTAAAGTTTCTGCGCCATGCATTTTTGCGGTTTGCTTAGGGAAAAATGTGGCAGGTAAAATGGCTAATAAAGTGATGAATACGTAGCGTAAACGGCTAACGTCGAAGCCACTGGATAATGTATCTAACCATGCCACCAATAAATCTGAAATAGCCACTACAGCCAAAGAAAAGGTAAGTGCGGCGGCAATGCTAAACCCGGTAACGTCTGATGTTTGTTTCTTGTCGGCGTGGGTTTCCATTTGTGTATGGTCGCGCTGGGCATATTTGGACATAAGCCATTTTGAAGCAGGTAACATCGCTAAACCAGCTAAGAACAAAGCACTCATTAGGTTATCGACGGCGGTAGCAGCAGAAATAATGTTAGCGTCATCAAAACCTGTTGATTGAATAACGGCAGCATAGTTTACGGAGCCGCCAGTGTAGGTGGCTGTAAAAATGCCGGCTAAATCACCTTCTTGGGCACCTAAATCTAACATTTGAACGCCAATGATGGCACCCAATGAAGTCCCGATACAAGCTAGAATAAAGGCGATACCCACTCTGCCACTTTCCCTAATGATGCGCTTAATATTGGCATTAACTAAGAATAGAGGAATGAGGGCGGGTACAAGGTAGTTAAACACAAAACCATAAACTGGGGCGTCTTTGGGAATTAGGCCGATGTTAGATGCAATAATAGCACCGAGAATAGACCACACAGCACCAGTGACCATCGCACCCCAGCGCCTTTTTTCGGCCCAAAATCCGAAGAAAGCAATGGCAAACAATGCAGCGGCGACGGCGAAATGTTGTTCGGCAGGAATTAAGCTGGTATCCATGTTGATATTCTTATTCTTTTTTGGAAAAACTTGGCCCATTAGGCCATGTCGCCCTGAAATTTTCCAATTTAATTCGTGCTTACTTATACCTTGGTTAGTTACTTTGACTTCTGCGTCTTATTTACCCAGGGTTCAAGTTATTTATTCGATCCCAGAGATAATTTGCAATTGGGCGACATCGGTATCCCCTTTTATGACTTTGTAAATGCCGTCTTGAATCAATGTTCTCATACCGTCTTCGGTTGCTTGGGCTTTCATTTCTGATACAGACGCTTCTTTATATACCAAAGCTCTTAGTTCAGGTGTCATGGCTAAGAGCTCATGAACACCGGTTCGACCTTTATAACCGGTACCACCACAGGTATCGCAACCTTTTCCTCTATGTAATTTTAACGGTGTTGGCAGCTTAAGTTCGTCAATACGGTCTTCACCGTATTGGCGTTTGATAAAACCAATGTCGGTTTCGGAGGCTTCATACTCTTCTTTGCAATTTTGGCATATGGTTCGAATCAGACGTTGAGCCAGTATACCTACGCAAGCATCTGAAAAGTTAACCGGGTCTAAACCAAGATCTAATAATCGGGTAATGGTTTCAGGCGCTGAGTTTGTATGCAGGGTTGATAGCACCAAATGCCCTGTGAGTGATGCTTCAATGCCAGCGTGAGCTGTTTCTTTATCCCGCATTTCACCAATAAGAATAATATCGGGGTCGGCACGTAAAAATGCCCGTAAAGCACTGGCAAAGGTAAAGCCAATTTTGGGACTAACTTGTACTTGTTGAAGACCTGGTTGGGTAATTTCTACGGGATCTTCAGCCGTCCAAATTTTCTTGTCGGGT
Source organism: uncultured Gammaproteobacteria bacterium (assembly GCA_942490545.1). Classification (GTDB taxonomy): domain Bacteria; phylum Pseudomonadota; class Gammaproteobacteria; order Enterobacterales; family Alteromonadaceae; genus Paraneptunicella. The sequence goes on along the minus strand of CALNXX010000011.1, from coordinate 72,709 downwards.
GTATTTAGAAAGCCAAGAATGGCATGTAACGTAGTGGTTTTACCTGATCCCGTTGGGCCTACTACAAGGAGGATGCCATGCGGTTTTTTCACCATGGTTTGCAGTGATTCGAGATTGCGAGGGCTCAGGTTCATTTTTTCAATGGGCATGGCGCCACCTGCCGCTAACAATCTCATGACAACGCCTTCGCCGGCTACTGTTGGAATGGTCGCTACTCGCACTTCGACTGCCTTGCCTTGCATTCTGAAAGCTAATTTTCCATCTTGGGGAATACGTTTTTCTGCAATATTCAGGTTAGACATTATTTTTATACGGGCAATAACGGCACTGTGATGTGAAGCGGGCACTTGAGTAATATCGCGGCACACGCCGTCTACACGCATACGCACTCTGGTCGGAGCATTCTTTTCGGGGTCGATATGAATATCTGAAGCGTCCATACGTTTGGCGTCGTGCAATATACGGCTAACCAAGCGCACCACGGCCGGTGCATCGTCTGATAATTCTTCCGCTTGTTCATCCAGCGCATCGGCACTGGTGCCGATTTCGTCCAGGATATCATCCATTTCCCCGGGACCTTTGTTGCTTCCCGCAGCCTCGCCTAAATATTGCAGAACATCGTCGGGTAAACCGACCGAAATTTCATAACTTTCTATCCCAAGTGCGCGTTCCACCTCCATTAATAAGGCGGCATTATTGGGCTCGGCCATTAACACTACTGGGTTTTCTGCTGCGTCAGCGATGACGGCTACCAAGTTGCGTTTTAAGTAGGAAAGGTTAAGCCGACTTTCTCCCTGAAATAAGTGATATTTGTCTGGCAAGTAAGTTAAATAGGGAACTTGGTAATGGACGGAAAGAGCGTGTCCAATTTCGTTTTCTGGAATACGGTGTTCGGAAATAAGGCGTTGGATAATTTGTTTATGTTCTTTACTGCTTTCCATTAACTTATTTAAGTCGGCTTCGGCTATTTGGTTACGGTGCACTAAGTACCGGAATGGTTGTTTGGTCCCGCCTAATTCAAATCGGAATTTGTTACCTAATAGCTCGGAAAGGTTTTTAGCAATTTCCAAATTTTGATCGCTAAATTCGCCTTTTTTCTTATTAATAAATTGAACCACGCCTAGCAGCACACCGGCGTTTAAAATTGGGACACAGAGGATATTCTTAGTTTTGAATGAACTGGATTTGTCGAACTTATCTGCAAACTTTAGCCTAGGGTGAATTTTAGCTAATTCTTGGGAATCGTAAGGATCACTAATGACCAAAGGTAGTTGGCTCAATGCCACATAACCTGCAATTGATTGCGGGCTAATGGCCACTTTGATTTCTCTAATTTCATTACCGGTTTTAAATCGTGCAACGAGATCTTGATGTTGCCTGCGGCGCTGAAAAATACTCATTCGCTCGGTGTCGAATAATTTGAGCATAAGAGGTTCTAGTTTTTGATAAGCATCTATCAGTGATTCATGTTGTTCTAGAAGCTCGTCAATTTGTTGGAGCAAGCTTTCCTGCTGTGTATGTTCAATTAGCATAATTTCGTCCTGAAATTTTTATGGCACGGAATGCGTATTCCACCCGATGTTTTTTTATTGACGGAGAGGTATGGGTAATCAAATGTTTAAACATAGGTTGAAAAATAACGTGCACTTTTTGATCTCTTCTTGTTATTAAATATAGCTCATAGCTTATTGTGAGGCATATATCTGCTCGGGAAATATAACAGCAATACTGCCAAGGGTTAAAGTAATCTGATCTGAACGTCACAAAATGCAGTCTTGAATAACGGTGAACTGGCACTACCGGATTAGTCGATCTGGCACTAAAATTTACCTTAAATTCTTATAGGATAAATATTGACCTATTGTGTAAGTCATTTCTGGCTCATTAGTTAAAGCAAACTGAGGAATGGCTTATCGCGATCGGTTAACAGAGTGAGAATAGCTCCTTTGCAGTTGGAGTAAGTCATCTTGTTTTGCCATTGTGCATATCGTGGTTCGGTAAAGCAAAGTCTTCTTACTATGAACATTTGTTGACGGTTCACGAGGAAATAAAATGAAAAATAATACATTATTATTTGCAACGGCATTGGGGTTAGCCAGTTGTAGTGCCTTAGGTACGCCATTGTTTAGTGATGATCTTGAATCTGGCATGGGAGCATGGGCGATCGGGGGAAGCGGTGACTTTGGAATTGTCACTAAAGCGGGTAGTAAAACGTTGAATTTAGCTAAGTCAGCTACTGCTACTGCCCAGGTTACAACAACAGGTCATGCTGATGTGGTCGTATCAATGGATATGATCGCAACGTCGTTAGAAAGTGGTGAAACATGCGTGGCGGAAGCACAAGGTTCTGGCGGTTGGGTAACGATAGGACAACTCAACAATGGGCAGGATAACGGTGATAGAAATCAGTTTTCGGTTTCCAACGGGTCATTTGATAATACTCAACTAACTATTCGGTTGAAGGCTGGTGGCAATATTAACTCGGATGATTGCTTTTTTGATAATGTTGTTGTGGAGCCTATTGCTGGTGGAGTACCAAGATCGGAAGCGACTTACTCCCAGTTAATGAGTAGTACTGCTCGAACCTATTCAACAGGGGCTTACGCACCAAACAATGCCGAACCAACGGCTAACACTTTCGAGGGAAGTTTACAGATTTCAGGTGCACCTGTTTTTGATAAAAACTATGGAGTAACCGGAGACCTGCCGACGGGATATCAAACTTGGCCTTTATTCAATAAAGCGTTTGTTCAAAGCGGTAACAGGTTAATCCCAGTGGATCGTGGTCATAGTTTTATTGGCAATGGTGCTTGGTCAATTACTGCTGGTGTTGGTGCGGTATGGGATGAAGCGGGAGACAATGGTTATACACGTGCTGCTTTTCCTTACACGCTTAAACAAAACAACACAAATTGTGAACATAATGGTTTAGCGACGTTTTTATTCAAAAACGATGGTTCCATTTCCAAAGTACAAGTGCAGAATGTGGCTGAAACTTGCATTTTCTATGGTTTTGAATTTTATGGCGCGTTGAATGGCACTTATTCAACACACACGGTGAGTAATAAGAGCAGTGTTATTGCTGATCGCGATGCTGAAGAGGCTGCAAGAATTCCAACTAAGCCTCTTGCTGAATTAGCCGTTGATTATCCTGGTGTTGATTTGAGCGATTATGGCTATGCGATTGATGCATCAGACTTAAACGGTTATAGCGTTTTGGTTAATGGCACAAGCTATATTGATGGTTGTGGAACGCGTTATGGTTCTCACCCTTATTGTAGTGAGAAGACCATTGGTATTTATTCATTTACTAAATCGATGCATGCTTTTATGGCTGTAGCGGCAGTAGAAAAACGCTATCCAGGATTTAAAAATCAACTGATTAAGGATTTAGTGCCGGAATGTAGTGATAGTCGCTGGAATAATGTAACGGTAGAAAATGCCCTAGATATGGCGACAGGAAACTATAATTCTTCTCGTTATGAGGTTGATGAAGGCAGTTCTGCAATTGTTAATGGTTTCTTTGATCCAACAACGCGAGCATCCCGCGCAAATTTTGCGTGTAATGGTTGGCCTAAAAAAGCAACGCCGGGTACATATCATGTATATCACACCACTGATACCGAGTTAGTCGGTTATGCGGCTGCGAAATATATTAATAATGTGCAAGGTGGTGAAGCATTCAACGATATTCTGGTTCCTATTTACAATCGCATTGGGTTAAGTCATTACATGCGAGGTATTCAACGTACCAGTGATACTCAGGATGCTTGGGGTGGCTATGGATTATCAGCAACACTTAATGATGTAGTTCGTATCGCGCAATATTTGCGAGATGAAGCGGAAACAGCTGGTGATCTCGATCCAACCATGGTGAGTGAAGTGTTAAGCGGTGCTAGTAAAGGCTTATATGCTCAGCTCAGCAACTTTAACTACGACAACGGTTTTTGGCGTTATCACGTAGGCGCAACAACAGCAATGAGCGCTTGTGGGTCGCAAACTCAAATACCCTTGATGTCGGGCTTCGGTGGCCATACAACTCTCATCATGCCTGATGTAATCGTAACGCAGCTTACAGATGGTGGTGGAATAGGCTTTATTAAAACAATCGACGATGTTTTTACTAATATAAGCAATACCTGCCCTTAACCTTCACAAAATTAGTCTTAGGCTAAGTAATGACGCGGATAACGACAACGATGAATATGTCGTTATCCGCTACTTTTTGGGTTGTCTGCCTCACTCTTCTCTATCTATTTCCATTTCTTCATAGAGCTTGATTAAAATTAACGCGTAAGATTAATTGATATTAGCGAATTACGGCTTGCGTATAATCCACATGTGCGTATAATGCGCGCCGACTGCACTGGATATCAGTGCCTCTTTTAAGTGAAAGCTTAAAAGTGTATACAACAAGACCCCGATAGGGGGTCAATGTTAAAACAGGCATTCTCACTCCCATTATACGGGGATTTGAGGGTGTATTTTTTTGTTCTTTATTCGGTTGGAGCTTTGGTCGATGGCAAATCAAAGAATTCGTATTCGCTTAAAGGCGTTTGATCACAAGTTGATCGATCAGTCTACTGCAGAGATTGTAGACACTGCCAAACGTACCGGTGCGCAAGTTAGTGGACCAATTCCATTACCTACACGCAAAGAGCGCTACACAGTTTTGACTTCTCCTCACGTGAACAAAGATGCACGTGATCAGTATGAAATTCGCACTCACAAGCGTTTGGTAGACATTATTGAGCCTACCGACAAAACAGTAGACGCATTGATGAGATTGGACTTGGCAGCCGGCGTTGATGTTCAAATCAGCCTAGGCTAACGAGAGAGGGTGTAATAATGGCGATTGGTTTAATCGGTCGTAAAGTGGGCATGACACGTATCTTCACTGAAGATGGTGGTTCTGTTCCAGTTACTGTTATTGAAGCAACACCTAATCGTGTTACTCAGCTTCGTACAGATGAAACTGACGGATATCGTGCTTTACAAGTTACGGCTGGTACAAAAAAAGCAAACCGAGTTACCAAACCTTCAGCAGGACATTATGCGAAAGCGGGTGTTGAAGCTGGTCGTGGGTTATGGGAATTCCGTCTTGCTGGTAGCGAAGGTGAAGGTATTGAAGTCGGTAGTGAAATCACTGTTGGCATTTTCAATGACACCACCATGGTTGATGTTACTGGTACTTCAAAAGGTAAAGGCTTTGCTGGTGCTATCAAACGTTGGAACTTTAGTTCACAACGTATGACTCACGGTAACTCTTTGTCTCACCGTGCTCCTGGTTCAATTGGTCAAAACCAAACACCAGGCCGTGTATTCAAAGGTAAAAAGATGGCTGGTCAGATGGGTAACAAGCGTGTGACTGTGCAATCTTTGGAAGTCGTTCGCGTTGACATGGATAACAACCTTATTTTAGTTAAGGGTGCTGTTCCGGGGGCAACTGGCGGTGACGTCATCGTTAAACCTGCTGTTAAGCTATAGCGTCGGGAGATAGATGATGGAATTAGCATTAAAAGATGCGCAAGGCGCACTTGAAGTTTCAGAAGCGACTTTTGGGCTAGAGTTTAACGAAGCATTGGTTCATCAAGTAGTCGTTGCTTTTGCAGCGGGCGCTCGTCAAGGTAGCCGTGCTCAAAAAACTCGTTCAGAAGTAAGAGGCGGTGGCAAGAAGCCTTGGCGTCAAAAAGGTACAGGCCGTGCTCGTGCCGGTACTATCCGTAGTCCTATCTGGCGTAGTGGTGGTGTAACATTTGCTGCTAAACCTCAGGACCACAGCCAAAAGGTAAACCGCAAAATGTATCGCGGTGCAATCAAAAGCATCCTTTCAGAGTTGGTTCGTCAAGAACGTTTGGTCGTAGTTGAAAACTTTGGTATTGAAGAGCCAAAGACCAAAATGTTGTTGAACAAACTGAACGCTCTTAATTTAAAGGATGTTCTTATTGTAACGCCGGAAGTTGATGAGAACTTGTTCTTGTCTGCGCGTAACTTATATAAAGTTGACGTTCGTGACGTTCAAGGCCTAGACCCGGTAAGTTTGATTGCATTCGAAAAAGTCTTAATGACTAAAGACGCAGTTAAGCAGTTAGAGGAGTCGTTGGCATGATAAACGAAGAGCGTCTACTTAAAGTTATCCTTGCTCCACATATTTCAGAAAAGGCTACAATGTCTGCTGAAGGCGACAACACTGTTGTTTTCAAGGTATTGAAAGATGCTAAAAAAGCTGAAATTAAAGCGGCGGTTGAAAAATTGTTCGAAGTAGAAGTTGATTCTGTTCGTACAGTTAACACCAAAGGTAAAGTTAAGCGCCACGGTATGTCTTTCGGAAAACGTAGTGACTGGAAGAAAGCATACGTTTCCTTGAAAGATGGTCATGATATTGACTTCGTCGGTGCTGGCGAGTAATAGGGGGCTATAGAGATGGCATTAGTTAAGACTAAACCCACTTCTGCGGGTCGTCGCCACTTAGTTAAAGTGGTGAATCCAGACCTACACAAAGGCGCCCCTTATGCACCTTTGTTAGAGAAGCAAGGTAAATCAGGCGGTCGTAATAACAAGGGTCGCATCACAGTACGTCATATCGGTGGTGGACATAAGCAACATTATCGTCTGATCGATTTCAAACGTAACAAAGATGGTATTCCAGCTCAAGTAGAGCGTTTGGAGTATGATCCTAACCGTTCTGCCAATATCGCACTGGTATTGTATGCAGATGGTGAGCGTCGTTATGTGCTAGCAACAAAAGGCATGAAAGCTGGTGATCAGATTCAATCTGGTGCTGGTGCGCCGATTAAAGCAGGTAATACTTTGCCAATGCGCAATATTCCTGTTGGTTCTGTTGTTCACGCAGTAGAAATGAAGCCGGGTAAAGGCGCCCAAATGGCTCGTTCTGCTGGCGCTTATGTACAAATACTGGCTCGCGATGGCGCTTACGTAACATTGCGTATGCGTTCAGGCGAAGTTCGTAGAGTGCCTTCAGATTGCCGTGCCACCATTGGTGAAGTGGGCAATTCTGAGCATATGCTACGTTCATTGGGTAAAGCTGGTGCCACTCGCTGGCGCGGTGTTCGCCCGACAGTTCGTGGTGTTGCCATGAACCCGGTAGATCACCCACATGGTGGTGGTGAAGGTCGTACTTCTGGTGGCCGTCATCCGGTTTCCCCTTGGGGCAAACCTACCAAGGGTGCTAAAACCCGTAAGAATAAGAGTACTGATAAGTTTATCGTACGTCGTCGTAACAAGTAATAGCGAGGATTCACCATGCCACGTTCTCTCAAGAAAGGTCCATTTATTGACCTGCACTTGTTGAAGAAGGTAGAGGCTGCAGTGGCAAAGGGCGATAAGAAACCAATTAAAACTTGGTCTCGTCGCTCAATGATCATCCCAGATATGATTGGGTTGACCATTGCAGTCCATAACGGTCGCCAGCACGTTCCAGTTTTCGTTTCTGACGAAATGGTTGGCCACAAATTGGGCGAGTTTGCGCCAACGCGTACTTATCGTGGCCATGTGGCCGATAAGAAAGCTAAGAGATAGGAGGATAGACCATGGAAGCATTAGCAACACATCGTCATGCTCGTACCTCAGCTCAAAAAGCGCGTTTGGTTGCAGATCAAATTCGCGGTTTACACGTTGAAAAAGCGTTGGAAGTTTTAGCCTATAGCCCGCGTAAAGCAGCTGGTTTGGTTAAAAAGGTTTTGGAATCTGCCATTGCCAACGCTGAGCATAACGAAGGTGCCGATATTGATGAGTTGAAAATCGCTAAGATTTTCGTCAATGAAGGCCCAACCATGAAACGCATAAAAACCCGTGCTAAAGGCCGTGCTGACCGCGTATTTAAGCGTAGCAGCCATATCACGGTAGTAGTTGCGGACAACCAGGAGTAGACAATGGGACAGAAGGTACATCCTACGGGCATACGCCTGGGTATCAGCAAACCATGGACTTCTACCTGGTACGCTAATACTAAAGAATACGCAGACAACCTGTTCAGTGATCATCAGGTTCGTCAGTATTTGACTAAAAAACTAAAGAACGCTTCTCTTTCTAAAATCATTATTGAGCGTCCTGCAAAAAGCATTCGTGTGACTATTCACACTGCTCGCCCAGGCGTTGTTATTGGTAAGAAAGGTGAAGACGTTGAGGTATTGCGCAAGCATGTATCTAACTTGGCCGGCGTTCCAGCTCAAATTAATATTGCTGAAGTTCGTAAGCCAGAATTGGATGCACAGTTGGTAGCAGATAGTATTGCTAACCAATTGGAACGTCGTGTTATGTTCCGTCGCGCAATGAAACGTGCTGTTCAAAACGCTATGAGACTGGGTGCCAAAGGCATCAAAGTTCAAGTCGGCGGTCGTTTGGGTGGTGCAGAAATCGCACGTACAGAATGGTATCGTGAAGGTCGTGTGCCCTTGCATACATTCCGTGCTGATATCGATTATGCAACTTCAGAAGGCTTAACAACTTACGGTATCATTGGTATCAAAGTTTGGATCTTTAAAGGTGAAGTTTTGGGTGGTTTACCAACCATACAAGAGCAACCTGCTCCGCCTAAGAAGAAACAGCGTTCTGGAAAGAGAGGTAGCTAATCATGTTGCAACCTAAAAGAACGAAATTTCGCAAGCAACATAAAGGTCGTAATCGCGGTTTAGCGGTTGCTGGAGGCAAGGTAAGCTTCGGCACTTATGGTCTGAAATCTGTCGCTCGTGGTCGTATGACTGCTCGCCAAATTGAGGCTGCACGTCGTGCGATGACTCGTCATGTTAAGCGTCAAGGTAAAATCTGGATTCGTGTATTCCCTGATAAGCCAATTACTGAAAAACCTTTGGAAGTACGTCAAGGTAAAGGTAAAGGTAACGTTGAATACTGGGTTTGCCAGATCCAACCTGGTCGTATGCTGTATGAAATGGAAGGCGTGCCAGAAGAATTGGCCCGTGAAGCTTTCGCTCTTGCTGCTGCTAAATTACCGTTTAAAACTACTTTTGTAACTAGGACGGTGATGTAATGAAAACAGCTGAATTAAGAGAGAAGAATGTTGAAGAGCTTGACGCTGAGTTAATAAACTTATTGCGTGAACAATTCAACCTTCGCATGCAATCCAGTACTGGACAGTTGGAGAAAAGTCACCAACTTAGAACAGTACGTCGCAGTATCGCGCGCGTTAAAACCATTCTGACTGAGAAGGCAGGGGCCTAATGACTGAACAACAAATTCGTACAGTACAAGGTCGTGTGGTCAGCAACAAAATGGATAAAACCATTACTGTTGCCGTTGAGCGCAAAGTGAAACATCCAATTTATGGTAAGTTCATTAAGCGTACAACTAAACTGCACGCCCATGACGAAACTAATCAGTGCCACGAAGGTGACTTAGTGTCTATTCGTGAATGTCGCCCACTGTCCAAGTCTAAAAACTGGATGTTGGTAGATGTTTTAGTAAAAGCCTAATTAAGTTTTGGTTCTTTAAAAAAGCGCTCTTTTGAGCGCTTTTTTTATGTCTGGAAAAATATGTTTAGTCTCTTTTTTAAAGAATACCTCTTTGCACAATCAATATTCATTATCGATAAGCCTTAGTCAGTTTCACTAAGTTGTGAAGTTAAGCAGGGCTTCGTCCTAGATTAAGGCCTCGAAATCCATAACAACCTGTACTTCAATTTGTTTACTGTCCTTACATAAATTCTTTTATACAAAACTCAATTCCTTGCATTGATACAGGTTTAGTAAAACATCGTTGAATACCAAGTTTTGATGTGTCGGAAAGCTGTGCATCTTCATTTCCGGTCATGACCAAGACTATAGGGGTATCATCACATATACTGCGGATTTCCGAAGCTAGCCGTTTGCCTGAAATACCAGGGATAGACTGATCGCTAAATACGAGGTTGTAGGTGCCGGGAGATTGCTTAAATTTTTTCAATGCAGATGTTCCGTCTCCACACACTGAAACTTCGCAGCCCAAATGTTCGAAATAAGCTTTATAAACCGTTGCTAATGAAGCTTCTTCCTCTACTATTAACACATGCTTACCAGCTACACCAAGTTGTTCTATACATTGGTTAGGTAGAGAGTTTTCGTCGGCTTCTCTTTCTTGATCGTACAAGGGAATATCAATATTAAAGCGTGAGCCTGTGAGGCCATCACTCTCTACATGAATCTGACCATTGTGCCTTTGCACAATGCCATGTACTACCGATAAGCCTAAGCCCTTACCCATTCCAAAAGGTTGAGTTGTAAAAAAGGGATCAAAAATACGCTGTACCTCGGCCTTAGAAAGTCCTTTACCATTGTTGCTAATACTCAGGCGTAAATAGGAAAGTGACATCTCGTTAGGCTTATAAGGGTATAGCTCAACACAAATTAGGCCACTTTCCTTTATCATGGCTTGTGCGGCATTACCGCATATATTAATGATGAGTTGCTGGATTTGGGAGTCATTGGCCATTGCGACCAAGCTTTCTTCAGTGATTTGAGTTTTAAGTTGAACATTTTTAGGTAGTATTGAGGACACTATCAGTGCGACCTTGTTAACTACATGTGTTATGTCTGTGGGAGTAAGGCCTATACTATCCAGTTGACTAAATGAGACAATCTGATTTACCAACTCAGAAGCGCGATTGGTTGCCTTTAAGATATTGGTTATATTGGGTGATTCACTGATTGACTCGGGAAGACTTAATTGCAGTAGCTCAGTGTTTGCCATAATAATCGATAAAATATTGTTGAATTCATGTGCAATTCCCCCAGCTAACGTTCCTAAGGATTCCATTTTTTGAGCTTGGAGTTTTTCTTTTTCTCTGCGTTTTCTATCGGTTAAGTCTTTAATAATCGACCAAGCGGCAACCATGTTTCCGTTTGCATCTTTTAGTGGCCAGCACTGCAAAGATACGGGGACTGTCGAGCCGTCTTTGTGAATATATTCTTTTTCGAATTCACCGGTACAACCCAGTGTGGCAAGCTGCTTTACCACAACTATTTTTTCTAAATCGTGCCATTTTTGCGGCGTGATACTCCAAAATGTTTTTCCTACTAATTCATCAGTGCCGTATCCTGTGAAGTCTGCAACTGCTTGATTAACTTTTTTAATAGTGCCATCAGGTATATCAACTACCATGACACCTTCAGTAAATGATTCAAATAATGCTTGGTAACACTTTTCTGCTATAACGTCGAAATGTGGTACATCGGGGTTTGTTACTTTAGGGATATGTCTGATTAGTGCGCCAATTGTCCCATCTTCTAGCTCAAATGGGCTTACGAACATTGTTAGATCGTGGTTTGAAATATTACAAAAGAATTCCATATTGAATTCTTTTCGTTCTTCATTGAGAACACTGTTTATTCCTTTATACGCTTGAAAAGCATCAGTGTGATTGAAATATTTTCTAGCCTCAAAGTAGTCGCTAGTAACACTAATATTAAACAAAAGGTTATTTTTCAGCATGATTTCATTCCATGCTGAGTTGGAATGGATTATTTTGCCATCACGGTTAATGACCACGACATATCCTGAAATTTGGTTTATCTCAGAATCGAGAATTTCGACGTCGTGACTAACATTGTCGGAAATAATTAAATCATCCATATATCATTAATTCTATTGTTTACCGGCCAAACTGCATTAGCCTGCCTACACAGAGGTAGCGGGTTTATGTATCTATCCTAAAAATTTCACCTAACTTCATCAATAATCCCTACTCAATAGGTTTGGAAACTATTAAGGTGTAAGGGCAGTATGGTAAAGAAATAGTGATATTGCGAGGTGGATAGGGAAAAAATAGCCTCGAATGAGGAGTGTGTTGGAAACTGTAATTAAGCTTTTGCGTTTGATTTTAAAGGAATCATGCGTATTTAGTACTTTTAGGGTGCTGCGATTATTCATGAATGCCCGAAGTTAACCGATATTAATATTTATATGTGTTCGAAAATGAAAGAAGAATACTTCTTCGCATGACTATTGTGGTTGACTAACGTCTGCTGTCATTTGGCTGCTAGATGTAAGGTTCATTAATTCAAAAAGTAGACATAGAAAATATTTTCTTATACAAAAGTTGTCATCGGCATCGTGTTTTGTAGTTTTTTGATTTAGGAGTAGAAGTTTTGGCTCATATAGATGGTATGGATCGACCTATATATCTTTCTCATTACCACATATTTGGTCGAATGCAGTATTCGGTTAATACGGTTATTGAAGGGCCTGAAATTTCACGTTATCACGCTGTTATTGAATGGCGGATGGGACAGTGGGAACTAAAGGATCTAAGCACTAATGGTGTTTGGATTAATAATATCAAAGTGCAGAAAAACGTTAATATTCCCTTAACGCTGGGAGATGAAATTTGCTTCGGACATCCTCAAAGTAATGTTTTGGTTTTTGCCGAATCTCAACCCCCGGAAGATATGCTTTATCGTTATGATACGACCGATATTGATGCAATAGACCAAGAAGCCATAACGCTGATGCCCTACCATCTATTGCCCAATAAAGAAGCCCCACAGATGGTATTGTATAAGGATATGGAGTCTTGGTGGGGTGAAGATATTCTAGATTCGAGCATAAGCAAGCGATGCTTGAAGAATGGCGATTTGGTGTCCATCAACGGTGTTCGTTGGCAATTGCGTACCGCTATGTCAAATGAGCAAACGTTATGTATTCAAGACAGTCAAGTCAATTTGAAAGAGTTGCTCGCCGATTTTACAGTCAGTCAAGATGAAGAAACGATTCAGTTAACGGTGACCAAGGGAGTAGAGCCAGTGGATCTTAAATTTCGTAACTATCATTATCTTTCCCTTTATTTGGCAAGGCGGCGGGTTTTAGATGTGCTTAATGGCTTTACTGCATCTGAACAAGGTTGGGTATATGTGGACGAAATTGCTAGAGATCTTGGAATAGAAGAGAGTACGGTCAATTTGCATGTACACCGTGCGCGAAAGCAATTTGTGCATTCTGTTGAGGCCGTTAATAATGCACCAGAGTTTATTGAACGGCGGCCACTGCAGTTAAGGTTTGGCGACTTAAAGTGTCGAATCACCAAGGCTGATAAAATTGAAAGCGAATCACCTCCCTTTATGAATTCTTTAACATCCGGCCAATGATAAACGAAAATCGATCAATAAATGATGTCGAAAATTACTCTCTGCAAGGTTTAATTGCTGAAGGTGGAATGGGGAAAGTATACAAAGCTTTCGATAATAGATTACAGCGCTATGTTGCAATAAAGTTTATTCATGCCGACCTTAAAGATGATGATAACCTACAAATTCATTCTGAGGCAAAATCCCTCGCTCAGGTAAATCACGAAAATGTCATGCAGGTATATGATTTAATTGAGTATGATAATCAATTTGCATTGGTTTGTGAGTTGGTTGAAGGGGAGTCAATTGCAGTAATCCAAAGACAAACGATTATGTCTTTAGATCAAAAGTTAGCCATGTTATTACAGATTAGTGAAGGGATGCAGGCGGTTCATGAAGCCAATTTAATACATGGTGATTTAAAAGCATCTAATGTGCTGGTTACCGATACCGGGCAAGTTAAAATTGTCGATTTCGGATTGGCGCATCATTTTCTGGATGAGAGTGTCGGGAATACAAAACTAAAGTTCGTCAGTATTTCAACTCTTACTCCTGAATACCTTCAATCGGCCCACCAAGCTAGCGCTTCAGACTCAGTAACAAAAATTGATAAGAGAGCTGATTTGTTTTCTTTTGGTGTTATGGGGTATGAGCTAATTGCCGGGTATGCACCATTTGGTTCAGGTGACAAAAAGGAGGTAAGTGAAAACATCATTAATGGGCGTTATACCGACGCTAAACTGATACATCCACCAATTCCGAAAAGCATAGTGGCACTGCTAAATCAGCTACTACAATCTAAACCAGCCAGTAGACCCAAATCTTTTCGAGAGGTAGCCGAACGTATTAGACAATGTTTGAAAGGGTTAATTAAATTACAGCTAGATAATCAAAATACGATTGTTTATAACGAATTGCCTCAAGTGGGGTTGGTCGAAAATAAGCCCCTTATACATTCGAACTTAGTCAAACCAAAATGGGTTTTGACTGGTCTTGTTACGATGATTGTTAGTCTGTTAATTCTGTTAATTCTGTTGGTTGTTATACAAGAAGAAAACCAATATGAAGCGAGTATTGACATTCAGAGGGTTGAAAATTACGTATTAGTGTTACGACCAATGTTGGACTCCTCTGAACCGTTATCTAAGCAAGAGAGCGCAATTGTTGCATCGATAGACAATGGCCTTCGACAATTTGTGATTACTAATAAACAATGGTTGTTGCTTCCAGAGCAAGAGAGTACAGACTATTCATCAGCCATTGAAAATATAGCGTTAAGAACCTCGGCTACTCATATTGTTGCCACTGAATTGGATTGTCATCAAGCATATTGTGATGTGGTGCTAAAAGTTTATACAAACGGAAACTGGGATATTCCTCAAACGATTAATTGGGTAATGCAGACCTATTCTTTAGTGGGAGCATGGTCAGAATTACAAAATCGATTTGGGGAATTAATGCAAAGCAGTATATCGAGAATTGCTTACTCTCAGGTAGAACAAAGGCTAATCCCAAAAGGTATCAAGAACAAAAATGCCAAGGATAAAAGCAACAAGGAAGAACTGCTTAATGGGCACAAAATTGAAGAAAGTGATTACCAGTCTTACCTTCATCTTTATACCGATATTAATTATAACGGTATAGAAAATTGGCAGAATTTGGAGCAGTTATACGACTTAATTGTTCGAGCACCGAATCTCTACCCTGCATATGCTTTATACCGTCGAATAGCCCTAAACTTATATCGTAATGATAATAATACTGACCTGCTTTTAAAGCTAAATTCAGTGATGGCAAAGGCTCCAATAGAATACAGAAGCAGTTTAATGTTTACGATTGATGCGTTATGGGTAGCTTTGTATAGTAACAATATGGAACAAGCTGAGAAGCTTCTTAAGCAAGCCGAAATTAGGGGCGCAGATAAGCTTACTTTACTCGAATTACAGGCAACCTATTTCTTAGAAAATAACTTAGCACAACAGGCAATACCTTATTATCAGCAGGCGTTGAAATTGCGTTTTAGTGCCCATGACCTATTTAATCTGGCATTAAGTTATTGGTATACAGGGCAGTACAGTCAAGTGGAAGAGTCTTTGCAACAGTTGCTTGCCTCTATCCCAGAAGATTATACGGCGATGCAATTATTAGCCTCTGTTTATTTGATCACCGGGAAATTAGAAGAGGCTATTACAGCGTTTAGTCTGCTAACGGCAAACACTCCTCAAAGTATGGATTTGAATAATTTGGCCATTGCTTATTCATTAAAGCGAGAATTTTTAGCTGCACAAGTTTCAGCAATGAAAGCCGTGGAATTAAGTCCATCACAACCGGCGTGGCTGCTTAATTTGGCTGATATTCAATGGCATCTAGGGGAGCGAGAGCAAGCCAAACTGCACTATAAGACAGTTCTTAGGTTGTTAGATAAAAAAGATAATTTGGATGCATTGTTATTAAAAGCCCAAGCGTGGCTGCATTTAGGTGAATTTCAAAAATCAATGAAAGTCCTTAATAAAGCCAACCGCCTCGCACCTGATAATGGCGAAGTCGCATTCATTTCGGCGTTGGTATATACACAGTTACATGAATATGTGTCTGCAGTTGCAAAGGTAGAAATTGCACTAAATGCTGACGTTGGCGCTGTTTGGTTCAACCTTCCCTGGTTCGACGAGTTATGTAATAACAATGACTTTGTGCTAATGATGGAAAAGGCTCAATTTAATAATTGCGCACAATAAGCAGTTTTTAAAACTTAGGTTTGTGGGCCTTTAACCCCTATTTTTGGATCTTGAGAGAAATAATGAACTAAAGGGTTGCCTTCAGTTTTGCACACGAGTTGAATGTCGAGATAAGTATATTGGCTATTCACTGGAGGGGCCCCGATATGGTTAATTTGAAGATTCAACACATCGTGGTTTTCATTCAAGGCCGCGTTAAAAGTAATAGATGCTTTATTTCTATCTACACTAATCGGAGCATTCTCTCGAAATTGATATCCTTTTGGTAACTGATAGCAAAGATTAATTGATTGAACCTTTCCTGAAAAATCAATTAATACTTCATCAGTATTCAGTGAACTCCCATCAGAGAGTGAAGTTAAATTACCGGTCATTCTACTTTCAAATTTCTGAAAACCATTAAAGATAATTGGCCACGCGATACATTTTTTTGGACAGATTTGAAAATAAGCACAATTATGCTCATCGCTATTAATTTTGATGCCATTGTTGGCAGAACTGTTATTCATATTTTCAATTTCCTTAAATTTATTGGTTTTTATTTTGTCGATTTCAGGTTAATTAAATTCAGTGTTGAAATAAAGTGAAATATTGAAAGAATTTTTAGAGCGCTATTCTGAATTGATGGTAGACGAATAAAAGGAATAGGGGCCTCTTTTTTGCTCCAATAATTAGGATGATAGACACTAATAGTGAATATCAGTGGCATGGCTCTAGTCAGGCATTGAATCAGTTGGAACGGCGCTTAAATAAATTTTCAGGTGTGAATTTCCCTGTATTAATTAGAGGGGATAAGGGAACGGGAAAACAGGTTGCTGCTTATCGAATTCATCAAATGGGCATTAGGAAGCATGCGGATTTTGTTTCAGATTGTTGTTTGCAATGGCGAGAGAGTGATGTGTCAGAATTATTTAATTCGGCCTATAAAAGAGCCACTGGCGGCACATTATTTCTCAAAAACATTAACTCGTTATCTAGACCCTCAATCTTAAAGATTCAGCATTATTGGGAGCGGGAGTACATGGGGAAAAGTATCCCTACTCGTATAATTTGTACTTTATCTCCGTTTTATGAAAATGAACATATTATTGAGTCATCTGCACCTTGGCTGTCGTTAGAATTACCCTCACTGAATGAACGAAAGGAAGACATTCCGGTTATAATTAATGCATTGATAATTAAGTATAAAAACGTACAAAGTATTGAGATTTCGGAGGAGTGCTGGCCTTATATAATTGCAAATAATTGGTCGGATAATGTAAAAGGGTTAGAACGTTTTATTGCTAAATTAGTTGTGCTGAGTGAGGTGTCGGTTATTCAAAAAAACACATTGTTTGAATTATTTCCGGTATTTCAGAAAATTGACATACCTAAGACAAATTCTTTTCAGCAACCAAAGTTTCTCGGCAACGCTCCTGGTTTAGGCATGAAAAAAACCAATGGTTTAGCGCAAGCGTTGTTGGAGCAAAAAATTCCAAATGAAAGTGCTCAGCATTTAGCAATATCCCGTTCATTGGATTTTATTAAAAATCAGTTCAATGAAAAAATCTCTATCGATAATGTTGCTAAAAAAGCATGCGTTAGCTCGCCGCATTTATCCTTTCTTTTTAGAAAGCATTTGGGAATATCATTTAAGCAGTTGTTGTTGCAATTGCGAATTGAACATTCAAAGAAGTTATTACGTAACAACCCTGAAATGCAAATAACACAAATATCTTATGAAACCGGGTTTCATGATTTAAGCCATTTCGAAAAAACCTTTCGCAAATTGGTTGGCGTCAGACCGTCTTATTATCGTCGCCAAACTCATTAGATTTTTTATTCTCCCTCTCCTCTTCTTTTTATTTTTTGTACTCAACGAATAACTCATTTAATAGGCATGAATCGATATCATGTTTTAAAAATTCACACCCATCGAAATTTATGTTCATTCAATTTAAATCATTCATATATTTTTCATGGCTAAATTTTCACATACCAACTTTATATAATTAGCCCAATCATCGTTTTTTACCTTTTTGCTTCTTTTTTACCTAAAAAACCATAATTTCACCGGAATTTACCTGCAATTTAACGAGTTTATACACTTTTTTCTTTTTGGTTTTACCTAAGCTATTCCTCGTGCAGTTAACGTGATGTCGCATTACAGGGCGCGCACAACAACTGACCTACTTGAACTTTAACTAACGATAATAAGCGAAGGAGTTAACTATGGCATTTCCAACCGCAGTTAATGATCAAATTACGGACTCAGTAACTCAAGCTAATGTCAAAGTGCTTGGTGATGCGCCAGCCTTATCGATGGGGAACCTATTTCAGGCTACCTCTCAAGCATTAGGTAATGCGGCGCACAATGCGACCAGTTCACAACAGCAAACTAATGTTACCGCACAATCTGCGACCACCATGGGAGTGGCTACTTTGTACTCCCTAGATACCGCTTCTGTAGGAAAGGCAACATCAGCGATTTTGCAATCTAAAGTGCCTGGTCTTTAATTCCAAGCTCTTAATTAATGCATTTTTTCAACCATTAAAAGGAGAATAGCTCAATGGCTTTTCCAACCGCAGTTAATAACCAAATTACCGATTCAGTAACACAAGCAAACGTCAAAGTATTAGGTGATGCTCCAGCTATGTCGATGGGGAACCTATTTCAGGCCACATCGCAAGCGTTGGGTAATGCCGCTCACAATGCAACCAGCTCCCAACAACAAACTAATGTAACAGCGCAGGCCGCAACGACGATGGGAGTGGCGACACTGTATTCCATCGACACCGCTTCTACAGGCAAGGCAACATCTGCGATTTTAGGTTCGTAAATTTAGTTTAATCGGGAGTATGCCACATGGCTTTTCCAACGGCAGTTAACAACCAAATCACGGATGCTGTGACACAGGCAAATGTCGAAGTGCTAGGGAATGCACCAGCAAGTGCAATGGGAAATTTAATGCAGGCTACGGCGCAAGCATTAGCGAATGCTGCTCAAAACGCTACGGCGGCTCAGCAGCAAGCAAATATTGTTGCTCAGGCTGCAACTACCGCTGGAGTGGCAATGCTTTATTCACTAGATACAGCATCTACCGGAAAGGCAACAAAAGCCATTTTAGGCGGATAGTGTTTAATTTAATCAACAAAAGAAAGGAAATATGTCATGCATCCAACATACGTAAATAGCCAAATTACTGATTCGGTAACCCAAGCCAATACACAAGTATTGGGTGTGTCTCCCGCATCGTCTATGGGAAATCTAATGATGTCGACTTCTCAGGCTCTTAGTAATGCAGCTCACAACGCAACAACGGCTCAACAGCAAACCGGTATTACAGCGCAAGCGGCAACAGTACAAGGTATTAGTACTTTATATAGCATCGATACTGCGTCAACAGGAAAGGCGACCGCAGCGATCTACGGTTAAAGAACGCAGTAAGCTAATTGACTTTAGGTAGAACAAGGAGGTTCTACTTTATTTCAAATCGGAAAATGACATGGTGGGAACGGCAATGAGTTTGATATCCAGCTTGATCAACGTTGGGATGGCTCCTGGTACGGCTATGGGAATGGTTTATACCGCTGGAGCGCATAGCACAGGAATGTTAATGGAAAACGCTGTTCAAAATGAGCGGTTTTCGCAAATAACCAGTCAGGCCAGTCTGGAGCAAAATCTGGTGTTAATTCTGTCTACCGGTGCCGCTGGTGCAGCGAAAGGAGAATGATAATGAGTGATGCAACTACCAACGATGTTATTACCGATTCGGTAACTCAAACTAATACATTATTAACGGGTATGGCTGCGCCTCATGGCATGGCACTAGTCGATATTACCTCTGCCGAAACCATGGGTATGGCCATGCATAATGCCATATCGGCACAGCAAAATGCGCAGTTAACGACCAATGCGTCGGTAACGGCGACATGTGCCAAGATGTTATCAATTGGTCCGCCAATATCGGCAGCTTCAAGTTCGGTCAAAAATGATGCTCCGCCTCCTTTTATGCCTCTGTCTGGGAATGGAGCTGAAGATTTGGCGAAAGCTGACGTCAACCAATTGCTAAGTATGGCCAATAGTTTGGCTGATTCGGCAGTGAGTGAGCTGAAAAATCAGAATGTATCCGACACAGATACCAAAAAAACGATTCAAGACTTAATCACCAAATTGCAAGGGTTGGATACTTCCAGTACCACAACCGCAAATCATGAAAAAGACAGTGCAACAACAACTAATCATACCGACGATAAAACTGCACCTGCAGAGCATAACGCAGGGGGTTCTGGTTCGGGTTGAAAGAACCAGAAAGTTAAAACGTCATCAAGTTCTAAAAACCAGTTATTAAAGCGAGTAACACCATGGCTAACCAAATGGTAAACCCACAAGTAATGAATTCGATACAAGCTGTTCAACAGGCAACGCTTACCGGAGACATCATTAGTCATTCTGGAGCAGGGAAAGCTTATCAATCAGTATCTCAAAGTGCTGCCATTGCAGTGCAAGACGCTGCTGATCAGCTACGTAATATGAGTACGATTGGGACAACGGCAGCGGGTGTTGCTATTTCTCAAATGTTGGCAACCGGAAACGCAAAAGAGTGTGGCGAGGTATTGCTGCAAATACAAACATTAATGACCACGAGTGCCAGTACTTTCAAAAATATTGGTGAAAATGCCGGAGCTGTAGTGAAAGGTTTTCCTACAGGCGATTAAACGTCGCAGGGCGTGGCCTTGAATGAACAAGAGATATAAAAATGATTTCGATAAATGCACCAATACAAGATATATCCACTTTGTCAGTAAAGGCAACAACCTTGCTTGGCTGGGTACCCGGTGCTGTTGAATGGCTTCAACAAGCCATTGAAGACAAGTCTTATCGTTATATCTTTAGCTCAGAGGCAGCCTTGATTAAAAGCATATCTTCTGGATTATACAGCACCGATTTACTGTGTATTGGTCAGTCTGGCATACAAGCTGCGCCCGACTTTCTAATGTTGCTAAGCGTCAATCAAATACAAACCTTAGCGGGTTCCATCGTGGGAACAACGGCGCAAGATTGCGATGGGCAAAACAATCCGATTCTTGTTTCATTGTCTCAAGAAACGGGTGCCATAACCTTGGTGGATTATAAGCAAGCCCATGGGGTTGTCGAAAGTCTCAATTTACTTACCCACCCACTTTTCCAATTACGCTCTTTGGCATCAATTCGGGAACTTAGTGCATTAAAACAAGAACTGGATACTCAAAATTACCCAGAGTACGTTGTTGCCGAAGCTGCGCGGTTTGCACTAGGAAAGTTGACTAGTGTAAGGGCTTTTTGTCGGCTATTTAGGTACGCACTTATCGTGTTTGGTTATTTATGTAAAAAGCATCAAGCCAAAAAAATAACAGACGCGATCAATACTAAATTTTACAGCCTGTTTCAGGACTTAAAAATCAAAGGCATGAAGAGTTTGGCTTGCCCGCAATTAGCCCTAGGGCAATCTACTCATGATGTACGTGGAATAATTCAGCAGTGGGGGGAGCAAAACCAAGCGATAGGTTTTTCAGATCTGCCGACGGCGTTGATCAATTATGTGCTTAATCTTGGCGTTCCCGTTTTACTCGAAAATATTGGTAATAAGGATTCCTTAGTTCAGCTTAATGATTTGATTATTTCCTTGTTCAAACAACCCGATGTGGCTAATCAAAGGCTTTTTCAAGATGGAAAAACCTGGCACTTCACTATTCATAACGGCGGTATTAATCCCCAAAAACTTAAGCAATCAGCGGAATTGGTTCTTGATGAAGAAGGATGTCTCACGCTGGATCAGATTTCCATTAATCAAATATAGGAGTTAATTCCATGAATACATCAATTTCTCAGCCCGGACATCAGCACGATGCGCTAGATGGCAACATGAAAAATTTGATACACGAAATGCAGAGTAATTTGCAGCAGATTAGCCAAATAATTCAGCATTCATTTAATCAAAGTCAGGCATTGCTAGGTCAACTTGAGCAATACGAATCAACCTTGGCGAATCATGTTAATGCTGCCCAGGCCTATTCTCAAAGTGAAATACAAAATCCGGTGTCTCGGTCTGCGATTCAAGAACAACAAGACTTTCAGCACCAGCAAAATAATGTTCAACACCCTCTTGGTGAAGGAACGACATCCGAGGCAACTTATGCTTCTCAAGCAGCACCACATATGTCTTCAACCGGACAGCCGCCACCAATACAACAACTACAGCAATCGGCCCAGATGCATATTCAAAATGCGGAACATGCCATGCAGCAGTCGTTAGCCAGTGTACATAATGCTATTCATGGGCAGAGACAAGTTATGGAGCAACAATTTGATCAGCAACATGCTCAACAAGCTACCGCAGTACCAACAAATAGTGAGCAAACAGATGCTGCAACATCGAGCGCTGAACCAACGGCCTCCTCTCATTCGAATGAAGCGCCGGGCGAAGATACGCCTCCGCAGGGTTTGTAAAATCCGTAAAACGAAATAGTTGTAGGAACAAACGCAATGAAGCAAATTAAACCGATTGATTACAAATTGGATGCAACCCACCAAGCTCAGTTGAAAGCTGCCACTAAACAGATGTTGGAGCTTGTAACCAAAGTTAATCAATGGCATGAGTATCGACTGCTTACCGCATCCGATAGACAGAATTTGGTCAGTGATGGCTTTGCTCAAGATTTGGTTGATAATCTGGTTTATCTCACCATAAGATGTTCCCATCACAAGGTAAAAAAAAGTGATGATCATTTAAGCGTTGGTTTTGCTCAAGCAGCATTCGATCCATCCTTATATGCGGGCAAGAAAATACTTCAGCAATTGCAACAAGCAAGTAAAGGATGCTGTTATTGGTGTGAAAGCCTAATTGAACATGATTGCTCGCAATCAAGTCAGGCAGTGTCGCATTACCGCCCTCCGGAAGGTGTGCTTGAGAATGGTATATTACGTCGAAACACATACTATTCATTGGCCTATGACACCAGCAATTTACTTTATTCTTGTACTAAATGTTCTGAGCAATACAAGGGATTACAATTTCCGCTGCTAGACCAAAAACGCATGCCACAAGCCTCACAAAGTCAAGAGAGTCCGGCGCTCGTTAACCCTTATACCGACTCACCCAGAGATTTTATTCGATTCAATCCTATAAATGGACAGGCATTCGCTTTTGACCGAGTACAAGCCTTTTATTTGCAAACAGGGAAGGGCGGTGACGGGGAAAGGCTCTCGGTACATCAAATAGAAGAGTTGTTGTGGAGTGACCCACGCAATATACCTCTACAAAAAGATCACAATGGCAATGCTATATCGTTAACAGATATAGATAAAGCCTATCAAAATTGGATGAAGACACTCACTGAGCATGAATCAGCCGGTTTATCCCGGGGATTGCAGAGCATCAATATATTGGGTTTAAACCGACCCTCATTAATTCGAGCCAGAGTGGCCCATTTGCAAGCTGTTCGAGGGTTGTACCTTGAACACCCCAATGTAACGGAATCAGCAAACATAGATGAATTGTCTGTTTGTCAGTATTCCTCTTTGACTACCGATGCATTGCATACCTGGCAACTTAGTGAACAAAGAAATAGTACTCACTGTGAAGGTAGTGAAAGCAACACAGAGAACAAGAATCAACAAACAAATTCGGGCACGGGTGCCACCCAAGAGGAGGAGAAATGACTAATCAAGTAGAATCTCCACAGCCAAAAACCAGCTTGCTCAATGGAAAAGAGCATAGTGGACAAGACCATGGTGGACAAGATAACCACGTAAATACACCGAATTGGATGGGGCTATATCAGGATATTCTTAGTATCCCTTTGCAGGAAAATAACGACTACATTTCCAATCGAATAAAAAGCGATTTGATGTATCTGGTGCTGGAGAACGAGTTATCAATGCAGAATAAAAGGCGCATTGTTATGTTGAATAGCCATGATCTTCTTTATGCCAGCACCAGTGGCAAATGTGTGTTTCTACCCATTAATTGGGAGCAGGATTTCACCAATGCTGTGAAAGTACACGAAGGCAATGTTATTTGGGAAACCACATTTGGTGAGTTAGTCCTTACTCACCCGGTATCCCTTCAAAACCTATTCTCTCGCAGCGAGATTTGGGCGGAAGGAAAGTACGATGCACTGGCCTAATTTACCCTGCATTCTGCGCACGTTGTGTCTCGGAGTTGAGTAATGAAAGTGGTCAAATACCTATTACTTGCACTGTTCATTATACTCATTTGGAAGCGACCATTTATACCGCTTCATAACACCACTATGCAGCCAAAAGCACTACCTAAACATGTGGTTGCGCAGCTAGGCAGTGGTAGTCATACAGCGTTGCAAGGTATAGACATATCCCATTACGACGGACGTGTACAGTTTAATGAGGTAGAAAAAAGCGGTATTGATTTTGTGTATTTGAAGGCAACACAAGGCACCGATTTTATCGATCCGACCTATCATGAACATGTTGAAGCTTTGCAAACAACAAGGTTATTACATGGCGCATATCACTATTTTCAGCCCAACCAAGATCCTATTGCTCAAGCCCAATTCTTTGTTAGCCAAGTTCAAGACAAAGAGCACATTTTACCGCCTATGCTCGACGTGGAAGTTAGCATGGGCGTTGATCCTGAAGCACTGCAAAAAAGTGTACAAGCTTGGTTGGCTTACATACACAAGGCACTGAATTGTCGGCCCGTTTTGTATAGCTATGGCGATTTTTGGTTGGCGTATTTGGGTGAAAACTTCAATCAATATCCTTTTTGGTTGGCCGATTACGCCACCAAACCCAACTTCCCCAAAGGATTAAAGAACTGGCGCTTATGGCAAT
Organism: uncultured Gammaproteobacteria bacterium; assembly: GCA_942490545.1. Taxonomy (GTDB): domain Bacteria; phylum Pseudomonadota; class Gammaproteobacteria; order Enterobacterales; family Alteromonadaceae; genus Paraneptunicella. The sequence goes on along the minus strand of CALNXX010000011.1, from coordinate 48,068 downwards.
ACACCGACAAGGGGCAAGTTCCGGGTATAGAAGGCCGAGTCGATAGAGATGTGCTGCTTAAAGGGGAACTGTATTGTCATGTCTGAATCATTCGAAAATATACAACAAACGGAGCTGTCGAGACTAGCCGGCGAAAAAAACGTTATAAAAGCAGATGCGCTTTCAGGGTTACATAAGTTGGAAAAAAACGCTGTTGGGAAACAGTTTAATAGTTGGATAAAACCCTACGTAATTCGAGTGTCACCACACATTAAACTTATGCTGGTAACTGTGAGTTTGCTAGTTGGACTGGTTTTAAGTTTGCATTTTCATACCGAACTGTCGAAAGAAGGGAAATTACTCGCAAGCATTCAGCATCATAATGCGCAAATAAATCAGGCTGATTCTTTGGTTGTTACCAACCAATTATATTTGCAGCAAACAAAGCTGCAAGGTATGGATGATCTAATTAAGTTACTCGAAATGGTTGCCATATTGGATGTGATGAAAAGTAGCCAAATTGGCGTATCGTTCATTGCAGACTTTAATGTCACCGTTGGGCAGGTTTTAGCAGAGTTAAATCGCAGTATTAAAATCGCTATTGAGGTAAATTTGGCGTCGGTGGCCGCTGTTGAAATTATTGGTTTGGTGGCCCAGGTTAGTCATTTACTTGCTCCTTTCTTACTACCTGTTGTACTCGTACTTTGGCTGGTATTTTTTGTTTTTTGGTTTACTCGCCAACGTAAATTAGTTCCACAACATGTCGCTCTGGTGACTCGGCTATTGGCAAAGCGTGCTACGCTAATATTTGTAACTTTTCATCTTCTTTTGCCTTATAGCATCCATTTCTCAGCTCACATTTCTCAGGTTATTAATGCCCAAACGCAGCAGCATAACAGTCAGCGATTATCGAATATTCACTCGGTTATTACAGCCTTGCCAAATGATCATGAACTGAAAAATCGAGCCAAGTCCAGTATTCACCATTTAAGCAGCGTGTCTGCTAAACAGATGCATAAAAAAACCGAAAACCTATTCGCATATTTAATATGGCGATTGGTATTGACCCTATTTGATGTTGTGTTGATGCCAGCAGCGATTCTATACGCTCTATATCGTTCAGTTAGAGCTGGGTGGCAATTTGATGGCAGGACCATCGTGAAGCATTTCGTATGAACCACAAAAGATCTACAGGCAGAGTCTGTGTAGCGATAAGGAGGCATTAAATGTCAACCCCTAGCATTTTAACCAATACCAAAGTTGCTCAAATGATGAGCCACTATCTGATTTTAATTAAAAGTTCTGATTATCAAAAAATAGAGAGTTTTGTTGAAAATAATGGCGGCCCTAATTGCACGGCTATTCCTATTGCCGCTGACCTTGTTCGGCAAATTCGTGGTTTTGTGGCGTTTTCAATGGAAGGCGTTGATGAAACTTACAATATGATTAATTGGTATGCAAAAAACAACATTGCTAATTTAAACATCGATGTGATTAAAGGAGGGGCTGTTAGTTTGTCTGGTGAGCAAAGTATCCTTCAAAAGTGGGAGTCATTTGTTGATCTGCAATTACCGATTCCTCTGCGTCCAAAAGATACTAATGACAAAAGTGCTGTTGCTACCGAGTTATGGTTTTTTAGCAATGCAGCTAAAAGCTATCTAAAGATTAGAGAGTTGTTGTATTCCATTGTGACAGATGACGACAGAGTTCAAAGTGATCCAAAAGCCACGAGGGTACTGTCCGATAGAGAACTAACAGGGAACTTAAGAGCTAGTGCGCAAAATATTCTCTATAATTCAGCCTATATGAGTGGTAATAAAATTAGCTCTATGAGTGCGTCAAGTGGGCAGAAAACATCAGTAGCATTATTGAAAAATATTTGCGATGGTATTTTGAGCTTATATCCTCCTAGCTTTAAACAGAGCGAATATTCAGTACTAAAATACACACGCTTCGCAGGATCATGGACAAAAACCTCCGGAGTTGGAAAGTTAGAAACCCTTAAAATGCAATTATCAAACCCCATAACCCAGAGCGAGGCCGCAGGTGGATTGTTGGGGGATCTATACATTGAAGCATTAAACGGCGGCTTGTCTGACTTAGATTCACTATTATCAAAGAAAACCCTTATCCAAGTTCAACTGATTCAATCTGATCCCATGTTTGCGCAGTTTTCATCGGTAAGCGTAACAGTGGATGTTAAATTTGATGAAGAGGTGAGTGGTGCCGTTAAAGCTACAAGTGTTGCAACGAATCCGGTAAGGGAACTTCGAATGTTGGCCATTAGCAAGGCGTTGCTTTATGAATACAATCGAAAAATCCTTAAGCCGCTTATTGAATGGCAATGCAATAGCAAAATAGCTAAAGCATCGGCAGCCGTTGCACACGCCACTACAGGTGCGGTATTGAGAATCGTCGGCGGAGTTGCGGGGTTTTGTTCCGAGCCTACAAGAGAGTTATTTGATCGAATTGCGAAAAGTCAGGACGATTTGTTTCAAGCCGCAGAGGCATTGCCGGTTTCCATACAACAAGCCAGAATCGAGCAAATACAGCTTGATCTTAAACGCCTATCCGAGCTAACAGATACTTTAATTACTAACTACACAATGCTTATGGGAATTCAAAATAAACCCTAGTGTTGAGCCAGTATTGCTCTATCTCTACCCAGCTCAAATACCTTGTTGCAGCGCGGTGGCAAGGTGTTTAGCGCATGCTCGGTTAAGCGTTGATAGTACTGAATAAAATTTAAAATTTGAGCATCAGACATTACTTTTGAATGGCTATTATCTTTAATACTGAGTGCTAATTTATGCTCTTGTTCGCAGCGCCATTCGTAGACTTGTTCAAACGATGGGGCTTTGAGCATTACCCAATAATTCATTAGGTCGTAAAGTGGTTGGTAGCGCAATTTTAAGCAATTATTTACAAAGTGACGCCACTGACCATTGGCGTCATTATTAGACTCTAATTTATTTACTGCTTTGCTTAAGTCTGCGTCCTCTTGTGCCGTAACGCCCCAACACCAGCCTTCCATAATCACAATGTCAACGGGCCCATCAACTTTGTGCCATTCTGTTTTTGGGTGAGGGTTATCAGTGGCCTTATTAAATCTGGGAATGTTGACCTGAGTTGGTTCAGAGAGTGCTTTTAAAATTGTCCCCATTTGTTCCGCATCATGAGTGCCAGGAACCCCTCGCACAGCTAATAACGGGTTTACTCGCTTTGACAGATTTTGTCGGCTGGTTTGGTCTAAATAAAAATCATCCAGCGACATCACAATCGCTTTCTTATTGGAAACTTGCTCAAAATAGATCGCTAAAAAATCAGATAATGTCGATTTTCCTGATCCTTGGCAGCCATTAACGCCAATATAAAACGTGCCTTGATTCTTGGCGCTTAAGCCATCCAACTCATGGGCAAGGGGTAAAAACCACTGGTGAATTGTCGTAGCATAGTTTTTTGGCAAACGGTGCTTCTCAAGAAATGCATTTATGATGGAAGTATTAATAAGTGCCTCAACTCAAATTCGGTCATTCTACTGGTGTTGACTGTATAACGAGATAGGAAAAATATCTATACTTTGTGGTCGAAAGCCTCTGCCATGCAAGTGTATAAGCGTATGCAATAATGAAGTGTAAAATATTTTACACAATATAGAAGTGTTAAACTTGGTGTATCCTTTGCGATTCCTAAAAAAACCTGAGTAATATAATTAATTAAATCTCTTAAAGAGCGTCTTCATGCCAAACTTTGGCCGGTTATTTAGTGTGAAAATTAGCCTAATAACTCGCACAATAGTCCGTTTAATGATTGTCAGTTTATTTTTGGTTACTAGTTTAATGTCTTTGGTCACTGTGGCTGTGGAAACGATTATCTACCCAATGCAAGAGGTGAAGGACGATACTCGTCAATTCTTTCCATTACAGCTACTTAAAACCATATTGGATAAAACCAACAAACAATATGATTTAAAACCCGCATCTTTTCATGCTCAACAAGAACGCGCCTTAAAGCTGTTGGAATCGGGAGAAATTAACGTTGTATGGAGTGGTAGTAATCACGTTAGGGAAAAGGAATACCGAGCCATTAAAATTCCCATGTACAAAGGCATGTTTGGTTGGCGATTAATGCTTGTAAGAAGAAGTATGAAGCATGCTTTGAAAAACATTCATACTAAACAAGATTTGCACAACTTCGCCTTTGGAATGGGGGGAGATTGGCCTGATGCCAAATTATTCGAAGCAAACAGAATGAAAGTTGTGACTGCAACATCTTATGAGTCACTCTTTACCATGCTGCGATTTAAGCGGTTTGAACTATTCCCTCGTTCGGTATTGGAAGTGTGGCAAGAACTGGAATTATATGGTGAACTGGGTATCGATATCGATCCTTATATCGTTATTAATTACCCTTATCATTCCTATTATTTTGTGGCTAAAAACAATCATGAACTGGCAGAAGATATTGAACACGGCTTTAATCAATTAATTCAAAGTGGTCAATATGAGTCTATGTTTCAAGAAGCCTTTGGTGAGCAGTTAGAAAGAGCAAAGTTGATGGAGAGAAGGCTCATTCGGTTCGATAATCCCGATCTCAATTAATCTACAAGATATAACGAACCCACTGCTTCTCCGTTGTTTTTGTTCAAAAGACCTAATGCCATAATATTCTAGTCTATCAACAGGTCAGTCATTCCCCAAGAATCCACCGGTTTGGTGTGCCCATAGTTGCGCATAAATGCCGTCGCCATTTTTTAGCTCTTGATGTGTGCCTTCCTCTACAATGTTGCCACCGTCTAGTACGATGAGTTTGTCCATGGCTGCAATGGTGGAAAGCCGGTGGGCTATGGCGATCACTGTTTTACCTTCCATGAGCTTGTAGAGGTTGTCTTGAATGGCGGCTTCTACTTCAGAATCTAGTGCCGATGTTGCTTCGTCCAATATTAATATTGGGGCGTCTTTGAGTAGCACTCTTGCGATGGCGATACGTTGTCGCTGTCCGCCTGAGAGTTTTACGCCGCGTTCACCAACTTGAGCATCTAACGCTTTGTTCCCGTTTGGATCCGTTAGATCTTGAATAAAGTCCCAGGCCTCAGCTTTTTGGCAAGCGGACAATAATTCTTCTTCGGTGGCATCCGGCTTGGCATACATAATGTTCTCGCGCACCGAGCGGTGTAAGAGCATTGTATCTTGGGTAACCATGCCGATATTTTTTCGTAATGATTCTTGTTGGACATTCGATACATCGTGACCATCGACTAATATGGCCCCGCTTTCCACATCGTAAAACCGCATTAACAGGTTAACCAAGGTGGATTTTCCGGCCCCCGATCGACCTACTAAGCCCACTTTTTCACCCGCTTTAAAATTGAGAGATAGCTGGTCGATAATTCCAGAGCCTTTGCCATAATGAAAACTGACATCATTAAATTGAATGTTTCCCTTAACCGCTGGAATTTCAGGGGCATCCGTTTTATCCATCACGTCTCGGGGTTGGCTAAGGGTTTTCATGCCATCAATGGTGGTACCAATGTTTTCAAATAAGGAGCTTACTTCCCAAATAATCCAGTGACTCATGCCGTTTAAACGCAGAGCTAAACTAATGGCAATAGCAATGGCACCAATGCTGATTAATTCTTGAGACCATAAATATACCGACAGCCCAGCAATGGTGAATACCAATAAATAATTCGCTAGTTCTAAAAAGACTTCGATGCCAGTAACTAAACGCATTTGTTTATGCACGGTTTGTAAAAACCCATCCATCCCTTCCTGTGCATAATCAATTTCTCGTTCGGTATGAGCAAACAACTTAACCGTTTGTATATTGGTATAGCTGTCTACCATTCGCCCAGTCATGACCGAGCGCGCATCTGCTTGTTCTTGAGAAATTGCTCGCAGCTTGGGTACAAAGTAGATTTGAATGCCTAAATATGCGACAAACCAAAGTGCCATTGGAACCATTAAGCGTGGGTCCGCTAAGGCCAGCAGCAACACCATTGAAACAAAGTACACGCTAATGTAAATAAATACATTGATCAGCTTCATTACGGTTTCACGCACCGACAAAGAGGTTTGCATGACTTTTGTGGCAATACGCCCGGCAAAGTCATCCTGATAAAAGGACAAACTTTGTTTGAGTAAATAGCGATGGGCTTTCCAACGAATCGTCATCGGATAATTACCCAATAAAGTCTGATGTACCAGCGTGGAATGAAAAAACGTGAGTAATGGCAAAATAATCACTAATAGGCCGGAATACAGCGCCATTTTTTGCCATTCTTCTTCTAAAAAGGTGGCCGGGTCTTTAACTGACAACCAATCCACCAACTGACCCATAGCGCCAAATAAAGCGACTTCGGCTACTGCTAGTATCGCTGCTAATATTCCCACGAGTATTATGGGTAGCCACATGCCTTTGGTGTAATACAAGCAAAAGGCCAGCAATGAATCCGGTGGGGTTTCGGGTTCCTTTTCTGGAAAGGGGTTTAATAGTTTCTCAAAAAAAGTGAGCATTGCAACAGGGGTCCTTTACTAACGACTTTAGAGGTGAGGCGCTCGCCTTACTTTAGTAGCTTGTTCAAAATGATAAGCCGCTTCAATTAACGTTGGCTCACTATTTTTACCCGCAAAAAATGAAATACCAACGGGTAAATGTAACACATAGCCCATTGGTACCGTGATATGTGGGTAGCCTGAAATTGCTGCTGGTGAAGTTGCCGAACCTTGGAAATGGTCACCGTTAATCGGGTCAATTTTCCAAGCCGGGCCAGATGTGGGAGCAATCAATATATCCAAGTCGTGTTTTTTCATAGTGGCATCAATGCCTTGCTCTCGTACCATTGCCATCATCTCAGACAAATTTTTCTGATAGTTTGGCTCGTTTTTACCTTTGGTTTGATTGGCAGTTTCAAAGATTTCCTGTCCGAATACAACCAGCTCATCTTTACTGTGTGTTTTATTTAGCACAATTAAATCATTAAGTGATTTCGCTTCAAGCTTGGTGGTACTAAGGTAACTGGCAATTTCATCTTTAAAGTCCCACAACAGAGTGTTGTATTGGTGCTGTCGCCACTTTCCTTTGGTTTCAATCGGGGCATCTTCAACAATAATGGCACCGGCCTCACGCATAATGCCTACCGAGCGTTTAAATATCGCATTCACTTCTGGGTGAGCACTTTGGTAATTCGACACAACTCCAATGCGTTTTCCTTTTAAGCCGTCTGCTTTTAAATGTTTAAGCAAACCATTATTACTTAACGCTTTATTGGTAAAACTGTGTCCATCTTGGGCATCGTTACCTAACATTGATTGCAACAGGAATACGGCATCGGTTACGGAGCGTGCCATGGGCCCTGCGGTATCATGATTGCTGGAAATGGGAATAATGCCGGTTCGGCTAACTAAACCTACCGTCGGCTTGAAACCAACCACACCATTACTGGCTGAAGGGCAGATAATTGAACCATCTGTTTCTGTACCAATGGCTATTTGCGTCATATTGGCCGCTACTGCCACGCCGGAGCCTGAACTGGAACCACAAGGTGTGCGCGTTATGTCGTAAGGGTTACGGGTTTGGCCGCCCATACCACTCCAACCGCTGCTAGAGCGAGTTGAACGGAAGTTAGCCCATTCACTTAAATTGGCTTTCCCCAATATTATTGCACCGGCATTTCTGAGTTGTGTGACCACAAAAGCATCTTTTTGAGGGAAATGGTTTTTCAACAGCACTGACCCCCCAGTAGTAGGCATACCGTCTGCAGTATCGATATTGTCTTTTAATAGCACAGGGATGCCATGTAATAATCCAAGCTTATTGTTGTTACTGGCTGCATCTTTTCTTTTTTTATCGGACTTTTGGGCGTCTTCCAAAGCATTAGGGTTTACGGTAATTACGGCGTGTAATTTGGGGTTTAATGATTCAATTTGTTGTAAATAAAATTGAGTGAGTTTGACCGAACTTAACTCACCTGCAGCCATCTTTTTATGTAGATCGGGAATGGTTAATTTATCAATATCTGCAAACGCATTTGCGGTAGAAAAAAGCGATAAAGCGAATGAAATCAAAGAAGCCAAAGTGAGTTTTGAATTAGCCATGATACCTCTATATTCAATTATGCAGAGAGAAACAATTCCCAGGGGTTAAAGACTTTAAGCAATTCACAACTGAAATGAAGGGTTATTGATAACCATCGGTCATTATGGGTAGCTAAGGCGAGTCATGGATATAATACCTGCAACATTGTTTACCATTTCCTCGGTTCAACCGCCAAGATCAGATGTAAAAAAGCCACCGGCATCTTAACAGACATGGTAACCAAACCCTACCCCTTGAAGAGGCAAGTGGTATGGATGATTTGAGCTGATCCTTGGGAATAAGACCGACATTATTGATGGCATAAGCCCATTATCTAGCATTCGCTTAAGGCTTTCTAACCACGCTTAAGCTGAAACGAAGTAAAATAGGCAGTCTGATTTTGCGATGTCGGCGCGGGTAGTTACCATAAATAGTTTTAATGGCTGTTTACAGCGAAGTTGTCCATTTTCAACCATAAAAAAATCATCTACTTCTTTCTCTGGGGTGGGCTGACCTAAATCGAAGTGTGCTAAGCCATTGTCAGACATATAACCCAGTATTTGTTCTGGTGTGGTGATGCCAAAGTTGTGCTGTTCCACATTCTGGCAAATAGTTATGTCTGTAGCGGGATTTTGAGCTTCTCCATAGCTAATGCTGCTGTTTGATTTTATTTGCAGTCGTCTAGGTTGTTTTAATAGTTCTATTTCCTGCTGAATTTCGAACAAGTTAACTTGCTGGATAAATTTGAGAATGCCGTTTAGAGCATTAACATCGGCTTCATCATCTTGTGCGCCCCCACATTCAATAGTTACCACAGGGCAGCTATTTTCAAAATCGACTTCCATCAAACTGCCTAGGCGAATGTCGGTTACGATTAATCGATGGGTAAAATAAGAGGCGAGTGATAAGGTTTGATCGCACTCTGTTGTGGCAACAGCAAATGCGGGGCCACTGCCGGAAGTATTGTGGATATCCAGCACGGATTCTGGTTGATACTCAATAATCAGTGTTTTTATGGATTTTGCCAATTGCCCTTGCAAGTCGTCAAAAGGTGCTTTGAAACAGCGATTTAAATCTCGTTTCCCGGGTAGCATCCTGTGAGTGAAGAGCGGCAGGGTTGTTGCGGCGGTAACCGACGCAATGATAAATTTAACGTTAGTTTGGGGTTTTATGCCTTGCTTTACTAAGCGATGAATGGCTTTTAAACCAGATGGTTCATTACCGTGTAATAGCGTAACAATAATCCGGGTACGAGACTCATCTACCCCGGTTATATGGATGACGGTTGGCCCTGCCAGTTGAGCTAAAAATGTATGATGGCTGTCTGCCACTTCGCTTGGAATTGGGTTGTGCCAATGATTTAACTGGATAGCAGCCAAGTGTCCTCCTGCTTTATGCACTTGTTGTTTGAATTCAATCTGTCCTTTCCTGTTTCTTCTTATTTCCAGGTAGCTACAGGGTCGCCTTTTGTCATGTTATTTAGATAGTCTGATAGCATTAAATTGAGGCTTTTCTCGCGATTATGATTTTGCTCGTATTCAGCCAGTTTATTCAGTTGCCAAATGGCACCAGTTTGTTTTTTCGCCAAGCGTTGTTCTATTACAGATAATAGCCGATCAATTTCATTCTTATCTACTTTTAATTGGCTAAGTCCTTCGGCAGCCAAAGGCAATAAATTATGAATAACATCGGTAATGTTCACTTCCTGTAATTTTTGCTGATGAGATTGAGGCCATAAAATTTGGGCATCGAGTCCTTGTTGCGCAGCACGATAAAAATTGTGTTCGGCGTAGGCGAAAGGGAGCTTGCTGATAAAGGTATCAATATCATCCGCTAATGCTTGTGTCCAACCAATGGCCAATGCTGCATTGGCAAGCATATCTGTTATCGTAGGCCCTGCCGGTAAGGCTCTATACTCAATTCTTAAGTGGCTGTCATTTCCCGGTTCAAATACAGCTCGATTCCAGTTCCAAACCGTACCATGATGCATGGATAGTTCAGAAAAAGGCTTTGCATTTGGACTACTTTCAGACAATACGGGAATAATTGGCGGGTAAAGTGCCACATTTTCGGCAAACAACTCCCAAGGGCCTTCTCGCACCCAACCATTACCAAAATGTACCCTTGGGGGATGTTTCCAGCTGCCGTTGTGCACTAGCCGACTGTCGATTGATTGTTTAAACAGGGCAATCCTAGTTTCGTGCCACAGCTTTTTATGCATAAAAATAGGCGAATTGGCGGAGATAGCCACTAATAATGGTGTTATTAACTGGGCGGAATTATACATATTTTTGAAGCGACTTTGTGGCACACGCAAATGCAACTGAAATGAGGTGTTTGCACCTTCTAGTGTAACTTCACTACAGGATGTTTGCAGTGATTCAGCGCCATTGATATTGATTTTAAAGGCTTCGCCTCGCAGTGCTGATATGGCGTTGGTCAACACGCGATATCTGGGCAAGTCGGTCATACAGGCGCGTTCGAGATCTTTGTGCTGCAAAGTTGGTAAAATGCCAATTGCCATTGCTTGTGTATGCATGTCTTCAGCTATTAACTGCACAGAATCCATAGTACTTCTTAATTCCTTCTCCATCGCTGCAAACGGGCTCCCTTTTGCCATTACCGGAGACAGGTTAAATTCCATATTGTACTGGTTCAATTCTTCTTGAAGTTGAGGATTATTGGCTTTGGCAATAATTTTCTGGTTAATGAGTTGAGGGTTAAAGTCTTTATCAATTAGGTAAACCTCTAACTCAGCCCCTATTGATGCCTCTCCATGTTCTAATGCATGATCAGTCAACAGGATTTTAAATTCGTCCAATTGCCGATAAAGACGTGCAACAAACTCTTGATATTGTGCTGGACTAAAAGCTTCCTGTTGAAAAGATTGGCCCATATATCATCCCCTATTTAAGTTCATCATCTACCCGAGCAATCTGGGTTATTGAAAAGAGTGTAGACTAAACCCAAACCTATCAGCTGGTATTGATTAGAATCAATAGGTTGCCTAGTATTTTTGCCTGCTTTTCCTATTAGCTCCAATATCATTTGCAAATGAGGGCGTGTATAACCTCTCCCTGCATAGCCTTGCTTTGCATCAATAATTGACAGATTGTTGAAAAGTTAACCTGAAAAAGTTTAATAAGCCCTAGGCATTCGGAATGAGTTTTAAGCTTTTTTACAACAAGATGAAAAATATAAAAAATATTGAAGTAAATTTTACGTGAAAAAGCGTTTGTAAGCGTTAGGGAACGGGAGAATACGACAGGACTTTTATAATATATGATTATTAATGGTAAATAATTTCTTGCTTTTTAACCGCGATTTGCATCCATGAAATAGGTTAATTTATCATCCGTTCGTAGAGGTTGTTCTTTTATGGTTTTATCAATAATAGCAATGGGTTGAGTGTTGTTCATGCTTGAGCATTACTTTTTGACGCTATGTTAATCGGGGGAGTAGTTGATAAAAAACTTAAGGTAAGGAGATAAAATAGACCGTTATAAGCCCTTTTATTTTCTTTCTCATCTTTCGTGAAAAAGAAAATGAATTTCGCGTAACCTATAGATAAATAAAGTGTTTTTGTCTATCCCTGACCGGAAGGTTTCATTGTTTGCTGCTATAGTGATTAATAAGTGGACAATAAGGGTGGGTATATGATGAACGTTAAAATCATGAACATTAAAGCCGTAGTTGCGATAGTTGTCTTTATGTTATTTGGTTGCGCTAACACAGAAGACTTGGTGGTCTCTGAATATAAGAATCCGGTTGCTGAAGACAAAAAAGAGATTCGAGATGGATTTGTTGGAAAATGGCGATCGGAACAAACCAATGAAAAAGGCGGTATTAACATTACTACCGTGCATAGAAGTCAAGATGGTCGTTATCTAGTTGAATTTACCATTATGGATGATGACGCTAAGCTTAAAAATAAGCAGGAAGAATTTGGTTATTGGGGAGTTTCAGGCGGTGTGTACTTTACCCTGTTTAAAGGTTGGATCGAAAACGACGAATTCTACGCTGCTGATCCCAACAATGCATACAATTATGATGCTTATAAAATACTGGATGTGGATAATGACACTATCGTTTACGAAAGCCTAGCTTCTGGTAATAAGTACCAATACAGTAAAATAGAGTAGTCGAGCTGGCTCTCTAGTTGCCACGTTTATGTGTTAGTGAACGTGGCATATACTGTTATTTTTCTCTCTTTAGATTTTATCCTCTCTGTTACTGCGTTTAGCACCTTTCTCACTTTCTATTTTTTCCACTTTTTGAACAATGCCCTTTATGAATTGCACAGAAGTCCAGTGAACAATGCCCTTTATGAATTGCACAGAAGTCCAGTGAACAATTGTCCAAAGGAAGACATGCAAGCAGCGATGGCTTTATTTTGTACGCCACCTAAAGAAATGTATTTTCAAGAGGTTAAATAGGCGTTGAGTTGGGAAGTTGATCAGAACGCGAGTGCTTATTTGTATTACAGCATACTAAAGCTTGTATTGTTTTTCATTGATACTTGGTTACATCTATCATTACCGAATTTTCGAATAATGACTTAATATTTACTGTGAATACACAATGTTTTTAATCGTAAGCTTGTGTAATCTTCACGGTATATTAGGTTGAAATTTATTAAGGATTAATATTATGAAGTGCCATGAAATTGATTATGAAATTATTGGTAATTCTATGCAGATGGTGGAAGTTGAACTGGATCCTCAAGAGACAGTTATCGCAGAAGCTGGCGCAATGAATTATATGGAAGAGAACATCACATTTGAGGCGAAAATGGGTGATGGCTCGGAAGTGAATCAGGGATTTATGAGCAAGCTTTTTTCAGCGGGTAAGCGCGTAATATCAGGGGAATCCCTGTTTATGACACACTTTACCAATTCCGGTATGGGTAAGCGTCGCCTTGCTTTTGCCTCACCTTTTCCTGGTTCAATTATTCCATTGAACATGGCGGAATTAGGCAACGAAATTACCTGTCAGAAAGACTCTTTCCTGTGTGCTGCATTGGGCACAAAAGTCGATATCGCCTTTAATCGCCGCTTGGGCAGTGGTTTCTTTGGTGGTGAAGGTTTTATTTTGGAGCGTTTACAAGGTGATGGCATGGCCTTTATTCATGCTGGTGGTACGGTAATAGAGAAAGAACTAAAAGGTGAAACCTTACGCCTGGATACGGGGTGTTTGGTGGCTTTTACGTCGGGCATTCAATATGACATTGAATCAGTAAAAGGCCTAAAAAGTATGTTTTTTGGTGGTGAAGGTTTGTTTATGACCACTTTACAAGGGCATGGCAAAGTGTGGATTCAGAGCCTGCCATTTTCTCGCTTGGCAGATAGGATTATTCAACATGCACCGCGCTCAGGGGGCGCACGTCAAGGAGAGGGTTCTATTCTCGGTGGTATTGGCGATATGCTTGACGGTGACTAGCCGCCATTCAGTATTGAATTAATTCTACGTTTAGGTCGGCATGGTTCTCTAATCTTATTCGCCGGCCTTATTTTATTGAACATACTGGGACTCAATGCAGGCCCTTATAAACTACTGGTAGTTGTAATAATGCATTATCGTAAATTAGGTAGCAGTGATTTGGATGTCTCAACTGTGTGCCTGGGTACCATGACATGGGGCCAACAGAACAATCAAGAACAGGCAAATGAGCAAATTGAATATGCTCTAGCGCAAGGTGTTAATTTTATTGACACCGCTGAAATGTATCCCATTCCACCTAGTCAAGAAACATACGGACAAACTGAAATCACGCTGGGAAATTGGTTAGCAGCAAATCCAAAACGACGAAAAGATGTCATCGTTGCCACTAAAATTGCAGGCAGTGGTTTAAAGTGGATTAGAGGTGGAGAAAAAATCACGCATAATAGCGTTATTCAAGCTGTTGATGCCTCTTTAAAACGTTTGCAAACCGATTATATTGATTTATTTCAGCTTCATTGGCCTAACAGGCCGGTTCCGCATTTTGCAAAGCATTGGCCGGGTCATATTGATTTCACCAAAGTTGATGTAGCGCATCAAAAAGAAGAAATGCTCACCATTCTTCAAGCTCTGAATATTTGTGTTAAAGCAGGCAAAATTCGTCACTGTGGACTGTCTGATGAAACTCCTTGGGGGATCAGCCATTACCTGAGGATGAGCGAGTTGCATGCACTGCCTCGTATGGTGTCGATTCAAAATGAATTTAGCATTTTACATTGGAAAGATTGGCCTTATTTGATTGAGCAATGCCAGTACGACAATGTGGCGTACTTGCCTTGGTCACCTTTAGGCGGCGGAATGTTATCAGGTAAGTATCTTAATGGCGCTCGGCCAGAAGGATCGCGCTGGAGTTTATTGCAACGTATGGGGTTGTTTCGAGATACGGAGCAGTCTAAAGACGCTGTTGTAGATTTTGTGGCATTAGCCAAAGACATGGGGTACTCGGCTGCACAGTTAGCATTAGCTTGGGTAAATCATATCCCGGGTGTAACGTCTAGCATTATAGGAGCAACATCAATACCGCAACTAAAGGAAGATATTGAAGCCTTTGATTTAACCCTCTCAACTGAACAAATGGAACAAATTCAGGTATTCGTTCAACGTTTTCCGATGCCTTATTAATTTCCTTCTCTTCTTTGTCTTTAAATCCTTGGTAGCGCTGTAGTCCTTTACTACCAAGGATTAATTATGTTTTTCATTGTAAAAGTCCCGCTGCCATTTTGTTCTTTCCCATACATAGACAACCCATTTTGGTATTGATTGGAATACCTTTGATCTGGTTATAATCTCTACAAATGAAAAATATTGATCTAGGATATACACACTTTTGGTCGAAAGCACTCTCCAAAAGTTGATTTGAGTCGAGTTTAATGTGTTTACTCCGTTGTATGGATACGTTTTGAATAAAACAAAGGTATGAAAAGAGATAGCTATGTATACGAATTATGTCACAACCTTCGACAGTAATAGTCTGTTCCTTGAACAGGTTTCTCATTCGCTAGTCGAAAAAAGGTTAGATAAATTTAAGCCATTGGCTTTCTCTTTTTATTTGGAATTTGAGCTCAATCAAGATGCATTGGATGCCAGTAGCATGTTAACGGATGCAGGGTTTTCTGTGGTGATGGAACAAGAACAAGAATCCGATGAGTGGCTTTGTTGGTGTCATAAATCAACAACCCCCACACCACTTAGATTGGAAGAAATGGCAAGTAGTATTTTACATGCTGCAAAAGCAAGGAAAGGGGAAGTTAAGCGTTGGGAAACCAACCCTTATAATTCAGGACAAGAGTTGGGGCAGCTTTTAGCGGCCTTTGAACTCCAGTATATGCAGGAGCAGTTGGGTGTAATGCCTAACTAATCTAAATCCGGGATAAGTTGTAGCTTGTAGCTTAGTTTTTATTTAAAACCGTTTTGTATTAATAGCCCCACTATTTATTGCGTAAACGAGGATTAAATTAATTGCTGGTTATTGGATACATATTTAAGCAATGGACTGCTACAACGGCTCGTGTTCCCACTTAGTAGAGTTCGTTGCTCCAATTGTCGGTCTTATCTCGGGTTTAGGTTGGTTATTTTTTCGCAACATTATTAAATCTACAAACATCCTTCCAGAACAAAATAATCTTTAATAACAATCTATTATGCATAAGAATGATTATTCATTTTAAAGCTGTCTTAGTAAAAACAATCATTCTTCTATGCTGGTTCTAAGTCATATTAAGTCTTAAAAGCACTGAAGCACTATTGATCTTCAGAACTTGGCGCTAGTTTTAAAAACCATACCATTTATATAGTAAATATAATTCAGTTGCATTCACCCGTTTTCAACTATCGAAGCAAGACTACTAGTTATGTTTAGTAACCTTTATGTTTAAAGGTCATTGACCAGAGATATTCTCCCGTAGAAATATTGTTACATTGATGCTTAAAGATTTAATTTAAAAGGGCTGAATGAATTTCTGTTAACCCGTTATCTTCCATGTTTGTACTCAATTCTCGGTCGATGTAGTGACTTTTATATTTTCAAAGCGGCACTCACTCTGTAAATAAATTTTACCCATAACGGTAAATCGTTATACCCTCAAGGTTGCGAATTCTAAATGTGTTTTTTTGTAAGCGATTGGTAAATATTTCACATTAGGTTTAGAAATGCACAAATAATGAGTGGCGAAATAGCCAAAAAGTTGACTGAAACTAAAACGACAGATTTCTAACAAGCGACATCTGAAAAGAGATTATCTAAGTGAGTTTTGGTTTGTATAGCAGCCTTTCTGGATGTTTGCTCAACTGCTATTGGAAAGGGCTGTTTTTAACACAAGGGTTCGTTAAATGTTGCGTTGCAATGGGATGTCTGTCTATTAATCAACTTTATCAAAACTCAAACTAACTGCGACTAACTGGATATGACTAACTAGGTACGATTATGGATGCACTTTTATCTCAAAAAAATAAGCATCATTCCTCTCTTTTTGGTAGTTCGGAACTTGAAAAAGTAGCAGAACAACTACTTTTAGAGTTGGAGGCTGAAAAGTGTGCCATGACCCTGGCCAAACAACGGTTTAATGAATTGGATGAGCTGATCAATCGATTAGAGCAATGTATCTTTAATGCTTCTCTTCTTGAGCAAATCAATTTTCGAAAGCAGTTTAGGGAAAGTCACCTAGCAGCATTAAACGCGGCATATTGCGCCTGGGAAACCATTCTAGAAAAATTGTTTGTCGATGATGTCACGGCGGGAAAAGTGGGAAACTTCGAACAATATAGGCTTACGGACAGGTTTAAACGCTTGATTTCCCGCGAAATGTCACTGCTTTCCGAGCATCCAGTTAAAAATGCATTATTTATTGGTTCGGGACCCTTCCCGGTTAGCGCCATTTGGATGAATCAGATGTTACAGGTTCCAATTGATTGCTTGGACATTGATGAAATGGCAATTGAAGCCGCTAAAACCTTTATTAAAAATGTTGGATTAGAAAATAATCTGAGGGTTATACATGAAACCTCACCCCAGTATGACATTTCTAAATACGATGTAATTGTGATTGCCCTGTTGGCGAAACCCAAACAGGAAATATTGGCGAATATTAGTAAGACTATGGGCGCTGAGTGCCAGGTTATTTGTCGCACCAGTCATGGGTTGCGCAATGTTTTATATGAACCAACGTTAGTCAATCGTGAAATTTTAGGAAACTTCCAGATAAAAGAACAACACGTTATTGATGGGGATAGCGACGATACTATTTCCTCTTTGTTATTGGAGTATCGACAGGGCTAACCCGGATAGCCAAACTATCAGTAATAGGCTGTAGGAATTAGAAGTAAGGTAAAAACCATGCAATTAAACGATATTCTTCCTGCCATGAGGAAGTTTAACAATAGTAAATTGATCGCGACAACGGTGAACAACGAAGAAATGATAGTGTCATTTTCTCAATTGGCCGAACGCGTTGAGATTTTAGTCAGTATTTTGCAATCCGCCGGCATGCAACCGGGCTTTTGCATTGGGTTGAGTTTAGGAAATTGCTATGAGTTCCTACTTTGGGATTTGGCTGTTGTTCAACTTGGCTGCGTGCTGCAAGTATTCCCAGAAGGCTACCAACCTTCACAAAAAGAATGGCAGGATCCGAACATCCAGTTATGGGTGCATGGAGGAGGATTAGCATTGGATCCGCAGCTTGACATTTCCAGCCCTGTTTTGGATTTGAGTACCTGTGCCGATGTTCCTGCATTTCTTGAATCAATTGAAATCCTACCAATTGATAAGTCACATATTCTTGTGCAGCAGCCCAATTCAGATTTGCATTCTATGGTGTACTCATCCGGTACGAGTGGCTACTTAAAAGGATTGAGTATCAGCCGAAAAGGCACGGAAAAGTTAATGACTGACTTTTTAAATAGCTTCTCACTGACGGAGCAAGATGCCCATCTTATCTTTCTGCCATTATCCAATTATCAGCAACGCTTGTCGGCATGGGTATGTCTATTTCAGGGTGTTGATATTACGCTGACGGACTATATGAATGTGTTCCGCGAGCTGAGCAATGCTAAGCCAACCTTCATCATTGCTCCACCAGTAATATATGAAAACATTTATCAATTGTTTGCAAAACAAGCTGATTGCAAACGTTTGGTGAGTGAGTTTTTAGGCGGTCGAATGCGTTTTATGATCACCGGAATGGCACCGATCAAAACCAGCTTGCTACAAGCTTTTAATGAGCAAATTGGCGTTTGTTTGCTGGAAGCATATGGCGTAACAGAAACCGGCATGATTGCCTGGAATACGCCGGATCATAATCGTAAAGGAAGTGTTGGCCGAGCGGTTCATGCTAGCGAAGTATTGTTAACTGATGAAGGTGAATTGTTGGTCGATAGGGATTATCCATTATGCATGGGGTATTTCCAAGCGGAGGAGAATGATATTGCTAAGACATTTTTATCCTCTGGGAAAATTGCAACAGGAGACATAGCCGACATCGATGCCGATGGTTACATTACTTTAAAAGGGCGCAAAAAAGATATTGTGGTAACGAATGCCGGAGTGAAATTTCATCCTGAAAGGGTGGAGCGTACGTTGGACAATATGCCCGAAATTATTAAATCGGTAGTGTTGTGGGATAACGAGAAAAGTAAGTTGTATTGCGTGGTTAAAGTTAATGATTCCAGTTCTTCGCCTTTGATTGACTCCGTAGTTAAACGAATAAATGAATTTAATCATTCTGCTGAGCCTTATATGCAAATTGCCAGTTTAATAGCGGTAGTAGATGAGTTCAGTATCGAAAACAGTTTGTTAACACGCAATATGAAAATAAATAGAAACGGTTTTGCGCAAAAATACATGGCAAGACTACGTAATGAAAATTTGCTAGTTAAAAATGAGAAAACCTGATGAATCAAGTTGAAGTGATGACAATCCTGTCAGAATTAATTGATCGCGTATCAGTTGATGATTTTGCACCTGATGACATAAAAGCAGAGAGTAGATTTTTGGAAGATCTAGGCTTTGATTCAGTAAAAAGCATTATGCTGGCAACCCTAATTGAATCGGAATTTAAGCTCAATTTGAAACAGGATATGGCCAACTTGTTGAAAGTCAAAACGGTTGGTGATGCATGTCATTTTGTCATCGCCAATTTACCGTCAAAAAGCAAGGTGTAGGGGCATGTTAAAACGTAGTGATGTCAGAATTATTGATGGCCATTGTCATCTGTCGTCTTCGCGATGCATTCCCGAGGCCTTTTTCCGAGGTGTTGCGGCCAATACCGTCGCTAAAATTCGCTATCAAGGCGTTCCGGCTGAAGTAGAAAGCGTAACCAATATGCTAATTGCTCAAAGCGAAGACCATGAAGGTGATGCTCTGATTGCACAAATGGATGGTGCAGGCATTGAACAAACCGTTCTTTTGGCCCCGGATTTCACTCACGTTTTTAATTCTGACTACAGCATTACAGAAATTGCGGAGCAACATCATAAGGTGATACAGAAGCATCCCGGCCGATTTAAGGTGCTAATGGGCGTTGATCCTCGTTGGGGACAAGAAGGGTACGACTTGTTCGAGCGTTGTATTACAGACTTTGGTTTTGATGGGCTAAAGCTGTATCCACCTTGTGGCTACTCACCCAGTGATGAGTCTTTATATCCGTTATTCGAAATCTGCAAACAACATCAATTGCCGGTGTTGCTGCACACCGGGCCAACATCGCCGACTTTACGCTTTAGTTATGCATCTCCTAATTTAATTGATAAAGCAGCGCTGGATTTTCCAGACGTGAATTTTATTTTGGCTCATGCCGGTGCCAATAACGTTGAGGAGGGGCGGCTGATGTGTTTGTACCGACCCAATGTTTATTTGGATATTTCTGGTTTTCCCTCTTCCACTTCTCCCGGAGGTTGGCGGCAGAGTTTGGCTGAGTTGTTTAAGGCAGGAATAAATCACAAAGTTATTTTTGGAACGGATTGGCCTGCTTTTTATGTGCGTGAAGGGTTGGATGTGATGTTGGCTGATTTGTTTGCTGATGATGGCCCTATGAAGGTGCTGAATAGCAAAGATTTGCAGGCCGTTATGCGAGGCAATATGGCGCGTTTACTAAAGTTGGAATAAACGTTATTTAACGTTGGCAAAGATAGAAAGTTGCCGTTTTCATTGGCTCGGCTTACCGACAATAAGAGGATCTTACTTATGCGTTACCAATTTAAGTGGTTAGCAAGTTTGGGCGACAATGACGCCAAACAATTAATTTTGTTATATAACGACGCCTTAAAATCTGGCACTTATCTTGGTTATGTAAAAGAATTGTCGGGCGAACAAGCGGAATCCGTGATTCAACAATTAAATCACAAATTGGCAAATGGGAGTCTGCATTTATTTGCTGGTTTTGAGAACGGCGAAATGGTGTCTACGGCACAGTTATTTCCAAATCAAATGGAGAATTGCCAGCATATTGTGGAAATAGCGAAGGGGATTGTTCGTTCAGATCAGCAAGGTAGCGGCTTAATGGCTGACTCCTTTCTTGAAGTGGCTAATCACTGTCAGCGTTTAGGTTACGATTTAATGGTCTTGGATGTGCGTGAAAATTCCAAGCCCCACGAGATATGGGCTAGCTTGGGTTTTATGCCTTATGGTCGGCTAGCAGATTATGCGCGAGTGGAAAATAAATCTTGTGCAGGTGTTTACTTGCAGCAGTCTGTTAGTAAATTGATTAAGAATTTAAAGCAGAGTAAACAACGCCATCAAGAAGGTTATCGCGCAGCAGCATTTATGTCGGAACCTGTTTTCAAAAAACAATTACGAGAAGAATTGGAAACTCGAATCACATTGCAACATCCGATTATCAAAGAAGTGCTGTCAGAAACACCCAATTGGGAGTTGCTGCACTTTATTACTCTGCAAGGCTACCAGCTCACTAAACATTTTCTGGAATACGTAGAAACCATTTTCTTTCATTGTCCGCCGGGCCGGCATAAGCGAAACGTGATGTTTAATATGTTTGAAGAAGAAACAGGGCAGTTATCAAACACGCAAAATCATGTCACGTTAATGGAAAATTTTATTACAGCTATTGGCATTAGCGACGAAGAGCGTGATGCGGCTGTTGCTTTGCCGACTACTCAAGCGTTAATTGATTACCGAATGGATTTGGTGCGCAACAAAAACACTTTTCATATGGGGGCTGCCGCCGTTCTAATTGGTAGTGAAGGTCAGAATTTGGAAACCGCTGCTGGTGAGGCTCGCCACGATTTATTGCCTAAAACTTACAACTTAACCGCCAAGGATTTGTTGTTTTTCTCGGTGCATCAAGCGGAAGATGTTGGTCATGTTACCCAGGGAATCGATTTGGTGGCTCATTTTTGTATCAATGCTCGCCAGCAGCAGGAGGCTTTGGAGGCGGTGCGTGTTACCTGTGACCTGTTTTATGGCATGTACGATGGCATTGCCAATGCTTTTGGGAAAAGCGAGGCATGAGAACTTACTTAAGTGCTATCACTGTTGAGTTTGGCCAGCATCATCGGGATCTGGATTCAATCGCAAATGTTACCGAGCAATTTAAAGCCATTAAGCTTCCTTACAATAAGGCACTAATTGGATGCAGTGAATTCATTGAGTATCAAGGTAGCGTTTACGATTTGCTATCGTCTGCATTGGGCCGATGTTTGGCACAGGCAGACATTGCTGCTACTGATTTTGGCCAGTTATATATTGTTTCCGCTAACTTAGCTCATCTTTTAGATGATCGCGATTTAGTTGCGCGTTTATTACAGCAGCATGGGCTACAAAACGCTGTACCTATGTTAATTAGCGGCTTGGAATGTACAGGGCTACTTTCGGCATTGCAAACGGCCAGTAGTCAGTTAAAGGTGCAAGGAGGCGGACACGCACTGGTACTAAGTTTTGATATAGAATCGTCTGACTTAACTCGGGTTAAGCCTTTTGGGGTGGTGAGTGATGCTGCAACCTGCACCGTGGTGAGTACTAATGTTGGGCTGTTTGAATGGGTTGGTGCGATTAATAAAGTGGCTATCGCTGGAATGCTGGGAATCGATGATTTCAATTCAAGACAACAGCTGGCTGTTAATGTGACTCAGGACGTTTTAGAGCACGCAAAAATCCACCTTTCTGACTTAAAACATGTCTTTTCAACCAATTTTTACAAGCCAATAACAGATTTTAATGCCATGACGTTAGGCATTGATAAATCGTTAATCTATTCAGCAACAATGGATTCTTACGGACATTGTGTATGCGGCGATGCATTGCTGAATCTAGAACATTACTGCAAGCGTCGCTCAGTTATTTCGGGTGAATGTTTTATGCTGCAAGCTTATGCTCCCGGCTTTATGTCGTCGGCAGTTATTATGGCGGCTTGATATGGGGCATGGCTTTAGGCAGGCAATTTTGAGGCTAAGATGGAAGAGAGTGTGAGATGAAAGAGTAGCGCAACAGCAATAAGCTGCACTACTCTTTCGTTTTTTTGCTCTTTCGTTTTATCAGAATAGTTTCAGTGTTAAAAATGCTACTTGGTTAAACCACTGTTGATTTCTGAAACATCTCTTTCAGTTAACGTACCCGCAGCTAATTTCAAGCTTAATACGCTGGTGATATAACTATATCGAGCACCAGAAAGATTACGTTTTGCATCGTATAAGTTACGCGTACTGTTTAATACGTCAACAATAGTACGGGTTCCCACTTCAAAACCTGCTTCCGTTGCTTTAAGTGCGCTTTCAGCGGAAACAACGGCTTGGTCTAATGCTTTAATTCGTGCAATAGCAGAGGTGACATCAAAGAAATTCGAACGCACATCTTTTACTACTGAGCGGTAAATGCGCTCACGATCTTCACTGGTAGATACAAAGTTGTGTCTTGCTTGTTCCGTTGAAGCACTTGTTGAGCCACCTGAGTACAAAGGTACGGACAATTGCAAAGACAAGGTGCTGGAATCTACTCTGTCTGTAGATTGACCAATAGCGGCATCAGATGATTGACCTTCGGTATCGTTGGAACTGAATGTACCTTGTAGGCCTAAGGTGGGATAGTGTCCGGCACGTGCAATTTCGATATCTTTCTTGGCAATATCCACAGATATTTTGCTAGCAGCTAGCTGTAAGTTATTCTCTTCACCTTGTTTTGCCCAGCTGACAATATCGTTTGGTGCAGGCATGTTGGCACTGAATTTATTGGTATCGAGAACGGAAATCTCTTCATAATAATTACCGGTAATTTCCCACAACCCTTCTTTGCTTTTTTCTAGTTCATAGTGAGCACGGATTTCACTTGCTTCCGCATTATCATAAAGGGCTTGGGCTTCATGTACGTCGGTAATGGCTGTTAAGCCGACTTCAAAACGTTGTTTGGTTTGCTCAAGCTGACGAGCGATGGCACGTTTTTCTGCTTGTGAAAATTCCAAGTCATCTTGCGTTCGCAATATTTCAAAATAAGCTTGGGTGGTACGCAGAATAAGGTCTTGCATTGCCAAACCGTAATTTGCATCGGCTTGAGACGCAACCAACTCAGCTCGTCCTAAGCCTTGCCAGAACGAATGATCGTAAATTGATTGGCGTAATGTAGCGCTAACAACATTGATGTCGCTGAAAATATCGCCTCGAGTTTGCTGCTCAGTCACGGCTAAAGAAATGTCCGGCAATAAGTTGGAGCGGCTGATATCAATGCCGGAGTAGGCCGAATCTTTGTTTGCTTTGGCTCTTAGGGTGGATGGGTCTTTGTTGAGTGCTTCTTTGTAAACCTGATGCAGATTAATTGCCATCACATTTGAGGAGATGCTAAATCCCACCAGCAAGGATAAAAGTGTTTTTTTCATTCGCTTTCCTAGAGTTCCAATAACCGTATGGGGCTATTACTTGTTAACTTCTTTTTCTCAACTTCTTCCTAAGTCACAACAATTGTGCAAGCTGAATTACTATTGAAATTCCGATATGAATTTCTGTAACAGCAGAGTCTAATCGATCGGCATTACAGGTAATATTGGTTTCTAGTAACAGCTAAGCGTAAAGTGTAACTGAATATTTATAGTATATTACCTGAAGTCGGGGTAAAAAATATCTATGTTTAAGCAGTATTTGAATTAAATATCAAATACTTTGAAGAACCGCAAGGCTTTCGTTGCCGCTGATATAGGTGCTAATTTTATTCAGAGTTGAAAAAATCCAGCCTTCAAGGAAAATTTCACAAAGAGTTTCTGAATAAATAATTGAACTATTTCTAGCAAGCTTTATGTGGCTGAAAGCTTTGTCATATCGCGGACTGAGGTTAGTTAAAGTTACATAACAACTGGGTCATGATAGGTTAACTTTAGCGTGTTTAGAGCCGTTGTTACGGTTTTGGCTGATATAAATTTTAGGTGTTGTTGATCTTTTTAGCCGTTGCTTGTTGAGCGTAAATACACAAGAAGTGAAGAGCTAAAAATATTTGAGAGAGCTTTGAAAAGCATTCGATAAAATGTTCGACAATACAATAAGCCCTAATGCTGAGATAAAACATTGAGTACTATTCAGAAATTTACTAAAAAAGACATTGAATTAGTCGCGCCTGAACCACTTTATGAAGGTTTTTTCACGCTTAATCGTTATCGTTTTAGACATAAACTTCATAATGGCGATTGGAGTAATTTCATCGAACGGGAAATCTTCGAGCGTGGCGATGCCGTGGCGGTATTACCCTATGATCCGAACAGCAATGAATTTATTCTAATTGAGCAATTTAGGGTTGGAGCTGTGCGGGGTTCTGAACAGCCTTGGTTGTTAGAAGTTGTGGCCGGTATGATTGAAAAAGGGGAAGAGCCGGAAGATGTTTGTCGGCGGGAAACCTTGGAAGAGTCAGGATTAAAGGTCACCGAACTCACCCACATCATAAACTATTTGCCCAGTCCTGGAGGTTGTACCGAGAAGCTAATGCTGTATTTTGCATTGGTTGATGCATCAAAAGCCGGTGGTGTTTTTGGCTTGGATGAAGAGGATGAAGATATTCTGGTGCATAAAGTTCCTGAGCAAGAAGCAATGAATTGGCTGCAAGAAGGGCGAATTGAAAATTCGGCAACGATAATTGCATTGCAATGGTTTGCCCTGAATCGGGAAAAAATTCTCAGCAGTGACTCTTAAAGCCGGATTGTGATAGATTGGTTACATAGTCGATTTAGATACCACTAAATTTGTTGGGCTAAATTGGATAGGCGTAAACTTAAACGACGGTTGAGAACTACTCGTTTCTGGGTTAATTGTTACGTATAGGTACGTGTAGTTACGTAAATTTTTTAAGGACTAGGTTTAAAATCAGATGACAGAATTAAATACAAAACGCTACTTTCCTAATTTGCGCGCATTGCATTCAGTGTGTGACGTAAATTATGTGCGTTTGTTAAGATTACTGCCTGATTGTGATACTGAAAATTTACAGTATGATTTTGGTGTGCGGGATGCATTACGCTACCAAATTTCTGTAGAAGAGGTGGCCCGATACACCACAACTATTTTGATGAGCCAGATTAATCCAGAAATGCCGGATTATTTGAAACCATCTATGCGTATTCGTTTGTATCACGATGCCCGAATGGCTGAAGTGATTGCTTGTCAGAATATTGCACGCTTTGAAGCGACTTATCGCTATCCGAATAAGAATATGCACCAAAGAAATGAAAAAGAAATGGTAAACCACTTTTTAAGTGAATGGTTGTCGTTTTGCCTGTCGCATAAATCCCCAGTCGAATCGGCATAATTTTTAATTTCTTCTATTTAAAATGAGTAGTGGTCAGCATGGCGTTTCGAGTACTACAAATTAGCGATTGTCATCTTTTTTCAGATCCCACAAAAGTGGGTTACGTTGAGATTAATCCTTTTCAAACCTTGCGCTCGGTTTTAACCGATGCCGTGAAAGAAACCCCTGATTTAATATTATTCACCGGGGATATTAGCGGTGATGGTTCAGAACAAAGCTACCTTCATCTTCAGAAATTAATGGAGGAGGCTGGGATCGCACAGCAAATAGTGCGTATGATCCCGGGCAATCATGATGATCCTGATTTGATGAGAAAGGTCTTTGATTTAACATCCTGTCAATTTGAAAATCATGAAGACTTTGGCGCTTGGCGTTTGCACTATCTGAATAGTCATTATAAAGGCACCCAAGGGTCGGTTGGTCCTGAGCGTTTACAAGTATTGGAAGAATCTATACTTGGTGAACCACAACTGCGCCATATTGTGGCGGTTCATCATCATCCATTAGATTGTATTCATTGGATGGATAAGCATGATTGGATTGATCGCGGCAATTTTTTGCAATTAATGCATTTGCTACCTAAGCCCGTTAGAGTGCTTTATGGGCATGTGCATCATGATTTTCATCGTGTATTTAATGGCCAAGAATACTATGCTTGCCCTTCCAGCTGTTGGCAATGGGCGCTTACCGAGGAATTTGGCGTGTCTGACCTGTTGCCTGGTTATCGAATGATAGAATTAGGCGAAAATGGCGAATGGCTCACTTGGGTAAATAGAGTGTCGCTTATTCCTACATAATCACACTGGCAATTTTTGAGGAAATACATTGCAGCAAGTTCTAATTTATATACATGGTTTCTTAAGCTCACCGCAATCAGTTAAGTGCCAAACTACGATGGATTACATGGCAACACATCACCCAGAAATTACTATTGTGGCACCCCAAGTACCTTATTATCCCGAAGATGCTGTGCAAACATTGAAGGCTTTGATTGAGCCATTTCAAGACTGTGAATTGGGCTATATTGGGAGTTCAATGGGGGGCTTTATGAGCACACATCTTATGCAAACATTTCCTGGAAAAGCCGTACTGATTAACCCAGCGGTCACTCCACATATACTACTACGGGATTATTTGGGTGAACACGAACACCCTCATACCGGTGATTTATTCAAATTGACAGAACAGCACACCACAGAGTTGGAACAATTATGTGTACCAGCATTGAGCAACCCTAAAAACTTCTGGGTGCTGTTGCAAGAACAAGACGAAACCTTGGATTACCAAGAGGCTGTAGCTAAGTATCAAAACAGCCATTTAACAGTAGAGCCGGGTGGTGATCATAGTTTTCAGGGCTACGAAAACCACCTGCCTAATATTGTCGAGTTTTTGTTTGGTGGCAACACTAAACCTGACAAACGCTAATCGATACTCGCCTAAAAAACACGTAATTAAATGCTATTTCTGAATATCGATTTGCCTCTTGCAGGGTGCAACTGCTGAATTATTGTGTTTCCAGTTAGATTCTTATTGGTAACGGTATTAGCATTGCTTGGGAAAACTCAGAAGGGGCACATTGAGCGAAAGGCATATTTGCATAATACCTATTCGCTTGAATTGCAGTGATTCAAATACCTAAATCAAGGTGATATTCGTCGTATTTGAACCGTTGATAACTCACATTCTCGGCGTCTGGATGTATCATCAGGTTGGACTGATAGTCGATTTTCTGATCTTCGGTTTCTTGTTTTAGTCCTATCTTAAAATCGCCATTGGGATGACTAGCGCAGGATAGATTTCTAAATTTATTTTTTGGTAGTAAACGCAATATATTACAATGCTGTTTTTCATGATTACTTACTTGGTGAATTATGGCGTTTGAGACCAAATGCTCGGCACTAAATAGAATGGTTATTGCAAAGCTGGCTGGGGAGTAACACCAGAAATATATAACGATTAGATATACATTTGTTTTCATTTAGAAATTCTCCTAACAGAACAGGTCAATACGGAAATGTTAAAGTGGATGTTAGCTTCGTTCCTATCAATTAACGTTGGCTTGTGTCATTGTTTAATCAGTGACTTAAACAAAAATATAGTCGCATATGGATCATAAAAACATCACATGTCATTACGCGCGGCGCTGTTTTTTGTATCGTGTTGAAGGCGTAGAGAAAAGTAGCGATCCCGAATGAAATTTATAACCATAGTATTATTTGGAATCTATACTCAAGATTGCTGAATATGGCGCGAATTGCTACTATTCCATAAGCCGCGCTGTGCGGGCTATATGTATCACTCAGAATAATAATTAAGTTGCCCATGACCAATCAAAGCACTACTCAAAGCACTTCTCAAAGTTATAACGCTGAAGCTATTGAAGTTCTAAATGGACTAGAGCCGGTGCGTCGTCGCCCCGGAATGTACACCGATACCACTCGTCCAAATCACTTAAGCCAAGAAGTTATCGATAATAGTGTCGATGAGGCGCTTGCCGGACATGCATCATCAATAAAAGTGATTTTGCACGAAGACCAATCTATGGAAGTAATAGATGATGGGCGTGGTATGCCGATTGATATTCACCCGGAAGAAGGTATTCCCGGCGTAGAGTTGATCATGACCAAGCTGCATGCAGGTGGTAAATTCTCCAATAAAAATTACCAGTTCTCAGGCGGTTTGCACGGCGTAGGTCTTTCAGTGGTCAATGCCTTGTCTACTCGAGTTGAAGTCACCGTACGGCGGGACAGTAAAGTCTATAAAATGGCTTTTGAAAACGGTGATAAGGTCGAAGATCTTGAAGTGATCGATTCTTGTGGTAAGCGCAACACGGGCACGAGCGTTCACTTTTGGCCCGATGGCAGTTATTTCGATTCCCCCAAATTTTCCAACAGTAAACTTCTACATATATTACGTGCGAAAGCGGTATTGTGCCCCGGTTTAAAAATTCGTTTCGACAATAAAATAACCAAAGAATCTGAGGAATGGCATTACGAGGATGGATTGCAAGATTATTTAATGCAATCGGCTTCACAATTTGACACTTTACCTGAAGAAGACCCTTTTGTGGGGGTGTTTAAAAGTAACAATGAAGCCGCTGACTGGGCTGTTATTTGGTTACCCGAAGGCGGAGACCTCGTTACTGAAAGTTACGTTAACTTGATCCCCACAGCGCAAGGGGGAACTCATGTGAACGGTTTGCGTCAAGGACTATTGGAAGCGATGCGTGAATTTTGCGAGTTTCGTAACCTGTTACCAAGAGGCGTAAAAATCACACCGGAAGATATTTGGGAACGATGCAGTTATATTCTCTCCACTAAAATGCAAGACCCACAATTTGCCGGACAAACCAAAGAACGGCTATCTTCACGTCAAGCATCCGCATTTGTATCGGGCGTGGTAAAAGACGCGTTTAGTCTTTGGTTAAATCAGCATACCGACCTGTCTGATCAATTGGCACAAATGTGCATCAACAATGCTCAAAGCCGATTGCGCCAAAGTAAAAAAGTAGCGCGTAAAAAAGTTACTCAAGGCCCTGCATTACCGGGCAAACTTACGGATTGTACAACCCAAGACCCATCCCGCTCAGAATTGTTTTTAGTGGAAGGGGACTCTGCTGGTGGCTCAGCCAAACAAGCCCGCGACCGAGATTTTCAGGCAATTATGCCCCTACGAGGAAAAATCCTAAACAGCTGGGAAGTCGATTCTTCACAGGTGTTAGCCTCACAAGAAATTCACAACATATCCATTGCACTGGGCATCGACCCGGACAACGAAGATATATCCGCATTACGCTACGGCAAAGTTTGTATTTTGGCCGATGCCGACTCCGATGGACTTCACATTGCAACACTGTTGTGCGCACTATTCGTAAAACATTTTCGGACCTTAGTAAATGCCGGGCATGTACATGTAGCGATGCCGCCACTGTATCGAATCGATGTAGGTAAAGAAGTGTACTACGCCCTCGACGAATCGGAAAAAGAAGGCATACTCGACCGAATCGAAGCCGAAAAGAAACGAGGCAAAGTTAACGTACAACGCTTCAAAGGTTTGGGCGAAATGAATCCACTGCAACTGCGCGAAACTACAATGGACCCCAACACCCGCCGTTTGGTACAACTTACCGTAGACGACAGCACAACGATGTTGGAATTGATGGACATGTTACTCGCCAAAAAACGCTCACCCGAGCGCAAAGAATGGCTAGAGAGCAAAGGGAACATGGTCGAGGTTTAGTGGGGTCAGAAGCAGTGAAAGTATTAAAAATTGGGAGATGGGTAAGCTGCAACCTAAAGGTGCGGCGCTTAAGTTACATTCACTTGTTCAACGACACGGTATTCAGGTGGTGATGTAATTGACGGTCATCACTACTCAGAACAAGCTCTGAGGTCTATCGTGGCAGGATATCCGGCTTTTGAAGGCGTGCAGCAATGATTTACAAGCCGAATGAGCCGAACTATCTTCAATATATCCTAGAGCCTAAAATGGCTTAACTAGGGTGTCTGAGTTTTCTTGAGTACATCACTCTTTACGCCCCGTGAAAGCCTTTAACAACAAGTGAAATACGAAGAAAAGTACGAGAAATATTACGGTTGGCAATACTCTATTATTCACGAAGAGTAATTGAGCCCAATAGCCCGTTGATAAACTTCCTAGCTCAGTAAATTTATCTAAAAGCATCGAAGAGAACACCGACATACTCAGCATGCAATATATTAGAATTCGGGCGCTCCCCAAATACCGGACTGCAACGGCAAGTACTAAAGCCAACAGCGAAATTAGAGGTAATAGCAGCCAAGAAAATAACAATACCGTCGCATAAGGATCTTGAATTTCCGTTTTGTTGATAGCCTCAACAAAGAAGTTCGTCCAATCTTCACTTTCAAGAAACAATGCATTGCTTTGTAACAAAACAGAAGTAAAAGCGCCCAACATAGCCAAAATCACTTTTTTCATACAACTCCCTTAAATAAAACATTGAAATGCTGTTACATGAACTGTTGAAGTTCAGACCTGACAGCTACCAACGTTGGCAGGTGCCTCGTCAGATTAGATTCAATTTCCATACCTAAATATCCAGATCAATTTTTCTGCGCAAATTCCAAAAATACGAAATTAGTTGACTAGCTACGCACCAATTTTACTTTCTACTACGTGGCTTCTTATTTGGTTGACCAGAGTTAAAAGGCTGATCTGAGCTAAATCTGGTTAGGGCTTTTTGCGGACGGTTCTTGTTTTTTGCAGTGCCTTTTTGTGCTGTGCCTGTTAATTCGCCCTTGCGCTCTGGCGGTACTAGGTGTTTAGGCCCATTGCCAATCAGGTGAGCCTTACCCATATTTTTCAGTGCTTCTCGCAATATAGGCCAGTTAGCAGGATCGTGATAACGCAAAAAAGCTTTATGCAGGCGACGGTGACGTTCCCCTTTAACTATGCTGACCTTCTCGCTTTTGCGGGTGATCTTGTGGATGGGGTTTGTCTCCGAATGGTACATAGTGGTGGCACTTGCCATGGGTGACGGATAAAAGTTCTGTACCTGATCTAGCTTAAAGTTACGTTCTTTCAACCACAGTGCCAAGTTGAGCATATCGATATCTCGCGTCCCTGGATGTGCGGAGATAAAGTAAGGAATCAAATACTGTTCTTTGCCCGCTTCTTTTGAAAACTTGTCAAAAAGCTCTTTAAATCTGTGATACGTGCCCATGCCAGGCTTCATCATCTTGCTAAGGGGGCTTTCCTCAGTATGTTCTGGCGCTATTTTTAAATAGCCGCCAACATGGTGAGTCACTAACTCTTTAACATAATTTGGGTCTTCGATAGCGAGGTCGTAGCGCACACCTGATGCGATGAGGACTTTTTTGATACCTGTTACTTTACGTACCTTTCGGTAGAGTTCCACAGTAGGGGTTTGGTCTGTATCCATGTGGCCGCAAATATCCGGCCATACACAAGATAGTCTGCGACAAGTCTGCTCAGCTTTCGCACTTTTACATCTGAGTTTGTACATGTTGGCTGTTGGACCACCGAGATCCGAGATGACGCCGGTAAAGCCCGGTACTTTGTCACGAATTTGCTCAACTTCTCGAACAATAGATTCTTCAGAACGGTTCTGAATAATGCGGCCTTCATGTTCGGTAATAGAACAAAAAGTACAACCACCAAAACAACCTCGCATAATATTTACTGAGGTTTTGATCATGTCGTAGGCTGGGATTTTTGCTTTGCCATAGCTAGGGTGCGGTATGCGGGCGTAGGGCAAATCAAATACCGCATCCATTTCTTCGGTTTCCAGTGGAAACGCAGGAGGATTGATCCAAAGAAGACGGTCGCCATGTCGCTGTGCTAAAGCTCTGGCACAACCCGGATTGGTTTCCTGATGCAGGATACGTGAGGCATGAGCGTAATGCTTCTTTTCGTCTTTCACTACTTCGAATGCAGGTAGTTTTACATAGGTTTTATCCCATGGTTTACGTCTTGTTCCTCTAGGGCTCTTTTCATTGGGAGCATAAGGCTGCACACTAATCGGTTGTGGCTGTGTGGCATCTGGCGTAGGTTCGTTTTGAGTAGAGCAGTTCTCTTCCCACTCTTGATAGGGGCTTGAAATAGGATCGATTTTGCCAATTTTATCGATACTGGTCGAGTCCACACCTAGCCAATCGGGTAATGGTTGTTTGCGAATAACGGCAGTGCCGCGAACATCCTGAATATCTTTTATTTCTTCGCCAATAGACAGGCGGTGTGCAATTTCCAAAAGGGGTCTTTCAGAATTACCAAATATTAACATGTCGGCTTTGGAGTCGAATAACACCGAGCGTCTGACTTTATCCGACCAGTAATCATAATGAGCAATGCGCCTTAAACTGGCTTCAATGCCACCAATAATGACGGGTTTTTTGTAGGCTTCTTTACAGCGTTGGGTATAGACAGTCACAGCCCTATCCGGGCGTTTACCATGAACATTACCAGCTGTATATGCATCATCATGGCGCAACTTACGATCTGCCGTGTAGTGGTTGATCATGGAGTCCATATTGCCTGCTGTCACACCAAAAAATAGTGTAGGTTCTCCAAGCGCCATAAAGGCCTCTTTGGATTTCCAGTCAGGCTGAGCGATAACACCCACTCTATATCCCTGAGCTTCTAAAGTGCGCCCGATGACAGCCATACCAAAACTTGGATGATCCACATAAGCATCACCTGTCACCAGAATAATGTCGCAACTATCCCAACCTAGCTCATCCATTTCAGCTCTAGACATGGGTAAAAATGGCGCTGGATCAAAACAAGATGCCCAGTACTTTGGAAAAGAAAACAATCCTCTGTCCGCTTTCATGCGGGGAGTTTCTCGTTTTCTGTTTTGCGGTGTACGCACCTGCTGCCCTTCTAACGCCATAATTGCTCTACTCAAAAAGAAAATCGCGCCAGTCTAACAAAAATTGATTGTCAGGATTCAGGTTTTGTTACCACAGCATTTAAATAAGCGAGCTAAACAAGTAAGCATTAGCTTATGGTTTTTATCCTTCATTATTTTTGCGGATCGGTTTACCGAGAAAATTTACGTTAAATTATCTAGAGCACTATAAAGTACTGTCACAAAAGCTCGCAAAAATATACGTTTGACGATATATAAGTTGAAGCTTATACTCAAGGAGGAGATATGGAGTGGAAAATACTTGTCACAGAAGAGTACGAAAGATGGTTTTTGGCACTGAGTGACAATGAACAAGTGGACGTTCTGGCAATGGTTGATGTATTAGAGATTGCAGGATAAAACCTTGGCAGACCACATGCAGACACGTTAGATGGAACCCAAAAAGTTCATAATTTAAAAGAGCTTAGGATTCAGCATAAAGGAAATCCTTATAGAGTTTTTTATGCATTTGATCCACTGCGACAAGCTGTATTACTTTGCGGTGGTCGAAAAAATGGCAAGAGGCATAAAATGTTTTATCAGCAGATGATTTCTATTGCAGAAAGAGAATTTATTGGGCTCTTCTACGGTTGTCTGTATAGAAAAAGATAGCTGTCTGCATGAAACCCTTGTAGAAATAAGGTGTTGAAACAAATACCACAAGAGAAATACATGAGCGCAGCTATCTCGTCATCAATATTCAATATTCCAGGTCAATGTGTCAAGCAAATAGAGTTGTCAGAAGAACGGCAAACGTTAATCATTCGATGTGAAAGAGATAAGCGTTTTAAAGCAGTAGACAGCGCATCAGGCCTGTCAGGTCGCATCAATCGTTTGTATCGTCGAGAGATAAGGGATGTGCCATTATTAGGCAAGCCCTGTGTGCTTGACGTTGAATTTGCGGAAGTTTTTTTTGTCAGAAAAGGCATGTAGAAGCGCCACTTTTTGCCGATGTGGGGGCTCGTTATACCCATCGATTTTGCCGATTGATCAGTGGCTTGTGTCGTCATATGCCAATATCGGTGGTATCCAAACACCTTCAAATTCGATGGGAAACAGTCAAGGAAATAGATAAAACCTATCTCCAAAACACATTGCCAGAACAAGACCCAAGTCAGTTAACAGGTATCCGTTATTTGGGTGTCGATGAAGTCGCCAGAGCGAAGGGACATGACTATATGACCGTGGTTTATGACATGGATAGTGGCATTTTGTTATGGGTAGGAGTGGGGCGTAATAAAGCAGTGT
Organism: uncultured Gammaproteobacteria bacterium; assembly: GCA_942490545.1. GTDB lineage: Bacteria > Pseudomonadota > Gammaproteobacteria > Enterobacterales > Alteromonadaceae > Paraneptunicella. The sequence goes on along the minus strand of CALNXX010000011.1, from coordinate 13,632 downwards.
TGAGCGAGTTTTTATCACAACTGTCAGCAGAGACCGTCAAGGGAATTGAAGCGGTTGCCATGGATATGGGTCGTAGCTATCAAGCGGCGGTAAAAGAATGTTTGCCCAACGCTGACATTGTGTTCGACCGCTTTCATATTATGCAAAACTTTTCAAAAGCGATAGCCAACCAACGACGAATTGAATTTAGACGCGCTTCCAAACCCGAAAAGAAATTGATGAAAGGTAGTCGCTACCTGTTGCAGAGAAATCGCGAAAACATGAGTAGCAAGCAGTCACAACAGTTGGATACGTTGCTTGAAGAAAACCAAAATCTTAGCACCATTTATTTACTCAAAGAACAATTACAAACACTCTGGATTGCCCCGAAAGACACGAGGGAAATGCGTTACCGACTTGAGCAATGGTGCTCACTTGCTCGTGAAAGTAGCTTGGTATACATGGAGAAGTTCGCTGGTTTCATGGAGCGTCATACTGTTGGTATTTGTAACTATGCTCGACACCCTTTGACCTCAGCAAGAATTGAGGCTGGTAATGTTGCTATTGGCATGATCAGAAAGAGAGCAAGGGGGATCAGAGATACTGATTATTTCAAACTAAAAATCCAACAAACATCCATTCCAGATAGTGGTGATATGTTTTATTCAGTGCCTTAATTTATACAGACAACCGTAGAAGAGCCATTTATTGAGCATCTAAATAGCGAGAACCTATAAAGGAAGGGGAGAATAATGGCTAAATCACTCAACGAATTGCGTAAGCACATAAAGCCCGAAGTGCAAGCTGCTGCCAGAGCGAAAGCGGTGGATATAGTAGCGGAAATGTCACTGTCCGAAACAAGAAAAGCAAGAGGCCTAAATCAATCAACAGTAGCTAACAAGTTGAATATAGCGCAGTCCAATATCTCACAAATGGAATCCCGGCCAGACACGCTATTAAGCACTCTCAACCAATACATTGAAGCACTAGGTGGAAAACTGGAACTGTACGCCACTTTTTCTGATGGACAGAATGTGAAAATTAATCAGTTTGGTCGTGGGAAGGTGGAGTAGTTGTTACATTGATCTTTTTAATCACACTTCTAGAAAGTAAATATAGAAATGCTTATTCGTTTGCCAGTAATCTGACTTTCTTAATGAGTGCTGGTGACAGGCGATAGCCGTTGTCTGCAAGCTTATCAAGTAAAGGTGTTACTTCGCCTATTAACCCTTCTTGTTTTAATTTCAAAAGCACCGCAGCCGTACCAATGCAATGCACTCCTTTGTTTTTTGCTACCCGACGCCCCGTTTTTTCATCTATAAGCGCAATGCAGTTTAATTTTTGTGCTAATAAAATGACTTCCATTTCTCCTCTATCCAGAATGCTCAATGCAATATCGCGTTTTGTATCAAGATTCACGGGAGTACATTGGAACCAAGGCGCTTGTTCTAGCGCTGATATTGCTTTGGCTCCGGGCTTGTTTAAGTCTGCACACGCCTCATTAAATACTGCTTCAGGAACAATAACCTTCTGGAAAAGCTGGGCAAGTTGAGAGAGCAAATTAATGCGAGCCAAAACGATGAGTGGGCCTGTGTCGGCAATGATGAGTTCTGTCATTTAACAGCTTGGTTTTCCAGCAGGTTTAGTTCATTTTCCAATTCGTTGGCATCGTAATTCACAATCGGTATCTCCAATGCAGATAATAACTCCATAAAGCCCTCAACGCTCATTTTCGCGAGTTTTGCTGCTTTAACCAGTGATATCAAATCATCTTCAAATAGCTTTATTGCGAGGTTAACATGAACACCACTTTGAATGAGTTCTTCACTAAAGGGGACTGAGAGCGATACGGGTGAACTTCTATTGGTTACGAGCAATAGCTCTCCACTTGTTGCTGACTCGCTTAGTACACCGGGGTTTTCTCTTAGCGCTCGAACACCGACTGTTTTCATGATGGCCTCTGATATTATAAGTACCCCTTAAAGATAGCACATGCTATATTTTAATTGATAGCGCTCTTGATCAAATCACGATGCGTAAGATTAATTTGTTGGCTGAACATAACAAGTTGGAAGGGGTATCTGCCGAGCAAAAGAAAGCACAACTTCTGGGCAAGAGGAGAGCGATAAAGGATTAGCCAAGAGGTCCTTGTCACTTACTATCCCAACATCTCCACAAAATTCAGTACATTTAAATGTTGAGTTATTCGCTTTAATTAACTAGATGTTTTCCGCCTCAATTACAACGCTCTATTATCCTTTCAATTTCCAGGTTGTCACATCGATAATCTATGGTAGTATTTACTATAGTTTTGTAAGGGGAATGGAATGCGGATTTTTATCACGGACGAGTTTCAGGGATTTATGAAGAGAGCTAAATTATCAAATTCAGACGTTGTTAAAGCGACGATTGAAATCAATAGTGGCTTAATTGATGCCAATTTGGGAGGCGTTATTAAAAAACGGATATCAGCTTTCGGTTTTGGTAAAAGAAGTGCCGGACGGTGCATTGTGGCTTACGTACAAGATGAAAGGTGTTTTTTCATCGATGGGTGGAGAAAGTCTGATATTCCTAAATCAGGTAAAGAAATCCCGGATACCTTGCTTGAAACCTATCGACTTATCGGTAAAAGTTTGGTTAAAGCGCCCGATTGGCAAATTAAAAAGGACTTGATGTTGAACTTACTCAAAGAGGTGATTTATGACTGATAACAGAATGGAAAAAATGCACAAGATGGCTGAGCGCCTGCATCAATCTGGTACGGTTGATCAAATCACAATGCGTAAGATTAATTTGTTGGCTGAGCATAGCAAGTTGGAAGGAGTATCTGCCGAGCAAATCAAAGCACTTCGTGAGCGGGAAGGGATTAGTCAGGGTGTGCTTGCTACTATTCTAAACATGAGCAGTGAGAGTGTGAAGAAGTGGGAGCAGGGTAAGTCTCAACCTAAAGGCGCGGCGCTTAAGTTACTTTCTCTTATTCAACGAGACGGTATTCAGGCTGTGCTTTGATAGTGCAATTGCTAGTTGTTATGCCAATACAGTTTTTAGATGCAATAGTTAAGATAATCTGATTAACTGCATTGATTTAATGCAAAACTTTAGCTGATCTTATTTATTGCACTAATTTAATTGGCTGCGGCTTTTCCTGGGGACTGTTAAAAGTGTTTTTGACAGTTGCTTCTGGGGCCGCTTTTTTATGTCAGAATGATTTTAATGTGATGGCTACATAGTTACTTAACTTATGATTTAGGCGGGTATGAATAGATCTACGGGTAGGTTAAAGTATTGTGCAAAGCCCTTGGCTTGTCTTAGATTGATTTCTCTTTTGCTGTTTAATATGTCACTAATGACACTTTGTGGCGCGATGTCTTTAAAGTCACCTTGCTTTAGGTTTTTAATGTCCATAAGCCCACGTAATCTTTCAGAGACTGAAACTGATGGCATTTCCATATTTTTTTCAAACTCTTCAATGCGATCAGCTATTGCGTTAGCAAATACCAAAACTATATCGTTTTCATGCTTTGCCATATCCATCATTTCATCCATGACTTTGGCGCGCTCTAGCACTTCTTTTTCAGATTCAATGGGTGTCGATGTATAGTGCATAAGTTTGATTACGTTAGTAGAGTAATCAACTGCGACAGAACTTAAAGCTGAAAATAAGTCACCAAAATCATGTGCTTGGGTTTCATTTACTTTCATCATAAGTTACCTCTTTTTAAGCTTGCCTTGGTGTATGTTTTGCTTACACCATTTGTCATATTCTGCGTGGGAATAGATACTTTTGATAAACACAGTATTATTGTGAATCTTTGCTAGTAAGCGGCAGTTATTCCCGTGTATGTCGAATACAAATAAATCAAAAATAGTACCGTAGGTTCCATCTTCATTTTTCAAGCGATGTCCTGCTATAGGGTCTGTATTCCAGCCGGATGTTCTTTTCCACGCGTCCTTTATGTCATCGTACGAGCTAAGTTGCAGTGCTTTCTTGACTCTGGTAATTGTTATAACTCGCACTTTAGACCTTGTGACGTTTATAGCACTTTGCGATATTTCACAAGAAAAGTATGTGTTTAAAGGAAACTCGCGAGTTAACAATTTGTTAAAGCAGTAGCAATTTCTGACCTTTGCATGGGAAACGGTGGCAAAGGTTTTATCGATGTTGGATATGGAGCATCAACTTAATGTTTTGTTTACTGAGCCGCCGGAATTTAAAATCAAGGGAGATGATAATTGGTGAGTTTTTTTAATCTCTATTACCGCACTGCTAATGGTGACACACGGTGTATTTTCAATATCACTCAGAATTTCTAGATTCAGTATATTACACTATCGATCCTAAGCACCTGTCTAAAACATCGGATTTAAAAACGTTTCATAGTGGTAAAGAAGCGCCGGGATTTATTGATGATGTTTTGTCTGATGATTGGGGGAAAAAGGTATTAGCCCGGGTTCATCATTTAAGTCATAAACCTTCTATTTTGGTCTCTTATTTCAGTGGCCGGTTCAAATTAAAGCGGTACATTATTCGATTTAAACACTTGCACTCCAAAGTCTCTAATTCGTTTAATCCAATCGTCAGCGTTTTGACTGCCCACATGATAGTGCTCAACGGCGGCATCTCGAATAACCCGGTGTTCATTAGCAATGGTCGTTGGCATTAGGGCGCTGTCGTCGGTATTGATACAAACATTAATGGCCCCTTTGCGCAGACCAAAGCGGTTGAATTTATTATTTGGTTCAAGCCAACTAAGGTTGGGTGGGTTCCAGCGGTAAATTGGGTGTTCGTGGTATTCTTTAAAGCGACCAATATAAATATTAGACGTTGGACAAGCCTCAATAATTACACCCATGGCACTGTATTTCTCCATCAGATAATCTTGAATGGCTTCAAACAGTTGCAGCTCTCCGGTAGAAATACTGTCATGTAATGGTAGGGGGTATCCTGCCAAACAAGATTCTGCTCCGGGTTTACAATTTATTGCCACAATGTCATGGCTTTTATCTTTCGGGAACACTTCTTTTGGTTTTAAATATTGGTTCCACACGGCTTTAGCATTTTTGCCTATTTCTGAGTTAATAAACCCCAAATCAGGGACCCATTCATGCCAAATTTTTGGTGTTGATTGGTTTGAAAGCTCTAATGCTTTGGGACAGTTTTTACGTAACTTCCAGCCTTGATAGAAATCGTTAATTGAAAAACGGCTTAATCCAATATAGTTAGCCCAATAATGAATTTTTTGTTCTAGTAAAGCGGTGATATTAGTGAATTGGGTAAGGTGTTCAGCAAGGTGTAACGCTTGATAATGGCACCAAACTAAATTGTCGAAATGTTGTCTTACTGTGAGATAAATGGTTTGTTGCCGTTGTGCCCAATGTTGCACATCTAAACCCAGAGCTAAGGCGTGACCTATTCGATCGCCAGCTTTGTAATCACAAAATACGACCGCTTCGTCAATAGCACGAAGGCCGCTTAAAATATGACTGAAATCCTCCCCCGCATGTACCGTTAAAAAAGGATTTGGCAGTCGTTTGCCAAAGACGCCAGAAGTTGTCTGTTTACCTGTTCTTAATATACGTAGGGCCGAGGCAAATACTTCAATAGGAAGTTCATTTTCATTTCCTGCTACATCGTAGCCTCGCACTAGCTTGCGCAAGTCAAATCCATTATTTTTATCATTAATGTTTGCGTTAGGCGCTGGGCGATCACTAAAGGTTACTGACGCATGAAAGTCTTGCAATTTGTTGACTTGGTTAATTAATTCTTGTCTAAACCTGCGCCACAGCATATTTCCTATGGGCGCTTTGTCAGAAAAGTCTCGTACAAAATGCATCACAAACTGAATGTTGTTTATATTGGTTTCAATGTTCAATTGACCAAGAAGTTGTTCAAACTCCAAAACATTCAAACTATAGGTGGATGAATTGTTCGCAATTGGCGTAATCAGTTCATTGGGGGAGGTTCTAAACTCACGGTAAGTGTTAGGGGCTAAATCATAATTTAGGCCGGTTTGTTTGCTACTTAATTTGGCCGATTTGTTTTTAGCTTTGCGTTCATTAAATCCAAAAAACTCAACAAACTGACCCAAGCCAACAGCTGAAGTAATCATATAGTTTCGCAATATATTGCTGGCGCGAATAAAGCTTAGTAACTGGCATTTGAATGAACTGGGTTGGACGACTTCATGTTCATGCAGCATTAACCCGCAACAAAATAATAGCCAACGATTAATGCTGTTGCTATTTGCTTTAGCGGCATGAAACAGTAGTTGGCGTGTGGCTTCACCATCAATATTGGGTTGTTCCAGAAACGCTTCCAGCCCTCTTACTTCTCGTTGGTCTAGATTTTCGAGTGTAACGTCTTCAATCGTTACGACATTATTTGCTAATACTTCATCAGCTAAACGGTTTCCTAGCTTGTAAATCAATTTGGGAAGCTGGGTTTTGTCTAACTTGCCGCTTTCATAAAGTGTGTATTCTGAACGGTGGGGCCAATTTTTTAAGGTGTTTTTTTGTACACGTTTTGAGTCGTAATTTAGCGCGACATCCAACATAGACACATTAGTATGCCCATGCCCTCCTAGATGAACATGGTTATCGGCGAATGCCTCAAAGGGCTTGGACTTAGGCAAAGCCACCGGGCATTGGCAATCCTGTATCGCTGTTAGGGCTTCTTGAACTGATAATTGATTTTCATAAATGGCGTGCGCATAAGCTTTGGCGATAATCCAGCTAAGATCGGTGACACTTGCCAAGGACAACCATTCTTGCAGTTGTTGTGGTTTCACTTCAAAACACTGCCCATGCCAGTGTAAAAAGTGCTGAGCAAGCTGTTGCAAACTTTGTTGGTGAAAATGCGCATTGCCTGTTGTTTTATGAGTAGCAACAGTGCTTTGCCAATGACTGATGGCGGCAGTCACGTCTTCATTGCGCAGGTGTGTTCCAACATTGCTTTGATAATCAAAAACAGCCACAGGCAAACTGTCTAAGCTAGTCAGTAAATTCGTGATTCCTTCAGGCTTAGACGCAATTTCTTCCAGTAAGCGATCCGAAGAAAGCCATGCTACAGGGACTGCTGAGTTTAGAGATATCGAAAGCATGGGTTAGCTCTCAAAGTTATCTTTAAGTGCATTGTATATTTTTCCGAAATTGGTGCTGTAATCACCTAGGAGTTTCTTTTGTTCTGTTTTACTGATGTACTTGTTCAATCGTTCATTAAAACGCATTGCGACTTTAGTGCGTTTATCTATCCAACTCTCAACATCATCATATGAAAGCCTAGAACCTTTTCTTTTTATATTTTCATCTAAAAAGGCTAAAATTTCTTCAGCAGAATTGAAAGCGTCTAAGAGTTTATCTTCTGCTTTACGTGTTGTTCCGAGAGGAATGTTGTCTTCACTATCAATTTTATTGAGCGTAAAAATTGGATGATCCCATATCGCTTCAACTAACTTTTTTAATGCGATATAAATTGGAGGATCAATATGCTTGTGCAGAACAGCCTTTCCATCTTTTCCTAAGAAGTCACTGAAGTTTATTCTCGCAGGGTTACTACTTCTAAAAAACTCATCGCGGTTTTTAATCGTTTTCGCTTTAGTTTTGATGGCAATGTTCCCGTCTGAAACAGTCCCCCTCCTTTTTAAGAAAAATATGAAAGCATTGATGACGATGTATTCGAATCGTTTTACGGAGTCTGATAAATCACTGTCATCCGGACCCTCGTTATTTGGTTTGTTCAGGTTAATTCTATACAAATGAAGTTGAGTGAATACTTTGTTAAATACATAAGAGAAAAGAGGGAAAAAGTTATAACCTGAGAGCTGTTCTAGGTTGTATTCAGTCTTATATTTACTTTCCCAATTTTCAAGATCCGTTTTTAGTTTGGTCTTGGTTCTTTGTAACTCATCAGGATCATTAAAGTTGGTTTCAATTTCATCAGCTATTTCATCTTCATCATCATTCGAATTAAAATCTGTTATTTTTGAGGGGTTTAGCGCCGTCACACTGTAAAAAGGAGCTTTTGATAAAACATTATGTACAAAAATATCCCAGTCTAATTCTTGTGCGTTACCTGTTATTTTTAGAATGGAGCATAAGAGTATTTCAAAAGCTCTGCTAAAAAACACTAATGGTCGTGAATTGTTGCTTCTCGAATAATAGCCTTTGTGAGAGTATATTCGTATCAGCTCATGGTGATTTGACTCTTTTACGACACTCTCTCGTATCTGTAATTTAGGAATAAAAAACTCTAGGGGAGGCATGCTGATAATAGATAGCTCTCCTTCTTTAAGCGCACTTCCCAGTAATTTTTTGTTTGTTTCATTCTCAAGCTTTAAGAATTCGAGTTCCACCCCTTGCTCTTTCGAAAGATCTTTATATCCCCAGCCTAACTTTTTACTTTTTTCAACTTGAAAAGCTATGCTGAATAAAGGTAAATCAGCGACACCATTCCCATGACGGCTAAGAGCTTCTTTTGCTTTAAAATAAGTAAAAATATTGAGAAAAGTATTGCCGTCCTTCTTTTCTTTTGCCCAATTTTGAATCCATCGTAGTTGACTCTCAGTTGCTGCCTTTTCTGTTAGGTTCTCATTTGGCAATGGTACCCTTGATTTAGAAATGGCTTCTATTGCTTTTGGGGGAATAGCTCTGACAATTTGTGTTAGTTCTCGAGCATTTTTAGGGTGTTTCCATGAGTTACTTTTTTCCATTCCATTACAAAAAGGAAAAAATAGACCATTCAAATGGGATAAGTAATATCGATAAGGCCAACCAAGCTTTTGTTCAATACTGGAATCCAAAACTCTTAGTTTTACTTGTAAGAGTTCTATTGATAGTAGGTTTATCCGCAAGTGATTCGGAAATACCTTGGTTAAGTAGGAATCTGTTAGTGAATATTCGGTTTCGAAGTCCGTTACAGCTTCGTTTTTTGGGGCCTGAAGTTGCTCTTTAAAATGGTTCTCCGTAATTTTGTTATAAAGCGCAAGATCTCCACTCACTATAGGGATGATTAGAGGACAGCTCAAAAACCTCCGTACATCGTCCAATACTTCAAAGGCGCGACTAAGGGACATATCCACATCGTCAATAGAAACCACAATACCGTCACAGCTCAAAATCTTTGTACAAAGGAATACATATTTGTGAAAGTAATCTTGCAGGCGAATACCGGAGCGATAATTTAGAATTCTGTCGATACCTGTGGCATCTTCAAATTCACTGCTTTTGCCGTGGGCATTGGCAAGATCCCGCAATGCATTGTAAAACTGATCACGCATTTCACTGCATGTCTGGCTGGATAATTCTTTTTCTACTGCATTATAGAGCTGCGCAATAATGACACTGGCGAAGCTGTCATGCTGGTGTAGCATGGTGGGGTCGATAGAAGATAAAAAATGCAGCTTGGGCAGCTTTTCGGTTTGTACTTGTTTGCTATGTTGTTCCCATATTTGTTTGGCGCTGTTAAGAAAGACTGTTTTACCTGTGCCTCTGCCACCATGAATACAGATGGCGTTGTGGGAGAAGTGGATCACTTGATCGGTTTCTTTAAAATCTGCTTTGTAGTGTTTAGCTTCTTCACCGGTGTGAATGAGGTTTCTGACTAACTGCTTTGCGGCTTCTTGTTGCCAAAGTATGCTATTCCCTGATGTATCTTCCAGCCCAATATTATCATATTCGTTATGTTCAAGATTTAGCACTATGTGTTTGTTGTCAGACAAAACCTTACCCTCACCATTTTAAAAAGATCTTGAGAACCTCCGTGCCACAACAATCAATACCGGCAGTTTCCCCGAAAGACTACTCATGTAAGCCGACTAATATAGAGGGAAATCATCGCAAGAGAAAGGCTTGTATAGTTACCATATTGGTTTTGTTTGTATTTGAATAAGGCGTTCTGCTCAAGTATATCGATGCAATCAATGTGCGAGCCTGATTATTGAACAAATCTTTGCATGAAAAGTGAATAGTTCGTATGTGGTTTTCGATGCTTTTTATTCATGCTTTAAGTCAATGCTTTCTATATCCAGCAGGAGCGAAAGCTTGTTGATTTTTTTGGGGGAGAAGTATCGAAGATAAATGGTCGAACTTATATTGATTTAATTACAATAGTAACTAATGTTTATTCTGACAAAAAATGTATTTGTTGGTATGTTTTTATTGAGTTATAGTTAATTTACATTAATAGTATTTTGTCAGGTTTATTTTGAAATGTCTGTGTCACAGTTAGTTGCTAACAGGGTTTCCCGAATGAGGCGTGGAACGCCTTTTCCTATAGAGGGTTTTTACTCTTTAGGGTCGATTACATCTGTACAAAAGGCGTTAAGTCGCTTGGCTAAAGCAGGCAAGGTTGCTCGGGTTGCTAAGGGTATTTATTCTCGTCCTAAACCTTTGGTTAGCATTCCCACGGTTAAGGTTTCTGCCAATGCAGAGGATGTTGCTAAAACATGGGCAGGTTCGAGGCACTATAAACTTGCTCCTCAGGGACTGGAATCGGCTTATCGTTTGGGCCTTCAAACTCAGGCGCCATTAAAAACGATCTACTGGACAACAGGCCCTTCTCGTGAATTTAGGGTGGGGAATCAATTGGTGCAGGTTAAACATACTGCTGATTCTAAACTGCTGTGGCTGAATAAGCCTGAAGGAGAGTTATACCGGGGATTATTGTCTCTTCCGGCAGAACATATCTCTATCTCAGGGATACAAGTGGCGCTAAAAAGGTTGAATCTGGATCCCGCAGAATCCATTCGTATTTTAAATAAACTAGCTCTTCAACCAAAGCTGAGTGCTTGGCGTTATAAGCTGTTGAAGTTAGTGAAGATGCTCCATTCATGAATATTTTTGAACTGTACGCAGAAAATAAACAGGCTGAACTTAATGAGCTATTTGTTGCTGCCGCACAGCATCATAGTGATGGACTACCTGCTAATTATTTAGAGAAAGATATTTGGGTAACAGAAACACTTCGACTGTTGTTTAACGAGAGTTTATTAGGGGATTTATCTGTTGCTTTTAAAGGAGGCACGGCTTTAAGCAAATGCTGGAACGCCATTGGGCGCTTTTCTGAAGATATTGATTTGTCGATTCACTGGTCTGATCTTTCTGGTTTGTCAGAAGATGAGGAGTTGGCAGCTTGGCAAAAAAGTATTAAGAATAATAGTCAGGCAAAAAAATTCCGAGATAAGCAACAAAAACGAATGCTAGAGTGGTCTTCAGCACTGGTAGCAATGCTTAATAATCGCTTTGCCCAATATCAGATTGAAGGTTTATCTGCTGAATTGGAAGTTGATGAAAAGGGGCAGTTTAACGGAGAGAAAATTGATATTCACTTTCCCCGTTCAACTCAAAGTGGCAATGATTATCAGCTCGATCATATTTTGCTTGAATTTGGAGGTAGGAACCGTGGCAAGCCGAGTCAGGGTATTCGAGTAGAAAGTTATGTTGCAGCAATTGCCGGATTTGAATCACTATCACTGCCTCATGCGGTAGTCGATGCATATCATCCTGACTATATTTTATGGGAAAAACTCACAGCCCTTCACCAATTTTCCACACAGACAAAAGCTCCCAATCCTACACGCTTAGCTAGACATTGGTATGATGTTGACTGTTTGTTGAGTACTTCATTTGCTGATCCATTTTCTTCTGTTGATGCCATGAATCATGTCGTTGAGATGAAACAACATCGTTGGGCAACGCCTGGAGTAGACTTTGGTTTGATTCAAACTGGCCAATTGAGATTACTTCCTGAAGGAGAACGGTTGGCCAAAATATCTGCGGATCATATAACTGCATCACAGGGTGGAATGTTTTATATCGAACCTGATGATTTTAATGTGATAGCACAGCGATTAAGGGAGTTTGAACAGCAATTCAACAAAGGTTTACGTGAAAAATGAATGTTTGCTTGTCTTCGCAGGAATGGCGTATAGGAGCGTTGAATCGGTGTCCGTTGTAATGGTTTGTGCAATAGTTAAGGTAATCTCAATAACTGCACGTTATTAATGCAATAGTTAAGGCAATCTTATTAACTGCATTATTATTTTCGATGAAACAGCAATATTTTCTGACTTTTTGTGGTTTTTTCCTTTTTCGTCATTTTCTTTGTTCCTTTCTACCCCCATCAGTTCCGTTTTTGGGCGAGTATGTGCGGTTACTATTAAGTCCTTTTTGTTTAGTGTCTCTTTAGGTGCTTTTGTTAAGACGGCTCTAGCGGTTTAAGCGGTATTATTACTGGTAATTCCCTTTTATTTATATACTTAAGCATACTTTCTCAGCTTGACTTTTCTTCCCTTTCACTCAAGAATTGGTGCTGTCATATGTTTTTATGTGACATTTATATGGTTGTTTTTGCGGGTTCTTTAGGATTGGTCACAATCGATTGAAGGATTTTTGCAAAGAGGCTGTATAAACATTGGCGCTAGCCATGGGTGCATCAACACCCAAAGCTAGCTAAACCACAACGATCCAAACTTAAGAGTACATCATTATGGTCTGTTGTTATTGTAAGCCGCCGATAGGCGGGGCTGTCAATCATATTTCACCGGGCGATCCATTCGATAGCCTAAATATTGAGCACTTTGAGGTGTCTGATAAGGGCATTACGTTAGAGTCATCTTGGCTTACGGCGTTTAATTTTAATGTGGGGTCTAAGGTGAGTTGTTTGTTGCGACCGGGTTATTTGGTGATCACTAACCAATCTGCGAAGTTGCAAACGTTGAATGGGATTGAGGAGTTGCAGTTTCGACAAGATGAATCCAAACGGGATTTTTCGATGTCTATTGCTCAACTTGCGCAGTCTGTTTAGTGCCAATTAGGTAGTAATAGCCTAGGCAACAATAGCAAGTTAAAGGCGCTGCTTCATCTTTAGGGAAGTAGACAGTGCCTTTTTCAGGTGCAATATTTTTGTTCTACGTTTTTCTATACTTCCTTATCTAGATTCAACGATTACAAATAGTTCTGCTTTGTTTTTTGGCGCAACAAAATAGATGTTATTCCATCTATAACGGCTGAAAATGGACAGAATAAACGAAATAACATCTTTTTATGATTGATGAAAAATGGTTTAAACAACAAGGAAAATTCATTCAGCGTATGCGCAAACGGCAATTTCCGGGGGATACTCAAACCCGTTTTGCGGCGCGTATTGGTGTGGGTGTTACAACAATTCGTAATCTTGAAGCCGGGAAAGGTGGTGTTGCATGGGAAACGGTCGCAAAGGTTTTATCAATGTTAGGCATGGAGCATCAGCTTAATGTTTTATTCACTGAACCGCCGGAAATTAAAATTAAAGGAGATGATAACTGGTGAGTATTTTTAATCTTTATTTCCAAGCTGCTGATGACATCATTCTAATAACGTTATGTGATTGAAATTGGGTTGCCTGAGAAAAAAAATGTCAATTATTGTATGAACCATGGCCTATCAATTTGGTCAATGTAATAATGCGGCTGGATTGAGTGTGAAGTGAACGGGAATTAAGATGATCACCAGAAGACAATTTGCAATGGGTGCGAGCGCGTTAGCCTTTTCGGGTTTGGCGTCCTGTACGTTGGGGAAGAGTAAAAGTAAGGCCGTTGACCATGAGCTGATGAAAACTGCTCATGGTTATGGACCACTTATTCCTGACCCCAAAAAGGTTTTGGATTTACCTGCTGG
>CALNXX010000010.1:0-22614 GCA_942490545.1 uncultured Gammaproteobacteria bacterium | reverse complement strand
AAGGTTGTATTACCCACGTTGTAAGTGGTATCTCCCGGTTCAGTTAACGAAATTTGGGTTTCTTTTTGGGTGTGACTCAAGGTAAAACTGACTGTTTTACTTTTATAACCATTAGCCGAAACCTTAATTTGATAGAGGCCGGGGTTGTATTCATCGCCGTAGTGATAGGGCTTACCGGTGTTAACGAGTTGCACTTTGGCGTCATAAGGCACGGTCTCAATGCGCATGTTAATGGGTTGTGTCCGTTTTAGTTTTTTTATACAGCTTTTTGCCCTTCCCACTCTTATGCTATTGGGATAGTCATTAATAAACTTTTGCATAGCCGATAAATTATCGCAGGCTCTAATGGCGTCCCATTGAGCCAGCTCTTCTTTGTTTGTTGGCTCTGATGCTGGCTCTTGAATTGGCTTCGGCGGGGCTGAGATTGGTAGCTTAAAAATAAAGTTACCTCGCTTGTATTTATTATCATTAAGCTTTCCATATTGCGGCGTTAATCCCGGCCGAGCCACTTGCTCATAGATGTATTGCCCTAATTCACCGCCGGTAATGTAACCGTCTTTAAAATTGCCGGCACTGCCACTGATGGCATTGATAAACGCTTGCACAAACTCACTTCTGGCAGGCACTTCTTCATTGGCGCTACCGGCAGTAATAAATTGCCGGACAAATTGCTCATCATTTTTCTGAATATAATAAGGAACTGTTTGAGCTGATTTGGTTTGGAAAATAGTGCCGCTGAAACAGCTGTCGAACATAAACAGGGCATGACGAGATTTTATTTGAAGCGCGAGACTTCTTATATCTTGCATATCAATAGCTTTGGAACGAAACCCCTTCAAATCAATCTCCGGGTTAGGCGCATCTAAAGGCACCAAATACCCACTACCATCCTCATCACTGTAACCATGGCCACTAAAAAAGAACAATAAGCGATTGTCTTCGTCTAATCCGTATTCATCCTTAAATTTTTCCATTGCCTTACGCAATTTCTCTTCCGTTGGACTTTCAACGATCACCGTCTCAAACCCTAATTCAATTAATGCGCTATTAACATCCTTCAGTTCTTGTGAAACTGCGGGTAAATTAGTCCAACCATTTTGATAGTCACTTGCCCCAATGAGCAAAGCGACACTCTTTTTGTAATCCTTTAACGGTGTGCCATTGGGAGTGGTTATTTTGTGGCCTCGGCTATTGCCCTCTGCGGATTGAGCAAAGCCAGAATTAACCATGCTCATTAGAATAAGCAAGGCTAAACAACCAACAAGACGGCAGGGAATTTCGAGCATCGATTAAACAGGCTCCATTCGCAAAGGAAAAGTAGAAAAACTAGCAATGCGCAATATTAATACCTAACCAATAGGAATGGCAACCACCTAAAAACACCCACTCACCCGTTTTAAGTACCTTGGTTTAGCCATAGTGGTGCACTTATTATATGAATTCGGGGCCATTTAAATTCAAATGAAAGTCGTTCTCCTAACTTGCTCCATGACCACATGATAACCTTCTAAAGTTCCATTTAAGCCCTTCTTAAATATTGGATTTCCTTGGGCCGAGAGCGCGGGTTACCTTAACTTTCCATAGAGTTAAGGTAACCCTGACATATTTTGTATTTGCAGTCATTTAGGAAGCTCAATAAGCAATAATAATGTGCCGATGCGACAACATTTAATGAACCTGTTATGCTTATTTTACAGCAAGTGATTTTAGGACTTATTAATGAGTGCTGTTCCAGATATAAAAACAACAGCCCACAAACTAATCGATAGTATTCCTGATCAGGAAGTTAGTTGGGAAAAAATCGTGCGTTTGTTGCAAGAGAATGTTGAAGATCCATTGTGGTCAGAAACAATGAAAGGCTTGGCCGACGTTGAAGCGGGTCGGGTTGTGGATGGGGGAAAAGTACTTTCATGGATTGAAAGTTGGGGAACAGATCAGGAAAATAATTTGGAAGGGTAATGGAACTTAATTTTTCAAGGACGGCTTTACAAGATCTTCATAGAATCAAAGAATTTATCTATCAGAAAAATCCAGCTGCTGCCAAAGAAATGCAAACCGCTCTACTTAAAGGCTTACGTCTTTTGGCAGTCCAACCTGAAATAGGCACTTCTTATCAATTCAATATACGGCAATGGATATGCGGCAACTATGTTACTCGCTACATTATCAAAACCAACAGCATTTATATCCTGCGTATTTGGCATCAAAAAAACTATGCCGTTAATTCCGACACATTGAATAATATATCAATTCACCTAGAACAAGTTTTGAGCTCGTCTGCTCGAAAGTGACCCTACAAAACTCTGATAGATGCGCTTTCTACGCATTCCCCCCAAATAAATAAAGATAGATTACAACGAGTGCTAGGCTTGAAAGATCGAGAATCTTTACTTTCGCGTTATTTGAATCCAACCCTTGATGCAGGATTGATTGAAATGTTCAGCCCCGATAAGCTGAATATTCGTTTGCAGAATACTTAACTACAACGGTCGAAATATCCACTTGCCGTATTTTTTTTACGGATTATAATTCGTTTGATGCCTTTTTAAACGAGTAACTCCTATGTTGACTAGCTTCGCCGTAAAAAACTTCCGCACATTTGAAGATTGGATGGTGTTTGATCTAACAACCAATAAGAAATATGCCTTTAATGAGCAGGCTGTATGCAATGATCATATTCAACACGCTATGGTTTATGGCGAAAACGGTGAAGGTAAGAGCAACCTTGGTTTAGCCATAGTGGAGCTTACGAGCCATCTAAACCCCAACGAGAGCCGCTTTCCGAACTTGGGACATACTTACCTGAATGCGAACAGTGCCAGTGATTTAGCTGAGTTTAAATACGCTTTTAGCATTAATGGTCGTGCTGTTCAGTATCATTACGGCAAGAACAGCAATAGGGATATCGTGTATGAAAAACTTTGGATTGCTGATCATCTAGCAATTGATTGGGACAAGCGGCATTCCCTTGCAGCAAAGTTTGATTTTGTTGGAGCGGAATCGCTTAACAAGGCGCTAAGCGAGAACGTTAAATCCGCCGTTACCTATGTTAAAAACAATAGTAACCTTGCTGATAACACGATTAACCACACCTTTTTGTCTTTCATTGATTTTACCGAAGGGATGGTCACCTTTAAAACAATGGAAAGGGCCAATGCTTTTTCAGGCGCTAAACCAATGGGTTTTCAATCTATTTCCGAGCAAATAATTCAAGGGCAAGGAGTTCAGGCATTTCAAGATTATTTAAACGATGCTGGCATAACATGCCAATTAGCAACTCGTGAAGGGCCAGAAGGCAATCGAATTGTATTTGTTCATACGCAACGGGAGTTGGATTTTACTTCCACTGTGTCTAGCGGCACCTTTGCTCTGACCATTTTATATTGCTGGTTAGAACGTATGAATGCTGGTGAGGTAACTTTTGCCTATATTGATGAATTTGATGCTTTTTATCACAACAAGCTTGCCAAAAATATCGCTAAGCGAATTATTAATACGTCGGCTCAAACCGTACTTTCGACCCATAATACCGGCATTATGTCGAACGACTTATTGCGTCCAGATTGCTACTTTGAGCTTAAATCAGGGCAAGTAAAACCCTTGCATGAGTTAACTGACCGGGAACTTAGAAAAGCCCATAATTTAGAAAAGATGTACCGAGCAGGTACGTTTGATGGCTAAGCAAATTCTGTTTGTTTTTGAAGGCGTAAAAACTGAACTCAACATCGTCAATAATTTACTTCAGTTCTTTATTCAAGACGAAAATGATCGTGTAATTAGTGCATCTTACGGCCATACCATCGAAAAGCTGTATGACGACATGCATGCTGATGACGGGCTGGATTTGTTGGGCATTATTCAAGAAAAGCTAGAAAAACGCCAAAAGTTATCGGAACAAGAACAAGCACTCCTTAAGCTTGAAGATAGCCAAGATATCTCTGATATTTATCTGTTCTTCGATTTAGATCCCCACACAAGTAACGCCAGCCCAACCAAAGTTAGAAGCATGCTGGAACTGTTTGCTGACTCAACCGACAATGGCATGCTATTGCTTAGCTATCCTATGGTAGAGGCCATTCGGCACATACGCAGCGAACGCCCAGAATATCTATTACATAGCACCACCGATCTCACCCGCTATAAAAAATTCACGACAAACCCACTTGAATTAGATCAGAGGTTTCATAACTGGGGGATATTCGATTTAGAGACTTGGTGGCACATCATCCTTGTCAATCTGCATCGCGCCAATCAACTAGTAACAGGCATGTTAAGCCTACCGGATCAGGTTCATCAACAGCTGGACATTTTTGATGCTCAACAGGAAAAGCACATTCCACACCACCAGGTTGCGGTGCTTTCTGCTTTCCCTTTAATGTTGCATGAGTTTTATGGGCAGCGTTTATTTGAAGGGCTTAATCCGCCTGTTAAGCCGTGCGAATAATACGTGTTATTAAGCATCGCTATCAAACCGTATTCTGAACCCTGCCTTGGTAGTTTTATACTTTTAACTTAATCTTCTATTGCTTTTACCCGACCCACATCACCGCTTTCTAAACGCACCTTTATGCCATGAGGATGATTGGGAGAATTGGTTAGGATGTCTTTAACGACTCCTTGGGTTAATTTGCCTGAACGTTGATCTTGCTTGAGTACAATAGAAACCTGTATACCCGATTTTATATCACTTCTACTTTGACCATCCATACCTTACCCCTCTTTATTTCTAGTTTTGTATTTAAGCACTAACGTTAAACCTGATGCCTTGGTTTTAAGTGATTTTACACTAACCCTTTGCTTTCGGCGCAAGTAATGCCTTGCTACTATGACCAAAACGGATGTCGAGCACTGATGTGCAATAAGGTTAGCTCAATTGAAAGTCGGTATTTTTGTTGTTTTTTTATGCTTTTTATCTGGCTGTGCCAGTGGTCGATTAGATATTTTAGACGCTAATGGCAAGGTTGTGGGGGAATGCACTGCGGGATATGATTGGCACTTTTTTGGCGCCCGAGATTCTGTTGATTGGCTATTAAACTATTGCGCGCAAGGAGCTTTAGAAGAGACAAACGAAAATTATACCGTTTCTGATGAATCCATAATCAACAAAGATTACACCATCCCTTCGCCACCCACAGGCGAAAGCTGGAATAAACTAACGGCTTGGCATGCGTTTAAGTTAAAGCAAATTTCAGAAAATATTTATGGCTATATTTTAGCTGACATTGAAAATACATATTACCTTAGAAACGTTGAGGCACAACAGCTACTACAAAACGGCGATATCAATAAAACCGAATACAATCAAAGAATTAAAAGTTACAAGTTGAGTTTTTACGGTGAATAGAGCTTTTAAACAATCCCAAATTGGAATGAACCTTGAACAATGCCCAAAGTAAAAATTACGTTCGCCATATCACACAGCACGGTTTCCATTTACAATAGCGCGAAATTAATCAGGTAATTGGGCTTCGCTATGAACAGAAAAAAGAAGATTTATGAAAAACTCGTTAAACGTGCAAAAAAAGCCAATGCCAGACTCAATCCAAGCAACAAACCGCGCTACATTTCCAAGGCCGAGCGTGAAAAATTGGAAGCACAAGAGCAATCCTAAGGTCTTAGTTTTTAGTTAGGTGTTAGTCTTCCGTTAGGTCCTATCCTTTCATTAGATCTCTAGGGACCGTTTAAATTCTTCTATTAACTTTTTAGCAAAGGAACAATTATGAGCTTAAATGTGTATCTTTCTGGCGAAATACATACTGACTGGAGACAACAATTACAAGATGGTTGTGATGCCAATGATCTACCGGTTTTTTTTACCTCAGCCGTAACTGATCATGACGCTAGCGATGCCGCAGGGGATTTACTTGGCGAAAAAGAAACGGGCTTTTGGCGTGATCACAAGTCAGCAAAAGTAAATGCCATTCGAACCAAAACCCTTATTGAAAGCTGCGATGTCGCCATTGTCCGTTTTGGTGATAAATACAAGCAGTGGAATGCCGCTTTTGATGCCGGCTATTGTGCCGCATTAGGTACGCCCTACATTACCCTTCATAGCGAAGATATTATACATCCACTTAAAGAAGTCGATGCCGCCGCTATGGCATGGGCCACTACGCCGGAACAAGTGGTTGAAATACTAAAATACGTTATTACTAAAGACTAAAACGTCGCAAATGCGCCAGCATTGGGTTGCACTGAGGTAAACAGCAACATGAATGCCTTTCTCATCATCGCAGGTACACTAAGTGCAATTGCAGCAACATTGCATTTAGGCTGTATATATTATGGCGCGCCTTGGTATCGATTTTTTGGTGCTGGTGAAAAAATGGCGATATTGGCAGAACAAGGAAGTTTGCAGCCAACCATACTAACCAGTGGCATATTTCTAGTGCTTTCTAGTTGGTCACTTTATGCCTTCTCTGGCGCTGGTGTTATTTTTAAACTACCTTTGCTACCCGCAACACTCATTCTAATTACCCTAATTTATTTAATCCGTGGCATTGCCGGCTTTTTCTTTATTAGCTCTCCAATGGGTCGCAGTCCAAAATTCTGGATCTGGAGTTCAGTTATTTGTTTGTTGATTGGTGTTTTTCATGCCGCAGGGCTAGTGCAGCAGTGGGAAATGCTGTAACTGAAAGGTAGCTTTCCAAACAATTAATACAATGCTTTTGCTGATGATAGTGCTCATTTCTATCAATCACTGTCAGCTATAGTCTCAGCGTTTTTAACAACATTAATGACTAATTTTAAATGAGGAATTGCCATTGAGTTTAGTGAAAAATTTCCGAATGCTATCACTCTATAATCAAAGAATGAATTTGCAATTAATCGATTGCTGTTCTTCATTGCCAAGTGATGTTCTCGTTAAAGAAACTCATTCTTTCTTTTCTAATATTATTAGGGCCTGTTGATCTTTCGTGTACAAATTTTGTTCTAAATATACGCATTTTAATCGCGGCGCAGTCTTGAAGGCCTAGTGGACTAAGTCAAAAGACTGCAACAAAGAGTAAAATGCGTATATAACGAACCCGAAGGGCAGCGTCTGTATGCGATTTCTACCTCGTTATAGCCTGTTTCCGTAGGCCCACTATGCTACACAGTCTCTACCTTGTATAAATAGCATACAAACTGCTGCAAAATTGCACACGAAAGATCAACAGGCCCTAGTTACTGGAATCATATACTTTTTGGTGATTTAATTTTATTGGGCAGACTAGCTTCAAATCATTTAGCGGGCCTTTCTCCAAAAGATTTTGCAGAGCTTCCCACCCCAAAGTCGCCTAACGATATTTATTGTAATGAGTTTAGCGATATCATCACTTTAAGAAAAAAAGTAGACGAGTTAATCATTCAATTTTGTACCAATTTAACCGATAACGATTGCCAACAGTTTATGACTTATCAGACTACCGAAGGCGAAACGGTTACCAAAGCAGTAGCCGACATAACACAGCATTTATTTAATCACCAAGCGCACCACCGCGGGCAGCTCACCTGCGTATTAAGTCAATTTGGTGTGGATTATGGTTGCATGGATTTACCGGTTATCGTTGTAGAAGGTAGTCATCGATAGCAAGCTACATAACCCTGGCTCGGATTATGTGATCTCTCAATAAAAAGCCGGTCTAATGAAGACCGGCTTTTGTTTATCTATTTTTTCTTGGCTATTTTTTATCTGTGTTAAGCCGATGCAGAGCTATCCTGCAATCGTTTTGTTATACGCCTTCCACCATCAAACGAGTATCAGGAAGATCTTTAAGGTGAGCTACGCTCATGCCCGGATTCGCTGCCAAATTAGCGGCATTTATCGCTGAAGCAATCGCGCCTTCTTGCCATCCCGGTAACGAGGAAATTTGGTCGCCTACAACAAAGAAATTTTTGTCGGTTTGGCTACCATCACTATTGTATACACACGTACCTTGAGACAATTTATTAAAATGAGTAACAGCGTCTTCAACTACGTGCCATTGCCCCCAACCACCTTTAATATGAGGCATGTTCTGCCACGCAATAGCGAGTCCTTCGTCGAGACCTTCTCCAAATTTGACACCAAACTTAGTGGCACCTGCACGGGCTAAATCTAAACGTTCCTGAACGGGTTTTGTTCCCCAATCATGGGCGGTTTTAGAAAAGTTATAAGCGCCTGTTAATACGCCCTTCTGATCGTGATAAGCCGTAGAGGGGTACCAAATTTGTTGAATGTCATCATTAGTCCAGGAAATGCCGCCAAAAATTGGCACCACGCCAATCTCTGAATCAGGGTCGTTCCAACCGCTGTCTTGAGTGGTTTGAACTTTACTACCTTGCCAAAGGTAACGTTCTGCTTGCCAACCAACTTTGGTGGTACAGGCTAGAAATTTAGCAATATAACCGTCGTCTTCAACACCTTTCTGAGCTTTAAATACGGCGTCTAATCCAGCAGTAAAATCATTATTAAAACCGCAGTTAGATTGAGTATTAAGTAATGTGTCCGTCAATAAATGTTCGAGGAATGGCATAGCAAGGTTGCTAAAACAATAATCAGCCATAATAGTTTCGGTGTCACTACTGCCTATTTTGGCAATTTTAATTTTGAATTGTTGAGCCGTTTCATCCCAATCAATTTCAGTTACCGGACTATTTAAGTGGGTGGTTCCGCCTAACGCTGCAACTTGTTGAGCAAAGGAGTGTTGCACACGGTCCATTCCACCGACGGGCTGAAATAATGTAGGCTGCCACAAGAAATCAACAGGTTGATAGAAACGAGTGTCACTCCAAAATTCTGAATTTAGCAATTCATTGAAGGAAATCGGTTCCTCTGTTTCTCCCGCGTCAACGCCAGGAAGCACTGCGTAACCGGCTCTCGACTTGCCATTTTCCAATCCATCATCACCTGCTGTAACAATGTACTTGGCACTACAGGAATCAACCGTGCAATCACAAGTTGGATCGGCTTTAACCAAGGTCAATTCACCAAAATCCACCATTAATTCTTTTAACTGAGTAGACCGTGTTTTTACATCTGCGGCATCAATTGCGCAGTATTTGTCTTGCATCACCGATTCAATAAGTTGTTCAGCATTATTAAACACCATTTCCGCTAACCAACCACGGGTATTATGATCAAGCTGACGATAAACCATTGGCTTGCCACCAAATGCTGTGTCTTTCTGAACCAGGTTGGATTCGCTATTCATGACATAAACTTCAACATCTACGCCGAACTGCTTTAAATAATTCAATAATCGTTTATGGCTAGAAGGAATACGCCCCGGCCCAGCATTTAAATAGGGTTCACTATCGCCTAACGGTCGTTGAAAACGCACAACTTGTGGTTTTCCGGGTTTTGAACCTACCAATTCACGATCTTCATCTTCAACAAGCGTGTCTCCGGTTCGCAGCGTTAGGCAGCGTCCACCCGTTCTATTGTTCGCTTCCAGCACTATAACCTTTGCGCCAGATTCATTTTTTAAGAATTCATAAGCGGTCGTTAAACCACCCACCCCTGATCCCAGTACAACAACCGTTTTACCTGCAAATTGATCTTTTTGGATGCTAACGCCGCCAGGAGTCATAGTTAATTGCTTATTGGTGGCATCATCCAGAGCTGCATATGCTTTTGCTTTTGGGTTGTTTAATTGAAAATTACATCGACTAGAATGGTTCGGCACAATAAATTTCCTTGTTAGTTGAATTCACGTCTAATTTATAATTAGACAAAAAGAGCTTAGCCTAAAAGCAAGCGCACATATATACGCTTTAAAAATGGCAGAAATTCTTCCACACAAAGACAATAAAGATAATTTGCTTTCCATTTAACAATAAGGGTGCATTTTATTTGCTCGTAATTAAATTGGTTTTATCGATAACAACCCTTTACCCTGTGCGCCCAATCCAGAAACGGCTTATTAACGACATGAATAAAATCCTGGACGATTCAATAAAAATACACTTGGTTGATTCTCCATCAACTAGGTTCAAGGCTTATCAAAATGCCCAAATCGACAAAATAGAGGCACTTGATCAACTGCCAGAATCATTACGATTCGACATGCGAGTGGTATCCAACATATTTCCGTTTCGTGTAAATGACTTTGTCATCAACGAATTAATTTATTGGGATAAAGTACCAAATGACCCCATTTTCCAACTTACATTTCCACAACGTGGCATGTTGGACGATGAATCTTACGAACGCATGGCGAACTTGCTTCAACGCACACCTGCCGCAAGTAATGCTGAGATTCAGGAACTGTCCAGCGCTATCAGAGCCAAACTGAATCCCCACCCTTCTGGTCAAATGGACAAGAATGTGCCGACCATAGAAGGCGCACCTATAAAAGGAATGCAACACAAGTATCTGGAAACCTTATTGTTCTTTCCTAGCCAAGGACAGTACTGCCATTCCTATTGCACCTTTTGTTTTCGATGGGCACAGTTCGTTGGTAAATCAACAAGAATGAACAGCAATGACGCAGATCAACTGCATGCTTATCTCAGAGAGCATACAGAAATTACCGATTTGTTAGTTACCGGTGGCGACCCTATGGTGATGCGCACGGTAAAATTTGAAAATTATTTGATGCCACTACTGAATAAAGAGTATGACCACATTCGTACCATTCGAATTGGAACTAAATCGCTAACGTTCTGGCCACATAGATACGTAACCGATCCCGATGCAGATGAATTATTAGCATTGTTGACGACTTTGGTTAAAGCCGGAAAACATGTTTCGATTATGGCGCATATCAACCACATTCAAGAATTAAGATCAGAGGTTACCCGGGAAGCAATCAAACGCTTAAGAGCAACTGGCGCGCATATTCGTACCCAAGCTCCGTTACTAAATAATGTTAATACTGATGCCGATATGTGGGCGAATATGTGGAAAGAGCAAACCCAATTGGGGCTCATTCCTTATTACATGTTTGTTGAGCGAGACACTGGCGCAAAGCGTTATTTTGAAATTCCGCTGTATAAAACCTGGGAAATTTTTAAACAAGCTTACCAGCAAGTTTCTGGTGTTAGCCGAACCGTGCGCGGCCCATCGATGAGTGCGGATCCCGGTAAAGTAGAAATAACAGGAGTATCAACGGTGGCAGGTGAAAAAGTGTTTGTACTTCGATTTATTCAGGCCCGTAATCCTGAATGGGTGCAACGTCCATTTTTCGCAAAATATGATGAAGAAGCAGTATGGTTGAATGACTTAAAACCGGCCTTTGGCGAAAGTAAGTTTTTCTTTGAAGATTGAACCCAGAAAATTAAAATCGGCTAATCAATCAAAAATCTACCAATCCAAAAATTCTGAGTCACAAACAAAAAAAGACGGGTGCGGATCCCGTCTTTACCTTGATTTATAAAAAACTAATTAGTTACCAGAACATCCGTAAGCCGTTAGGTAAGCATCAGCTGCAGCAGCCTTCACTAAACCATAACCGAAGTTTACGTCGTGACCAGCAGCACCTTGGTCTTCAGCAGTTGCTTTAAGTGCGCTACGGATTTGCTCACCACTACAACTTGCATGGTTAGACCATACTAATGCCGCAACACCTACTGTGGTTGGCGTTGCCATTGAAGTACCACTCATTGAACCATAATCGCTAGTCGTAATATCAACAGTAACCGAAGAAGCAGCCAGCAAAGCAGCACGGTCTTCTAAGGCAGCACCCGCCGCAGGAATACTAGTGGTATTTGGATCGCCCAGTGTACCGAACAACATACCAGCTTCGTTGTTGATAACTACTGCGCCAAGACCACCAGAAGCTTCACAATTAGCAACTTTGTCGTGGAATGAGATGACACCACGGTCAATCATACATATTTTGCCAGCAGCACCTGAATCAGTGGCTTCAGCAGTTCCCATATAATAAGTTTGCCCTGCAGCTGACCCAAAATTTTCCATTGCAGAAGAAGCAAATCCAGCACCATCCGCAGTCATAGATGCGCTAGTCGCTAAACCAGCGGGGAAGGTAGATAACACGTCAACACCACTGGCAGCTACTTCTACACAGATGCTTTCGTTAAAGGTTTTATTTTTGCCTTTACCAGACTCACAAGTAGGGAATTGTGAAAAATCAGCAATATTGTTGTTGTTGTCGGCTGCACCGATCATCATTACAGACTCATAGCCCGCAGGATAAGAAGTAACGTTATTACCGTCGTTACCTGCTGCTGCTATTGCCAAGCCACCGCCATTGCTAAATGAATTAAAGGCATTTCTTTCCTGATTACTTGCGCGCCCACCACCCAAACTCATGTTGATTAGATTTGCACCAGCGTCGGCACATTTGTTAGCAGCAGCGGCAAGAGATGAAGAGTAACCCCAACCAGCTTCGTTAAATACTTTAATGATGTGCATAGATACACCAGGGGCCATACCGATTACACCATAACCGTTGTCAGCTGCACCAATAGTACCTGCAACGTGAGTTCCGTGTGGGCCACCATGATCGAACCAGTTTCCAGTACCAGGGTCATTATCACCAGTAATAACACTCATATTGAAATCAGTAGCGGTATGGTCCAAACCTGAATCAATAACACAAACTTTAATGCCGGCAGAAGGGTTAAACGATACTTGATCTGCTTGGGCTTGATAATAACCATAAGGAGCAATCTGCTCGACCATTGGATTACCTGCGTCATCATTCCAAGTTCCTAAAGGCACTCGAATAGGATCTTCTTCAACAAATTTTATATGGGGATTGTTCATCAAGCCTTTAACTTGTTCTAAACTTTTGCCACTAAAAGTAGCGGCGAAAAAACCGTTGGACTCTAAATTAATCTGACCACCAGATTGCTTGGCTAATGCCTTGGCAATGCCCTTACCTGCATTGTCTACTTGGATGATATAGCGGTCGTTCGCTGCACTTGCCGAAAACGCTGTAGCTATAGTTGCCGCAATAAGAGTTGATTTTAATATCAAGTTTTTCATAGTTATTATTCCTGATTATTTTGTTTGGTTGTCGCCATACTTAACTACTTGTTGTTGCCTATATTTGTTTTATTTATTCACTTAAGTGAAATTTTTGGGTGAACCCCTTAGGCTTGGTAACTTTTTAAACCTTTAAAGAGAAAAGATGTTATTAAAAATACGACTTTATTTGTAACCACAACGACAGTAAATTTCAACTTACTGTAATTTATGAAGTATTTAAGTTGGATAAATTTGACAACGATTGCAGAAATAATGCCTTATTATTGTTGACCACCGTTCATTTACGAGGCTTTAGTGAGCCGACTTGGATTTTTGTCAAAATTAGGTCATTTTTAACACCCATAATTCACTTAACAAGGTTCTGTAAAGAATGAAACGCAGTGTGCGTTTTATAAAATAGTGGGAAACAAGCAGTCGAAATCAGAAATGATGTGGGATATGCGGCAAGAAATGGTAAATATCAATCAATACCCAGTAAGGACATCGATAAATTTGGGAATACGACCCGATTTATAATACCGAATAATATTATTCGCAACTACGGCAGACGCTTTATCCGGATGCGTGAGTGCAGAAATATGCGGTAATACCGTGATTTTAGGGTGTGACCACAATAGCGAGTTAGACAGCAAAGGCTCTTGTTCGAACACATCCAAAACAGTATGTTTTAATTTGTCGTTGTCCAAAGCACTCAAAAGATCTTGTTCAGGAACAATTGCGCCCCTTGCAAAATTAATAATGCAGGCCTGATCAGGCAAACGCTCCAGTTTATCCCGGCTTAACAAACCTGTTGTGTCAGGCGTTAATGGTAATAGCACGACCAAAATGTCAGAGCTGCTCAACAATGCCTCTAAACCCTCTTCACCGGTATAGGTCTGAACACCTGATATTTCCTTCTTGGAACGGCTCCAGCCTTGCACTTTGAATCCATTTTCTCTGAGTCTGGTGGCCGACACCTTACCCAACTCACCCAAACCGAGTATTCCAACCGTGCATTCTTCCGGTATTTGAGCGCTATGCTGTTGCCATCGCTTTTGCTCTTGTTGTCGCTGATATAACGGCATATCGCGGTATAAGTATAAAACCCACAACAACACCGATTCAGACATGCTGATAGCCAGTTGGTCATCACTCATTTTAACGAGTTTTATCGAACGCTTATCCACAATAGAAAGTAAGCTATCAACTCCAGCCCACAGATTTTGTATCCAGACCAAGTTGGTATACTCATCTAACGTGGCAACATCAGGATTAGAAATAATAACAACCTGTGCTTGTTGCTTTTCTTTGGTGCTCAAGTGCGAATGAGGAACAATGCTAAAATGGGAGGGCAATGCTAATTGCAGGGCTTTAAGCCACATAGCCTCTTCTTTTTGGCTAAAGCTGCTTATTAATGGGATAACGTAGGAAGTATTCATTTATCGTTTCCCTTAATGGAAAAAACTAAAGAAAAAGCCCCATATTATATCTATAGGGCTTTCCAATTATTATTCGACCACTACAAACCAAGAGCCAAACAACACCTAACCATCAGAAATAAGATGATTCAAATATTAAACCTTAAATTGACGTAGCGTACTGTCTAAATCCTCAGAAAGCCCTTGCAGCTGACGAATGTTAGCTTCAACATCACGACTTTCTGTCACCGACTCATCTGCTAATTCAGTAATATGGGATACGTTACGCGCAATATCTTCAGCTGAGTGTGACTGCTGAGTATTCGCAGCAACGATACTTTGCATTTGTGTTTGAATTTCATCAACACCCGATAATGCACCATCCAATACCGTTTGAATATCACTCACACGCTGCACACCAATATCGGCCTGTTCATTACTTGATCGCATTGTTTGACTGGCCTGTTTCGCTGCGCTTTGTAATGCACCAATAATTTCCTGAATATGACGCGTTGATTCATGGGTTCTGCTCGCAAGCGTTCTAACTTCGTCAGCCACAACTGCAAATCCACGCCCCATTTCACCGGCTCTTGCAGCCTCAATGGCAGCATTTAATGCCAGCAAGTTAGTTTGATCGGTAATACCGGTGATAACATCAAGTACTTCGCCGATTTTGTCCGTTTCTTCCTCCAGAGCATTAACAACTTCTGCCGCATCGCCTATTTGGGTGGAAAGTGTTTTTATATCAGTAACAGCGGAACGAACAACTTTGCCACCTTGCTCCATATTGTCTTTAACTGAATCGGCCAAGGACATGGCATCTGATGTGTTTTTAGAAACATCTTTACTGGTTTCTGCCATTTGGTAACTGGCGCTAGCAACAGACTCAATCTCGGCCTTTTCGTTATTAACCAAATTGACGTTTTGTTCCGTTGTTTTGAAAACTGTTTCCGTGGTGTTTTTTACTTCCGAGGTTATGTCCATCGTTTGCTTAACCAGCCCACGCACTTTTTCAATAAATACGTTGAATTGATTCGCCAACTGACCAATTTCGTCTTGTCGCTCTACATGAATGCGTTTAGTTAAATCACCATCACCTTGAGAGATATCCGTCATGGCCGCGAGCATGTCACGTAGTGGTTTTAACATTGGTTTAATAATGAAATACACAGAGGTAGCAATTACAATTAACATGAGGAGCATATAAAAAGTCACGCTGAAAACGGCATCATTAACCGGCTTTTGGCTAACATCAGTGGGTAGCAAAAAGCCTAAATGCCAATTTAAGTACGGATAGTCATTCGACACACTATCAAACACAACCTGGTGCTCTTCTCCTTTCCATTGAACTTTGGCTACTCCTTGCCCTTGTAATTCCATTTGTGCTTTTAGGTCCGCGAACCCTTTACTCTCAGAAAACACAGTATCAACTTTAGAAATATCACTACCGGGAGGGAATGAATCGGAGAATCCAGGAAAATAAACCAATACACCTTTGTCAGTTACCAAGAATGCATTGCCTTCTCCCTGATATTTAATTTTACTCAGTAAATCTTCACCAATGGTCGTAATTAAGATATCCATACCGCCGATACCAAGGAATTGACCATCTTGCTTCACAACAGATTTAATAGTGGCTGAAATAGTGCCATCGTTAGCATCTACCGCAGGATCAGACACATACATACGATTCTTTTCTTGTGCCTCAAACCACCACGGACGCTTATTAGTATAATAGTTGGGATCACCGTCGTAGCGGCCATTTAAATCGAAGTATTCAAAAGTATTGGCAGAACCAAAAAAGACGCTTTTTACAGCCGAGTCTTTATCAGAAAAATAACTGAAGTATTGATGAATTTGAGCATAACCACGATTACGAGATAAATCCCCACCGCGGTCATCATACTCTTTGAACCATTCCAATATGTGTGGATTAGCAAATACACTGTGAATGATTTGCCCTTTGGCATCAAAGAAGCTTTTAATTTCTGTAGATTTTTGAGCAACAAGATTGGCGATGTCGTTGTCTACTCGTGAAGTGACACTGTCTTTTACTGTTTTGACTTGCCAAATACCATAGATTAAAAACAGAACCGCAATACTACTGAGACAACCTGCTATCAAGCGTCTACTAATGGATTTCTGATACCACATTAAAATAACCTTCAACTGCTATGTTATTGTTCTTATAGAGTCGGTCATTCTCATGAAATGCAAAGTAGCTGTAAAGAGGTAATTGCCAATTAACGAACAAATTGGACCAATTAAATAGCCTAAAAGACAATATATTTACCGAAGCGGGGGAAATGCATCGTTCTTATATTCAGGTGTGTAAATTTGGCAAGAAAATGAGGGGAATGGTTATATATATTCCAATATTGGTAACTTAACTTCAAAAAGCTACATTATTTGATTATCTTTCCATTCTTGAAGCTTTTCAGCACGAATTCGCTCTTTCTCCATACGTGATTTTTTGCGATCACAAGGCTCAGGACAATCACAGGCTTTTTCAATACCCAGTGAGCCTAATCCACCACAACTTCCTGCAATTTTCTTTCTTTGTACAATATATCCAATCGCCATAATGGACATGACAATTAAAAAGCATACAAATGTCAGAATGAAAGTGCTCATAGTGGTTTCCAATATTCGGTTAGTCACAACCGTTTTTCAATATATCTAAATAGTAAATAACAAGAAGGGGGCATCACTCCCCCTTCTATAACTTAATCTTTAAGAAGTTTTGATATTAACCACCAAAATCATCCAATAAGATATTTTCGTCTTCCACGCCCATGTCTTTTAACATGCTAATTACAGCGGCGTTCATCATAGGTGGTCCACACATATAGAACTCACAATCTTCTGGAGCCGGATGATCTTTTAGATAATTCTCTAACAAGACCTGGTGAATAAATCCGGTGTAACCTTCCCAATTATCTTCCGGTTGTGGATCAGACAATGCCGCATGCCATACAAAATTATCATTTTCTTTAGCAAGCATATCGAAATCTTCAACGTAGAACATTTCACGTAATGAACGAGCACCGTACCAAAACGAGATTTTACGATCGCTATTTAAGCGGCGTAACTGATCGAAGATATGCGAACGCATTGGTGCCATACCTGCACCACCACCAATAAAGACCATCTCGGCTTTGGTTTCTTTAGCAAAGAACTCACCGAATGGACCCGATATTGTTACCTTATCACCTGGCTTCAAACTCCAGATATAAGAAGACATTTTACCGGCTGGTAACGTTAAATTATTCGGTGGCGGCGAAGCAATACGCACGTTTAACATGATGATACCTTCCTCTTGAGGATAGTTCGCCATGGAATAAGCACGGATAGTTTCGTCATCCACTTTAGACTCGATATCAAAGAACTTAAAACGCTCCCAGTCAGGACGATATTCATCTGGTACATCGAAATCTTTATATTTCACATGATGAGGTGGCGCTTCAATTTGAATGTAACCACCGGCCCGGAAAGGAACCGATTCACCATCAGGAATGCCCAGTTTAAGCTCTTTAATGAAGGTAGCTTTATTATCATTGGAAAGAACTTCACATTCCCATTTTTTGATACCAAATACTTCCTCAGGTAACTCAATGTCCATATCTTGCTTAACGGCTACTTGGCACGATAAGCGACAGCCGTCACGGGCTTCACGTTTGGTAATGTGATCCAATTCGGTTGGTAGTATTTCACCGCCACCAGAACGGATATTGACACGACACTGACCGCATGAGCCACCGCCACCACAAGCTGATGAAACGAAAATCCCACTATCAGCCAATGCACCTAATAACTTCACTCCGGGAGAAGTTGTGATGGCTTTGTCTGGATCATCATTAATTAAAATATTTACATTGCCGGAAGGAACCAATTTTGACTTGGCAAAAGTGATCACCATGACCAATGCCACGACAATGGCAATAAACATACCTACGCCAAGGTAGATGTCAGTTGGATTCATCTTGTTAAAACTCCTACATGGTGTGTGTTGTTTAAATCGTTACGCCAGTGAAAGACTGGAAGCCTAAAGCCATTAAACCAGCAATCATAAAAACGGAACCCAAACCACGAATACCGTCAGGCATGTCAGCATATTTCAGCTTTTCACGAATGGCGGCCAACAAAGTAATGGCTATCGCCCAGCCCACACCACTACCGAATCCAAATACAATACTTTCACTGAAGTCATATTCTCTTTGCACGGCAAAAGCTACACAGCCAAAAATAGCGCAGTTTACCGTTATAAGTGGTAGGAATATTCCTAAAGCGTTATACAAAGGTGGGAAGAACTTATCTAAAGCCATTTCCAAAATCTGTACCAACGCAGCGATTACACCAATGAATGTAAGAAAGTTTAAGAAGCTCAAATCTGCTTCTGGAAACCCTGCCCACTCCAGTGCACCGGGAGCCAGTACATTTGCGTAAATAAGCTGATTAACCGGAACAGATATCGTTAAAACAACGATTACCGCAACACCCAATCCCATTGCTGTTTTTACTTTCTTCGAAACAGCTAGAAAAGTACACATTCCAAGGAAGTAGTAAAGCGCCATGTTTTCTAGGAAAACTGAGCGTATAAACAAATTAATATATTGTTCCATCGTGGCTACTCCTTAGGCTCAACTTGCGCGGGACGAATGGTACGAATAAACCATATCAAACCACCAATTAAGAAGAACGAGCTAAACGGCAATATCAACAAACCATTGGCTTGATACCAACCACCATTTTGAATAAGAGGCATAATCTCAAATCCTAGCAATGTGCCAAAACCAATGATTTCCTTCACAGTGCCAATCACAATTAATACCAGTGAATAACCCAAACCATTACCGATGCCATCTAAAAAGCTCATCAATGGTGGACTTTTCATAGCATAAGCTTCAGCACGGCCCATAACGATACAGTTGGTAATAATTAATCCAACAAATACCGAAAGCTGTTTAGAAATCTCATAGGAATAAGCTTTCAAGATTTGGTCAACCACTATTACCAATGAAGCGATAATAGTCATTTGCACAATAATACGTACGCTAGATGGAATATGATTACGAATAATCGAGATAAACAAATTAGAAAATGCGGTTACTGCTGTAAGCGCCAAAGACATTACTAATGCAATTTCTAACTTGGATGTAACGGCAAGCGCAGAACAAATACCCAGCACCTGAAGCGCGATAGGGTTATTGTCAAGTATGGGTCCAAAGAGGACCTTCTTCATTTCTTTAGTGTCTGAAGACATTACAAACCCCCTTACGCTTTCCAAGGTTGGTTAGAAAGGAATCTACCCAAACCTTGATTGCTAAGCCAAAATTGCAGCGTATTTTGTACGCCGTTACTTGTTAAGGTTGCACCAGATAATGCATCTACCGCATATTTGTCGTTTGCTTTAGCGTTTTTCATTAAATGAATCGCCACGCCACCGTCCTTAAACAACTGCTTACCATTCCACAAAGCTTT
Source organism: uncultured Gammaproteobacteria bacterium (assembly GCA_942490545.1). Classification (GTDB taxonomy): domain Bacteria; phylum Pseudomonadota; class Gammaproteobacteria; order Enterobacterales; family Alteromonadaceae; genus Paraneptunicella. The sequence continues at coordinate 2,817 of CALNXX010000010.1, read as the reverse complement.
CCAAGCTGGGTTTTGCACTTCGCCGCCTAACCCCGGGGTTTCTTGATGGTCATAATAAACTAAGTTGCGTGCCGTATTGCCATCGCTATCAACAGAAAGAAAGCCATACATCATGCCCCACAAACCACTGCCATAAACAGGCAATACCAAACGGTTTAAGTTGCCATTTTCGTCTTTAACATGAAATACGCTAATGACTTTTGAATGACGGAAGATTTTCGCCGTATCAGGCTGAGGAATTACTTTGTAAGCAGGATCTTTCGCAGCTTTAAACATATCAAAGCCACTTTCCATATCGACATATTGGCCTGTTGCCAAATCGACATAGCGTTCTTCGATAAACTTATCGTAAGTACCGGAGATATCTTTACCCGCTTTTTCTAATAAGCCAGCAGCATCTAATATATTGGTTTGCTTATCGATAGCTCTATTAATACTTTGCAGTTCCCGCAAGCCTACAGCGGCAGTAGAAACAACAATAGAACAAACTAAACAAACCGCGACAACCATGCCGATGGTTCTACCTAAAGTCTCTTTATGCGCCGACACGTGCTGCTCTCCTTTTGATATTGCTTTGAGCGACAAAATAGTCGAATAACGGTGCCCACAAGTTAGCAAATAGAATCGCCAACATCATGCCTTCCGGGAACGCCGGATTAAGCACGCGAATAAGCACACACATGATCCCAATCAAGAGGCCATATGCCCATTTACCTTGATTAGTGAAAGATGCTGAAACCGGGTCGGTAGCCATAAAGAACATACCAAAAGCAAACCCGCCGGTTACTAAATGCCAATGCCAAGGCATATAGAACATAGGATTGGTAGCACTTCCGAGCATATTTAAGAGGGTACTGAATATTGCAGCCCCGAAAAGCACACCAAGTACAATACGCCACGAAGCTATGCGCATATAAATAATGAACAATCCGCCCACTAACAACATTAAGGTAGACACTTCACCTACAGAACCTTGAATGTTACCAAGGAATGCATTCCACCATAATTCCATGTTGTTGTAATCAAGCTTATCTGCAGCAGCTTTACTCAGCATGGTTGCGCCAGAGAAGCCATCTGCAGCCGTCCAAATTGCATCACCAGAAATTTGTGCTGGATAAGCAAAATAAAGGAATGCCCGTCCAGAAAGTGCAGGGTTTAAGAAGTTACGCCCAGTGCCACCGAATATTTCTTTGGCGATAACAACACCGAAAGTAATACCCAAAGCAACTTGCCAAAGTGGAATAGTTGCGGGCAAAGTTAAAGAGAACAGAACGGAGGTAACGAAGAAACCTTCGTTAATTTCATGCTTGCGAATACTGGCAAACAAAACTTCCCAGAATCCACCAACAATAAAGGTTACAGCATAGATGGGAACGTAGAAACAGGCCCCGTAAGCCATCATTCCTAGCCAACCAACACCATCTCCTCCAAGCTGCCCACCTAAAGCGGTGAATAAAGCGGCTTGCCATACATCAGGCAATGCAATAACTCCGGCGCCTGCCATAATAGCCGCATGTGCCTGTTGTCCAACATTAAACATGCCGTAAAACATCGCAGGGAAGGTTGCCATCCAAACCATAATCATGATGCGTTTTAAATCAATGCTATCACGTACATGAGTGGTGGACTTGGTGACCAAACCAGGTGTGTAGAAAACGGTCGCCGCAGCTTCATACAGTGCGTAGTATTTTTCATATCGACCGCCGGGTTCAAAATGCGGTTCGATTTTTTCTAAATATGCTTTTAAACCCATGCTTAACCTTCCTTCTCAATCTTAGTTAAACAATCGCGAAGGATTTCGCCGTAGTTATATTTGCCTGGGCATACATAACTACATAATGCTAAATCTTCTTCATCTAACTCTAAACATCCCAGAGTCTGAGCTGCATCTGTATCTCCAGAAAGCAAATCACGTAGCAAAAGTGTCGGTAAAATATCCAGAGGCATAACGCGCTCATAGTTACCAATAGGCACCATTGCTCGGTCGGAACCGTTTGTACTGGTCGTCATTTTAAATAAACGCTTGGGATTTAAATGCCCAAGATAAGCTCGGGTAATGGAATGCATATCAGAACCAGGCATCATCCATCCAAGAAAAACCTTCTCGCGACCTTCTTTTAGCAATGTAATTTGATTGTGATAACGACCAAGGTATGCATGAACACCATGAGCATGACTACCGTGCAATACAGAACCAGAAACAACACGGTTGTCACCGTCTGCTATCTCGCCGCTAACAAGCTCATCGGTAGAGGCACCCAAAAGTGTGCGTACAAGACGTGGTTTATTCGCCGCTGGACCCGCTAGGGAGATAACGCGAGCATTATCCAGTTCACCAGAGGTAAACAACTTGCCAATAGCCATGACATCTTGATAGCCAACATGCCACGCAATTTTATTAGCACCAACTGAATCGGTGTAATGTATATGCGTGCCAACTAATCCAGCAGGATGTGGACCATCGAATTCGCTAGTTTGAACGGAAGCGTTTCCAGTAGAAACATTGGCAGCAGGTGTTTTTCCAACATGAACTTTACCATCAGTCAATCGTGACAAAACGGTTAAGCCATTTGCAAAATCATCCGCTCGCTCAGCAATCACAATTTCTGGATTAGCCGCCAATGGATTGGTATCCATAGCACTAATAAAAATCGCGTGAGGCGTGGTTCCTAATGCTGGAATTTTACTGAATGGACGAGTACGAATTGCCGTCCACATTCCAGAATTAACCAGTTGTTCCCGAACTTTTTCGCGTTCAAGGCTTCCAAGATTAGCGACATCGAACTTGTCAAAAGACACATGTTCATCGCCTTCAAT